>NZ_JACARC010000028.1:0-9274 GCF_013386825.1 Pseudomonas sp. IPO3778
CATAGGCGGCCGTTACCTAAACACCGGATATGTACTCAATCGATCAGCCAATCACAGCCTGCCGCACCTGCTTCTCCAGCTCAACCTTCAACCCCGGCTCCAACTTAAGCTGCCGCGCCAACTCATCAAGATAGGCCTTCTCCATGAAGTTCTCCTCGTCCACCAACATCACACTCGCGATGTACATCTCAGCCGCCATCTCCGGCGTACTGGCCGCCCGCGCCACATCCGCCGGGTCCAGCGGTTTGTTCAGCTCCGAATGCAGCCAGCGCTGCAATTCCTGATCATTATCCAGCTTCACAAACTCCCCTTCGATCAACGCCCGCTCACGCTCATCCACATGCCCATCCGCCTTGGCCGCCGCCACCAGCGCCTTGAGAATCCCCTGGCTATGCAACTCAACCTGCGCCGCCGGCAATCGGTCAATCGTCTGCGGCTCACCCTGGGGCGCACTGGCCTGCTGCGCCTGCCAATTGCCATAAGCCTTGTAGGCAATCACACCCAACGCCGCCAGCCCACCGTAGGTCAGGGCCTTACCCCCAAACTGGCGGGCTTTCTTGTTACCCAGCAACAGCCCCATGGCGCCGGCTGCAAGGGCTCCGCCACCCGCACCACCGAGCAAGCTACCCAGCCCGCCGCTGCCGAGCAGGCCACCGAGGGCACCTTTGTCCTCACCTTTACGCTGCCCACCCGCCTTGTTTTGCAGCATGTCCTGGCCGGATTTGAGCAGTTGATCGAGCAATCCACGGGTATTCATTCACAGCCTCCAGAAACTCAGGTTCACAGGACCCATAAGGCCCCCAGCGTAAAACTAAGTGCCAAAAAGCCCCGATATAGAGTGCTTCCAGATGTAACGCGCCTACCCCTCAATTAAAACGATATACACTCGAACAAATCTATAAAAACACCCCACTGGTAATTCCAGCATGATGACCTTGCGTCAGATCCGTCACTTCATCGCCGTGGCCGAGACCGGCTCGATCTCCGCCGCCGCCCAGACCGCCTTCATCTCCCAGTCCACCCTGACCCTGGCGATCCAGCAGCTGGAACAGGAAATCGGCGTCAACCTGTTCAACCGCCACGCCAAGGGCATGACCCTGACCCACCAGGGCCATCAGTTCCTGCGCCAGGCACACTTGATTCTCGCCACCGTCGACAACGCCAAGCGCAGCCTGCAACAGAGTACCGACCAGGTAGCCGGGCAATTGATCATCGGCGTGACCAGCCTGGTGGCCGGCTATTACCTGGCAGACTTGCTCACCCGCTTCCAGCGCGCCTACCCCAACGTGGAAATCCGCGTGATGGAAGACGAACGCCCCTACATCGAGCACTTGCTGGTCAGCGGTGAAATCGATGTCGGCGTGCTGATCCTCTCCAACCTCGAAGACCGCCACGCCTTGCAAACCGAAGTGCTGACCCACTCGCCCCACCGTCTGTGGCTGCCGGCCCAGCACCCGTTGCTGGAACACGACAGCATCAACTTGGCGGACGTCGCCCGAGAGCCGCTGATTCAACTCAACGTCGATGAAATGGGCCACAACGCCCAACGCATGTGGACCGGCGCCGGACTACAACCCCGGGTCACGCTGCGCACCGCGTCGACGGAAGCCGTGCGAAGCCTGGTCGCCGCCGGCCTCGGTGTGTCGATCCAGCCGGACATGACTTACCGCCCCTGGTCCCTGGAAGGCGACATCATCGAGGCCCGGCCGATTGCCGACCTCAGCCAGACCCTCGACGTGGGCCTGGCCTGGCGCCGGGGCACGGCACGCCCGGCGCTGGTGGACCCGTTCCTGACGGTAGCCCGCGAACAGCCTCACCCGCGCAAGCCATCTATTTAATCGAATGCTGCTTTCAGTATTTAGTATTTGTTGACCGTGCGCCTGACCTCTAGTCTCTGCTCATCCCCTAAGAGAAGGTCAGGCGCCTCGCACGAGAACAGCCATGACCACACAAGAAAAGAGATCGCGAAAAATGTCTGGCGCGCCCACACCGCTGCTCACTGCGTTGCTGATCGACGGCGAACTGGTCGCAGGCGAAGGCTTTGTCGAGCCGATCATCAACCCGGCCACCGGTGAGATCCTCACCCATATCGCCGAAGCCAGTACCGAGCAGGTTGAAACCGCGATTCTCGCCGCTCACCGCGCCTTTGCCGGTTGGTCGCGGACCACGCCCCAGCAGCGTTCGAACATTCTCCTGGGCATCGCCGATGCCATCGAGAAACAAGCCGACTACCTCGCCCGCCTCGAATCCCTGAATTGTGGCAAGCCGTTGCACCTGGCGCGCCAGGACGATTTGAGCGCCACCGTCGATGTGTTTCGCTTCTTCGCCGGCGCCGTGCGTTGCCAGACCGGGCAACTGAGCGGTGAATACCTGCCGGGCTACACCAGCATGGTGCGCCGCGATCCGATCGGCGTGGTCGCCTCGATTGCGCCATGGAACTACCCGCTGATGATGGCCGCCTGGAAAATCGCCCCGGCCCTGGCCGCCGGCAATACCCTGGTGTTCAAGCCCTCCGAACATACCCCGCTGTCGATCCTGGCCCTCGCGCCAGCCCTCAACCAATTGTTGCCACGCGGGGTGATCAACATTCTGTGTGGCGGCGGCGAAGGCGTCGGCAGCCATTTGGTCAGCCACCCGAAGGTGCGCATGGTGTCGTTGACCGGCGATATCGTCACCGGGCAGAAAATCCTCCAGGCCGCGTCCAAGACACTCAAGCGCACCCACCTGGAATTGGGCGGCAAGGCCCCGGTGATCGTGTGCAACGATGCCGACCTGCAAGCCGTGGTCGAAGGCGTGCGCGCCTACGGTTATTACAACGCCGGCCAGGACTGCACCGCTGCGTGCCGCATCTACGCCCAGGCGGGGATTCACGACAAGCTGGTGGCCGACCTCGGCGCCGCCGTCAGCAGCCTGCGGTTTGCCGGCAAGCGCGATGCCGACAATGAACTCGGCCCGCTGATCAGCACGCGCCAGCGCGACCGCGTGGCCAGCTTTGTCGAGCGTGCCCTCGGCCAGCCGCATATCGAACGCATCACCGGCGCCGCCGTGCATTCCGGCGCCGGGTTCTTCTATCAGCCAACGCTGCTGGCCGGTTGTAAACAGAATGATGAAATCGTGCAGCGCGAAGTGTTCGGCCCGGTGGTCACCGTGACCCGCTTCGACGAGCTGGAGCAGGCAGTGGACTGGGCCAACGACTCGGAATACGGCCTGGCCTCTTCCGTGTGGACCCAGAACCTGGACAAGGCGATGCAGGTGGCGTCGCGCCTGCAATACGGCTGCACCTGGATCAACAGCCATTTCATGCTGGTCAGCGAAATGCCCCACGGCGGCTTGAAGCGCTCGGGGTATGGGAAAGATCTGTCCAGCGATTCGCTACAGGACTACAGCGTGGTGCGACACATCATGGCGCGCCACGGCCAGCACCTTTAAAACAACAACTACGCTCATGCACCACCTGCTGCAAAAACTGCCCCGACCATAATTAAAGAAGAGGGAACCCCCATGTCTGCGCACAAGACCGCACTGCTCAGTGCCCTGACCACCGCGCTGCTGGCCAGTGTCAGCATCCAGGCCGCCGAACCGCTCAAGGCGGTGGGTGCCGGTGAAGGCCAGTTGGATATCGTCGCCTGGCCCGGCTATATCGAACGTGGCGAAAGCGACAAGAACTACGACTGGGTCACCGGTTTCGAGAAAGAGACCGGCTGCAAGGTCAACGTCAAGACCGCCGCCACCTCCGATGAGATGGTGAGTTTGATGGCCAAGGGCGGCTACGACCTGGTCACCGCGTCGGGCGATGCCTCGCTGCGGCTGATCGGCGGCAAGCGCGTGCAGCCGATCAATACCTCGCTGATTCCCAACTGGAAGAACATCGACCCACGCCTCAAGGATGCACCGTGGTACGTGGTCGGCCAGCAGACGTACGGCACACCGTACCAGTGGGGCCCGAACGTGTTGATGTACAACACCAACGTGTTCAAGACCGCCCCCACCAGCTGGAACGTGGTGTTTGAAGCGCAGAACCTCCCCGACGGCAAGCCGAACAAAGGCCGCGTGCAGGCCTATGACGGCCCGATCTACATCGCCGACGCGGCGCTGTACCTCAAGGCCACCCAGCCGGAACTGGGCATCCAGAGCCCGTACGAGCTGACCGAAACCCAGTACAAGGCCGTGCTCGACCTGTTGCGCGCCCAGCAACCGCTGATCCACCGCTACTGGCATGACACCACCGTGCAAATGAGTGACTTCAAGAACGAAGGCGTGGTGGCCTCCAGCGCGTGGCCGTATCAGGTCAACGGCCTGGTGAACGAGAAGCAGCCGATTGCCTCGACCATTCCGAAGGAAGGCGCCACCGGCTGGGCAGATACCACCATGCTGCACGCCGACGCCAAGCACCCGAACTGTGCCTACAAGTGGATGGACTGGTCGCTGCAGCCGAAGGTCCAGGGTGACGTGGCCTCGTGGTTCGGCTCGCTGCCGGCGGTGCCCGCCGCGTGCAAGGAAAGCGAACTGCTGGGCGCCGAGGGTTGCAAGACCAACGGTTTCGACCAGTTCGAGAAGATCGCCTTCTGGAAAACCCCACAGGCTGAAGGCGGCAAGTTCGTGCCGTACAGCCGCTGGACCCAGGATTACATCGCGATCATGGGCGGCCGCTAAGGCCTCCCAGGCGACACCGGCCCCATGTGGAAGGGCTTGTGTGGGAGCTGGCTTGCCTGCGATAGCAGCACCTCGGTCTAGCTGAAAGACCGAGGTGCCTGCATCGCGGGCAAGCCCGGCTCCCACAGAAGAGCTCCCACCTTTCGACTGGGTCGCCCTCTACACCGCGTTAATTTTTTCAGAAGTCCAGGCCGGGCCGCTGCGACGACCCGTACCTTTTTGGAGCACCGCACCATGACGCTTGCAGTCCAATTCACCCACGTTTCCCGTCAGTTCGGCGAAGTGAAAGCCGTTGACCGGGTTTCCATCGATATCCAGGACGGCGAGTTCTTTTCCATGCTCGGCCCTTCCGGTTCGGGCAAAACCACGTGCCTGCGCCTGATCGCCGGTTTCGAACAACCCAGTGCCGGCTCCATCCGTATCCACGGCGAAGAAGCCGCCGGCTTGCCGCCCTATCAGCGCGACGTGAACACGGTGTTCCAGGATTACGCGCTGTTCCCCCACATGAACGTGCGGGACAACGTGGCCTACGGCCTGAAAGTCAAAGGCGTGGGCAAGACCGAGCGCCTCAACCGTGCCGAAGAAGCCCTGGGCATGGTTGCCCTCGGCGGCTACGGCGACCGCAAGCCGGTGCAACTCTCTGGCGGCCAGCGTCAACGCGTGGCCCTGGCGCGCGCACTGGTCAATCGCCCTCGTGTGCTGCTGCTCGATGAGCCCTTGGGCGCCCTCGACCTGAAGCTGCGCGAACAGATGCAAAGCGAGCTGAAGAAGCTGCAACGCCAGCTCGGCATCACCTTCATTTTCGTGACCCACGACCAGACCGAAGCACTGTCGATGTCTGACCGTGTGGCCGTGTTCAACAAAGGCCGCATCGAGCAGGTCGACACCCCGCGCAACCTGTACATGAAGCCCGCCACCACCTTCGTCGCCGAGTTCGTCGGCACCTCCAACGTGATTCGCGGCGAGCTGGCACAACGCTTGAGCGGTAACCCGCAGCCCTTCTCGATCCGCCCGGAACACGTGCGGTTCGCCGAAGGCCCGCTGGGCAGCGGTGAAGTGGAAGTCAGCGGCCTGCTGCATGACATCCAGTACCAGGGCAGCGCCACCCGCTATGAACTGAAACTGGACAATGGCCAGGCCCTGAACATCAGCCAGGCCAACAACCAGTGGCTGGACACCACCGCCGGGCATCAAGTCGGCCAGGCCATTACCGCACGCTGGGCGCGGGAAGCCATGACCCCGCTGACCGACATCGCAGGCGAGGTGTGACATGAGCCTGGCCCTGTCCCAACCCCCGATGCGCAGGTTTTCCAACCTGCTGTACAAGAAGCCCAACCTGTACCTGTCGCTGCTGCTGGTGCCGCCGCTGATCTGGTTCGGCGCGATCTACCTGGGGTCGTTGCTGACCTTGCTGTGGCAAGGGTTCTACACGTTTGACGACTTCACCATGGCGGTCACCCCGGACCTGACCCTGGCCAACTTCGCCGCGCTGTTCCAGCCGTCGAACTTCGACATCATCGTGCGTACCTTGAGCATGGCGATTGTGGTGTCCATCGCCAGCGCCATCGTCGCCTTCCCCATCGCCTATTACATGGCGCGCTACACCACGGGCAAGACCAAGGCGTTTTTCTACATCGCCGTGATGATGCCGATGTGGGCCAGCTACATCGTCAAGGCCTACGCCTGGACCTTGCTGCTGGCCAAGGGCGGCGTGGCGCAGTGGTTCGTGCAGCACCTGGGCCTGGAGCCGGCGTTGCAATTCATCATGGGCATTCCCGGTGTGGGTGGCAGCACCTTGAGCACCTCGCACCTGGGGCGGTTCATGGTGTTTGTGTACATCTGGCTGCCGTTCATGATTTTGCCGATCCAGGCCTCGCTGGAGCGTTTGCCGCCCTCCTTGCTGCAAGCCTCGGCAGACCTCGGCGCCAAGCCGCGCCAGACTTTCATGCAAGTGATTCTGCCGCTGTCGGTGCCGGGGATTGCAGCAGGTTCGATCTTCACGTTCTCCCTGACCCTGGGCGACTTCATCGTGCCGCAACTGGTGGGCCCGCCGGGTTACTTCGTGGGCGGCATGGTGTACGCCCAGCAAGGCGCCATCGGCAATATGCCCATGGCCGCAGCGTTCACCCTGGTGCCGATCGTGCTGATCGCAGTTTACCTGTCCATCGTCAAACGTCTGGGGGCCTTCGATGCACTCTGAAAAAGCCTCACCGAGCTTAAAAATCGCGGCCTGGGGCGGGTTGGTTTTCCTGCACTTCCCGATCCTGATCATCTTCCTCTACGCCTTCAACACCGAAGAGGCGGCGTTCAGCTTTCCGCCCCAGGGCTTCACCCTGAAGTGGTTCAGCGTGGCCTTCTCGCGGCCGGACGTGCTGGAAGCCATCAAGCTGTCGCTGCAAATCGCGGCCATCGCCACGCTGATTGCCATGGTGCTCGGCACCCTGGCGTCGGCGGCGCTGTATCGCCGGGAGTTCTTCGGCAAGCAGGGCATCTCGCTGATGCTGATCCTGCCGATTGCGCTGCCCGGGATCATCACCGGTATCGCGTTGCTCGCGACCTTCAAGACGCTGGGGATTGAGCCGGGGATGTTCACCATCATCGTCGGCCACGCGACCTTCTGCGTGGTGATCGTCTACAACAACGTGATCGCCCGTTTGCGCCGCACTTCCCACAGCCTGATCGAAGCCTCGATGGACCTCGGCGCCGACGGCTGGCAGACCTTCCGCTACATCATCATGCCCAACCTCGGCTCGGCGTTGCTGGCCGGCGGCATGCTGGCGTTTGCGCTGTCGTTCGACGAAATCATCGTCACCACGTTCACCGCCGGCCACGAACGCACCTTGCCGCTGTGGCTGCTCAACCAGTTAAGCCGGCCACGGGATGTGCCGGTGACCAACGTGGTGGCGATGCTGGTGATGATCGTGACGATGTTCCCGATCCTGGGCGCCTATTACCTGACCCGCGGCGGCGAAAGCGTGGCCGGTAGTGGCGGTAAATAACTGACAACACATTGCCCCTGAAGGAATGAGATTCAAATGTGGGAGCGGGCTTGCTCGCGAAAGCGGTGGATCAGTCACCTGATGTATCAACTGAACGATCGCATTCGCGAGCAAGCCCGCTCCCACACTTGAACCGGTTTCGGCAGGGGAAACGATGCAGCTTTAAGAGGACTGAACCATGCAAACCAAACTGCTGATCAACGGCCATCTGGTCGAAGGCGAAGGCCCGGCGCAGCCGGTGTTCAACCCGGCGTTGGGCCGGGTGCTGGTGGAGATCAAGGAAGCCAGCGAAGCCCAGGTCGACGCCGCCGTACGCGCCGCCGACAGCGCCTTTGAAGGCTGGTCTCAGACGCCGCCGAAAGACCGCTCGCTGCTGTTGCTCAAACTCGCCGACGCCATCGAGGCCCACGGCGCAGAACTGGCCAAGCTGGAATCGGACAACTGCGGCAAACCCTACAGCGCCGCGCTGAACGACGAGATCCCGGCGGTGGCCGATGTATTCCGCTTCTTCGCCGGTGCCAGCCGCTGCATGAGCGGCTCGGCCGGCGGTGAATACCTGCCGGGCCACACCTCGATGATCCGCCGTGACCCGGTGGGCGTGATCGCCTCCATCGCGCCGTGGAACTACCCGCTGATGATGGTCGCCTGGAAAATCGCCCCGGCCCTGGCCGCCGGTAATACCGTGGTGCTCAAGCCGTCGGAACAAACCCCGCTGACCGCGTTGCGTCTGGTGGAGCTGGCCGCTGAGATTTTCCCGGCCGGTGTGCTCAACCTGGTGTTTGGCCGTGGGCCAAGCGTGGGCAGCCCGCTGGTGAATCACCCGAAGGTGCGCATGGTGTCGCTGACGGGCTCGATTGCCACCGGCGCCAACATCATTTCCAGCACTGCCGACAGCGTCAAACGCATGCACATGGAACTGGGCGGCAAGGCGCCGGTGATCATCTTCAACGACGCCGATATCGACGCGGCCGTGGAAGGCATTCGCACCTTCGGTTTCTACAACGCGGGCCAGGATTGCACGGCGGCGTGCCGGATTTATGCACAGGCCGATATCTACGATGCGTTCGTCGAGAAGCTCGGCGCGGCGGTCGCCAGTATCAAATACGGTTTGCAGGATGACCCGGCCACCGAGCTGGGCCCGCTGATTACCGCCCAGCATCGCGACCGCGTGGCCGGGTTTGTGGAGCGTGCCGTGGCGCAATCCCACATTCGCCTGATCACGGGTGGCAAGGCGGTGGAAGGCAACGGGTTCTTCTTTGAGCCGACGGTATTGGCCGACGCGCAGCAGGACGACGAGATCGTGCGCCGCGAGGTGTTCGGGCCGGTGGTGTCAGTGACCAAGTTTAATGACGAGGCCCAGGTATTGGGCTGGGCCAATGATTCGGACTACGGCCTGGCGTCCTCGGTGTGGACCGCCGATGTCGGCCGCGCCCACCGCCTGGCGGCGCGCCTGCAGTACGGCTGCACCTGGGTGAACACCCACTTCATGCTGGTCAGCGAAATGCCTCACGGCGGTCAGAAACTGTCTGGCTATGGCAAGGACATGTCCATGTATGGCCTGGAGGACTACACCACCGTTCGCCATGTGATGTTCAAGCACTGACCCATAACCCTGTCGAAGC
>NZ_JACARC010000028.1:9334-214344 GCF_013386825.1 Pseudomonas sp. IPO3778
CAAGCTCCCTCGCCACAACGGCCCGCTCCCACAGGGGATCTCCTCATAACAATAAATAATTCGCAGGTTCCCATGGACATCACCCGCCGCGACTTCCTCAACGGCGTCGCCATCACTGTTGCCGCTGGCATGACGCCACTGCAAATCCTCCAGGCCGCTCCTGATGGGCGCTACTATCCGCCCGCCCTCACCGGCTTGCGTGGCAGCCATGCCGGCTCATTCGAAATCGCCCACCAGATGGGCTGGGAAAAGAAGGTCTTCGACACCGACAAACTGCCCATCACCGAAGACTACGACCTGGTGGTGGTCGGCGGCGGCTTGAGCGGTTTGTCGGCGGCGTGGTTCTACCGTGAAAAACACCCGAAGGCGAAGATCCTGATCCTGGAGAACCACGACGACTTCGGCGGCCATGCCAAGCGCAACGAGTTCCAGGCCGGCGGCCGGCTGATCATCGGCTACGGCGGCAGCGAGGCGTTCCAGTCGCCGAACCATCTTTACAGCAAAGAAGTAAACGGACTGTTGAAGAAACTCGGGGTGAATATCAAGCGCTTCGAGACGGCCTTCGACCGTCAGTTCTACCCGGGCCTCGGTTTGTCACGCGGGGTGTTCTTCGACAAGGAAAACTTCGGCGAAGACAAACTGGTCACCGGCGACCCGACGCCGATGGTGGCCGACGACATCGCCCCGGACCAACTGCATGCGCGCGCCATCAGCGACTTCATCCATGACTTTCCGCTACCGGAAGCCGACCGTCAGGCATTGATTGCCCTGCATGTCGCACCCAAGGATTACTTGCCGGGCAAGACTGCAGAGGAAAAGGCCGATTACCTGGCGGCCACCAGCTACCGCGATTTCCTGCTCAAGGACGTGGGACTGTCGGAAGGCGCGGTGAAGTACTTCCAGAGCCGCACCAACGACTTCATGGCCTTGAGCATCGACGCCGTGGCGTCGGCTGATGCCTACAGCGTGGGTTTCCCGGGCTTCGGCGGAATGAACCTCGCGCCCATCAGCGAAGAAGCCGCAGCGGAAATGGAAGAGCCCTACATCTACCACTTCCCCGACGGCAACGCGTCGCTGGCGCGGCTGCTGGTGCGCAGCCTGATTCCCGCTGTGGCACCTGGGCACACCATGGACGACATCGTGCTGGCGCCGTTTGACTACGCCAAGCTTGATCAACCCAAGACGCCGGTGCGGGTGCGTTTGAACAGCACGGCGGTCAGTGTGCGCAACGTCGGCGACGGTGTGCATATCGGCTACAGCCGTGGCGGACAACTCGCACAGGTACGCGGCAAGCGCTGCATCCTGGCCTGCTACAACATGATGATCCCGTACCTGCTGCGGGACCTGCCGGCAGCGCAGGCCCAGGCCTTGAGCCAGAACGTGAAGTACCCGCTGGTGTACACCAAAGTCGTGGTGCGCAACTGGACGTCGTTCCAGAAGCTGGGGGTGCATGAGATCTACGCAGCGACCCAGCCCTACAGCCGGATCAAGCTGGATTACCCGGTGAGCATGGGCGGTTACGAGCACCCGCGTGACCCGACGCAGCCGATTGGCCTGCACATGGTGTACGTGCCCACCAGCCCCAACAGCGGCATGAACGGCCGCGACCAGGCCCGCGCCGGGCGGGGCAAGTTGTATGGCCAGACGTTTGAACAACTGGAAGCGCAATTGCGGGACCAGTTGCAACGCATGCTCGGCCCGGGTGGCTTCAACCACCAGACCGACATTTTGGCGATCACTGTCAACCGTTGGTCACACGGCTATGCGACCTTCTCCAACAGTTTGTTTGACGATGCCGATGAAAGCGAAAAGCTGAAAGACCTGGCGCGCAAGCCGGTGGGGCATGTGAGCATCGCCAACTCGGATGCGGCGTGGAGTGCGTATGCCCATGCGGCGATTGATGAGGCGTATCGGGCGGTAGGTGAAGTGGGCTAATCCCGGCTCTCCAAGCAGAAGGGCTTTTGTGGCGAGGGGGCTTGTCCCCCGTTGGGCTGCGTAGCAGCCCCAAAAGCTGACTTGAATTCCTGCCTGGAAAGGGCGGTGGTTTAATGGGGCCGCTGCGCAGCCCAACGGGGGACAAGCCCCCTCGCCACAGAAAATCCCATCTTCACAGACACCAGCGATGTGTAGAAACGTCTTGTTTCATATGCAACGCCATCAACCCGCCATCAATCATTTTTCCTTCCGCACCGAACCGCTTAAGCTATTTGGCATCTGTTTAATGTCCGTTGCGTTTGGCCGAAGGCATGTCCGAACCGTTTTCTTTGATCCAGCACGTGCCAGGAACGGCGCGGGATTGTTCACGACAGGTTGTATTTATGCACCGCAGGAATTTGCTCAAAGCGTCCATGGCCATAGCGGCTTACACCGGTCTGTCGGCCAGTGGCCTGCTGGCCGCCAAAGCCTGGGCGGGCAATCGCGCCGCCGATGGCGAGGCCCAGACCTTCGACTTCGAGTCCCTGAAGATCCAGGCCAAGCAACTGGCCGGTAATCGCTATCAGGACACCAAGCAGGTGCTGCCGCCAACCCTGGCGACCATGACCCCGCAAAATTTCAACGCCATCGGCTACGACGGCAAGCATTCGCTGTGGAAAGAGTTGAACGGCCAGCTGGACGTGCAGTTCTTCCACGTCGGCATGGGTTTCAAGACGCCGGTGCGCATGCACAGCGTCAACCCGAAAACCCGCCAGTCCCGCGAGGTGCACTTCCGCCCTTCGCTGTTCAACTATGAAAAAACGACGGTAGACACCAAACAGCTGACCGGCGACCTGGGTTTCTCCGGCTTCAAGCTATTCAAGGCCCCGGAACTGGACCGCCACGACGTGCTGTCCTTCCTTGGCGCCAGCTACTTCCGGGCGGTTGATTCCACTGGCCAGTACGGCCTTTCCGCACGCGGCCTGGCCATCGATACCTACGCGAAGAAGCGCGAAGAGTTCCCGGACTTCACCCAGTTCTGGTTCGAAACCCCAGACAAGGACAGCACCCGCTTTGTGGTGTACGCCCTGCTGGATTCACCAAGCGCCACCGGTGCCTACCGCTTCGACATCGACTGCCAGGCCAACCAGGTGGTGATGGCCATCGACGCCCATATCAACGCGCGTACCGCCATCGAACAGTTGGGCATCGCACCGATGACCAGCATGTTCAGCTGCGGCACCGTCGAGCGGCGGATGTGCGACACCATCCACCCGCAAATCCACGATTCGGACCGCCTGGCCATGTGGCGCGGCAATGGCGAGTGGATCTGCCGCCCGCTGAACAACCCAGCCACCCTGCAATTCAACGCCTTTGCCGACACCGACCCGAAAGGCTTCGGCCTGGTGCAGACCGACCATGAGTTTGCGAGCTACCAGGACACCGTTGACTGGTACAGCAAACGCCCAAGCCTGTGGGTAGAACCTACAACCGCGTGGGGCGAAGGCTCTATCGACCTGCTGGAAATTCCTACCACTGGCGAGACCCTGGACAACATCGTGGCCTTCTGGACCCCGAAAAAGCCCGTGGCTGCCGGCGATTCCCTGAACTACGGCTACAAGCTCTACTGGAGCGCCCTGCCGCCGGTCAGCACCCCGTTGGCGCAGGTTAACGCCACCCGTTCGGGTATGGGCGGCTTCACCGAAGGCTGGGCACCGGGGGAGCATTACCCTGAAGTGTGGGCGCGACGCTTTGCCGTGGACTTCAACGGCGGCGGGCTGGATCGTTTGCCTGAAGGCACCGGGATCGAACCGGTGGTGACCTGCTCCCATGGTGAGGTCAAAGACTTCAGCGTATTGGTGCTGGATGCCATCAAGGGTTATCGCATTCTGTTTGACTGGTACCCGACCAGCGACAGTGTCGAGCCGGTTGAACTGCGACTGTTCATCAAAACCCAGGACCGCACCTTGAGTGAAACCTGGCTGTACCAGTACTTCCCGCCCGCGCCCGACAAGCGCAAGTACACCTGATACCGAACGTTCCCACGCTTGCGTGGGAACGCCCCCTCGGCGCTATCAGAACCGCGAAATACTCTTCATCGCCCCGATCAAATACCGCATCGCCACCTGATCGCTCTCGGTCAGGGCGCGGTATTGCTCCAGCAATTGCGCCTCATCCGAACTCAAGCGTCGGCTACGCAGGGACATCCTGCGGGCCAGAAACGACGAAAAAAGCCCCGCAACACCACAAGACTTGGCCATGGACGGTCTCCTCGTATCCATCAACTGCTCCTGGTTGCCCATCACCTCATCCCTCGACACGCAATGCCTGCGAGGATCAACCGACTGACTTCCTGGGCCAGAGATCAGACTTACCGTAAGCGTAGAAACTATCTTGCCGGGCGTGAGGCTTTTTTAGAGTAATCACTTAAAAAAGTGCTTATGAGGCAATGACCTACAGCACTATCCCACAAGAGGGCGATACAAATGGATGTCGTGCGGTTCCTGTTGATACAGCTCGGGGTCCGGCTGTTTGAGCAGGCGGCAACCGTGCCTGAGATAAAACTCCACCGTGTTACGTGACTCCGTGGCCGATACATATAACGCCTCGGCGCCGGCTGCGCGGGCGTGCCCGCAGGCCAGGGCAAACAGCTGGCCACCCAGGCCCAGGCCACGGACGCCGTGGCTCACATGCAGGAATTTGAGCTGGAGCATCTGCAGGCCCTGATGGTGGATAACCCGGCGGTCCACCACCACGGCGGCCAGCAGCCTTTCACTGTCGAACACCCCGTGCAGCCAACCACCGCGCTTAAGGCATGCATGCAAGGCCACGGCGTCCTGCTCGGCCTCGCCCTCGGGCCAGCCGCGCATGTCGTGGCACTCGGGGTACAGCAGCAACTCGCCGTGTTCCACCCGATAGCACGCCTCGATCCGTTCGGTGCGGTCAATCAGCGCCAGCAGCGGCAGGTCCTTTTCGGCGAGATCACGCTTGATCAACATGCTGTGTTTGCGCTGGAGGATAGTGAACAAGATTGAAGCCTTCAGCAGGCGTTGGCGCTTCGAAATAGCCGGTGATCAGGTCGAACTGGGCGTCACTGGTTTCGAACGCGTGGGTGCCGGCGGCGTTACGCGCCCGCAGGCGGGCCTTGCAGACCTCGTCCGGCACGTCCAGGTAATGCAATCGGTGGTCAGTGCCCGCGCCCTCGAACAACGAACGCATCCAGCGGCGACTGGCCAAGGTGTTGGCGGGAAAATCCAGCACCACCGAGAGACCGGCCTTGAGCAACGAAATGATGTGCGCCGTCAACGCATCGCGCAGCTGGCCGGTGCAACGCACATAGTCACCGAGGGCGTTGATCTGCCCGGGATAGAGCCGAGCCAGCCATTCATCCTCGCTGATCAATACCGTCTGGGAGCCCTGGGACAACTGCTGAGTCAGGGTCGATTTGCCGGATGCGATTTTGCCGCAGATCAGGTGCAACATGAGCGTCTCCTTGTGTCGCAGGGCTTGGCCGGTCATCGGCGGGCAATAAAAAACCCGCCGGTTCAAGGGCGGGTTTTTCATGCTTATCCAGCACGCGTCAACCCGCCCTCTCCTGGAGGGTGGGAATAATCGAAGCGTTCAGTAATAGAGTCATACGTTCGACCTTAGCTTCAGGCACATTCCTGCACAAGGTTAATCCCGCAAATCCGACTCATGAATCGGCTGGTCCCTATGGGTTGCCCGCTGATACTGCGCCGGCCAGATCGCCTTGCGTCCACCCAGGTCATCGTCGGCATGCAGCGGCCAGTACGGATCACGCAACAACTCACGGGCGAGGAAGATGATATCGGCCTGGCAGGTACGCAGGATGTGCTCGGCCTGGGCGGGCTCGGTAATCATGCCCACGGTGCCGGTGGCGATCCCCGACTCTTTGCGCACACGCTCGGCGAAGCGGGTCTGGTAACCGGGGCCCGTAGGAATTTCCGCATTGGCGGCGGTGCCGCCGGAGGAGACGTCGATCAGGTCCACGCCCAGGTCTTTCAGGCGGCGAGCCAGCTCCACGGTTTCATCCGGGTTCCAGCCGTCTTCAACCCAATCGGTGGCCGACACCCGCACAAACAGCGGCAGGTCTTGCGGCCAGGCTTCACGCACCGCCGTGGTCACTTGCAGCACCAGGCGGATGCGGTTTTCGAACGAACCGCCGTATTGGTCCTGACGTTGGTTGCTCAGGGGCGAGAGAAATTGATGCAACAGGTAGCCATGGGCGGCATGGATTTCCGCCACTTTAAAACCGGCGGTCAACGCACGCTTGGCGGCGCAAACAAAGTCAGCGATCACTTGCTGAATCTGCCCTTCGTCCAGTTGTTTGGGCGAGGTGTGCTGCGGGTCAAAGGCAATCGGCGATGGACCCACCGGCACCCAGCCGCCGTCTTCCGGCTTGACGCTGCCGTGCTTGCCGATCCACGGGCGGTGCGTACTGGCCTTGCGCCCGGCGTGGGCCAGTTGAATGCCCGCCACCGCACCCTGGGCGTTGATAAAGCGCGTGATGCGTTGCAGGGGTTCGATCTGTTCGTCGTTCCACAGGCCCAGGTCCTGGGCGGTGATGCGGCCATCGGCGGTGATCGCGGTGGCTTCGGTAAAGATCAGCCCGGCACCGCCCACGGCACGGCTGCCGAGGTGCACCAGGTGCCAGTCATTGGCCAGGCCATCGACACTGGAGTACTGGCACATCGGTGATACGGCGATGCGATTGAGCAGGGTCAGTTGGCGCAGGGTATAGGGTTCAAGCAGCAGACTCATGGGGCACCTCTTTTATGCAGTGGGCAGGCTCCAGGGTTCTGTTTGAACGGTCGACGAAAAGCCCGTCCCCGGCGGGCTGAAATAAGACAAGGTCACAAGACCGATCACACAGTGCTTAGAGACTAGTCGACAACAGAGGATTGCACAGGGTTCAGCGCGGCTCGATATGGGCAATCATCAGTTGCACGGTTTCCTGGCCACGGAACTCGTTCACGTCGAGCTTGTAGGCCAGTTCAACCCAGCGAATGGTGGGGTTTGGCCAGATCTCACGGTCGATACCGAAGGCGATGCCATCGAGCTTCACCGAACCACACTCGCTCTTGAGCACCACTTTCAGGTGCCGCTCGCCGACGACGCGCTGCTCCACCAACTGGAACACGCCGTGAAACAACGGCTCGGGGAAATGCTGCCCCCACGGCCCGGCATTGCGCAGGGCGCGGGCCAACTCCAGGTGAAACTCTTCAACCGCCAGGGTGCCGTCGGACAGCAGGCGGCCCGTCAGGTCTTCTTCACGCAGTTGCCGGCGCACTTCAGCGTCAAACGCCTCGGCGAACAGTGGGAAGTTGGCCTCGGGCAAGGTAAGGCCTGCGGCCATGGCGTGACCGCCGTATTTGGCGATCAACGTCGGATGCTGGCTGGCCACCACGGCCAGGGCGTCACGGATATGAAAGCCCGGCACGGAACGCCCGGAGCCCTTGAGCAGGCCGTCGCCGGCGTCAGCAAAGGCGATGGTCGGGCGGAAGTAGCGCTCTTTCATCCGTGAAGCGAGGATGCCGATCACGCCCTGGTGCCATTCCGGGTCGAACAGGCACAAGCCATACGGCATGGATTCCACCGGCAAGTCCTTGAGCTGGGCCAGGGCCTCGCGCTGCATGCCTTGTTCGATGGATTTGCGGTCCTGGTTCATGCCGTCCAGTTGCGCGGCCATTTCCCGGGCGGCGGCGACATCCGTGGTGAGCAGGCATTCGATGCCCAGGCTCATGTCATCCAGGCGACCGGCGGCGTTCAGCCGTGGGCCGAGGATAAAACCGAGGTCGGTGGACGTGATGCGTGCATGATCGCGCTTGGCCACTTCGAGGATCGCCTTGATCCCCGGCCGGGCGCGACCGGCGCGAATGCGTTCCAGGCCCTGATAGACCAGGATACGGTTGTTGGCGTCCAGCGGGACCACGTCGGCCACGCTGCCCAGGGCCACTAGGTCCAGCAGTTCGCCGATATTTGGCTGGGGTTTGTTCTCGTACCAGCCGAGGCTGCGCAAACGCGCGCGCAGGGCCATCAGCACGTAGAAGATCACGCCCACGCCCGCCAGCGCCTTGCTGGGGAATTCACAGCCCGGCTGGTTCGGGTTGACGATGGCGTCGGCCGCCGGCAGTTCGTCGCCCGGCAAGTGGTGGTCGGTGACCAGCACCTTGAGCCCCGCCGCTTTCGCAGCCGCCACGCCTTCGACGCTGGAGATGCCGTTGTCCACGGTGATCAGCAGCTGTGGCTGGCGCTGCAAGGCCACGGCGACGATTTCCGGGGTCAGGCCGTAGCCGTACTCGAAACGGTTAGGCACCAGGTAGTCGACATGGGCGGCACCCAACAAACGCAGGCCCAGGGTGCCCACGGTGCTCGCAGTGGCGCCGTCAGCGTCGAAGTCGCCCACGATCAGGATCCGCTGGCGCTGCTCCAGGGCCGTTACCAGCAGGTCCACCGCGGCATCGATGCCCTTGAGCTGCTGATACGGAATCAGCCGCGCCAGGCTTTTATCCAGCTCGGCTTCCGATTGCACCCCGCGTGCGGCGTAGAGACGGGTCAACAACGGCGGCAATTCACCGAGGAATGGCAGGACGGCGGGCAACGGGCGAGGATCGATACGCATGGGGTGACGGAAACTTCTCTTTAATACAGCGTTGAAAATTTATGCTGAAAACAGCGGTGATCCCTTGTGGGAGCTGTCGAGCCCCGGCGAGGCTGCGATAGGGTCACCTCGGTGTACCTGTCAGACCGCAGCGCCTGCATCGCAGCCTCGCTAAAGCTCGACAGCTCCCACACTCGACCAGCGTCCAATCAGTTATCGACGTTTCAGCCGCGCTCGCCAGCCAGCCATTCCAGCTGGACTTCATGCTGGCCACGGTCATCGGTCACGAAGATCGTGCCTTCGCTGATCATCACGTCCCACTTGATCACCCGTGGCATGTCCTTGGCCAGGACTTCCAGGATTTCCTGGGGTACGGCGGCGATGCTCACGTTTTTCAGATTTTTCGCCACCGGTACCACTTTGCCTTCCCACACGCGCAGGCTGCCGTAGGCCAGCAAGGTGGTGCGTTCGGTACGGCGGGAACACCAGGTCAGGCGGTCTGCATCCGGCTGGCCGACTTCGATCCAGTGCAGGACGCGATCATCCAGGCTTTTTTCCCACAATGCCGGCTCGTCTACATCCGACAAGCCACGACCAAAAGACAACTGCTCGTTGTAGAAAAGGGCGTAGGCCAGCAAGCGCACGGTCATGCGCTCTTCGGTTTCCGAAGGATGGCGGGCGATGGTCTGCTTGACGCTCTCGTACACCGAACGATCAAGGTCGGTGAGGTTGAGTTCAAACTTGTAGGTCGTGGACGGCTGGGCCATGAACGGACTTCTAGAGACAGGGAAAGGCGGCAAGTCTAACCGATGGCGAGGTGATTCAACGAATCCTGCGCTGCATCATCCTTATCACTGCGCCACTCGCCTATGTTAAAAGGCATCACATCCCCGCACTGCGCTTGAAAGGATCCCCATGTCGTTTACCGCCAAACCGCTTGCCGGCCTGAAAGTCATCGAACTCGGCACCCTGATTGCCGGCCCGTTTGCTTCACGTATCTGCGCCGAGTTCGGCGCCGAGGTGATCAAGGTTGAATCCCCGGATGGCGGCGACCCGTTGCGCAAGTGGCGCAAGCTGTATGAAGGCACGTCGCTGTGGTGGTTTGTGCAGGCGCGCAACAAAAAGTCGCTGACCCTGAACCTGAAACACCCGGACGGCCTGGGGATCCTCAAGCAATTACTGGCGGATGCCGACATCCTGATTGAGAACTTTCGCCCAGGCGTGCTGGAAAAGCTCGGCCTGAGCTGGGAAACCTTGCACGCCCTGAACCCGAAACTGGTGATGGTGCGCCTCTCGGGCTTTGGCCAGACCGGGCCGATGAAGGATCAGCCCGGGTTTGGTGCGGTGGGCGAGTCCATGGGCGGCCTGCGTTATATCACCGGTTTCGAGGACCGTCCGCCGGTGCGTACCGGGATTTCCATCGGCGACTCGATTGCCGCGTTGTGGGCGGTGATTGGCGCGTTGATGGCCTTGCGGCACCGCGAGGTCAACGGTGGCCTGGGCCAGGTCGTGGATGTGGCGCTGTACGAGGCGATCTTCGCGATGATGGAGAGCATGATCCCGGAGTTCGACGTATTTGGTTTTATCCGCGAACGCACCGGTAACATCATGCCCGGCATCACGCCCTCCTCGATCCACACCAGCAAGGATGGCAAGCATGTGCAGATCGGCGCCAATGGTGATGCGATCTTCAAGCGCTTTATGTCGGCCATTGGGCGGGAGGACCTGGCCAACGACCCCGCCCTGGCGAGCAACGATGGCCGCGACAGCCGTCGCGATGAACTGTACGGGGTAATTGATCGCTGGGTGAATTCGCTGCCACTGGAGCACGTGGTGGAACAACTGAACAAGGCCCAAGTGCCCGCCAGCCGGATCTACAGCGCAGAAGACATGCTGGGAGACCCGCAGTTTCTCGCCCGCGAGATGTTCCTCCAGGCGAAGCTCCCCGGCGGCAAGGACTTCAAAATGCCGGGCATCGTGCCCAAACTCTCGGACACACCGGGCAGCTGCGAATGGGTTGGACCACAGCTGGGTGAGCACAACGGCGTGGTGCTCAATGAATTGGGCTACGACGCGGCGGCCATTACCCGCCTGCGCGAGGCCGGCGCAATCTGATGGCCCGGCGCTTCATCATTCGACTCTGCCTCCTGGGTTCACTGTTCGTGGGGTGGCCGCTGTCGAGCCAGGCCCAAGACACCCTGATCTGGCTGTTGCGTGACCTGCCGCCGGTGACGATTTTCGAAGGCCCGCAACAAGGCCAGGGCGTGCTCGACCAACTGCTGCCGATACTGGCCGAGCACATGCCGGAGTACCGGCACCAGATCCTCCACGTGAACCGGGCACGCGGCATGCAAATGCTCCGTGACCCCGGCACCCTGACCTGCGACCCGTCCCTGCTGTGGACAGCGGAACGGGCGAAAACCATTGTGTTTTCCACCCTGGCATTTGCAGCTGTCAGCAATGGCGTGACGATCCGCCAGAGTGAGCGGGCAGCGCTGGCGCCCTTTGTGGTGGAGGGGACGTTTGACCTGGAAGCTTTTTTGAGTGCCCGGGACGCGCGCCTTGGCATCATTGCCGAACGCAGCTATGGCGAAATCATTGATGAAGCACTGAAACATGCCGGCGCTCACAAACTGGCACCGCACTACGGCAACGACGCCCTCGGCAGCTTGCTGCAAATGCAACGCAAGGGCCGGCTGGAGGCGGTGCTGGGTTACTGGACCGAAGTTCGCTACCAGGCGCTGCAACAGGGCATCGATCCCCAGGACCTGATCTTCTACCCCATCAAAGGCACCGCGCCCTATCAACTGACACGCATTGCGTGCACGGACAATGTCCCCGGCCGCGTGGCCATCGAGCGGATCAATCAGGTACTGCGCGAGATCCCGCAAGAGCAGTTGCGACAGTCCTACGCCTCCTGGCTCGATCCGGTCATGCGCGAGCAGTACCTGAAAGACAATCCGACGTTTTTCCAGGATGCGCCAGGCCCGTGACAAATCGCAGGCAAAAAGAAACCCCGAGCAGTGGGGAGACAACTCGGGGTTAATAAGGGCCTAAAAAGACCAGTAACAACGAGCCACAAGCACCGGAGCACAATGCTTGATCTCGCTGTTACAAAATCTGACTCACCTTGCCGTAGGAAGGTTCCCAACAAAAATAATTCTTCATGCGCAGGCAATTGGCCGGGTCAGGGCCGCATTGCGCAACGCCGCTATGACCGAGGGTTCCAGGCGTCCTTCGGCAATCATCAGGTCGCGGTGCAAGCAGTCCACCACATCCACCAATGCACGCTTGTCGGTCAATTGTGCCTGGTCGACTTCACGTTCGACCACGATGGCACCGGCAGGATTCTTTACGGTTACCAGGCACTCGCCCTGCACACCCGAGGTGGTCAGCGTGACCTGATAAGGGCTCAGTGCTTCACCGAGCAATAGGCTGATACTTTCCATCTCGATCACCACTCAATAGTTCGGGAACAATCGTATAAACGGGGGCTGCCTCTCTCCTAAGTGACTATTTGTCTCGTAGGAAAGTTCGCTTTTTCGTCTTTCAAGGGTTGCCGGGGATGACGTGTCCAGCATGCGCTTGCAACATGACAACCAAAAAACGGCGGCACATAACTGCTTACTCAATGGGCCGCTGTTTTGGCGCTGATGGCGAGGGTGAATCCTATACTCGGTGGGTGCTGGTCACGCTGCCACACAGGCCTATCAAAAGCCCCAACTGCGAAGGATGAAGACCATGCTGGAACACAACAAAGAGCAGGCAGTATTAGAGAAAATTCACGCTGACATATCACGGATTTATGCCGAGCAACGCAAGCTCAATGCAGAATCCCACAAGATAACCCGTGAGAATTTCTGGTATCCCGTGGGTATCGCCATAGGCTTCTTCACTGCTGTGGGGACCGTCATGGCAGTAGCGCAAAAACTGCTCGTTTAAACGACACCCAGCCGGGCCTGCCAGAAACAAAAAACGCCGCTGACCCACGGAAGGGAAAGCGGCGTTTTTGTGTAAGCGGTATTCGTTACAACGGCTTACCGCGATTGCCATGCTGGCTGACAAACGCCTGCACAGCTTTCAGGTCATTGGCCAACACGGTGCAACGCTCTTCACGTTCAAACAGGTCGGCCAGGTGCGGTGGCAATTCCAGTGCTTTGCCAACACCCGCCTTCTCCACCGCTTCCGGGAATTTGACCGGGTGCGCGGTGCCGAGGATCACCATCGGAATGTCCAGGCTGCGGCGGCATTCGCGCGCGGCCTTGACGCCAATGGCGGTGTGCGGGTCCAGCAGCTCGCCGGTCTGGGCGTAGACTTCGGCGATGGTCTCGCAGGTTTCGGCGTCGTCCACAGCCAGGGAGTCGAACAGCTTGCGGGTTTCGGTCCAGCGCTCTTGTTCGACACTGAAACCGCCACCCTGCTTGAAGCTGTCCATCAGGCCGGCCAGGGCTGCGCCGTTGCGACCGTGCATGTCGAACAGCAGGCGTTCGAAGTTCGACGAGACCATGATGTCCATCGACGGCGACAGCGTGGCGTGCAGGGTTTCCTTGACGTACTGGTTGCCGCTCATGAAGCGGTGCAGGATGTCGTTGCGGTTGGTGGCGACGATCAACTGGTTGATCGGCAGGCCCATGTTGCGCGCCAGGTAACCGGCGAAGATGTCGCCGAAGTTGCCAGTTGGCACCGAGAACGACACTGAACGTGCCGGGCCGCCCAACTGCAGGGCTGCGTGGAAGTAATAAACGATCTGGGCCATGATCCGCGCCCAGTTGATCGAGTTCACGGCCACCAGGCGCGTGCCCTTGAGGAAGCTCTGGTCAGCGAAGCTGTTCTTGACCATTTCCTGGCAGTCATCGAAGTTGCCTTCGATGGCGATGTTGTGGATGTTCTCACCGAAGATGGTGGTCATCTGACGGCGTTGTACTTCCGACACGCGCTTGTGCGGGTGCAGGATGAAGATGTCGACGTTTTCGCAGTGCTTGCACCCTTCGATCGCCGCCGAGCCGGTATCACCGGAGGTGGCGCCGATGATCACCACGCGCTCGCCGCGCTTTTCCAATACGTAGTCCAGCAGGCGACCCAGCAGTTGCAGGGCGAAATCCTTGAACGCCAGGGTCGGGCCGTGGAACAGCTCCAGCACCCACTCGTTGCCGTTCAGTTGGCGCAACGGTGCGATGGCACTGTGGGAAAACACGCCGTAGGTCTCTTCCAGAATCTTCTTGAAGTCGGCATCCGGGATGCTGCCGGTGACGAACGGGCGCATGACCCGGAACGCCAGCTCGTGGTACGGCAGGCCGGCCCAGGAGGCGATTTCTTCCTGGGTGAAACGTGGCAGGTTTTCCGGCACGTACAGGCCGCCGTCAGTGGCCAGACCGGCCAGCAAAACGTCTTCGAAATTCAGGGCCGGTGCCTGGCCGCGGGTGCTGATATAACGCATGACTGGCTCCTCTAGAGCATGCTTGAACAAGGGCCGCCGAACGTGTGGGGCCCTTGCCGCAAAACGATTAGTTCAGGTGTTCGACGCGAATCCGCACCACCGGCCCAACCACGCCCTGCAACGCTTCAAGCGCGGCGATGGCGTCGTTGATGTGCTGTTCCAGCACGCGGTGGGTCAGCAGGATCATGGGCACCAGGCCGTCTTGTTCTTCGACTTCCTTCTGCATGATCGATTCAATGTTGATGCCGCGCTCCGACAGGATGCTGGCCACCTGCGCCAACACGCCCGGGTGATCCTTGGCCTGGATGCGCAGGTAGTAGGCACTTTCGCAGGCTTCGATCGGCAGGATCGGGTGGGCCGACAGCGAATCCGGCTGGAAGGCCAGGTGCGGTACGCGGTTTTCCGGGTCGCTGGTCATGGCACGAACCACGTCCACCAGGTCGGCAATCACTGATGAAGCCGTAGGCTCCATGCCGGCGCCGGCGCCGTAGAACAGGGTCGAGCCGGCCGCGTCACCGTTGACCATCACGGCGTTCATCACGCCATTGACGTTGGCGATCAGGCGGTCGGCCGGGATCAGCGTCGGGTGCACACGCAGCTCGATGCCGGCCGGGGTGCTGCGCGCCACACCGAGGTGCTTGATGCGGTAGCCCAGGGCTTCGGCGTAGTTCACGTCGGCGGTGGTCAGCTTGGTGATGCCTTCGGTGTAGGCCTTGTCGAACTGCAGCGGGATACCAAAGGCGATGGACGCCAGGATGGTCAGCTTGTGGGCTGCGTCGATGCCTTCCACGTCGAAGGTCGGATCGGCTTCGGCGTAACCCAGGGCCTGGGCTTCAGCCAGCACGTCTTCGAAGGTACGGCCCTTCTCGCGCATTTCGGTGAGGATGAAGTTACCGGTGCCGTTGATGATGCCGGCCACCCAGTTGATACGGTTGGCGGACAGGCCTTCACGGATCGCCTTGATCACCGGGATGCCACCGGCCACGGCCGCTTCGAACGCCACGATCACGCCCTTCTCGCGGGCCTTGGCGAAGATTTCGTTGCCGTGCACGGCGATCAACGCCTTGTTGGCGGTGACCACGTGCTTGCCGTTTTCGATGGCCTTGAGTACCAGTTCACGGGCCACGGTGTAGCCGCCCACCAGTTCGATGACGATATCGATTTCAGGGTTGGTGGCGACTTCGAAGACATCGTTGGTAATCGCAATACCGGTCGTTTGGAACTGAGGCTTTGGCGTACGCGTGGCAATTTGTGCCACTTCAATCCCACGCCCTGCACGGCGGGAAATTTCCTCAGCGTTACGCTGAAGTACGTTGAAGGTGCCGCCACCGACGGTCCCTAACCCACAGATGCCTACTTTGACCGGTTTCACTGAAGAACTCCCCATGAAACGGCCGACTCAAGGTCGGCCGTGAAAACAGCCGCACAACTGCGGCTCTCTGTTAATGACCCGCCGAATGGTCGGCCAGTCATGATCGTCAAAGGCTCGACGATAGTGCTTACTTTGCGTTCAGTGCCAGTTTGGCAACTTGCGGCGCCGGCTGGTAGCCCGGAATCACCTGGCCGTCAGCCAAAACGATGGCCGGCGTGCCGTTCACACCAATCGACTGGCCGAGGGCGAACTGCTTGGAAACCGGGTTGGCGCACTTGGCGGCCTTGATTTCCTTGCCATCGACCATCTTGTCCATGGCGGCTTTCTTGTCGGCCGAGCACCAGACGGCTTGCAACTGCTCGTCACCCGGCGAACCCAGACCCTGGCGCGGGAACGCCACGTAGCGCACTTCAACGCCGAGCTTGTTCAGCTCAGGCACTTCGGCGTGCAGTTTGTGGCAGTAGGGGCAGGTGGTGTCGGTGAACACGGTGATGTGGGTCTTGGTTTCGCCAATGGCCGGGTACACCACGGTTTCAGCCACTGGAATGCCATTGATCAGCTTGGACACGCCCAGGCGCTCGGCCTTTTCGGTCAGGTTGACCGGCTTGCCGTCCTTCAACTGGAACAGGTAGCCCTGGACGATGTACTGGCCATCGGCGCTGGCGTACAGCACGCGGCTACCCTTGAGCTTGACTTCGTACAGGCCGGCCATCGGGCTGGCACTGATGCTTTCAATCGGCGTGTCGAGCTGGAGGGCTTCCAGGCTCTTGCGGATTGTCTTCTCTGCTGCGTCATCGGCGACGGCAAAGGTTGAGACCAACGCAATGGCTGCGATGGCAAAAATCTGGGTCAAGCGCATGGGAACTCCTGAAGGCAGATGCAGGGACGGGAGCAGGAACACCGATCTTCAAACACGGGTTTGGGCCGTCCCCTTTGCGAACCGGCAAAGCCTACCACAGTTGGGCCGCAGGGCAGCCAGTCGCGGGGAAATTGGGCTTTTTCCGGCGTGTTTTTCATCCGCGGGGATGGTGCTTGGCGTGCATCTCCTGCAAACGTGCCCGCGCCACGTGGGTGTAGATCTGGGTGGTGGACAAGTCGCTGTGCCCCAGGAGCATTTGAACCACGCGCAAATCGGCACCGTGGTTGAGCAAATGCGTGGCGAAAGCATGGCGCAGCGTGTGGGGCGACAGCGACTTGCCGATGCCCGCCACCCTGGCCTGGTGCTTGATGCGGTGCCAGAAGGTCTGGCGGGTCATCTGCTCGCCGCGCTGGCTGGGGAACAGCACGTCGCTAGGGCGACCGTTAAGCAACTCGCTGCGGGCGTCGCGCATGTAGCGTTCGATCCACACAATTGCCTCTTCACCCATGGGCACCAGGCGCTCCTTGCTGCCCTTGCCCATCACACGCAACACACCCTGGCGCAGGTTGACCTGCTCCAGGGTCAGGCTGATCAGTTCGGTGACCCGAAGGCCGCAGGCGTACAGCACTTCCAGCATGGCGCGGTCGCGCTGGCCGATGGCTTCGCTCAGGTCTGGGGCAGCGAGTAGAGCCTCAACGTCGGCTTCCGACAGGGATTTGGGCAGTGGCCGGCCCAGTTGCGGCATGTCGATTTGCAGGGTGGGGTCGATCGCGATCAGCTTCTCCCGCAGCAGGTAGCGATAGAAGCCACGCACACCGGAAAGAAAACGCGCAGTGGAACGGGGTTTGTAGTTTTGCTCCAGCCGCCAGGACAAATGGTCGAGGATCAGCTCACGGCCGGCGTTGAGCAGCTCGAGGTTTTTCTCCTGCAGCCAGCCATTGAACAACGCCAGGTCGCTGCGGTACGCCTGCCGGGTATTGTCCGACAGGCCTTTTTCCAGCCAGAGGGCGTCGAGGAAGCGGTCTATCTGGGGGTGATCGATGGCGGGCATGGGAGCTCAAGCTGATGACTGTGGTGTCTGGTAGATCCTATCGCGGGCAAGCCCGCTCCCACAGGGGTTTTGTGTGCTGTTTCGATTTCGTGAACAAGCACACGCCAATGTGGGTGCAGCTCGGTCCCGACCCTCTCAACAAATCGCGGGCACAAAAAAGCAGCCCGTAGGCTGCTTTTTTCTGCATCGGGAAGCTGGACTTAAGCCAGTTTTTCCTTGATGCGAGCCGCTTTACCGGACAGGTCACGCAGGTAGTACAGCTTGGCTTTACGTACGTCACCGCGACGTTTAACGGCCATGCTGTCGATTTGCGGGCTGTAGGTCTGGAAAGTACGCTCTACGCCAACACCGTTGGAGATTTTACGAACAGTGAAAGCACTGTTCACACCACGGTTGCGCTTGGCAATTACCACGCCTTCGAACGCTTGCAGACGCGAACGGTCGCCTTCCTTCACTTTCACCTGAACGACAATGGTGTCGCCCGGGGCAAAGGTAGGGATCTCTTTGGTCATCTGCTCTGCTTCGAGTGCAAGGATGATTTTGTTAGTCATGCTGTGCTCCTAAGGTAAGTCGTCGGACCTACCATCGATACGTTGTTAACTATCGTCCCGCGCGAGGATGTATTCCTCGAGCAGCTTCTTCTCTTCTCCAGAAAGCGAGCGGCTTTCCAGAAGATCGGCGCGTCGTTCATAGGTCCGCCCGAGGGACTGCTGTAAACGCCAACGCCGGATGTGTGCGTGATTGCCACTTAGCAATACGTCGGGAACACGCTGATCCGCATACACCTCCGGTCGGGTGTAGTGCGGGCAATCCAGCAAACCATCCGTGAAGGAATCTTCCTCCGCGGAGTCCGCATGCCCTAAAGCTCCAGGCAGCAGTCGTGTAACCGCATCTATCAGGACCATCGCCGGCAGCTCGCCGCCAGACAGGACATAGTCCCCAATCGACCACTCTTCATCGACATGAGCCTCAATAAAACGCTCGTCAATGCCTTCATAGCGACCGGCAATCAGGATTAATGCTTCCAGATTCGCCAACTCGCGTACCGCCGACTGATTCAGCTGACGGCCTTGAGGGGACAGGTAAATTACCTTCGCCTTCTCCCCGGCGGCTGCCTTGGCCTGAACCAACGCATCTTCCAGGGGCTTGATCTTCATCACCATGCCAGGGCCACCGCCAAATGGGCGATCGTCCACAGTGTGATGTCGATCCGTCGTGTAGTCTCGCGGGTTCCAACAGGTCAGCTGCAAGAGCCCCTGTTTCACCGCCCGACTGGTGATGCCGTACTCGCTGATGGCGGAAAACATCTCGGGAAACAAACTGATCACTTCAACGCGCAGGTTAGCCACGTTAGAAGTCCGCGTCCCATTCCACCTTCATTTCGCCCGCGGCCAGGTCGACAGCCAACACGCATTGCTCGGTATAGGGCAACAGGCGTTCACGATCATCCAGGCTGCCAGCGCAAGGCTTGACCACCATTACATCATTGGCGCCGGTTTCCAGAAGATGATCGATTTTCCCGAGCAATTGCCCGAGTTGATCAATAACCTTCAGACCTTCCAGCTGGTACCAGTAGTACTCGCCGTCGGTCAATTCAGGGAACAGGTTGCGCGGCACGCAGATCTCATAACCGGCCAGAAGACGAGCTTCTTCACGATCATCAAGACCCTTGAGCTTTGCGACCAGGAACTTGTCGTTCCCGCGTCCACTGACCAGCTCTACCTGTTTCACACTACCTTCGCGCTTGAGCGTCCAGGTCTTGTACTGCAACAGGTTTTCAGTCGGATCAGTAAAGGAATACACCTTCACTTCGCCGCGAACGCCATGAACAGAGTAAATCTTGCCGATAACGATCAAATCATCAGCAACCGCTGGCGTCGCGTTCATATTGCTCAGGCCGCAGCCTTAGATGCATCCTTCAACAACTGAGCAACGCGCTCAGAAGGTTGTGCACCAACGCTCAGCCAGTAGGCTACGCGCTCTTGGTTCACGGACAGACGAACTTCTTGACCACGAGCAACAGGGTTGAAGAAACCAACCTGTTCCTTGTGCGAACCGTCGCGCGGGTTGCGGCTGTCGGTTACGGTCAAGTGGTAAAACGGGCGCTTTTTGGAGCCGCCAAGGGCAAGACGGATTGTTAGCATGTGAACATCGTTCCTGTAGTCGGTGCTGCAAATCTAAATGCACAGCGGGCATAGGTGCCCGAAAGGCCGCATATTCTAAGGAATATCCGGACTTTTGCAAATGTCTTTTTCTGGCGCCTATCAGCGTGCCATTCAGATCTGCTATAGAGCCGTCGGTTAAAACGGCAAGTCAGCTCCCGCCAACGGCGGGTTTGCTGGAGATCCCGCATCCCTGCGGGTCGGAGCAGGAGCAAGCTCCCGCGCGAATTCTTTACATTTTCGGCATGCCGCCGCCGGGCAACATACCGCCCATGCCGCGCATCATTTTGGCCATTCCGCCTTTTGCGGAGAATTTCTTCATCATCTTCTGCATCTGCTTGTGCTGCTTGATCAAGCGACCGATGTCCTGCACCTGGGTGCCGGAACCCATGGCGATCCGACGTTTGCGCGAACCGCTGATCAGCTCAGGGTCACGGCGCTCGGCCGGGGTCATGGAATTGATGATGGCTTCCATCTGCTTGAACTGCTTCTCTGCCGCGCCCTGGGCATTGCCCATTTGCGCCAGGTTCACGCCACCCATGTTCGGCAGCTTGTCCATCAGGCCGCCGAGGCCGCCCATGTTCTTCATCTGTTGCAGCTGGTCGCGGAAGTCTTCGAGGTCGAAGCCCTTGCCCTTCTTCAGCTTTTTGGCGAGTTTGTCGGCCTTATCCTTGTCGAGGGTCGCTTCGGCTTGCTCGATCAGGCTGAGTACGTCGCCCATGCCAAGGATGCGCGAGGCAATACGCTCAGGGTGGAAGGGCTCGAGCGCTTCGCTCTTCTCGCCCATACCGATGAACTTGATCGGCTTGCCGGTAATCGCACGGACCGACAGAGCGGCACCGCCACGGGCGTCACCGTCGACCTTGGTCAGGATCACACCGGTCAGCGGCAGCGCATCACCAAAGGCCTTGGCAGTGTTGGCCGCATCCTGGCCGGTCATGGCATCGACCACGAACAGGGTTTCTACCGGGTTGATCGCGGCATGCAGCGCCTTGATCTCGCCCATCATCTCTTCATCGATGTGCAGGCGACCGGCGGTATCGACGATAACCACGTCGATGAATTTCAGCCTGGCTTCTTTAATAGCTGCCTGGGCAATGTCGACCGGCTTCTGGCTCAGGTCGGACGGGAAGAAGGTCACGCCCACTTCGCCCGCCAGCATTTCCAGCTGTTTGATAGCGGCCGGACGGTAGACGTCCGCAGACACCACCATCACCGACTTCTTCTTGCGCTCCTTAAGGAAGCGCGCCAGTTTACCGGCGGTGGTGGTCTTGCCCGCACCCTGCAAACCGGCCATCAGCACAACGGCTGGCGGCACGGCGCTGAGGTTCAGGTCTTCGTTGGCTGCGCCCATCAGGCTTTCGAGTTCGGCCTGGACGATCTTCACAAAGGCCTGGCCCGGCGTCAGGCTGCGGGACACTTCGGTGCCCACGGCGCGCTCTTTGACCGAGTTGACGAAGTCCTTCACCACCGGCAAGGCGACGTCGGCTTCCAGCAACGCCATGCGCACTTCACGCAGGGTGTCTTTAATATTGTCCTCGGTCAGCTTGGCCTTGCCGGTGACATGGCGCAGCGTCTGCGAGAGACGGTCAGTCAGATTTTCAAACATGCGCGATCCTTTCAGGCCCTATTCATCGAAATGCATTGGTAGACCGAGGTAATGGCGGCCCAGGCTGTGGTAAATCGCTATTAAAAACAGCGCTCGGCGAGCCTGTGGCGTGGGCAGGTCGCGGATTATAGCGAAGACTGTCGCCATGCACACCCGCTGTCTGGCCTGAGAGTCTTTCGTGTTACGCAGGGGTATGCCAAACTCAGCGCCTTTCGGGCCTGCTTAACAGGATTTATGCTCCCTTTGTCACCCAGTTTGCTTCCCAGCCTCGCCGCCGCCATCTTGTATGCCGCTGCGACCCTCTATCAGGGCACTCGTCTGGCCCAAGGCGCCAAGGCCGACAAACGCCTGCTGGTAGGCTTCGGCGTACTTGCCCTGCTGGCCCACGCCGCCAGCCTGTTCACGCACTTGATGACGCCGGTCGGCCTGGGCCTGGACTTTTTCAGCGCTGCCAGCCTGATCGCTGCCGCCGTGATCGCACTGACCCTGATGGCCTGCTACCGAATCCCGGTGGAGAACCTGCTGGTGCTGCTGTTCCCGCTCGGGATGCTGACGGTGTTGCTGGCGCAATTCGCCCCGACCGGTACCGTGCAGATCATTGATGAAGAGCCGGGCATCCTCGGCCACATCCTGCTGTCGATCCTCGCCTACGGCATGTTCACCATCGCGGTGTTCCAGGCCTTGCTGGTGCTGTTGCAAGACCACCAGCTCAAGCACAAGCACCCGTCCGGGCTGATCAAGAACTTCCCGCCCCTGCAAACCATGGAAAGCCTGCTGTTCGGTTTCCTCTGGGCCGGTTGGACGCTGCTGTCGCTGTCGCTGATCTCCGGCTGGCTGTTCGTCGAGAACCTGTTCGCCCAGCACCTGGTGCACAAAACCCTGCTGGCGTGCCTGGCCTGGGTGGTGTTCAGCGTGCTGCTGTGGGGCCGCAACCGCCTCGGCTGGCGCGGGCACAAGGCGATCCGCTGGACCCTGGCCGGTTTCTGCCTGCTGATGCTGGCCTATTTCGGCAGCAAGCTGGTTCGCGAATACATCCTGCATATCTGACGGGCAGCCGACATGGACAACTTGCCCCTGGGGCCGATGCTTGCGGTAGTAGCCTTGCTGGTTTTATGGTCGGCGCTGTTTACCGCCATCGAAGCCGCTCAGCAACATTTGCTGGCCCTGCGCCCCGGCACCCGTCAGGGTGACAAAGCCGCTGCCCGCCTGCATTTCCCGCGTAACAGCCTGATCCTCTGCAACACACTATGCCGTGGCGTGGTGGTGATTCTCTGCACCCTGCTGGCGATCTACGCCTGGGCCGAGAACGGTCCGTGGCTCGGCTGGGTGATCTCCAGCGCCGTCCTGCTGGTGCTGGCCGACTATCTGCCGCGCACCCTGGCCACTCGCCACCCGCAAACCATCCTCGGTTTTGGCAATACCCTGCTGAGCGTGCCATTGAAGATCCTTTACCCGCTGGCCTGGCTGCTCAACGGCGTCAGCCTGTTGCTGTTGCGGCCATTCGCCCGCAAGCCTCGCGTCGTCAAGAACAGTGACGAGCCGCAGCCTGATCAAGACGACGAGCCGGAAGCCGAAATCCCCAATGTTCGCGCGCCAGGCATGCCGGGCATCCACGCCCTGGACAACATCACCGTAAATGACATCCTGGTGCCCCGCAGCGAAGTGGACGGCATCAACCTGGACGACTCGACAGAAGAAATCATCGAGCAACTGCGCACCTCCCAGCGCACCCGCTTGCCCGTGTTCCACAGTGATATCAACCAGGTCGAGGCGGTGCTCAACACCCGGCAGATCCAGCACCTGCTGCCGGACGCCAGCCTGACCAAGGAAGCCTTGCTGGCGGCCTGCCACGAGCCCTACTTCGTCCCGGAAAGCACGCCGCTGCAGCTGCAATTGCTGAATTTCCACAAACAGCAACGCCGCCTGGGCATGGTGGTGGATGAGTACGGCGAAGTACTGGGCATCGTGACCCTGGAAGACATTCTTGAAGAAATCGTCGGCGAGTTCGAAAGCGAGCACCACCTGGACAACCCTCACATCCAGCCGCAGCTGGATGGCCGCTACGTGATCGATGGCGCCGCCTCGATCCGCGAACTGAACAAGACCCTAGGCTGGCACCTGCCGAGCGACGGCCCCAAGACCCTCAACGGCCTGGTGACCGAAGCGCTGGAAACCATCCCGGATTGCGCCGTTTGCCTGAAAATCGGGCGCTATCGCCTGGAAATCCTCGAGACCGAAGACAACCGCGTCGCCAAGGTACTGATCTGGCACACCAGCACGGTGCCGGTTGCCGTTTAAGCCCCTTGTTGGATCCGCAAACCCCTTCCTATAATCGGGGCGGCTTACCCAAGCCCCGCCCGACCGCGTGCTACCCGCACTGAGCGCGTCCAGGCACCGCCTTATCGTGTCTGACCGGTGTTTGCTCCCATCCTGAGCCACCCCGCGCACTACCCTGACCCATGGGTGTTCGACCAATAATAATCCGCGTTTAAGCGCGCAATGACCGCCAGGGATACCTCAATGAGCACCACCTTTAACGAGACGGCAACCGCCGCCCCGACCAACTCGACGGCCCGGGTCGCTACCGCGAGCATCATCGGCACTGCCATCGAGTTCTACGACTTCTATATCTATGCGACCGCCGCTGCGCTGGTGATCGGTCCGGTGTTCTTCCCGCAGACGTCAGGCACGGCGCAGATGCTCGCCTCGTTCCTGACGTTCGGTATCGCGTTTATCGCGCGCCCGCTGGGTTCGGCGCTGTTCGGCCACTTTGGTGACCGGATTGGCCGCAAGTCGACACTGGTCGCATCCCTGCTGCTGATGGGCGTGTGCACCACCCTGATCGGCTTGCTGCCCGGTTACGACAGCATCGGGGCGTGGGCGCCGATCCTGCTCTGCGTGCTGCGCTTCGGCCAGGGCCTCGGGCTCGGCGGCGAATGGGGCGGCGCGGCCTTGCTGGCCACCGAGAACGCACCAAAGGGCAAGCGCGCCTGGTTCGGCATGTTCCCGCAACTGGGCCCGTCGATTGGGTTTCTGGCAGCCAACGGGCTGTTCCTGATCCTGGCCATGAACCTGAACGACGAGCAGTTCCGCAGCTGGGGCTGGCGCATCCCATTCATCCTCAGCGCGGCGCTGGTGATGGTGGGTCTGTATGCGCGACTCAAACTGCATGAGACGCCGGTGTTCGCAAATGCCGTGGCCAAGGAAGCGCCGGTGAAGGTGCCGCTGGTGGAGCTGTTCAGCCAGCACTGGCTGCCGGTGCTGCTGGGCGCGGCGTCGATGGTGGTGTGTTATGCGCTGTTCTACATCACTACGGCGTTTTCCTTGAGCTACGGCGTGTCCACGCTGGGCTACAGCCGTGAAACCTTCCTCGGATTGCTGTGCTTCGCGGTGCTGTTCATGGGTGCGGCGACTCCGCTCGCGGCGTGGGCCAGCGACCGCTACGGACGTAAGCCGGTGCTGATTGTGGGTGCGATCCTGACCATCCTCTCCGGCTTCACCATGGAGCCGTTGCTGACCCACGGTTCAACCTGGGCCGTGGCGCTGTTCCTGGCGCTGGAGCTGTTTCTGATGGGCGTGACGTTTGCTCCGATGGGCGCGATGTTGCCGGAACTGTTCCCGACCCGCGTGCGTTATACCGGTGCTTCGGCAGCGTACAACCTGGGTGGGATCGTGGGTGCATCGGCGGCACCGTTCTTCGCGACCAAACTGGTGGCGATGGGCGGTTTGAGCTATGTCGGCGGGTATGTGTCGGCGGCAGCGGTGATCAGCTTGATTGCTGTTCTGTGCCTGAAAGAGACGCGCAATAACGATTTGAACAAGGTCGCCTGATAGACCGCCCCCCCCCTGTAGGAGCGAGCTTGCTCGCGAAGAACGTCAACGATGACGCGTTCATTTTGGATAAACGCGGCGCCTTCAAGTTTTTCGCGAGCAAGCTCGCTCCTACAGTGGAAGGTGCTGCGGTTACAGTTCTACAACAACCGCCTTTGAAGCACGGGTGGCTTTAGCCCGGGCAGCCTCGATCGACTCATCCCGCGCCAGTGCCACGCCCATGCGGCGCTGACCGTTCACTTCCGGCTTGCCAAACAGACGCAACGCCGTGTCCGGTTCGCTCAAGGCTGCGCCCAGGTTGGCAAACGCGGTCTGGGTCGACTGCCCTTCTACCAGAATCACCGCCGACGCCGAAGGCCCGAACTGACGGATCAACGGGATTGGCAGGCCAAGAATTGCCCGCGCATGCAGGGCGAACTGCGACAAGTCCTGGGAAATCAGGGTCACCAGACCGGTATCGTGCGGGCGTGGCGAGACTTCGCTGAACCACACCTGATCGCCTTTGATGAACAGCTCAACGCCAAACAGACCACGACCACCCAAGGCCTCGGTCACCGCCTTGGCAACACGCTCGGATTCGGCCAGGGCAATCGGGCTCATGGCCTGTGGCTGCCAGGATTCCTGATAGTCGCCTTTCTCCTGACGGTGGCCGACTGGCGCGCAGAAGGTGGTGCCGCCAATGTGGCGCACGGTCAGCAGGGTGATTTCGTAGTCGAAGTCGATGAAGCCTTCGATGATCACCCGGCCTTTGCCCGCACGCCCGCCTTCCTGGGCGTAATCCCAGGCTTTGCGCACATCATCGGCACTGCGCAGCAGGCTCTGGCCCTTGCCCGACGAACTCATTACCGGCTTGACCACGCACGGGAAGCCCAGGTCGGTGACGGCCTTGCTGTAGTCCTCGAAGGTGTCGGCGAAGTGGTACGGCGAGGTCGGCAGGTCCAGCTCTTCAGCGGCCAGGCGACGGATGCCTTCGCGGTTCATGGTCAGCAACGTCGCGCGGGCAGTCGGGATCACGGTGAAGCCTTCGGCCTCCAGCTCCACCAGGGTCGCGGTGGCGATCGCTTCGATTTCCGGCACGATGAAGTGCGGCTTCTCGGCTTCGATCACGGCACGCAGGGCAGCGCCATCGAGCATGTTGATCACGTGGCTGCGGTGGGCAACCTGCATGGCCGGCGCGTTGGCGTAGCGATCCACGGCAATCACTTCAACACCCAGGCGTTGCAGTTCGATTACCACTTCCTTGCCCAGCTCACCGCAGCCACACAGCATTACGCGGGTCGCGGTTGGCGACAATGGAGTTCCGATTCGGGTCATCTCAGGTCCTCAGGGGAGCGGATCATGGTGGAGAAAGGCCGGCATTTTACATGAACTGTAAAGATTGGCTTCAGTTGACGACGCGTTGCCGGCGCAACCGCCAGGCCATGGCCAGCCACACCACGGTCACCCCGGCGAATTTCGAGACCAGGGCAGTGCCGGCCACGGCAGGCGTCAGCGCGCCGATCAGGCCGAAAAAGATAAAAGTATCGAGGGGAATGCTCAGCGCCGAACTTATCCACAGGCGGTCATGGAGCGGACGCTTGGTGATGCTGAACACCAGCCAGTCAATGCACTCGGACACGGCGAACGCCGTGGCACTGGCCAGGGCAATGGACGGATCGGAGGTGATATAGGACAGCACCAGCGCCGCCAGCATGGCGATGATCGCGCCATGGCCGAAGCGGGTTTGCACCATGTCCCGCAGGACAAACACCAGCCCGCCCCAGGCAGACCAGATGACGTCCAGGTGCGGGGCGGTGGAGAAGGCAAAGTTGATCAGCACGACGCTGCTGATGTAGGCAATCAGGAAGAACATGGGGCGCGGGACCTGTGAACAAGGGGCACAGGGTACTGCACAACCCATCAATGTGGCGAGGGAGCTTGCTCCCGCTGGGGCGCGAAGCGGCCCTGAAATGGGCGATCGCGGTGTACCTGAAGTAATACTGTCGCCTGATTTGGGGCTGCTTCGCAGCCCAGCGGGAGCAAGCTCCCTCGCCACATCAAGTGCAGCCCTCTAGCGATCAGGCGCCGGATTTACCGGAAATCATCCACACCAGCCCACTCGCCTTCGCCCGCTCATGGCATAAACCCAGCACCACCCGGCGCTCGGTATTGTCCATGCGGCTCCAACGAGTGATTTCATCCACGGTCCGCTGGCAACCGGTGCAAATATCGTCGTCATCCAGCGCACAAATGCTCACGCAAGGCGAAGCGACGGGTCGTTCAACCGGGTTCATTCTTCCTGCTCAACCAGGTCACGGGCATAACGTTGCGAGTTATGCACATAGTGCGCCGCGCTGGCCTCGAGCATCTTCTTCTGCACGTCGGTCAACTCCCGCACCACCTTGCCCGGGGAGCCCATCACCAGCGAACCGTCCGGGATTTCCTTACCCTCACCGATCAGCGAATTGGCGCCAATGATGCAGTGCTTGCCGATCTTCGCTCCGTTGAGGATCACTGCATTGATGCCGATCAGGCTGTAATCGTCGACGGTGCAGCCATGCAACATGGCGTTATGGCCGATGGTCACGCCGGTGCCGAGGGTCAGCGGGTAGCCCATGTCGGTGTGCATCACGCTGCCGTCCTGCACGTTGCTGTTCTTGCCGATCAGGATCAGTTCGTTGTCGCCGCGCAACACCGCGTTGAACCAGACGTTGGCGCCCTCCTCCAGCTTGACCTTGCCCACCAGCGTGGCATTGGGGGCCACCCAGCTGTCGGGATGGGTTTCGACTCGGGCGTCGCCCAGGCGGTATTTCATAGGTGGATCCTCACGGCAGGAGCGATGGCCATCGGGCTCTTAGGTATTGATGAAGCTTTTCGGCGGTCGGTGCAGGCTGATGTCGGCATCGTCATAGAGCAGATTGATCAACTCGACAATCATGATCGCCGTCAGGCCCCAGATCTTGTATTCGCCAAACCGGTAACTGGGCACGTACCAGCTGCGACCCTGGTAATCGATACGGTGGGTATGTTCGCGGGGATCCTGGCGAAAAAACTCCAGGGGCACGCTGAAAACAGCGGCGATCTCGGCGTCATTGGCCAGGTATTCAACGTAATCGGGGATAACGCCTACATAAGGCGTGACACGGATACCGTGCAGGGAAATCAGCGGGCTCAACGGGCCAATGACTTCCACCAGCCCTGGCGGCAGGCCGATTTCTTCTTCGGCTTCACGTAGCGCGGTGAATATCAGGTCGGGATCGTCGGGGTCGCGGCGCCCGCCAGGGAACGCCACTTCGCCGCCATGGGTGGATAACCCGCTGGCGCGCAAGGTCAGGATCAGCTCGGGTTCGTCACTGCGGGTGATCGGCACCAGTACCGCCGCTTCCGGGAAACGACCGTCGGTCTCCAGCGTGTGGGGCGTATGATTGCTTACCCGGCGAAGTAGCTCGTCCAGCATGAGTCATCTCGGTCTGTTGGCTACCTTGCATCATGCACCAAACCTTGCGCACGCCCAACCCCAAAACCCTGGCCATGTCGCTAAACGACAACTTGCAGCCCTTACCCGGTCACGCCAAGATAGGCGCACTCTCCAGGAACCCCAGCATGAACTTCTGCAGCCAGTGCGGTAAACCGGTCACCCAGCGCATTCCAGAAGGCGACGCACGCCTGCGTTATGTCTGCGATCATTGTCAGACCATTCACTATCAGAACCCCAATATCGTTGCAGGCACCGTACCGGTGTGGGGCGACCAAGTGCTGCTGTGTCGTCGTGCCATCGAGCCGCGCCTGGGTTTCTGGACCTTGCCTGCCGGTTTCATGGAGAACGGCGAAACCGTCGAGCAGGCCGCCATGCGTGAAACCCTGGAAGAAGCCTGCGCCCGGGTGCGCAACCTGAGCATCTACACCCTGATCGACGTACCGCACATCAGCCAGGTGCACATTTTCTACCGCGCCGAGCTGATCGACCTGGACTTTGCCGCAGGCCCCGAAAGCCTCGAAGTGCGCTTATTCGATGAAGCTGACATCCCTTGGTCCGAGCTGGCTTTCCGCACGGTCGGGCGTACCTTAGAATGCTTCTTCGCTGACCGCCGGCAACAGTCGTATCCGGTGCGCAGCGAGTCGGTGCCGCCACTGACCCAATTGGCCAAATAACAACTCCAGGCGGCACGTCGTCTTCTCAGGGGATACCGTTTTAATGCGTTGGTTGCTTGCTCTGATCTGCCTGTCGTTTGCCACGCTGTCGCCAGCCTCCACCCAATTGATCCTGGGCGGCAAACCCGTCGAGAAAATCCTGGTGCTCAAGTCCGCCCATCAGTTGCAACTGATCAACGACGGCAAGCCGATCAAGACCTATCGCATCTCCCTGGGCAAAAACCCCAAGGGCACCAAGCTGATGGAAGGCGACCGCCGAACCCCGGAAGGCTTCTACTGGATCGACTGGCGCAAGACCAGCGACCGCTTCAACCTGGCCATGCACATCTCCTATCCCAACATCAGTGATTCCGCCCGCGCCCGCCGCGAAGGGGTCAAGCCCGGCAGCATGATCATGATCCACGGCACCCCCGACGCCGAGGACTACCCCGAAGAACTGTTCCACACCCTGGACTGGACCGACGGCTGCATCGGCATGCGCAATGTCGACATGCGCGAAGTCTGGAACCTGGTGAAAGACGGCACGATGATCGAGATTCGTCCGTAATTTCCCGCCGCTCGTAAAATAATTCGAAAAAAATTCCCGCCCCACGGGTGGCTTGCCGGTGAATACCAGTTCACCCCGGCAGGCTGCGCGCTTCTGCCCGCAAGAAAGACCTCTCTAATACCACTTGTTATGGCGCACTATTAAAGCGCCAGTAAACGCTCGCCTGCACCGTTTTCGCTGCATTGACATGGTATTTAAGTGGTATTAGCTTTCGATCACTACCGGGCGACAACACTCCAATAACCGCATCGGAAACCGACACGATGAACCCCATCCTGGCCCTGCGCCCCGACGACAAACAATCGACGCCGCTGTACCTGCAACTGGCCCGCAACCTGGAAGCCGCGATTCATGCCGGCCAGTGGAAATCCGAGCAGGCCTTGCCGTCGGAGCGTGCCCTCAGCGAGCAATTGAGTATTTCCCGGGTGACCGCCCGCAAGGCGCTGGAAGTGCTGTTCGAACAAGGCCTGATCCGTCGCAGCCAAGGCTCCGGCACCTTCATCACACCCCGCCTGGAACAGCCGCTGTCGCGCCTGTCGGGCTTCAGCGAAATGCTCCGGCTCAAGGGCTTTGTACCGACTTCCCAGTGGCTGGAGCGCGACATCACCCAGCCCACCCATGAAGAACTGATCCGCCTGGGCCTGTCGCCTAGCGACAAAGTGGCGCGACTCAAGCGCTTGCGTAAGGCCGACGACACGGTGATGGCGATTGAAATGACCACCATGCCCGCCTCTGTCCTGCCGCACCCGCAAGCCATCGGCAACTCGCTCTACGAATACCTGGAGAGCATCGGCAAGCCCATCGTACGCGCCCTGCAACACATCCAGGCAATCAACGCCTCGGACGAGTTCGCGGCCCTGGTGGGCATCGCCCCCGGCACCGCCATGCTGCTGATGACGCGGGTGGGCTACACCGCCGACAACACCCCGATTGAAATCACCGACACCTACTGCCGCAACGACTACTACGACTTCGTCGCAGAACTGCGCCGCCACGACTATTCCGCTGAACTGCGAATTTAGAGAACTGCCCATGTCCGAAGACAATATCCTCACGCCCCACGGCTGGATTCGCGGCCGCCTGGTGCACCAGCACGGCAAGGTGACTGCCGTTGAAGGCAGCCCGTGCGACCCGGCTGACAACGACCTGCCCTACCTGCTGCCAGGCTTTATCGACCTGCACGTTCACGGTGGCGGCGGCAAAGACATCATGGAAGGCACCGACGCCTTCCAGACCATCACCCGCACCCACGTACGGTTTGGCACCACCTCGCTGCTGGCCACCACCATGACCGCGCCGGTGGACGAAATTTCCCGGGTGCTCGGCGAACTCGGCACTTACTGCGAAAGCCGCCCGACCGGCACCGCCCGTGTGCTCGGCGTGCACCTGGAAGGCCCCTACATCAATCCCGGAAAACTCGGCGCCCAACCGAACTTCGCCCACACCGCCTTGATGGCTGAAGTCGAAGAATACCTGCGCCTGGCGCCAATCCGGGTGATCACCATTGCCCCGGAAATCGCCGGCCACGACGGCCTGATCCGCGCCCTCAGCGAACGCGGCGTGCGCATGCAGATCGGTCATACCCTGGGCAGCTACGAAGAAGGCGTCGCCGCTCTCGCCGCTGGCGCCACCAGCTTCACCCATTTGTACAACGCCATGAGCCCGCTGCATCACCGCGAGCCCGGCATTGTCGGCGCGGCCCTGGCCCACGCCAAATTCGCCGAACTGATTCCCGACCTGCTGCACGTGCACCCCGGCGCCATGCGCGTGGCCCTGCGTTCGATCCCGTGCCTGTACTGCGTCACCGATTCCACCGCCGCCGCCGGCATGCCCGACGGTGAATACAAGCTGGGCAGCCACACCGTGACCAAGTGCCTGGGCGGCGTACGCCTGGCCGATGGAACCCTGGCCGGCAGCACCCTGACCATGGACCAGGCCCTGCGCAACCTGGTGAAGATCGGCCTGCCCGTCAGCGAAGCCTCACAACGCCTGTCGCAATTTCCTGCGGACTACCTGGGCCTGGAAGAACGCGGTCGCCTGCAACCCGGCAGCTTTGCCGACTGCGTGCGCCTGGACCGCTCCCTGAACCTCACCGACGTAATGGTCGAAGGAGAAACCATTGACTTCAAAAATGCTTGAAGAGGCCCTGGCCTCCTGCGAAGCCGTCGAGGCTCAACTGCAACGCCTGGAACCTGTGCTGGTGGAAGTCGCCGGCCGCCTGCGCCGCCAGCCGCCGCAAGTGGCGATGACCATCGCCCGCGGCAGCTCGGACCACGCCGCCAGTTACTTCGCCTACCTGACCATGCAACACCTGGGGATTCCGGTGGCGTCGTTGCCGATGTCGGTGGTGACCATGTTGCAATCGCCGCTCAAAGTCAGCGGGCAAGTGGCGTTCGGTTTCTCCCAGTCGGGGCAAAGCCCGGACCTGGTCAACAGCCTGCGCCTGTTGCGCAAGCGCGGCGCCTTGAGCATCTCGATGGTCAACGCCGAAGACTCGCCGCTGGAAGCCGCCTGCGAATTCCACGTGCCTTTATGTGCAGGGCCGGAACGCAGCGTTGCCGCCACCAAAAGCTTTATCGCCACCCTGAGCGCCAGCGCCCAACTGATCGGCCACTGGAACCAGGAAGACGAGTTGCTCCAGGCCTGCAAGGCATTGCCCGACGGCTTGCGTGACGCCGCCAAACAAGACTGGAGCGTGGCCATCAACGCCCTGCGTGACTGCCAGCAACTGATGGTCATCGGCCGTGGCGCCGGGTTTGCCATCGCCCAGGAAGCCGCGCTCAAGCTCAAGGAAACCTCGGCAATCCAGGCCGAAGCCTTCAGCAGCGCCGAAGTGCGCCATGGCCCGATGGCCCTGATCGATGACAACTACCCGCTGCTGGTTTTCGCTCCCCGTGGCGCTGAACAAGCCGGCCTGCTGAGCCTGGCCGCCGACATGCGCCAGCGTGGCGCCCGCGTGCTGCTGGCCGCCCCCGACGACATCGCCGAACGCGACCTGACCTTAAGCCGCGCCGAACACCCGGCCCTGGACCCGATCCTGGCGATCCAGAGCTTCTACGTGATGGCCGCCGGCCTGGCTGAAGCCCGGGGCATGGACCCCGACCAGCCGCGTCACTTGAGCAAAGTGACCCGCACCCACTGAGTTGATTGCAGCGTTTTCCTGATGAGTACCGTGCCCATGTCCAACAACAATAAAGACCTCACCCTCAGCGCCCCCCTCAGCGGGCCGGTGCTGACCCTGGGCAATGTTCCCGATGAAGTGTTCGCCAGTGGCGCCATGGGCGACGGCATTGCCATCGACCCGCTCAACGATTGCCTGCACGCGCCCTGTGATGGCGTGATCATTCACGTCGCCCGTACCGGGCACGCGGTGACCATTCGCGCGGATAACGGCGCTGAATTGCTGATGCACGTGGGCATCGACACGGTGGAATTGAATGGCGAAGGCTTCGCGTTGCTGGTCAAGCAAGGGGCCCGGGTCAGCAACGGCCAGGCGCTGGTGCAGTTTGACCTGGACCTGATTGCGCGGCAGTGCAAAAGCCTGGTCAGCCTGATCATCCTGACCAACAGTGATGCGTTTGAGCTACGGCCGCTCGCCCTGACGTCAGTGAAGGTGGGCGAACCGCTGCTGCAGGTGGTTGCCCGGTTGGCCGGGGCAGCCAAAGTGATGGATGAGGCGGTCACCGAAGCCCGCGCAACACTTCGCATCACCCACCGTGGCGGTCTGCATGCGCGCCCTGCGGCCTTGATCCGCAAGACGGCGCAGGCATTCAGCAGCCAGTCGCAGCTGCACTTCGCCGGCAAAACGGCTTCGTGCGACAGCCTGATTGGCTTGATGGGACTGGGGATTGGCGAGCAGGACGAGATACAAGTCACCTGCCGCGGCAAGGATTGTGAAGCGGCGCTGCAAGCACTGATCGCCGCGTTGTCGGTGGCCGTCAGCGAAGCACATCACGCCCCTGTGGCCGTCGCCCCGCGCCGTGAAAATACCGAAGCCGGTGTGCTGCAAGGTGTCTGCGCCGCACCGGGCCTGGTCTGCGGGCCGCTGTATCGCCTGAACGGGATCGAGTTGCCGGCGGACCCTGGCAATCACGTCCCGGATGAACAACTGCAGCATCTGGACAGTGCCCTGGAACACGTGCGCGGCGAAATCCGCCACACCCTGGACCAGGCCCGCCAGCGCAAGGATGTGGAGGAAGAAGAGATCTTCGCCGCCCACCTCGCCCTGCTGGAAGACCCGACACTGCTGGACACCGCCACCGCTGCCATTGAACACGGCAGCGCCGCCACTCACGCCTGGCGCGATGCGATCCAGGCCCAATGCGCGGTGCTGCTGGCCTTGGGCAAACCGTTGTTCGCCGAACGCGCCAACGACCTGCGGGACTTGCAACAGCGGGTGCTGCGGGCACTGTTGGGCGAGGCCTGGCATTTCGAATTGCCGGCCGGCGCGATCGTCTCGGCCCATGAGCTGACGCCGTCGGACTTGCTGCAACTGAGCAAACAACACGCCGCTGGCATCTGCATGGCCGAAGGCGGTGCGACCTCCCATGTGGCGATTCTGGCGCGGGGTAAAGGCTTGCCGTGTGTGGTTGCGCTGGGCACTGAATTGCTTGATGTACCTCAAGGCCAACGGGTGGTGCTGGATGCCGCCAATGGCCGGCTGGAACTGACGCCGGATGATGCGCGCCACGCCCAGGTTCACCAGTTGCGTGATGCACAGAAACTGCGTCGCCAGCAGCAACACGCCGAGGCTCAAGGCTCGGCCTGCACCCAGGATGGCGTGCGGATTGAAGTGGCCGCGAACGTTGCTTCCAGCGCCGAAGCCCAACTGGCCTTTGAGAACGGCGCCGATGGCGTCGGCCTGCTGCGCACCGAGTTTCTCTTCGTCGACCGCCGCACTGCGCCGGATGAACAGGAACAGCGCCAGGCCTATCAAGCCGTGCTGGATGCCATGGGCGACAAGTCCGTGATCATCCGCACCATCGATGTGGGCGGCGACAAGCAGCTCGACTACTTGCCGCTGCCGTTCGAGACCAACCCGGTGCTGGGCCTGCGGGGCATTCGCATGGCTCAAGTGCGCCCGGAACTGCTGGACCAGCAACTGCGCGCCCTGCTGCAAGTCTCGCCACTGGAGCGTTGCCGGATCCTGCTGCCGATGGTCAGCGAAGTCGACGAACTGCTGCACATCCGCCAGCGCCTCGATGAGTTGTGCACCGAGCTGGAACTGACCCAACGCCCGGAGCTGGGGGTGATGATCGAAGTGCCTGCCGCCGCGCTGATGGCCGAACAACTGGCCGAGCACGCGGACTTCCTGTCCATCGGCACCAATGACCTGTCCCAGTACACCCTGGCCATGGACCGCGACCACGCCGGCCTCGCCGCCCGGGTCGACGCCCTGCACCCGGCGCTGCTGCGGCTGATCGCCCAGACCTGCACCGGCGCCGCCAAACATGGCCGCTGGGTGGGTGTGTGCGGTGCGCTGGCGTCCGACCCGCTGGCCACGCCGGTGCTGATCGGCCTGGGCATCAGCGAGCTGTCCGTGAGCCCGCCGCAAATCGGAGAAATCAAGGACCGTGTCCGCCACCTGGACGCCGCCCACTGCCGGCAACTGAGCCAAAGCCTGCTTAACCTGAGCAGCGCCAAAGCCGTTCGCCAAGCCTGTCAACACCACTGGCCGCTGAGCTGAAAACAACAAAAACAGGGAGACACGCCGTGTACCAATATTTTATCGAAGGGCTGCAACGCCTGGGCCGTGCGCTGATGCTGCCGATCGCGATTTTGCCGATCGCCGGCCTCCTGCTGCGACTGGGCGACACCGACCTGCTGAACATCGCAGTGATGCACGACGCCGGGCAGGCGATCTTCGCCAACCTGGCGCTGATCTTCGCCATCGGGATTGCCGTGGGTTTTGCCCGCGACAACAACGGCACGGCGGGCCTGGCGGGCGCCATTGGTTACCTGGTGATGATCTCCACCCTCAAGGTGATGGACGCCAGCATCAACATGGGCATGCTCGCGGGGATCGCCAGCGGCTTGATGGCCGGGGCGCTGTATAACCGCTTCAAGGATATCAAGCTGCCGGAGTACCTGGCGTTCTTTGGGGGGCGACGGTTTGTGCCGATCGTCACCGGGTTCTCGGCGGTGGCGCTGGGGGTTATCTTTGGTTTGATCTGGCCTCCGGTGCAGCAGGGCATCAACAGCTTCGGCGTGTTGCTGATGGAAAGCGGCAGCTTTGGCGCGTTCGTGTTCGGCGTGTTCAACCGCCTGCTGATCGTCACCGGCTTGCACCACATCCTCAACAACATGGCGTGGTTTGTGTTCGGCACCTTCACCGACCCGACCACCGGCGCAGTAGTGACCGGCGACCTGACCCGCTACTTTGCCGGCGACCCGAAAGGTGGCCAATTCATGACCGGTATGTTCCCGGTGATGCTGTTCGGCCTGCCGGCGGCGTGCCTGGCGATGTACCGCAATGCACTGCCGGAACGGCGCAAGATCATGGGCGGGATTTTCCTGTCGATGGCGCTGACCTCGTTCCTGACCGGGGTGACCGAGCCGATCGAATTCGCCTTCATGTTCCTCGCGCCGTTCCTGTACCTGGTGCATGCGCTGCTGACCGGGTTGTCGATGGCGATCACCAACATGCTGAATATTCACCTGGGCTTTACCTTCTCCGGTGGGTTTATCGACATGGTGCTGGGTTGGGGTAAATCCACCAACGGCTGGCTGGTGTTCCCGGTCGGGCTGGCGTATGCGGTGATCTACTACAGCGTGTTCAATTACTGCATTCGCCGCTTCAATTTGAAGACGCCGGGGCGTGAAGATATTCAAGTCGTGCAGGCTGAGACCATGACCGATAACCAGCGGGCCGGGGCTTACATTCGGGCGCTGGGTGGAGCAGAGAATTTGCTCAGTGTGGGGGCGTGCACGACGCGCCTGCGGTTGGACATGGTGGACCGCAACAAGGCGGTGGATGCGGAGCTGAAAGCGCTGGGCGCCATGGCAGTGGTTCGGCCGGGTAATGGCGGGAGTTTGCAGGTGGTGGTCGGGCCGATGGCCGACAGCATCGCCGACGAGATTCGGTTGGCCATGCCTTCGTATGTGGCGGCGCCTGCGGCGGTGGTTGCGCCTGTCGAGAAGAGCGTACCGGTGAATGTGCACGAGGCCGAGAAATGGCTGAGTGCGCTGGGCGGTCGGGCCAATGTGCTGCAACTGGATGCAGTGGCGATGACGCGGCTGCGGGTGGAGTTGGGGGATGGTTCGGTGTTGTCCGAGTCTCAATTGACGGCACTGGGTTGCCAGGGTGTGAGCCAGCTTGAGAGCGGGGTTTGGCACTTGTTGATTGGTGACAAGGCGTCAGGGTTGGGTGAGGCGCTGGAGCGGTTGGTCAGTGGCCGCGAAGCCGTAACCGGCGCCTGACAACATTGTGGCGAGGGAGCTTGCTCCCGTTGGGCTGCGCAGCAGCCCCAATAAGAACGCCGAATTTTTTCAGGTAGAACTCTGTGGCAGATTTTGGGGGCTCTTCGCGCCCCACCGGGAGCAAGCTCCCTCGCCACAGGGTTATTGCCTATAGGGAAGAGATGTTTCTAAGCTGGGTCCGCCTGTTCAGGCACCTCATACAAATCCAGCGTCCGATCCGCCATCAACTGAATCCCCTCCAGCATCCGACAAATCCCCAGCGCCACATCACGGTGGGAGCCGGCGATTTCAAACGCCAGATGAACTGTCAGGCCCTGTACGGAGGCCAGATCCTGGGAGGCGTTGGCCAGCAGGGTTTCGCTATCCAGATTGGGTATCAAGGTAAATAACTGATCGGCAGGTTGACCCGTTGCCTGGCGCGCTGCGGCTTGAAGCGAGGCTATGGAAGATGAGGCGTTTTCGTTGACCATCGTAAAGCTCCGAGAAAAATAGGCTCCTGGTGATGTTTACGAGCTTGCAGTCCCGGTCGCTGAATTGGCAGCGACTGGCGAAGGTTAGAGAGGCAGGTTCCGAGGGACAACCTGAAAGACCTGTCAGAATTTTCCGGACAATTGAGAAGACGCAGACAACAAAAACCCGACATAAGCCGGGTTCGTTTATTGCCGTTTTCGCTTAAGCAGACGATGCTCGTTGTTCAGCTTCGTAGTGCCGAGTCTGGAAAGGCATCAGCGCTTGAGCCTTCAAACCAAGACCTTCACTCAATCCCCAAGAAACCGCCAGCTCGTCGCGACGACTACGAAGCGCCACAGCAGCCAGTGGCTTCGGCTCCAGCTTGGGAGTCGAGCGGGTAAACAGCTCAAGAGCCTTAAAAGCTTCAGATACTCGGCCATCAGTGACGCACGAAAAACGCGTGAATCGTTCAAGCAGATAACCTGCTCGGCGAACTTCCACCTCACTGGCATGGAGCTTTAGAAAAGCTCTAGCCTCGCTGACGAGGTTCGCGTCCGAATACCAAACCGCTTTCGCCGCACTGACAAGCGCAACATCATCAGCCTGATTTAAAGGACTTCTGACCAGCATATCCAAGGCAGATGAGAGGACGTGGCCGTTAGGGGGCTTCGCCATCTATAGTCTCCAGGTAGTCATGCAAAATATTGGTGAGAACGGATCTGGGTGGCTCTTTGTTGCCAACATACATATCTATCGCCTGCAATGCCAGACGACGCAACTCAGTGGTCAATATGAAGCCTGACCTAAGCAGTGCCATGATATCGCCTATGTCTTGGTCAGTGGCTCTACCCAGCTTGGAGATTACTATATCGATAGGCGCAGCGACGTGAAGATGCAACACCGATTCAATCGGAAACTCTTCAAGCGGTAGGCTCCGCTCCCAATACTCCTCATGAAGAGGACCAAAACCAGTGTTGTATTGGAGGTCATAGTTCAGCTCCATTAGACGGCCGGAACGCTCGTCGACAAATTGCTCTGGTACCTCTGCAAGCAACGTTTGAAGAAGGAGCCTGTCAGGAACCCTGGCAGAGTAAATTTCCGCATCGACATCTGTAGAAACCCGGTGGTTGGTATAAAGGTGGACAGCACAACCACCGAAAATAATCACTTTGACCGCACCAGGCTCGGCGCCCTCAAGTGTCAGCTCGGCTTCGACGGATTTGAACATTGAAATCAAAGCCTTCCCAAGCGCTGTGCCCGTATTGAGTCGTGGAGCAATTACATCTGGCAATGTCATTGTTGGGTCCCAGATACTGATGTGATGAAGCTGGACGGGGCCCGAAATCTGTTCCCGGTCACCGAGTCGACGGTGACCAACGAAGGCTATTGAGGGCGGTTCCGAGCGACAACCTGAAAAGACCGTAAGAAAAATCCAAACCATCCGTAGGCTCTCCACAGAACCTCAGGCAACAAAAAACCCGCTGACCAAACTGGCCCAGCGGGTTTCTTGTTTTGCAGCCGGCGAATCAAAAATCCGCCAACTGCCACACCTCATAAGCCGGTGTTTCATACGGATGGCTCAGTTTCAACGCAGCCACCACAGCCACGATCAACTCATCCGCCACCACCAGTTCAACCTTCCATTCGTCAACCACTTCAACCTGGCCCACCTGCCCGATAAACGGCTGGCTGCCGTCCATCGCGCGGAATTGGCCCTGGCCCCGTACCTGCCAGGCGCAGTTGTCGTAGTGGCCGATGCGCCCGCCACCGGCTGCGAAGACGGCGGTTTTCACCGTCTCCACATGGCTGTCGGGCACAAAGAAGGCGAGCTTGTACACCGTCTTAGTTCACCCACACACGAGCGTTACGGAACATGCGCATCCACGCGCCGTCTTCGTTCCACTCTTCCGGGCGCCACGAGTTCTGCACGGCGCGGAATACGCGCTCCGGGTGCGGCATCATGATGGTGACGCGACCGTCGCGGCTGGTGAGGCCGGTGATCCCGCGCGGCGAGCCGTTCGGGTTGGCCGGGTAGCCTTCGGTGACCTTGCCGTGGTTGTCGACGAAACGCAGGGCCACGGTACCGGACAGGTCGGCTTCCAGCAGTGCTTCTTCGCTGGAGAACTCGGCATGGCCTTCACCGTGGGCAATGGCGATCGGCATGCGCGAACCGGCCATGCCCTGCAGGAAGATCGAGTTGGATTCCTGCACCTGAACCATCGCTACACGGGCTTCGAACTGCTCGGAACGGTTACGCACGAAGTGCGGCCAGAACTCGCTGCCCGGGATCAGTTCGCTGAGGTTGGACATCATCTGGCAACCGTTGCACACACCCAGGGTGAAGCTGTCGTTACGTTCGAAGAAGCCCTGGAACGCGTCGCGGGCACGGCTGTTGAACAGGGCCGACTTGGCCCAGCCTTCACCGGCACCCAGCACGTCGCCGTAGGAGAAACCGCCGCAGGCGACGAGGCCTTTGAACTCGTTGAGGTCAACGCGACCGGCGAGGATGTCGCTCATGTGCACGTCGATCGCATTAAAGCCGGCACGGTCGAACGCGGCCGCCATTTCCACCTGGCCGTTGACGCCCTGCTCACGCAGTACCGCCACTTGTGGGCGGATGCCTTTCTTGATGTAAGGCGCGGCGATGTCCTGGTTGACGTCGAAGCTGAGCTTGGTGCTCAGGCCCGGGTTGTCTTCTTCCAGGATCACGTCGAATTCCTGCTCGGCGCAGTCGGCGTTGTCACGCAGGCGCTGGATCTGGTAGCTGGTCTCGGCCCACTGGCGTTGCAGCAGGCGGCGCTGGCCTTCAAACACGGTTTCGCCATTGAAGACGATGTTGATTTCACCGTTGTTGATCGGCTGGCCCACCACGGCCACGCAGTCGCCCAGGCCAGCGGCGCTGAATTGTGCGAGTACGTCTGGCGTTGCGTCCTGGCGAACCTGGATCACGGCGCCCAGTTCTTCGTTGAACAGGATCGCGGCGATGTCGGCAGAGGTTTCTGCCAGGCCGTCGAGGTTCAGGCTCAGGCCGCAGTGACCGGCGAACGCCATTTCCACGGCGCTGGTCAGCAAACCACCGTCGGAACGGTCGTGGTAAGCCAGCAGGTGACCGTCGGCGTTCAGGCCCTGGATCACCGCGAAGAAGGCTTTCAGGTCTTCGGCGTCGTCGACGTCCGGGGCCTGTTTGCCGAGCTTGCCGTGCACCTGGGCGAGGATCGAGGCGCCCATGCGGTTCTGGCCGCGACCGAGGTCGATCAGGATCAGGTCGGTGGTGCCCTTGTCCATGCGCAGTTGCGGGGTCAGGGTCTGACGGATGTCGGTAACCGGCGCAAAACCGGTGACGATCAGCGACAGCGGCGAGGTAACGCTCTTGTCCACGCCGTCATCGTTCCAGCGGGTGGCCATGGACATGGAGTCCTTGCCCACCGGAATGGTGATGCCCAGCTCAGGGCACAGCTCCATGCCGACTGCTTTCACGGTGTCGTACAACCGAGCATCTTCACCCGGGTGGCCGGCAGCGGACATCCAGTTGGCCGACAGTTTGATATCGGAGATCTTGGCGATGCGCGACGCCGCAATGTTGGTCAGGGTTTCGCCGATGGCCATACGGCCCGACGCCGGGGCGTCCAGCAAGGCCAGCGGAGTACGCTCGCCCATGGCCATGGCTTCACCGGTGTACACGTCGAAGCTGGTGGCGGTGACGGCAACGTCTGCCACCGGAACCTGCCACGGGCCGACCATTTGATCACGGGCAACCAGACCGGTAATGGTGCGGTCGCCGATGGTGATCAGGAAGCTTTTGCTGGCAACGGCCGGGTGGTGCAGGACGCGCTCCACGCAGTCGGCGATGGCCAGGGTGGACGGATCGAAATCGTCGCCCAGTTCATTTTCACGTACCGCCGAACGGTGCATGCGCGGGGCTTTGCCCAGCAGCACTTCCAGCGGCATGTCTACCGGGCTGTTGCCGAAGTGGCTGTCGGTGACCGTCAGTTGCGGCTCGGCAGTGGCTTCGCCGACCACGGCAAACGGGCAGCGCTCGCGCTCGCAGATCGCCTGGAAGCGTTCGAAGTCCGCAGGACCCACCGCCAACACGTAGCGTTCCTGGGACTCGTTGCTCCAGATTTCGTGCGGGGCCATGCCCGGCTCGTCGTTTGGAATGTTGCGCAGTTCGAAGCGGCCGCCACGGTCGCCATCGTTGACCAACTCCGGGAAGGCGTTGGACAGACCGCCCGCCCCCACGTCGTGGATGAAGCTGATCGGGTTCTTGTCACCCAACTGCCAGCAACGGTCGATGACTTCCTGGCAACGGCGTTCCATTTCAGGGTTTTCACGCTGTACGGACGCGAAGTCCAGGTCGGCCGAGCTGGTGCCGGTGGCCATGGAGGAAGCGGCGCCGCCGCCCAGGCCGATCAGCATCGCAGGGCCGCCAAGGACGATCAGCTTGGAGCCGACCAGAATCTCGCCTTTCTGTACGTGTTCGGCGCGGATGTTGCCCATGCCGCCGGCCAACATGATTGGCTTGTGGTAACCGCGCACTTCATCGCCACGGGGGGTGGTGATGGACTGTTCGAAGGTACGGAAGTAACCGGTCAGGGCCGGACGCCCGAATTCGTTGTTGAACGCAGCGCCGCCCAGCGGGCCTTCGATCATGATGTCCAGCGCGGTAACGATGCGCTCAGGCTTGCCGTACGGCACTTCCCACGGCTGTTCGAAGCCCGGGATCTGCAGGTTGGACACGGTAAAGCCGGTGAGGCCGGCCTTTGGCTTGGCGCCACGACCGGTTGCACCTTCGTCGCGAATCTCGCCGCCGGAACCGGTGGCTGCGCCCGGGAACGGGGCAATCGCGGTCGGGTGGTTGTGAGTCTCGACTTTCATCAGGATGTGCACCGGCTCCTGCACCGCGCCGTACTGGCGGGTTTCAGGGTCCGGGAAGAAACGGCCGGCGACGCTGCCGACGATCACCGAGGCGTTGTCTTTATAAGCCGACAGAACGCCTTCGCTGTGCATCACGTAGGTGTTCTTGATCATGCCGAACAGGCTTTTTTCCTGGCTCTGGCCGTCGATGTCCCAACTGGCGTTGAAGATCTTGTGACGGCAGTGCTCGGAGTTCGCCTGGGCGAACATCATCAGTTCGATGTCGTGGGGGTTGCGCTTCAGGCCGATGAAGGCGTTGACCAGGTAGTCAATTTCGTCTTCGGCGAGGGCCAGGCCCAGTTCGGTGTTGGCGGTTTCCAGCGCGGCGCGACCGCCACCGAGCACGTCAATCGCGGTCAGCGGCTTGGGTTCGGCGTGGCTGAACAGACCGGCGGCCTGTTCCAGCTGGCCCACGATGATCTGGGTCATGCGGTCGTGCAGGCTGCTGGCGATCAGCTCGGCCTCGGCATCGCTGAACTGGCCGGCTACATAGAAGGCGATCCCGCGTTCCAGGCGCTGGATTTTTTCCAGGCCGCAGTTGCGGGCGATGTCGCTGGCCTTGCTCGACCAGGGCGAGATGGTGCCGAACCGTGGCAGGACCAGGAACAAGCGGCCCGCGGGCTCTTGAACAGGAACGCTGGGACCGTACTTCAGAAGGCGCGCCAGCACTTGCTGTTCGTCGGCGGTCAAAACGCCGTTAACGTCGGCGAAGTGAGCAAATTCAGCATACAAGCCACTGACAGAAGGTACCTTCTGGCTCAGTTGCTCAAGGAGTTTGCTGTGGCGAAAGGCAGAAAGGGCAGGAGCGCCGCGCAGGATCAACATCTTCGGGACAGCCTCGGGAAGGGGGTGTGCTTTGAGGCCGTGCATTCTAGCGTAAACCGTCGCCAACGGCACCCGAAACGGCACCCGTGGCCGCTGCCGGACGTCAGTTGGCATAAATCGCACGGTGTCAGAGGGCCATATCGGTTATTCCAGGCAGTTATTTTAACCGTCACAATCGGCTGCCAAGCCCCGTTTCTGCGGGCTGCAGCCAAGGTTTACGGGCGCTAGCAGACAAGTGCCCCGCTGTCGAGATATGGCGCCGAGGGTCCTTTGCGTATACTGCGCAGATGTTCTCCCCTACTGCTTTACGCCCGCGATGCGCCAAATGGCTCTTCGTCACCGGACTCTTCCTGCTGCTCAGCGCCTGTGTGGATAAACCCAACACGCTGGAGCGAATCAAGGAGGATGGCGTATTGCGGGTGGTCACCCGAAACAGCCCGGCCACGTATTTTCAGGACCGCAATGGTGAAACCGGTTTCGAGTACGAACTGGTCAAGCGCTTTGCCGACGACCTGGGTGTAAAGCTGGAGATCCAGACCGCCGACAACCTTGACGACCTGTTCTCGCAGATCGGCAAGCCCAACGGCCCGGTGCTGGCCGCCGCCGGCCTGGTGAGCAGCGAGCAGCGTCGCCAAGAGGTGCGCTTCTCCCATCCGTACCTGGAAGTCACCCCGCAGATCATCTACCGCAACGGCCAGTCCCGCCCCACCACCGCGGCAGACCTGGTGGGCAAGAAGATCATGGTGCTCAAGGGCAGCACCCACGCCGAGCAACTGGCGGCGCTGAAAAAGCAGTTTCCCGGGATTGAATACGAAGAATCCGACGCCGTTGAGGTGGTCGACCTGCTGCGCATGGTGGACGAAGGCCAGATCGACCTGACCCTGGTGGACTCCAACGAAGTCGCCATGAACCAGGTGTACTTCCCCAACGTGCGGGTGGCCTTTGACCTCGGCGATGCCAGCAACCAGGCCTGGGCCGTGGCCGCCGGCGATGACAACAGCCTGCTCAACGAGGTCAACAACTACCTCGACAAGGTTGAAAAGAACGGCACCCTGCAACGCCTGAAAGACCGTTATTACGGGCACGTCGATGTACTCGGCTATGTCGGCGCCTACACCTTCGCCCAGCATTTGCAGCAGCGCCTGCCCAAGTACGAGAAACACTTCCGGGCCTACGCCAAGGAAGAAAAGGTCGACTGGCGCCTGTTGGCGGCCATCGGCTATCAGGAATCACTGTGGCAACCGGCGGTCACCTCCAAGACCGGCGTGCGCGGCCTGATGATGCTGACCCAGAACACCGCGCAGGCCATGGGCGTGTCCAACCGCCTGGACGCCAAGCAAAGCATCATGGGCGGCGCCAAGTACCTGGCCAAGATCAAGGATGAGCTGGACGACAAGATTGCCGAGCCGGACCGCACCTGGTTTGCCCTGGCGGCGTACAACGTCGGCACCGGCCACCTGGATGACGCGCGCAAGCTGGCCGAGAAAGATGGCCTGAACCCGAACAAGTGGCTGGACGTGAAAAAAATGCTGCCGCGCCTGGCGCAGAAGCAGTGGTACAGCAAGACCCGTTATGGCTATGCCCGAGGCGGTGAGCCGGTGCACTTCGTGGCGAACATCCGGCGCTACTACGACATCCTGACATGGGTGACGCAGCCGCAGCTGGAAGGCAACCAGGTGGTGGAAGGCAACCTGCATGTGCCGGGCGTGGACAAGACCAAACCGACGGAAGAAACCCCGCAGCTCTAATCCCCCGATTCTCCAAATACCACAAAATCCTGTGGGAGCCGGGCTTGCCCGCGATGGCGGAGTGTCAGCCAGCCTATGTATCGCTGACACACCACCATCGCGGGCAAGCCCGCTCCCACATTTGATCTTCTTTGATTTATAGAGCGGTGTTCAGGCCTGTGATCAGGTGCACCACCCCACCCGCCAATACCATCACGCCCGGTACACCCGCCGCCGTCAACGCTTGCGCATCCAGCCGCCCCGCCTCCTTCAACTGCACCCGCACCCGCGTCAGTGCCACCCGCTGCTGCGACTTGAGATTCTCCGCGCCGCCCAGCGCGTTCAACACCGCCGGTGCCAATAGTGATTCGCTCACCGGAGCCGCCTGGGGCGTCTCAAGAATCAAATCCGGGGTCAGGGCCTTCCAGAACGCCCGCTGAAATTTCTCGAACATGTCAGTTCTCCACAACCAATGAGGTTTCAACGGTGGCCGCGTGATACAGGCGCAACGCTTCGCGCACTTGTGACGCTTCTTCCAGGCCCAGCACCTGGCGGGCGATGGATTGGCAGTCCGTCAGGTCCAGCTCGCGCACGGTGGCCTTGATGGTGGGAATCAACGGCACGCTGACCGACAACTCATCCACCCCCAGCCCGATCAACACCGGCACCGCCAGTGCTTCCGACGCCAGGGCGCCGCACACACCCACCCACTTGCCATGGGCATGGGCGGCCTTGACGGTGGTGGCGATCAGGCGCAGCACCGCCGGGTGAAAGCTGTCGGCCTGGCTGGCGAGGCGCGGGTGGTCGCGGTCCATGGCCAGGGTGTATTGGGTCAGGTCGTTGGTGCCGATGGAGAAGAAATCCACCTCCGGCGCAAACAGGTCCGCCATCAGCGCCGCCGACGGCACTTCGATCATGATTCCCAGCTTCGGCAACTCCGTCAGACCCAGGGCCAGCGCTTCCTCTTCCAGCATCTGCCGCGCCAGGCGCAGTTCGGAGAGCAGGCTGACCATCGGCAACATGATGTGCAGGCGGGCGAAACCGGCACTGGCGAGGATCGCGCGGAACTGTTCGCGCAGCAGTTCCGGGCGTTCCAGGCACAGGCGAATCCCGCGCAGGCCGAGGAACGGGTTGGTCTCTGCGTCCATCGGCACATAGGCCAACGGTTTGTCGCCGCCCACGTCCAGGGTGCGTACCACCAGGTTGCGCTCAGGGCCCAACGCGCGGGCGATAGCGCTGTAGGTGCCCGCCTGTTCTTTGGGACTCGGGGCGCGGTTGCGGTCCAGGTAGAGGAACTCGGAACGCAGCAAACCGACGCCTTCGCCCCCCAGGGACAACGCTTGTTCCACCTCCTGCAACGACGCGACGTTGGCCGTCACTTCAACGTGATGACCGTCGCGGGTGGTGGCGGGCAATGACGCCTGCTCCACTTCGCGCTGGCGGCGCAGCACGTGCTGTTGACGGGTGGCTTGCAGTTGCTCGATCTCGGCCAGGTCGGGCTCCAGGTGCAACTCGCCCTTGTCGGCATCCAGCAGCACTTGCTTGCCGTTGACCAGGTCCAGCACCTGCGCCGGCACGCCGCAGATGGCCGGCAAGCCCAGGGCGCGCGCCAGGATCGCGACATGGCTGGTAGCACCGCCGCCGACCGTGACGAAGCCCAACACCTTGCGTGTGTCGAGGCTGGCAGTTTGCGAAGGGGTGAGTTGTTCGGCAATCAGGATCGCCTGCTCCGGCAAGTCCCAGGCGCTGTCCTTGATCCCGAGGATCAGCTTCAGCACCCGTTGGCCGACATCAGCCAGGTCCGCCGCGCGCTCGGCGAGCAAGGCGTTGCCCAAGCCCTGGAACAGCGTGGCGGTGGCGACTGTCGCGCTGTTCCAGGCGAAGGCTGCGCTTTTGCCTTGGGCCAGTGATTCCTGGGCCTGTTCCAGCAGCGTCGGGTCTTCCAAAAGCTCTTGATGAGCGCGAAAAATCTCCGCCTGGGCACTGCCGACCGCCTTGGCCTGCAAGGCTTGCAGCGCCTCGGTCGCCTCACGTAGCCCACGCTCCAACGTAGCGCGCTCGACCGCTTCACCGGCGCCCGCTTCAGTGATATTCAGATCAGGCTCGGCCACCTGAACCACCTGGCCGAACGCCGAACCCGGCGAAGCGCACACGCCCCGCAGCACGCTCACCGATGACACCGGGGCAGCGGGCTCAACAACCTCGACCTGAGCCGCCACCGTCTCGCCGCAACCATCCGCCAGCAAGGCGACCAGGGCCACGATCGCCGCGTCGGCATCGTCACCCGCCGCACTCACTTGCACGGTATCGCCCTGCACCGTCTGCAACGCCATGACCGCCACCAAGGACTTGGCGTTGGCGCTTTGGGTTTGCTTGTGCAGGTAAATACTCGCCTTGAACCCTTTGGCCGCCTGGGCAAATACCGCCGCCGGGCGCGCGTGCAGGCCGTTGGCGTTGGGCAGCGTCAGCGGCTTGGAGAACAGCGCATCGTCCTCCTCATCCTTCACTTCCTCGGCTGCGGTTTGCGGCGTTACCCGCAACAACGGCTGCCCCACATCCACCAAACCCTGCTCCGGGGTCAGCAGTTTGAACGGCTCGCCACTGACCACCAGCATCAGGGTCAGCAAACTCCGGGCGTTGAGCGCCACGTAGTCGGCATCGAATTCAATCAGCGGCTGCCCGGCTTCCACTCGCTGGCCTTCCTCGACCAACCGGGTGAAACCCTTGCCCGCCAGATTCACGGTGTCCAGGCCAATGTGCATCAGCACCTGGACGCCGTTGTCATCGGTGACGCTCACCGCATGACCACTGTCCTGGATATTGCTGATCACCCCGGCCAGCGGCGCGCAGAGGGTCTGCGAGGTCGGATCGATGCACAGGCCATCGCCGATCAGGCGACTGGAGAACACCGGATCAGGCACTTGGTCCAGGGCAAGCAGCACCCCGGACAATGGCGCCAGCAATTCCAGGGGTTGGGTTGTGGTCATGACTTCACCTGCTGTTTTGTTCTGTAAAAATCCCTGTAGGAGCGAGCTTGCTCGCGAAGGTCGTCAACGATAACGCGTGCCTTCTGGATAGACGCGTTGCCCTTGAGTTTTTCGCGAGCAAGCTCGCGCCTACAGATAAGTGATTACTTCCACCAATATTCGACTTGCACACCAAAATTGGAGCCATGCAACGCCGTGCCATAACTGCCGGTGTCGGACAGCGCCGAACCTGCCGCCAGTTCATTGGCTGCTCGCTTGGCCGCTTCGTTCCAGGTCGCGTAGGTGTAATACAAGCGCACTTCCGGCCGCGCCCAGAAATCCGGGCCTTTGGGCGACCAGGTCGGGGCGAAGGTAAATTTGCTCAGCTTACGGGTGCCACCGGTGGCCTCGACCTGATCATGACCGAGTTCGGTGACCAGTTTGAATTGTTCGGAGATCGCATAGGCCGGGCGTACACCCACCGACATCCAGGTCTGATCCTGGTCGCCCGGGCGAATGTCTTTCTGGTACACGGCCTCGATCTGCCCGCCAAAACGCGGGGTCACTTGCCAGTCGAAGAACTCCACCGCGCGGTAGCTCTTGCTGCTTTTATCGAGGAACGTATCGCCGGTGTAGCCGAGGCCGGTGCCGGGGCCTTCACCGTACTGCAGGGCGAACTTGTTGCGCCCGCCGAGGAAAGGTTTCTGCACGTGCTGGGCGGTAATGGCCCAGCCGCTGTTGGTATCACGGCCACCGGCTTTTTCGATGTAGCTCAAGCCCAGTTCCACCTCGCCGCCGGGGTTGGTCTTGAAGCCCGCCACGTTGAAGTCGTGACGGGTGGCGTATTCCTTCTGGTACAGGTTGTCCTTGCGGGAAATCGCGTAGCTGTATTTCAGGTCACCGATTTTCACGTCCTCGACACCGCCGCCCGTGGCGCTCTGGTTCCAGTAGTAGAAGTCGGAGATATGGATGTCGTTTCGTTTGTAGTAACGCCGCCCGGCCCACAGCGAACCGCCGTTGAGGCTGGGCAGGTTCGACCACTGCGCATACATCTGCGGCATGCGTGCCGAGCCGTTGTCTTCACCCTGGAACTTCAGCGCCCGATCGTACTTGTTGTACAGCGAGGCCATGGCGTCGACGCTCAGTACCGAGCCGTCGTCGAGGGTCAGCAGGTCCTGGCGCAATTCGAGTTCGGCGTACTGCTCGCATTCGTTGCCCAGGCGGTACTTCGATTGTGCACCCGGCAACTGGAAGCACTGCTGCTTGCCGCTGCCGGTTGAAGTGCCCGCGCCGCTGCGCAGGTAACCGGCGAATTCCAGCGCCTGGGCGGCCATCGGCAAGGTCAGACAGGATGCAACGAGGCCCAGCTTTATTGTTGTTTTCATGAAGCGCTCCAATATTTTTATTATGTTTTTTTAAAGCACCCCGGCACTCCCATACCGGGGATGAAGCAGGTCTCAGTCCTTGAGGTGCAGCACAAACGATTCATACGGGCGCAGCGAGACCTGGCTCGAACGCGGTGGGCAGTCGTCGTAGTTGCTGATCAGCAGGCGTTGCTCACGCGCCTCGGTCAGCAGGCCGTCGGGCAATTCGATTTCGCACGGCGTGCCGTAGAAGTTGTTCAGTACCAGCAGGCGTTCGCCCTGCCCTTCCCGCAGGTACGCCCACACCTGGGTGTGCTGTGGCAGCAGTTGGCGGTAGACGCCTTCCTGAATCAGCGGCTCGTGCCGACGGAGTTCGATCAGGGTGCGGTAGTGATGCAGCACCGAGTGCGGGTCATCCAACTGGCTTTGCACGTTGATCTGCGCCGCGTTGGCCGGGATGCCGATCCACGGTTCACCGCTGCTGAAGCCGGCATTTTTATCGGCATTCCATTGCATCGGCGTGCGCCCGTTGTCGCGGGACTTCTGCATGATCGCGGCCATGCTCGACGCCTCGGATTCACCGGCCTCGCGCTTGAGCCGATAGATATTCAGGGTCTCGACATCCCGGTACTGGTCGATGGTGTCGAAGCCCGGATTGGTCATGCCCAGCTCTTCGCCCTGGTACACAAACGGCGTGCCCTGGAGGAAGTGCAGCGCCGTGGCGAGCATCTTCGCCGAGACCACGCGGTGCTCGCCGTCATCCCCAAAACGCGAGACCACCCGCGGCTGGTCGTGGTTACACCAGAACAACGCATTCCAGCCACCACCGGCCTGCATGCCGAGTTGCCAGTCAGACAAAATCTGCTTGAGTTGCAGGAAATCAAAGTCGGCCGCGACCCACTTTTGCAGGTTCGGGTAATCGACTTTCAGGTGGTGAAAGTTGAAGGTCATCGACAGCTCTTTCGACTGCGGATTCGAATACCGAATGCAGTGTTCAAGGCTGGTGGACGACATCTCGCCGACGTTGATCAGGTCGTGCCCTTCGAACACTTCGCGGTGCATTTCCTGCAGGTACTCATGCACGTTCGGGCCGTCGGTGTAGAAGCGCCGACCGTCGCTGTTATCTTCCGGGAAATCCGCCGGCTTGGAGATCAGGTTGATCACGTCCAGGCGGAAACCGCCCACGCCCTTGTCGCGCCAGAAGCACATCAGCTTGAACACTTCGGCGCGCACCTTGGGGTTGTCCCAATTCAGGTCGGCCTGGGTGTGGTCGAACAGGTGCAGGAAGTACTGGCCGGTTTGCGCCTCGTATTCCCAGGCCGAACCGCCGAACTTGGATTCCCAGTTATTCGGTTGGTCGCGCCAGATGTAAAAGTCGCGATACGGGTTGTCGAGGCTGCTGCGGGCCTGCTGGAACCACTCGTGTTCGATGGAGGTGTGGTTGACCACAATGTCGAGCATCAGCGTGATGCCGCGCTTGGCCGCTTCACTGATCAGCAGGTCGCAATCGGCCATGGTCCCGTAGCTCGGGTCGATGGCGTAGTAGTCGCTGATGTCGTAGCCGTTATCGCGCTGGGGCGAACGCAGGAACGGGGTGATCCACAGGCAGTCAACGCCCAGCCACTTCAGGTAATCGAGCTTGTCCACGATGCCCAGCAGGTCACCGGTGGCGTTACCCGCGTGGCTGTGGAAGCTTTTGGGGTAGATCTGGTAGATCACCGAGTGTTGCCAGTCTTGCATGGTGGTTTCCTTCAATTTGAAATGCGATCAACTGTGGGAGCTGGCTTGCCTGCGATGACGCCAGATCAGGCGACCCTGTATCCAGGCCGAACAATCTTCATGCTCAGTGCACAGGTCAAAACAAACGGCACGACAATCGCGACGGCCATGCCGATGACAAAACTTGGGATGTACTGCGGGATAATCGAGATAAATCCGGGCAAGCCACCGACGCCAATGGCCGAGGCCTGAACCTTGTTCAGCGACAGGAAAATGCTGCCCAGGGCCGAACCGGTGAGGGCGGCGTAGAACGGAAACTTGAAGCGCAGGTTGACCCCGAACATCGCCGGCTCCGTGATGCCGAAGTAGGCGGAAATCGCCGAAGTGGATGCCATACTTTTATCCCGCGCATTGCGGCTCATGTAGAACACACCAAGCGCCGCGCTGCCCTGGGCCAGGTTGGACATGACGATCATCGGCCAGATAAAAGTACCGCCCTGGGTAGAGATCAGTTGCAGGTCCACGGCGAGGAACATGTGGTGCATGCCGGTGATCACCAGTGGCGCATACAGCAGGCCGAAAATCGCCCCGCCGACCATGGGCGCCAGGTCAAACAGGGTGACCACGCCTTCGGTGATCAGGATGCCGAGGTGACGGGTCACCGGGCCGATAATCGCCAGCGCCAGCACACCGGTGACGACGATGGTGGTGATCGGCACCACCAGCAACTGAATGGCATTCGGCACCCGCGCCCGCAGCCATTTTTCAATCACGCTCATCACGTAGGCCGCCAGCAGGATCGGCAGGATCTGCCCCTGGTAGCCGACCTTCTCGATCTTGAACCAGCCGAAAATGTCGAAGTACGGCAGGCTCTGGCCATCGAGGCCGGCGACCGCCTTGCCGTAGTTCCAGGCGTTGAGCAAGTCGGGGTGCACCAGCATCAGGCCGAGGACGATGCCGAGGATTTCACTGCCACCAAACCGCTTGGCCGCCGACCAGCCCACCAGCGCCGGCAGGAACACGAACGAGGTGTTGGCCATCAGGTTGATCAGGCTCCACAACCCGTCCAGGCCTGGATAGGCCTCAAGCAAGGTTTTGTCTGCGATGAACATGCCCTTGGCGCCCATCAGGTTGTTCACCCCCATGAGCAAACCGGCAATGATCAGCGCCGGCAGAATCGGCATGAACACGTCGGAGAACACCCGCACCAGGCGCTGCATGGGGTTTATTTTTTCGACGCTTTTCTGTTTCACGTCCGCGATGGTCGACGCGGCGAGGCCGGTCTGTTCGCGCAGGGCGGCGTAGACCTTTTCCACTTCGCCGGGGCCGATCACGATCTGGAACAGGCCGCCGGTGAAGAACGAACCCTTGACCAGGTCGACCTGGTTCAACGCGCCGCTGTTGGCCAGGCTCGGGTCTTTGAGGGCCAGGCGCAGGCGAGTCACGCAGTGGGCAGCTTGCTCAAGGTTGTCGCTGCCACCGAGGTTCTTGAGAATCTCGCGGGCAATATTCGGATAGTCGTGGCTCATGCTTGGTATCCACTTGGTTTTTTTTATTGGGGGCGGTCAGAGGCAGCACGCCGAGGGCAAAAGTACTCGTCTGTACGAGTTAAAGCAACAACTCGTCTGTACGAGTTTAAAATTGCGCGTTCCCTGTAGGAGCGAGCTTGCTCGCGAAGAACCTGAGAGCACCGCGTAACGTCAGGAGGCCAACGTCATCGTTAACGACCTTCGCGAGCAAGCTCGCTCCTACAGAAGGCACGAATATCCAAGGGTCGCATGGACAAACCTGACCTCTGCCACTAAGGTTCGTGCCTTGAATGCAATCGCGGCACAGAGCCCTCCTCCATGAGCAAATACAACCAGATCTATACCGATCTGCTTGCCAACATCACCACCGAACGCCTGCAACGCGGCACGCGCCTGCCCTCCGAAACTGAACTGATGGACGCCTACCAGGCGAGCCGTGGCACGGTGCGCCGGGCGATCGAGCAATTGCAGGAGCGCGGCTTCGCGCAAAAGATCCATGGCAAGGGCACCTTCGTGCTCTCACCCAACCCCATCGAATTCCAGCTGGGCGGGATTGTCAGCTTTCGCGAAACCCATGCTGCGCTGGGAGACGATGTCAGCACCGAAGTGGTGGAGTTCAGCCAATTCCCGCTGGAAGGCCCGCTGATGCAACACATCGAAGCCGACGCCGGCAGCCTGATCACCCGGGTGAAACGGGTGCGGCGCATCGGCGGCAAGCGGGTGATCCTCGACATCAACCACTTCGTGGCCGACCTGATTCCGGGGTTGGACCGGGAAATTGCCGAGCAGTCGATCTATGCGTTTATCGAACAGACCTTGCAGCTGCAGATCAGCTACGCCCAGCGCACCATCGAAGCGCTGCCCCGGGGCAAGGACGATCAACTGCACCTGGACCTGGATGGGCAAAGCCACGTGATTGTGGTGAGCAACCAGACGTTTTTGCAGGATGGACGGCAGTTCGAGTACACCGAGTCGCGGCATACGCTGGATAAGTTTTACTTTTCGGATATTGCGCGGCGGTGAGCGAAGAAAGAGTTTGGTGACTCATTGATTGTTGATCAGGACTCCCAACTCATCTCTATCCAAATGCATCCTATACAGTGCATAAAAGGGTAATTGCGTAAAAATGCATCGCATACGATGCAACTCACATAAACGATCATTGGCAGGTCTCGATTAAAAGCGCCTACCCCACAAACACAAAACCCCGGCACCAGGCCGGGGTTTTGTTATTCAGCGTTCACCTGCTACAGCAGGATCACTCCCACTCAATCGTCGCCGGCGGCTTGCTCGACACGTCATACGTCACGCGCGAAATACCTTCGATCTCATTGATGATACGACCGCTGACGGTTTCCAGCAGTTCGTACGGCAGGTGTGCCCAACGGGCGGTCATGAAGTCGATGGTTTCCACCGCACGCAGGGCCACAACCCACGCGTAACGACGGCCATCGCCTACAACGCCTACAGACTTAACGGGTTGGAACACCACGAAGGCCTGGCTGACCTTGTGGTACCAGTCGGCCTTGCGCAGTTCTTCGATGAAGATGTGGTCGGCGCGACGCAGCAGGTCGGCGTATTCCTTCTTCACTTCACCGAGGATCCGCACGCCCAGGCCCGGGCCCGGGAAGGGGTGGCGGTAGACCATGTCGTACGGCAGGCCGAGTTCCAAGCCCAGGCGACGCACTTCGTCCTTGAACAGTTCGCGCAGCGGTTCTACCAGCTTGAGGTTCATTTCCTCAGGCAGGCCGCCCACGTTGTGGTGGGATTTGATCACGTGGGCCTTGCCGCTTTTGGCGCCAGCCGACTCGATCACGTCCGGGTAGATGGTGCCCTGGGCAAGGTACTTGATGTTGTCCAGGCTGTTGGACTGGGCATCGAATACGTCAATGAAGGTGCGGCCGATGATCTTGCGCTTCTTCTCCGGGTCGGACTCGCCGGCCAGGTTGTTGAGGAACTGCTCCTCAGCGTTGGCGCGGATCACTTTGACGCCCATGTTCTCGGCGAACATGGCCATCACTTGCTCGCCTTCATGCAGGCGCAGCAGGCCGTTGTCGACGAAGACGCAGGTCAACTGGTCGCCGATGGCCTTGTGCAGCAGGGCTGCTACCACAGAGGAGTCAACGCCGCCGGACAGGCCCAGCAGGACGTTGTCGGTGCCGACCTGGGCACGGATGTTGGCGATGGCGTCTTCAGCGATTTTCGACGGGGTCCACAGCGCTTCGCACTGGCAGATGTCGAGGATGAAGCGCGACAGGATGCGACCGCCTTGCTTGGTGTGGGTCACTTCCGGGTGGAACTGCACGCCGTAGTAGCCGCGCTCGTCGTTGAACATGCCGGCAATCGGGCAGCTCGGGGTGCTGGCCAGGATGTGGAAGTCTTCCGGCATCCGGGTGACTTTGTCACCGTGGCTCATCCACACGTCGAGGCCGAACAGGCCGTCGGCGTCGATGTGGTCTTCGATGCCGTCCAGCAGGCGGCTCTTGCCGACGACGTCGACACGGGCGTAACCGAATTCACGCAGCTCGGAACCTTCAACCTTGCCGCCCAGTTGCTCGGCCATGGTCTGCATGCCGTAGCAGATACCGAAGACCGGCACGCCCAGGTCAAACACCGCCTGCGGGCAACGCGGGCTGTTGGCTTCGTGCACGGACTCGGGACCGCCGGCGAGAATGACGCCTTTTGGAGCGAATTCGCGAATCGCTTCGTCGTCCATGTCGAACGGATGCAGTTCGCAGTACACGCCGATTTCACGCACGCGGCGGGCAATCAGCTGGGTGTACTGGGAACCGAAGTCGAGGATCAGGATGCGGTGGGCGTGAATGTCGAGGGCCATGGAGTCAGTCTCGTCTATGTAATTCAGAAACAACTCGGGGCTGAAGAACAGCCCCGGTTACTTAACGTTTTGCTGGAAGCATCAACCTACGCGGTAGTTTGGCGCTTCCTTGGTGATCTGTACGTCGTGGACGTGGGACTCGGCCATGCCAGCACCGGTGATCCGCACGAACTCAGGCTTGGTGCGCATTTCTTCGATGTCGGCGCTGCCGGTGTAGCCCATCGAGGAACGCAGGCCGCCCATCAGTTGATGGATGATGGCGCTCAGGGTGCCCTTGTACGGAACACGCCCTTCAATGCCTTCCGGTACCAGCTTCTCGGCGCCCGCGGAGGAGTCCTGGAAGTAACGGTCGGAAGAACCTTGAGCCTGGGACATGGCGCCCAGGGAACCCATGCCACGGTAAGCCTTGTACGAACGACCCTGGAACAGTTCGATCTCGCCCGGCGCTTCTTCAGTACCGGCAAACATCGAGCCCATCATCACGCAGGAAGCACCGGCCACGATGGCCTTGGACAGGTCACCGGAGAAACGGATGCCGCCGTCGGCGATCAACGGGACGCCAGTGCCTTCAAGGGCAGCGGCGACGTTGGCGATGGCGCTGATTTGCGGCACGCCTACACCGGCCACGATACGGGTGGTGCAGATCGAGCCAGGGCCGATGCCGACCTTGACCGCGTCCGCGCCCGCGGCAACCAGGGCCTTGGCGGCAGCGCCGGTGGCAATGTTGCCGCCGATCACTTGCACTTCAGGGAAATTCTCTTTGACCCAACGCACGCGGTCGATCACGCCTTTGGAGTGACCGTGGGCGGTGTCGACCACCACCACGTCAACGCCGGCAGCCACCAGGGCCGAGACACGCTCGCCGGTGTCCTTGCCGGTGCCGACCGCAGCGCCAACGCGTAGGCGACCTTGGTCGTCCTTGCTGGCCAGCGGGTAAGCCTTGGCTTTTTCGATGTCGTTGACGGTCATCATGCCTTTGAGGGCAAATTTGTCGTCGACGATCAGTACGCGTTCGATGCGGTGCTTGTGCAACAACTCGCGAGCGTCGTCCTTGTCGGCACCTTCCATGACAGTGACCAGGCGCTCTTTAGGCGTCATCACTTCGCGGACGGTGACTTCAAGACGGTTCTCGAAACGCACGTCACGGGAAGTGACGATGCCGACCAGGTCGCCATCGTGCAGTACCGGAACGCCGGAGATGTTGTGCAGGCGGGTCAGGTCGAACAGGTCACGAACGGTGGCATCGGCCTCGATGGTGATCGGGTCCTTGACCACACCGGCTTCGTAACGCTTGACCTTACGCACTTCGGCAGCTTGCTGCTCGATGGTCATGTTCTTGTGGATGATGCCGATGCCGCCTTCCTGAGCCATGGCGATTGCCAAACGGGCTTCGGTGACGGTGTCCATGGCAGCGGAAACCAGAGGAATATTCAGCTCGATGCCACGGGTTAGGCGGGTCTTGAGACTGACTTCGTTAGGAAGCACCTCGGAATAACCGGGCACTAGGAGAATGTCGTCGAATGTCAGAGCTTCTTGGCTGATACGCAGCATCGCGGGGGCTCCCGAGCGGGAAAATGGAAGCGCGCCATTATAGTCAGACACCCCCTCGGGTTCAATGTAAAACTCTGACAAACTTGGTAATACTGATAGAAGGATGATTTTTTCCGCACTGATCATTCCCACGCTCTGCGTGGGAATGCCGCTTTGGACGCGCCGCGTCCTGCAGGCGCGGCAAGCAAGGGCGACGCGGAGCGTCACGGAAAGCGTTCCCACACGGGAGCGTGGGAACGATCACATCGGGTTAAAGCTCGACTTTGACCCAACTCATCTTCTGGTCCAGCCAATCGGCAAATTCGTCGATAAAACTCTGCTTGAACCCCGCCTCTGCCCAGTTATTGAAGATGAAGCCCAGGTTGGAGAAGCCGCATTCCTGCAGGAACAGAAAGCCGTTGATGTCGTCTTCATGCCCACACAATGGGCAGGTGAAGTTGTCGGTATGGCCAGGCATCCAGTCTTCCAGGCTTTCGAACAGGGCTTCGCCGACTTCCTTGAGGCACTCAGGGCAGCCTGCTTCTTCAAGAAAGCCCTTGGCCGGGGTGTAGATGCAGCGCTTGTAGATGATCTCCAGGCCATTGATCGGCTCGTTGAACGGCAGTGCGTCGGGGTGCAGCACCACGGCGCGGGCACCGTCGGCCAGGGCGTAGCCCATGCGGTTGCCGGTGCGCCCGCAGGTGGTGAGCTCTTCCTTGACGATGTTCTTGCGCACCAGCCAGCGCACGATCGCCCGGGCGCGGGGTTCGTGGACGGGCAAGGTGGAGATCTTGGGGACAAGGATGCTTTGGGAGTTCATGGTGCCTGGGTGTCCTGCGGTGTGGCTTCTGGCCTCATCGCGGGCAAGCCCGGCTCCCACATTGGAATGCGATCAACTGTGGGAGCCGGGCTTGCCCGCGATGGAGCCCTAGAGCACGGCAGCTTAATCCCTGACACCCACAGGTCAAGTACTCAAGTACCGGGCAATCAAGGCAATGCCGCTGGCCAGCACCAGCCAGGTCACCAACCGCACGAACGCCTCACGGGACATGCGCAGGGTCAGCCGCCGCCCCGCCCACAACCCGAGCGCCATGGCCGGCAACAGGCACACCGCCAACATCAACAAGGGTAGCTCGGCGTAAACACCCGCGATCAAAAACAGGCTCAGGCGCACCACCGTACTGCAGCTGATCAACGCGCTCTGGGTCGCCCGCGCGCCATCCTTGGGTAAACGGCTGTTGAGGTAGATCGCATACAGAAAGCCGCCACTGCCGAACAACGCCCCGAACAGCCCGCCGACAACCCCCATGGGAATCGCCCAGCCGGTTGCCATCTGCGTGGGCTTGGCCTTCACCGCCAGGCTGTAGATCGCATAGGCGCTGATAAACAGGCCTATCAGCAGCAGCAATAAATCGGAATGCAGGTTGAGCAGGAAGATCACGCCGAGGGTGCAGCCAATCGCCATGCACGGCAGCAGCCGCAGCAGTTCCGGCTTCACCACATCCCGCCGCGATTGCAGGAGGTTGCCAAAAGCCGCGACAAAATCCAGCAGCACCAGCAGCGGGATGATCTTCGACAGCGGCATGAACAGAATCAGGATCGGCCCCGCCACCAGTGCGGTACCAAAACCGGCGATGCCAAACACGATATAGGCCAGGGCAATCGCCACGCCGATCACCAGCCAGTCCACACCGCCAAATGACCAATGACTCAACAGCTCGACCGGGCTCATGACGTATTCCTTATTGGAGATGGCCATCACTTTAGCCATTAGCGAGGGTTGCGACTAATATCTTCAAAGCCCATCACTCATCTCGAAAAGGCATGACTCGTGATTTCCACCCGACAATTGCGTTACTTCGTCGAAATCGCCGACAGCGGCAGCTTCAGCGCCGCGGCCGAGCGGCTGTTTGTGGCGCAATCGGCGCTGAGCCGGCAGATCAAGGAGCTGGAGAACCTGCTGCAAACGCCTTTATTCGAACGTACCGCACGCCAGCCCAGGCTGACCGCCGCGGGCGAGGCGTTCTACCCACGGGCACGCAACCTGCTGGGCGAGCTGCTCAAGGCCAGTGAGATGGCGACGCAAGTGGGCAATGGCCAGCTCGGCACCCTGCGCCTGAGCCATTCGAGCACCGTACCCATGAGTGGCCGCCTGCTGCGCGGCATCGGCGCCTGGCTGGAGCAGTGCCCCGGTGTTTCGATGGATATCGCCAAACTGTCCTCCGAAGCCCAGTTGGAAGAAATCGCCGACGGCCGACTGGAGGTCGGGCTGTTGCGCTTGCCCGTGCTGCGCCAACGCGAAGGCGTGCGCATCGTGCCTTTATATACCGAGCGGCTGTTGCTGGCCGTGCCGCCGAACCACCCGTTGGCCGGGCACACATCCGGTATCGATTTGGCGCAACTGAAGAACGAAGCGTTTATCTCGATCCCTCACCCCCAGCGCGGAGGGCTGAGTTACCTGTCAGCCGAGTTGTGCATGCGTGCCGGATTTTTCCCCAAGGCCGCCCGGGTGATGTCGCGCAAGACCACGCAGTTACAGCTGATCCAGGCCGGATTCGGGATTGCCCTGCTGCCGGAGTCGATGCAGGACATCGCACCCGCCAACATCCATTTTTTGCCCCTGGCCGATCCCGACTGCCAAAGCACCGTCGCCCTCGCCTGCCAGCAATCGCCGAGCGCGCTGGTGGAGCAGTTCTGTCAAACCCTGCACGAATGCCTATAAACTGCCGCCCATGATTAAAGATCCCTTTGCCCGTCTGGGCCTGGACCGCGAAGTCCTGACTGTCAGCCAGCTCAACGGCCGCGCGCGGGTGTTGCTGGAAGACGTGTTCACCAATATCTGGGTCGAAGGCGAGATCTCCAACCTCGCCCGCCCGGCCTCCGGCCACGTGTATTTCACCCTCAAGGACAGCGGCGCCCAGGTGCGTTGCGCGCTGTTCCGGCAGAACGCCGCACGGGTGCGCCAGGCGTTGAAAGACGGCCTCGCGGTGAAGGTACGGGGCAAGGTCTCGCTGTTTGAAGGCCGAGGCGACTATCAACTGATTCTCGACACGGTGGAGCCGGCCGGTGATGGCGCGTTGCGCCTGGCCTTTGATGCGCTGAAGGAAAAACTCAGCGCCGAAGGCCTGTTCAGTGCCGAGCGCAAGGTGCCCCTGCCCGCACACCCTCGGCGTATCGGGATTATCAGCTCGCCTACCGGCGCGGTGATTCGTGACATCATCAGTGTGTTTCGCCGCCGGGCACCCAACGTAGAACTGACGTTGATCCCGACGGCCGTGCAAGGCCGTGAAGCGGTGGCGCAGATCGTCCGCGCCCTGAAGCTGGCTGACGCACGCGGCTTTGACGCGTTGATCCTGGCCCGTGGCGGCGGCTCGCTGGAAGACCTCTGGTGCTTCAACGAAGAAGCCGTAGCACGGGCGGTGGACGCCTGCGTGACGCCCATCGTCAGTGCGATCGGCCATGAAACCGATGTGTCCATCAGTGACTTTGTCGCCGACGTGCGCGCGCCGACCCCTTCCGCCGCCGCCGAGCTGTTAGCGCCGGATTCCAGTCACCTGACTCGCCAAGTAGAGAATCTGCACCGCCGCTTGGTGATGCTGATGCGCAACCGCCTGATGCACGACCGCCTGCGCCTGGAAGGCATGGCGCGCCGCCTGCGTCATCCGGGCGAACGCCTGCGCCAGCAAGCCCAGCGTCTCGACGACCTGGACATGCGCCTGCGTCGGGCCTTCGAGCGCAGCCTCAATACCCGTCGCGAGCGATTGATCCGCCTGGAAACCCGCCTCGCCGGCCAACACCCGGGCCGCCAACTGGCGCTGCTGCGCCAGCGCCTGGACAGCCTCGCCGAACGTTTGCCCCGCGCCATGCGCGAAGGCCTCAAGGCCCGTCGCCTGCAACTGCAAAGCCAGGTGCAGACGCTGCACGTGGTCAGCCCGCTGGCCACCCTCGGCCGTGGCTACAGCATTCTGCTGGACGAACGCGGCCAGGCAATTCGCAACGCCGCGCAAACCCACACCGGCCAGCGCCTGACCGCGCGCCTCGGTGAAGGCCAATTGCAGGTGCGGGTGGAAGACAACCACCTGACGCCCGTCACCCTCTCGCTACTGGATTGATTGATGCCACGTTTTTTAAGTGTGTTGATGCTGCTGTGCCTGACCTTCAATGCCCACGCCGACAGCTACATCACCCGGCTGCTGAACAAGCCGGTGCCCGGCGGCGTCGCGGTGATCGACCTCGGCACGTCGGCGACGGCGCCCAAGGCCACCTACCTGAACCGGCCGGTGCTGGTGGTGAAGGAGCAGAACAATTGGCTGGCGATTGTCGGGATCCCGCTGACGGTCAAACCCGGCACCCAGCGCATCACCAGCGGCAACCAAAACCTGCCGTTTATCGTGGGCTTCAAAAAGTACCCCGAGCAGCACATCATCCTGAAGAACAAAAGCCAGGTGAACCCCGATCCGGCCCAGCTCAAGCGCATCGAAGGCGAACTGGCGGTCCAGCTCAAGGCGTATCGCAGCTTCAGCCCGAACACGCCGAGCAACCTGCTGCTGGACAAGCCGGTGAACGGGCCGCTGTCGAGCAAGTTCGGCGTGCGGCGTTTCTTCAATGGCGAGGAGCGTAATCCCCATTCCGGCCTGGACTTCGCCGTGGGCGCCGGTACACCGATCAAGACGCCGGCGGCGGGCAAGGTGATTCTCACCGGTAACTACTTCTTCAACGGCAACACTGTGTTTGTGGACCATGGCCAAGGCTTTATCAGCATGTTCTGCCATATGTCGAAGATTGATGTGAGCGTGGGCCAGCAACTGGCACGCGGTGCAGTGGTGGGCAAGGTCGGTTCCACCGGCCGGGCGACCGGGCCACATATGCACTGGAACATCAGCCTGAACGATGCGCGGGTGGACCCGGCGATTTTTATCGGGGCGTTTCAGCCTTGACGCTCAATTGCGCACGCGGCAACGGGTGCGCAATCTAAACAACCCCGAGCACAATTCCCAACCATAAAATCTCGTTTCCTGCGCCAATAGCAGAACTTCTCTCAATTTTTTCCGACTGCTTGCCATCTTTCACCCCGGCGGTTAGGGTTGGACCTATGAAAACCTCTCACACCCTCATTCAGCTCCGCCAGCACCGCAGCTTGTGCCTCGTCAGCGCACGACTGCCAGGCTGAATCGATCTGCCTCGTCTTTTGCTTTATCCCCAATAACAGTTTTACGGCAGGCCGCCTTTTCTCGGCCCTTAAACAAAGGATTTCCCGATGAGCATGCTCAAAGACCCGTCTTCGAAGTACCGCGCGTTTCCGACCATTGATATCCCGGACCGCACCTGGCCGTCGAAGACCATCACCGCCGCGCCGATCTGGTGCAGTTCCGACTTGCGCGACGGCAACCAGTCGCTGATCGAACCGATGGACGCAGTGAAAAAGCTGCGCTTCTGGAAAACCCTGGTGTCGGTGGGCGTGAAGGAAATCGAGGCGTCATTCCCGGCTGCATCGCAAACCGACTTCGACTTCGTGCGCACCCTGATCGAAGACAACCACATCCCCGAGGACACCACCATCCAGGTGCTGACCCAGGGCCGTGAGGACTTGATCGCGCGCACCTTCGAATCCCTGCGCGGCGCCAAGAAAGCCATCGTTCACTTGTACAACGCCACCTCGCCGTCGTTCCGCCGCATCGTGTTCAACCAGGACAAGGACGGGATCAAGGCCATCGCAGTCAACGCGGCCAAGCTGTTCGTCAAATACGCCGCCCAGCAGCCGGAAACCCAGTGGACCTTCGAGTACTCGCCAGAAACCTTCAGCGCCACTGAGCTGGAGTTCGCCAAGGAGGTCTGTGACGCGGTGATCGAGGTCTGGAACCCGACGCCCGAGCACAAGGTGATCCTCAACCTGCCGGCCACCGTTGAATGCGCCACCCCGAACATCTATGCCGACCAGATCGAGTGGTTCGGTCGCCATATCAACCGCCGTGACAGCGTGATCATCAGCCTGCACACCCACAACGACCGTGGCACTGGCGTTGCCGCCACCGAGTTGGGCCTGATGGCCGGTGCCGACCGTGTCGAAGGCTGCCTCTTCGGCAACGGCGAGCGTACCGGTAACGTTGACCTGGTGACCGTGGCCTTGAACATGTACACCCAGGGCCTGGACCCTCAGTTGGACTTTTCCGACATCGACGGCGTGCGCAAGGTCGTCGAAGAGTGCAACCAGATCCCGGTGCACCCGCGTCACCCATACGTCGGCGACCTGGTGCACACCGCGTTCTCCGGCTCCCACCAGGACGCGATCCGCAAAGGCTTCACCCAACAGAAAGACGACGCCTTGTGGGAAGTGCCGTACTTGCCGATCGACCCGGCCGACATCGGCCGCAGCTACGAAGCGGTGATTCGCGTCAACAGCCAGTCGGGCAAAGGCGGCATCGCCTACCTGCTGGAGCAGGAATACGGCATCAGCTTGCCGCGCCGCATGCAGATCGAATTCAGCCAGGTGGTACAGGCCGAAACCGACCGTGTGGGCCTGGAGATGACGGCCGCACAGATCTACAGCTTGTTGCAGCGTGAATACCTGCAAGCCAACATTCCTTACGCGCTGGTCAGCCATCGCTTGCAGGAAGAGAACGGCAACAGCTCGGTTGAAGTTGAAGTTTCCGGCAAGGGCCAGGGCGAAACCAACCTGCGCTGGCACGGTAAAGGCAACGGCGCCCTGGAAGCGCTGGTGGCCGGCCTGCCGATTGGTGTGGAGATCATGGACTACAACGAACACGCGATTGGCGCCGGTACCAATGCCAAGGCTGCCGCTTACATTGAGCTGCGGGTGAACGGTGAACGTCCGGTGCACGGCGTGGGTATTGATGAAAACATCACCACGGCGAGCTTCAAGGCGGTGTTCAGTGCACTGAATCGCTCGTTGAGCCATCAGGAAGCCAAGGCGGCGTAACTACTGACCGCTGAAATGCAAAAGGCCCCGGGATGCGAATCCAGGGGCCTTTTTTGTGGAGTTCGAAATTTGTGGTGACTGTCAGGGCATCTTCGCGGGCAAGCCCGGCTCCCACAGGGGAATGCATTCCTCCAGACAACTCAGATCAACTGTGGGAGCCGGGCTTGCCCGCGATAGCGATCTCCCTGGCGATGGAGGTCCTTCAGGTGAACTCGAAGCTGTCCGCATCCAGGTTCGCCGGAAAGCGTGTGCGGTACGCCGCCAGTTCCGAGGCATCCAGGCACACCTGGAACACCCCGTCCGCCTCCCCCGCGCTCAGCAGGCTTTCTCCCTGGAAGTCCAGGACCTGGCTGTCGCCGGTGTAGGCAAAACCTTTCCCGTCGGTGCCCACCCGATTCACCGCCGCCACGTAGCACAGGTTTTCGATGGCCCGGGCCGGCAGCAGGCGGTTCCAGTGCTGACGCCGTGCACCCGGCCAGTTGGCGGTGTACAGCAACAGGTCAGTGTCCTGGGCATCACGGCTCCACACCGGGAAGCGCAGGTCGTAGCAGATCAACGGACGAATCCGCCAACCCTTGAGTTCGAACTGCACCTGGCGCTCGCCGGGGGTGTAGTGGTCGTGTTCACCGGCCATGCGGAACAGGTGGCGTTTGTCGTAGTGCAGCACCTCGCCATCCGGGCGCGCCCACAGCAGGCGATTGCGGTGGCTGCGGTCAGCCGCCTGGATGATCACGCTGCCGGTGATCACGGCGTTGTACTTTTTCGCCTGAGCCTGCAGCCATTGATGGGTGGGACCGTTTTCAGGTTCGGCGAGGGTTTCCGACTCCATCGAGAAACCGGTGGTGAACATCTCCGGCAGCACGATCAGGTCGGCGCCGCTTGCCTGTTCCAGCAGCAGTTCAAAATGCTCCAGGTTGGCCTGGCGGTCGTGCCAGGCCAGGGTGGTTTGCACCAGGGCAATGTTCAGGTTGGGCAGTGCACTCAGATCACGCATAGTTTCTCGGCTGCTTCGCGCAGCGTCTCCTCGCGTTTGGCAAAGCACAAGCGCACCAGGCGCTGGCCTTGCGGTGGGTTCTGGTAGAACACCGAGACCGGTATGGCCGCCACGCCATGTTCGCGGGTCATCCACATCGACATGGCGACGTCATCCAGGTCCGGGCGAATCTGTGAGTAATCCACCAGTTGAAAGTAAGTGCCGGCCACCCGGGTAAAGCTGAAACGCGACGGTTCCAGCAGGTCGCAGAACAGGTCGCGCTTGGCTTGATAGAAAGCCGGCAGCTCCTCGACGTGTTCCGGGTGTTCGGCCATGAAGTCTGCCAAAGCGTACTGCAACGGCGTCACGCCGCAGAAGTTGACATATTGATGCACCTTGCGCAGCTCGGCGCTGAGGGCCGGTGGCGCGATCACGTAGCCGGTTTTCCAGCCGGTGACGTGGTAGGTCTTGCCGAAGGAGCTGACCACGAAGGCGCGCTGGTACAACTCTTCGTGCGCCAGCACGCTGACGTGGGGCATACCGTCGAATACCAGGTGTTCGTAGACCTCGTCACTGACCAGGTAGATATCACGGTCGCGGATCAACTCAGCCAACTGGTCCAGTTCGGCACGACTGATCAGGGCGCCTGTAGGGTTGTGGGGGCTGTTGAGGATGATCATGCGGGTGCGCGGTGACAGCGCCGCGCGCAGTCGCTCGAAGTCCAGGGCGAAGTCATGCAGGCCCAACTGCACATGCACGCAGCGACCGCCCGCCAGTTCCACCGAAGGCTCATAGCTGTCGTAGGCTGGGTCAAACACAATGACTTCATCACCGCTGCGGATCACCGCCTGGATCGCACAGAAGATCGCCTCAGTGGCACCAGGGGTGATGGTCACTTCGCTGTCGGCATTCACCGTGGCGCCATAGCTGCGGGCGATCTTGGCTGCCACTTGCTGGCGCAGTACTGGCAGGCCGGTCATGGGCGCGTACTGGTTATGGCCGAGGCTAATGTGCCTGCCCACCCCATCGAGCAAACCCTGGGGCCCATTGAAGTCGGGAAAGCCTTGGGACAGGTTGAGCGCACCGGTATCGGCGGCGAGTTGCGACATGGTGGTGAAAATGGTGGTGCCGACATTCGGCAACTTGCTGGTGATCATCGGTGCGCCCCTTGCGGTGAGCCCCAAGTTTTAAGCTGCATGCCACGAAGGGTCAACCGCCAGGCACAAAAAAAGGGCTCTTGAAGAGCCCTTTTTCAACCGATCAGGATCAGCGCTTGTCGCGGCGCTTTTTGTCGGCTTTCTTGTGGTGCGTCATCATCCGGCGCTTTTTGTTGACCTGGCGGTCGGTGAGGCTGTTTTTGTTGCCTTCGTACGGGTTCTCGCCACCCTTGAATTCGATACGGATCGGCGTACCGACCAGTTTCAAGACACGGCGGTAGGTGTTTTCGAGGTAACGCACGTAGGACTTCGGCACTTTCTCCAGCTGGTTACCGTGGATCACGATAATCGGCGGGTTGGCACCCCCCAAGTGCGCGTAACGCAGCTTGATCCGACGGTTGTTGACCATCGGTGGCGCGTGCTCGCTGACCGCATCTTCAAGAATCTGGGTCAGGCGGTTGGTCGGCCAGCGGGTAACCGCGGATTTGAACGAGTTCTGCACCGAAGCGTAGAGGTTGCCCACGCCGGTACCGTGCAGTGCCGAGATAAAGTGGATATCGGCGAACTCGACGAAGAACAGCCGACGCTGCAGCTCGATCTTGACGAAATCGCGCTCGCTCGGCGTCATGCCGTCCCACTTGTTGATCGCAATCACCAGGGCGCGACCGGCTTCCAGGGCAAAGCCCAGCAGGTTCAGGTCGTGGTCTACCACGCCTTCGCGGGCGTCCATGACGAAGATCACCACGTTGGCGTCTTTGATCGCCTGCAGGGTTTTGACCACGGAGAACTTTTCAACTTCCTCGTGGATCTTGCCGCGCTTGCGCACACCGGCGGTGTCGATCAGCGTGTACTTCTCGTCGTTACGCTCGAACGGGATGTAGATACTGTCGCGGGTGGTACCGGGTTCGTCATAGACGATAACCCGGTCTTCACCGAGCATGCGGTTGACCAGGGTCGACTTGCCCACGTTCGGGCGGCCGATGATCGCGATCTTGATACCGTCTTTTTCGCTTGGGCCAGGAATGCGCTTGGCTTCCTCGCCTTCGGCAACGATCTCTTCTTCGCCTTCGACTTCATCCACGTCATCACGCGGGAAGTCGCGCAGGGCGATTTCCAGCATCTGGGTGATGCCGCGACCGTGAGCACCGGCGATCGGGATCGCGTCGCCCAGGCCCATCGGGCTGAATTCGGCGCGGGCCATTTCAGGATCGATGTTATCGATCTTGTTGGCCACCACGTAGGAACGCTTGTTGCGCTTGCGCAGGTGCTCGCCAATCATTTGGTCAGCAGCGGTGTAGCCCGCGCGGGCGTCCACCAGGAACAACACGACATCAGCTTCTTCAATGGCCAGCAGTGACTGCTCGGCCATCTTTTCGTCCATGCCATGCTCGTCACCGGAGATACCACCGGTGTCGACAATAATGTAGGAGCGCCCTTGCCACTTTGCCTCACCGTATTGGCGATCACGGGTCAGACCGGACAAGTCGCCGACAATGGCGTCGCGAGTCCTGGTCAGGCGGTTGAACAAGGTGGACTTGCCGACGTTCGGTCGGCCCACCAGGGCGATTACGGGAACCATGCGGCTCTCCACTTCGTTATTTCAGAAAATACAAAAGCCGCTGCAAGGCAGCGGCTGGTGCTCGACTGTAGGAGCGAGCTTGCTCGCGAAAAACGCAAAAGCACCGCGTTTATCCTGACTGCACGCGTTATCGTTGACGATTTTCGCGAGCAAGCTTGCTCCTACAGGTGAAGCTGCCTGAGGGTTAGCCCCCCAAGCATAGTTCTTACTTGATGGTCAGCGCTTCCAGTTTGCCGCTGTTGCCATACACGTAAAGCATGTTACCCACCACCAACGGACGAGCACGCAGGCCGTCGCTGTCGATGCGCTCGCGCCCTACGAAGCGACCGTCCACCTGGCTCAGCAGGTGCAGGTAACCTTCAAAGTCGCCTACCGCTACGTAGCTGGAGAACACTTCCGGTGCCGACAACTGACGGCGAGCCAGGGAATCGTTGCTCCACAATGCAGTGGTGGAACGCTCGTCGACACTTTCAACGGTGCCGGACGCCAGGCTTACGTAGACGCTGCCAAACCCTTGGGCGACACCGGCGTAGCTGGAAGCATCACGCTGCCAGTTGATCCGGCCGCTTTGCAGGTCCAGCGCCGCGACACGGCCCTGATAGGTGGCGACGTAGAGGGTTTCACCCGACAGCAGCAGGCCACCGTCGATATCCACTACACGATCAAGCTCGGAGCGACCCTGAGGAATCGCGACCCGTGTTTCCCAGGCCGGCACGCCGTTCTGGGTGTCCAGGGCGACCACTTTACCGGTCGACAGGCCTGCCAGTGCCAGGTTGCTCGTCACAACCGGACCGCTGGTACCGCGCAAGGTCAGGACCGCCGGCGTGCTGTCATACAACCAGCGCTGGTTACCGGTGGCGGCGTCGAGGCCGATCACACGGTCATCCTGGGTCTGGACGACAACGATGTCACCGTTGGTAGCCGGCGGCGAGAGCACTTCACTGGTCACGCGAGCGCGCCATTTCTCTTCACCGGTGCTCGAATCCAGTGCCACGACATCGCCTTTCAGCGTGCCGAGCAGCACCAGGCCGGAACCCACGCCAACGGCGCCGGACACAGGCAGTTCGAGGTCTTTCTTCCATTTGACGTCGCCGTTCATGCGATCCATGGAGACCACAACGCCGGTGGAGTCAGCGGCGAAGATGGTGTCACCGTCGATCGCCGGGACCATCAGGTTGTACAGATCGCCCTGACCGTCACCAATGGAGCGGCTCCACTGCTTTTGCAGGACCACTTCTTCCTTGAAGCTGGTCAGCTCGGCCGGAGGCAGTTCTTTTTTGCTGTTGCTGCTGCAACCCGCGGCCAAAACGGCCAGAGCCAGCAATGCTGCATGTTTCCAACGGATCACGTCACGCATCCCCTTTGGCCAAGTCGTCGAGCTTGATTTGTAAGCCACCGACCGCCGCTTCATCAGACAGCGCCGCCTTGGCTTTTTGGTACGCAGCATTGGCTTCGTCGGTACGACCCAATTGGACCAGCAGGTCGCCCTTGAGCTCTTCACGAGTAGCCAGGAATGCCTTGTCAGCATCGCCGTCGAGCAGTTTCAGTGCATCGTCAGCCTTGTTCTGTGCCGCCAGTACCTGAGCCAGACGCTGACGTGCGATTTCACCCAGTGTCGGGTTGGCCGGCTTGTCGGTGATGGCTTTCAGCTCGGAGGCTGCGTCATCCAGCTTGCCGTTATCGACCGCAACTTTTGCGACGAACAGGCTGCCGTATTGCGCGTAGGTGCTACCGCCGAATTCGCTCTTCAGCTTGCCGGCCAGGTCTGCCACTTGGGCGAGGTCCGGCTTGCCGTTTGGCGTCAGCGTGGTTTCCAGCAATTGCTGATAGATAATCGAGGCGCCTTGCGACTGGTTAGCCTGATACTTGTGCCAGGCTTGCCAGCCGAACACCACTACTAAAGCCAGCAAACCGCCAGTGACCAGGGGCTTGCCGTTGCGCTGCCACCAGTCTTTGAACTCGGCCAGCTGGTCATCATCAGTACTCGACACCCCAATACTCCTTAATCGCTAAATCGGCTGTTTGACAGCTTCAACCCTGCACGATGCAGGTGGCCAGGTGCGCTGCAAGCGCATCAAAGGCAATGCTTTGTTGTTCACCCTGACCACGCAGGGGTTTGAAACTTACCACTTGCTGGGCCAACTCATCATCACCCAGGATCAGTGCAAACAACGCACCGCTCTTGTCGGCTTTCTTGAACTGGCTTTTGAAGCTGCCGGCGCCGGCATTGACTTGCAGGCGCAGGTTCGGCAGTTGATCGCGCAGCTTCTCGCTCAGTTGCAGGGCTGCCAGTTCGGCCGCCTCGCCAAAGGCACAGAAGTACACGTCCACCTGACGGGAGATTTCTTCGGGGACCTGCTCCAGGGTTTCCAGCAGCAGGATCAGCCGCTCGATGCCCATCGCGAAACCAACGCCGGTGGTCGGCTTGCCGCCCATCTGCTCGACCAGGCCGTCGTAACGGCCACCGGCACACACGGTGCCCTGGGCACCGAGCTTGTCGGTGACCCACTCGAACACGGTCTTGCTGTAGTAATCGAGGCCACGCACCAGTTTCGGGTTGATGACGTAAGGAATACCGGCTGCATCCAGGCGAGCCTTGAGGCCTTCGAAGTGGATACGGGACTCGTCGTCCAGGTAGTCGGCCATTTTCGGCGCGTCCACGAGCACGGCCTGGGTCTCGGCGCTCTTGGTGTCCAGTACCCGCAGCGGGTTGGTTTTCAGGCGACGCTGGCTGTCTTCGTCCAGTTTGTCCAGGTGGGCCGACAGGAATTCCACCAGGGCTTCGCGGTAGCGACCCCGGGATTCGCTGGTGCCCAGGCTGTTGAGCTCAAGCTTGACTGCGTCACGGATGCCCAGCATGCCCCACAGGCGCCAGGTGAGCACGATCAGCTCGGCGTCGATGTCCGGACCGTCGAGGTTGAACACTTCCAGGCCGATCTGGTGAAACTGGCGATAACGACCCTTTTGCGGACGCTCGTGGCGGAACATCGGGCCGATGTACCAGAGCTTCTGCGGCTGGCCACCGCCGGTGAGGCCATGCTCGAGCACCGCCCGCACGCACGCGGCAGTGCCTTCCGGACGCAGGGTCAGGGAGTCGCCGTTGCGGTCTTCGAAGGTGTACATCTCTTTTTCGACGATGTCGGTCACTTCGCCGATGGAGCGCTTGAACAGCTCGGTGAACTCAACGATCGGCATGCGGATCTGCTTGTAACCGTAGTTATCCAGCAGGCGCGCGACAGTGCCCTCGAAGTAGCGCCACAGGGGCGTCTGCTCAGGCAGGATGTCGTTCATGCCACGAATGGCTTGCAGAGACTTGCTCACATCAAATCCTTAAATTCGTTCTTAGCCGCGCGCGATCAGCGCTGCGTCAGCCGCAACCTTTTCGGCCGCTTTCTGGCGGATCAGCCGTTCCAGCTCATCCACCAGATTGTCATTCGTCAATTTCTGCGACGGTTTGCCGTCGATGTAAATCAGGTTTGGCGTACCACCGGTCAGGCCCACATGGGCTTCTTTGGCCTCACCCGGCCCGTTGACCACACAACCGATCACCGCAACATCCAGCGGCACCAGCAGGTCTTCGAGGCGTACTTCCAGCTCGTTCATGGTTTTCACCACGTCAAAGTTCTGCCGCGAGCAGCTCGGGCAGGCAATGAAGTTGATGCCACGGGAACGCAAATGCAGGGATTTGAGAATGTCGTAACCGACTTTCACTTCCTCTACCGGGTCTGCCGCGAGGGAGATGCGAATAGTATCGCCAATCCCGTCGGCCAGCAGCATACCGAGACCCACCGCAGATTTCACTGTGCCTGAGCGTAAACCGCCGGCTTCGGTGATACCCAGGTGCAATGGCTGGACGATTTCCTTGGCCAGCAGGCGGTAGGCTTCTACCGCCATGAACACGTCGGAAGCCTTTACGCTGACCTTGAAGTCCTGGAAATTCAGGCGCTCAAGGTGCTCAACGTGGCGCAATGCGGACTCCACCAGTGCGGCCGGAGTCGGCTCGCCGTATTTCTTTTGCAGGTCTTTTTCCAGGGAACCGGCGTTGACGCCGATGCGGATTGGAATCCCGCGATCGCGGGCGGCATCCACCACGGCGCGAACCCGGTCTTCACGACCGATGTTGCCCGGGTTGATCCGCAGGCAATCGACGCCCAGCTCGGCCACGCGCAAGGCGATCTTGTAGTCGAAGTGGATATCGGCGACCAGCGGTACCTTGACCAGTTGCTTGATGCGGCCAAAGGCTTCGGCAGCATCCATATCCGGTACGGACACTCGCACGATGTCGACGCCGGCCGCTTCCAGACGATTGATCTGGGCAACAGTGGCTGCGACATCATTGGTGTCGCTGTTGGTCATGCTCTGTACCGCGATGGGGGCATCGCCACCCACTGGCACCGAGCCGACCCAGATCTTGCGCGATACGCGACGTTTGATTGGAGATTCGCCGTGCATGACTTTATTGTCCCAACTTCAGGCGAGCAGTCTCGCCACTGGTGAACGGCGCCACGTCCACAGGCTGGCCGTTGTAGGCCACTTGCGCGCCACGGGCAAAGCCCAGACGCAGCGTCAGAGGAGGCTTGCCGCCTTGGTCGAGCGTATCTCCCTTACGCTTCAGACCGCTGAACAGCACCTTGCCGTTGCCGTCGCTGACTTGAGTCCAGCAGTCAGCCACGTAGGTAATTTGTACACGACCATCCCCGGCGATAAGCGCCGGAGTGGTCGGCGCGGACATCGCCGGAGCTGCAGGGGCAACCGGAGCGGTTGTCGCCGGAGCCTGCGCCGGGGCTGCGGGCGTATGAACCGGTGCAGCAGGCGTCGCTGCAACCGCTGGAGCGGGTGCGACGGGAGCCTCTGCGGGGGCAGTACCTGCTTGCGGCGCAGGCTGCTCGGCGCCAGGCGCTGCCTCAGGCGCCGCCTGGCCCTGGGCTACGGCCTGGTCTTCCGGCTCGTCCAGCGGATGAATCTGGGTGGTGCCGTCGGCGCTTTCGACTTCGACGTGCTCCATGGCGTTGCTGGACAGGTCCTTGCCGCGCTGGGCGGTCTGGTCCTGCCACCACACAAAGCCACCGCCGATCACCGCGATCAGCAGCAACAGGCTGACAATCCGCAAAATAGTGTGGGAAACCCGCACAGGCTCTTCAATGCGGCCCAGGCCATGCACATTGCTGCCCTGGGAATCGGTACCGGTGATCTGGTCGAATTCCTGGACCAGCGCAGCCTGGTCGATACCGAGCAACTTGGCGTAGGCGCGGATATAGCCGCGGGCGAAGGTGTGCCCTGGCAGCTTGTCGAACGCGCCAGCTTCAAGGTTGCCCAATGAAGTCGTGGTCAAATTGAGCTTGAGGGCCACTTCTGCCAGCGACCAACCATTGCTTTCGCGGGCCTGACGCAAGGTCTCGCCTGGGTTTCCACGATTAGCTGCTACAACTTCCGGGTGCGCCGCTTTCATCATTGCTCCGACAGGTATTGCTGATATTCCGGCGTACCGGGATAGAGTCGTTCGAGTTGCTGGCCAAAACGTGCGGCCTTGTCGCGTTCTTCATGAACCGTCGCCAGGCGCACACCGAGCAATAGACTACGTGCATTTTGCCCGCTCAGCAGGCTAAAACGCTCGTAATAGTCACGTGCCGGCACATAATGCCTGTCTTCGAAGGACAACTCAGCCATTTCGAGCAACGCTCGTGGCTGGCGCTGGTTCAGGTGCAGGGCTTTTTCCAGTTGCTGGCGGGCGGTGTCGCGCTGGCCGAGGCGCATCGAGGTCACCCCAAGGTTCTCGAAAACCCGCGAGCGCTCAGGATAGAGGGTATCGGCCGCAGCCTGCTGGAAATATTCGGACGCCTGGTCATAACGCTTCTGCGCAAACAAAAAACTGCCGTAATTGTTCAGCAGCCTCGGGTCGCCAGGACGTGTGGCCAGGGCCTTGTGGAAATAGTGATCGGCCAGTTCGGGCTCAGCCTGGGCCTGAAACACCAGGGCCAATGCAGCATTGGCGTCGGCGTCGCTGCCATCCAGCTCAAGGGCCTTCTTCAGCGGCACCTTGGCTTGCTCGGCCAGCCCTTGCTGCAAGTACCCCAGGCCCAGCTGCACATAGGCAGCACGCGCTTCGTCACGGCCCTTGCCGGTTTGCAACGGGCTGTCATGGCCCGATGAAACACAGCCAGCCGCAAGGCTGGCAACAAACAAAAGCAGCGCAAGGCGCAAGGGCATAGAGATCCTCTCTCAGGTTCGAGTCGCGGCGCTTTGCGGCATATCGTCGGCGGCACTCAATTCACGCACGGCGATATAACGTTCGCTGCGACGGGTGCGATCCAGCACCTGTCCTACCAATTGGCCACATGCCGCATCGATGTCTTCGCCGCGGGTGGTGCGTACGGTGACATTGAAGCCTGCATGGTGCAGTTGATCCTGGAAACGGCGGATGGCGTTGTTGCTCGGCCGCTCGTAGCCAGAATGGGGAAACGGGTTGAACGGAATCAGGTTGATCTTGCACGGTACATTCTTGAGCAGCTCGATCATCTCGACAGCGTGCTCGACCTTGTCGTTGATGTCCTTGAGCATGGTGTACTCAATGGTCAACACGCGCTTTTCGCCCAACGTCGCCATGTAGCGCTGGCAAGATTCGAGCAGCATCTTAAGCGGATACTTCTTGTTGATCGGCACCAATTGGTTACGCAATGCGTCATTCGGTGCGTGCAGCGACAACGCCAGTGAGACGTCGATGTGCTTGGCCAGCTCATCGATCATCGGTACCACGCCGGAGGTCGACAGGGTCACACGGCGCTTGGAGATGCCGTAGCCCAGGTCGTCCATCATCAGGTGCATGGCCGCAACCACGTTGTCGAAGTTCAGCAGCGGCTCGCCCATGCCCATCATCACCACGTTGGTGATGGCACGGTCGGCGGTCGCCGGGATGCTGCCGAACGATTTATTGGCAATCCACACCTGGCCGATGACTTCGGCGGCGGTGAGGTTGCTGTTGAAACCTTGCTTGCCGGTGGAGCAGAAACTGCAATCCAGGGCACAGCCTGCCTGGGACGAAACGCACAATGTGCCGCGCTTGCCCTGGGGGATGTAAACGGTCTCGACGCAGCTGCCGGACGCCACGCGCACCACCCATTTACGGGTGCCGTCGGTGGAGATGTCCTCGCTGACCACTTCGGGGCCGCGAACTTCGGCAATGGCCTTGAGCTTGTCGCGCAGGGCCTTGCTGACGTTCGTCATGGCGTCGAAATCATCGACGCCAAGATGGTGAATCCACTTCATTACCTGAGCGGCACGAAAACGCTTCTCCCCGATTGAGTCGAAGAATTTTTCCATTTCCTGTTGAGTCAGACCCAGCAGGTTGGTTTTTGCAGTCAATGTAGTCATGGATTCACCTTCGCTCTTTTAAGCCAATGCTTAGCGAGCGGTTACTTCAGTAGCAGCGAAAAAGTACGAGATTTCGCGGGCAGCAGCGGCTTCGGAGTCCGAACCGTGAACGGCGTTGGCGTCGATCGATTCAGCGAAGTCAGCGCGGATGGTACCGGCAGCAGCTTCTTTAGGGTTGGTAGCGCCCATCAGTTCGCGGTTCAGAGCGATAGCGTTTTCGCCTTCCAGAACCTGAACAACAACAGGACCGGAGATCATGAAGGCAACCAGGTCGCCGAAGAAACCACGAGCGCTGTGCTCAGCGTAGAAGCCTTCAGCTTCAGCTTTGGACAGTTGCTTGAGTTTCGAAGCTACAACCTTCAGGCCGGCTTTTTCGAAACGAGTGGTGATCTCGCCGATGACGTTTTTTGCAACAGCGTCAGGCTTGATGATGGAGAAAGTACGTTGAACAGCCATGGTGTAACTCCAGAAACGGTAATTTGCGAAAAATTAAACCCGCGAATTATACGCGGGTTCTTGGGTATTGCCTAACTGCGTAAGGGAGGCTTCAGTCCTGCTCTTCTTTCCAGGCAGTCTGAATAGCTTCAAGAACCTTTTCACCGCCGCGTTCCCGATCATCCTCGAACCCTGGCAAGGCCATGACCATGTCACGCAAAGCTACAAAGTTCAGTGAATAAGGGTTCACGTCCGGGTGACCATCGGCCAGCAGGATAGCGATATCTTGTACATCAACCCATTTAAGACTCATGACACTTCCTTGAATCAGTGCGGCGCTTCAGCGGCATGGTTGAGCGAATACTTCGGAATCTCGACGGTAAGGTCTTCTGTTCCCACTTTTGCCTGACAGCTCAAGCGCGATGTCGGCTCCAGCCCCCACGCCCTATCAAGATAGTCCTCTTCCAGCTCATCAGCCTCTTCCAGGCTATTGAAACCTTCACGGATCACGCAGTGACAGGTGGTGCAGGCGTTGACGCCGCCGCAGGCGCTTTCGATCTCGATGTGGTTGTCGTGAGCGACTTCGAGAATGGACTTGCCGGTCTCAGCCTCCACAACCATACCGTCCGGGCAATGCTCGGCGTGTGGCAGAAAAATGATCTGCGGCATCAGTTAACCCTCAAGTTCATTCAAGTTGCGACCCGCCAGGGCGGCTTTTACCGACTGGTCCATACGGCGGGCGGCAAAGGCATCGGTCACTTGCGACAGGCGCTTGGTCTGTTGCTCGATGGCGTAACCATCGGTGCCTTTCATCAGTTCAGCCAATTCCTGCATCTGCAGGTCAATGACCATGCGCTCTTCGGCATCCAGCAGCCGCTCGCCGTCAGCTTCAAGGGCGCCCTGCACGGCTTCGAGCAGACGCTGGGCATCGACTTGTTGCTCACGCAATACGCGAGCGACCTTGTCGTCACCGGCGTACTGGAACGAATCCTTGAGCATCTTGGCGATTTCGCCGTCGGTCAGGCCGTAGGACGGTTTGACCTGGATGCTGGCTTCAACGCCAGAGGCCAATTCGCGCGCAGCCACGCTGAGCAAGCCATCGGCGTCGACCTGGAAGGTCACGCGAATCTTCGCCGCACCGGCCACCATCGCCGGAATGCCGCGCAATTCGAAGCGCGCCAGGGACCGGCAGTCGCTGATCAGCTCCCGCTCGCCTTGCAGCACATGAATCATCATGGCTGTCTGGCCATCTTTGTACGTAGTGAAATCCTGGGCACGGGCAACGGGGATGGTGGTGTTGCGTGGAATCACCTTCTCCATCAGGCCGCCCATGGTTTCCAGCCCAAGGGACAACGGAATCACGTCGAGCAGAAGCAGTTCGCCACCGTCGCGCTTGTTACCGGCGAGGGTATCGGCCTGGATCGCGGCACCAATGGCCACCACCTGATCCGGGTCAATTTCAGTCAGCGGTTGACGGCCAAAGGCCTCGGCAACGGCCTCACGGACACGCGGCACGCGGGTCGAACCGCCGACCATGACCACGGCGGCCACGTCTTCCAGCTCGATACCGGAGTCACGCACCGCACGGCGGCAGGCTTTCAGGCTGCGGGCGACCATCGGCTCGATCAACGAATCAAAGGCTTCGCGGGTCAGTTGAGCAGACCAACTACCGTAGGAAACTTCAACCGACGCAGCGTCAGTCAGAGCCTCTTTGGCAGCGCAGGCGGTCTGCAGCAGGTTCCGTTGCGCGCCCGGGTCCAGGTCGGCAGACAAGCCGGCACTGGTAATGATCCAACCCGCGATGGCGTGATCGAAGTCATCGCCGCCCAGGGCCGTGTCGCCACCGGTGGCCAGCACTTCGAAGACGCCGCCGGTCAGGCGCAGAATCGAAATATCAAAGGTGCCGCCGCCCAGGTCGTAAATCGCCACCAGGCCTTCGGCGTGCTGATCCAGGCCATAAGCCACGGCCGCAGCGGTTGGCTCGTTGAGCAGGCGCAGCACGTTCAGGCCGGCCAATTTCGCCGCATCCTTGGTGGCCTGGCGCTGAGCGTCATCGAAATACGCAGGAACCGTAATCACCGCCCCCACCAGCTCGCCACCCAAGGTGGTTTCTGCACGCTGGCGCAGCACCTTGAGGATATCGGCCGACACTTCCACCGGGCTTTTCGGGCCCTGGACGGTGTCGATGAACGGCATATGGGATTCGCCACCGACAAAACGGTACGGCAGCTGATCGCCCAGTTGCTTGACGTCGGACAGACCACGACCCATCAAGCGCTTGACCGACAGCACGGTGTTCAGAGGATCGGTAGAGGCCGCCAGCTTGGCCGACTCGCCCACTTCAGTGCGGTCAGCGTGATAGCGCACGGCAGACGGCAGGATGACCTGGCCATCGGCGTCGGGCAGCGGCTCGGAAAGACCGCTGCGCAGCGCAGCGACCAGCGAATTGGTAGTGCCCAAGTCAATCCCGACCGCCAGACGACGCTGGTGCGGTTGAGGACTTTGACCGGGTTCGGCGATCTGCAGTAGGGCCATGGTAATCAGGACTTATCTGTATATCAGGCGTGCAACCTGGGCGGCACTGGGTTAATCGTCGAGGCGCTCTTCTAACTGGCGCACTTCGTAGGTGAGCTTGTCGAGGAACTGCATGCGCCGCATCAGGCGTTCGGCCTGTTCACGTTGCGCTGCATCATCCCAACAGGCTGCGAAGCTTTCGTTGAGTTCATCCTGGGCTACTTTCAGACGACGCTTGAAGACTGCGACTCCGGCCAGATCGGCCTCGTCCTGCAGGTCTTCGAGCTCTTCGCGCCATTGCATCTGCTGCATCAGGAAATCAGGGTCCTGGACCGTGACTTCAAGCGGCAGCTCGCGACCGCCCATGGCGAGCAGGTAGCGCGCGCGTTTGGGAGGGTTCTTGAGCGTCTGATAGGCTTCATTGAGGCTGGCTGATTGCTCCAGCGCCAAGCGCTGCTCACGCTCGGAAGCGTCAGCAAAGCGGTCCGGATGCACCCCACGCGCCAGTTCACGGTAGCGCGTGGCAAGCTGTTCAAGGTCCAGTCGAAAACTCGGCTGCAGCTCGAACAAAGCGAAATGACAAGGAGTACCCACAATCAGCCTCAGATGTTGAAGCTTTCGCCGCAGCCACATTCACCGCGTACGTTGGGGTTGTTGAACTTGAAGCCTTCGTTCAACCCTTCCTTGACGAAATCGAGTTCGGTGCCGTCCAGGTAGGTCAGGCTTTTCGGGTCGATGATCACTTTCTCGCCGTGACTTTCGAACACCTGATCTTCCTCGACCACCTCGTCGACAAACTCCAGCACGTAGGCAAGGCCGGAACAGCCCGTGGTGCGAACACCCAGACGAATCCCCTCACCTTTACCGCGCCCATTCAGGGAGCGGCGAATGTGCTGCGCAGCCGCTTCTGTCATGCTGATAGCCATCGTGACTCCTTACTCGTCGCCAAATGCTTAGATCAAGCCTTTCTTCTGCTTGTAGTCGCGAACCGCCGCCTTGATGGCGTCTTCTGCGAGTACCGAGCAGTGGATTTTCACTGGCGGCAAAGCCAGTTCTTCGGCCAGCTGGGTGTTGCTGATAGTCACAGCCTCATCCAGGGTCTTGCCTTTCATCCATTCGGTCGCCAGGGAGCTGGAGGCGATGGCCGAACCGCAACCGTAAGTCTTGAACTTGGCGTCTTCGATAACGCCAGCTTCGTTGACCTTGATCTGCAGGCGCATCACGTCGCCGCACGCCGGAGCGCCGACCATGCCGGTGCCGACATCAGGGTCTTCCGCGTTCATCTTGCCGACGTTGCGCGGGTTTTCGTAGTGGTCGATGACCTTTTCGCTGTAAGCCATGGTACTGAATCCTCACTCATCAGGGCCGCTCTGGAACCCTGTAAACACGCCTGCGTTTTCCGCCACGTCTTTACAGAGCCTTTTGGGTGGCGGCTTCTATAGTTAGTGTGCCGCCCACTCGATCTTGGAAATATCGACACCGTCTTTGTACATGTCCCACAGAGGCGACAAGGTACGCAGCTTGGTGACGGCCTCGCAGACTTTCTGCGCGGCGTAGTCGACTTCTTCTTCGGTGGTGAAACGGCCGAACGTAAAGCGGATCGAGCTGTGAGCCAGTTCGTCGTTGCGGCCCAGGGCGCGCAGGACGTAGGACGGCTCAAGGGAAGCCGAGGTGCAGGCCGAACCGGACGAAACCGCCAGGTCCTTGAGCGCCATGATCAGCGACTCGCCTTCGACATAGTTGAAGCTCAAATTCAGGTTGTGCGGTACACGGGCGGTCATGCTGCCGTTGACGTACAGCTCTTCAAGGTGCTCGACCTGCTTGTAGAAGCGGTCGCTCAGGGCCTTGATGCGCACGTTTTCGGCAGCCATGTCTTCCTTGGCTACACGGAATGCTTCACCGATGCCGACGATCTGGTGGGTCGCCAGGGTGCCCGAACGCATGCCGCGCTCGTGACCGCCGCCGTGCATGGTGGCTTCGATACGTACCCGAGGCTTGCGGCTCACGTAGAGAGCGCCGATACCTTTGGGACCGTAGGTCTTGTGGGCAGAGAACGACATCAGGTCGACTTTCAGTTTCGACAGGTCGATGTCGACCTTGCCGGTGGACTGAGCCGCGTCGACGTGCAGCAACACGCCCTTGGAGCGGGTCAGCTCGCCGATGGCGGCGATGTCGTTGATAGTGCCGATTTCGTTGTTCACGTGGATGACGGAAACCAGGATGGTGTCGTCACGCATCGCCGCTTCGATCATCGCAGGGGTCACGATACCGTCGGTGGTTGGCTCGAGGTAGGTGATCTCAAAACCTTCACGCTCCAGTTGGCGCATGGTGTCGAGGACAGCCTTGTGCTCAATCTTGGTGGTGATCAGGTGCTTGCCTTTGGTTGCGTAGAAATGCGCCGCACCCTTGATTGCCAGGTTGTCGGACTCGGTGGCACCGGAGGTCCAGACGATTTCACGCGGATCGGCATTCACCAGGTCGGCGACCTGGCGACGAGCGTTTTCCACGGCCTCTTCAGCTTTCCAGCCAAAAACGTGGGAACGGGACGCCGGGTTACCGAAGTTTCCGTCAACCAGCAGGCACTCGCTCATCTTTTGCGCGACACGCGGATCAACCGGGGTGGTCGCTGAGTAATCAAGGTAAATCGGCAATTTCATGGACTTTCTCCTAAATCAGGCTGGCTGGCGTGCCGTTAGCTCTTCGGCTGTCACTCGACGGCGGACGCTTCAATCTTGTCCAGACGCGGCGCCTTGGTGTTACAACGGCGCTGGTCCTGACGCTGGGCTACTTCTTGCACCTCGCGGCGAGTCACAAGATCAGCCAAGCTGATACCACTCAAAAACTCATGGATCTGCAGGCTCAAGTCACACCACAAGTGGTGCGTGAGGCAGGTGTCGCCGGCGTGGCAATCACCCAGGCCCTGGCATTTGGTGGCATCGACGGATTCGTTGACCGCGTCGATCACCTGAGCCACCTGGATGCCCTGCATGTCGCGGGACAGTTGATAGCCGCCGCCTGGACCACGAACGCTGGAAACCAGATTGCTGCGGCGCAACTTGGCGAACAACTGCTCGAGGTAGGACAGGGAAATGCCTTGGCGCTCGGAGATATCGGCCAGGGACACCGGCCCATTTTGCGCGTGCAAGGCCAGGTCAAGCATGGCGGTCACCGCGTATCGGCCTTTTGTAGTCAGTCTCATGGACAAGTACCAAGGTGTTTCAGAATGGGAGCAAGTATGCGATTCCCGAGTATTTAAGTCAACTATAAGACCTAGTACTTTAGTCAGGAATACCCGTAAAAAGGGCGCGCGAATGATAGCAGGACGGGGGCGGATGGAACAGCGGGAACAGGGTCAAGCCCCCAGCCTCAAGACCAATGGAGATCAAATGTGGGAGCTGGCTTGCCTGCGATATCGGTTTGCCAGCCAGCCTATCCGGCACTGACTCGCCGCCATCGCAGGCAAGCCAGCTCCCACAGGGATCGCGACCGGCTCAAGAGTCAGCCGGCCTTGGTAGCGCTTTCGTCCTTGATCTCGGCGAAATCTTCCGTGCGCAGCTCAGGCAGGTCCTTGGCGCAGTAGTTGCTGCCCAAGTCCTTCAAGGCACCGCACATACCGTCCAGCTTGCCGTCCACCGCTTGCAGGTGGTCCAGCAACTGGCCAATGGCACGCGCCACCGGGTCAGGCATGTCTTCGCTGACACCATAGGCATCGAAGCCAATCTTCTCGGCCATGGCCTTGCGCTTGGCCTCCTGCTCATCACCCACTTCCGGCTTGACGATGATCCGCCCCGGAATGCCGACAACGGTTGCACCGGGCGGCACCGCCTTGGTCACCACGGCATTGGAGCCGACCTTGGCGCCCGCACCGACGGTAAACGGACCGAGCACCTTGGCGCCCGCCCCCACCACAACACCATCCTCCAGCGTCGGGTGGCGCTTGCCCTTGTTCCAGGTGGTGCCACCAAGGGTCACGCCCTGGTACAGGGTTACGTCATCGCCAATCTCGGCGGTCTCACCAATAACGATGCCCATGCCATGGTCGATAAAGAAGCGACGACCGACCTTGGCGCCCGGGTGAATCTCGATCCCGGTCAACCAGCGGCCAAAGTTCGACACCAGCCGCGCCAGCCACTTCCAGCCCATATTCCACAAGGCGCCAGACAGGCGGTGAATCCATATCGCGTGCATGCCCGGGTAGCAGGTCAGCACTTCAAAGGCGTTGCGCGCCGCCGGGTCACGGTGGAAAACACTCTGGATATCTTCTCGCAAACGCTCGAACATTTTTAATCCTTCCGCTTAAGAAGCTCGCCACGGGCCGCTTTTTGGGTTTCCGTGAGGATGCCACGCAATATATTCATTTCCGCCCGGCTGACCGAGCTGCGTCCGTATAACCGGCGCAGGCGCGCCATCAAGTGCCGCGGTTTTTCCGGATCGAGGAATTCGATGGCCACCAGGGTCTGCTCCAGGTGCTCATAGAACCGCTCCAGCTCATCCATGGTGGCCAGCTCGCCACTCTTGGTCGAGGCGACCTCGTCCTTTTCCACTTTGCTTGGCTGACCCTCTGCAGCCAGCCAGGCCATGCGCACTTCATAACTCAGCACCTGCACCGCTGCCCCGAGGTTCAGCGAACTGAACTCAGGGTCTGATGGAATGTGCACGTGATAATGACATCGCTGCAGCTCTTCATTCGTCAGGCCGGAGTCTTCACGACCGAATACCAAGGCAATTTCAGCGCCGCCAGCAGCCTCTTCCACGACTTTGGTCCCGCATTCGCGAGGATCCAGCAGCGGCCAGGGAATACGACGGTCTCGAGCACTGGTGCCAAGCACCAGATTGCAGCCGACCAAGGCATCTTCCAAAGTGGCGACGATTTGCGCCTTTTCAAGGATGTCATTGGCGCCAGACGCACGGGCATCAGCTTCGTGGTGCGGAAACACACGCGGCTCGACCAGCACCAGGCGCGTCAGCCCCATGTTCTTCATGGCTCGCGCCACCCCGCCGATGTTGCCGGGATGACTGGTATTGACGAGGACGACACGGATGTTTTGCAGCAAGGGAGGCGCTCTCGGACACAGGAAAGGGGAGCAAATCTTACAGAACAGCCTAAGGTTATGCCATGAAAGGTAACGTCGTCCTTCACCTGAAGAAAGTTTCTGCTAGAATGCTCGGCTTTCTTTAACAACCTTAGGTGACACATCCATGCAGCCCATGCTGAATATCGCGCTGCGCGCCGCCCGCAGCGCCAGTGAATTGATCTTCCGCTCCATCGAGCGCCTGGATACCATCAAGGTCGACGAAAAAGACGCCAAGGATTACGTATCCGAGGTGGATCGCGCCGCCGAGCAGAAAATCATCGACGCGCTGCGCAAGGCCTACCCTACCCACGGCATTCTCGGTGAAGAAACCGGCCTGCACAAAGGCAGCGGCGAAGGCGAAGACTACCTGTGGATCATCGACCCACTGGACGGCACCACCAACTTCCTGCGCGGCATCCCGCACTTTGCCGTGAGCATTGCCTGCAAATACCGTGGCCGCCTGGAACACGCCGTTGTGCTGGACCCGGTTCGCCAGGAAGAATTCACCGCCAGCCGTGGCCGTGGCGCCCAGTTGAACGGTCGCCGCCTGCGCGTGAGCGGTCGCACCAGCCTCGACGGCGCCCTGCTGGGTACCGGCTTCCCGTTCCGCGATGACCAAATGGACAACCTGGAAAACTACCTGGGCATGTTCCGCGCGCTGGTTGGCCAGACCGCCGGCATCCGCCGCGCCGGTGCAGCCAGCCTGGACCTGGCTTATGTAGCTGCCGGTCGTTTTGACGCATTCTGGGAGTCGGGCCTGTCTGAGTGGGACATGGCTGCAGGCGCACTGCTGATTCAAGAAGCCGGCGGCCTGGTGAGCGACTTCACGGGCGGTCACGACTTCCTGGAGAAGGGCCACGTGGTTGCCGGCAACACCAAATGCTTCAAGGCAGTACTGACGGCGATCCAGCCGCACCTGCCGGCTTCGCTGAAACGCTAAGCGAGCGAGCAAAAAAAAGCACCCCTCGGGGTGCTTTTTTATGCCTGGAATTACTGCTGCGGCTGGTTCTGACCGATAACCAGACGCCCTTCCTTGTCGACCGGGATCTGGTTGCCCGGATCGCGATCCATGCGCACGGAGCCTTCCTTGCCGTCCAGGGTGTAACGCACGTCGTACCCGACAACCTTGTCGCTGATGTCGTTAACGGTGTTACAACGAGTCTGGGTGGTGGAGTAGGTATCGCGGTTCTGCATACCTTCCTGAACCTTGTTACCCGCATAACCGCCACCCACCGCACCGGCCACAGTAGCCAGCTTCTTGCCATTACCGCCACCCACCTGGTTGCCCAACAGGCCACCAGCCAGCGCACCCACCACCGTACCGATGATCTGATGCTGATCTTCCACAGGCTTCTGCCGGGTGACCGCCACGTCATGGCACACCTGACGCGGGGTTTTAATCTGGGTTTTCACCGGCTGCACCGCCAGCACTTGCGCATACTCAGGGCCGCTTTTTACCAGGCTGTAGGTGGCAACAGCACCCCCGGCAGTCACACCGACAGCACCCAATACCGCACCAACCAGTAACGACTTGTTCACGTGAACCTCCTGACCATCACAAACGGACCGAACGATCCGCGCTATACCCAGCCTTGGAGCAAAAAAAAAGGCGCGAGTTCAATACTCGCGCCTTCTTTGTAACAGCGTATCAACAATCGCCCATCAAGGGCGGTCGTCGACCTCCTTGCCGGTGCTGGCAGGAGGGATCAGGTCTTCGCTGTTGAGGTTCAGCCAGATCAGTACCACGTTGGCGATGTAGATCGACGAGTAAGTACCCGCCAGCACGCCGATGAACAGCGACAGCGAGAAGCCCCACAGGTTATCACCACCAAATACCATCAGCGCCGTGATCGCCAGCAAGGTGGAGATCGAGGTCGCCATGGTCCGCAGCAGGGTCTGGGTGGTGGAGATGTTGATGTTCTCGATCAACGTCGCCTTGCGCAGCACCCGGAAGTTCTCACGAACCCGGTCGAATACCACGATGGTGTCGTTGAGGGAGTAACCAATGATCGCCAGCACCGCCGCGAGCACTGTCAGGTCGAAGGTAATCTGGAAGTAGGCCAGGATACCCACAGTCACCACCACGTCGTGGATCAGCGACACAATGGCGCCGACCGCGAACTTCCACTGAAAGCGGAAAGCCAGGTAGATCAGGATGCCGCCCAGCGCCATCAGCATGCCGAGGCCGCCCTGGTCGCGCAGCTCTTCACCCACTTGCGGGCCCACGAACTCGACGCGCTTGACGGTCGCCGGGTTGTCGCCACCCACCTTCTGCAAGGCCTCGGCTACCTGGTGACCCAATTGCGGGTCTTCGCCCGGCATACGCACCAGCAGGTCGGTGGTTGCACCGAAGCTCTGCACGATAGCCTCGTGGTAACCGGCCTGACTCAGCTCGGTACGCACCAGGGTGACATCGGCCGGCTTCTCGTAGGTCAGCTCGATGAGCGTACCGCCGGTGAAGTCCAGACCGTAGTTCAGGCCCTTATGGAACCAGCTGAACAACGCCAGAACGGTAAGGAGCACGGTGAAGCCGAACGCAACGTTGCGAACGCCCATGAAGTTGATTGTACGTAACATGGCAGCCCCTTAAATCCACAACTTCTTGAAGTCACGCCCGCCAAAGATCAGGTTGACCATTGCGCGGGTCACCATGATGGCCGTGAACATCGAGGTAAAGATCCCGAGGGACATGGTCACCGCAAAGCCTTTGACCGGGCCGGTACCCATGGCAAAGAGGATGCCACCCACCAGCAACGTGGTCAGGTTGGCGTCGAGAATCGCGGTAAATGCCCGGCCGAAGCCTTCGTTGATTGCCCTTTGTACGGTCATGCCGGCGGCGATTTCTTCACGAATCCGCGAGAAGATCAGCACGTTGGCGTCCACCGCCATACCCATGGTGAGTACGATACCGGCGATACCCGGCAGGGTCAGCGTGGCCCCCAGCAGCGACATCAGGGCCAGCAGCAGCACCATGTTCACACCCAGTGCAACGGTGGCAATGATGCCGAAGAAGCGATAGATGGCGATGATGAACAGCGACACGAACAGCATGCCCCACAGGGAAGCATCGATACCCTTGGTGATGTTGTCAGCACCCAGGCTTGGGCCGATTGTGCGCTCTTCGGCGAAGTACATCGGGGCCGCCAGACCACCGGCACGCAACAGCAGCGCCAGTTCGGACGACTCACCCTGGCCATTCAGGCCGGTGATACGGAATTGAGCACCCAGCGGCGACTGGATGGTCGCCAGGCTGATGATCTTCTTCTCTTCTTTAAAGGTCTGTACCGGTACGTCTTTCTCGACACCGTCGACCAGCTGCTTGGTGTAGGTGGTCACCGGGCGCTGCTCGATGAAGATCACCGCCATGCTGCGACCCACGTTGCTGCGGGTAGCGCGACTCATCAGATCGCCACCATGGCCATCCAGGCGGATGTTCACTTCAGGCGTACCGTGCTGCGAGTCAAAACCGGCCTTGGCGTCGGTGACCTGGTCACCGGTGATGATCAAACCACGCTCGATCAGTGCAGGCGGACGATTGCCTTCACGGAACTCAAACTCCTCGGCAGTAGCGCGGGTAGCACCCGGCTCAGCGGCCAGACGGAATTCCAGGTTGGCTGTTTTACCGAGGATGCGCTTGGCTTCAGCGGTGTCCTGCACGCCCGGCAACTCAACCACGATGCGGTTGGCACCCTGGCGCTGAACCAGCGGCTCGGCCACACCCAGTTCGTTGACCCGGTTACGCACCGTGGTCAAGTTCTGCTTGATGGAGTATTCACGGATTTCCGCCAGCTTGGCCGGGGTCATCGCCAGACGCAGTACCGCCTGACCATTGAGGTCGGCCGGAACAATGTCGAAATCGTTGAAGCTCTTGCGGATCAGTGCACGGGCCTGTTCGCGGGTCGCTTCGTCAGCAAAACCCAGCTGGATGGCACCATTGAGCTGCGGCAGGCTGCGATAACGCACCTTCTCTTTACGCAGCAGGCTCTTCACATCGCCTTCGTAGACTTTCAGGCGAGCATCGATGGCTTTGTCCATGTCCACTTCCAGCAGGAAGTGCACACCACCGGACAAGTCCAGACCCAGTTTCATAGGGTGTGCGCCAATGGCACGCAGCCATTTTGGCGTGGTCTGTGCCAGGTTCAGCGCAACGACGTAGTCATCACCCATGACCTTGCGCACGACGTCTTTGGCCGGCAATTGGTCTTCTTGCTTGGTCAGGCGCAACAAGCCGCCCTTCGCATCAGCAGCCAAGGTTGCCGCTTTAACCTGGATACCCGCGTCAGTGAGCGCTTTGCTCGCACGGTCCAGATCAGCCTGATTGACCTGCAGCGTAGTGCTGGCACCCGTAATCTGGATCGCGGGGTCATCAGGATAAAGATTGGGAGCGGAATAAATAAAACCGATCGCCAGCACCGCCAGGATCAGTACGTATTTCCACAGAGGGTATTTGTTCAGCATCACGCCGCCCGCTTATAACGCGGGGCGCCTTGCGCGCCCCGTCGATTGGTAAAGGTTGGAACTTAGATCGCTTTGAGCGTGCCTTTTGGCAGCGTGGCGGCGATGGCGCCCTTCTGGAACTTCATTTCTACGGTGTCGGAGACTTCCAGAACCACGAAAGCGTCGGACACTTTAGTGATCTTGCCGGCGATGCCGCCCGTGGTCACGACTTCGTCGCCTTTCTGCAAGCTGCCCAGCAGGTTCTTCTGCTCTTTGGCGCGCTTGGCCTGTGGACGCCAGATCATCAGGTAGAAGATGACCAGGAAGCCGACCAGGAAAATCCACTCAAAACCACCGCCCAAAGGGCCAGCAGCGGCCGGTGCAGCGGCATCAGCCATGGCATTAGAGATAAAAAAGCTCATTTAGCACTCCAGTTGCAAATAGTGAATCTTAGGGTCGGAAAACTCAGTCCAAGGGCGGCACGGGCAGCCCGCGCTTGGCATAGAAGGCATCGACGAAGGCGGCCAATGTACCCTGTTGAATAGCCTCGCGCAAACCAGCCATCAGGACTTGGTAATGCCGCAAATTGTGGATGGTATTCAACATGCTACCCAGCATTTCCCCACACTTGTCCAGATGGTGCAGATAAGCACGGGAGAAATTCTGGCAGGTGTAGCAGTCACAGGTGGGATCCAGCGGCGATTCATCATGGCGATGGAACGCGTTACGGATCTTCAGCACGCCTGTATCGATGAACAGATGCCCATTGCGGGCATTACGGGTTGGCATCACGCAATCGAACATGTCCACACCGCGGCGCACACCCTCTACGAGATCTTCCGGTTTGCCAACGCCCATAAGGTAACGAGGTTTTTCAGCCGGCATCAGGCCCGGCAGGTAGTCCAGCACCTTGATCATCTCGTGCTTGGGCTCGCCCACCGACAAACCGCCGATGGCCAGGCCGTCGAAGCCGATCTTGTCCAGGCCTTCCAGCGAGCGCTTGCGCAGGCTTTCATGCATGCCGCCCTGCACGATACCGAACAGGGCAGCCGTGTTATCGCCATGGGCATTCTTCGAACGCTGGGCCCAACGCAACGACAGCTCCATCGACACCCGCGCCACATCTTCATCGGCCGGGTACGGCGTGCATTCGTCAAAAATCATCACGATGTCCGAGCCCAGGTCACGCTGGACCTGCATCGACTCTTCCGGCCCCATGAACACCTTGGCGCCGTCAACCGGAGAGGCGAAGGTCACGCCCTCCTCCTTGATCTTGCGCATGGCGCCCAGGCTGAACACCTGGAAACCGCCGGAGTCGGTCAGGATCGGGCCTTTCCACTGCATGAAATCATGCAGGTCGCCGTGTTTCTTGATCACTTCGGTGCCCGGGCGCAGCCACAAGTGGAAGGTGTTGCCCAGGATGATCTCGGCGCCGGTGGCGACGATATCCCGTGGCAGCATGCCCTTGACGGTGCCGTAGGTACCAACCGGCATGAACGCCGGGGTCTCGACGGTGCCCCGCGGGAAGGTCAGGCGACCACGGCGGGCCTTGCCGTCGGTGGCCAGCAGTTCAAACGACATACGACTCATAAAGTTCCCTCTGGGCCGCGTGGCGCCGGGTTACGGGTGATAAACATCGCATCACCGTAGCTGAAAAAACGGTACTCGTTAGCGATGGCGGCTTGATAAGCGGCCATGGTTTCCGGGTAACCGGCAAATGCCGACACCAGCATCAACAGCGTGGATTCCGGCAAATGGAAGTTGGTGACCAGGCAATCGACCACGTGGAACGGGCGGCCTGGAAAGATAAAGATATCGGTGTCGCCACTGAAGGGCTTCAGCACACCCTCGCGGGCTGCACTTTCCAGGGAACGCACGCTGGTGGTGCCCACGGCAACAACCCGTCCGCCGCGGGCCTTGCAGGCGTGAACCGCATCCACCACGTCCTGGCTGACTTCCAGCCATTCGCTGTGCATGTGATGGTCTTCGATGTTATCCACACGCACCGGCTGAAACGTGCCGGCCCCCACGTGCAAGGTCACAAAAGCCGACTCGATGCCCTTGGCGGCAATCGCTTCCAGCAACGGCTGATCGAAATGCAGCCCCGCCGTTGGTGCAGCCACGGCGCCCAGGCGCTCGGAATACACGGTCTGGTAGCGCTCGCGGTCAGAGTCTTCGTCCGGGCGGTCTATATAAGGAGGCAACGGCATGTGGCCGACGCGCTCCAGCAGCGGCAACACTTCCTCGGCAAACCCCAGCTCGAACAACGCATCGTGACGGGCCAGCATTTCAGCTTCGCCACCGCCATCGATCAAGATCTTCGAGCCCGGTTTCGGCGACTTGCTGGAGCGCACATGGGCCAGCACACGATGGCTGTCCAGCACCCGCTCCACCAGAATTTCCAGCTTGCCGCCGGAGGCTTTCTGGCCAAAAAGGCGAGCCGGAATCACTCGGGTATTGTTAAACACCATCAAGTCGCCCGGGCGTAAATGCTCAAGCAAATCAGTGAATTGACGGTGTGCGAGGGCACCACTGACCCCGTCCAGGGTTAGCAGTCGACTGGCGCGACGCTCGGCCAAAGGATGGCGAGCGATCAGCGAATCAGGGAGCTCAAAAGTAAAGTCAGCAACGCGCATGATGGGGTTCGTCTAGCAGGGCCGGGAAGTCTAGCGGAAATAGTGAAAATTGACCATGAAACGTGATTGACCAACGGTAATCTCATCTCTATACTTCGCCGCCATTGAGCCCTGATGGCGGAATTGGTAGACGCGGCGGATTCAAAATCCGTTTTCGAAAGGAGTGGGAGTTCGAGTCTCCCTCGGGGCACCATCTTAAAAAAAGACCTTGAAATTCAAGGTCTTTTTTTTCGCCTGCAGGAAAGTGATGATGGGCGGGCGAACACGAGAAAAGAGGAACCCTGACCGTGGAACTGACGCTGGAAGCTGTAGCGCTTTTTGCTCTCAAGTTGGTGTATGAGACAGAAGGCGCGAGCCCGATTCTGCGGGACGACCTGGTCATGGACGGCTATGAGCGGGAAGTGTTTGGCTTGCTGGTGCGCCAGGGCGATATCAATGCCATCCAGCATAAGATCGACGAGTGCCTGGCGTTAGCGCTCCAATCCCTGGGCGGCGCACACACCGTGATGGGCCGCGAGCTGCAACGGCTCGCGGAGGATGTGCGCCAAGCGACGACACTCGAAGAACTCAATGCCCCGCTCAACGCACTTAAGGATTACCTGAAGGCGATCCTGTAAAGCGGTCGGCTTTGGGCGCACATCAAAGCTACTGACCCTGCCTTTTCAGATACCAGAAACCGGCCAGCGTAAGTTATCTTGGGCTCCGTCCAAAACGCCTGAGCACTTTCAATGAACACCTCCACGCTTATCCTCTATACCTCAAGCTGCTTGATTGGCGCGCTGATTCCTGGCCCGACGTCCCTCTTGGCGATGTCCAACGGGGCAACTCGAAATATTCGCAAGGTTGCCGTCGGCATGGCGGGCACTGCCCTGTCGGACATTTTGGTGATTGCCGCTGTAGGGCTCGGCCTTGGCGCGATGCTAATGGCATCGCATGAACTGTTTGTGGTGCTGAAATGGATAGGCGTTTGTTATTTGGCATGGCTGGGCGTGCAGCTTTGGCGCAGCAACCCGCCCGCCCTCAACGAGTCAAGAATCGATACCCGTGTAGCCACCGGCGAAGTGTTCTGGCGCAGTTTTTCTGTGGCCATGACAAACCCCAAGGTGTTGTTGTTCTTCACGGCGTTTCTGCCCCAGTTTATTGATCCGAGCGAGCCGACTCTTCCTCAATACGCTGCACTGGCGGTCATCTCCGCCGGAGTGGATGTAGCCGTGATGGCGCTTTACGCCACGGGGGGCGGGCAAGCAGCAAAAATCCTCACCCAAACCGGGATGAAGCGTTTGAATCGATGCTGCGGGGCCGCCATGTTGTCACTGGCAGGATTTTTGGCGCTGTACCGCAAGGCCTGACTGACGCAGGTCCCTGAGCGCCCACAGAGATCGGGCCAGGACTTACCGCCGCCCTTCCACCGCCATACGTACGGCCAGGCCCATCAGCACCGAGCCCATCAACCAGCGCTGTACGGTTTGCCAGACCGGTTTGCGGATGAAAAATCCCGCGATCGAGCCCGCCATAAGAGCGATCAGCCCGTTGACGCTCACACTGATCATGATCTGCGTAAAACCCAGTACCAGGGATTGCGAGAGCACGCTGGCGTGGCCGTTAGGGTCAATGAACTGAGGCAGCAACGACAAATACATCACCGCCACTTTGGGATTCAGCAGGTTGGTGACAAAGCCCATCATGAACAACTTGCGTGGGCTGTCCTTTGGCAAATCCCGCACCTGAAACGGCGAACGGCCACCCGGCTTGACCGCCTGCCAGGCCAGGTACACCAGATACAACGCCCCGCCGAGCCGCAGCGCGTCGTAGGCATAGGGAACCGCCATCACCAACGCGGTGATACCCAATGCCGCGCAGAACATATAGACGACAAAACCCATCGCAACGCCGCCCAAGGAAATCAGCCCGGCCACTCGCCCCTGGCAGATCGACCGCGAAATAAGGTAAATCATGTTCGGGCCGGGCGTCAGCACCATCCCGAGCGAGATCAGGCCATAGGCAAGCAGGCTGGACAGTTCGGGCATGGGGTAGCTCCTTGACGAGGTAAAACTTTGTAATGGCCGGCGGGTTGTTGGCGCCATGGTAGGGCGATAAAAGAGAGGCCGTTAGATACAGATCCACGAGTAAAACGTCATACACCGGCATAGGCGTTTACCGCACCACTCACCCAAGGAAAGGCACATGATCGACTTCAACAACAAAGGCTTCTTCAAGCTCAAGCAAAACAACGAATACGCCGAGCGCGTATCGTCCTTGCTGCTGGATGATGAGCAGGTGATCGATTCCTACAAGGCCATGCGCGACGGCGTGGTGTTCACCACCAAGCGCATCATCGCGGTGAACGTGCAAGGGATTACCGGCAGCAAGAAAGACTTCACGTCCCTGCCGTACAAAAACATCGTCGCGTATTCGGTGGAAACGTCCGGGACGTTTGACCTGGATTCGGAGCTGGAGATTTACTTTTCGGCGGTGGGGAAAGTGAAGTTTGAGTTTACGGGGAAGACGTCGATTGTGGAGATATCGAAGGTAATTTCCAGGCATGTGCTTTGACCTGCCGAAGCCATCAAACGCCTAAAAAAAGACCTCGAATAACGAGGTCTTTTTTTCGCCTACGGAAAAGTATTCCTGGATGGACTCAATCAAATGTGGGAGCTGGCTTGCCTGCGATGACGTCCTCCCACACCCTGCAAAACCACCTACCTACTCAACCGCCCCATTCGGCAACATCCCGTTCGCCAAATCATCCACCACCGCCTTGGCCATCTCCCCCAAATAATGCGACGCCCACGCATAGCGATCGACGCCTTTCTCCATGGCTGCATCCAATGCCAACATCTTTGAACAGTGAAGCAAGACAGACGCGTGCTCCAAGGCATCGCGAATCGGCACACCGGAATTGACGCGGAAAAGATGGTGGAAATCCGGCGAAGCGCCGCAGGTGGAAAAGGTGATGACACCGAGGGTTTTGTTGAGAGGCGGGTTGATCATTGGCCACCTCTGGTATGAGCCGGGGTGGGGATTGCAGAACAGCAGAGGTACGAACAAATGCTCATGGGCTTAGCTCCTAATGTCGAAAGAGCTGCCATATTCGTTATCAGGCGAATAAGGGTGGCAGCTGTGCGCAGGCTGATAAACCGGGACAATAGGAACCCGGCAGGTCCGAAGACCTCCCGCGCACAGCCGCCATAACACGGCCGTACGGACGCAAAAAAAGCGTCGGCAATGGTGCTGGAGACGCTTTGTGCGCCTATTGTTCCACGGGTTATCAGGCCCGGTCACTGAATTTGCAGTGACTACGCAAAGGTAGTCGGAGCCCGTCGGCGTGAATACCACACCTTTGTGGCAAAAAATTTCTAGCACGATGACAAGACCAAAAATCAGTGGTTTGACATTCAGAAACCGCTCTGGTCAAAAAACAATGTTGAGGCTTTTCAACGCCGAGACAAAGTGCCACTATCGGCCAGGTCCATTTTCGCCCCGTTCTGAGAGAACGCCATACGTATAGAAAAATGCGTTCAACATGATTAGCAGACCCACCCAAACAACAACTAAAACGCTATAACAATCAAAATCTTATAATAATTAAAATACAAAAACCCAATCAATGACACAACCTAATCAAGCTAAAAATTCACACAATAAAAGTTTAAAAAATCAAAACTTAATTGAAACAGTGCATCAGGGAAGAAACACATGAGAATAATGAAATTTTCAGCAAAAAAAGTCCATGACTTCTACAACTTTGACTTTAACTTCAAAGAAGACATTAGCTTTTTAGTAGGTATAAATGGCAGCGGGAAAACGACAGCCCTTCGCTTAATGCAAGCCTCACTCTCAATCGACCTATCTACGCTACTATCAATAAACTTTGAAAAACTAAGCATAGAAGTTGAGAGCGAACGAAAGCGATATAGACTTGACATATCGCAAACTAAAGAAAGAATGATATTCAACCTCAACGACACTCGCTTCCACTTTGAAAATGTGACTAGATTTGTTGGAGCAGGAAAGGACATATCAAATGCATCCATGCAAGAATATATAGAAAATCACCGACTTGAGTTAATCCAATCTGGAGGATCAACCTTACAACATTTTATCTCCGGTGCTCGCCCGTTATTTTTAGGGTTAGAACGGAGAATGGGAAGATACGACGACGAAGTCCCACTAACTAGCCACTGGGTATCAGAAACGTGGAGAAAGGATGGTCACGCACGAACATTCAAAAGACCTCAAAGAGAAACCTTAGAGGGCCTTGAAAACTGCCAGCGACTTGTTGAAAAAGCTTATATGCAGTATCGAAAAGCAAGTGACGGACGAGTCGATCGGCTTTCAAACATTGTCATCGAGTCAACTTTTGAATACATAGAATTTGATCCAAAAATGCTAGAGGATCCAGCAAAAAATCCTTATGTAGAATTACGGGTACTACACCAGCGCAAAGAAGAAATTGAGAAATTTGTAAGACAGCTTAGTGGTTCTGAAAAGGTAGTAGCACAAATTGAGAGTTTCTTTACAAAAATGTCACAAGTAGTTGATGAGGCCAAGACACAAAAAGAGCTATGGAGCTTTGAGTGGTTCCTGAACATGGCGCAGATACAACGCATTCGTACAATTCTTACAGAAATGGATAGACAGAAGAAATTTGCAGAACGTTTTTATGCTCCCATTAAAGAGTTCTGCGACACAATAAATACCTTTTTAAGACAATCGGGCAAAGAGCTAACAGTAGACTCCGTAGGAAAAATAAAAATTGTTCAAGGTGGAAAATATATAGATTTACTAACCTTATCATCGGGAGAAAAACAATTATTAATCTTATTAGCTCATGCTCGTTTTGGTTCCACTAAAAGTAGCACCTTCATCGTTGACGAACCAGAACTATCGCTCCATATGCACTGGCAAGAAATGCTTGTAAATGCATTACTAGAAGGAAATAAAGGCAACCAGTTCATTTTCGCAACTCACTCTCCGGAAATAGTTGGATACAGAACTGATAACTGCATTCAAGTAAGCTAAGGAGCGTGATATGGAACGAAGCGCAGCAGCAAAATATGCGGCCTCGGTTTTTTACGAAGGATTTAACGACTTTGACATATACGTTGAGGATACAGCGCCGGGGTATACAAAAATATTTGCATCTATACTCTCGAGAGCAATTTCCAATAACGTCACCCTTGAAAAAATTTTTGCGCTCGGTGAAAGATCCAATGTATTAGATGCTGCAAACAAGAGACTTTCATCAGACTCTGAACGCAAGGCAGTTTACATAGTGGACGGGGATTTATTTCTTCTAGCCGGGGAGCGCGAACCACTGCCAAAAAATGTAATTGCACTTCCTAGATACTGCATCGAAAACTTTCTAATAGACGAATCAACACTGATCAGTATAATGGATGAAGAGCATTGCTCTATAACACAAGATGAGTTAGCGAGAAGATTTGATTACTCCGGTTGGATATCGCGTTCGACCCCTATACTTACTTCGTTATTTCGGACTTTCGCAGCGGCGCACTACCTACGCGCGGGGATACCGACAGTCGCCAGAGGATATACGTCAGTATACATGGGCGATAATGGAGAGTTGAATATAGAAAAAGCAAAACAAACAGAACAAGAAGTCATAAACTTACTGACCGAAAAATATGGGACCAGGGAAGTGAACCTAGCATTACAACATGTAGATGATAAAATAGAACACGACAAGTGCTTTATAACAACTTATGTATCTGCAAAGGACTTTACCTTACCACTTTTAATGATTCGAGTAAGAGCACTAACCGAGACCAAAGCAAAAAACATTAATTTAAAAATGAGAATATCAAAAAACTGCTCACTAGAACCTTTTTCAGACGTCGTAAATAGCATTAAAATAATAATTGGAACCCCGAATTTTCCGCACAATTAAATTTTACAGTATATATCAAACTGCTTGAGAGACCACGACTAAGTTGCGAATACATTCAAGTTAGTGGTGGTCTCACCTTTTATCACAATATAAAGAACACAGGCAGTGACCTCATTAAAGGCGCACATCTCATCACTTGTACCCTTCTTCCAACTCCTGCGCCTGCTGCGCTAACGCATCCATTGCCTCCTGACTTTCATCCTCACGCCGCTGCTTGAACGCCATCAAATCAGAAAACCGTATCCGCCGATGCCGTCCGGTTTTGGTGAATGGAATAGCGCCCTCCTCCAGCATTTTCACCAAATGCGGCCGTGAGACGTTGAGCAGGTCGGCAGCTTCCTGGGAAGTCAGTTCAGCGTGGACAGGTACAACCTTTACGGCATTACCAATGGCCAACTCACCCAGGATATCGACCAGCAGGCGCAGCGCTGAGGTAGGCAGCACCAGCGAATGAGGCTTGTCTTCCTTGTCGAAGATGTCGATACGCTGGGTCTCAAACTTGGTCGACAGTAGAGACGCCAATTCTCGCTGGCCTTGTACAGCGGCTTCGACTTCCTTTTCCAACGGTAGGACGGTTTTGGGGAGATGGCTGGCAATCATGATTTCGCTCCGGCAAGTACTCAACTGAGTGGGAGCAACGCTAGACGAAATAAACGAAAATCGCAATAAACGAAACGACCGCCAGTCAGTACGCTGTTCTTCAGCAAATGAGGACAGGTGGCGACTCTACTGACTCGTCGTACTCCGGGACACGGAGGCCATGATTGGGAATATCGTAAATTTGCTGCTCGCAAACTGCAGCGCGATTGTCGCTGTTGATCTGATGACTTTTCCCACACTTCCCATCGAACAACGAGAATTTCAGGTTCTTCTCAGCTCTCATAGGCTCGCTTCCTTGCACAGGGAAGTGAGTCGTCATGACAGAGCGCGCGTATCCGATTACCGAAGAAGAACAGCTGAAGCGGCGAATTCTGACGCCGCAGCCTAAGCAGATTCCGTATTCACCGTTCATTGATTTGTATGAAGCGCCCCCTGCGCCATCGCCTGAACCTACAAGGATCCCAGGCCACGTATTCGCCAAGTCCTGCCAACTACCCGACGGGATCATCAGCTACAACAACCCCACCGGTTATATGCCGCTTGAGCTGATCAAGGACTACGGCCACTTCACGTTGTTAGGCGGGCGAGAGGTAGATAGCCACGGCGGCGTGTCCCTCAGAAAAATCAGTGGTAGTGCCCTACCCGTCGGACTTGGCCAGCTTGTACTGCGCACAGCGGCGTTGGAGTCCGCGGCTACGGCGGTCGGTGCCGCAGCCGGGAGTTTGCTTGCAGGGTTGGTGGCGCTGGCCTGGCCGTCGGAGCTTGGCGACAGTGCGCTCTATAGCGAAGAGCAGCTTCGTCACCTGCAAAAAGCCCGCTCGCGGATGCGTTTGCATATCGAGCAACGCGCCGATGGGACGCTCAAGGGGTATGGGTTTTATACCGGCAAAAATGCCGACTGGCAGATGATCGATGTAGTGCAGTTTCAGAGTCGTGACAGTCAGTTCGTGGCGGATCTCGGCGAGGGAGTTGAGCTGATTTGGACGCCGGCCATTGATCCTGGCGACACCCTTGGCATTCCGGCATTGGAGGCTGCGCCGCAAGCACCGGTGATGTGGATCTACCCGCCGACTGAGGCGGCCGAGCAGATTCTGGTGAATCCGATTTATCCGCCGGAGTATCGGGATTTTATTCTGGTGTTTCCGGTGGAGTCGGGGGTTAGGCCACTGTATGTGGTTGTAAGCGTTCGACCGGGTGATCATATGTACCACCCAAAACCAAAATTTTTGCCCGCATTCCCCGATGCTGTTCGTGCACCGCCCAAAACAGGAATAAAGGGCGGAGGAGGACTCAGACCCCGTTGGAAAGAAGGAAATAGCTACATTTATGAATGGGACTTCGAACGAGGAAAGGTCGAAAAATATAACCACCGAGGGAAACACTTGGGCGAATTCGACCCGATAACAGGCGAACAAACCAAAGACGCAGACGATACGCGAAGGATAGAGCCATGAGGCACTTGATATATGTGGTACCCACTGGAAGCGACGAAATCTCGGCTGAAATCTACCTCAACGTGAAAGCTGAAGATTTGCGACCCATCATGGGCTGGCAGACAGAGAGTGACGGCGTCTACGACTATCTGCTTACAGCGAAACAGATCAAAGACATTGAAGACCTCACTTCACAAGCTTTTCCAAAAAATGCGTCGCTCTACCTCGCCTGTGACGAGTGAAACCAATCTCAACATTAGAAACAAAAGAAGGTCATAGCTCATGCGTCGTCTTGCACTCTCAGACAAAAAACTCCGCAACATCCCCAGGCGCCTGCGCGCAATCAGCCGATGGGCAGACAGTTTCGAAGGCTGGTTTTTAGCAGACTTCCCGGTGAGGCGAGGATTTGAAAACTTCAAAATCCCCGTCATTGAAACCCTCGTAGAAGGCAAGCAAACCACCCCGGCGATCCAGGCACACTGCGCGCAGCAATTGATCAACGCCGCCGCTCACCTGATCCAAGCCCGGCCCGATGAAGCACCTGAATGCTGGGTCGTAGCAGCCATTCTGGTGCCCGACATGTTCTCAAGCGAAGTCTGCGTCTACATCGATAAAAGCCGCTACCTCGGCTCTACCCTGCCCTTCGAATACGACTATTTTCGCCAAACCCGTATTACCGGCAGAAGCCTTGCTAATGAATGGGGTCTGATCGTCCCACCGGGGATCCAAGAGGTGGGTTTTCACTTCATCCACGAAGATGAGGACGGAGAACAGTTTGAATCTGAGCATTGGTATTTCGGCGAGGTCAGTTCATCGGATGAAGATCCGGGCGGCGATCGCTGGAAGTACAAGACGTTCAAAGCATTCCAGGCGGAGCACCCGCATTTATTCAGCACGGCAACATAGTCTTGCGGCAACCGCCGTGCTTCCAACGACGGCCTTTTCAAACCGCTCCTTCGGTAAAACTCAACCGCGCACACAACCCACCCACCTCCCGGTTATACAACTCCAACCGCCCCCCAATCCTCCCCACGATCATCTGCACAATCGCCAACCCCAACCCTGCTCCATTCGCATTCCCACGGCTGTAAAACCGCTCAAACAACCGCCCAATCTCCCCTTCATCAATCCCCGGCCCCGCATCTTCCACACACAGCTGCACCACTCCCGAATCCGTCCCCCGCACCATCACCCTCACTTCACTCCCCGCCGGCGAGAAATTCAGCGCATTGGTCACCAGGTTCTGCAGCGCAATCGCCAACGCTATCGGGTCCGTTTCAATCCAGCATTCCTCATCCCCTTCCAGCACCAACTCAACCCCTTTCTCCATCGCCAGGGGCGTCAGTTCCGCAAGCTCTTCGCGCACCAACTCCGTCAACGACACACGCACGCGAACGGTGTTGTTCAACTGCGGCTCAATGCGCGCCATGGTCAGCAGTTGGCTGCCAATACGCGTCGCCCGATCCACGCCATTGACCAGGAAGTCCAACGCCTCTCGCCGCTGCTCCTCCGTCCCTGCGCTCTGGGCGTTCTGTGCATGAATGCGCAATATCGCCAACGGCGTGCGCAACTCATGCGCCGCATCCGCAATAAACCGACGCTCCCGCTCCAGCAGGTCGTCCACCTGCACCAACAACCGGTTCAGCGCGGTTTGCATCGGTTCCAGGTCTGTGGGCAATGGCTCAAGCTGCAGCGGTCGCAAGGTCTCGCTGTCCCGCCCGCGTATGGCCTGGGCCATGGCGCGCAGGGGGTTGAGGCCCCAGCCAATGGTCAGCCAGATCAACAGCGCCAGCAGCGGTACGCCAATCAGGATGGGCCAGAGGGTGTGGCGGATGATGCGCTGGATCACGTCCTGGCGAATGTCGTCGCGCTCGCCCACCCAGATCAGCAGGCCTTGCTGCATGTCGGCGAGCATGAATGCGCACCAGTCATTGCCGTTGTCCATCAGGTCGTGGGGCCCAAGGGTGGTGGGCGGGGCGTTGAGGATAGGCGCGTCGGTGGAGCGCACCAGCAGTTGGCCGTCGGTGCGCCATACCTGGAAGGTCAGCCGGGTTTCGTAAGGGTGCGCGGCGCCGTCTTCGCCGACGCGACTCATGGCCTGGTCGAAGGCCTGGTAGAGGCGCTCCCAGTCGGCATCGCCGGGGTCGCGCTGGCGCAGTACGCCTTGTAGCAAGCGCGCGCTTTGGGCGAGTTGGGCGTCGTAGACTTCTTCGATTTCGTGGTGGCTGTCCCGCAGCACGAGCCAGCTGATCAGGCCATCCCCCAGCAGGATCAGCACCAGTACCGGGATGAGAATGCGCGCGCGGACCGAATTCATGGTTTGAGTTCCACCACATAGCCTACGCCGCGCACGGTGCGGATCAGTTCGGTGGAGAGTTTTTTGCGCAGGTTGTGGATAAGGACTTCGAGGGTGTTGCTTTCGACGCGGTCCTGCCAACCATAAAGCGCGCGGGACAAGCGTTCGCGGGTGACGACTTTGCCGGGGCGCACCATCAGTTGGTGGAGCAGTTGGTATTCCATCGGCGTGACCACGATATCCTGGCCTTGATAGCTGACTTGTTGGGTCGCCGGGTCCAGGCTCACGCCCGCATGCTCCAGCAAGGGCTGCGCACGGCCCTGGCTGCGGCGCAACAGGGCGCGCACGCGAGCCTTGAACTCTTCGACATCGAAGGGTTTGACCAAGTAGTCATCGGCGCCGGCATCCAGGCCGGCGATACGCTCGGAAGTGCCGTCGCGGGCGGTGAGGATCAGCACCGGCAGGTCGTATTGCTCGGCGCGCAGGGTTTGCAGGAGCGTCAGGCCGTCGAGGCGCGGCAGGCCGAGGTCGAGCAGCAGCAGGTCGAAGCTTTCGCTGCGCAGCGCGTGCAAGGCGCTGACGCCATCCTCCAACCAGTCCAGGGTGTAGCCCTCAGCACCCAGGGCCACGCGGATCCCCTGGCCGAGGGCACGATCATCTTCGACGAGGAGCAGGCGCATAGCGGATTCTCTGTAGGAAACGGCGGCATCATGACGGGTTCTCGTGATGGCTATTTCGAGAAAGATGTTACGGGCCGTTGCCAACTAAGCTTTCGCTAAGGTTGGTTTTGCACAGTGAAATCTCCCACATCTGCTGAGAGCATTTCCATGCGTAAAATTCTCCTGCTGTCGCTGATTATTGCCAGCCCCCTGGCCATGGCCGGCCCGCAATGCACCACTGCCGAGCGCTCGCAATGGCAGGACCAAAAGGCTTTTCAGGACCAACTCAAAGCCCAGGGTTACGAGATCAGCAAGTTCAAGGTCACCGATGGCAACTGCTACGAGATCTACGGCTTTGACAAGGACAAGCGCAAGGTCGAGATCTACCACGATCCCGTCACCGGCAAGGCCGTGAAGACTGAGATCAAGGGCTGATGCCAGCAACCTCCCTGCGCCTCTGGGACCCGGTGGTGAGGGTGTTTCACCTCTCCATCGCCGGCGTCTTTGTGGCCAATTACTTCTTCAACGAAGCCGGCGACGACTGGCATGTGTGGCTGGGCTATTACGCCATGGCCTGGTTGCTGGTGCGGTGGGTGTGGGGATTTGTCGGGCCGCGCAGCGCACGCTGGGCGGATTTCTGGCCGACGCTGGAACGGCTCAAGGGCCATGTACGTTCACTGCTCAACCGCCAACCGCTGCACCGCCTGGGCCACTCGCCCCTTGGGGCGCTGGTGATGATTCTGATGTTGCTGGCACTGCTGACCCTCGGCGTCAGCGGCTTTTTGATGCAGGAAGTCGACGCCCTGTGGGGCGCCGATTGGCCGCTGCTGTTGCACGAAACCGCCGCCAATGTGCTGGCCGGGCTGGTTGGCGTGCATGTGCTGGCGGCGGTGTTTGAAAGTATCCAGGTGCGGGACAACCTGCCGTTATCCATGCTCACCGGCCGCAGGAGGCGCCTGCCGGATGACCGTGCGCAGTAATCCTTTTTCCCGACAGGTTCTCTATGCGCCCGCTTTTCATGATCTGCAGTCTGCTCGTGGTATTTTTCGCCGCCTGGCAAAGTCATCCGCCCCACGTGTTGGCGCCGTTTGCCCTGCCCGCCAAGGACACGTCCCCGGCAGCGGCCGCCCCGCAATACAGCAGCCGCTTCGTCTCCTCCCAGCTCAATGACTTTGTGCATTCCTCCTCCGTCACTGCCCTGCCCGGCGGCGACCTGATGGCCGTGTGGTTCGCCGGCTCACGCGAAGGCGCCGCCGATGTGCAGGTACGCACCGCGCGCTTTGATGCCAAAAGCGCCGAGTGGGGCCCGGAGCAGGTACTTGCCACCCGCGAAAGCACCCGCGACGGCACCCACCGCTACATCCGCAAGCTGGGCAACCCGGTGATCGCCCTGGCGCCGGACAATCGCCTGTGGATGTTTTACGTCTCGGTGTCGGTGGGCGGCTGGGCCACCAGCGCGATCAACGTGATGGTCTCGGACGATCTCGGGACGAACTGGTCGGCGCCTCGGCAACTGATCACCTCGCCATTTTTCAACATCAGCACCCTGGTGCGCGCCGCGCCGGTGTTCCATGCCGACGGCTCCATCGGCCTGCCGGTGTACCACGAGTTCATGGGCAAATTCGCCGAGTACCTTTACCTGAGCGCCGACGGTGCGGTGGTCGACAAATTCCGTATCAGCCGTGGGAAGAATTCGCTGCAACCGACCATTGTCCCGCAGGACGGCCAGCGTGCCATCGCCATGCTGCGCTACGCCGGCGAGACCCATCACCGGGTGCTCGCCAGCCGCACCGAAGACGCCGGCCAAACCTGGAGCGAGCCATACCCGCTGGAGCCGTCCAACCCCAACTCTTCGCTGGCGGCCGTCAGCACCGAAGGCGACGGTTTGCTGGTGGCCCTCAACGACCTGCAAGATGGTCGCTTCAAGCTCAGCCTCTACGGCACCGATGCCAACCTCAACCAGTGGCGCACCGTGGTGGAACTGGACCAGTCCCCCGACCCGCTGGGCCAACCCTTCTCCCCCGAGGCCTACAAGGAAATCATCGGCGAAGGCTTCCGAGAGTCCAGCGGGGCCCGGCGCCTGCCCCTGGAACAACGCTTTCTCAGCAGCCTGGATTACCGGGTATGCAAACCCCGAGGCTGCGATTTCGAATACGAGTACCCGTACTTCAGCCGCAGCCCGGACGGCATGTACCACTTGGTGTACTCGTGGAATAACACCTTTATCAAACATGTCAGCTTCAACGAAGCCTGGCTGTCGGAGCGCCTGTGATGGTTTCTGAATGGCAAGCGCATTTGAGTTTTGTGCTGTTGGGTTTCGTGCTGCTCAGCCTGTTGCGCATCACAACACCCTGGCGCCCATGGCTGCTGCCGGTGTTGGTGGTGGTGAGTTTTGTCCCGGTCAACGAACTGCCGTTGGCGGCCTATGTGCGCAGCTTCACTGATGACTTGGCCATCAGCACCCTGGTGCTGTTGGCGTGGGTCACCCTGTGCCGCCTGGGCGTGGTGCAGCCACTCCAGCCCCCGCAGAAGCTCCAGGTGTTGCTGATGTTTGGTGCCCTGAGCCTGGTGCTTTACCCGGCGACGATGGGCCTGACGTATTTCGACCCCTACCGCTGGGGTTTCAACCCTCGGCCGATGATTGTGCTGATAGGCATCGCCGCACTGCTGATGCTCTGGCTGCGTAATACCTTGGCCGTGTGGATGCTTGCGGCGGGCACCCTGGCGTTCGCGCTGCGGCTCAAGGCCTCGGAAAACTACTGGGACTATCTGATCGACCCGTTGCTGACAGGCTACTGCCTGGTGGCCGGGTTGTGGATGCTGGCGATGGCCGCCTGGCGCCCTCTTATAAAACTGCACAGAGGTCAATGATGGGATGGTTGCACTCGCGCCGCCTGCGCTACGGCGTGGGCGCGATCGGTTTGGTATTTGCGTTGCTGGCGGCACTGCGGCTGGTGTTTGTACTGGGGTTTTCCGGGGTCGATCCCAGGGAACCCGCACTGCTGGAAACCTTCGGGATCGGCCTGCGTTTCGACCTGCGCCTGGCGGTGCTGATCCTGCTGCCCCTGGCCCTGCTCGCCTGGCTACCGCGCTGGAACCTGTTGACCGTGCCCGCCCTGCGCTGGCTGGCGCGGGGTTACCTGCTGCTGGCGCTGGCGATGGTCGGGCTGGTGTACATCATCGACTTCGGCCATTACGCCTACCTCGGGGTGCGCATCAACGCCACGGTGCTGCGTTACCTGGAAGACGCGCAGATTTCCCAGCAGATGGTGTGGGAAACCTATCCCGTGCTGTGGATAACCTTGAGTTGGCTTACGGCTGTTTGCCTGTGGACCTACGCCCTGGTACGCCTCGAGCGCATTACCCTGGATGGCGAACGCAAACCTATCGGCAAGCTGGCCATTGCATCCGTGGCCACCGTCGGCGTGATCGCGGTGTTGCTGGCCTTGCTCGGCCGCGTCGCCAACCTCAATCTGGAAAACCCGGTGCCCCTGCGCTGGAGCGATGCGTTCTTTTCCGGTAACAACCAGATCGCCGCCGTGGGCCTCAACCCGGTGCTGTTCTTGTACGACACACTCAAGGTTGGCCAGTCGCAATTCGATGAAGGCAAGGTGCGCGAGCATTACCCGCAAGTCGCGAATTATCTGGGAGTCAGCCAACCCGATCCCGAGCAACTGAACTTCGCCCGCGAACAGGCCGTGCAACCTTATCGGCTCAAGGGCGAGCGCCCGCCGAACGTGATCTTCGTGATGCTCGAATCCCTGGGCACCAGCGCCGTAGGCGCCTACGGCAACCCTCTGAACCCCACACCGAACCTCGACAAACTGGCGAAAGAAAGCTGGTTCTTCAAGCACTTCTACGTGCCCGTCACCGGCACCGCCAAAACCGTGTGGGCAAGCATTACCGGCGTGCCCGACGTCACACGCCGAGAGACCGCCACCCGCAACCCGCTGATCACCCGGCAACACACGCTGATCAACGCCTTCGAAAATTATCAGAAGCTCTACATGATCGGCGGCAATGCCGGCTGGGCGAACATCAACGCCCTGATCCGCCAGAGCATCGACGGCGTGACACTCTATGACGAAAGCCACTGGCGCTCGCCACGGGTGGATGTGTGGGGCGTGTCCGACCTGGACCTGTTCAAGGAAGGCGACGAACTGCTGCGCGCCATTCCCAAAGACCAGCCGTTCTTCGCCTACCTGCAAACCTCCGGCAACCATCGCCCGTTCACCATCCCCAAGCACAACGACGGCTTCGTGGTGCATGACCTCACCGTGGAACACGTCCAGGCCGCAGGCAGCCGCAGCGTCGAGCAATACAACGCCGTGCGCCTGCTGGACTTCAACATCGGCCGCCTGATGGAAATCGCCAAGGCCGGGGGTTACTACGACAACACCATCTTCGTATTCTTCGGCGACCACAACACCCGCATCAGCCAGATCCCGCACATGGCGCCAGCGTTCGAACAGCTCGGCTTGGAAAGCAACAACGTACCGATGATGATCCATGCACCCGGCCTGGAACCCCGGGTGATCGAAGAAGCGGTCGGCCTGGCGGACTTGCTGCCCACGGTCGCCGGCATGGCGGGCATACCGTTCCACAATGGCGCCATGGGCCGCGATATCCAGCAACCTGCGCCGGAAGGCGAGCGGGTGGTGCCGCTGGTATTGCGCGAGGGCACGTTCCCGCTGATCGGCGGTGTAACCAAGGACTTCCTGCTGCAGATGGAGCACGACGGCAGCTCGCCCACCCTGCATGACCTGGCGTCACAAACGCCGAGGGACGATGTGGCTCAGCAGTACCCCGAGGAGTTTCAGCGGTTGCAGGGGCTGACCCGTGGCCTGCACGAGAGTGCGCGGCTGATGTTGTTCAGAAACGTTCGTTAAAGATACCCGCGGCAGGGCCGTACTATCGGCCCAGCCAATCCATCCCCCCGATCTATCGATTTGAGGTCCCTCTCCCCCTCCCCGACTATGGCGGCACTTCCGATAACAAAAACCAGGAACCCGCCATGACTGCCCGATTCCACAACCCGGTAGACACCCGCTTCGGCTGGGGCTGCCTGCAAGAGCTGGCCACCCTCACCGCAGGCCAGAGCGTCGCCCTCGTGACCTTCCCCGAAGCCCGCGGGCTCGGTTTGGTAGACCGCATCCAGGCGTTGCTGGGTGAGCGCCTGGTGTACGTGATCGAAGACGTGCAGCCCAACCCCGACGTGGCGCAACTGCGCGACACCTACGAGGGTTTCTGGCAGCAGGCCGGTGATTGCCAGGTGGTGGTTGCCGTCGGCGGGGGCAGCGCGATTGATACGGCCAAGGCGTTGATCGTCGGCACCGAATCCGGGAGTTTCGACGAGTTGTTGGCGCTGCTGGCCACCGGAAAGCCTTTCGTCCCGGCGCGCCACAAGCAATTGATTGCCGCACCGACCACGGCGGGCACCGGCAGCGAAGTCACGCCATGGGCGACGATCTGGGACTCTGCCAGCCTCAAGAAGTATTCGCTGCACCTGGACTGCACCTGGCCGACAGTGGCGATCATCGACCCGCAGTTGATGCTGACGGTACCGGGTGGCGTCACCGTCTCTACCGGCCTGGACGCCTTGTCCCATGCACTGGAGTCGATCTGGAATATCAACGCCAACCCGGTCTCGGACACCTTCGCCATCTCCGCCATCGAAGACATCCTGGAATGCCTGCCGCGCTTGCGGCGTGATCTCGGCAATCAGGAGTTACGCTCACGGATGGCGTTGGCGGCACTGAAAGCCGGCCTGGCTTTTTCCAATACCAAGACCGCCCTCGCCCACTCCATCTCCTATGAGATGACCTTGCACCACGGCCTGCCCCACGGCATCGCCTGTTCCTTCACCTTGCCGCTGGTGCTGGGCCTGGCGTGGGGGCATGACGCCGCACGGGACCGCACCCTGCAACGGGTATTCGGCACCGACCTGCGCCAGGCCCAGGCGCAGTTGCGCGACTTCCTCCACAGCCTGGACGTGAAGACCGAATTTGCCGACTACGGCGTGAGCGCCACCGAGGCCGAAGCGATGATCCGCTTCGCCCTGCAAGGCGCACGCGGCAAGAACTTCATCGGCGCACAAGCGGCCTAGACTCTTCGTAATTCGGTCGTTTCCTGTTGCACCTCTCAAGAGTGCCCCCCGGCGGCTGCGGTCGCCAGGGCGAATAACAATAAGGAAAACATCATGAATCGTGCACACGTGCTGCCTGTTCCTGCCGTCCGTACTTCGTCGTTCCGCGTTGCCCAGTGGCGCATGCTGCTGGCAGCTATGTTTTGCTATCTGTTTTTCTACACCGGCCGCCAGACCTTTGGTTTTGCCATCCCCGGCATCCAGGCCGAATTCGGCCTGACCAAGGAAACCCTCGGCTGGGCCTCGGCCGCCATGCTCTGGTCGTACGCGATTGGCCAGGCCATCAATGGCAACCTCGCCGACAAGTTCGGCGGGCGCCGCATCATGACCCTGGGCGCGGTGCTGTCCTGCGCGGCCAACTGGGTCACCAGTTTCGCCAGCGGCTTTGCCGGGCTGATCCTGCCGTGGGGCATCAACGGTTACTTCCAGGCCCTCGGTTGGGCGCCCGGCAGCCGGCTGATTTCCAATTGGTGGAGCGCCGGCGAACGCGGCAAGGTGTACGGTTTTTATGTGTTCGCCGCCGGATGCGCCTCGGTCCTGTCGTACGTGACGTCGATCGTGGTGCTGGAAGTGTTCCAACTGGAATGGCGCTGGATCTTCCGCCTGCCGGTGCTGTTGATGCTGGCCGGCGGCATCATTTTCTACCTGGTGGCTCGCGAACGACCTCAGGACCTGGGCTTCGAACCCCTGGCCGACACCGGCGTGGCCAATGCCGACGACAAAGCCCATGAAGTGGCCCATGGTGAAGTTGAAACGTCGGCGCAGCGCTACAAGGCCGTGCTGAAAAACCCGCGCCTGATCATTGCCGCCCTCTCCCTGGGCTTCCAGAACGCTGCCCGCTACGGCCTGATCGTCTGGGTACCGGTGCACTTCCTGGGGGCCAACTGGAAAAGCGGCGACAGCCTGATCGATCCCAAGTGGATCACCGTGGCCCTGCCGGTGGGCATGGCCATTGGCGCCCTGAGCAATGGCTGGGTCTCGGACAAGCTGTTCGGTTCCAAACGCTACCTGGCGATCATGCTGTACATGTTCCTCGGCGCCGCCACCAGCCTGTGGATGTGGAGCCTGCCGCCCCATAGCGCCATCGGCCTGGTGGCGTTGTTCCTGTGCGGGTTCTTTGTGTACGGGCCGGCGTCGAGTTTCTGGGCGCTGTGCCCGGACCTGGTCGGCGCCAAACGCGCAGGCACGGCAACGGGCGTGATGAACTTCTCCTCCTATCTGTTCGCCGGCCTGGCGGAACCGTTGATCGGCGGTATGCTCGACAGTACCGGCAATACCTCGCTGATCTTTATCGTCGTGACCTCGGCCTGCCTGTGCAGTGCGGCGGTGGCCTTGTTTATCCGACGTTGATGACCGACCCGGCGGACCTCAGGAACAGGACTTTTTATGTACCAGTACCACAAGTGGCTGCGCTCGTTTCATGCGGTGGCGAAGACCGGCAGTTTCACCCTCGCCGCCGAGTACCTGAGCGTCGGCCAGCCGACCGTCAGCGAGCAGGTCAACGGGCTGGAGAAGCAGTTCTCGGTGGAGCTGTTCCACCGTCGCGGGCGGTTTATCGAGATGAGTGCGGCCGGGCACGCCCTTTACGGGATCACCCAGGGGCTGTTCGGCCAGGAGGATGAAGCCATGCAACTGTTGCAGAGTTTCAAGCAGCGCAAGACCGGGCTGTTGCGCCTGGGCGCGGTGTCGCCGCCGATCGCGATGAACCTGACCTACGAGCTGATGCAGCGCCACCCGGACATCGAACTGGAAACCTCGTTTTCCCCGGAAAAGGAAACCCTCGACCGGCTGTTCAACTTCGACATCGACGTGGCGATCCTGGCCCTTTCGGAATTCAACCAGCGCTTTGATACCCAGCTGTACCGGCGCTATCCGATTATTGCGGTGGTGCGCGATGACCATCCGTGGGCACAACAGGAAGCCGTGCACGTGGAACAGATCAGCCACGAAAAATGGGTGATGCGCGAGAAAAGCTCACGCACCCGGCAACTGGTGGAAGAACGCTGCAAGCGCCAGGGCATCGCAGTGAACTGCGTGATGCAACTGAACAGTCGCGAAGCCATCGTGCACGCGATCACCAAGGGCATCGGCATCGGCTTTGTGTCCGCCGTGGAATACGCCGAAACCCCGGGCACCACGCCGATCACCTTCGTCGACCATCCGTTTTTCATCGACTACCACCTGTGTTGTCTGGGCATCCGGCGCAACCGACCGATGATCGCAGAGCTGTTCGAGGCCAGCCCGATCCCGGCCACCTGATCGCCTTCCCCGTTTAACCCCTCACCAGGCGCTTACCTCTACTCCGGCAGAGGGACGGCCTGCTCACACCTGAAAATGGAGACTTGCCATGCACTACCAACAACCTTCCACGCTGCAAGCCGTGGTCCTGGATTGGGCCGGCACCGTTGTCGACTTCGGCTCCTTCGCCCCCACGCAGATTTTTGTCGAGGCGTTCGGCGAATTCGGCGTTGCCGTTTCCCTGGAGGAAGCCCGCGGCCCGATGGGCATGGGCAAGTGGGACCACATCCGCACCTTGTGCAACCTGCCGCAGATTGCCGAGCGTTATCGGGCGGTGTTTGATCGCCTGCCCACCGACGAGGATGTCACGGCCCTCTACGAGCGCTTCATGCCGTTGCAGATCGAGAAAATCGCGCTGCATTCGGCGGTCATTCCCGGCGCCCTTGAAGCGATCAACACCCTGCGCGACCAGGGCTTGAAGATCGGCTCCTGCTCGGGCTACCCGGCGGTGGTGATGGCCAAGGTGGTCGAACTGGCGCGGCAGAACGGCTACGTCGCCGACCATGTGGTGGCGACCGACGAAGTGCCCAACGGGCGGCCGCACCCGGCGCAGGCACTGGCCAATGTGATTGCGCTGGGCATCAGTGATGTGGCCGCGTGCGTGAAGGTCGACGACACCTGGCCGGGAATCCTGGAAGGCCGCAGCGCAGGCATGTGGACGGTGGCGCTGACCTGTTCGGGCAACGCGCTGGGGTTGACCTATGCGCAATACAAGGCGCTGCCCGCCGCAGAACTGGCGCAGGAGCGAGCCCGTATTACCCGGATGTTCGAGGGCTCGCGGCCCCATTACCTGATCGACACCATCGTCGAACTGCCGGCGGTGATCGACGACATCAATGCGCGTTTGGCGCGTGGGGAAACACCGCAGGGTTCTTGACAGGCCGACGGGGTCAGCGTGCGCTGACCCCGCACCGCGGCCTAACGTGCGCCCATCAGGTGTTCGCTTAACGTCCACAGCCGCTGCGCCAAACCGGCATCCACCGCCCACGGCCTGACGCCCAACGGCTCTTGCGAATCCGCACTCACCGCCACCGCCACATCGCAGTTCTCGCAATACACCCCGCCCATTCCCGCCAACTGCTCGCTGACCGCGCACCACACACTGGTGGCTGCGCCTTGCTCCGGGGTTTTCATGTTCCGTGCGGGGTCGATCACCGGTTGCCCGTGCTCATCCACATAACCTGATGCCTGCAAGACTTCAGCCTTCATGTGCCGTACCAGATCGGTAATGATCCCGCCGGGATGCACCGCAAACGCCCTCACCCCGCTGGCCGCCCCCTGGGTGTCCAGGTGCACGGCGAACAACGCATTGGCAGTCTTGGACTGACCGTAGGCCTTCCATGGGTCGTAGGGCTGGCGCTCGAAATTCCAGTCGTCAAAGTCGACGGCGCCATGCACATGCCCCCGAGACGACAACGCCACCACCCGCGCACCTTCGGCACGTTGCAGGGCGGGCCACAGGCGCTGGGTCAGCAGGAAATGCCCGAGATGGTTGGTGGCGAACTGGGACTCGTAGCCCTGGGCATTGCGGCTCAGCGGCGGCGCCATGATCCCCGCGTTGTTGATCAACAGATGCAGCGGGCGACCGGTCGCCAGAAAACGCTCGGCAAACTGTTCAATGGAATGGGCGTCCATCAGGTCGAGGGCTTCAAGGTGCAGCTGTGGATAAGGCTGGAGCGCGGCGCTGGCCTTGACCGGGTCACGGGCCGGAACGATCACATGAGCGCCGGCGGCAGCCAGGGTGCGGGCGGTGACCAGGCCAATGCCGGAGTAACCACCCGTGACAATCGCCACCTTGCCGCAGAGGTCGACGCCTCGGATCACGTCGGCGGCAGTGGTCGCCGCGCCGTAGCCGCCAAGGATCGGGTTTTGTGCTGTGGGCATGACAGAATCTCCATTAGACGTGTGGTTAACACGCTACGCCGTGAAAGCCGTACTCTGAATACTCGAACTTCCCGTTTACCTGCGTAAAAGTACGAATATGCACAGCGACCCGTTTTCCGAGATTCTCACTTTCGTGAACGCCCAATCGGTGATGACCGGCGGTTTCAGCGCGGGCGGCGCCTGGGCCCTGGGTTTTCCGGCGCCGGACAAGATCAAGTTCTTCGGGCTGGTGAAGGGCCAGTGCTGGCTGTGGCTGGAAGGCGAGCCGGCGCCGGTGTTGATTGAGGCGGGCGATGTGTTCCTGCTGTGCGCACAACGCTCGTTTGTGCTCGCCAGTGATGTGTCGGTCACGCCGCTGGAGGCGCGGCAGTTGTTCGCGAACGCCGGCCGTTTCCCGCAAATCGGTGACGGCCAAGGCTGCGTGCACATCGGCGGCTATGTGCAACTGGACCCGGAAAGCGGCGGCCTGCTGGCCAACGCACTGCCGCCCCTGATCCACGTGCGGGCCACGGCGCCGCAAGCGGCAATCGTGCAATGGCTGCTTGGCCAACTGGCGCATGAGGGGCAAGCCAATTTGCTGGGGGCGAGCCTGGCATCGGCGCAACTGGCGCAGTTGATGTTTATCCAGATCCTGCGGGCCTACGTCGAGACCTCGGGCGTATTACCCGAAGGCTGGCTGCGTACGGTCAGCGACCCGCGGCTGGCGCCCGCACTGCGCTTGATGCACGGCGAACCGGGGAGTGCCTGGACGCTGCAAGCCTTGGCGGCCGCTGCCGCGATGTCACGCACCACCTTTTCGCAGTACTTCAAGCGCGTCGCCGGGGTGCCACCGCTGACGTACTTGACCGAATGGCGCATGCGCCTTGCGCAACGGGCGTTGCGTGAAGGGAACCTGTCGGTAGGCGTGTTGGCGCAGTCATTGGGGTATGGGTCTGAAAGCGCGTTCAGCAATGCTTTCAAGCGAGTGGCCGGGAAGGCGCCGAGGCATTATCGGGAGGCGTTTCGTCAATCCAGCAATGCGGCGCGTTTGAGCAACTCGTAAAGCCCCTCCGGCACCAGTGGCGACTGCGCCGTAAAGCTTGAGCTGTCCCTCCAACTCACCTTGAATGCAAAACCGTTGCTTTCGGCACCGTCGAGGTATGGTTGCTCATACAGGTCCTGATCCTCAAATTGGCCATCGTAGACCTGGACGATCTCGTGCCCGGGATTGCCGTCATAGGTGAAGATGCTTTCCAGAGTGCCGAGCAGGCGCAGGCTGTGAATGGGTTGTGCGAGTTCTTCCTGGACTTCTCGCACAATGGCCTCGGCGCTGTATTCACCGAATTCGATGCCACCACCGATCGGACGAAAGATCGTCTGCTGTTTCACCAGATCCTGGAATTCGTGAACCAGAATTCGGCCGTTTCGGTGGAAGACACAGAGCGCAAGCGCCCGGATACGCGGTGAGACCATGAGGGAAAATCCTTGTCTTGGAATCGCTTTTTATTGCGCCGGAAAGGTCGCGAGGTACGCCAGCAAGTTGTCGATTTTCTCTTGATCACTGATCCCCCAGAAAATCATCCGGGTGCCGCTCACCACCTTTTTCGGCGCCTCGATATAGGCCGCCAGCTTATCCCGCGTCCAGACCACGCCTGAGTTCTTCATCGCATCGGAGTACTGATAGTCAGTGGTGGTCCCGGCCGGGCGGCCAATGATGCCGTTGAGTTCCGGCCCGAAACCGCCGCGGGCGTTTTCGCCGATGCTGTGGCAACCGCCGCAGGTTTTGCTGAATAGCTTTCCACCGGCTTCGGCGTCGCCTGCCGCCATGGCCTGGGCACTGACAAAACCGGACATCAGGGCAAAGGTGAGTAAAACAACGTGCTTCATAAATAACGTTCCATCCGGTGTGCCGGTTCAGGTGGTGACCTGCCACGACATGGCGCAGCGACTGCCCGGCGCAAAACCGTGACGATACTCCTCACGCAAAGCCTCCGCCAAACGATGATCCGGGGGCAGAGAGTGCTGTTGCCGAAATCCCAGCCGCTGGTAAAACGGGGCATTCCAGGGCACATCACACAACGTGGTCAGGGTGACCGTCCGCAAACGGCGCGAACGGGCCTCATTCATCACGGCCTCAAGCAATTGCCGTCCTGCGCCACGGCCTTGCATGGCCTGCGCCACTGACAGTTCATGAATGTGCAGGTCGTCATCAAACACCTGGGCACTGATGAAACCCTGGACTTGGCCAGCAGCGCCCACCGCCACCCAACACGTGCCCATCGCGATCAATTGCCGATGACGTTCAACACTCATGACCTCAGCATCGGCCAGCCAGCCCAAGGATTCGATGGCGCGGAAAACCTGAGCTGCAGATGCTTCTATCGCCGGCAACAACGCCGCATCATCAGGGGTAGCGACCCGGATAACAACAGGGAGGCGACTGCAGCCACTCACGAACGCATGCCCATCCAGATCACCGCCTCCGTCCAGGCCGTCACCACCGGGTTCAACGCCCGGCTCCACGGATCGCGCGGGTCAATCTGCGCGGCTGACTGGTCATGGTGCTGCTGTTCTTCTTCCACGATCGAGGAAATCGCCACCACGGCCTGCGAATCGCTATCCCGTAGAACATGAAGCTGATGGGCCAAATGTTTAAGCACCACGCTTTCGACGGCGACGGTGGTGGCGAGGATCGCCTTGCGGCCGCACAGCCCGGTAACCAACCCCAAGACCAGGCCGCCGATGCCGCATAACCAGTAGCTGCGGCAACGCCGGCGGCCACGGCGCTGCAACTCGGCCTGGAACACCGCGCGGTGGCGCAATTCGTGGGAGCGTAACGCTTTGAGTTCTTCCACCAGGTTTGGGGCAACCAGGCGTGCCATGAACAGTTGGCCGCTGTAGATGCAGATCGCGCCGTGTTCGCCGGCGTGGTCGACCTTGATCATACGGCCGCCGATATCGGGAGTGCTCAACACGGGATTGCCTTCCATTGCGTGGGGGACGGCATCGTGACGTATCGGGCCTGTCGCCCGCAAGAACTCCCACCAAATGACCACCCATCGCAAAAAACATATCCAATCGAACCTAATCAGTCGCCCCCCACTCCACCTTACTTAACCCGGATGGTGGAGTAAGGATCATGGCTCAGCCATCGATATTGGTGCTGGAAGACGACGAAATCATTCGCTCGTTGATGGTGGATGTACTGGAGGATTTCGGTGCGGTAGTAACGTCGTTCCCCTCCGCAGACGAAGGGATGATTTTTCTGGAGCGGGCCAGTGATCCGGTGGACCTGATTGTCAGCGATATTCAGATGCCCGGCCTGCTCAATGGCTACGACTTGAGCAAGGTGGTGGCCCATCGTTGGCCGTCGCTGCCGGTGCTGCTGACCTCGGGTAATACCGCAATGGCCTCGCAACTGGGCGGCACCGTGCGGTTCCTGCCCAAGCCATGGAGCACCGAGGGTTTGATCGATTGCGTACAATCGGCCCTCGTGCAGGGGCCGCCCATGCATTGATAGCGTCGCGATATCAGTTGCGGCGAACTTCACGACAGCCCCTGCGGTCAGTTATTACGCAACCTTTTATGGCCCGCAGGCCCCCCGTTCGAGTTGACTGAATGCATTCACAGGCCCATGACGTTGGTGCGCCCCCCGTACTTGAAGCCTTGCGCTCAGGTACCGCCTTACTGCACGTCGCCCTGGAAAAACGCTTGCCGTTTTTCTCCCCGCAGCTGGATCACGACGGCTATCGACGGCTGCTCCAGGCCTACTACGGGTTCTACCGCCCACTGGAAGCAGCGCTGTATGACAGCGACTTGATCCCCGTGGGATTCGATCAGGCGCTGCGCCTGAAAACACCGACCTTGCTGACCGATCTCCACGCCCTGGGCCTGGACGACCCGGCCGTTGCCGCCCTGCCCCGCTGCACCTCCCTACCGCCCCTCGACACACCCGCCGCCTGCCTGGGTGCGTTGTACGTGCTGGAAGGCGCCACATTGGGCGGCCAGATCCTGCGCCGGGAAATGGCGCAGCGCCTGGGCCTGGATGCCGACAACGGTGGCGCGTTTCTCAATGTGTATGGCGCCGAAACCGGTCGGCGCTGGAAAGACTTTCTCGATTACCTGAGCCGTGTGCCCCTCGACGCGCACGCCAAGCTGCGCGCCGTAAACGCCGCGCGCTCAACATTCAGCTGCTTTGAGCAATGGCTCGACAGCCAGGAGGTACTGCTATGAAACCCCAAGACTTTGAAGAACTGCTGGCCAACTGTGCTGACGAGCCGATCCGTTTCCCGGGGGCCATCCAGCCTCACGGCGCATTGCTGACCTTGTCCGAGCCAGGCCTGCGCATCGAGCAGGTCAGTGCCAACGTGGCCGGGCTGTTCAATCAGCCGCCCGAGTCCTTGCTGGGCCAGCCGCTGCATACCTTGATCGGCACAGAACATGCCGAAGCCGTCCAGGCCATGGTCACGCACAACCGTTTCTTCGACGCCCCACCGTTGCACATAACCCTCAACGGCGCCGAGTTCGAAGGGTTGCTGCACCGTCATCAAGAGGTGCTGGTGCTGGAGTTCGAGCCACGGCTCAAGGACTTCCAGCCACGGGCCCTCAATGGCCGAACCAGCAACCTGGGCAAAATGCTGCAGCGCCTGCAAGCGGCGAAAACCCTGCAAGCCTTGTATGAAATCAGCGTCAACGAAATCCAGGCCATGACCGGTTACGACCGCGTGCTGATTTATCGCTTCGAAGAAGAAGGTCACGGCCAGGTGATCGCCGAAGCGTCCGCGCCTTCGATGGAGTTGTTCAACGGCCTGTTCTTCCCCGCGTCCGACATCCCCGAACAGGCCCGCGAGTTGTACCGCACCAACTGGCTGCGGATCATCCCCAACGCCGATTATGAGGCGGTGCCGCTGGTGCCCAGGTTGCGCCCGGACACCGGCCAGCCCCTGGACCTGAGCTTCGCCACCCTGCGCAGTGTGTCGCCGATTCACTGCCAGTACATGAAGAACATGGGCGTGCTGTCGTCCATGAGTATTTCCCTGATGAAGGGCGACACACTCTGGGGCTTGATCAGCTGCGGTAATCGCCAGCCGCTGCTGGTGCCCAATGACCTGCGCACGGCGTGCCAAACCATCGGCCAAGTGCTGTCGTTGCAGATCAGCGCCATGGAAGCCCTGGAACTGAGCCGCCAGCGCGACGAAAAACTCGAGGCGCTGGCCTCGCTCAACCAGGCCATGCAGGCCTCGCCCGACAATGTGTTCGACGGCTTGGCGAAATGTCCGCAACAGTTGATGGACCTGACCCTGGCCGGCGGCGTGGCAATCATCGAAGACAAGCAACTGCACCGCTACGGCAACTGCCCTGAACCCGGGCAGATTCGTGCCCTGCACAAGTGGCTGCAAGAGGCCGGGCAGCCGGTGTTTGCCAGCCATAACCTGGCCTCGGTGTACCCGCCGGCGGCTGAATACCAGCACGTCGCCAGTGGCGTGCTGGCCATGAGTTTGCCCAAGCCGGTGGACAACGGCGTGTTGTGGTTTCGCCCCGAGGTGAAGGAAAACATCAACTGGAGCGGCGACCCGAATAAGCCCCTGGACCTGGAAAGCACCGACGCGGGCCTGCACCTTCGCCCCCGCACCTCCTTTGAAATCTGGAAGGTGGAGATGGCCGGCATCTCCACCAAGTGGAGCCACGGCGACCGCTTCGCCGCTAACGACCTGCGCCGCTCGGCCCTGGAAAATGACCTGGCCCGCCAGGTGCTGCGCGAACAGCAAGCCGTGCGCGCGCGGGATGAGTTGGTGGCGGTGGTTTCCCACGACCTGCGCAACCCGATGACCGTCATCTCGATGCTCTGCGGCATGATGCAAAAGGCCTTCAGCTCCGATGGCCCGCACACCTCACGGCGGATTTCCTCGGCCATCGACACCATGCAACAAGCCGCCGGGCGCATGAATGTGCTGCTGGAGGATTTACTCGACACCTCGAAGATCGAAGCCGGGCGCTACACCGTCAAGCCGGTAGCCCTGGACGTGAGCCAGATCTTCGAAGAGGCCTACTCACTGCTGGCGCCTTTGGCGATGGAAAAGGGCATCGACCTGTCGTTCAACGCCGAGCCCGGGCTGCAAATCAACGCGGACCCGGAACGGTTGTTCCAGGTGCTGTCGAACCTGATCGGCAACGCCATCAAGTTCACGCCGCGCCAGGGCAATATCGGCATCAGTGCGTTGAGCAATGGCGAAGAAATTGTGTTTTCAGTACGTGATTCCGGCGAAGGGATCGCCCCTGAGCAGTTGCCCCATGTGTTTGATCGCTACTGGACCCAAACCGAAAACAACCCCACCGGCAGCGGCCTCGGGCTGTACATCACCCAGGGCATCGTGCAGGCCCATGGCGGGCGAATCGAGGCCGAAAGTGAATTGGGCCGTGGCAGCGAGTTTCGGTTTACGGTGCCGAAGCCGGCTTGAAACCGACACCTTTGAGACGATGAAGCAACTGGAAAACCAATGGCCCGGAACGCCGGACCGGGCCAGGGCCACTGATCGGTGTCGCACTCAACGCGAACATCCTATTGAGCGAGAGGTACACCCATGATGATCGGCAGCGTTTTTCATAACCAAAACCTGATCCAGGCACTTCAACCCGTTCAGCCTGTTCAACCTGCACCCAAACCAAAGGAGGAACCCTCGCATAGCGGCGCCAATCAACAAAACGCCCAGTCGAACAGCGGCTCTCTGAGCGGCCTGGGACGCGAGTTGACATGAAGGCTTAAGCCTCCTAAACCGGCAACACCACCACGGCGGCCAACCCGCCGCACGGGCGATTTTCCAACGTCAGCGTCCCACCGTGTTCCAGCACAATCGCCCGTGCTGTGGAGAGCCCCAAACCGACACCACCGGTACTTTTGTTGCGTGAGCCCTCCAACCGGAAGAACGGCAGGAACACCTGCTCGTGCTGCTCCACCGGGATGCCGGGGCCACGGTCCAGCACCCGCACCGTCACCCTTCCAGGACTCTGTTGCAGTTCAACTTCCGGCGCCAGCCCGTAGTGAATCGCGTTGTCCAAAAGGTTGGTCATCACCCGTTTGAGCCCCAGCGGTCGGCCGAAATAAACCAGTCGCTGCGGGCCGTTGAAGGTGATGTCGATGGCCTGGTCGCGGTAGTCGTCAATCAGCGTTTGCAGCAACTCGGCGAGGTCCAGTTGGGTGGCCTGTTCCAGGCGCGCGTCGTCGCGGAAGAATTCCAGGGCGGTGCTGATCATTGCCTGCATCTCGTCGACATCCCGGAACAGGCGATGTTGCTGGTCGGCGTCCTCAATGAATTCGCCCCGCAGACGCAGGCGGGTCAGCGGCGCCCGCAGGTCATGGGAAATCGCCGCGAGCATCTGGGTGCGGTCCTGGATGAAGTGTTGCAACTGCGCCTGCATGCCGTTGAACGCGAGGATCGCCTGGCGGATCTCGTGGGGGCCGACCGGCTCGATGGGCGGTGCTCGAAAGTCGGCACCAAAGCGTCGCACGCCTTGGGCGAAGTCTTGCAGTGGCCGGGCAAGCCGACGGGTGGCAACCCAGGTGACCAACGCCGTCGAGAGCAACACCAGCACCAGCACCACCAGGCTGCGCAGCCCCTCCGGCAGGCCCCAACTGCGGGAGCTGGCATTGAGGGTCAGCCAGGAATGGTCCGTCAATTCCACCAGCAATGCGTAGTGCCCGCCGGGGCCTGACCAGTCCGAGGGGTCGTAGGCCTCGATGCGCCGCTGCGGCCAGTTGAGTGAATGGCCGAACACTTCCTGGGCAGGATGCACCGACGGATTTTTCATGAGGGGCAGGTCGACCTGTCCACGATTGGCCGCCCACTGCACGCTGAACGTGTCGTCCCCGGCGGACCGGGCCAGCCCTGGACGCTGAAGCGGATCCGCCGCCTCAATCATCCGGACAATCACGGCCACCTTGTCCAACAGGCCGGTCTCAATCAAGGGCGGCCGGGCCCACACCCCCGCCAGCTGCACAAACAGCGCGTTGAAGGCCAACGCCGTGAGCATCGCAATCAGGATGGTCAGGGCAATCCAGCGGGCCACCGTGTACCGGGGTTTGAAGCGGCTCATGAGCGGGTCACGGCAACGGTGAACTGGTAACCGCCGTTGCGCACGGTGCGAATCATCGCCGGGCGCTTGGTGTCGAACTCCAGCTTGCGGCGCAGGCGGCTGACCTGCACGTCGATGCTGCGGTCGAACGCGTCGTGGCTATGGCCCCGCGCCAGGTTCAGCAATTGCTCCCGGGTCAGCACGCGCTGAGGGTGTTCGACGAACACCAGCAGCAGGTCGAACTCCCCGGACGACAACGGGATCATCACCTGGTCCGGCGAGCGCAATTCACGGCGCGTCAGGTCCAGTTGCCAGCCGGCGAAGCGAATCAACGGGCGCGCGGCATCCCCCAGCGGCGGCCGGTTTTCCCCGGCCCGACGCAGTACGGCGCGCACCCGGGCGAGCAATTCACGGGCGTCGAACGGTTTGCTCAAGTAGTCATCGGCGCCCATTTCCAGGCCCACCACGCGATCACTGAGTTCGCCCATGGCGGTCAGCATGATCACCGGCGTTGTGTATTGCTGGCGCAGGCGCTGGCACAGCAGCAGGCCGTTATCCCCCGGCAGCATCAGGTCGAGGATGATCAGGTCGGCAGGTGCACGCTCCATGGCCGCCCACAGCGCAGCGCCATGGGCGGCGGTCTCGACCGTGTAGCCATGTTGCAGAAAAAATTTCTTCAGCAGGGCGAGGACCTCAAGGTCATCGTCCACGATTAAAAGATGGCTCACCGGCGGGCATCACTGGGTCTTGTCGATGCGCCATCTAAAACTATTCGGCGCGGCCCGTCATATATTTCAATCATGCAATAAAGCGTCAACCGCGCAATAAAGCAGACATCTTTGCGCAAGCTGCGGCTGCCAGCATCGGCCTCCTTTTCCCGGAGACTGAACCTATGCGCTCGCTGACGTATCCCCAGCACCTGGCCCGCCAGGCGGTGTTGTTGCTGACTGTGTCCTACCTGACAGGCTGCGCAAGCCCGGCCAACCTGGCGAGTACCACACGCTGCGCACAGGTTTCCTACCCGGTGTACGACCCGGCCGAGCGGGTCAACCGGGGCGTCTTCGCCTTTAACCGCACTGTGGATAACTATGCCCTGGCGCCTGTGGCGCGCGGCTACCGATACATGCCAGATTTTTTCCAGCAGGGTGTGCATAACTTCGCCAGCAACTTCAGCGAACCCAAGGTATTTATCAACGACCTGTTGCAAGGCAACCCACGGCGCTCGATCAACACGTTGGGGCGCTTTGCGGTGAACACCACGGTGGGCATCGTCGGGTTGATTGATGTCTCGGACAGAATGGGCATCCCACGCCACACCGCCGACTTTGGCCAGACCTTTGGCGTGTGGGGCATTGGCAATGGACCGATCGTCGAGCTGCCTTTGCTGGGCACCGGCAACAGCCGCGATGCAGCCGGCAAAGTCTTGAGCTTCCTGGTGGCGCCGCTGGGCGACAGCGACACTGTGCAAACCCTGAGCACCGTCAGCCTGGTGGGCGGCACGGTCGATACGCGGGCCTCGTTGCTGCCGCTGACCGACAGCCTGCAAAAGTTACCGGACTACTACAGCGCCATGCGTAATGTGATCGCCGAACACCGCGCGGCCTTTGTGCTGGAGGGCAAACAGGGGGCGACGTCGCCCCGGGCCGATAGCTGCGGGAAGGGCACCGGCGATGACTTCTGATTCAAGCTCACTGGTCCTGCAACGCCAGGTCCGCAAACGCGGGGTCAATGCCCTGCTCTGCCGGGAAACCCGTCTGAGTGTATCGTCGGAGCACGGCCGCCTGGTCCTCAGCCGCTATGTGGAGCAGTACAGCCCGCAGGGTGTGCGTTGGGTCGAGCGCCAACACAGTGTGGCGCTGGGCGACGTGCTGCGCTGGATGATCGCTGAAGGCGAGCCGTCTGCCATGGGGTCATGATTTGAGGTGAACGGTTTATAGCCCCTGCCCCCGGGTGCCGGGTAATGTGCGGCTCGCCCGGGTATCGCGCCTTAACAAAACGCTGACATTCAATGCGTTACCTTTTCGGCCCAACCTTGCCCGGAACCGTTGCCTTGATGCCTCACCTCGACACCCTTCCCGCTGTTCTCGCAGGCCCATTGCTGCGGCGCCTGGAACCCCGGCGGCTGGTGATGTGGCTGGTGGGAAGTCGGGCCCTGGCATTGACCCTGAGGGTGCAGATCCCCCAGGGCGCGTCCCTCGAGATCGAACTGGACGCCAGTCGCTGCCAGGTCGTGCCCGTGGGGCGCCACGCGTTTATTCACCTGATCGACGTTGAACTGGCACACGCCCTGCCCGAAGACGTGAGCATCGGCTACGACCTGCAGGTAAACGGTGCCGGCATCGCCGAGTGGGCGCCACACCTGCTCTACCCGGGCGCCCCAGGCCCGAACTTCGTCCTGCACAGCCGCATCCACCAGTTGGTGCACGGCTCGTGCCGCAAACCTCACCACAGCGCCGCCGACGGTTTGCTGTGTGTCGACCGGTTGCTGGCCGAGTCGAACACGGTGGAAGAACGCCCGGCCTTGTTGATGATGAGCGGCGACCAGGTCTACGCCGACGATGTCGCGGGGCCGATGCTGCGGGCCATTCACGCGCTGATCAGCCGCCTCGGCCTGTTCGACGAACACCTCGACGGTGCCGTCGTCGACAACAGCGCAGCCCTCTATGAGCATGCCGCCAGCTACTACCATCGCGCCGATCTGTTGCCCGCCCTGGAGAGCAACGAGACCCTGCGCGAGCGATTTTTTGGTGGCGTAAAAAAACCGATTTTCACCAGCAGCAGCGCCGACAACCACCTGGTGACCTTCGCCGAAGTCATGGCGATGTACTTGCTGGCCTGGTCGCCCACACCGTGGCAACTGATCACCCCGCAAGCACCACAACTGCGTGCCGAAGAGCACGTACGCTATGCACACGAGCACGTGCAGATCGATACGTTTCGTGACGGCCTGGACGGCGTCGCCAGGGTGTTCGCCCACCTCTCCTGCCTGATGATCTTCGATGATCACGACATCACCGACGACTGGAACCTCAGCGCCCAATGGGAAGAAACCGCCTACGGCCACCCGTTCTCCAAGCGCATCATCGGCAACGCCCTGCTGGCCTATATGCTCTGCCAGGGCTGGGGCAACAACCCGGATGCGTTTGACACGGTCATCGCCAAAACCCTGGCACTGACCACACAGCCCCACGGCAACTACTTGAATGCCGTCGCCCAGGATGAACTGGTGGACGAGCTGCTGACGTTCCAGCACTGGCATTACGTGCTGCCGACCACGCCTGCGCTGGTAGTGATCGACACCCGCACCCGGCGCTGGCGCAGCGAGTTCAACCTCAAGCAGCCCTCTGGCCTGCTGGACTGGGAAGCCTTGAGCGAACTGCAACAGGCACTGCTGGATCACCCTTCGGCCATCATCGTGTCACCGGCGCCCATCTTTGGCGTCAAGCTGATCGAGACCGTGCAAAAAGCCTTCAGCTGGTGCGGCTACCCACTGCTGGTGGACGCGGAAAACTGGATGGCCCATCGCGGCGCGGCGCAGGTCATCCTCAATATCTTTCGCCACTCCCGCACCCCGGGCAACTACGTGATCCTGTCGGGTGACGTGCACTACTCGTTCGTCTACGAAGTACTGATCCGTCACCGCAACGCCGGCCCGAACATCTGGCAGATCACCAGCAGCGGTATCAAGAACGAATTCCCCCCGCGCCTGCTGGAATGGTTCGACCGCCTCAATCGCTGGCTCTATTCACCCCGTTCACCGTTGAACTGGCTGACCCGGCGCCGGCCCATGCAGGTGGTGCCGCATATTCCGGAACACGCCGAGGCGGGTGAGCGCTTGTGGAATTCCGCCGGGATTGGCCAGGTATTTTTTAACCGGCAAGGGCAGCCTGAAGCGATTTATCAGCACAATGCCAATGGGGCGCCACGGACGAGGATGGTTGCGCCGAAGTAGGCCCCGGTGGACTGAGCTTCTCAGCAATTAAACAACTGGACCAACGCCCCTTTCTAAGCGCCAAAGCGCCGTTGTACAGTACCGCCAGCCACGGAGTATCGGCGTCAACTTTGACTGGCCATCGGAGCCAGCCCACGCAGGGAGCGCGTAATGGACGATACATCCACCAGCGAACCGTCACGGAACGAGTTCTGCAACCTTAACGCCGACATGCTGCACGCCATCATGGAGCTGGTCAGCGACGGGATCTGGGACTGGAACGCCAACACGGGGTTCGTCTATCGCAACCCCGGCTGGTACGAAATGCTCGGCTACGCCCATCACTCCCTGGAAAACAGCGTGTTCACCTGGGAAAGCGTGATTCACCCCGAGGACTACCCGAATGTGATGATGCAGTTTGATGACTACATCAACCGCCGCACCACGCATTACCAAGCCGAATACCGCTGCCGCCGGAAAGACGGCTCCTACCTGTGGATCGAAGACCGTGGCTACGTGATCGCACGTAACGACGATGGCTCGGTGGCCCGCATGATCGGCGCCCACCGCAGTATCCAGGCGCGTAAACAGTCCATTGAACAGCTGGAACGACGCAATCAATCCCTCGAGGCCCTGGTGGCCGAGCGCACCCGCGAGCTGTCGCGGGTCAATCAACAACTGCAGTTGCAACTGGACGAAAACCGCTCCCTGGCCGAGCGCGACGCCTTGACCCGGGTGGCCAATCGTTACCGCCTGGAGCGCGTCCTCCTGGAGGAATGCGACCGCGCCCAACGATTTCGCCTGCCGCTGTCGCTGATTGCCATGGATATCGATGACTTCAAGCCCATCAACGACCAGCACGGCCACGCCGTAGGCGATGAAACCCTGGTGCGCGTGGTGGAATGCCTGGAAGCCTGCCTGCGCCACGGCGATTTGCTGGCCCGCTGGGGCGGCGATGAATTCATGGTGATCACGCCCAAAAGCACGTTGGACGCAGCCCGCACACTGGCCGAGCGGATGCGCACCGCACTCCAGGCGCTGCCCGCCGTGGGCAACTTCAAGGTGACATTGAGCCTCGGCGTCGTGGAGCGACTCAACGATGAGTCACCCGCCTGCCTGATGGCCAGGGCCGATCAGGCGTTGTATCGCTCCAAGGCAGCGGGCAAGGACACGGTGTCTTCGTGACGCCTCAGCGAACCGGCGGCGCGTACTGGATGCCGCCGTTGCTCCACAGGGCATTCAGGCCGCGCTTGATTTTCAGCACACTGCCCTGGCCGATGTTGCGCTCGAACACTTCGCTGTAGTTACCCACTTGCTTGACGATCTGCACCACCCAGTCCTTGCGCAGTTTCAGGTCCTTGCCGTAGTCACCGTCGGCACCCAGCAGGCGGGCGACGTCCGGGTTCTTGCTGGACTTGGCCTGCTCTTCGACGTTCTGCGAAGTGATGCCCATTTCCTCGGCATTGAGCATGGCGAACAGCGTCCATTTGACGATGCTGAACCACTCGTCGTCGCCCTTGCGCACCAGTGGGCCCAACGGTTCCTTGGAAATCACCTCCGGCAATACGACGAACTCATCCGGGTGGGCCATCTTGATCCGCTGGGCGTAGAGCCCTGACTGGTCGGTGGTGAGCACGTCGCAGCGGCCAGCCTCGAGGCCCTTGGCGCTTTCGTCGGCGGTGTCGAAAGTGATCGGCGTGTACTTCAGGCCGTTGGAGCGAAAGTAGTCAGACACGTTCAGCTCGGTGGTGGTGCAGGCCTGGATGCAGATGGTCGCGCCGTCCAGGTCCTTGGCGCTCTTCACGCCGAGCTTGGTGTTCACCAGAAACCCGATGCCGTCGTAGTAGGTGACGCCGGTGAACACCATGCCCATGCCCGCGTCGCGGGAACTGGTCCAGGTGGTGTTGCGGGAAATCAGGTCGATCTCGCCGGACTGCAACGCGGTGAAGCGCTCCTTGGCGGTCAACTGGCTGAACTTCACTTTCGACGCATCACCGAACAGCGCCGCCGCGACGGCGTGGCACACGTCCACATCAATGCCGGTCATCTTGCCGTTGGCGTCCGGCACGCCGAAGCCCGGCAAACCGTCGCTGACCCCGCACTGGATAAAACCTTTCTTCTGGATCGCATCCAGGGTCGCCCCCGCGTGGGCGCTCCCGGCCAAACCCAATACGGCGGCGGTAAATACCGCCAAAATGGATTTCATGTGCTTCATGCAAGGCGCTCCCTGTCGGTCTTTATTATTCGGCGCCAAAAACCCGCGCCGGTTTATAGTGTTGCGGGTCAGTATCAACGGCTTTACACCTTGGCCACAAACGACGTTTAGGCTTAGGCTCCTTCCGATTTGGAATGAACTCGGTTATTTGAAAGGATCTGCGAGCCCGTGATTTCAAAACGTATGACCCCTTCAATGACGGCGCTGCAATGCTTCGAAGCCGCCGCCCGCCACCTGAGTTTCACCCGCGCCGCCGAAGAGCTGCACCTGACCCAGAGTGCCGTGAGCAAACAGGTGGCGCAGTTGGAAGAGATGCTCTGCCACCCTCTGTTCCAGCGGGTGCGCCAGCGTTTGTACCTGTCGCCGGCGGGGTCGTTGTACCTGGAGGAAGTGCGCAAGATCCTCAACCAGGTGGATATTTCCAGCCGCTACATCCTGACCTACGGCGGCGAGACCGAAGTGCTGCGCATCGCCACCCAGCCGACCTTCGGCGACCGCTGGCTGGTGCCCAAGCTCAAGGATTTTGCCGCGCTTCATCCCACTGTCCACCTGGACGTGCGCAACGAACTGGAGCCGTTCGACGTGTTGCAGGCCAAGGCTGACATCGCGTTTTTCTTCGGCCAGGGATCCTGGCCGGGGGCGACCTGCATTGAGTTGTTTCGCGAAGCCGTGGTGCCGGTGTGCGCCCCCGGGTTTGTCACCGCCGGCAGCGACGCCTCGTCCCGCCACACGTTGCTGCAATGCACCTCACGCCCCGAAGCCTGGCACGCATGGTTTCTGGAACAGGGCCTGCACTCGCAAAACAGCTACCACGGGCCGCGTTTCGACACGTTCTACATGTGCATCCGCGCGGCGCAATCGGGGTATGGCGTGGCCTTGGTGCCGAAGTACCTGGTGGCCGAAGAGCTGGCAAACGGCAGCCTGATGATCCCCTGGGATTACACGATGCCCAGCGCCGGCGCGCACTTTATCGCCCACGCCGAACATGCCGGGGACATTCCGAAAGTGAAGGCGTTTTTGAACTGGATGGTGGGGTACCTCGCAGCACATCCCGACTTTTAATAATGACCCGGCGACTTTATTTCGTTTGCGGGGCAAGGCAGCTCGCGGCTTAGATAAAAGAACGCACCCCATTCTTGAGTCCCGGATCCATGAGCCGCGAAACCATCAGCCAGTCGATTTCCGTCGTCCACCCCATCAGCCTCAGCCATGGCAAGAACGCCGAAGTCTGGGACACCACCGGCAAGCGCTACATCGATTTCATCGGCGGCATCGGCGTGCTCAACCTGGGCCACTGCCACCCGCGCGTGGTCGAAGCGATTCGCGAGCAGGCGACAAAGCTCACCCACTACGCCTTCAACGCTGTGCCTCACGCGCCGTACATCGAACTGATGGACCGTCTGACCGCGTTCATTCCGGTGGATTACCCGGTCAGCGGCATGCTCACCAACAGCGGTGCGGAAGCGGCGGAAAACGCCTTGAAAATCGTCCGCGGTGCCACTGGCCGCACCGCGGTGATTGCCTTTGACGGCGCATTTCACGGGCGAACGCTGGCCACCTTGAACCTCAATGGCAAAGTCGCACCGTACAAGCAAAAAGTCGGCGTGCTGCCGGGGCCGGTGTTCCACCTGCCGTTCCCCAGCCGCGACAACGGCGTGAGCTGCAGCGACGCACTCAAGGCGATGGATCGCCTGTTCAGCGTGGAAATTGATGTCGAAGACGTGGCCTGTTTCATCATCGAACCGGTGCAGGGCGAAGGGGGTTTCCTGACCCTGGACGTGGAATTCGCCCAGGCCCTGAGACGTTTCTGCGACGAAAAGAACATCCTGTTGATTGCCGATGAAATTCAGTCCGGCTTCGGTCGTACCGGCCAGCGGTTTGCGTTCTCACGCCTGGGCATCGAACCGGACCTGATCCTGCTGGGCAAAAGCATCGCCGGCGGCGTGCCGCTGGGGGCGGTGGTGGGGCGCAAAACGTTGCTCGACAACCTGCCCAAAGGCGGCCTGGGCGGCACCTACTCCGGCAACCCGATTGCCTGCGCGGCGGCCTTGGCCACGCTGGATGAGATGACTGACGAGCACTTGAAAAATTGGGGGGCGCAACAGGAAGAAGCTATCGTCAGCCGTTATGAATCATGGCGTTCGAAAACGCTCTCCCCGTACCTCGGCCGCTTGACCGGCGTGGGCGCCATGCGTGGCATCGAACTGGCCAACGCCGACGGCAGCCCGGCGCCACAACAACTGACCCAACTGCTGGCCCTGGCCCGCGACGCTGGTTTGCTGTTGATGCCCAGCGGCAAATCGCGGCACATCATCCGGCTGCTGGCGCCGTTGACCATTGAGGCGGCAGTGCTGGAGGAGGGGCTGGATATTCTTGAGGGGTGTTTGGTGAAGTTGGCTTAGCAACCAAAAAGCCCGGCAGGGTGCCGGGCTTCAAACGGATAAACTCAATGAACGAGTCGGGCCACACCAAATGCGATGGCAGACAAGGCTCCAGCCGTTCCGACAAACCATTTCAACAGCCGGGTTTCCAACGATTGCATATCCGTTCTGAAATGGGCGATTGAGAGATCCAATCTAGAGGTTGCTTCGAGCAGGTCGATCTTGGTCTGCAGCAGGTCGGACTTGGTAACCATCTGCTCTTGCACACCACTCCGCTTTGCCTCGACGCGCTCCAGCCTTGTCTCAACTTGCGAAATACGCTTTTCCAAACCGTTTCCTCCTCCGTTGCCCCCACCGCCTGCGCCGCCTATGCGATCGTAGCCTGATGACGAACCTTGACGGTACTCGTGGCGAAGATAGCTCACATTATCCTTGAGGTCATTCGCCATTTTGGGCCTCCTTCTTCTGGGTCAGCGCATTCAATCCATCCGCTACACCATCCATACAATCGACAAACTCATTCAGCTTCATCCATGCTTCATCTGCAGCCTGTTTTACCTCAGCGTCTTCACTACGCTTGAGCGCGCCGGACAAGCTGATGATGCCGGAACCCAGTCTTGCAATTGCGCTGTGATACTGCCCGAGAATAACGACTAACTCCCCAGCCGTTATGACCTTTGCCTCACCCGCTTTGCTGTCGCACTCCATGTCGACCCCCATCCGTTTTGGTGACGCAGATAACCACGCTCTCAACCCCAAACCAATGAACAGTTGGATACCAAATCCAACGACCCAGCCCACTATTACCAAATCCGAAAGAATCCATCTTCCGTTTAGCCCTTTCTCTCCCCGCGTCAGGGCATTATCCTTGCCAGCAACAAACTGAAACGTTTCATCATCCTCATCAAACCATCGACTGCCCGCGTCCAGCGCCTTTGCGCGAACGCGCCAGGCCGCTGTTTGCGTTTCAAAACCCTAAAATATTAAGACCCCATTTTGCCTATGCCTGCTTTCCCAAACCTGCGCCTGTGCGCTGCGTTGTTACCCCTCGGCCGGGTCAACTGTGCCCAGGCGGCATCGGCCTTTGAGGCTGAGTCCTCGTGGATGCCGGGTGATTTCGGCGGCACTCAGACAGCGCTGTCTTAGCAAGGCGACGATCGGCGGGATCAAGCAGCACAGTGCCTTCTGATTTCTGAATAAACCTAATTTGCCCTGAACCAAGCCTGCGCCGGAACGTCATCTACAGTGAACTGTGCGCAACCAATTCAAAACGTAACGGAGAACCACACTATGAGCACTGATGGTGCTTCAAGTCCAAGTCGCCTGCTGCCCAGGCTACTGGGGATCTTGCTGCTGATAATGGGCCTGGCCTTGTTGGCCGGGGGGATCAAGCTGAGCATGCTCGGCGGGTCGCTGTATTACCTGCTGGCCGGTCTCGGCATCACCGTCACCGGCCTGTTGCTGCTGGCGACTCGCCGCGCGGCGCTGGGCTTGTACGCACTGGTGCTGTTTGCCAGCACCGTCTGGGCGCTGTGGGAAGTGGGCCTGGACTGGTGGCAACTGGTGCCGCGCCTGGCCCTGTTGTTCGCCCTCGGCATCGTCATGCTGCTCCCGTGGTTCCGCCGTCCGTTGCTGCGCGGCCAAGCCTCGCCGCTGGGCACGGGCGCCCTGAGCGTCGCCGTGGTGCTGGCCGGCGCTGCCGCCTTGGCCAGTCAATTCACTGACCCGGGTGCCATGGTCAAGAAAGGCCAACTGGACCGCGACGCGGTACCGGGCATGGCCAGCGCAGCCCCAACCCAGGCCGATGGTGACTGGAACTCCTATGGCCGTTCGGCCTTTGGTGATCGCTACTCGCCTCTGGCGCAGATCACCCCGGAAAACGCCCACAAGCTGGTGCCAGCCTGGACGTACCGTACCGGCGACATCCCTGGCCCAGGCGATCCCGGTGAAACCACCGCGGAAAACACCCCGCTGAAAGTCAACGGCATGCTCTACGTGTGCACGCCGCACAGCCAGGTGATTGCCCTGGACCCGGACACCGGCAAGGAAATCTGGCGTTTCGACCCGAAGATCAGCAGCGAAGGGGCTGCCAACTTCAAGGGTTGGGCGCACATGACCTGCCGTGGCGTGTCGTATCACGATGACGCGGCCTACGCTTCCGAGCAGAGCCCGACTGGCAGCGCCAGCCCGGCCGCCGCGCCGAATGCCTGCCCGAAACGCATCTTCGTACCGACCGCCGACACCCGTCTGATCGCCCTGAACGCCGACACCGGCAAGATGTGCGAAGACTTCGGTGACAAAGGCCAGATCGACCTGCGCGCCAACATCGGCACCTTCGCCCCGGGCGGTTACTACTCCACCTCGCCACCGGCCGTCACCAAGAACCTGGTGGTGATCGGCGGTCACGTGACCGACAACGTCTCCACCGACGAGCCGAGCGGCGTGATCCGCGCGTTTGACGTGCACACCGGCAAGCTGGTGTGGAACTGGGACAGCGGCAACCCGGACGACACCACCCCGTTGGCCGAGGGCAAGACCTACACCCGCAACTCGCCAAACATGTGGTCGATGTTCGCGGTCGACGAAAAACTCGGCATGCTCTACCTGCCGATGGGTAACCAGATGCCCGACCAGTACGGCGGCGACCGGACCCCGGACTCCGAGAAGTACAGCGCCGGCCTGACCGCCCTGGACATCGACAGCGGCCACGTGAAGTGGACCTTTCAGTTCACTCACCATGACCTGTGGGACATGGACGTGGGCGGCCAGCCTTCTCTGATCGACATCAAGACCGCTGATGGCGTGAAAAAAGCGGTGATGGCGTCGACCAAGCAAGGCAGCATCTACGTGATCGACCGTACCAACGGTCAGCCCGTGGTGCCGATCAACGAAATCCCTGTACCGCAAGGCGCAGTGGCCGGCGATCACACCGCACCGACCCAACCGAAATCGGACCTGAACTTCATGCCACCGCCCCTCAAGGAGCGTGACATGTGGGGCGTGACGCCGTTCGACCAGATGCTGTGCCGGATTGACTTCAAATCCATGCGCTACGACGGTCCGTTCACCCCGCCATCGCTGCAGGGCTCGATCGTTTACCCGGGTAACTTCGGTGTGTTCGACTGGGGCGGCATTTCCGTCGACCCGGTTCGCCAGATTGCCTTCGTGAACCCGAGCTACATGGCGTTCAAATCGAAACTGATCCCGGCCGCCGATATTGCCAAGCAAGGCCCACGGGTCAGCGAAACCGAAGGCGTGCAGCCAAACAAAGGCGCGCCATACGGTGTGATCCTCGAAGCCATGCTGTCGCCACTGGGCCTGCCGTGCCAGGCGCCGGCGTGGGGTTACGTGGCCGCGGTCGACCTGACCAACCACCAGACCATCTGGATGCACAAAAACGGCACCGTGCGTGACAGCTCGCCGGTTCCGGTCCCGTTGACCATGGGCGTGCCTAGCCTGGGCGGTACATTCACCACCGCCGGTGGCGTGTCCTTCCTCAGCGGTACCCTGGACCAGTACCTGCGTGCCTATGACGTGAAAAACGGCAAACAGTTGTGGGAAGGCCGCCTGCCAGCAGGCGCGCAAACCACTCCGATGACCTACACCGGCAAGGACGGCAAGCAGTACGTGCTGGTCATGGCCGGCGGTCATGGTTCCCTGGGCACCAAGCAGGGTGACTATGTGATGGCGTTCAAACTGCCGGATTAAGTACAACCGGCGGTAAGAAAAAGGCGGCTACCTCATGGGTAGCCGCCTTTTTTTATGTGGGCAATAAATTAAAGCAAGACGGCCTGTGCACTTAAATAAACACTCAGAAAAATCCTATACCACCCTCCAAATATTTCACTCTACTTTAGTTCCGGGCAAACCCCGCCCAATTAAACGTTGCCCATAACAATCAACATGGAGTTATTTATTATGACGGACCTGAACAACAGCAAACTAACGCCCGCCGCATCGTGCGTCAAAACACCTGCCATCTTAGAGCTTACACAACTCGATGCAGCCAGCTTAAGAAAACTCATCACGGGTGAAGTACTCGCCATTCGAATACCTGATTTTGCGAATGAACAAACCAGCGCAGTATTAAATAAATATATAGACGAAACGGCGATTCTCCAGGCGTACAACCACGAAACCTATGAGAGCGGGAAAGTTGTCCAGCAATTCTATGGCGTCCATCGCTGGGGAACACCGTTCAACTCTACCTACGGCAAGAGCGCAGGCAGTGACGCTCAACAGCAATACTATGCCGACGCAGCCCATATGCGCGACTTGATCGACAGCCTCTGCGCCCCGCAGAAGCCGCCCATCCACCTGCTGTTGGAGCACCTGCAGCAGGTTTGGCCAGAAGGTGCGACCACCGCCGCATTCCAGGGCCAGCCCATGTTCTGCGGTATTATCCGCGCCATGTTCCCGGAGACAGCTCACCTCTCGGAAACCGTGCCCCATGTTGATTGCCTGCCTATTTCCATTGCCAAACTGGAACATCAATTCAGCGCCAACATTTACATTGAGACGCCACCTTCGGGAGGAGAATTGATCATCTGGGATACCGAAGCGTTTGCCTACGAAGACGTCGAACGTTTTGAAGGTGCGCAACTTCCCGAAGAACGTTTGCAAAAGCCACTACGCATCCAGCCGCGCAAAAACGAACTGATCATCATCAATACCCGCCGCCCTCACGCCATTAGCGGATTCGACTCAGGCAAACGCATCAGCATCCAATCGTTTATCGGCTATACCGCTGGTGAGCCGTTTTACTTCTGGTGCTAACGCCCTTACTTCTTTTCCTGATGGACACTCTTATATGACACCTGAAGAATTCCGCCGACATGGCCACGCCCTGATCGACCTGATTGCAGACTATCGACAAAACATCGAGCAACGCGGTGTGCAACCCACCACGACCCCAGGCGAAATCAAATCCGCCCTGCCGGCCAGCCCGCCTGAAACAGCCGAACCGTTCGAACAGATCATGGGCGACGTCGAAAAACTGATCATGCCCGGTCTGTTGCATTGGCAGCATCCAAGCTTCTTCGGGTTCTTCCCGTCGAATGTGGAACTGTCCTCCGTCCTCGGCGATTGCTTGAGTACTGGCCTGGGCGTGGTGGGATTGTCGTGGCAATCGAGCCCGGCCCTGACCGAAATCGAGGAAGTCACCACCGATTGGCTGCGCGACATGATCGGCCTGAGCGCCAACTGGAGCGGCGTGATCCAGGACTCGGCCTCAACCTCCACCCTGGTGGCACTGATCAGTGCCCGCGAACGCAGCTCCAACTACGCGCTGATGCACGATGGCCTGCAAAACAGCGGCGCACCCTTGATCGTCTACACCTCGGCCCACGCCCATAGTTCAGTGAACAAGGCCGCGATCCTGGCGGGGTTTGGCCAGAACAATATCCGTACCGTGGCCACCGACGAACACCATGCAATGTCGCCGCATGCATTGGAGCGGGCCATCGAACAAGACCTGGCTGCCGGGAACAGACCCTGTGTGGTGATCGCGACCACCGGCACAACGGCTGCCATGGCCATCGACCCCCTGGAAGCCATCGGCGCCCTGACTCAGCGTCACGGCCTCTGGCTGCATGTCGACTCGGCCATGGCCGGGGCCGCGATGATCCTCCCGGAATGCCGCATGCTATGGAACGGCATCGAGCACGCCGACTCGCTGGTCCTCAACCCTCACAAATGGCTAGGGGCGGCGTTTGATTGCTCGGTGTACTTTGTACGCGACCCCGAGCACTTGATTCGCATCATGACCACCAACCCCAGCTATCTACAGTCCAAGGCTGATGGCCAGGTCAGAAACTACCGCGACTGGCGGATCTCCCTGGGCAGCCGGTTCCGCGCCCTGAAGCTGTGGTTCCTGATTCGTGAACAAGGCGTCAGCGGCCTGCAGGCCCGGCTGCGACGTGACCTCGCCAATGCCCGCTGGCTGGCGGAACAGATTGAAGGCAGCAAGCACTGGAAACTGGTGGCCGCCGTAGCCCTGCAAACGCTGTGCATCCGCCACGAGCCGCCAGGCCTTGGTGGTGAGGCGCTGGATAACCACACCCGCGCCTGGGCGGAAAAACTCAATCAATCAGGCAAAGCCTACGTCACCCCCGCCATTCTGGGCGAGCGCTGGATGGTACGTGTGTCCATCGGCGCACTGGGGACGGAGCGCCACCACATCGAAGGCTTGTGGAAGCTGTTGCAAACCCTGGTCGATGAAACGGCCTAGCATTGACAACACCTGCGTCGGTGTAACCGCCGACGCTCTAGACCGGCACCCGCTCACGGCGCATCCACATTTCAAACGCCATGGCATTCAACGGCCGGCTGATCAAATAGCCTTGGGCCGTGTCGCATTTCCAGAGCTTGAGCAGCTTGAGGCTCGGCTCGAACTCCACCCCTTCGGCCACCACCTTAAGCCCCAAGTTGTGGCTCATTTCGATGGTCGAACGCACGATCACCCCGTCGCCCGAGGTGCTGTCGAGGTTGCGCACGAACGACTGGTCGATCTTCAGCTCCTGCACCGGCAGGCGTTGCAGTTGTGCGAGGGATGAATAGCCGGTGCCGAAGTCGTCCACCGACAGGCTGATGCCACAGCCGCGCAGTTGCTCCAGCACGCTGAGGGCCTGGGCCGGGTTGTGCATGATCGCGCTTTCGGTGATTTCGAAAATCAGTTGCGCGGCGGACACGCGGTAACGCGTCAACAACTCGGTCACCCGCAGGGCCAGGCCGTCATCGGCCAGGTCGTCCACCGAGATGTTCACCGACAACTGCACCTGCAACCCGCGCACCTCCCACTCGGCCAATTGCCGAATCGCTTCTTCGATCACCCAGTGGGTCAGGCTGCCCATGCTGCCGGTGCGCTCGGCCAGGGGAATGAATTCGGCCGGCGACACCAGCCCAAGCACCGGATGCTGCCAGCGCAACAGCGCTTCGGCCTGGCGCACATGGCCAAGGTGCAGGTCGAGCTTGGGTTGATAACACAGGTATAACTCGCCCTCCGCTGCCGCCCGGCGCAAGTCACGGATCAGGCTGATCTGGCGTTGGTGAGCCAGGTCGCGGTCTTGTTGGTAGATCTGCAAATAGCCCGGCAGCGCCGCCGCATCGTGACGGGCAATGGCGGCGCGGCTGATCAGTTCTTCAACCTGCTGGCCGTCGGCCGGGTAAGCGGCGATGCCGATGCTCACTTCGTGGCGCAGTTCATCGCCGCCAATGCGCTGGGGCTCGGTCAGCAGCCCATACAAGCGGTCGGCCAGGGCCACGACACGGTCGATCTCGGTGTTTTCCAGCAGCAGCAAAAACTCGCTGCCGGTGATACGCGCGGCGGTGTCGCTGGCCGACAGGCTCGACAGCAGGCAACGGCTGGCCTCGCGGAGCATTTCTTCCACGCCTTCCGGGCCGTAGCCTTCGTTGATTACCCGGTAGTTTTCGATCCCCAGGTACAGCAACACCACGGGCCGGCCCGCGCTGATGGCGCTGCCCAGGCGTTCCATGGCCAGCGCCCGGTTGGGCAGGCCGGTGAGCGGGTCGTGCAGGGCGTTGTGGGCCAGTTGCCGTTCCCTCACGGCGATCCCGGTTTGCATGGCGTTGAAGGCATGGGCCAGCAGGCCGAATTCATCATGGCTGCGCACCCGCACCGGCGTACGGTAATCACCGGCACCGATGCGTTCGGCCGCTTGCACCAGCGCATTGAGTGGGCGCGAAACCCGCCGCGCCAGGAACAGCGCCCCCGCCAGTGACACCAGCAGCACCACCAGAGCGATCGCGAGAAACTGCCGGTCCAGCGGCGCGAAGGATTCGAGGGCGTGGTCCAGCGGGCTTTGCAACAGCACCCGCACTTCTCCGCCGTCTGTGGTGTTGCCCAAGGGCAGCACCTGGCTGAGGTAACGCTGGCCGTGAAACAGGTTCAACTGCGGCACTGGGTTGATATGCGGGGCCTGCAAGTCGCTGACAACGGAAGCCTCAAAAGCCTCGGGCTGGGTGCTGAACACTTCGCCGGGCTGGCCCTTCTGCACACTGAGGAACGACACCTCAAGGTTGCTCATGGAACGCAGTTCACTGGCAAACACGTCATCCATGGGAAAGCCCATGACGACGCGGGCGATCGGTGCGGGGTCGACGACCTCCTGCTGCACCAGCAGAAACGGCCGGCCATCCACGGCCACAATCAACATTTGCAGGCCGCTGCGCCGGGCCTGGCGCAAGTCACTGTTATAGGGAAAGGCCTGGCCGAGGGGCAGTGCCTGTAACGTGCTGAGCATCACCTGCCCTTCGAGGCCCAGCACAAACACTTCACTGGACGTCAGGCCGGTGCCATGGCGGCGCAGGGCGGCGAGAATCGCAGCGGGTTCGCCCTCGGCGATGGCCTGGCGGAAGGGCAAGTCTGCGGTGAGCCAGTTCAAGCCGTATTGCAGGCGCCGGCCACGCAGGTCGAGCAGGCGTTCGAACACCTGGCTGCCGGTTTCCAGCTGTACCCGGGCCTGGTTTTCCACGGCGCGATTGGTGGCGGTCTTCACCGCGAAATACACCGCGGCCACCACCACCAGCAACAGCAGCGCCAGCACCCCGGCGATCCGGGTTTGAAACGTATGGCGCCACCTCATTCTGTTGCCCTCTGGCAGCGCCTGCCCCCTCCAGCTGAAACGTCCCTTCGTCATACGCGTCCCTCGCGACAGCTGAATCGGCGTCAAATAAATATCCTTTTTAAAAGGATATTCGAATTATCCAGATTAGCTGTGCGAGAGAAGAAGTGCACCCAATAAATACTGGAACTTCAGTGTCATTAAATTGGCGACATAGCGCCGTATCTACGCGCGCGCCCGCATAAAGTCACCCCAGCGCCGCACCAGGTAGTTGTGTTCGTCCATCACCGAGTTCCACACCGCGATATGCCCCATGCGTTGCTCATAGGAGCCACCGTCACGCACCTCGCCCACCTCGATCAGCGGCAAGCCATCGCTGCCCAGCAGCTCTTCCCGTGCGGGCAGGCCGGCGTACCAGTAATCCCATTCGGCGCTGCTCAGGTGATCGCGGCTGCGGGCCGGGTTGCCGATGTAGTAACCCTGGCGTGCCATCACCGCACCGGGCCAGCCGGACAGCCACCAGTTGAGGTAGGCGTAGGCCGCATCCAGCACCGGGCCCTTGGCATGGCGCGACAACGACAACCCGCCGAACCAGGCGCGATAGCCTTCACGGGGTACGGCCAGGCGGTATTTGACCCCGGCCCGATGCAAGCGCATCAAAGTCGGTGACCACAGACTCTGGATATCAATACTCGGGCTGAGCATCAGTTGCGCCGCTTCTTCGTCATCGGACCAGAACGCCGCAAAATGCCCCTCCTTCTGCTTGCGCACCAGGATATCCGCCAGCACATCGATCTCTTCGATGCTCATGTTGCCGATGTCCTTGAAGCTCGCCAGCCCCGCGCCCTGCACCGCCAGCGCCGCGTCGAGGGCACCGATGGCGGCGTCACTTTGCAGCGCGGTGCGCGCGCCCCAGGCCGGGTCCAGCAGCCAGCCCCAGCTCTCGTTGGCGCGGTTGAACCCCTCGGGCAAGCGCTCCGGGCGATAGGCAAAACTGTCGGCGTTATGGGTCAGGGGCAACATGCTGATGCGTTCGGTGACGGTGCTGCCGAGGCTGCCGTCGTGCTGCACGAACAGGCGCTCGCTGGGCACACTGCCGCTGCCCAGGCGGTCGTTGGCGGACAGCCGGCCGCGCTTGGGCAAGTCGTTGATCTCATGCCACAGCGCAATGCGCCGGGTGTCGATCGGCTGGATCGCCCGCGCCGGCCACACGAAGTCGACGTTGTGAAACCACTGGTCATAGAGGTCGTAGCTGTCGGGCTGCATCACCGCGATGCGCTGGGCCTGCTCGACGTCGTGCACCTGGTACACCAGGCGAATGCCCAGTTCCTGTTCGGCGCGCACACGCAGGGTTTCCAGCAGGGTCACCGACGTGCCGAGGACGCGAAGCGTGATCATGGGGCGAACCTTCTGGAGAACACGTCAAAGGAGCGACGCAGCAGCGCCGGGTCCAGCCCGCGCAGGATAAACACCAGGCGCGATTGCCGATCGGTACCCGGCCAGGCAGGCAGGTGAACCGGCGCATGCAGGCAATGCTGCACGCCATGGATAACGATGGGAGCCAAACTTGCGTTCACGTTGAGCAGTCCTTTGACGCGAAGAATACGTTCGCCGTGGCATCTTAACAGCATCGATAACCAGACCCCGAAACCCACCCAATCCAGCGGCTGATCGAAGGTCAGGCAGCAGACTTGCGCCGCGCCATGGTTGGCGGCGGTGGTGTGATGGAGTTTCCAGCGGCCGACTTCCGCCGCCGGTTCGGCGCTGCGCAGGCCTTCGCCGAGCAGCAGTTGTTCACCGCTGTCGATATCGCAGGTGTTGAGGATCGGCGTGCCGGCGTTCAGTGCCTGCAAGTGCGCGCGCAGCGAGTCGCAGTCGTCGACGAGGTCGGTCTTGCTCAACAGCAGGCGATCGGCGGCGGCCACTTGCGCCAGCCATTCCGGGTGCAGGCGTTCCTGCAAGGCGGCGTGACTGGCGTCTACCAACGTCACCACCAGGCCGATATGAAAGCGCCCGCGCAGTTGCACATCGTTGTTCAAGGTGGCGAGGATCGGCGCCGGGTCGGCGAGGCCGGTGGTTTCCAGGATCACCCGCTTGAAGGCCGGGATCTCGCCCCGCTCGCGGCGCTGCAGCAGGCCGAGCAAGGCGTCTTTCAACTCGCCGCGAATCGAACAGCAGACGCAGCCGCTGGGCAGCAGCACGGTGTCCGGCGCGACTTCCTCCACCAACAGATGGTCGATGCCGACATCGCCGAATTCATTAATCAGCAACGCCGTGTCGCCGAGGCTTTCGCCTTGCAGCAGTCGCTTGAGCAAGGTGGTCTTGCCGCTGCCGAGGAACCCGGTGATGACGTTGAGGGCGATGCTCATATTTCTACCTCGTTGCTCGCCCCCTGTAGGAGCGAGCTTGCTCGCGAAAAACCTGAGAACGTCGTGTTTAACCAGACAGGGCCGGTTATCGTTGACGTTTTTCGCGAGCAAGCTCGCGCCTACAGAAGGCCGTGTTCCAAGTGGTCGAGTAATTGGGGATCAAGAGGGTCCAGCGGTCGACCGAGCATGCTCTCCGCCGCCCGCCACAGTTGATCCAGGCCGCTGGCCAGTTCCTGTTTGCCGGTGGCGCCCAGCAGCAGATAGGACGCGCCCTGGAAGTCTTCGACCTTGAGCCGGAACACCGCCAGCACCTGGTTGATCGCCGCAATCCGGCGCAGGCGTTCGCGCCGCCGGGGCAGCTCATCGCCCAGCGGATCGCTCCAGTGCAGGTCTTCACCCAGCAGGCCACAGAGTCCGCACATGCTTAGTGCCCGCTCATGGCATGACATCGCCAGAGTTCGGGCCCAGGGTCTGGCCGACGAACAGATTGCCCCCCGGCTCGCTGGCCAGCAGCACGGCGGTGGGGGCCACTTCGTCTGCCAGGCCAAAACGGCCCAGGGGCAACTCGGCGGCCTTGGCGCGTTTCCAGGTGTCGCTGATGCCGCCCACCAACGGCGTCTCGATCGGCCCGGGCGCAATGGCGTTGACCAGCACGTTGTCCTTGGCCACTTCCAGGGCCAGGGATTTTGTGAAACCGATGACGCCGGCCTTGGCCGCCGCATAGTGGGTCAGCTCGGCGCCGCCCTTGATGCCCAGTTGCGAGGCGACGTTGATGATCCGGCCCCAGCGCTGGGCCAGCATGTGGGGCAAGGCGCGCTGGCTGGCGACGAATACGCTGGTGAGGTCGACACGCAGCATGTCGTTCCACATGTCCATGGTCAGGTCGATGCAACGGGCCTGGGTCAGCATGCCGGCGTTGTTGACCAGAATATCGATGCCGCCGTAGTGAGCGACGCAGGCATCCACACTGGCCTGGGCGCCGTCGACGGTGCCGACGTCGGCCACGCATTCGAGGACGTCGGCGCCGAGGTTGCGGCAGGTGATGGCGGTTTCGGCGAGGGTTGCTGCGTCGCGGTCGGCCAATAGCAGGCGCGCGCCTTCGACGGCGTAGGCGCGCGCGATGGCGGCGCCGATGCCGCTGCCGGCGCCGGTGATCACGGCGCGGCGGTTATGCAGTTGGGACATACAAAAAACTCCTGATGACAACACTGGACCTGTGGTGAGGGGGCTTGTCCCCCGTTGGGCTGCGCAGCAGCCCCAAAAAAGCGGGAGCGCTGCGCATTCCAACGGGGGACAAGCCCCCTCGCCACAACAAGCCCTCACCGCTTAAGCCTTCATTTCCACGCTGCGTGGGTCAGTCCGGCCAGCGCACGGTCAACCCGCCATCAATCACAATGCTCTGCCCGGTCAGGTAACTCGATTCCTCACTGGTCAAGAACCGCACCAGGGACGCCACTTCGTCCGCCCGCCCTACCCGGCCCAACGGAATCGCCCGCGCGGCTTTCGCCAGCCCTTCCGGGCCGAGGGAGTTCTTCGCGTCCAGCGACTGCGGGGTCTCGATCAACCCCGGAATCACCGCATTGCAGCGAATCCCCAGCGGCGCCAATTCCACCGCCAGCGAGCGGCACAACCCCGGCACGCCGGCCTTGGCCGCCGCGTAATGCGCGTGCTCTTGCCAGCCATACACGCCACCGGCAATCGATGAAATCGCCACCAACGCCCCGCCCTCCCGCATATGCCGGGTCGCCGCCCGGAAGGTGCGCATCACCCCGGTCAGGTCGACGTTGAGCATCTCGTTCCACAGTTCGTCAGTCATCTCCAGCAACGGCGCGCGCCTTAACAGCCCGGCGTTGGCCACCGCGTAATCGAGGCGACCGAAGTGCTGGACCGCTTGCGCGGCCAGGTTATCCACAGAAGCGGTATCGCCCACGTCCAGCGGCAACATCAGGCATTCACCGCCGGCCTCTTCCACCCGCGCAACGGTGTGATGCGGTTCATGGGGGTCGGCCGGGTAATACCCGCCCACCACCGCCACGCCGCTGCGGGCATACGCCACCGCGAGGGCCTGGCCGATGCCGCTGGCGGCACCGGTAATCAACGCAACTTTACGACTCATCAACTGACTCCTTACTGGACGGTTTCCGGACGCACATGGCGCGCGGCAAACATCAGCGCACCGGACAAAAAGCACGGCACGGCGCCAAACCACAGCGCGGCGGTCTGCCAGTCACTGCCGGCCGACAACACTTGAGTGGCACCGAACCCGGCGACCACGGCACCGATCGGCCCCATGGCATGGATGATCGCGCCGCCGGTGGCACGGATGCTGGTGGGAAAACTTTCGCTGATGAAAAACAGCGCCGCCGAGTACGGCCCGATCAGGAAGAACAGGCCCAGGCTGTACAGCCCGACCACCATCGCCATGTTGCTCGGGCCAAACAGCATCCCGGCGAACGACAGCCCGCCGAGCATCCAGCCCAGGCCGATGACATTGCGGCGGCCGATCTTGTCGCCCATCCAGCCGTGGCTGAGGTAGCCGCAGTAACCCACCAGGTTCGACAGCACGAGGATGATCAGTGAGTTCTCGAACGAGATGTGGTGCACGCTGACGATCACCGAAGTACCCAGCACGCTGAACACCTGGATCGCCGCCCAGTTGAGCAGCAGCGCCGCACCAATCACCAGGGTTGCGCGGCGGGCCGGGCCACGGAATGCGGCCTTGAGGCCGGCCTTGCTGTGTTCGTCATAGTCCACGCCGTAGGTCACGGCGACGTTTTGCGCTTCTTTCACCGCGCCGCTTTTGCGCAGCTCGCTGATGCGCTGGTGAATCTGGAACTGCGGGCTCTCCTTGAGCTTGCGCGCCATGATCGCAATGACAATCGCCGGGACCGCCGCAAACACAAAGCACCCCTGCCAGCCAATCACCGGCAGCAACAGCGCGGTCAAACCTGCCGCGATCAACGCGCCCACCGGCCAGCCACCCTGCACCAGGCTGTAGATAAAACCGCGACGCTTGGCCAGTTTCGGGTCATCGGAGGCGGCGTACAGTTCGCTCAGGTACGTGGCGTTAACCGTTTCCTCGGCATACCCCAGGCCGCCCAGGGAACGGATCAGGATCAACGACGACTTGCCCCACGCGCCACCAATGGCGGTCAGCGCCGAGCAGATCGCCGAACCGGCCACGGTGAAAATAATCCCCTTGCGCCGACCCAGCTTGTCCACGATCGGACCGATGGCCAGCGCGACCACGGCAGTGCCGACTGCCACCCATGTCGCAATCTCCGCTTGCTCCACTTCACCCCAGCTAAAGTGCCGCCCGATTTCCGGCAGCAAGGTGCCGAACAGGATGAAGTCATACACCGCAAACACCCAGGCGAAAAACGCGATCCAGGTGGCGAAACGCACTTCCTTGGGCGTCAGTTGCCGGGGTTTCCAGCCAGTCAGATCAAGCTTGTTGTAGATAGACATGAATCGCGCCTCGGGAGGTTGGCCAGGGGTTGGTTACAGGTATCAGGTACGCGGTTGGCCCGACTGTAGGAGCGAGCTTGCTCGCGAAAAACCTGAGAACGCCACGTGTAGCCAGACAGAGCGCGTGATCGTTGACGTTTTTCGCGAGCAAGCTCGCGCCTACAGACGTTGGGCAGTGTCAGGTACGCGGTTGGCGGCGGATAAAGTCATCGGCGATTTCGTCGAAGGTGACGAAGCGCACGCCGGCATGGCTCTGGATGTGTTCGATCAGCCGTTCAAGCATCAACAGCACTTGCGGGCGGCCGGACACGTCGGGGTGGATGGTCATGGTGAACACCGCGTGTTCGTGTTCGCGGTAGACCCAGTCGAACTGGTCGCGCCACATTTCTTCCAGGTGACGCGGGTTGACGAAGCCGTGGCTGTTGGGGGCCTTTTTGATGAACATCATCGGCGGCAGGTCATCGAGGTACCAGTTGGCCGGAATCTCCACCAGGTCGGTTTCTTCGCCGCGCACCAAGGGTTTCATCCAGGTGTCGGGGTGCTGGCTGTAGTCGATCTTGGTCCAGGTATCGCCCTTGCGCACGTAGTAGGGGTGGAAGTCGTTGTGCATCAGGCTGTGGTCGTACTTGATGCCTTTTTTCAGCAGCAATTCGTTGGTGACCTTGCTGAACTCCCACCACGGCGCGACGTAGCCGGTGGGGCGTTTTCCGGTGACCTGGGTGATCAGTTCGATGGACTTGTCGAGGACGATTTCTTCCTGCTCGGCGGTCATCGCAATCGGGTTTTCGTGGCTGTAGCCGTGCACGCCGATTTCGTGGCCGGCGTCGGCGACGGCCTTCATCTGCTCGGGGAACGTTTCCATCGAGTGGCCGGGGATAAACCAGGTGGTGCGCAGGCCGTAGCGCTCGAACAATTTGAGCAGGCGCGGCGCGCCGATTTCACCGGCGAACAGGCCACGGGAAATGTCGTCCGGGGAGTCTTCGCCGCCATAGGAGCCGAGCCAGCCGGCGACGGCGTCGACGTCGACGCCAAATGCACAGAGGATGTCTTTAGCCATGATGTGTCTCCTTAAAAAGTAAGTGCGGTTTCGGCTGACAGGGCAGCTCGAAGCAGGCGTGCGTCTTCGCCGCTGGGGGCGCTGAGCAGCAGGCCGGTAGGCAGGCCCAGGGCATCGCGGCCGCTGGGCAGGCTGACGCCGGGCATGTCCAGCAAACTGCCGGGCATGGTCAGGCGCAAGGTGGCGAGGTTGGTGCTGACGAACAGTGAGTCGTCGGCTTCCAGCGGCGCCAGGGCCGGGGCAACGTGGGCCACGGTGGGGGTGATGAGGATCGCACCGTCGAGTTCATCGATCAGTTGCTGCTGCAGGTGGCGGCGCGCTTCGTACAGCGCCAGCAGTTGGCTGGCCGGCAATGTGCGGGCCGCTTCAAGGCGACGGCGTACGCGGGGGTCGAGTTGGCTGGCGTCGGCGCTGTCGAGCAGGGCTTCGTGGAGCGCGAAGGCTTCGAAGGAGCCGAGCCAGCCCTGGTGCTGGATCAGGTCGAGGGTGGCCTGGAAGGTCTTCGAGGGGCGCACATCAATCAGCGCCCCTTCGGCTTTCAATCGCTCCATGCAATACAACAGGTTGTTGCGCACGCCAGGCTCGACGCGGGCGTCTTCCAGCACACTTTGTTCAACCCAAAAACGCTGGCCATTGAGGCTGCGGGCCTGGCGTGGCTGGCGCTGGTCGCGACCGTTGAGCAAATCATCAATGGCCAGCGCATCGCGCACGCTGCGGGTCAGCGGGCCGAGGCTGTCGAGGGTATGGGCCAGCGGGAAAACGCCGTCGCGGCTGTAGCGCCGGCAACTGCTGCGATAACCCACTACGCCATTCAGTGCCGCAGGAATACGGATGGAGCCCGCGGTGTCGGTGCCCATGGCGATCGGCACGATACCGGCCGCCACGGCGACCGCCGACCCCGACGACGAACCACCGGGGATCCGTGGTTGATCGATGCCGCGCGGATTGTGCGGGGTGCCGAAGTGCGGGTTCAGGCCAAGGCCGGAGTACGCCAGCTCGCTGAGGTTGGTCTTGCCCACGCTGACCATTCCGGCGCGGCACAACAGGCCTACACTCGGCGCGTCCAGCAAAGCCGCCGGCGCGTCGCTGCGATAGGCCGCGCCTGCCGTGGTAATGCTGCCGGCCACGTCAAACAGGTCTTTCCAGGCCAGGGGCACCCCATCGAACACGCTCAAAGGCTGGCCGGCACGCCAGCGGGCAGCCGACGCTTCGGCCTCACGCCGGGCGCGCTCGGCGGTCAGGGAGATGAATACGCTGGGGGCCTGACTCGCGCGAGCGAGTGCCTGTTCGAGGGCGTGCACCGGGTCGCTGCGACCGCTGGCGAAATCCTCGGCCAGTGAAGTGGCGTCTGACATGGGAATGACCCTCTAAAAACGTACATATTAATAAAATGTACATTTTACAAAGGCAGCTTTCGTGCCAGTCTCTCAGGGGAGATGTCTGAAGCATCTGGCGCTTTCGGTCAGACCCACGGGATAGATGGGTTGTTGACATCAAAAGAAATAGTGGGCGGCGCTCAATACTCGCCCACAATGAAATAATGTATCTTTTATTAATAAATACATTTTGGTGCAGAAAAGTAACAAGTCCCCTCTGAAGGCCCCAAAAAAGTGCCACCGACGTGGCGCAGAGTGACAGGCGCAACTATGAGAGAATCCCCGGCCACCGACCCGTTTGCCCCAGAGAACCCGATGAAAGCAGTGTCCGCCTCGGCTTCCCGTTACGCGATGATTCACCAGGTTTTGCGCGACGCCATCACCCACGGCACCGCCCGCCATGGCCTGGTGTTGCTGGAAGCGCCGCTGGCCGAGCTGTTCGGTACCAGCCGGGTGCCGGTGCGCAAAGCCTTGAACCTGCTGCATGACGAAGGGCTGATTTGCCGCTTCGATGGCCGGGGTTACCTGATCAACCCCGACGGCCTGGACCTGGAGCCGTTGCGCCTGCCCTTGAGTCATGCACACCTGGGCCTCAACGGTGAAGATGAACTGGTGGACACCCGGCCCCTGGGGGAGCGCATCGTCGAGGAAATCGGCGCCGCGCTGTCGACCTGCATCGCTTTCGGCCATTACCGCCTCGATGAACAGGCCGCCGCCGAGCACTACAACGTCAGCCGTGCGGTGGTACGCGAAGCGCTGATGCGCCTGCGGGACCGTGGCCTGGTGGAAAAAGAACCCTATTCCCAATGGCTCGCCGGGCCGCTGACCGCCCGGGAAGTCACCGAAGACTACGAACTGCGCGCCTGCCTGGAGCCCGAAGCCCTGCGCCAGAGCGCGCCGAACCTCGACCGCGACCGGCTGCAAGCCATGTTGCAGCGCGTGCTCGACGCCCAGAACAGCGCCCATTGCAGCCTGGAAGAGATCGAGCAGATCGAGGAAGACCTGCACCAGCACTGCCTCGCGGGCCTGCAAAACTGCAAGATCGCCGCGCTGATTCGCCAGGGGCAGAGCCCGATGATCATCAGCCGGATTTTCTACCGACTGCTGGGTATCGGCGCCGATCCGGCGATGCTGGCCGAGCACCGGTTGATCCTGGAACTGTTGCTGCATGGCGCATTCGACGCCGCCGCGCTGAACCTGCGCGAGCACTTGCAACGGGCCCGGCAGCGCATGTTGCAGCGCTTGAAGGTGTTGTCGGTGCTGCCTGAACAGCCGTTGCCGGCCTACCTGCACAAACTCAGCTGACGAAATGCAATCCAACCTGTGGGAGCGGGCTTGCTGTGGTGAGGGGGCTTATCCCCCGTCGGGTTCACCCCAGATGGATGGGGCTGCTTCGCAGCCCAACGCGGGGCAAGCCCGCTCGCCACAGCAAGCCCGCTCCCACATGGGTCCAGCGGCGCGTTTGAAAATAGTGTGCAATATGTTGCTATCTCTCCCTGCCCATTGAAACCACTGCCGACCTGCCCCATCTAACTTGCATACTTCCTTATGCAGGTGCCCCATGAGCGACCAGCAAGAATTCCCGGACATCGACCTCAACGACTACGCCGACCCGGAAAACGCTGAACACACTTCCGCCAACACTGGCCTGGCCCTGCCGGGGCAAAACCTGCCCGACAAGGTCTACATCATCCCGATCCACAACCGGCCGTTCTTCCCCGCGCAAGTATTGCCGGTGATCGTCAATGAAGAGCCGTGGGCCGAAACCCTGGAGCTGGTGAGCAAATCCGACCACCACTCCCTTGCCCTGTTTTTCATGGAAACGCCGCCCGACGACCCACGCCACTTCGACACCTCCAGCCTGCCGCTGTACGGCACCCTGGTGAAGGTGCATCACGCCAGCCGCGAAGACGGCAAGCTGCAATTCGTCGCCCAGGGCCTGACCCGCGTGCGGATCAAGACCTGGCTCAAGCACCACCGCCCACCGTACCTGGTGGAAGTCGAATACCCGCACCAGCCGACCCAGCCGACCGACGAGGTCAAGGCCTACGGCATGGCGCTGATCAACGCGATCAAGGAACTGCTGCCGCTCAACCCGCTGTACAGCGAAGAGCTGAAGAACTACCTCAACCGCTTCAGCCCCAACGACCCATCGCCCCTGACCGACTTCGCCGCGGCCCTCACGTCGGCCACCGGCAATGAGCTGCAGCAAGTGCTGGACTGCGTGCCCATGCTCAAGCGCATGGAAAAAGTCTTGCCGATGCTGCGCAAGGAAGTCGAAGTCGCGCGCCTGCAAAAAGAAATCTCCGCCGAGGTGAACCGCAAGATCGGCGAACACCAGCGCGAGTTCTTCCTCAAGGAACAACTCAAGGTCATCCAGCAAGAGCTGGGGCTGACCAAAGACGACCGCAGCGCCGACGTCGAACAGTTCGAACAACGCCTGGTGGACAAAGTACTGCCAACCCAGGCGCAGAAACGCATCAGCGAAGAAATGAACAAGCTGTCGATCCTGGAAACCGGTTCGCCAGAGTATGCGGTCACCCGCAACTACCTCGACTGGGCCACCTCGGTGCCGTGGGGCGTGTATGGCGAGGACAAACTCGACCTCAAGCACGCCCGCAAAGTGCTCGACAAACACCACGCCGGCCTGGACGACATCAAGAGTCGCATCCTCGAATTCCTCGCGGTGGGCGCCTATAAAGGCGAAGTCGCCGGCTCCATCGTGTTGCTGGTAGGCCCGCCGGGTGTGGGCAAGACCAGCGTGGGCAAATCAATTGCTGAATCCCTCGGCCGGCCGTTCTACCGCTTCAGCGTCGGCGGCATGCGTGACGAGGCCGAGATCAAGGGCCATCGCCGCACCTACATCGGCGCCATGCCGGGCAAGCTGGTGCAAGCGCTCAAGGATGTGGAGGTGATGAACCCGGTGATCATGCTCGACGAGATCGACAAGATGGGCCAGAGCTACCAGGGCGACCCCGCCTCGGCCCTGCTCGAAACCCTGGACCCGGAACAGAACGTCGAATTCCTCGACCACTACCTGGACCTGCGCCTGGACCTGTCCAAGGTGCTGTTCGTATGCACCGCCAACACCCTGGACTCGATCCCCGGCCCGTTGCTCGACCGGATGGAAGTGATTCGCCTGTCGGGCTACATCACCGAAGAAAAAGTCGCGATTGCCAAGCGTCACCTGTGGCCCAAGCAGCTGGAAAAAGCCGGTGTGTCGAAAAACAGCCTGTCCATCAGTGACGGCGCCCTGCGCGCCCTGATCGATGGCTACGCCCGCGAAGCCGGTGTGCGCCAGCTGGAGAAACAGCTGGGCAAACTGGTGCGCAAGGCAGTGGTCAAGCTGCTGGATGAGCCGGACTCGGTGATCAAGATCGGCAACAAGGACCTGGAAGCCTCCCTGGGGATGCCGGTGTTCCGCAATGAGCAAGTGTTGTCGGGCACCGGCGTGATTACCGGCCTGGCCTGGACCAGCATGGGCGGCGCGACCTTGCCCATCGAGGCGACGCGCATTCACACGCTTAACCGCGGCTTCAAACTCACCGGGCAACTGGGTGATGTGATGAAGGAGTCCGCCGAGATTGCCTACAGCTACATCAGTTCGAACCTGAAGTCCTTTGGCGGTGACCCGAAGTTCTTCGACGAAGCCTTCGTGCACCTGCACGTGCCGGAAGGTGCCACGCCCAAAGACGGACCGAGCGCCGGGGTGACCATGGCCAGTGCGCTGCTGTCGCTGGCGCGCAACCAGCCGCCGAAAAAAGGCGTGGCCATGACCGGTGAACTGACGTTGACCGGGCATGTACTGCCGATTGGCGGGGTGCGCGAGAAGGTGATTGCGGCGCGGCGCCAGAAGATTCACGAGTTGATCTTGCCGGAGCCCAATCGCGGGAGTTTTGAAGAGTTGCCGGAGTACCTGAAGGAAGGCATGACGGTGCACTTTGCCAAGCGCTTTGCGGATGTGGCGAAGGTGTTGTTCTAACCCTTATTGATGCCTTGCCTGGACTGGCGCTTTCGCGAGCAAGCCCGCTCCCACATTTGACCGCATTCCAAAGGATGAACTCGGTCAAATGTGGGAGCGGGCTTGCTCGCGAAGGCGCCGGTGCGACCCACACAACCTCCTCGCTTGTCACACTTTGTCTCATCTTCGGTTATGCTCGCCCTTCGTCGCCCAACAACGGAGCCCCCATGACCGCTGCCCGCCTGCTTCTCCCCCTGAGCCTTTGCCTGCTCGCCGCCTGTGCCAGTGCGCCGAAGCAAAACGTCACCGTGGAAAAACAGAGCGCTTGCCCCCTGCAACTCAAAACCGGGCAAAACCTGATTTTGACCCTGCCCAGCAACCCCACCACCGGTTACCGCTGGGCCATCCAGGACTCGGCCGGCGGCGTGCTGCGCAGCCTGAGCCCTGAGGTGTACAGCAACACCGAAGACACCGGCGTGGTGGGCAGTGGCGGTCAATCCACATGGCGCTTCCAGGCCTTCAACGCGGGCCAGGGCCGACTGCGCCTCACCTCACAACAACCCTGGGAGCCGGAAGCAGAACCGGCCGAAACCTTCGACTGCGCCATTACGGTGAACTGATATGCCATGGATGATCCTTGCGTTGATGGGAGCGGTGACCTTTATCTACGGCCTGAGCACCCACGCCACCCTGCTCTGCCTGCTGGTAAAGCCATTGCCGGTGCTGGCGTTGCTGGGCTGGCTGCATGATGCGCCGCCCACCGACTATCGACGCTGGATCAGCCTGGGGCTGATTTTTTCCCTGGTGGGCGACGTGCTGCTGGCCTGGCCCGGCGACCTGTTCATCTTCGGCCTCGGGGCGTTTTTGTTCGCGCACCTGGCGTACCTGAAAGCCTACTTGAGCGACTGCCGCCGCCCGGCGATTTTGCCGCTGGTACTGGCGCTGGTGGTCGGTGCGATATTGCTGAGCATCCTGATTTCCCACGGCCTGGGCCCATTGCTGGTGCCGGTGGTGGTGTATGCGCTGGTGATCAGCGCGATGCTGTGGCGAGCGCTGGCGCGCTTGGGCAGCACCGTGCCCAAGCGCTCGGCGTACCTGGCGGCGGCTGGCGCGGCGTCGTTCGTGTTTTCCGACACCTTGATCGGGATCAATCGGTTTGTGGTGGCGTTTGAAGCGGCGCCGTATTTGCTGATTGTCAGCTACTGGCTGGGGCAGTGGGGGATTACGGCCTCCTCCTTTCCTCAGAAAAAACCCGTCAACCTGTAGGAGCTGGCTTGCCAGCGAAAAAACCCACAGTTGCCGCGTTCATCCAGAATGTCCGCGTCATCGTTAACGAACATCGCCGGCAAGCCAGCTCCTACGCTAAAATGCCGGGCTTTCCCCCTTCGTCGCCGGAACAGCCGTGAGTAAAGAACCCGATCGCCTATTCGCCCAGCCCCTGCCCCAGGTGCCGGACTTCGCCTTCAACGAAGACGTGGTGCGGGTTTTCCCGGACATGATCAAGCGCTCGGTGCCCGGTTACCCGACCATCGTCGAGAACCTCGGCGTGCTCGCGGCGCAATTTGCCCAGCCCAATAGCGTGCTCTACGACCTCGGTTCGTCCCTCGGCGCCGTGACCCAGGCCTTGCGCCGTCACGTGCGCACCGACGGGTGCCGGGTGATCGCTGTGGATAACTCGGCGGCGATGGTCGAGCGTTGCCGCGAATACCTCAACGGCCAGGACTCGATGTTCCAGGAGCTGCTGCCGGTGGACGTCATCGAGGGCGATATCCTCGCCCTGCAATTCCAGCCCGCTTCGGTGGTGGCGCTTAACTTCACCCTGCAATTTATCGCCCCCGAACAACGCCTGGCGCTGCTGGGGCGGATTCGCCAATCGTTGCTGCCGGGCGGCGCGTTGATCCTCTCGGAAAAGCTGCGCTTCAATGATTCGGAAGAACACGCACTGCTCACCGATTTGCACATCGCCTTTAAACGCGCCAACGGCTACAGCGAACTGGAAATCGCCCAGAAGCGCAGCGCCATCGAAAACGTCATGAAGCCCGACAGCCTCGAAGAACACCGCGAACGCCTGCTGGCGGCCGGGTTCTCGAAAGTCGTGCCGTGGTTCCAGTGTCTTAACTTTGCCTCGTTGATTGCCTTGCCATGATTGATCTGTCTCCCCTCGCCCGCCATCTGGTCGGCACTCCCCTGGCCGTGTGGGCCCAGGGCCTGCAAGCGCAACTCGATGCGAAGATGGAAAAAGGCCATGGCGACCTGGAGCGTTGGCAAAGCGCGCTGGACGCGCTGCCGAAGATCATGCCCAGCGAAATCGACCTGCTGAACGGCCTGGTGCTCGACACCGATTGCGACGACAACACCCGCGCACAAATGCGCACCGCGCTGATGGGCTTGTGCCCATGGCGCAAGGGCCCGTTCGATCTGTTCGGCGTGCACGTGGACACCGAATGGCGCTCCGACTGGAAGTGGTCGCGGGTCGCGCCGCACCTGGACCTCAAGGGCAAGCGCATTCTCGATGTGGGTTGCGGCAACGGTTACTACATGTGGCGCATGCTCGGCGCCGGGGCCGACAGCGTGATTGGCGTCGACCCGAACTGGCTGTTCTTCTGCCAGTTCCAGGCGGTGCAACGCTACCTGTCAGCGCCGAAGGTCTGGCACCTGCCATTCCCGTTTGAAGACCTGCCGCCGAATATGGAAGGCTTCGACACGGTGTTTTCCATGGGCGTGTTTTATCACCGTCGTTCGCCCATCGAGCATTTGCTGGCACTGAAGGATTGCCTGGTGAAGGGCGGTGAGTTGGTGTTGGAGACGTTGGTGGTGGAAGGCGATCAGCAACAGGTGCTGGTGCCGGAAGACCGTTACGCGCAGATGCGCAACGTGTGGTTCCTGCCGTCGGTGCCGGCGCTGATGCTGTGGCTGCGGCGTGCCGGCTTCAGTGATGTGCGCTGTGTGGATGTGAGCGTGACCACCCTTGAAGAACAGCGCGGCACGGAGTGGATGAAGTACCAGTCCCTCAGCGACTTCCTCGACCCTGATGATCACAGCAAGACCATCGAAGGCCTGCCGGCGCCGATGCGGGCGGTGATTGTCGCGAAGAAATAAGACTGCTGTTGTGTTGAAGAAATAAGACTGCTGTTGTGGCGAGGGAGCTTGCTCCCGCTGGAGTGCGCAGCGCTCCCCAGATTTTGGGGCCGCTACGCAGCCCAACGGGAGCAAGCTCCCTCGCCACAGGGTATCGCGTCAGCCTTTGGCGCGACGTGCCTTGAAGAACTCACTCAACACCGTCCCGCACTCTTCGGCCAACACCCCGCCTTCATACACCACCCGATGGTTGAGAAAGCCTTGGGTAAAAAACTGCCCCTGGCTCTGCACAATCCCGGCCTTTGGCTCCAGCGCGCCATATACCACCCGGGCAATCCGTGAATGCACGATCAGCCCGGCGCACATGCTGCACGGCTCCAGCGTGACGTAGAGCGTACTGCCCGGCAGCCGGTAATTGCTGACGGCCTGCGCCGCCGCGCGAATCGCGACCATCTCGGCATGGGCACTGGGGTCGTTGCCGCTGATGGGGCAGTTGAAGCCGCGCCCGATGATTTCGCCATCCTGCACCAGCACCGCGCCCACCGGCACTTCACCCAAGGCCGCGCCTTGGGCAGCGAGGGTCAGCGCTTCACGCATAAAGTCCTGGTCGCGGCTGCGGTCGATAATCGCCGTAGGGCGAAACTGGCGCATCACGCCACCTCGATGGCGGCCATCAGGCCGGTTTCCATGTGGTCGATCACATGGCAGTGGAACATCCAGACACCCGGGTTATCCGCCACCAGCGCCACCCGGGCACGTTCGTTCTTGCCCAGCAGGTAAGTGTCGGTGAAGTACGGAATCACCTTGTGGCGGTTCGAGGCGATGACCTTGAAGCTCATGCCGTGCAGGTGGATCGGGTGTTGGTACTGGGTCATGTTCTTCAATTCGAAAATGTAGCTCTTGCCCTTTGCAAGCTTGGCAATCGGGCGGTCGGCGCAGGTCTTGTCGGTGATGTCCCAGGCCTGGCCGTTGATCTGCCACAGGCTCGGCGGCTTGCCATTGTCCACGTTCACTGAGACCGATCCAACCCATTCGAAATTGAAGTTGAGTTTCTCGGCATTGGCCAGGTCCGGCTCGGCAATTGGGTTGGCGGGCAACGCGGGCGGCCACTCGGTGGGCGCGTCGGTAGTGGCGACAGAACGGAAAGTACCCAGGCGCACCGGCCCGTTGCGGATCGACAATTCTTCACCGGCGGGAGGCGCCTTGATCGCCAGGCAGATGCGCATGCCCGGGCCCAGCCAGTATTCCTTGCCCAACGGGCGCGGTTCGACGGGGTTGCCGTCCAGGGCGTAGATCTGCGCCTCAACGTCGGGGATGTTGAGGCGATAGGTCAGGGTGTTATCGAGGTTGAGCAAACGCACACGGGTGATTTGCCCGGCCGGCAGATCGATCACCGCCTGAGACACGCCATTGATGGTCGACAGGCGCCCGGCGGTGCCGCCACGGGCCGCTTCGCGGGGAATGCTGAAGGCGACAAAGGCACCCTCTTCGTCCACGTGCCAGCTTTTCAGGCTCAGGGTGCGTTCGTGCTTGAAACCGGTGGGCTCGCGCTCTTCGACGATCAGCGGGCCGACCAGGCCACGGCCCAGTTCTTCGCTGCTGTTCACATGAGGGTGATACCAATAGCTGCCGGCATCGGGCACGCGGAATTGGTAGTCGAAGTATTCGCCGGGCAGTACCGGCAGTTGCGAGACGTACGGCACGCCGTCCATTTCCAGCGGCAGGCGAATGCCATGCCAGTGGATGGTAGTGGCGACCGGCAGGTGGTTGATAAACCGTACCCGCAGCCATTCACCCTGGCGCACCCGCAGCTCGGTGCCCGGCGCCGACGGGCCAAAGGCCCAGGCTTCAGTCTTGTGCCCCGGCACCAGTTCCACGTCCAGCGGTGCGGCGATCAACTCGTAATCGTGCCCCGCCTCGGCCTCGGCGACTTTGCCCAGCCAATAGCGGTAGGCGCCACCGGCACCGACGCCCACTACGGCGAGACCGGCAAGACCACCCAGGATTTGTCGACGGGAAAACGATTGGGACACAACAACCTCACGTATCTGCCGCGGGTCCGAGACCCGCAAAGGGCAGATACCATACACCGGCATCACCTAAACAGTAAGGGTTCGCATCGCCGCATGTGGGAGCTCGCTTGTGTGGGAGCCGGGCTTGCCCGCGATGCAGGCACCTCGGTATGTCAGATACACCGCGGTGACGCTATCGCAGGCAAGCCAGCTCCCACATTGGATCGTTGTTATGTCAGGCCTTGGCGGCGGCCAGAATCAACGCTTTCATCTCGGCAACCGCACCTTTGAACCCGACGAACAGTGCGTGGGCCACCAGCGCATGGCCGATGTTCAGTTCGTTGATGCCCTTGATCGCGGCCACGGCTTCGACGTTGTGGTAATGCAGGCCATGGCCGGCGTTGACGATCAGGCCTTCGCCCAGGCCGCAGTTGACGCCGTCGATGATGCGCTGCAACTCATCGGCAACTTCGGTCGGCGTGGTGGCATCGGCGTAACGGCCGGTGTGCAGTTCGATGGCCGGTGCACCGACACGGCGCGAGGCTTCGATCTGGCGCTCGTCGGCATCGATGAACAGCGAGACTTCACTGCCGATCTTCGACAGGCGCTCCACCGCGGCCTTGATCCGCGCCTCCTGGCCGGCCACATCGAGGCCGCCTTCGGTGGTCAGTTCCTGGCGGGTTTCCGGCACCAGGCAGATATGCGCCGGGCGGATGCGTTCGGCGAACGCCATCATTTCTTCGGTGACGCCCATTTCGAAGTTCATGCGGGTTTGCAGCACGTCCTTGAGCAGCAACACGTCGCGCTCCTGGATGTGGCGGCGGTCTTCGCGCAGGTGCACGGTGATGCCGTCGGCACCCGCTTCTTCGGCGTCCAGCGCGGCCTTGACCGGGTCCGGGTAACGGGTGCCCCGGGCCTGGCGCAGGGTGGCTACGTGGTCGATGTTCACGCCGAGAAGAATGCGATTGCTGGTGGTCACGAAAAGCGCTCCTGAAGAGGGAAGGAATCGCTGCACAGCATACACGGGGATGTCAGGGCTTTCGAAACAACTCGCGGCTGACCAATGGCCGACCGCCTAAATGCACGGCCAGGGCCTGGCGCATCAGGCGCTTGGCGGCGGACAACGCGCCGGGGGCGGTCCAGTCGGCTTCGCTCATGGCCAGCAATTCAGTGCCCTGGAACAGGCCAGGTTGCAGCAGGTAGACCCGCTCAAGGCCCGCGTCCACTTGAAGGCGGTACATGCCGTCGGCGGCGATGGGGTCTCCGTGCAAGTCGTTGCTCAATTCGAAGCCGTAGCCGAGGTCGTCCAGCAGGCGCCATTCGAACGCCCGCAGCAAGGGCTCCAGCGGACGGCCTTCGGCCAGGGCGAGCAAGGTGGCGGCGTAATGATCGAAGACGCCGGGGTGCGGGTCTTCGGCGGGGAGCAGGCGGATCAGCAATTCGTTGAGGTAGAGGCCGCTGAACAGCGCCTCACCGTTGAGCCAGTTGGAGGCGCCGGCGGCTTCCATGCGGCCGACGTTCTTCAGCTCGCCGCGTCCGCGAAACTCCACTTCCAGGGCCACAAAGGGCCGCGCCAGGGTGCCGGCCTTGCCGCGTGCGCTGCGCAAGACGGCGCGCAGGCGGCCTTGGGGCGTGAGGAAGTCCACCAGGGCGCTGGTCTCGCGGTAGGCGCGGCTGTGCAAGACGTAGGCGGGTTGGCCGGTGGGTGGGGTTTGAGACATGGAAAGTAAGAGTCTCTAAAGAGAAGCCAATGTGGCAAAGCGCTTTTGTGGCGAGGGAGCTTGCTCCCGTTGGGCTGCGAAGCAGCCCTGAAACCAGGCACCGCGTTTTAACTGACGGACCTCGGCGACTGGATTGGGGCCGCTTCGCGACCCAGCGGGAGCAAGCTCCCTCGCCACAGCAAGCTCCCTCGCCACAACAAGCCCGCTCTCACATTTTGTCCTGCAATGTTTCTTACAGGTCGCCGTAACCCAACGAACGCAACGCGCGCTCATCATCGGACCAGCCACCCTTAACCTTGACCCACAGGTTGAGCATGATCTTGGAATCAAACAGCAATTCCATGTCCTTGCGCGCTTCGGTGCCGATGCGCTTGATGCGCTCGCCCTTGTCGCCAATGATGATTTTCTTCTGGCCGTCACGTTCAACGAGGATCAGCGCGTGGATGTGCAAGGTCTTGCCCTGCTGCTTGAACTCTTCGATTTCGACGGTGATCTGGTACGGCAGCTCGGCGCCCATCTGGCGCATGATTTTCTCGCGTACCAGTTCGGCGGCGAGGAAACGGCTGCTGCGGTCGGTGATCTGGTCTTCCGGGAAGAAGTGCTCGTTCTCCGGCAGGTAACCGGCGATCACGCGCTCCAGGGCTTCGAGGTTGTGCCCGTGCTGGGCCGAGATCGGCATGATCTGGGCGTTCGGCAGTTGTTCCTGCAACCAGCTCAGGTGCGGCATCAACTCGGCTTTGTCTTCGATGCGGTCGGTCTTGTTCAAGGCGACGATCAATGGGCCGGTGACGTACTGCACGCGCTCCAGAACCATCTGGTCTTCGTCGGTCCACTTGGTGCGGTCGACCACGAAGATCACCACGTCGACGTCTTTCAACGCCGCCGAGGCGGTTTTGTTCATGTAGCGGTTAAGGGCCTTTTCACCGCCTTTGTGCATGCCCGGGGTATCAACGTACACCGCCTGTACGGCGCCTTCGGTCTTGATGCCCAGCATGTTGTGGCGGGTGGTCTGGGGCTTGCGCGAGGTGATCGCCAGCTTCTGTCCCAGGATGTGGTTCAGCAACGTGGACTTGCCCACGTTGGGACGGCCGACGATGGCAACATAGCCACAGCGCGTTGCGGTTGAATCAGTCATGGCCATTCTCCACGCCCAGGGCAATCAGTGCTGCAGCGGCCGCTACCTGTTCGGCAATACGACGGCTCACACCCTGACCTCGGCTTTTTTCATTCAGTAAGGTGATTTCACATTCGACGAAAAACACTCGGCAATGTGGCTCACCCTGGATATCCACCACTTCGTAACGCGGCAGGTCGCAACCACGGGACTGCAGGAATTCCTGCAGGCGGGTCTTCGGATCTTTGTTGGTGTCTACCAGTGTCAGGCTTTCGATCTCGGTCGCCAGCCAGGCGACAACGCGCTCTTTGGCTGCTTCCATGCCGGCATCGAGGTAGATCGCACCGATCAGCGCTTCAAGGGCGTCGGCCAGGATCGACTCGCGACGGAAACCGCCGCTCTTCAACTCCCCGGAGCCCAGGCGCAGGTAATCGCCCAAGTCGAAACCACGGGCCAGTACGGCCAGGGTCTCGCCTTTCACCAGGCGCGCACGCAAGCGCGACAGCTGGCCTTCGCGGGCCAGGGGGAAGCGATTGAACAGGGCTTCACCGGCAACGAAATTGAGGATGGCATCACCGAGGAATTCCAGGCGCTCGTTGTTACGCCCGGCAAAACTGCGGTGTGTCAGGGCAAGGATCATCAATTCCTGATCCTTGAAGGTGTAACCGAGCTGACGCTCGAGACGGCTTAAAGAAACGCTCACGGTTTACCCACATTCAGTTCGAGGCACCGGTGGCCATCGACGATTAACGCTGTGTTCAAATTCAAATCCTGGCGGTTGCTGCAGGGGACCGGACGGTTTGTCGAAGCCCCAGAAAAGCATTCGGCGCTGTGTTCACAGCGCCGCATGGATTACTTGATCAGCCCGACCCGCGAGAAGTTCGGCAGGTGGCTGAGCTTGGGTTCCGGCCAACTCATCCAGACCGCGAAGGCCTTGCCGACGATATTCTGGTCGGGGACCATGCCCAGCAGCTCTTTGGGAATATTGGGGTCATCCCAGTAGCGGCTGTCATTGGAGTTGTCGCGGTTGTCGCCCATCATGAAGTAGTGCCCGGCAGGCACGGTCCACTGGTTGTCAGGCGGCGAACGGTAGCGGCTCATTTCCTTGCGGATCTCGTGCTCTACCGCTCCGAGTTTCTCCTGGTACAGCTCGGCGCTGCCCAGGGTGTTCGGCTCGGCGCCGATCAGTTTTTCTGCCACCGATTCGCCATTGACGAACAGGCGCTTGTCGCTGGTGTAGCGAATCACGTCGCCCGGCAGGCCCACGACACGCTTGATGTAGTTGACGTTGGGGTCGCTTGGGTAGCGAAACACCATCACATCGCCGCGCTGCGGATCACCGATTTCGATGACTTTCTTGTCGATCACCGGCAAGCGGATCCCGTAAGAAAACTTGTTCACCAGGATGAAGTCGCCCACGTCCAGGGTAGGTTTCATCGAGCCCGAAGGGATCTGAAACGGTTCCACCAGGAACGAACGCAGCACCAGCACGATGAACAACACCGGGAAGAACGACTTGCCGTATTCAACCAGCATGGGCTCTTTGTTCAGTTTCTCGATCACCGCCACATCGGGCTGGCTGACGCTGCCCTGATAGGACGCGATGGCTGCCCGGCGACGCGGGGCGAAGAACACCAGATCGAGCAACGCCAGGAGACCGCAAACGGCAACGGCGATGACCAGCAACAGCGGGAAATTTAGTGACATAGGACCTAACTATCCAACCTGAGCACCGCAAGGAAGGCTTCTTGTGGAATTTCCACGTTGCCCACTTGCTTCATGCGTTTTTTACCGGCCTTTTGCTTCTCGAGCAGCTTGCGCTTACGGCTGACGTCGCCGCCATAGCATTTGGCCAGTACGTTCTTTCTGAGTGCCTTGACGGAGGTCCGTGCAATGATCTGCCCGCCAATGGCGGCCTGGATCGCGACGTCGAACATCTGGCGCGGAATCAGTTCTTTCATCTTTTCGGTCAACTGGCGACCTTTGTAGTGCGCGTTGTCCTTGTGCACGATCAGCGCCAGGGCATCCACCTTGTCGCCGTTGATCAGCACATCCAGCTTGACCAGATTAGCTGATTGGTAACGATCAAAATGGTAATCCAGCGAAGCATAGCCGCGGCTGGTGGATTTGAGACGGTCGAAGAAGTCCAGGACCACTTCGTTCATCGGCAAATCGTAGGTCACTTGCACCTGGGTACCGAGGAACAGCATGTCGTGCTGTACGCCACGCTTTTCAATACACAGGGTAATGACGTTGCCCAGGTGCTCTTGCGGCACAAGAATATTGGCCCGCACGATCGGTTCGCGCATGTCCTCGATGGAAGATAGATCCGGAAGCTTGGACGGGTTGTCGACGTAAATCGTTTCACCGGTTTTCAGCAACAGCTCAAAAATAACTGTCGGCGCGGTGGTGATCAGGTCCAGGTCGTATTCGCGCTCGAGGCGCTCCTGGATGATTTCCATGTGCAGCATGCCCAGGAAACCGCAGCGGAAGCCGAAGCCCAGGGCGTCGGAGCTTTCCGGGGTGTACTGCAACGACGAGTCGTTGAGGGTCAGCTTCTGCAGGGCTTCGCGGAAATCCTCGAAGTCGTCGGAGCTGACCGGGAACAGGCCGGCGTAAACCTGCGGCTGGATGCGCTTGAAGCCCGGCAGCACGTCGACGTCAGGGGTAGCGCTCAAGGTCAGGGTGTCACCCACCGGTGCGCCGTGAATGTCCTTGATACCGGCGATGATGAAGCCCACTTCACCGGCTTTCAGATCAACGGTTGCGGTGTGCTTGGGGTTGAACACACCCACGCTGTCCACCAGGTGGATCTTGCCGGTGGATTTAACCAGGATCTTGTCGCCCTTCTTCACACGGCCATGGCGCACGCGTACCAGGGAAACAACGCCCAGGTAGTTGTCGAACCAGGAGTCGATGATCAACGCTTGCAGCGGATCTTCGTAGTTGCCGGTGGGGGCTGGAATGGTCTTGACCAGGCGCTCGAGCACTTCGTCGACGCCCAGGCCGGTCTTGGCGCTGCACTCGACGGCGTCGGTGGCGTCAATGCCGATGATTTTCTCGATCTCTTCCTTGACGCGGTCCGGATCGGCCTGTGGCAGGTCGATCTTGTTCAGCACCGGCATCACTTCCAGGCCTTGCTCGATGGCGGTGTAGCAGTTGGCTACGGACTGGGCTTCAACGCCCTGGCCCGCGTCCACCACCAGCAACGCACCTTCACAGGCCGCCAGGGAACGGCTGACTTCATAGGTGAAGTCGACGTGGCCCGGGGTGTCAATGAAGTTGAGCTGGTACTTGATACCGTCTTTGGCGGTGTAATACAGAGTAACGCTGTGGGCCTTGATGGTGATCCCGCGCTCGCGCTCGAGGTCCATGGAGTCCAGCACCTGGGCTTCCATTTCACGCTCGGCAAGGCCGCCGCACATCTGGATGAATCGATCGGCCAGCGTCGACTTGCCATGGTCAATGTGGGCGATGATGGAGAAATTGCGGATATGACTCAAATCACTCACGGATCAACACTCAAAAAGGCTGCAGGCAGACTGCCCGCTGAAAAATAGCCGGGAATTGTACCTGATGCGCAGACCGGACGTCATCCATGGTGACCAAGAACAAAAATGCCCCGGTCGTGCGAGCGGGGCATTTTTTGTTCATAAGCGCGGGGTTAACCGGCCCGACGCAACAGCCAGAACCCGGCCACGGCGCAGATCGCGGTCGGCACCAGCACCGCAAACAGCGGCGAGAAGCCAAATACCAGGCTGGACGGCCCCAGCAGGTCCTGGGCGATACGGAAGGTGAAACCCACCAGTACGCCGGTGAACACGCGCTGGCCGAGGGTCACCGAGCGCAGCGGGCCGAAGATGAACGAGATCGCCATCAACACCAGCGCGGCGGTCACTACCGGCTGCAACACCTTGACCCAAAACGCCAGCCAGTAACGGCCATTGTTCAGGCCCTGATCCTTGAGGTAGTGGATATACCCCCACAAACCGGAGATCGGCAGGCTTTCCGGGATCATCACCACGGTGTTCAACAATTCGGGCTTGAGGGAAATATCCCACGGCTCCGTCGGTACGTTGATCACTTCGGTGCTCGACGCCGCGCCTTTGCCGATATCACGGAAATACGTGGTACTCACATCGCTCAGTTGCCATTTTTCGTCGCTGTACTGCGCACGTTTGGCGAAACTGGACGACAGCAAGTGACGTTCCTTATCGAAATGATAGCGGGTAACACCAATCAACAGGCCGCCCGGCTGCACGGCGTTGATGTGGATAAACTCCTCACCCTGACGGTGCCACAGGCCATGCCTGGAGCTCTGGGCATCGCCTGAACCCTGGGCCAGGGCACGATTGGCCTGGGCCGTGGTTTCGGCCGGGGGTGCCACGTACTCGCCGATCAGCACGCTGACCACCATCAGCAACAGCATGGGCTTCATCACCGCCCACACGATACGGCCGATGGAAACACCCGCCGCGCGCATGATGGTCAGTTCGCTGTTGCTGGCCAGGCTGCCCAGGCCAATCAGGCAGCCGATCAGCGCGGCCATCGGCATCATGTCGTACAAGCGACGGGGCGCGGTCAGCGCCACATAGCTCAGGACGTTGGTCACGGTATAGGTATCGCTGACGTTACCGACTTCATCAATGAAGGCGAACAACGAGGCAAGCCCCAGAATAATGCCCAGTACCGCAAGGATTGCGACCAGGACGCTGCTACCAATGTAGCGGTCGAGCTTAACCACGAGCCATCTCCTTCATGCTGCGACGACTCTGCATCTTCAAGCGCAACGGTTCCCAATAGAGCAGGCCCAGGCCAATCGCCAGGAAGATCCCGTGGACCCACCACAACCCGAGAGTCGGCGACAGCTTGCCCTTCTCCAGGGAGCCGCGGGCGGAAATCAGGATGGTCAGGTAAGCCATATACAGCAGGATCGCCGGCAACAGCTTGAGGAAGCGGCCCTGGCGCGGGTTGACCCGGGACAGCGGCACGGCCATCAAGGTCACGATAAATACCAGCAGCGGCAGGGAAATCCGCCATTGCAGCTCGGCGATCGAGCGCAATTCCTTGCTGCCGATCAGGTCTGGCGTCGGGATGGCGTCGCGGTCGGTGACCTCGTCGCTGACATCCGGGCGGGCCAGCATCACGCCATAGGTGTCGTACTTGATTGCACGGTAATCCGCCTGCCCAGGGCTGCCGTCATAACGATAGCCGTCCTCCAGGATCAGGTAGCGGCTGCCGTCCGGGCGCACTTCCTGGCGCCCCTTGTCGGCCACCAATATCGAAATACCACGGTCTTTCTGGTTCTGGCCGAGGTTTTTCTGGGAGATGAACACGCCGCCCAGGTTGGCACGGTCATCCGACAGCTGTTCGGTGTAGGTCACCCGGGTACCGTCGTTGAGCGCTTGAAAGCGGCCCGGCTCCAGGGTGTCGAATTCGGTCATGGCGTCCTGCTTGTTGAGCACCAGCTGGAACTGCAGGGCACCCTGGGGCGCCAGGCTCAGGCTCAACCAGGCCACCACCAGCGCGATACCGGTGGCCGGAACCATGGTCATGGCCAGCAAGCGCTGCTGGCTCATGCCGGTGGCCGACAGCACGGTCATTTCGCTTTCGAGGTACAAGCGGCCGTAGGCCAGCAAAATCCCGAGAAACAGACCCAGAGGCAGGATCAGTTGCAAAAAGCCTGGCAGGCGAAAGCCCATGATCAGGAACAGCGAGCCCGGATCCAGGGCACCCGAGGCAGCCTGGGCGAGGTATTTGACGAAGCGACCACTCATGATGATGACCAGCAATACCGCACTCACGGCACTCAGGGTCAACAGGACTTCGCGGGACAGATAACGGAAGACGATCAAACCAGACACTCCAGGGTTGTCAGGCTAAGGCGGCCAAACAAGCAAGCATATCGAGTCGACCCAGTGAGACAGGCCGGCTAAAAAGATGGCGCATTATCCTGTGATTGGCCGCGCCTGTCACGGAGCTTGCTCGTGCACGTGCACAAAGCTGCCCGCAAGGGTTGTCAGCCTCGGGCGGCGAGGTTCAAACTGCGGCCTTTGTCGCGGGCGGCCTACAGGCTGCCTGGCTTAAAAGCCGGAGTACAGACTCCTGGCTCACTGACCTTTATAAGGGACCCGAAAATGGAACTGGTTGTAAAAAGCGTTAGCCCCGAAACGTTGAAAACCGCCACCCTCGTGGTCGCTGTCGGCGAAGGCCGCAAGCTGGGCGTTGCCGCCAAGCAACTGGACGAACTGAGCGGCGGCGCCATCAGCGCGGTCCTCAAGCGCGGCGACCTGGCCGGCAAAGTGGGCCAGAGCCTGCTGCTGCAAAGCCTGCCTAACCTTAAAGCCGACCGCGTATTGCTGGTGGGCGTGGGTAAGGACGCTGAACTGGGCGACCGCCCGTTCCGCAAAATCATCAGCGGCATCCTCAATACCCTCAAGGGCCTGGGCGGCACCGACGCCGCCCTGGCACTGGACGAAATCGTGGTCAAGGGCCGCGACAGCTACGGCAAGACCCGCCTGCTGGCCGAAAGCCTGCTGGACGGCGAATACGTGTTCGACCAGTTCAAGAGCACCAAAGCCGAACCCCGCGCCCTGAAGAAAGTCACCCTGCTGACCATCAAGGCTGCCCAGGCTGAAGTCGAACGCGCCGTGACCCACGCCCAGGCCATCGCCGGCGGCATGGCGTTCACCCGTGATTTGGGCAACCTGCCACCGAACATCTGCCACCCCACCTACCTGGGCGAGCAAGCCAAGGCACTGGGCAAGGAATTCAAGGGCCTGAAAGTCGAGGTCCTGGATGAGAAGAAGATCAAGGAACTGGGCATGGGCTCGTTCTATGCCGTAGGCCAGGGCAGCGACCAGCCGCCACGCCTGATCGTGATGCAATACAACGGCGGCAAGAAGTCCGAGAAGCCCTTTGCCCTGGTCGGCAAAGGCATCACCTTCGACACCGGCGGCATCAGCCTCAAGCCGGGCCTGGGCATGGACGAAATGAAGTACGACATGGGCGGCGCCGCCAGTGTCTTCGGTACCCTGCGTGCCGTGCTGGAACTCAAGCTGCCGATCAACCTGGTGTGCATCCTGGCCTGCGCCGAGAACATGCCGAGCGGCGGCGCGACCCGTCCGGGCGACATCGTCACCACCCTCAGCGGCCAGACCGTGGAAATCCTCAACACCGACGCCGAAGGCCGCCTGGTGCTGTGCGACGCCCTGACCTACGCCGAACGCTTCAAGCCCCAAGCCGTGATCGACATCGCCACCCTGACCGGTGCCTGCGTGGTTGCCCTGGGCGCCCACACGTCGGGCCTGCTGGGCAACAACGACGAACTGATCGGCCAACTGCTCAGCGCCGGCAAGGCGGCTGACGACCGCGCCTGGCAACTGCCGTTGTTCGACGAATATCAGGAACAGCTGGACAGCCCGTTCGCCGACATCGCCAACATTGGCGGCCCGAAAGCCGGCACCATCACGGCGGCCTGCTTCCTGTCGCGTTTTGCCAAGAACTTCAACTGGGCTCACCTGGACATCGCCGGCACTGCCTGGACCAGCGGCGGCAAGGACAAGGGCGCCACAGGCCGTCCGGTTCCTTTGCTGACCCAGTACCTGCTGGACCGCGCCAAGGCTTAAATATCGCCCCACTGCCCCCTGTAGGAGCGAGCTTGCTCGCGAAAAACCTGAGAACGACGCGTTCATCCAGAATGAACGCGTCGTCGTTAACCCTCTTCGCGAGCAATCTCGCGCCTACAGTTTCCAGGCAGCTCAGGACCTCCAATGACCCAAGTCGACTTCTATATATTGCCCAGCGCCGATCCTTCCGCGCGCCTGGACTTTGCCTGCAAGCTCACCGAAAAAGCCTGGCGCATGGGCCACCGCATCTACCTGCATTGCAGCGATGCCGCCCAGCGTGATGACCTCGACGCCCGCCTGTGGCGCTTCAAGGGCGAAAGCTTCGTGCCACACGGCCCCGCCGAATCAGAGCCGGAAGGCCTGGTGGTGCTGGGTTTGGGCGACAGCTGTGGCGATCACACCGACCTGCTGGTCAACCTCGACCTGAAAGTACCGGCCTTCGCCAAAGGTTTCGCCCGCGTGGCGGAAGTGGTGGTGGAAGACCCGGCTATTCGTCAGGCCGCGCGGGAGAGTTTCCGTTTCTACCGCGAACAGGGCTATTCTCTGCAAGATCACCGGCTACAACGACTTTGAGCACATGATGGACACTCCAAACCCGCTAAAAGACTCTGACCACCTGCTGGATGACCTTGAGTCGATCCGCAAGCTGCTCGGTGATGATGACCTGCAACCGCCACTGTTGACCGACTCGGTCAATGGCGACATACAAATTCCGTTGCTATTCGATATGGTCGGTGGCAAGCCTGTTGCGCCGGAACCTGTCGAAACGCCCGCCGTGCAAGCCGCGCCCGCTCCGGCGGTTGCCGTAGCTGCCGTTGAAAAAGCCCCCGACGCCCTGCTGCTGCACCTGGACAATGAACTGCGCGCCGCCGCCCAATTGATCATGCAAGACGTGATCGACGATTTCGCCCCGCATATCGAAACCGAGATCAAGCGCCGGCTGGATGCGCGGATGGAGCGATTGTTGAGCCAGTACCAGAACTTGTAGGAGCGAGCTTGCTCGCGAAGGGCGTGAACAATAACGCGGGCATTCAGAATGAACGCGCCGCCCTCAGGCTTTTCGCGAGCAAGCTCGCTCCTACCCCTCTCCCCTATCCCTCGCTATACTTGCCGGCTTTCCTGAATTAATGCCAACTAGGGTCCCGCCGCGCATGGATAAGACCTACCAGCCGCACGCTATTGAAACTTCCTGGTACCAGACCTGGGAGTCCGAGAATTATTTCGCTCCGCAAGGCGCGGGCGATGCCTACACCATCATGATTCCGCCACCGAACGTCACTGGCAGCCTGCACATGGGCCATGGCTTCAACAATGCGATCATGGATGCCCTGATTCGTTTCCGCCGCATGCAGGGTCGCAACACCCTGTGGCAGCCAGGCACCGACCACGCCGGTATCGCCACCCAGATGCTGGTGGAACGCCAACTGGAAGCCACCGGCCAGAACCGTCACGACCTGGGCCGCGAGAAATTCCTCGAGAAAATCTGGGAATGGAAGGATCAGTCCGGCGGCAACATCAGCCGTCAGATCCGTCGCCTGGGTTCGTCCGTCGACTGGAGCCGCGAGCGCTTCACCATGGACGACGGCCTGTCGGAAGCCGTAAAGGAAGCCTTCGTGCGCCTGCATGAAGACGGCCTGATCTACCGCGGCAAGCGCCTGGTCAACTGGGACACCAAGCTGCACACGGCGATTTCCGACCTTGAAGTGGAAAACCACGACGAGAAAGGTTTCCTATGGAACCTGAAATACCCGCTGGCCGACGGCGCCAAGACCGCCGAAGGCAACGATTACCTGATCGTCGCCACCACCCGTCCGGAAACCATGCTGGGCGACGCCGCCGTCGCGGTTAACCCGAACGATGAGCGCTACCAGGCCCTGATCGGCAAGTTCGTCGAGCTGCCGCTGGTTGGCCGCCGCATCCCGATTATTGCAGACGACTACTGCGACCCTGCATTCGGCACCGGCTGCGTGAAGATCACCCCGGCCCACGATTTCAACGACTATGAAGTCGGCAAGCGCCACAACCTGCCGCTGCTGAACATCTTCGACAAGAACGCCGCCGTTCTGCCGGCCTGCCAGGTGTTCAACCTCGACGGCACGCTGAACGAAAGCATAGACGGCAAGATCCCGGCCGAATACGCCGGCCTTGACCGCTTTGAAGCGCGCAAGCAAATCGTTGCGGCCTTCGACGCCGCCGGCCTGCTGGTGAGCGTTGACGACCACGGCCTGAAAGTGCCGAAGGGCGACCGTTCCGGCACCATCATCGAGCCTTGGCTGACCGACCAGTGGTACGTGTCCACCAAGCCGTTGGCTGAGCCGGCGATTGCGGCCGTGGAAGATGGCCGCATTGCGTTCGTGCCGAAACAGTACGAAAACATGTACTTCTCGTGGATGCGCGACATCCAGGATTGGTGCATCAGCCGTCAGCTGTGGTGGGGCCACCGGATTCCGGCCTGGTACGACGAGTCGGGCAAGGTCTACGTGGGCCGTGACGAAGCTGAAGTCCGCGCCAAGAACAACCTCGGCCCGGACGTGGCGCTGCAACAGGACAACGACGTACTGGACACCTGGTTCAGCTCGGGCCTGTGGACGTTCTCCACTCTCGGCTGGCCGCAACAAACCGAATTCCTGAAGAAATTCCACTCCACCGACGTGCTGGTCACCGGCTTCGACATCATTTTCTTCTGGGTTGCCCGGATGATCATGCTCACCATGCACTTGGTGAAGAACGAAGACGGCACGCCACAGGTACCGTTCAAGACCGTGTACGTGCACGGCCTGGTACGTGATGGCCAGGGCCAGAAGATGTCCAAGTCCAAGGGCAACGTCCTGGACCCGCTGGACATCATCGACGGCATCGACCTGGAAACCCTGGTGCAGAAACGCACCTCGGGCCTGATGCAGCCGAAACTGGCGAAGAAGATCGAGAAGCAGACCCGCGACGAGTTCGCCGACGGCATCGCCAGCTACGGCACCGACGCCCTGCGCTTCACCTTCTGCTCGCTGGCGTCCACCGGTCGCGACATCAAGTTCGACATGGGCCGCGTCGAAGGCTATCGCAACTTCTGCAACAAGATCTGGAACGCTGCGCGCTACGTGCTGGATAAAGGCGAAGACTGCGGCCAGAACGGCGAGGCCATCGAGCTGTCCCTGGCGGACCGCTGGATCATCTCCCAGCTGCAGCGCACTGAAGCCGAAGTGACCCGTCAACTCGACCAGTTCCGCTTCGACCTGGCGGCACAGGCCTTGTACGAGTTCATCTGGAACCAGTATTGCGACTGGTACCTGGAACTGTCCAAGCCCGTGCTGTGGGACGAGAACTCGCCGATCGAACGCCAGCGCGGCACCCGTCACACCCTGGTACGCGTGCTGGAAGTGGCGTTGCGCCTGGCGCATCCGTTCATGCCGTTCATCACCGAAGAAATCTGGCAGCGCCTCGCGCCGCTGGCCGGCAAAGACGGCAAGACCATCATGCTGCAACCTTGGCCGGTGGCCAACGAAGCCCGCATTGATGAGGCGGCCGAAAGCGATATCGAATGGCTCAAGACCCTGATGATGGGCACGCGCAACATCCGCGCCGAGATGAACATCGGGCCAGGCAAGCCGCTGGCGGTGTTCGTGAGGAATGCCGGCAGCGAGGACCTGCGTCGTCTCACCGAGAACGATGCGCTGCTCAAGAAGCTGGCGAAGCTGGAGTCGATCACGGTGTTGGCCGCTGGCGCCGAAGCACCGCTGTCCGCTACCGCACTGGTGGGCGAGATGGAAGTGCTGGTGCCGATGGCCGGCCTGATCGACAAGGGTGCCGAACTGGCGCGCCTGGACAAGGAAATCCTGCGCCTGCAAGGCGAAGTGCAGCGGGTGGGCGGCAAGCTGTCCAACGCGGCGTTCGTCGACAAGGCTCCGGCTGAAGTGATCGACAAGGAACGCGCCAAACTGGCCGAAGCGGAACAGGCTTTGGGCAAACTGGCCGAGCAACACGCACGGATTTCCAGCCTGTAAGGGCAGCCCGTGTGAAAAAAGAGACCTTCGGGTCTCTTTTTTTTGCCTGTAGAACACTGCTATTTCTCTTTGAAAACCCGATCAATGTGGGAGCTGGCTTGCCTGCGATACAGACGACTCGGTGTATCTATCAGACCGAGCCGATACCATCGCAGGCAAGCCAGCTCCCACATTTGACCGAGTTCAACCAAGGAATGTGTGACAATACCCGCCACTTTTGAAACAAACGCAGAATCGACGCAGCCCATGACCGCCCCCAGCACACCCAAAGCACCGCGCAAGAAGCCTAAATCCACGACCCCGGCCAAGCCCGTCGTTCCGCGGAAAGAGGCCACCTTGCACCCGCGTAACCGCCACCAGGGCCGTTACGACTTCCAGGCGCTGATCAAGACCACGCCTGAACTGGCGCAATTCGTGATCATCAACCCGTACGGCAAGGAAAGCATCGACTTTGCCAGCCCCGACGCGGTGCGGGTGTTCAACCGGGCGTTGCTCAAGGCGTTCTATGGCATCAATCACTGGGACATCCCGGCGGATTACCTGTGCCCACCGGTGCCAGGGCGTGCCGACTACGTGCACTTCCTCGCCGACCTGCTGGCCAGCGTCAACGAAGGCGTGATCCCCCGTGGCGCGCCGGTGAAGGTGCTGGACATCGGCATGGGCGCCAACTGCGTCTACCCGTTGATTGGCTACAGCGAATACCGCTGGCACTTCCTCGGCTCGGAAGTCGACCCGACTGCCGTGGCCGCTGCCAGGGCGATTGTGCAGTCCAACGGGCTGAACAAGGCCATCCAGCTGCGCCAGCAAACCAACCCCAAGCAGATCCTCTTGGGCCTGCTGGAGCCGGGCGAGCGTTTTGACCTGACGATGTGCAACCCGCCCTTCCACGCCTCGATGGATGAAGCGACCAAGGGCAGCGAGCGCAAGTGGCGCGCACTGGGCAAGGCAGATCCGAAACGTAAGTTGCCGGTACTGAATTTCGGTGGTCAGTCGGCCGAATTGTGGTGTGAAGGCGGTGAAGCGCGGTTTGTGACGCAACTGATCGCTGAAAGCGCGCATTTCCAGCATAAAGTGCTGTGGTTCAGCACCCTGGTGTCAAAGGCGTCGAACCTGCCGGCGATCCAGACCGCGCTGAAAAAGGCCGGTGTGCTGGAGAGCCAGGTGGTGGAGATGTCTCAGGGCCAGAAGCAAAGCCGCTTCGTCGCCTGGACCTTCCAGACCCCGAGCGAGCAACAGGTGTGGCGCCAGCGTTGGGCGCGCAAGGACTAAACCTGTAGGAGCGAGCTTGCTCGCGAAGAACCAACAGGCGCCGCGGGGTATCAGATGCCCCGCGTTATCGTTGACGATCTTCGCGGGCAAGCCCGCTCCACCGTTAAAACCAAATCGCAGGCAACAAAAAACCGCGCCCGGATCACTCCGGAGCGCGGTTTTTTTTGCTGCGTCTTACTTGTTAACAGCGTCGGTCAGGCCTTTGGCCACAACCAGCTTGATAACTTTCTTGGCAGCGATTTCGATGGCAGCGCCAGTCGAAGGGTTACGGCCAGTACGGGCAGGACGCTCGGTCACTTTCAGTTTGCCAACGCCTGGCAGAGTGATTTCGCCGCCGTTTTCCAGCTGATCAGCAACGATCTGGCTCAGTTGGTCCAGCAGAGCACGCACGGTGGTTTTCGGTGCGTCTACAGCTTCAGCCAGGTCAGCGATCAGTTGGTCTTTAGTAATAGCCATTGTGGTGTTCCTTCCCTATCAAATTCATTTGGATTGCAGAGTGCAGTGTCAGCCATCGAGCCCTGCCATCAAGGCCTGGCACCCTAGGGCTATAACCACGAAGATCGGGGTTATAGATACCTGAAACGGGGTTTGGTTCGACCTGACAGATGCTGAATGCACGCTTAACGCCGAGACATCGCGTAAGACGGGGCAAAACTAGCACAGAGACGGGGAAATATCCGCCTCAACATACCCATTTGGTCAGCTTTATCGCTCTAAACCGTGAAAAAAAGGCATATGACCCGTCGGAGGGCGCTCAAAACGCCCTCTGAAGAGCGCCATCCCCAGCGGGTGCGGTACACTGGCGACTTTTTCCGGGAGCTCAACCACTCCCCTTCACCTGCCGAGAAGCCCATGCCGATCCGTCATTGCATCGTCCACCTGATCGACAAAAAACCCGACGGCACACCCGCAGTTCTCCACGCCCGCGACTCCGAGCTTGCCGAGTCGGCTGCGATCGAGAACATGCTTGCCGACCTCAACGAGAGCTATAACGCCAAACAAGGCAAGGCCTGGGGCTTTTTCCATGCCGAGTCCGGCGCGCATCCGTTCAGCGGCTGGTTGAAGGAATATTTCGACGGCGGCAAGGATTTCACCGCGTTCAGCCGCATTGCCGTGGAACACCTGCAAAAACTGATGGAGGAGTCCAACCTCTCCACCGGCGGCCACGTGCTGTTTGCCCACTATCAACAAGGCATGACCGATTACCTGGCGATCGCCCTGCTGCACCACAGTGAAGGCGTGGCAGTGACCGACCAGCTGGACGTGACCCCGTCGCGCCACCTGGACCTGGGCCAGTTGCACCTCGCCGCGCGGATCAACGTCTCCGAGTGGCAGAACAACAAGCAGTCCAAGCAGTACATTTCGTTTATCAAAGGCAAGAACGGCAAAAAGGTCTCGGAGTACTTCCGCGACTTTATCGGCTGCCAGGAAGGCGTCGACGGCCCGGGCGAGACCCGCACCTTGCTCAAGGCCTTCAGCGACTTCGTCGAAAGCGAAGACCTGCCGGACGAATCCGCCCGCGAGAAAACCAAGACCCTGGTGGACTACGCCAGCAGCCAGGCCAAGCTCGGCGAACCAATGGGCCTGGAAGAGCTGTCGGGGCTGATCGACGAAGAACGGCCAAAAGCCTTTTACGATCACATCCGCAACAAGGATTACGGCCTGTCGCCGGAAATTCCGGCGGATAAACGTACCCTGAACCAGTTCCGCCGCTTCACCGGGCGCGCCGAAGGCTTGTCCATCAGCTTTGAAGCGCACCTGTTGGGCGACAAGATCGAATACGACGAAGCCGCCGGCACCTTGATCATCAAGGGCCTGCCGACCCAGTTGACCGACCAGCTCAAGCGTCGCAACTGATGCTGGGCGGGGTTCTGAAGAAAGTCCTGCTGGTGTTGCTGGTGGTGGTGGTTTTCCAGAACTGGGGCAAGATCGAGCGGCTGCTCAACCCCTCGCAGGTAGTGCCGGAGCAGACACGCGCAGCGGCGCGCGTGGTGCTGTATTCCACCGAGTGGTGCGGCTACTGCAAGCAGACCCGGCGGTTTCTGGATTCGAAAGGAATTCCCTACCAGGCGTTTGATATCGAGAAAGACGCCCAGGCACGCAAGGCGTATGAGGCGTTGGGAGGTGGCGGGATTCCGTTTGTGGACGTGAATGGCACGCTGATTCGCGACTACAACCCCGAAGCGATCATGGCGGCCCTTAAGTAACGCAGCTTGTGCGGTCTTACATCAGAACCTGTGGCGAGGGAGCTTGCTCCCGCTGGGCTGCGCAGCAGCCCCAAAACAGGTGCCTGAATTCCTCCAGGTTGAACCCGATTGTCAGGTTTAGGGCCGCTTCGCGCCCCAGCGGGAGCAAGCTCCCTCGCCACAAGTCACTTGTCAGCTATTGATAGGCGTACGGAGCCCTAGAAGTTGGCCTCCAGGGAAACCATCGCCGTACGCTCCTCACCCACATTGTAGTAAGCCGAACTGGCCGCCAGGCCATTCACCGGCGCCGAGTTGAACGACACAGTGCGCGCCGAGCTCAGGTATTCCTTGTCGAACACGTTGAGCATCGAGAACCGCAGCGCGGCCGACTTGAAGACCTTTTTGTCCACCGGCAGGTAAATACCGGCGTTGAGGTCAAACACAGTGCGCCCGGAGATTTTCTCGTTGTTGGTCAAGTCGCCGTAGAACGCCCCCACGTACTTGCCGGCAATATTGCCGTAGTAGCGCTTGTCGTCATACCCGAACACCAGGTTGAACATGTTTTCCGGAACGTTGGCCAACTGGTTGCCCTTGGTCGGCAACAGCACGTTCTTGCTGACAAAGTCGTCTTGCTGCTCGGACTGGGTGTAGGTGTACGACGCGTAGTAGTTGAAGTTGTAAGGCAGCAGGCCACTCCACTCCAGCTCCAGGCCTTTGTTGGTCACGTCACCGACGTTGGCCATTACATAGTCACCGTTCAAGTCGGTGGTCGACAGCTGACGGTCCTTGAAGGTGATGTAGAACAGGGTGGCGCTCAGGGCCATTTTCTCTTCGGTGTAGCGCCAGCCCAGTTCCTGGTTCCAGCTCAGCTCGGGGTTGAGGCTGAGGGAGTCGCCCTTGTTGTACAGCACGTAGTTCTGCGGGACGCGCATGTTCCGCGTGACGTTGTAGAACGCCTGGTTGCTCTCGTCGACCTGGTACTTGGCACTGAAGTTCGGCAGGAACTGATGGTAGCGGGCGTTCCGTTTTTCCGGCTTGTCGTACAGGCTGCCCAGGTTGTCGCCGTCACGCTCGACGTACTGGTACGCCAGGCCGCCGACAAAACTCAGGTCTGGCGTGGCTTGCCAGCTGTCCTGCACCCACAGCTTCTGGGCCGGGGTCACGGTGTATTGGTGGCGCCCCTGGACGGTCTTGCCGTTCTTGTCGACCACCTGGCCGCCGCTGTTGTAATCGCCCCAGATATCATCCGGCTCGCCTTGGCTGTTGATCCCGATATACGGCTGGGTCTGGCGCTGGCGGGCGCGTTCGTACCAGTAGCCATAATCCAGGCTGTGCTCCTCGTTGATGTCCCATTTCATTTTGACCGTGACGCCAGGACGCCAGGTCTCGGTCCACGAGGGGCGATAATAGTTGGCCGAGGTCAGGTTACCCAGGTCGTAGTTGCCGCCCTTATCGGATTTCGGCCCCAGGTTAGTCGCCGTCTGGCCGCTGAAGCTGCCGCCGTTGCCCCAGTAGTAGTAAGGCGCAACCGTCAGGGCCAGGTCATCACGCAAACGCCAACGCTGGGTGAAGGTGGTCATGACACTTTCGAAAGGGTTGCGGTTGAGCTTGTAGGAAGACGACAGCAAGCCGTTCTTGTACACCGGCGTTTCTGCGTAATCCAGGCGCCGCCCCTGTTGTTGGAACTGGGCCTTGCTCAGGGTGTTGTAGTTGTAGTTTTCCTGTTTGTTGTACTTCATGGTGAAGTTGCTGGAGTTGCCGTGGTCATCTTCGAACAACGTGCTCCATTCAACTTTGTCACCGCGTAACGTGCCCTTGCCGCGCCACTTGTCGCCCTCGGTGTGAGAGGCCGACACCCAGGTCTTGAAACCGCCCAGGTCGCCAGTGTTGATCCGTGCAAAGGACTTAGTCAGGTTGTTCGAGCCAATAGACTGTTTGACGAACAAACCTGGCTCTTTGGTCGGCCGGATCGTAACCATGCCGATGTTGCCGCCGCTGGAACCGATGTGCGGGCCGTCCGCTTCGGAGGAGCCCTGGGTGACAAACACTTCGCCGACGTTTTCCGGGTCGCCCAACTGGTTGGCGTACACGCCGTAGCTGCCGGAGTCGTTGATCGGTACGCCGTCCATGGAAACCCCGACCTGGTCGGAGTTCATGCCGCGCATGGTGAAGCTGGTGCCGCTCATGCCGCTGGCGTCATCACTGGAAACGTTGATGCCCGGCGTGTATTTGAGCTTGTCGATGGCGTTGGCGGTCGGGGCCATTTCGTCCATGGCTTCCTTGGTCACGGTGGACCGGGCCTTGGCACTTTCTTCCTGAATCATGTGGCCGGTGCCCAGGGTACGTTCGCCGGCGACGTGCACCGAACCGACGTCCTGGGAGTCGTCTGCCAAAACCAGCGGCGCAAAGCCGCCCAGGCCCGATGCTAAAAGCAGGGCATAGAGTTTGTTGTAGGTCACGGGTAGATCCCTTACATGCATCTATCTGTTGTGATGGGGGCGATATTGGCGGCTTGGGCTGGGTGAACAGCGCCGCCAATCTTCCTGACCACCTGCTCAGGAATCCGAGGATCATCCGTGCATCACGTAACGGTTTGGTTACAGGTTTTGGCGATTGCGATTAAGGTTAAATGAAAGGTCTACAAACACGGATGTGCCAAGGCATGGGGAGTTTCAAGGGAAAGCGGTGCAAGTAATGACAGCGCTACGCCATTGCAGCGTAGCGCTCTGTATCTAGCGCAATACGATCATTCGGCCGAGCAGCGAATGTTGCTCAAACCCCAAAACCGCCTGCAGGGCGTTGAGCACGGCCTGGGGGTCCTTGCTCGGGAAGCTGCCGCTGACACGCTTGCCAGCCAGCTCATCGTTCAGCAGCAGGATGCGCCCGGAGTAGTAGCGGCCGAGGTCTTGCACCACATCGGCCAGCGGCGCCTTGTAGTAGTTGAGCCAGCCGTCGCGCCAGGCCAGCCGCGATTCGCTGTCCACCGCGTGCAGCTCATCGGCGACACCGTCGGCGTAGGCCACCTGCTGGCCGGCCGTCAGAATCTGTTGTTGACCATGCTTGGACGGCGTCACACCGACCCGCCCGGACAACACCGTCACCTGGGCGCCCGCCGGCTGCAGGCGCACTTCGAATTGCGTGCCCAACACCCGCGCTTCGCCGCTGCCGGCCTCGACCACAAAGGACTCGCCCGTGTGGGTCACGCTGAAAAAGCCGGCGCCACGACGCAACTGGACATGGCGCTCGCCGTGCTTGAAATCCACCGCGATGGCGCTGTCAGCGTCCAGGGTGACCTGGCTTTGGTCCGCGAGGGTGACGGTCTTCACCTCCCCCGGCGCGGTGACGTAATCAGCACCGAAATCATCCACCCAGCGCGACGGCTGCCAACCGGCGCCCATTGAGATCATCAGCATCAGGCAGGCGGCCATGGCCAGCGCACCGGACCACCGCCGCACGCGGGAACGCTTCGGGGTGTTCATCGCGTTCAAGTAGCCCTGCAACGCCAGGGCGTCTTCATCCGCCAACTTTCTCGCCGGCACTTCACTCAATTCCCACAGCACCTGGGCCTGGGCGTACGCCTCGACATGCGCCGGGTCAGCCCGCAGCCAACGGCTGAAGGTGGCCTGGTCGCCGCTGCTGGGCTGGTCGTGCAACAGGCTCAGCCAGGCCAGTGCGGCCTGTTCCTGGTCGGGCGTCGGGGTGACGCGGGCGGTGGCGTTCACGGGGCTTTCCTTGGCGATGGTTCACGAAGGCTGGCCTTGCAGGCTTCGAGGGCACGCATCATATGTTTTTCCACGGCACTTTGGGACAGGCCCATGGCCTTGGCGATTTGCGCGTACTTGCGGCCATGGATGCGGTTGAGCAGGAAAATCTGCCGCGTGCGTTCCGGCAGGCTGCGCAACGCCGCCTCGACATGGCGCAGGTCATTGCCCGCCTCCAGCGCGGCCTGGGGCTCGGAGCCCTGGTTGTCCTGCTGCTCCGGCAGCCAGGCTTCGCTGCTGCGCACCCGGGCGCCCTCGCTGCGCAGGTGGTCGATGGCGATATTGCCGGCGCAGCGCAGCAGGTAAGTGCTGAGTTCCTCGACCTGCACCAGCGGCCGACGCCAGAAGCGCAGGAACAAATCCTGCACCAGGTCCGCCGCCGTCGCACGGCAACCCACGCGGCGACTGACTAACGCCTCCATCTGCGAACGCTGGGACAGGAACACCTGCAGAAAATGCGCCCGTCCGCCTGCCGCGTCGGCGTGCTGCTCGTTGGACTCGGGTGGCGTGATGATCATCAAGGATGGCTCAAAGGGTGGCGAAGGCCGCAACCGGGCTGGCCAGCAGGCCGACGCCCGCCAGGATCAAGGCCAGCCTTGGCCGATACGGCAACAGCAACACCAGCAGCAACCCGCTGAGCATCAGTACCGCGCACCACTCCACCAAACCCTGGCTCCAGCCGGTGGCAAGCACCGCCGGCCAGATCGACCCGATCAACAGCAACCAGCCGCCCACGCGCAAACCCAGGCGCCGCCGGGGCGAGGGTTTACTGCGCAGCAGTTCGCCATGGTGACGGTCCATGGACAGGCACAACGCGGTAAACCCTGCGTAACACAGCAGCAGCGCCAACAGCATTCAGTTCACCTCGCCCTTGAGGGTCAACGGCCGGGCACGTTCGGCCTTGGGCTGAGGGGCGCGGCGGTGCTGCATTTTCCAGGCTGCCCAGGCGAGGAACACGCCGCTGCCCAGGCAGGTCAGGTCGAAGCCGGCCATGGCCCAATCGCCGTTGGCCAGGGACACACCCAAGTGCTGGTTCGTGGTCAGCGCGTTGAGTACCGGTACGCCGATAAACAGCAACGCGCCCACACCCAATTGCTCGACCCAGCCGCGGCGGCCAGGGCGCACGATGGCATGCAGCACGCTCACGCCCCAGGCGATAAAGAAGGCGTTCACTTCCCAATCCGACCGCCCGGCAAAGCTCACCGGCAGCAAACGGTTGGCCCAGAAAAACACCGCGATGGCGATCATCAAGCCGGACATGCTGGCGATGTTCAGCACTTCCACCAGCCGCAGCTCAAACGGCATCACCCCGGTTTTAGTGTGCTTGAGCTGACGCTTGCCCAGCCACATCACCAGCCCGGTACCGATCATCGCCGTGCCCGCCAGGCCGCAGATGAAATACAACCAACGCAGCACCGGCCCGGCGAAATGGCCCATGTGCAAGCCATAGAAGCTGCCACCAATGGCCGCCGGCAGCGACTGCTCACCGCTGACCCGCAGCAGCTCGCCAGTGGTGCCGTTGAAGGAGACGGTGCTGCCAAAGTCGTGCACCACGCGATCCGACCCGGCGCGGAACACATTGACCGAGGCATTCACATCGCTTGGATTATTCACCACCAACCGTCCGACATGCCCACCGGCCCACTGCTCGCGCGCCTGTTCGTACATCGGGCCCAGTGGCAGCAATTGCCCCGGTTGGCCGAGGGCGGGCGCGTTGTCGGTGGCCGGGAACACATCATTGAAGAACGCCCGGGTGTCGTTGCCGTATGAGGCGAGGATGCTCGCCGGCATCACCATGCTCATGAAAATCACCAGGCTGCTGTAGGTGATCATCAAGTGGAACGGCAGCACCAGCACACCCACCGCGTTATGCCCGTCGAGCCAGGAACGCTGACCCTTGCGCGGGCGGAAGGTGAAGAAGTCCTTGAAGATTTTCTTGTGGGTGATGATCCCGGTGATCAACGCCACAAACATCACCATCGCCGCCATAGTCGACAGCCAGCGCCCCCACGGATACGGCATTTGCAACTGGAAGTGGAAACGGTAGAAGAATTCGCCGCCCATGCTTTCCCGGGCCTGGACTTGCTGGCCGCTGACGGGATCGAGGCGTTTTTCGACGAAATTGCCACGCTTGCCCGGGTCGATCTTGTCTTGCCACATCACCGACAAGCCGGGCTCACGGCTGCTCGGCAAGGTGATAAACCAGCGGGCGGCGTTGGGCGCCTGTTGCTGCAAGTACATTTGGGCGGCGGCCAGGCTGCGGGCGTCATCGATGGGATGCGCCTGCACTTCCGGCTGCATCCAGTGGGTAATTTCGTCCTTGAAATAGGACAAGGTGCCCGTGAGAAAAATCGCAAACAGCAGCCAGCCGAAGATCAACCCGGCCCAGGTGTGCAACCAGGCCATGGCCTGACGAAAACCCTCTTTCATGGGCGCGCCATCCAATACGCCAACCCGGCGAACGTGGCCAGAACCGCGCTGGGCAGCAGCACGCCAAACCAGGCACGCCAGGCCGTGCGGCAGGCAAAACACCAGATCACTGCCAGCAGATAGAAGACAAACGAACTCAGCATGCCGCTGATCACCGCATCGGCCCGGCTGCTGGGCAGCCACAAGGTCATGCACACGCTGGCCAGGGAGGCCAGCAGGTAACCGCCGACCACAGCCGCCAGCACGCGCGAAGTCACGGCAAGACGGTAGGAAACGGGAAGTGAGGTTTTGCGTTTCATGCACAGGGCGCCAGGTTCGTCAGCGCGCAATATTAATGATAAATATTCTCATAAGCAAAAGAGAACGCATCCGCGCCAATTGCCGAACCCGTCTTCGCGCCCTACAATGCGAACAATTCTTGTTCTCTAAAGCATGCCCATGCTGCCGGAGTGTGCGCGTTGCAGCCGTCCAACACCGTCGAAGTCCTGTACCACGACCATCACCACTGGCTCACCGGCTGGTTGCGACGCAAGCTCGGCTGCCCGGAAAGTGCCGCCGACCTGGCCCAGGACACCTTTATCCGTGTGCTCACCGCACGGGAAACCCCGACGCTGATCGAACCCCGCGCCTTCCTCACCACCATCGCCAAGCGCGTGCTGTTCAACCATTACCGCCGCCAGGACCTGGAGCGCGCCTACCTCGACGCCCTGGCGCAAATGCCCGAGCACGTGGCGCCGTCGGAGGAAGAGCGGGCAATCATCCTGCAAACCCTGATGGAACTGGACCAACTGCTCGATGGCCTGGCGCCCCTGGTTAAACGCGCGTTCCTGCTGTCCCAGCTCGACGGCCTGACCTACGCGCAAATCGGCGCGGAACTGGGCATCTCCATCGCCACGGTCAAGCGCCACCTGAATAAAGCGGCCATGCGCTGCTACTTCGCCTTATGAATGTCTCCACCCACGTCGCCGAACAGGCGGTGCACTGGCTGATGGAAATGCAGCAGGGCCCGCTCAACCCGCGCCAACAGGCAGCCTGGCAACAATGGCTGGACGCCCACAGCGAACATCAGCGCGCCTGGGAGCACATCCAGCGGGTGAACCAGCGGTTGCGCGGGATGCCCTCGCCCCTGGCCCACGCCGCCTTGAACGCGCCGAAATCCAGCAGTCGCCGTCAGGCCTTGAAGCTGTTGCTGATCCTCGGTGCCGGTTCAGCCACGGCCTGGGGTTTGCGCCAGCAACATATCCTGCCGCCGCTCACCGCCGACTACCGCAGCCCCATCGGCCAGCGGCGCAAGTTCCAGTTGGCCGATGGCAGCCAGTTGCAGCTCAACACCGGCAGCGCGGTGGATGTGCATTTTGATGGCCAGCAACGCTTGATCCGCCTGCTGGAAGGCGAAATCCTGCTGACCGCCACACCGGGCAACGCGCCGCTGCGGGTCGTCACCGCCCAGGGCCTGCTCAGCGCCCAGGCGGCGCGGTTGAACGTGCGGCAATTCAACGATCACACGCAGTTGGCGGTGTTTGAGGGGCACGTTGACGTGATGCCCAACACCTATAGCGGTTTGCCGTTGTCCGTCGAAAAAGCCCACCAGCTCAATTTCACCCGCAAAGGCTGGGACACCGCCCGCCCCACCGACGCCGGCAGCGGCGCCTGGGCCGATGGCATGCTGATGGCGGCTCACATGCGCCTGGAAGATTTCCTCGCCGAACTGAGCCGTTATCGCCGTGGCCAGCTCAACTGCGACTCGCAAGTGGCCAACCTGCTGATCTCCGGCAGTTACCCGCTGGACGACAGCGAGCGGATTCTGGACCTGCTGCAGGTCAGCCTGCCGGTCAAGGTCCGGCGGTTTACCCGTTACTGGGTGACCGTCGAAGCCCGCGCCTGAATTATTTTCAAACCCCGTGAGCCGTTTTCCACCCCTCGCGTGACAGAGAAGGAAAGCCCCCTTGATCCTTCCTTCTCAGGACCGCACTTCATGCCCCAGCAACCCACCCGCCTGACGCCCCTCGCCCGTACCCTGCGCCATTTGCTGCTGGGAGCCAGTCTTAGCTTCAGCGCCGTGCCCTACGGGATGGCGGCCGATGCCAAGCCCTACCGCATCGCCCCCACTTCACTGGAAGCCGCGTTGAATCAATTTGGCCGGGAAGCCGGCGTGCTGATTTCGTTTGGCTCAGACGTGACGGCCGGCGTGCAAAGCCAAGGCCTGTCGGGCAACTACACCGCCGAAGAAGGTTTGAACGCCCTGCTCAAAGGCACCGGCCTGCAAGCCCGTGCCGAGGGCAACAATGCCTTCAGCCTGCAACCGGCCAATGCCCCGGCCACCCTTGAGCTGGGCACCTCCAACGTGGTGGGCGACTGGCTGGGGGATGCGGCGCAAACCAACGTCTTCGAACACCCCGGCGCACGGGACGTGATCCGCCGCGAAGAATTCGAACGCCAGGGCGCCACCCAGGCCCGCGACGTGCTCAACCGCATTCCCGGGGTCAACGCCCCGGAAAACAACGGCACCGGCAGCCACGACATGGCGCTGAACTTCGGCATTCGCGGGCTTAATCCCCGCCTCGCCTCGCGCTCCACGGTCTTGATGGATGGCATCCCGGTGCCGTTCGCGCCCTATGGCCAGCCGCAGTTGTCGTTCGCGCCCATCAGCATGGGCAACATGGACGCGGTGGACGTGGTGCGCGGCGGCGGTGCCGTGCGTTATGGCCCACAGAACGTCGGCGGCATCGTCAACTTCGTGACCCGCGCGATTCCCGATGCACCGACGGTAAAAGGCGGGCTGCAGACCGAAACCAGCCCGTCTTCCAGCCACGACGGCTTCAAGACCACCGGCAATCTGCTGGCCGGCGGCACGGCAGACAACGGCCTGGGCGGCGCGATCCTGTATTCCGGCACCCGTGGCGGTGACTGGCGCGAAAACAGCGACACCCGCATCGACGACCTGATCCTCAAGGGCAAATACCAGCTGGACGACGCCAACAGCTTCAACGCCATGGCGCAGTACTACGAAGGCAAGGCCGATATGCCCGGTGGTTTGAGCACTGCGGCCTACAAGGCCGACCCGTATCAGTCCACCCGCCCCTACGATCAGTTCTGGGGCCGCCGCACGATGTTCAACGCGGGCTATCGCTACCAGGAAGACCGCCGGGAATTCACGGTCAACAGCTTCTTCACCACCACCCTGCGCAGTGGTTACCTGGACCAGGGCAGCTTCCTCTCCCTGTCGCCCCGCGAGTATTGGGTGCGCGGCCTCGAAACCCGCTTTGCCCAAGGCTTCGACCTCGGCCCCACCCGCCACGAAGTGGGCGTGGGCTACCGCTACATCAACGAAGCCGGTCATGAACTGCGCTACCGCACGCCGATTGCCGCCAACCAGCAACTGCCCACCACCGACAGCCGCAACGACCGCGACACCCGGGGCAGCACCGAAGCCAACGCGTTCTTCGTCGACGACCGGATTGATATCGGCCAGTGGACCATCACCCCGGGCATCCGCTACGAGATGATCGAGTCCCAGCAGACCAACAACCTCAGCAACGTCAAATACAAAGGTGACTACAACACCGCCCTGCCGGCGTTGAACGTGCTCTACCACCTGACCGATGACTGGAACCTCTACGCCAACACCGAAGGTTCGTTCGGCAGCGTGCAGTACAGCCAGATGCCCAACCGCGTGACCAGCGGCGAAGTGAAGCCGGAAAAAGCCCGCACCTGGGAACTCGGCACGCGCTATGACAACGGCACCTTGCGCGCGGAAATCGGTGCGTTCCTGATCAACTTCGACAACCAGTACGACAGCAACCAGACCAACGACACCGTGATCGCCCGTGGCGAAACCCGTCACCAGGGCATCGAGTCCAGCATCAACTATGCCCTCGACGGCTTGAGCCCGGCGCTGGCCGGTTTTGATGTGTACGCCACCTACGCCTACGTCGACGCCACCATCCGCGAAGACGGGCCGAACAAAGGCAACCGCGTGCCCTTCTCCTCCAAGCACAAAGGCACGCTGGGGGTGGGTTACACCGAAGGTCGCTGGAAGTTGAATGTGGACAGCAGCTACCAGAGCAGCCAGTTCGCCGACAACGCCAACACTGAAGCGCAAAGTGCCGATGGCAGCACCGGACGCATCCCCGGCTACATGCTGTTCAGCAGCCGCGCGGCGTATGACTTCGGCCCGCAGCTGTCGGACTTGAACGTGGCGGTAGGTGTGAAAAACATCTTCAACAAGCAGTACTACACCCGCTCGTTTGACGATAACAACAAGGGTAAATACGTCGGTGAGCCGCGCACGCTGTATGTGCAAACGTCCATCGCGTTCTGATCAACTGCCCGCCAGGCACGACGGTGTGCCGGCCACCAACGCGTCGATGGCACAGCGGGTCTTGGCCGGCATGTGCGTCGCCGTGGGCCAGATGACATGGATCGGCATCGGCTGCTCGCGGTGGCCCGGCAGTACCGCCTGCAGTTGCCCGCGCAACACGTAGTGGGCGATCAGCCAACTGGGCAACCAGGCCAGGCCGACCCCGGCGATGGCGGCATCGGCCACGGCTTGCAGGTCATCGAGGATCAACGGCGAGGCCACCCGCGCCCGGTGCGGGGCATTGCTGCGGTAGGCAATGCCCCGATGCACGGCCAGGTCCTCGATGGATTCGATTGGAGGTGTGCGCTGCAAGTACGCGGGTGAGGCCGCCAGGGCGATCGCCTGTTCGCCCAGGCGGCGTGCGCTCAGGCGGTCGGTGTCGGGCAACGCACCGATGCGTACCGCCAGGTCGAAGCCTTCCTGGGCCAGGTCGATCAGCCGGTCGGAGAAGGAAATCTCGATCTCCAGTTGCGCAAAGCGGTCCATCAGCCCCCACAACGCCGGCGCCGCATAGTGGTGACCGAACGCCAAAGGCAAGCTCGCCCGTAACCGTCCACGGGGTTGCTGGCGGCCGCTTTCCAGCACGGATTCGGCGGCTTCCAGCTCGGCCAGCGCGCGCAGGCAATGTTCGTAATAGGCCTGCCCGTCCTCGGTTAAACGCTGCCGGCGGGTGGAGCGTTGCAACAGCGACGTACCCAGCCGCGCCTCCAGGCGCGCCAGGCCCTTGCCCACCGCCGAGCGCGTGAGGTTCAGCCGTTCGGCGGCCTCCGTCAGATTGCCGCTCTCGACGATCTGCAAAAACAGTTCAACACCATCAAAGCGCGGGGTAGCCATGGTCGTTTGTCGCCCTTAATTCCCTTATCACAGGAAGAAGTATCGCCAATAAAGAATCCTATTCCCGCAAAAATGACACCTTCCCCCATCGAAAGGAAGAGGCCATGCCATCCGACGCCGTTGTATCCGCCATCAGCCCGCCGCGCACCGCCAGGGATGGCCTTGCGCTCACCGCCGTGTGCCTGGTGGCGCTGATGTTCGGGCTGGAGATTTCCAGCGTGCCCGTCATCTTGCCCACCCTTGAACAGCAATTGGGCACCGGCTTCCAGGACGCCCAATGGATCATGAACGCCTACACCCTGGCCTGCACCAGCGTGCTGATGGCCGCCGGCACCTTGGCCGATCGTTTTGGCCGGCGACGCATGCTGGTGCTGTGCCTGTGGGTATTCGGGCTGGCGTCGCTGGCCTGTGGTCTGGCCAACGACGCCTCCACGCTGATCGCGGCGCGTTTTGTCCAGGGCGTGGGGGCCGGGGCCATGATGATCTGCCAGTTCGCGATCCTCTCGCACCAGTTCCGCGAGCCGGCGGCGCGGGCGCGGGCGTTTGCGGTGTGGGGCGTGATCGCCGGTGTGGGCCTGGGCTTCGGGCCGATGGTGGGCGCGTTGATCCTGGCGGTCGCGGATTGGCGCTGGGTGTTCCTGGTGCATGTGCCGCTCACCGTGTTCACCCTGGTGTTGCTGCGCATCAGCGTGCAGGAATCCCGTGACCCGGCGGCCCATCGCCTCGACATCGCCGGCATGGCCACCCTGACCCTGGCGGTATTTGCCCTGGTCTACTTCATCACCCAAGGCACCGCGAGCGGCTTTGCCACACCGGCCATGCTCGGCTGGGCCGGACTGTCGGTGGCCGGCTTGCTGTTGTTCGTGGTGATTGAGCGGCGCAGCCCGCACCCGATGTTCGACTTCTCGGTGTTTCGCATCCCGCGCTTCAACGGCGCGCTGATGGGCTCGATCGGCATGAACTTCAGTTTCTGGCCCTTCATGATCTACCTGCCGCTGTATTTCCAGGCCGGCCTGGGTTACGACACGATGCTCACCGGGCTCGCCCTGCTCGCCTACACCCTGCCCACGTTGGTGGTACCCCCACTGGCTGAACGCCTGGCCTTGCGCTACGGCGCCGAACGCATCATCCCGTTGGGCCTGGGCTTGATGGGCGTGGGGTTTATGGCCATGGCCGCGATCAACCATAGCGACCAGCCCAGTGTGGTATTGATCCTTATCGCCTGTGGGATTGCTGGCAGCGGCTTGGCGCTGACCAACTCGCCCACCACCAACACCACCACCGGCTCGGTGTCGTCCGACCGCGCGGGCATGGCCTCGGGCATCGACTTCAGTGCACGGCTGATCACCCTGGCGCTCAATATCGCGTTGATGGGGTTGGTGTTGATCCTCGGGATCGCGCATGACCTGGCGGGCGTATTGCCCGACACGGCACCGTTGGCAACACTCAGCCAGGACATCGCCGCCGGCAAGCTGGAGGTGTTGCCCCAGGGGCAGGTGATCGCCCAGGCCGCGCTGCGCAGCGGTGCCGGCTGGGCCATGGTGTATGCGGGGTTGGGCGCCTGCGCACTGGCGCTCTTGAGCCGTGGTTTTTTCCGGCGCTGCCCGCGCTGACGCTTGAAACGAAAACGGGCCTGCATCTGCAGGCCCGTTTCAGTGGGGTTGAAAAAAGTATCAGCGATCAGCTGTTAAGCGCAGCCTGTTCGTTTTCCAAAAATTCCGCTTCAAGACCGTCTTCGTCAATTTTTCGGTCCGGGGTATTTTTGGCGGCCGCTCGGGGCTTGCCTTGCAGTTTGCCGAACAGATGCTCCAGGGCATGGTCCAGTTTGGTGGCCGCACCATCGATCGCCTGTTCCAGCGTATCGGCTTTATGGAGGACCGAAATCGGTTGATGGCCTTTTGGCCGTGCTTCCAGTCGGCAACTCAGATCATGTGGACCGGGCTTGTCACCGTTTTCGTCCCGCAGATAAACCTCGACGCGGGTCAGATCTTCTTCATAACGTTCGAGCGTGCTCTCAATGGTGGTACGTACCCACTCCTCCAGTCGGATGCTGCTTTCAATATGGTTATCGCTATTGACTTGGATTTGCATAGTTTTCCCTTATTTCAGCTAGCTCGCGGAAGGCCATTCCTGCTTCACCGGATGGGTGAAAACCATGACCTCCTGATTACACAATTGAGCAGACAGAGGAACATTTCAAGCCCTTTGCAAAGATAAATCCCACATTACAAATTAACCCTGACTACAACCAAAAACGCTGTTAGGGTGGGGAGTTGGTTACATCTTCTTACCGCCAACTTCCTTACAATTGCCCCTCTCCCAACGGGTGCAATCCGCGAAAAATCCCGGCTTCCTCCACCAGCCAGTCATGCACCGCCCGCACGCCCGGATGGCTCAGCGCGCCCGGCGCATACAGCAGCACATACCGTTTGTGATTAGGCACCGCCAGGCCGAACGGCACGATCAACGTGCCACGTTCCAGTTCGTCATTGAGCAAGGTGCGCCGGGCAATCGCCACCCCCATGCCGGCAATTGCCGCTTCGATGGTCAGGTGATTGCGGTTGAAGGTATGCCCGCGCCGTACGTCGGCAGCGTCGTAGCCGATGGCATTCAGGTAAAACTCCCACTCTGCGTACTCATAACTCCCACGCCAGGCCGTGATGTCGTGCAACAGCGGGAAATGCACCAGGTCGGCCGGGCCATGCAGCGGTGGTCGACCCCGCAGCAGGCTCGGCGCACACACCGGGAAGATCTGCTCATCCAACAGGGCGGTGGATAACAAGCCGGGGTAGCTGCCGTCGTTCAGGTCGATGGCCAGGTCAAAGTCGCCTTCGTGCAGGGCGATGCTGCTGTCTTCGGCCACCATGCGCAGTTGAATATCCGGGAAGCGCTGCTGCAAACGCGGCAGGCGCGGGGTCAGCCATTTGCCGAGAAACGACGGAATCGAGCGCAGGCGCAACGTACCGCTGATCATCCCCGCATCCAGCCGCTGCAACTCCGCATCGATGCTGCCATAGGCCTCGCCCACGGTGATCGCCAGGCGCTGGCCTTCCGCACTCAGCTCAACCCCACGCGCCCGTCGATGGAACAGCCGGAAGCCTAAACGCTCCTCCAACTGGCGAATTTGCTGGCTGACCGCGCCCGGGGTGATGTGCAGTTCTTCGGCGCAGCGGGTGAACGACAAATGCCGTGCCGCGCAGGAAAAAACGTGCAACCAGACGTAAGTCTGGCCATGAAGCGGGCGAGCCATAGGGTTTAGTCCTGCTAAAGGGTGTCTTAGGATAATTCGTTGGTCAGTGCCGATCCAGAGGCTCAGTATCGCGCCAATTGCGCTTGTCCTACAAAAGATGGCAGCGATTCCTACTCCATTGCTTGTAAGGCTTTAGCATGGCTATCAGTGTTTTCGATCTATTCAAGGTAGGCATTGGTCCTTCCAGCTCCCATACCGTCGGCCCGATGCGGGCGGCGGCGACCTTCGTCCAGGGGCTGACTGACCAGCAATTGCTCGACGAAACCCGCCGGGTAGAAGTGCGTTTGTACGGCTCGCTGTCCGCCACCGGCGTCGGCCACGCCACCGACCGCGCCTGCGTGATGGGCCTGATGGGCGAATGGCCAGACAGCATCGACCCCACCAGCATCGGCCCACGCATCCAGCAGTTGCGCGAATCCGGCCAATTGCTGCTCGCTGGCCGCCACTCGATTGCTTTCAACTGGCAACACGACCTCCTGCTGCTGGACGAAAGCCTGCCTTACCACCCCAACGCCATGTCCCTGCACGCCTACGGCGAAAGTGGCCTGTTGAGCGAACAGACGTACTACTCGGTGGGCGGCGGTTTCATCATCGAAGCGGCGGAAGCTGAATCCGGCATTGCGCCTACATCCGAAGTGCAATTGCCTTACGACTTCTCCAGCGCCGTCGAACTGCTGGCCTTGTGCAACAAGCATGGCCTGCGGGTTTCCGAACTGATGATGGCCAATGAACGGGCCTGGCGCAGTGACGCCGAGATCCGCAGCGGCCTGCTGCATATCTGGTCGGTGATGCGCGAATGCGTCGAACAAGGCCTGCGCCATGAAGGCATCTTGCCGGGCGGCCTGGATGTGCCACGGCGCGCGGCGAAATTGCACCGCAGCCTGTTGGAAATCGGCAAACCCAACGTCATCACTTCAACCCTGTCGGCCATGGAATGGGTCAACCTGTTTGCCCTCGCCGTCAACGAAGAAAACGCCGCCGGCGGGCGCATGGTCACCGCACCTACCAATGGAGCGGCGGGGATCATCCCGGCGGTGTTGCACTACTACATGAAGTTCAACCCGGACGCGTCCGACGATGACGTGGTGAATTTCTTCCTCGCCGCTGCCGCCGTCGGCATCCTCTGCAAGAAAAACGCCTCGATCTCCGGCGCCGAAGTTGGCTGCCAGGGCGAAGTCGGTTCGGCCTGCGCCATGGCCGCTGCGGGCCTGGCCGACATACTCGGCGCGTCCCCGGAGCAACTGGAAAACGCCGCCGAAATCGGCCTGGAACACAACCTCGGCCTGACCTGCGACCCGGTCGGCGGGCTGGTGCAGGTGCCGTGCATCGAGCGCAACGCCATCGCGGCGGTCAAGGCGATCAACGCCACGCAAATGGCCCTGCGCGGCGACGGCAAACACTTCATTTCCCTGGACCGGGTGATCCGCACCATGCGCGACACCGGCGCCGACATGCACGACAAATACAAAGAAACTTCACGGGGCGGCCTGGCGGTCAGCTGGGTGGAGTGCTGATCGGAGCACTCCACGAAGGCCGTGTGAAAACGTAGCGAGCGCAGGTAAGACAAGGCAAAAACAGGCGAGGAAGCGGAGTTTAGGCCCCTAAATGAGCATTCCGAGTCTGTTTTTAACGCAGGATTGCCGAGCGCAGTAGTTTTCACATGGCCTGAGCGTCCCAACGTGAGCCCGCGCAAAAACAATAACGAGGCCATAACGATGACCGATGTACGTACACCTGCTGCCGAAAATCCCGCTGTAGACCTGACCACGACCACCGTGACAACCGGCTGGAACAAACACGACACCACCTGGATGCTCGGCCTCTACGGCACCGCCATCGGGGCCGGCACGCTGTTCCTGCCGATCAACGCCGGCGTTGGCGGCTTCTGGCCGTTGATCGTGCTGGCGCTGCTGGCCTTCCCGATGACCTTCTTCGCCCACCGTGGGCTGACGCGCTTTGTGCTGTCGGGCAAATCCGGCGACATCACCGACGTGGTGGAAGAACACTTCGGCATCGGCGCCGGCAAGCTGATCACCCTGCTGTACTTCTTCGCCATCTTCCCGATTTTGCTGGTGTACAGCGTAGCGCTGACCAACACCCTGACCAGCTTTATGGAACACCAACTGCACATGGCGCCGCCGCCCCGGGCGATCCTGTCGCTGGTGCTGATCCTCGGCCTGATGGCCATTGTGCGGTGCGGCCAGGGCGTGATCGTCAAGGCCATGAGCGTGCTGGTGTACCCGTTCGTCGCCGCCCTGCTGCTGTTGGCGGTGAGCCTGATCCCCAACTGGAACGGCGCGTTCTTCGCCTCCGCCAGCGAAGGCATGCCCCTGCCGGCGTTCTTCAAGACCTTGTGGCTGGCGATCCCGGTGATGGTGTTTTCCTTCAACCACTCGCCGATCATCTCCGCCTTCGCCGTCGATCAAAAACGCGTGTACGGCCCGCAGGCCGAGCGCAAAAGCAGCGGCATCCTGGCCATGGCCCACAGCATGATGGTGCTGACGGTGATGTTCTTCTGCTTCAGTTGCGTACTGGCCCTGTCGCCGGCTGACCTGGCAGCGGCCAAGGCCCAGAACATCTCGATCCTGTCGTACCTGGCGAACCACTTCCAGACGCCGGTGATCGCCTACGCCGCGCCGTTGATCGCGCTGGTGGCGATCACCAAATCCTTTCTGGGCCACTACATCGGCGCCAGCGAAGGCTTCCAGGGCCTGATCGTCAAATCCCTGCGCGGGCGTAACCGCTCGATGTCGGCCAAGTGGCTGGAGCGCTGCACCGCACTGTTCATGGTGCTCACCTGCTGGGCCGTGGCCACGTTCAACCCGAGCATCCTCGGCATGATCGAAACCATGGGCGGGCCGATCATCGCCTGCCTGTTGTTCCTGATGCCGATGTACGCCATTCGCCGAGTGCTATCTTTGCGCCAGTATTCGGGCCAGGTGTCCAACGTGTTTGTGGTGTTGATCGGCTTGATTGCGCTGTCTGCGATCGTTTTCTCGGTCATGCCCTGAAACAGGACACACCCACCACGACTTGAGTGAACGCCGCACCCTGTGGGAGCCGGGCTTGCCCGCGATGGCGGTGGATCAGTGGGTATAAATGCCGGCTGATCCTCCGCAATCGCAGGCAAGCCAGCTCCCACAGTTAATTCAAGGCAATGCTGAACGCTTGTACGGCACGCCCCTTGCTGTACAGCACTTGAGGAAAACGGACCTTGTGAAAACCTCAGCGAGCGAATGGCCGGTGGTCAGGAAACGCGAACTAATCCCGACACCGGTCGTCAATGACTGCATGTTCTTATCAGGCGGTAACGCACCATGGACAATCCTTTTCAGATCATCACCGACACCTTCGCCCCGAAATACCGGGTCAACTTGAGCATCCAACGGCTGGACGGCAGCATCATGCTGACCCTGTCCGACGAAGACGGCGTAGTGGCCAAACGCATGATCAGCGCCGAACAACGCAACGACCCGCAGCGCCTGAAACGGCTGGTGCAAAGTGTGCAGTTCGGGATTGCGATTGAGCAGGGGCACAGCGCGATTGAGATATTGGCGGTGATGACCGACGGGGACAGCCACAAAGTGTTGCAGCGGCCGCCGGTCAGCCGGCCGCCGCTGAGTGCCGGGCTTTAAAGCTCGCCTTTCTCTGTTTCAAGGCTCGCTTCGCCCTTGCGGCGCGGGCCTTCGACCTTCACCGACGGAAACGCCGACGACGCATACCGCACCACCAGAATCGCGAACGCCAACAGCAGAATCCCACCGCACAGGTAGATGATGCCGATGTCGGGCGGGTTGTGGTGGGACACGTTGGAGATCAGCAGGCGGGTCAGCGCGGTGATCGCCACGTAGATCAGAAAGCGCACCGGCATGTGGTTGGTCTTGAAGTAAATCCCGACCATCGCCCCCAATTCCAGGTAGATGAACAGCAGCAAGATGTCATCGATCTTGATGTGCCCTGTCTCCAGCATCCCCAGAAACTCCATCACCGCGGCATAGGCGGTCACCGCACCAATGGCGAACAGCGCCAGGTAGTGGAAGGTCTCGACGAACAGATTTCCCAAGGACTCGGCCAGTTGGTGCACGGTCTTGCGCAGGTTTTCAGCCCAGTTGATTTTCACGATGATGCTTCCTTAGGTCGGCTCGACCGGATAATGCGGGTTGGACGTGACGGTTTCTCTGCATGCAGAAAAAAGGCCAGGGAACAGGAAGTGAGAAGGTGGCGGGGTGATATGAGGCACGTGTGAAGGGAGAGGAGAACAAAAAACACTCCTCATCCCAACAATCAACTGCTCAAGGGTATTGCTGTCGCGCGTGTAAAACCGCCAGTACCCGAACAGAGTCGGTGACTTGGTAAACCACCAGGTAATTGGGATGCACGACCATTTCTCGTGTGCCGCCAACACGGCCTGTTCGGTAAAGATGAGGTCTGCGGGAGAGGGCCAATACTGAGGCTTCTATTGCTCGGTTCAGCTCAAGAGCAGCATTGGGATTACGATCGCTGATGTAATCAAGAATTTTCCAGAGTTGCGCCCGCGCAGCGGGTGCCCATTCAATCAGCATCGCCTTTCTTGCGTTTAGATTCGATCAGCGCCTGCATTTCGGCCATCACCTGATCGTGCGGGATGCCGGGACTAGGGTCATCCAAAGCGGCTTGCACCTTGGCACGAAACCAGCGGTCGTAGCTGGCAGCTTGCTCCTCGGTTTCGGTCAGGGGAGCTCGAGGGAAAAAGGAAGTACTCATAGGGGCCTCCGTTGTCGATGAGAAAGGAGTCTAGTCGCTAGACTTTTCACTGTCGTGGGTCAAGCGATGAAGTGAGTAACAGAAAAAGTCGCCGTTTGGACTCAACAACTGAAAGGAACAGGCCTCGCACGAGCGTACTTAGCCTGCCTCCTTCGCTTATTTGGAATACCGGTTCAGGTTGGCGCGACCTGATCGAGCGCTTGATCGACCAATAAACCACTCATTTCCAGCAGTTGATGGATCGCCAGAAGCAAACTTCGCTGTGGGCCCTCAAGCTCAAAAGCCAGGCTGCTGGCCATTTCTCGGGCACTGTTCAAGGTTTCGCTGGCGTTGGCGAGTAACGTTTCCGTATCGGCATTGGGCGTAACGCTGAAAAGAATCGAGGAGGGTTCGGGAGGTGGTTCAGGTGTTTCTGGGCGCAGGTAGTGATCAATCGCGCGGTTGGCTGCGGCTTGAAGACGGGTGTCAGTGTGTGAATCGTATGGGGGACTCGGGGTAATCTTTTTCATGGTCAGACTCTTCCGTATTAAGGACCGTCCCCATCTGCCGCCAAGCAGATTGGGTGACGGATTGCACAAGGTTGGCGGACCGGTACGAAAGAAGAAAACCGGCACCCCGAAGGGTCCATGCGCAACCCGTCATGACACAGGAATACAAACGCCACGAAGCGTCTGCAATCTTGTTGGGACGTTGTTACGCCTTTCGTTACCGAGCCGCCAAGCCCGTTCGCTGCATTTGCAGCGCCCGAGGAAGGTAAGCGAACGGACGAAGCCGGCGCAACCCCGGCAAGTTGTCAGAAATTTCTCTTGCTGCAAACCCCCGTATTCCAACTACATTAAAAAGCCACTACCCAAAGCCTATGGATTGGCTTATGCTTTTAGCTGTATATAAATACAGTATTCGCACGAACGCATGGCGACACCCGAACCAAGGGCTACCCCCTTCAATACTGCACCGATGACGAGGCCGAAAAATGGCTGTTGAAACCCTGTATCGCAGTACCCGTGACCTGGAGACTACATTCGTGGATCGCAAACTTGCCGACGCACACGACCAGATGCTTGAACTGGCAGAGTCCCTGATGGAAGTGCTGTTGAAAAACGTCGAAGGCTTGAGCGAGAAGCAGGCTGAAGATGCCGGTATTTTCATGGCCAAGAACCGCGCAGCGTTTGCGGCGGCGTTCAAGAACAATGCGAGTGCATTGGCGGAGATTGGGCAGCCAGAGGCTGAGTGATGCGGTGCCCGTAGTGGTAAAGGGCTTGTTGTGACCGGGGGAGCTTGCTGTGGCAGAGGGAGCTTGCTGTGGCGAGGGAGCTTGCTCCCGCTGGGCTGCGCAGCAGACCCAAAAGCTTGGGAGCGCTGCGCACTCCAGCGGGAGCAAGCTCCCTCGCCACGGCAAGCTCCCTCACCACAGCAAGCTCCCTCGCCACAGGTTATGCGTTGATGCCTTTCACATGTGTCATGCCTACCACAAGGTCTTGCCAAAGAATGTCAGCGTCCGGTCCCACGCCAATTGCGACCAGGCGGCATCGTATTGCGTGTCCGGGATACGACCATCACCAATCGCCGTCTCGTTGGCAAACGCATGGCGCGCCAGGTAACGATGGAAGGTCGCGTCCACACCCGCCGCGTGCAGTTTTGACTCCAGCTCAGCCACGGTGTCGATGTTGAAGAAGGCATCCTGGGTGCCCCAATGGCCAATCAGCGGCGCTTTGATCTTCGAAGCATCCAGATACTCCAGCGGCGGGAAGCCGTACCACACCACGCCCGCAGCCACTTCCGCAATTGCGTTCAGCGCCAGCAACGTCAACGCCCCGCCCATGCAATAACCGGTCACGCCGACTTTTTTCGAATCCGCCTGCAAGTACTGCACGGCGCCCTTGATGTCCTGGGACACCGCATCGCCAAAATCCAGGCCGTCCATCAGGTGATGGGCTTCTTCCTCTTCCACCGTGGAAGCGCCGCGATACAGGTCCGGCACCAGCACCCGGTAACCGCATTCGGCCAAGCGGTTGGCCACACCCTTGATCTGATCGTTAACGCCCCACCACTCCTGGATCACCACGATCGCCGGCGCGCCTTCGAGCACCGCCGGGCTGGCGAGGTAGCCGTTGACGTCTGCGCCATCCGGACGTTTGAAGGTGATCATGCGCCCGCTGGAGCGCCCTGCTGTTTGTTTGGACATGCCAACCTCGTTCTGATGGGTTTGATAACAGAGATATCTGTATTTGCACGTGTCCGCCACTGTGGATGTATCAGAGTGTGTATGGATGCCCCTGAGATACACACGTACTGCCAATGGCAGCAGCGCGACACACGACAGATACACCCCGGCGGTTAAGTGATGAAGGCTGTTCAACATTCAATCACCCAGGGCCAGGAAAATAAAATGAATAACCTCCCAGCTGTCGACCGCCTCAGCGTCACGTCCTACACCAACGGCCTGCTCGGCCCCAGCCAGAAAATGCTCGGGCCACTGGCCGACGGGGGTACCTTGATCACCGGCACCCCGCCCGGCTGCTGGGGCCCGATGATCACCCCGGCGTTCGAGGGCGGCCATGAGGTGACCCAGCCGGTGTTCATCGCCGGCGCCGAAATCGGCGACGCGGTGGCGCTGAAGATCACACGCATGCGTGTCACCTCCCTGGCCACGTCGTCGGGGGTCATGAGTTTTGTCGAAGGGCGCTACCACGGCGACCCGTTTGTCGCGAAGTTCTGCTCCAACTGTGGGCAAGAGCATCCCGCCAGCCACGTCGAAGGCATTGGCGAAGACGCTATCCGCTGCGATGCCTGCGGCGCCGAAGTCAGTGCATTCCGCTTCAGCAATGGCTACGTGATCGTCCTGGATGCCGAGCATCAGGTGAGTTTGACGGTCAACCAGGCCGTGGCGGACCGTTTGGCCGGTAAAGCATCGGATATGTCGGCGCTGCCCGAGCTGTCTGCCCAGCATTCGATCCTGTCCCTGGCCCGCGCCGACATTCCCGGCCTGGCCGCCCATATGCGCCCGTTCCTGGGCAACATCGGCACCACGCCTTCACGGGATCTTCCCGATTCCCACAACTGCGGCGACTTCGGCCAATACCTGGTGGGCGCGCCCCATCGCTACGGCATGACCCATGAAGAACTGCACGCCGCCAAAACCGATGGCCACATGGACACCAACTCGGTGCGTGAAGGCTGCATCCTGATCTGCCCGGTGAAAGTCCCCGGTGCCGGGGTGTACATGGGTGATATGCATGCGCAGCAGGGCAACGGCGAAATTGCCGGGCATGCCACTGATGTGTCGGGGGAAACCGAACTGACGGTGCACGTGATCAAAGGCCTGAGCCTGGACGGCCCGATCCTGCTGCAAAACCTCGATGACCTGCCGCCCATGGCGCGCCCGATGAACGCGGAGCAACGCCTGCGGGTGAAGGCATTGGGCGAGCGCTGGGGCCAGGTGGAGATCGAGGAGAACGCACCCATCACCTTTATCGGCAGTGGGACAAACCTTAACGTCGCGACGGAAAACGGGCTGGAGCGCGCAGCCGCCGTGACCGGGCTGTCGATCGACGAAGTGCGCAATCGCGCAACCATCAACGGCTCCATTGAAATCAGCCGCCTGCCGGGCACCGTGCGGGTCACGATTCTGTGCCCGATGCCCATCCTTGATCGTATGGGCGTGGGCCAACTGGCCCGGGAAAAATATCAGCGTTGATCCGCCTCAGCGGTACAGCAACCGCTCCGCCAGCTCATCCGCCACCCGCGCGGGTGAGCGTTTTTCCGCCTGGGCGTGTGCGAAGATTTCGGTCAGGCGCGTGCCGATATTCGACAGGTGTGCGGTGATGGTTTCCAGCTCGGCGCCGCCGTGTTTGAGGGCGACGTAGATCAGGCCACCGGAGTTGATCACGTAGTCCGGCGCGTAAAGAATCCCACGCCCTTCCAATTGATCGGCCACGTGCAGGTTGGTCAGTTGCGCACTGGCCGAGCCGGCCACCGCCGCACACCGCAACTGCGCCACCGTGTAGCGGTTGAACACCGCGCCCACGCCGCAGGGCGCCAGGATGTCGCACGGGGTGCTGAGCAACGCTTCGTTGGCAATCGGGTGGGCGCCCAGTTGTTCCATGGCCAGTTGCACCTTGCCGTGGTCGATGTCGCTCACCAGCAATTCCGCGCCGGCGGCGTGCAGTTGCTCGGCCAGGGCATACCCGACGTTGCCCAGGCCCTGGATCGCCACGCGCAAACCTTCCAGGTTGTCGCTTCCCAGGCGGGCCATGGCGGTGGTGCGGATGCCGGCGAATACACCCATGGCGGCGTGAGGCGACGGGTCGCCGGCCGCCGTGGTGCTGGTGACATAGCGGGTTTGCTGGGCGATGCAGTCCATGTCGGCCACCGAGGTGCCGCTGTCGATGGCGGTGATGTAGCGGCCGTCGAGCTGCTCGATGCAGCGACCAAAGGCTTCAAACAGTGCCGCGCGGCTTTCCACATGGGCAGGGCGGATGATCACCGCATTGCCGCCACCCACCGGCAGGCCGGCCAGGGCGGCTTTGTAGCTCATGCCTTGGGCCAGGCGCGCGGCATCCTCCACGGCACTTTCATCGTCGGGGTAAGAGAGGTAACGGCAGCCTCCAAGGGCGGGGCCCAGGCGGCTGTTGTGGATGGCTATGACCGCCTTTAACCCAGTGGCAGGGTCGACACTCAGGTGCAGCGATTCAAGGCGTGTGCTGTGCATGAGCGCAAACATCGTCGGGCTCCCGAATCACTTCTTGTAGGCGCCAAGTATAGGACCGCCAGCGAAAGCCTGCTGAAGCGCGCAGGAATAAGGCCGCCGGTTTTAAAGGGTTTGCGACATAAACAGGTAGGACGCGTCTTAAGGCACTGGACGAAAGTTCACAGCAAGGCTAAAACGAGACATCCGCCGGAGATCTCAATGAAGCCCCGCCACGCCTTTTTTGCCTGCCTGGAACGGTCACCGCCCGCGCTGTTTGAAGCCGCGCTGTGGATGGCGGCCGAGCACGACCCGGCTGTCGACCCTTTGGCTATCCTGCAGGACTTCAAGGTGCTGCAGCAGTTGGTCAGCCTCAGCATGCCGATGCTGCCGCCGGACGAACTCGGGCAACCGCTGCTGCGGCGCATGAACGACCTGGGGTTTGCCCAGGATGACAACACCCCGCTGCGCCCCGCCGCCGCCCTGCTCGATAAGGTGCTCAAGCGCAAGCGCGGGCAGCCGCTGGCGTTGGGGCTGATCGCCCTGGAGCTGGCGCGGCGCCTGGACATTCCCCTGGTGGGCGTCAACTTTCCGGGGCACTTCCTGTTGCGCGTACCCGGCGCCGATCACCTGCTGGACCCGTGCGGCGGCCGGCGGCTGTACCCCAACGATTGCCGTGAACTGCTGACTCGCCAGTACGGGCCCAATCTCAAATTGCAGGCCGACCACCTGCACACCGCAGAACCGCGCTCGATCCTGCAGCGGCTGTCACGCAATCTGCGCCAGTTGCACCTGTCCAACGACGAGCATCTGGCCGCCCTGGTGGATGCCGAGCGGGTGCTGGAGCTGGGCAATGCCAGCGCCGCCGATTACCTGGCCCGGGCCAGTTTGTATCAGCGCCTGGATTGCCCGAATGCCGAACGCTTTGACCTGGAGCATGCGTTGATGCTCAGTGAAGACCCGATCCAGCGCCTGCGCCTGACTGAACGCCTGGGGCACTTGCCGCCGAACTCGGTGGTGCATTGAAGGGCGAGCGCACCTGAATAATTAGCAACGCCGCCATTACCGCCGGAATCGCACAGAAGAAGAAAATCTGCTGCACCGGGATGTGCATCGCCAGCAACAGGCTGCCGAACAGCGGCCCCAGGATCGAACCGAACCGTCCTACACCCAACGCCCAACCGGTGCCGGTCGCCCGCACATGGGCCGGGTAGAAGTTACTGACGAACGCGTTGAGGGTCAGCTGGCCGCCGATGATGCAGAAGCCCGCCGCAAACACGCAGGCCACCAGATACCGCGGGTTGTCGTGATTCAGCCCCAGCAGAATCGTGCACACCGCAGCGGCCGCGAGCACGCCGGACAGTAGGCGCACTTTGCTTTTCAGCCGGTCAGCGAACCAGGCCATGCCGATGGCGCCCAAGGTGCCGGCAAACAGGAACATCGAGGTCACCAGGTTGGCTTCGTTCAGACCCAGGCCGCTTTCCAGCAACAGCGACGGCAACCAGCTGATCATGAAATACAGCAGGATCAGGCTGACAAAAAACGTCGCCCACAGCAGTAACGTCGGGCGTGCATAACCGTGGCGAAACAGCTCAACCACCGTCAGTTTGCTGCCTTGCTCCTGGCAGTTTTCTGCTTCGCTCGCCGCCGGTGGTTGCCAGCCGGGCAACATCCGCGCGGTGACTTTTTGCAGGCGTGCATACGGCGGCGCATCACGCAGCAGACGCGGCAGGGACTCGGGCAACTTCCAGGCGAGAAACGGGAACAGCAGCAACGGCGTCACGCCGCCGGCCAGGAACACCGCCTGCCAGCCGAAGCTGTCGATAAACCCGGCCGCCACAAAACCGCCCGCCGCACCGCCGAAAGAGAAGCCACACGCCGCGAGCGTCACCATCAACGTGCGCAGGCGAGGTGGTGAGTATTCCGACATCAAGGCCATGGCGCTGGGCATCGCGCCGCCCATGCCGATGCCGCAGATAAAGCGGGCGGCCATCAAGGTATTCAGGGAGTTGGCGAACACCATCAGCACCGTGAGGCTGGCGTAGATCAGCACGCAGCACAGCAGGATGCGCCGCACACCGAAGCGGTCCGCCAAGGGGGTGACGGCCAGGGAGCCGAGGGTCAGCCCCAGCAGGTTGGCGCTGAACACCGGGCCGAACGCGGCTTTTTCCAGGCCCCAGTCCTTGGCCAGCGCCGGGACCACGTAGCCCAGGACCTGAGCGTCGTAGCCGTCGGTGACCAGCAACAGCGCCAGCAACAAGAGAATCAACCACTGATAGCGCGACACCGGACGGGCGTCGAGTGCCGCACGAAAGCTGGCAATCTGATTGTGCATCGCAAGGGACCTGTGTTGTTTTTATATTTTTTTGGACACGCTGTAGATCAAATGTGGGAGCTGGCTTGCCTGCGATGGCGGTGTATCAGTAACAGATACCTAACCTGACACATCGCTATCGCAGGCAAGCCAGCTCCCACATTGATTTATGGCGTGTCAGGGGTATCGGGTTGATTCGCCGGATGTGCCTGCATGAACGCCGGATGCTGCGCCGCCAAGGCCGCCACCCGCTGAATGCGCGGGTACGCCGCCAACGACACCTTGAACCGCTCTGCCGCGTACAACTGCGGAATCAAAAACGTATCCGCCATGCCCGGCTGGTCGCCAAAGCAGTAACCCTGATCACCGATCAACTGCTCCACCGCCGCCAGCCCCTGGCTGATCCAGTGCCCGATCCACTCCAGCACCTGCGCCTCATCGTGCCCCCATTGCTTGAGCAAGTTCTGGGTGCTGGAGTTGTGCAGCGGATGAATGTCGCAACCGATAATCGACGCCACCGCGCGCTCATGGGCACGGGTTGCCAGATCCCTGGAGAGCAACGGCACCTGTGGATAACGTTCCTCCAGGTACTCGATGATTGCCGGCGACTGAATCAGCACATCGCCGTCATCGGTACGCAAGGCCGGCACGCGACCTTGAGGGTTGATCGCCAGGTACTCCGGCTGGCGATTGGCGCCGCCCTTGGGCACCAGCAGGTTGACCGGCACCGCGGTGAAATCCAGGCCCTTGAGGGCCAACGCGATGCGCACCCGGTACGACGAAGTGGAGCGGTAGTAGGTATAGAGTTCCATGGCCCTGCCCTCTCAGCGCGCCGCGACCACGGTACCCCGGCATTCGCCGAAGCCGATGGAGGCAAAACCGTCGCGGGTGCAGCGGGCACGCAGGATGATTTCGTCGCCGTCTTCAAGGAATTTACGCACTTCACCGGAGGCCAGCTCGATCGGTTTTTTACCGCCCTCGGTGATCTCCAGCAGGCTGCCAAACTGACCCGCCTCAGGCCCCGACAAGGTGCCCGAACCAAACAGGTCGCCGGCCTGCAACTGGCAGCCGTTGACGCTGTGGTGCGCAACCATTTGCGCCACGGTCCAGTACATGTGTTGGGTGTTGCTGAGGGTCAGGCGATGGGCCGGCAGGTTCTGCTCACGCATCGAGGCGGTGGTCAGCAGCACTTCCAGTTCGATATCAAAACCACCGGCAGCCTGGTCGCGCTTGTCCAGCAGGTAGGGCAGCGGTTGCGGGTCGCCTTCAGGGCGCGTCGGTTGTGCCTTGCGGAACGGCTCCAGGGCTTCAGCCGTCACCACCCAGGGCGAAATGCTGGTGATAAAACTTTTGGACAAGAACGGGCCCAGCGGCTGGTATTCCCAGGCCTGGATATCCCGCGCCGACCAGTCGTTGAGCAGGCAGAAACCGGCGATGTGATCAGCGGCGTCACCGATGGCAATCGAGTCGCCCATGGCATTGCCCTGGCCGATCCAGATGCCCAGTTCCAGCTCGTAATCCAGGCGTGCGCAGGGGCCGAAGGTTGGCTCGGTCTGCCCGGCTGGCAAAGTCTGGCCTTTCGGGCGGCGGACCTCGGTGCCCGACGGGCGAATCGTCGACGCGCGCCCGTGGTAGCCGATCGGCACGTACTTGTAGTTGGGCAGCAGCGGGTTGTCGGGACGGAACAGTTTGCCGACGTTTTGCGCGTGCTCGATACCCACGTAGAAATCGGTGTAGTCGTTGATTTTGGCTGGCAGGTGCATCTCGCAGTCAGCCGCCAGGTGCAGCGCACTTTCCAGTTTGCCTTGCAGGCTGCTGCCTTCCGCCAGCAGTTCCAACAGGCGCTCACGCAGGGCCACGCGCGGGCCACGGCCGAGTTCGAAAAACCCATTCAGTTGACCGCCAGCAGTGGCTTCAACGGCACGACGGGCTTCACCGTCAAAGCATTCCACAGCGGCCTGCAAATCAAGAATCTGCTCGCCAATCGCCACGCCACTGCGCGGTGCCGAACCGTTGAGGCTGAACACACCCAGCGGCAGGTTTTGCAGCGGGAAATCCCGGTGACCGTTGGCGCAAGCGACCCAACTGCGGGTGAGATTAGGCTGAGTCATGGGTTATCTCCGATTCGGGTTGAAGGTTGCAGGCAGCGAGGCCCAGCAAGCGTCGTAGGAAGGTTGCAGTTGCGGGCATTCCAGCGCGAACTGTGTAGGACGCAGCACCTGGCTGGTCTCGAACATGAATGCCATGGTGTTATCAATCTTGTGGGGTTCAAGCGTCGCGTTGATGGCCTTGGTGCAGGTCTCGCCATCCGGGCCATGGGCGCTCATACAGCTGTGCAGCGACGCGCCGCCGGGCAGGAAGCCTTCGGCCTTGGCGTCGTAGGCGCCCTGGATCAGGCCCATGTATTCGTTCATCAGGTTGCGGTGGAACCACGGTGGCCGGAAGGTGTTTTCGGCAACCATCCAGCGGGGCGGGAAGATCACGAAGTCGAGGTTGGCCAGGCCGTGCACGCTGGTGGGCGAGGTCAATACGGTGAAGATCGACGGGTCCGGGTGATCAAAACTTACGGTGCCGATGGTGTTGAAGCGGCGCAGGTCGTATTTGTACGGCACGTTGTTGCCGTGCCACGCCACCACGTTCAGCGGCGAATGGTCCAGTTGGCAGCCCCACAGCTCGCCGAGGAATTTCTGCACCAGGGTGGTCGGTTGCTTGAGGTCTTCGTAATGGGCGACGGGCGTGAGGAAATCCCGTGGGTTGGCCAGGCCATTGCTGCCGATCGGGCCGAGGTCCGGCAGGCGCAGCGGTGCGCCGTGGTTTTCGGCGACGTAGCCGCGGGCCTGGGCATCCAGCAGCTCGATGCGGAATTTCAGGCCGCGTGGCAGCACGACAATTTCCAGCGGCTCCACGTCCAGCACGCCCAGTTCAGTGGCGATGCGCAGGCGGCCCTGCTCGGGAACGATCAACAGTTCGCCGTCGGCGTTGAAGAACACGCGGTCCATGGAGCGGTTGGCGCGGTAGGTGTAGATACTGATGCCTGAGGGTTTTTCCGACCCGGCGTTGGCGACCATGCCGACAAGCCCGTCAATGAAGTCTGTCGGCTCATCCGGAATATCCAGCGGGTTCCAGCGCAAGCGATTGGGCGTCACAGCGCCCAGCGGGCCACCGGCCAGTTGCCGTTCCAGCTTGATGAACGCCGGGTGGTTGGCCGATGGCTGGATGCGGTACAGCCAGGTGCGGCGGGCTTCGCTGCGGGCCATGGTGAAGGCGGTGCCGGAAAAGAGTTCGGTGTACAGCCCGTAGGGCGCTTTTTGCGGGGCGTTCTGGCCGACGGGCAAGGCGCCGGGCAAGGCTTCGCTGGCAAATTCATTGCCGAAGCCTGATTGGTATTCGAGGGTCATGGATCATCCTCTGAGCGGAAGTTATTTTTATCGTAATCCAGTTACGCATAACGTAATTTGATACCTGTGGACCGTCAAGCTATAAAGACGCCCATTCGTCTTTCGGATTCATGCTCTCCATGGAAAAGCCGCCCGCCCCCCGCGACACCGGTAAACAGAAAGTCCGCTCGGCCGAAGTGGGTACCGACATTCTCAAGGCCCTGGCTGAACTGTCGCCGGCCACCTCGTTGTCGCGCCTGGCCGAACACGTGCAAATGCCGGCGAGCAAGGTCCACCGCTATTTGCAGGCGCTGATTGCCTCAGGCTTTGCCGAACAGAACACCGCCACCAACCATTACGGCCTGGGCCGCGAAGCCCTGCGCGTGGGGCTGGCCGCGCTGGGCAGCATGGACGTGCTGAAAGTTGCCGCCCTGCCCCTGGCGGAACTGCGGGATGACCTGAATGAAACCTGCTTCCTGGCCGTCTGGGGCAATCAGGGCGCCACCGTGGTGCATATCGAACCGGCGGTGCGCGCGGTGACGGTGGTCACGCAATTGGGCTCGGTGTTGCCGCTGCTCAGTTCGTCCACCGGGTTGGTGTTCAGTGCGTTTCTGCCGTCGCGGGAAACCGTGGAGTTGCGCGAGCGGGAGATTCAGGCGGGCATCGCCCATGCGTTGGCGGATGACCAGGCGTACGCCACCACTTGCGAGCAGATCCGCCAGCGCGGGCTGCATTTTGTGCACGGCCTGCTGATGCCCGGCGTGGACGCGCTGTCGGCGCCGGTGTTTAACGCGGTCGGGCAAGTGGCGGCGGTATTGACCGTGGTGGGGCCGACGTCGTTGTTCCATGCCGATGAAGACGGCCCGGCGGCGAAGCGTTTGTTGGCGGCGACCCAGGCGGTGAGTTGGCGCATGGGTTATCAGCTTCCCTGACACAATGCCGTTCAACTGTGGGAGCTGGCTTGCCTGCGATAGCGGTGCATCAGGTTAGCTATCTGCCACTGACACACCGTCATCGCGGGCAAGCCCGGCTCCCACATTAGCCTGCCTTGATTTCGAGATTAGAGTTCAAGCCATCAATCCCAGCGTCTTGGCCTTGGCCACCGCCTGGGTCCTTCGCTCCACGCCCAACTTGCTATGAATGCGCCGCGCATGGGTCTTCACCGTGTGCAGCGAGATAAACAACTGCCCGGCAATTTCCAGATTGGAATTGCCCTGGGCAATCAGTTGCAGCACCTCAAGCTCACGCTGGCTCAGAGGATTCTCCCCCGCCGCCGTCGGGCATTCCTGCGGCTCCAGCCCCAACGCACTCAACAACCCCGGTTGCCGCAGGCGCAACTCGCGAATGGCCTGTTGCACTTGGCAACGCCCCGCCAGTTCCAACCCGGCTTCCAGAGAGCGCACAGCCAATGGTCGATCACCGACTTGCCACGCCACTTCCCCCAGCACCAACTGCAACTCCGCTTCCAGGCACAGCATGCCCCGCTGCCGGGCGGTCTCCAGTAACGCACTCAGGCGGGCGACAGGCTCTTCGGCGCGATGCAATTTCACTTCGGCCAGCACCTGCAGATACTCAAGCCTCGGGATCAACTCCAGGGTGGCCGGCGGTGCTTGTTTCGCCTTGGGGCCACGGTAGTGCCGCAGCACCCGGGTCACCGCCTCCAGGGTCAGTTCGGCGCGGCCCTGTTGCAGCCAGAAATGCCCGCTGAGCAACAGCAAGACGGCGCGATAGACGGTGTCGGGCACCTGACGTTGCTGCATCAGGCGCTCGGCGTCCCGCAGCTGGATAAATGCCTGGGCGTAATCGCCCTTGTTGGCCGCCAATAGCGCCAGGCCGAGGTAGCCGTAAAGCACGCGTTTGTCCTGGCTGTGCAGGCACATGCCCAGGCCCGATTCGAAGCATTCGGCAGCGACGGTATCGTGACCCTGACGCAGGGCCAGATGCCCACGTCGCAACGAAATTCGTCCTACCAACGGCCCGGCCTTGAGCCGCTGTTGCACCAGCATCCGCTGCACATTTTCCAGCAAGCTTTGAGCCCGATACGGCGCGCCACGCTGCTCCAGCAACTGCGCATGGTCCAGCTCCAGCAGCGCCTCCAGCAGCAATGAGCCATGGGCGCGCGCCAGGCAGAGCGCTTCCCGGTTCAGCGCCTGGGCCACGTCCAGCTCACCCCGCAGCAAGGCTTGTTGGGTCAGCCCCGACAGGCACATCAAGCGTGAGGTCCAGGCGCTTTCGGGCAAGTCTTGCAGGGCTTCGAGAAAATGTTCCCGGGCGCGTGCGGCTTCGCCTCCCAGGTGCAGCAGCCACCCCCACTGCGCCTGCCAGCGGGCCAGCAGATAGCGCTGCGAATGCGCGGTCGGTTGCGGGGTGAAGCGCGCCAGCTGATCGATGCACAACGCCGCTTGGTCGAAGCGCCCGGCAAACAGCAACGCAGCGGTCACCAGCCCCACCAGTTGCGCCGAACCCAGCATCAACTCATCGCCATGCTGCTCATGCAGGCGCAACAACAGCACGGCGTTTTGCTGGCGAAACAGGTCTTCAAAACTGAAATGCTGCAACAGGCTTACGGCCACTTCGTACTCTTCGGCCTGTAACGCTTGCTCAAACGCTGCTTGCCAGTCCTCGGCGGCGGTAAACCATTGGCACGCGCGCCGGTGCCAGGAGCGCTTGGCCGGCCAGGGTTCGTCGCGCAGCAGTTGCGCCAGGGGCGGGAAGATTTGCAGCCAGTCGGCGGCGTCTTCCCAGGGCTCGATAAAGGCGCCCAGCGTCTGCAAGTCACGCAGGTAGTCGCCAAAGCCGAACAGGTGGTCGCACAGGCTTGGATTAAAACGTGGCAGGTGGGCAAGCACGCGCCAGGCTTCGGCCAGCTCCGGGGCCAGGCCGCTGAACAGTTCGTGTTGCAGGTAGTCGAGCAAGGTTTTGTCGGGGTGCCCGTCGCCCTCAAGCAAGGCGATACGCACGCCGGCGCACCAGCCGGCGCTGAACTGCAGCACCTTGTCGGCGCGGGGCCCGGCGAGGTGCTGGACCTCGGTGTGATCAAACGCCAGCTCGGCCGCGTTGCACTCCCACAGTTCATCGTCGAGCAACAACCGTGGCCAGTTGCAGGCCGGCCGCCGCCGCGCGCCGATCCACCAGGTCAAGGACGGGCTGCTGGCCGCCAGAAGCCGATCGAGCAAGGCATCCAACTCCGGCGCCGGCACCCGGCAAAAGTCATCGAGAAACAGCCAGGCCGTTGCTTGCCAGCGGTTGAGGGCCAGCAGCAGCGTGGGCTCATCGACACAATCCAGGCCAAGGCTTTGGGCCAGGCGCTGACACAAATCCACGGCCGCGCCGTTCAACGGCAACCAATACACCTGGCAATCCGCAGGCGCCTGCAACGCGCACTCGGCGAGCAGCGCACTCTTGCCGCTGCCGGCCGGGGCGCAGAGCAACTTCACCCGCGCGGGAGCGTTGAGCAACGGCCCGGCCAGGCGTGGGCGCAACAGGTGGTGGGGCGACAAACGTGGCATGAATCCAGGACGATCCAGACAACGGGTCATGGCGGTCATTACTGCGTCCCTGTTTTTTATTATTAGGCGGCGTGCCCCCTACCCTAGTCCTGTGGTTGGCGGTTGTTGAGGAGTATTCAGCAGGCTGATTGGCGGGCATAAAAAAGCCGGGAGCGCAAACAGCCACCCGGCATGAGACTCAGCGTTGAAATGCGCTCCC
>NZ_JACARC010000028.1:214389-219189 GCF_013386825.1 Pseudomonas sp. IPO3778
GCTCCCACAGTTTGAGCGCATTTCAATCCGGTTTTAGCGCACGCCTTCCGAGCGCAAGGCTGCCGGCGTGTAGTCGGCCGCCTTGGCCGCAAAGCCGAACACAAAGCTGCTCTTCTCTTCGTTCTTCATGCCCAGGGCGATGTAGCGCCCGGCGATGATGTCGTACAGGGTCTCGACGGTGTAGGCCGGCACCTGGTGGTCGTAGTAGAACTGCGCATGCCCTTCAGCAACACGCCACAGTTGGCCACGACCGTCGTAGTGGTCCACCAGCGCGACTTGCCAGCTGTCTTCGTCGATGTACATGTGGCGCTTGGCGTAGATGTGCCGTTCGCTCGGCTTGACCGTACCGATCACTTCCCAGACCCGGTGCAGCTCGTAGCGGGTCAGGTCCTGGTTGATATGGCCGGCCTTGATGATGTCGTCGTACTTGAGGGTCGGCGAATCGAGCTTGTAGCTGTTGTAGGGAATGTACATTTCTTTCTTGCCCACCAGCTTCCAGTCGTAGCGGTCGGGGGCGCCGGAGAACATGTCGAAGTTGTCCGAGGTGCGCAGGCCGTCGGCCGCCGTGCCCGGACCGTCGTAGGCCACTTGCGGCGCACGCCGCACCCGGCGCTGGCCGGCGTTGTAGACCCAGGCCAGGCGTGGCTCCTTCACCTGGTCGAGGGTTTCATGCACCAGCAGGACGTTGCCCGCCAGGCGCGCCGGGGCCGTCACTGATTGCTTGAAGAAGGTCAGCACGTTGGCGCCCTTCACCGGGTCCATGTCCGGGATCAGTTGCGGCACGGCCACTTCTTCTTCGAAGCGGATCGGCGTGTAGCTGCCGTTGGTCTGCGGCGTGGCCTGGGTGATGATGCGGCGCAGGTTGCCGCCGTGGTAACGGGTGATGTGGTTCCACAGCACCTCCACGCCGTTCTTCGGAATCGGGAACGCGTAGTAACGGTTGCCGGTGAAATTCTCCAGGCCATTGCCGTCGTTGATCGCGTGCACGTTGAGCGCGCTGCGCTTGATCGACTCGTAGATCTCCGGCGGCAGGTTGACCGTGCGGTGGGTCGGGTAGACCGGGATTTTGTAGGTCTCGGGGTAGCGCTTGAACATCGCCACCTGGCCTTCGGACAGCTTGTCCTTGTACTTGTCGACGGTGGCGGCGGTGATCACGAACAGCGGCTTTTCATTGGCGAACGGGTCGGCGAGGAAGCCCTTGCTGTCCACGGCGCCGGCGTTTTTCGGGATGCCACCGGTCCAAGGCGGGATCGAACCGTCGGCGTTGCCGGCCTTCTCGGCACCCACCGGGGTGAGGGTGGTGCCCAGCTTGGCCGCTTCTTCCGGGGACACCGCGGCCATCACGTTGGCAGCCAACAGGCTCAGGGCCAACACGCCACATTGCAGAATCATCTTGCGCATAGTCTCTTGTCCTTCTTTAAGCCACATCAGAAGTTCACGCCAAAACTTAAGGCGATGAAGTCGCGGTCGGTGAGGGTGTTGTAGTCACCGCCAAAAAAGTCGGTGTAGCTCAGGCTCGCGGTGTAGGTGTTGCGGTAGTCCGCATCCACGCCCACGCTGATGGCCTTGGCGCCTTCGTTGAACAGGCCGTTGGGGCCGTAGCCGCTGACGTCCTGGGACCACGACACGTTGGGCTTGAGGTTGACCCCGGCGAATACGTTGTTGTAATCGAGGATGGCCCGGGCGCGATAACCCCAGGAGTTGGCCGTGACAAATCCGTCGGTGTCGCCGCCGAAGCCGTATTGGCCGTAGACCGAATCGCGGCCGTAACGCAGTTTGGATTTCGCCTCCAGCCCGCCGACGTGCACGAAGGCCGCTTCGCCCACCAGGGTCAGGCGTTCGGCGCCCAGCACCTGGTCGAAGAACTGGGTCATGGTGCTTTGGATCTGGGTGATTTCCTTGCGGCGGTAGCCGGCGTTGTCGGCACCGAAAGAGCTGGCGATCGGCGAAGCGGCGTTACCGGCAATCGGGTTGACCAGGGCCAGCGTCAGGTCGGTGGTGTTGAGTTGTACGGGGGCATTCGGGCGGTAGCTGATTTCGCCGGTCCAGGCCGTGCCGGTAGGCAAGGTGGTGGAGAAGCTGGCCCCGAACAGACGAATGTTTTCCGGGTAGTCGAGGTAATACTGGCCGCGGCCGAGCATTGTGCTTTGCGCCAGGCCGGCGCCGGAGCCCGGTGCGATCCCGTTGGCCGCGTTGGCGATGGCGCCAATGGTTGCCAGGTTGGTGTTGGCGGTGATGGTGCCGACAGTCGGCGTGCGGCTGTGGTAGTTCATGAAGTACAGGCCGTATTCCGTGTCATCACCCAGCCAGCGCAAGGCCATCCCGAACTGACCGCCATCGCGCGCCTCGCGGTCTTTTGCACGCTGCACCACCACGCCTTCGTTGGTGACCTGGAAGCCTTGGCCAAACGCCGCCGCCACCGGTTGCAACGGTGCAATCGCCGGGCTGCCGACGGTGTAGTTGCCATTGCAGCCGTGGGCCACCACGTCGTTGCCGAAGAAGGTGCCGCAGTTATCCACCACGGTGTTTTCCCAGTTCAACTGGTAGAAACCTTCCACGCTCAGTTGGTTGGTGAGGCTTTGGGATGCGAACACCATGTTGACCGGAATCAGGCCTTCCTTGATCTCGGCACCGGGCCGGCGAAAGGCGGAGACGTCAATCGGGTTGATGCTGTTGATGGAGTTGCCGATGAAGGTACTTTCGCCCCAACTGACCACCTGTTTGCCCACGCGCACGTTGCCCGGCAAATCGCCGATGGAATAGTTGTGATAGACGAACGCATCCAGCAGTTCATAGCCCGAAGAGCGGGCCCCTTCGTCGCGGTGGTTATTGCTGATCTGCTTGAATTCGCGGTCTTCGTCCTGCAGCTCGAAGTCGTACCAGTACTTGCCGCGCACGAACACGCCGCTGTCGCCGTACTTGAGCTCCAGGTCGTGGATGCCCTTGAAGATCTTGGAGAAGGTCTCGCCCTTCTTGAAGTTCAGGCGACCGTCATCCCCCGTGGACGCCTGGCCGGTGCCGCCATTAGGAACGCCCACCAGCTTTTTGTCGGCGTCGCGCATGCCCCAACTGGCACCGACCGACAGCGAGGAATCGAATTGCCCTTCGATCTCGCCGATGTTGAATGAAACAGCCTGCGCCTGGGCACAGCAACCCAAAGCAACCGCAGCGGCCAGCGCCTGTGGCCTGAAGATGGCGCGCATTGTTGTTCTTGTCATGCGTCTTCCCCGGTGGTGTGACAGAAGGCCCCACCCTACTGCCCGCGATCAGGAGCGATAAGCGCACCAAGGAGGTATTTGTGTTGTCGCTCGAAAGGATGAAGGGCCGCTCTGGCCGGGGTATTGGCGGGGGCATGGACGAGATGGATGGCGCGTTATCAGGAGGATGGATAGGCGCAGCCTTCACTGTTGCCGGTTTGGTAACAGTCCTTGTCCCGAATCGCTATTTTTCATTCTGTAACAAAAGCTTATTGTTACCGGGCTTTCAGGGTGAACCGCCCGCTTCCATGATCTGGAAGAACAGCCCTATTTTATGGATTGATCTCTACTTTCAATCTGTTACCGGTGTTCACTGACGTTGATTTATTGCTCCTTGATCAAACGTCTTACTTCAGCCGCTGCCTTTGCAGCGGCTTTTTTTTGCCGGAAATAAAACGGGGCGCCATGGCGCCCCGGGGGTTGATTAAAACTTTCTCATGCAACGATCAGAGGCTGTATTTCTGCAGGTTGGCCATCATTTCCTTCAAGGCTTCGATGTTGTCCTTGGGGTGAGCGGCCCCTTCGAAGTCACAGATTTGCTGCCAGTGGGCGGCGACGTCATCCGGCGAGAAGCCCGCCTCCGGGTCGAACCCGACCCCCAGGCTTCGCTCCCAGCGGGTCTTGCCGATCCAGCCACCGCCCACCTCAAACAGCCCGGAGGTTTCCTGGCACGCTTCGCTGCCCAGGTACACCACCAACGGGCTGATCAGTTCCGGCTTGAGGCGCTCGAAGACTTGCGGCGGGATCAGGCCTTCGGTCATGCGTGTACCGCCGGTGGGGGCGATGGCGTTGACCAGGATGTTGTTCTTGCGGCCTTCCAGCGCCAGGGTGCGGGTCAAGCCGTACAGGCCGAGCTTGGCCATGCCGTAGTTGGACTGGCCGAAGTTGCCGTAGATGCCGGAGGTGGAGGCGGTGAAGATCACTCGGCCGTAGGCTTGTTCACGCAGGTGTGGCCAGGCGGCGCGGGTGACTTTGTAGGCGCCTTCGACGTGCACGCGGTACACCAGGTCCCAGTCGCTGTCTTCCATTTTGTGGAAGGTTTTGTCCCGCAGGATGCCTGCGTTGTTGACCACGACGTCGATGCGGCCGAAGGCGTCGAGGGCGTTCTGGACGATTTTGTCACCGTCGGTGACGGAGTCGTGGTTGGCTTCGGCGATACCGCCGGCTTCGCGGATTTCGGCCACGACGCGATCGGCGGCCGAGGCGTTGGCGCCTTCGCCCTGGGTTGAGCCGCCGAGGTCGTTGACCAGCACTTTGGCGCCGTGTTTGGCGAACAGGAGTGCGTGGGCGCGGCCCAACCCGCCGCCGGCACCGGTGACGATCACGACCTTGTCTTGGAACTGCACAGGCTCACTCATGGGGGACTCCGGGGGCGGTAAGGGATGGATGGGTGGAGTGTCAGGCACGGGGCTTGCGGTCACAATAAATACGGTTGGGGGTGAATGGTGCGCGATAAGGCTGGGGGATGATTGGCTTGGGGTGCGGTGGGGTGGGGTGGGGGCATATCCGTTATTTAGGTAACGGGGGACTGTCAGATTTTTTG
>NZ_JACARC010000029.1:0-128613 GCF_013386825.1 Pseudomonas sp. IPO3778
ACGCCGGGTTAGCCGCGCTGGGCCAAGGATGGCCCATCGCGGCGGCCCACGGTCCAAAGCCGGAGTGAGGGCACACCGAGCCTAAGCGAGGTGCCGAGTGGTGGGGCAAGAGCCCTTTGGTTACTTTGGGGCTTTTCCAAAGTGACCCGCTGTAAGAGCGGAACCATAAGCCGCCGTTATCTAAATAACGGATATGTACACCACGTCAGAGCCCAAACCGCCCCCGCTCATGCTCATACAACGGCCGCACCAGCGCGAATTCATGGTCAATTTCATCCACCAGTTGCCCCAAGTCCGCAACCACAGGCTTGGCCGACTTGTCCTCAAGCAACTGACAAAGCTCAGCCAACCGTACAGCCCCGAGGTTACCGCTACTCCCCTTAAAGCTATGGGCAATCCGCCCCAGGGCCTTGGCATCATCCCGAGCCCGGCGCAGCGCCTCGACCCGCTTCTGCGAGTCATCGAGAAACGTGTCGAGCAGCTTCGGATACTCGCCCTCCATGACCTCCTGCAAGCCGGTCAGCACATCGGGGTCCAGATGAATCTCTGCCACTTGTTCGCTCCCTGATCAAGAATCGGCGGATTATGCCAGAGCCTTCCATGAAAACTCCACGCACACGCACCGCCCGCCGTCGGACCAACTGACTTCACTGCTCAACTGCCGCACCAGGCTCAACCCACGACCAGACAGACGGTCGATATCCAGCGGCCGGGCCAGCACTTTTTCCACATCAAACCCCGGCCCACTGTCCTCAATCCGCAAGGTCAGGCAACCACCCTCCCCCGTGGGCACCACATTCAGATGCACCCGCACATACCCGCTGGTCAACTGCGCCAGCCGTTCATTGCGCTCGCGGTAATAGGCCGCAAACCCCTGGGCATCCCGCTTGAGCCGCGAATCCAGCCCCAGCACGCCATGCTCCAGGGCATTGGAATACAACTCCGCCATCACGCTGTACAACGCCCCGCTTTGCTCACGCAGCCCATGAATCTCCAACAGCAGTTGCAGTAAATACGGCAAAGGGTTGTAGGACTTGAGCGTCTCGGCACGAAATTCAAAACCGACCGACCAATCCAGCGGCGACGACTGGCCACTGTCGGAATACACCACCACCGACGGCGAACGCAACGCTTCGCCCGCCTGCAGGCTGATCTCCACCATGCTGATGTCATCGCGCACCTCGCCGCGAAAACCCGCCAGGGCCTGCTCGATCTCTTCGAACAACCGGTCCGGCTCGCGGTTGGCGGCAAATACCTGCTGCAAGCGCTCGGCACCAAACAGTTGCTCATTAACGTCGGCCGTATCCAGCACCCCATCCGACAGCAAGAACACCCGATCGCCCAAGGCCATCGGCCAGACTTCAGTGCGGTCGTCAAACGCTTCGGCCGCCAGCACGCCCAATGGCAGATGCCGCGACACCAGCGGCGTGCGCTTGCCGCTGGCGATTTCATGCACGTAGCCCTCGGGCATGCCGCCGTTCCACACTTCCACCACCCGTCGCTGGGCGCTGAGGCACAGCAAGGTGGCGCAACAGAACATGTCCACTGGCAGGATGCGCTTGAGCTTGGTGTTCATCTCCCGCAGGGTCTGCGCCAGGCCGTAGCCCTTGGCGGTCATGCCGTAGAACACTTCCGCCAGGGGCATGGCACCGACCGCTGCCGGCAAACCGTGGCCGGTAAAATCCCCCAGCAGCACATGCATATCGCCCGACGGCGTGTAGGCCGCCAGCAGCAGGTCACCGTTGAACAGCGCGTAGGGCGATTGCACGTAGCGAATATTCGGCGCGGCATTGATACAGCCGGAGTGGGCGACCTTGTCGAACACCGCCTTGGCCACCCGCTGCTCCTGCAACAGGTAGTCGTTGTGCCGGGCGATGAGGTCGCGCTGCTGCAACACCGTGGCCTGCAAGCGGCGCAGGCGGTCCATGGCGTTGATCTTCGCCGCCAGGATCACCTGGTTATAGGGCTTGGCCAGGAAGTCATCGCCGCCCGCATCCAGGCACTGGGCCAGGGCTTCGCTTTCGCGCAGGGAGGTGAGGAAGATGATCGGCACCAGCGCCTCTCCCGCCAGTTGCTTGATCTGACGGGCCGCCTCGAAACCGTCCATCACCGGCATCAATGCGTCCATCAACACCAACTGCGGCCGCTCGCGGGCAAACACGTGCACCGCTTCCTGGCCATTACTGGCGGTGATCACCTGGTGGCCCTGACGGCGCACGATGGTCGACAGCAACAGCAGGTCGGCGGCGCTGTCTTCGGCGATCAGTACCGTCAGTGCTTCAAGCACCGGGGCCAGGACGCTCAACTGAGGTCGAACAGTTTGTCGAAGTTGGAAATGGCGAGGATCTTGCGCACATCGGAGTTGCTGTTGACCACTTGCACCTCGGCATTGTCGCCACCGGCATGGTCACGCAGCAGCAGGAGCATGCCCAGGGCCGAGCTGTCCATGTAGGTGGTTTCCTTCAAGTCCACCACGTAGATCTCGGGCACCTTGTAGAACCGCTCGTAGGCATCACGAAAGGCCTGGTGGCTACCGAAATCGAATCGCCCCCTGACGGTGATCGTCAACTTCGTCCCGTCCAGGGACACTTCTGATTCGACTGACATACGACTGCTTCCTTGTCATTGGCAATGTGCAACAAGGTTTAGCAGGAGATGGGGAAGTGGGCAAATCCATACGACAGGAGCGGTGCTTGTGTGGGAGCGGGTTTGCTCGCGAAGGCGGTTGATCCGTCAGTACATCGGGCGACTGACACACCGCTTTCGCGAGCAAGCCCGCTCCCACATTTAGAATGAATTCTGCCGGGGAAGGCGCTGGGACAGTTCATCCAGCAACTTCTGCTCGCGCTTGTCTTCCAGCGCGCGGGCTTCGTCGATGTAGCGCTGCACCAGTTTGCGCAGGCCTTCGACCCGGGCGTAGGCCTGTTGCCAACTGTCGCGGGCCTTGTCGACGTTGGCCTGGTGCCAGGCCAGGCTCTGGCGCTGTTGGCCAACGGCGGTTTCCAACTGGTTGAGAAAGCCCTGGTAGCCCATCAACCACTGCCCCGACACGCCCTTGCTGCCGCGCTCGATCCACTGCTGCTGATACTCGCCGCGAAAGCGTTCCAGGTCCCCCAGTTTGCTTTCTGCCAGGCGAACCTGGCCCTGGAAGTAACCCAGGCGCTGGACGGCGGTTTTTTCGGCTTTTTCGGCCATGTCCACCACCGGGGCAAGGCGTGCGGCGCGGGTGTTGGCCATGGTTTATCCGCCCGGTGCCGGCGCGAAGATGGTGCCCAGGTGCGCCTCGCTTTCACCCATGCTGATCTTGTCGTTGAGGCCCTGGCGCAGGTAGGTCACCAGTTGCGGTTGCAGGGCGATTGCCAGGTCGGTCTCGCGATCCCCCCCGGCCACGTAGGCACCGACGCTGATCAGGTCGCGGCTCTGCTGATAGCGCGACCACAGTTGCTTGAATTGCTGCGCCCGCATCATGTGCTCAGGCGTGACCACCGACGGCATCACCCGGCTGATGGAGGCTTCGATGTCGATGGCCGGGTAATGCCCTTCCTCGGCCAGCCGCCGGGACAGCACGATGTGCCCGTCGAGCACGCCCCGTGCGGAGTCGGCAATCGGGTCCTGCTGGTCATCGCCTTCGGAGAGTACCGTGTAGAACGCGGTGATCGAGCCCCCGCCGGCTTCCGCATTACCGGCACGCTCCACCAGCTTGGGCAGCTTGGCAAACACCGACGGCGGATAACCCTTGGTGGCCGGCGGCTCGCCGATGGCCAGGGCGATTTCCCGCTGGGCCTGGGCGAAACGGGTCAGGGAGTCCATCAGCAACAGGACGTTCTTGCCCTTGTCGCGAAAATATTCGGCGATGCGCGTGCAGTACATCGCGGCACGCAGGCGCATCAGCGGCGCGTCATCCGCCGGCGAGGCGACCACGACCGCGCGCTTGAGGCCTTCTTCGCCGAGGCTGTGTTCGATGAATTCCTTCACCTCACGGCCCCGCTCGCCGATCAGCCCGACCACGATGATGTCGGCCTCGGTAAAGCGCGTCATCATGCCCAGCAACACCGACTTACCCACGCCGGTACCGGCGAACAGGCCCAGGCGCTGGCCACGGCCCACCGTCAATAAACCGTTGATGCTGCGAATGCCCACGTCCAGCGGCACGCTGATGGGGTTGCGCTTGAGCGGGTTGATGGTCGGGCCGTCCATGGGCACCCAGTCTTCAGCCTTCATCCCGCCTTTGCCATCGAGTGCGCGACCGGCGCCGTCCAGCACACGGCCGAGCATGCTCATGCCCATGGGCAGGCGACCGGTATCGGCCAGCGGTACCACGCGGGCGCCGGGGGCAATACCGGCAACGCTGCCGACGGGCATCAGGAATACTTTGCTGCCGGAAAAGCCCATCACTTCGGCTTCAACCTGCACCGGGTGGTAGCTGTCGTCGTTGATCACCATGCAGCGGCTGCCCATGGCGGCGCGCAGCCCTTCAGCTTCCAGGGTCAGGCCAACCATGCGCAACAGGCGGCCCTCCAGGATCGGCTGGCCGGGCAACTCGGTGACTTCAGCGTAGCCACCCAGGCGCTTGGCGAAGCTGGTGCGATCAAGGCGCATCGGGGGTGTCCAGGTCGACGCTCAAGTCGGGCTCGGCGGGGTGCAGAGCCTGCTCGTGCAACTGGTCAAACAGCTTGGCCATGATCTGGGTGACGCGCGTCTCGATCGTGGCATCAATGCGACTGTGTTCGGTCTCCACCCGGCAACCACCGGGCAGCAGTGCGGCGTCTTCGACGATGCGCCAGGTTTCTTCATGGCGCTCGCGCAGGGCTTTGACCTGCTCGAAATCCTGCGGGTTGATGTACAGCCGCACATTGCCGACGCCCAGGGGCAGCAGCTTGAGGGCTTCGCGCATCACGCTTTCGATTTGCGTGGAGTCCAGGGCCAGCTCGCGCTGAATCACCTGGCGGGTGATGTGCTCCACCAGCCCGACCATGGCTTTTTCGATCTGTGAATCCTGCTCGGCGATAGGCTCGAACAGGCTGCCCATCAGGGTTTCCAGGCTGGCCAGCTTGACGCTCAGCGCTGCCTCGGCTTCCTGGCGAACCTTGAGGGTGGTGCTGCGAAAGCCGTCTTTCTCGCCGGTGGAAAAGCCTTCGTTGTAGGCTTCCTGGCGAATGCTTTCCAGCTCTTCCAGGGTCAGTGGCTGGACTTCTTCCAGCGGCACTTCTTCCATCTCGGCCGGGGTTTCTTCTACCGGCTCGGGTTCGGGCTCCGGGCGATGCGGGTCGAAACTGGGCAGCGACCAGACGTCGAACCCGCCGACGTCCCGTGCGCGAATCAGATCGCTGGGCGTCTCATCTTTGTTCGACATGCGCGGCGCCTTAAATCATTTCTTCGCCGCCCTTCCCACCGAGAACGATTTCTCCGGCTTCGGCCATACGGCGGGCAATGGTGAGGATTTCTTTCTGCGCGGTTTCCACGTCGCTGACGCGCACCGGGCCCTTGGCCTCGAGGTCGTCGCGCAACAGTTCGGACGCCCGCTTGGACATGTTCTTGAAGATCTTTTCCTTGACGCCTTCGTCGGAGCCTTTGAGGGCCAGTACCAGCACGTCGGAAGACACCTCGCGCAGCAACGCCTGGATGCCACGGTCGTCGACATCCGACAGGTTGTTGAACACGAACATGAGGTCTTCGATCTGCACCGACAGGCTGTCGTCGATCTCGCGGATCGAGTCCATCAACTGGCCTTCCACCGAGCTGTCGAGGAAGTTCATGATGTCGGCCGCACGCTTGATGCCACCCAGGGTGGTACGCGAAGCGTTGGAGTTGCCCGAGAACTGCTTCTCGAGAATCGTGTTGAGTTCTTTCAGGGCCGCCGGCTGCACGGTGTTCAGGGACGAGACGCGCAGGATGATGTCCAGGCGCACCTTGTGGTCGAAATGGCCGAGCACTTCACCGGCCTGGTCGGGGTCGAGGTACGCCACCACGATCGCCTGGATCTGCGGGTGTTCGTAGCGGATCACGTCGGCTACGGCACGGGGTTCCATCCATTTGAGGCTGTCGAGGCCGCTGGTGTTGCCACCCAGCAGGATGCGGTCGATCAGGCCGTTGGCCTTGTCTTCGCCCAGGGCCGAGGTGAGCATTTTGCGAATGTAGCTGTCGGAGCCCACGCCCAGGCTGGTCTGGTCGCCGACGATCTCGACGAACTCGCTCATCACCTGCTCGACTTGCTCACGGTGCACATTGCGCATTTGCGCCATGGCCACGCCCACCCGCTGAACCTCTTTGGGGCCCATGTGGCGCAGCACTTGGGCGGCGTCGGTCTCACCCAGGGACAGCAGCAATACAGCGGCTTTGTCGACCTTGGTCAGTTTGGCTACAGCGGCTCGGGCATCACTCATCTGCGTTAATCCACTCTTTCACGACCTGGGCCACACGACCCGGATCTTCGGCCACCAGGCTCTTGATTGCGTTCAACTGAGCGTCATAACCCTCGCTCGGGCTCGGCAACAGAATGCTTTGCGGGCCACCGAGGCTCACGCGGTCGTTGGCCAGTTCGCCATCGAGGCCGCCCATGCCACCCAACTCGACGTCACCACCGGCCAGGGCCAGTTGTTTTTTGCCGTGACCGGTGATGTTGTTGAGCACCGGGCGCAGCACACCGAACACCAGCACCAGGATAAACAGCACACCCAGCACTTGCTTGACGATGTCCCAGAACCACGGCTGCGTGTAGAACGCGGCCTCGGCGATCACTTCGCCACGCTCGGCGGAGAACGGCATGTTGATCACGCTGACGCTGTCGCCACGGCTGGCATCGAAGCCCACCGCGTCCTGGACCAGGCGGGTGAAGCGCGCCAATTCATCGGCGCTCCATGGGGCACGGGTGACTGCGCCGTCAGCGGCGTTGACCTTGACCTGATCATCAACCACCACCGACACCGACAGGCGATTGATCCGACCCTGCTGCTGCTTGGTGTGGCTGATGGAGCGATCAAGCTCGAAGTTCTTGGTGGACTGGTTGCGCTTGTCGGCCGGGTACGGCGCAAGCATCGGCTGGCCGGTGGCCGGGTCCATGATTTGCTGACCGTTGGCGTCCAGCAGCGGCTGGCCAGGTTGCACCGCGCCTGCGGTAGCGGCAGCGCCACCGGTGGTTTGCGGGGCCGAGGCCGGGGCTGGCGGCTGGTTGCTCAGGGCACCTGGAACGCCTTGCGGGCCATTGCTGGCGGTGCGCTGTTCGGTGGTCGATTGCTCACTGCGCAGGGCCGGCTGGTCCGGGTTGAACTGTTCGGACGTCGACTCGACCGCGCTGAAATCCACGTCGGCCGACACTTCAGCCTTGTAGCGATCGTTGCCCAACACCGGTTGCAGGATGTTGTGCACGCGCTGGGTCAGCATGCTTTCCATACGGCGGCTGTAGTCGAACTGCTTGCCGGCCATGGTCAGCGAGGAGTTTTCCGCCAGGTCCGACAGCAGGTTGCCCTTCTGGTCGACCACGGTGATTTGCGACTTGCTCAATTCCGGAACGCTGGTGGCCACCAGGTTGATGATCGCCAACACCTGGCCAGGCTCCAGGGAGCGGCCGGCGAACAATTCGACGAGTACCGAAGCGCTGGGCTTGCGCTCATCGCGCACAAACACCGAGCTTTTCGGAATCGCCAGGTGCACACGGGCGCCCTTGACGTTGTTCAACGCGGAAATGGTGCGCGCCAGTTCGCCTTCCAGGCCGCGACGGTAGCGGGTGGCTTCCATGAACTGGCTGGTACCCAGGCCCTGGTCCTTGTCGAGGATTTCAAAGCCGATATTGGCGTCGGACGGGGTCACACCGGCGGCGGCCAGTTTCATCCGCGCACGGGCCACATCATCGGCCTTGACCAACAAGGCGCCGGAATTCGGTTCAACGGTGTAGCTGATGTCTGCCGCCGCCAGGGTTTCCATGATCTGCTTGGAATCCATGCCCGCCAGGCTGCCGTACAGCGGGCGGTAATCCGGTTGCTGGGACCACAGCACCACGGCAAAACCAATCGCCACGCTGGCAGCCAGGCCGACCATCAGGCCCACCTGACGCAGCATGGTCATCTCGGAGAGGTTTTCCAGGAACGACAGGCCGAACAGCGGCGGCTTGCCGTCTGCCTTGGCGGGTGCGTTATCCACGACTGCTTCTGCCATGACTCAAATCGTCCTTAAACCGGCATCTGCATGATGTCTTGATAGGCTTGAACCAGCTTGTTGCGCACTTGGGTCAAGGCCTGGAATGAAACACTGGCTTTTTGCGAAGCAACCATCACGTCAGTGAGGTCCACGCCGCTTTTGCCGATCTCGAAGGCGGTCGCCAACTGATTGGATGCCTGCTGGGTATCGCTGACCTTGTTGATGGCCTGGCCGAGCATGTCGGCAAAGCTGCTCTGACCCAATTCCGGCACGGCTTGCGCGGCGGATTTCGGTTGAGACATGGCATCCATTTGCATGGACCGCATATCCAACATCAACCGATTGAATTCAACACCTTGGCTCATGAACGTTCTCTCCGACGACCCGCAATTTTTTGACACTACACAGCGACTACAGGGGTGGTAGCAACAAGGGTGCCAGCTCCGTGGCAATTCGTAAGAAAAGGCGACTGACCCTGTCGGCTTCGAGAATTTTTAAGTGGCGTAGAGGTAGGCTTCCACGTCCATCCCGGCGTCGCGCATCTGCGCCAGCTTGTAGCGCAAGGTGCGCGGGCTGATGCCCAGGCGTTCGGCGGCCTCTTTGCGACGGCCGCGCTCGGCGCGCAGGGTGTCGATGATCATCTGGAATTCACGGCGGCGCAGGTCGTCCCCCAAGGCACCGGCCGATTCCGCGGGCGCCGCTTCGCTCTGCGGCACGGCCGCCAGCGTGGGCAACGGCGCGGCCCCCGTGCCCATGGCCAGGCAAAAGTCTTGAGGCTGGATCAGTCCGCCCTGCTGCAGAATCAATGCACGCTGGATCGCATTGTCCAGTTCCCGCACGTTGCCGGGCCATGGGTAGCTGATCAGGCAGGCCTGGGCATCCGCCGACAAGCGCGCCTGGGCATGCTTCATTTTATTGACGTGCTTGCTCAGCAGGCGCTCGGCCAACGGGATGATGTCGGCCGGGCGTTCGCGCAACGGGCGCCAGGCCAACGGGAATACCGAGAGCCGGTAGAACAGGTCCTCACGGAAACGCCCCGCCGCGACTTCGCCCGCCAGGTCGCGGTTGGTGGTGGCGACCACGCGGATGTCCAGCTGGATCGGCTTGCGCGCCCCCACCCGCTCAACTTCACGCTCCTGCAACACCCGCAGCAATTTGGCTTGCAGGCCCAGGGGCATTTCAGAGATTTCATCGAGCAGGATGGTGCCGCCGTCGGCCTGTTCGAACTTGCCGGCCTGGGCGGCGATGGCACCGGTGAACGAGCCTTTTTCGTGGCCGAACAAGGTGGCTTCGAGCATGTTGTCGGGGATCGCCGCGCAGTTGATCGCAATGAACGGCTGGCTGGCGCGATGGGATTGCTGGTGGATGTAGCGCGCCAGCACTTCCTTGCCGGTGCCGGACTCGCCGGAAATGAGCACGGTGGAATCGCTGCGGGCGACCCGGGCCGCCAGCTCCAGCAATTGCGCACTGGCCGGTTCGAAGGCAATCGGGCCTTCACCGTCGGCAGCGCCCAAGGTGCCCAGGGCATGCCGGGCGACCAGTTCGATCAAGGCTTTGGGTTCGAAGGGTTTGACCAGGTAGTCCGCAGCGCCTTGGCGCATGGCGTCGACGGCGCGCTCCACGGCACCGTGGGCGGTCATCAACAGTACCGGCAATTGGGGCTGGCGCGCCCGCAACAGACCGAGCAATTGATGGCCGTCCATGCCCGGCATATTCACGTCGCTGACCACCAGGCTGAAGGACTCCTGCTCCACTGCCTCCAGGGCTTCTTCGGCCGAACCGACCGCCCGGTAGTCATGGCCCGCCAATAACAGCGTGTCAGCCAATGCCTCACGCAGGGCGCGATCGTCTTCAACCAATAAAACCTTGATAGCCATGACCTTTTACTCCGCGCTGACGGCGCATGAAAACAGCGGCAGCGTGATCAACGCGCACGTGCCGCGACCCAACCGGGAATGCAGCTGCAATTCTCCCTGATGCGCGCGGGCGACTGCCTTGACCACGGTCAGGCCCAGGCCGGTGCCGTTGGTTTTGGTGGTGAAAAAGGGCTCACCCAGGCGTTGCAGCACCACCGGGTCAATCCCGCTGCCGCTGTCGCTGATGCTCAGGCGAAGGGTGTCGCCCCGGGTGTACAGGTGCACTTTGAGCCGCGCCCCGGGGCCACTGGCCTGGGTCGCGTTTTCGATCAGGTTGAGCAGCGCGCCCACCAGGGTGTCGCGGTTGCACAGCAGCTCGCCGAGGTGGCTGTCGCATTGCCAACGGACTGACGCTTCCTGGGTATGCGTGGCGGCAGCGGCTTGCAGGGACTGCATCAACGCGACCGGGGTGACGCGGTCGGTCAACGGCAGTTCGCCACGGGCAAACACCAGCATGTCGCGCACCTGGTGCTCCAGCTCGTGCAGGCGCTCCTTGAGGCGGCCGGCAAAACGCTGGTGAGTGGCGGCCGGCAACTGTTCATCAGTCAAATGACTGGCGTAAATCAGCGCGGCGGACAACGGCGTACGAATCTGATGCGCCAGAGAAGCAACCATCCGCCCCAACGACGACAGGCGCTCATGGCGGGCCAACTGGTCTTGCAGGTGGCGGGTTTCGGTCAGGTCGTTGAGCAGCACCAACTGCCCGGGCTCGGCATCCAGAGACCGGGTGGCAATGGACAGGCGGCGCCCGTCCTTGAGGGAGATTTCGTGGCCGTCGTCTTCTCGCGGCGCAAAGCAGCGGGTGATGACCTCGCGCCACAGCTCGCCTTCCAGCGGCAGGCCAAGCAGGTCGCAGGCTGCCGGGTTGGCTTCGCGCACGCGGCCCTGGTCGTCGATGACGATCACGCCACCGGGCAACAGGTCGAGGAGGTTTTGCAGACGATTGGCCAGGCGCTCTTTCTCGGCCAGCTCTTCCATGCGCTGGGCACTGACCACCGCCAACTCGCCTTTAAGCTCGGAAACCCGCGCTTCCAACAGGCTGTAGGAGTCCGTCAACTGGCTCGACATCTGGTTGAACAGGGAAAACGCCTGTTCCAGGCCAAGCCGGCTGATTTGCTCTACGGAGGGGGCTGGCCCCTGAGTGTCAGGGACCGAAGATAGTTGGGCGGCGTGGGGCATCATGCTCTCTCGCTTGGCTGACCGTCAGTTAAACGGAACGTTGCGAGTGCTGTAGCAATACCCGTGCCGAAAAAAAACCGCTGATTAATCAGCGGCTTGAAAAACAGGCGTCAATCATCCGCCTGTTCATCACCTTCTTTGCGGCTCATGCCGTACTTGCGCATCTTCTCCACCAGCGTGGTGCGACGGATACGCAGGCGTTCGGCGGCGCGGGCGACGATGCCGTTGGCGTCGTCGAGCGCTTGCTGGATCAGGCCTTGCTCGAGGCTGCCGAGGTAGTCCTTCAAGTCCAGGCCTTCCGGCGGCAGCATGGCGGTGGAGCCGAAGTCCGGCGTGTGGCCGTTGATGGCGACACGCTCTTCCAGGTCGCTGCGCAGGCTGTCTACCAGTTGCTCGTCTTCGTCGTCGACGTAGCGGAATTTCTTCGGCAACTCGACCACGCCGATCACCCCGTACGGGTGCATGATCGCCATGCGCTCCACCAGGTTGGCCAGCTCGCGGACGTTGCCCGGCCAGCCGTGGCGGCACAGGGACATGATCGCGGCCGAGTTGAAACGGATCGAGCCGCGCTTTTCGTGTTCCATGCGCGAGATCAGTTCGTTCATCAGCAACGGGATGTCTTCGACGCGCTCGCGCAGGGGCGCCATTTCGATCGGGAATACGTTAAGGCGGTAGTACAGGTCTTCGCGGAAGCTACCGACCTCGATCATGCTTTCGAGGTTTTTATGGGTGGCCGCGATGATGCGCACGTCGACGCTCTGGGTCTTGTTGCTGCCCACGCGCTCGAAGGTGCGCTCCTGCAGGACCCGCAGCAGCTTGACCTGCATCGGCAGCGGCATGTCGCCGATTTCGTCGAGGAACAGGGTGCCGCCATTGGCCAGCTCAAAACGCCCGGCACGGCTGGTGATCGCCCCGGTAAAGGCGCCCTTCTCGTGGCCGAACAGTTCGCTTTCCAAAAGCTCTGCCGGGATCGCCCCGCAATTGACCGGCACAAAGGGCCCGTCGCGGCGCTTGGAATGGTAATGCAGGTTGCGCGCGACCACTTCCTTGCCGGTGCCCGACTCGCCGAGGATCAGCACGCTGGCGTCGGTGTCGGCCACTTGCTGCATCATCTGGCGCACGTGCTGGATCGCACGGCTGGTGCCGACCAGGCTGCGGAACAGGTTGGGTTCGCGGTGACGGCCGCGCTCGCGGGCCTGGTCGTACATCTCGCGGTAGACCTGGGCACGGTGCAGGGAGTCGAGCAATTTGCTGTAGCTGGGGGGCATTTCGAGGGTGGAAAGGACGCGGCGGCGCTGGTCTTCCGGAAGGTCCACAGAAGAAATATCGCCCATCAGCAACACCGGAAGGAACTCATCCCAGGTTGACAGTGTCTTTAACAAGCCCAGAACGGCGCCAGGAGCGTTTACCGTCCCGATCAGCACGCAAATGACTTCACGGCTCGAGGACAACGAGCTGACCGCCTGCTGCCAGTCATGGCTGCCGCAGGGTAGATTTTCTTCGCCAAGAAAATTCAGGATCACCGCCAGATCGCGGCGCCGAACGCTATCGTCATCGATCAGCAAAATTTTGGTTTCACGCCACATGCAATAGCAACTTCCCTAGTAAAACTCTAATGCCCTCGAGTTGGGGCAATCTAGAAAAACTGTAGGCATTTTCTGCGCTGCAGCTTTCTGACGTCTGAAAATAGCACTAGTTAAGTCAAAAAATCGTGCACAGTCAAATTTATGACGCGCGTTGTTCGGATTAACTGAGCCTTCAGCCGAACATATGGTAAACCTTTGACGCGTGTTTAGCTCGATTGAACTGCGACATCTCTTCGAAAATAGCCTGACGCTCCCCTGTCGTCGCTTCAAGCAACTGCTGATAGACCGAAAGCAGGTCTTCCAGCTTTGCCCGAATCGCCGCCTCATCCGCCGAATCCTCGTTGAGCGCAGCATCGATCAACGCGCGGCAGCCCAAATCCAGTTCGCCGATTGCACTCCAGTTGCGTTCAGCCAACGCCTCGGACAGCGCTTCACGGGTCTCGTCGATTTTTTGCAATGCTTGACTCATGACATCGTCCTCAGGCCTGTCGGCCTACTGCACCTCGGTGGCAATACCGTCCCAGCCTTCCTTGAGCGTAATCAAAAGACCTGCGACCTCATCGATCATAGCAGCGTCGTTCTGACGGTTGGCTTCCAGCAGGCGCATGCTCATGAAGGCATACAAGTTATCCAACTGCTGCAGCGCAATCGGGTCCGGTGTCTTCTCGGGGTTAAGACCGTCACGCAACCCGACGAGGATGTCCACCGCCTTGCCCAGCATCAGCCCCTTCTGCGCGATATCACCGCGAGCCATCGCACCCTTGGCCTGCGCCATACGATCCAGTGCGCCTTCCATCAGCAACTGCACCAGGCGGTGCGGGCTGGCTTCGGAGATCTGGGCGTGGGTGTTGACCTTCTGGTATTGGCGAAGGGCTCTCATGGGATTCATGTTTCTACCTCGTGACAGGCGACAACTAAAAAGGGTGGATGCTGATTATTATGTCGACGGCGTTACACAAAACTTTAGCCCGCCTGGCGCTGCGACACAGCGCCTTGGGCGGGCTTTATCCGCGCCCCCGTCAGGTGGTCTTCGGATTGTTCAGCGAGTTGAGCGTGGTCATTACGCTGTCGCCTTGGGCCTTGAGCTGGGCAACCAGGGAGTCCATCGCGTTGTACTTAACCGTCAGGGAGGCCGTCAGGGCATCAGAGCGCGTGTTCAGGGCGGTCTGTTGGTCGGTCAAATCCCTGAGGTTATCCTGCAGCGTCGAGGACTTTTCGGCGAACACCCCGGTCTTGCTCAGCGCAAAGTTGGCGGTCGCATTCGTCAGGCTTGCCAACAGCCCTGTGGGGCCTGTGAAGATGCTGTTGATGTCGGAGCCGTTAGTGAGAGCGGCCTTGTCAAATGCCACATCACTGACGCTCAGCGTGCCCGCTGTCTGGTCCGTGGTGACGCCAAACTGCGCCAGGGAGGAGAACGAGCCGCTACCGGTTACCGAGTTCATCACGTTGCGTATCGACGCCATCATGCTGCGCACCGAGCTGTCCCCGGTCAACGGGCCCGGCGTGACGGTGCCATCGGCGTTGGTGGTGACCTGAGTCTCGGCATTCACAGCCTTGACCAACGCACTGTAGGTGTCCGTGAAGCCCTTGACTGCCGACTTCAGGGTGGCGTTGTTTGCAGACACCTTGATCGTCGAAGCGCCGTTAAGGCCGTCAGTAGCTGCCGAAATCCCCGTCAAGGTGATGCTCACACCACTGATTGCGTTGGGCAGGATGTTGCTTGTGGACTCTTGAGGACTGCCATCCAGGTTATATATGGCGTTCTGCGGTGCCGAGCCCACAACTGTCGCGCCCGTATCCAGGCCCGAGGAGCCCTTGAAGGTGATGTCGCTACCTACACCGGTGGTCGAGGACGTGACCACCAACCGGGAACCGGTGGAGTCAGTCAGGATGTTGGCACTCAAACCCACATTACCGTACTGCGAGTTGAGCGAGTCACGCACCTGCTGCAGGGTCCCGCCAGGCGGCACGCTGACGCTGTAATTCTTGCCGGACTGGGAGACCGTAAACACCGTCGCCGAAGCCCCGGAATTGACAACGGCCGTCGGCCCGCCAGAAATCAGTGCCGAGGAGACCTTTGACGCCGTGGCCAGCTGGCTAACACTCAGCGTAAAGTTGCCGGCGGCGGCGCCAGGGCCCAGCGTGACCGTCGCGAGCTTGTCGTTCGAAAGCGTCGAACTCAAGCCGCTGAAGTTGACGGTCTGGGTCATGTTGTCCAACGCGCCCCGGAACGCGTCCAGGGCGGCCTGGATTTTACCGATCGAGGTCAGTTGCGCAGTGGATGTTTTTGTCTGGCTGTCGATCTGCGCTTGCTTGGGTGCGGTTTGCGCCCCCACCAACGACTTCACAAGACCTTGCACATCGATACCCGTACCCGGGCCGTTGACCGTTAAACCTGCTACGACTGTCATCGTCTTTCTCCTGATCCGGGGCTGATGCTTTATTGACGAACAACGCTTTAGGCAGTTTTCGCAACAAAGTTCATGCCAGTTTAGACCTTGGCGTCAAACAGCATGCTGCTGGCGTCATGAAGGCTCTGGGCGAGTTTCAGGGCCAATTCCGAAGGAATCTGGCGAATGACCTCACCGCTTTCGGTGGCGATGACCTTGACCACAACCTGGTGGGTGGAGTCATCAATGGAAAAATCCAGTTTGCGCTGGGCAGCCTGGATGAATTCGTTTATGTCCTTGACCGCTTTTTTCAAGTCGGTGTGGCTCGCTGGCTGCTGGGCATCTTTCGCGCCAGCAACGGCGTCCACCTTGGGTTTCTGCGGGTCGGCGCTGCCAGGAACAGGTGCGTTCTGTGGCGCTGCCGCAGGGTAAGACAGGTTCAGCTTGACGCTCATGTCCATGACCAATCACCTCATCAGACAAAAGACAAAAGGGCACGTAAACGCGCCCTTCCGTCAGTTACCAAGCGCCGTTATTACTGAAGCAGCTTCAGTACAGCGGATGGCAGTTGGTTCGCCTGGGACAGGATCGCAGTGGAAGCCTGTTGCAGGGTTTGTTGCTTGGTCAGCTGAGCAGTTTCAGCAGCGAAGTCAACGTCCTGGATCACGCCACGAGCAGCAGTGGAGTTGTCCGAGATGCTCTGCAGGTTGGCGATGGTGTTGTCGAAACGGTTTTGTACAGCACCGAGGTCAGCACGCTGGGAGTCGATGGTGGACAGTGCTTGGGTCAGCACGTCTACCGCGCTCTGTGCGTTGGCAGCGGTGGTCACGTCAGTGTTGCTGACAACGACTTTAGCCGAGTTGACAGCGTTGGTGCCGGTTGCGGCGAACAAACCGGCAACACCACCACCGGTACCAGTCAGCGAGTAGCTGGAGCTGGAGTTCAACGAGATAGCGCCGGTAGCAATGAGGGTAGTTGCGGCCAGGCTGGTAGGAGTAGCGTTGAACTTGCCGTCGCCGCCTTTGGTAGCGATGCTCATCAGCTGGCCGCCGGCATCAGCGTTAGCGAAGGTGAAGTTCTCACCCGAGTCGGATTTGATCGACAGGGAATTGGTCGACTGATCGAAGTTAACGCTGATGCCCAGCTTGGCAGCGTTGGAGTTCAGTTGGTCGGCCAGGTCAGCAGCGCTGGTGATACCGGTGAACGAAACAGTAGTGGCAGTAGGACCGCTACCGACTGTCAGGTCGAACTTACCGTTTGGAGTAGCGGTCGGGAAGCTGGTAGGTACAGTGAACTGAAGCTCAGTGCTGGCGGAGGCCTGCAGGCCGCCTACTGCGCCGTTCAGTTGGGCAGCGATATCCTTGGCCGAAGCACCGGCGGCGACAGCCAGAGAAGCTGAAGTCTGGCCACCACCGGTCACGCTGATGGTACCGGCGGCAATGCCAGTAGCCGTAGGGGTTTGAGCAGAAGACAGCAGTTGCTGCGAACCGATGTTGCTAGCCGATACGTTGCCCAGGCTCATGTTGATGGTCTGGTTGGCGTTGGCGCCTACTTGGAAAGCGGTAGTACCGAAAGAACCGTCCAGCAGGTTACGACCACCGAAAGTGGTGGTGGAAGCGATACGGGTCAATTCAGAAGTCAGAGCCGCGTACTGAGCCTGGTTCGACTTACGGTCGTCAGCGCTGAGGGAGCCGTTAGCGGACGATAGAGCCAGGGAACGCATGGTCTGCAGGATGTTGGTGGATTGCTGCATCGCGCCTTCAGCTGTTTGCGCGATGGAGTTACCGTCACCGGCGTTCTTGATGGCAACGCCCAGGCCGTTGATTTGGCTGGTCAGACGACCAGCGATTTGCAGGCCGGCCGCATCGTCTTTGGCGCTGTTGATACGCAGGCCGGAGGACAGGCGCTGCATGGAAGTTTGCAGGGCGCTGGAAGCCTTGTTCAGGTTGTTCTGAACGGTCAACGAAGCAAGGTTGGTGTTTACTGTTAAAGCCATGACGAAATCCTCGTGGGTGGTGTACTGCGGCTTCCGGCCCTGGCAACCGCCGGGTGTGGCCTAGAGAACCTTCGTAATAGTTATCGTCGTGAACGCAGGTTGCTTGAGGACTTTTTTGATTTTTTTTACTAGCACCGTGCCACCCCTTGTAATTCAAGCATTTACGATAGCCCAAACCTCCGCAATTGCTGGCTTTTCTGGCGCCAAATAAAAAACGCCCATGATCGTTCGATCATGGGCGTTTTTTTGTGCAGCGCCTTTAAAGCATCAAGGGCGATGCAAAATCGCCGAACCCCAGGACAGCCCCACGCCAAAACCACTGATAGCGACGCGCTTCCAGGTGGAATCCAGCATGTGCTTTTCCAGTAGTAACGGAATGCTTGAGGACACTGTATTGCCGGTCTCGACCATGTCCTTGATGAACTTGTCCACCGGGGCGTCTTCAAAACGCCGAGCCACGGCGTCGACAATCGCCGCACTGCCCTGGTGAATGCAGAACGCGTCGATCTCGTCAGCCTTGAGGTCCGACTCGTTGAGCAGTTCATGCAAGTGCGCCGGCACCTTGAGCAACGCAAAGTTGAACACCTGGCGGCCGTTCATGAAGAACACGCCGTCGCTGACCTTCAGGTGCGGCGCACCCGAACCGTCGGTGCCGAACTTGGACTTGCCCAGCTGCCAGGGTGCGTCTTCGCCCATCCAGGTAGCGGTGGCGGCATCGCCGAACAGCATGGTGGTGTTGCGGTCTTCCGGGTCGACGATCTTGGAGTACGGGTCGGCGGTGACCAGCAGGCCGTTTTTCAGGCCGGTGGCTTCCATGAAGCCCTTCATCGCGTAGATGCCGTAGACATAGCCCGAGCAGCCCAGGGAAATATCAAAGGCTGCCACGTGGGTTGGCAGGCCCAGCTTGTCCTGGACGATGGCCGCGGTGTGAGGCAAACCCTCTTCGTCGCCGTTCTGGGTGACGACGATCAGCGCGTCGATGGATTCGCGCTTCAAATCGGGGTTGTTGGCAAACAAGGCGTTGACCGCCTCGACGCACAGATCGGAGGTTTCCTGCGCGGCATCCTTGCGCGGCAGGAACGCCGACCCGATCTTGCCAATGATGAATTCTTCATCCTTGGCGAATTTGGCACCCTGGGCGTAGTTATCGATCCCGTCTGCCGGCACGTAACTGGCGATGCTTTTTATGCCAATCATTGTGGCTTCCCAATACTAAATAGCTGGAGAACACCCCGCGAAACACGTCGCCGGGTGCTGACAATAATGGGGGTAACCCCGCAAAAAACTCGCCGAAAACCGCCTTGATACCTTGGCAGCGGGTCCTCGCTGAGACCTGGCGACGACCTATCCTTTTCACACGATACAGTGAAGATGCCCTTTATGACTCACAGGTCACTCAATTTTCTGCGCTTTGTGCGAAACACGGGGACATACCAACGCCAAAAACAACAACGACCCACCCCGTTTCCAGGGTGAGCCGCCGGTTTGCCGCCGCTGAAATCACATCTTGTTGAACAGGCTCAACTGAGAGATCTTCACAAAGGCCAGTTGAGAGGCCTGCAGCATGGTTTGCTGAAGCTGCAGGTCGATCGCGGCCTGCCCCATGTCGACGTTACCCAACGAACTCATGGTGGCGGTGTTGGCAGTCCCCAGGGCGGTGTTTTCATCCGTTTGAAGGTCCAGGGCGTTCTGGCGGGCACCAATGGAGCCACGCACCTGGTCAATCTGCGAACTGGCGTTGTTCAGGTTGCCGATGGTTTTGGCCACCACATCCTTGAGGTTGTTCTGCGCAACCAGATTGCCATCCGCCGGTGTTTCCAGGGCTTTACGCAATTGGCCCAGGGTGTCCAGTGCGTTTTCATTCTTGTTGCTGACAGCGCTGACCGCAAACTGGTCGCCTGCCCCTGGCGCACCGCTGATATCAAAGGTAACGCCGGCCGCGTTGATCGACGTCGCACCGGCCGCCATGGTGCCTGTCGCGATGGTCTTGCTGTTTGGGCTGTAGGGCTGCGCATACACCTCATACGTGGTGCCGCTGGTGAATTTGATCACCGCGCCGGTGTTTGGGAACGTGCTGGCGTAAGCCGCCTGGTCCGTCACCTGGCCACCGGTGACCTGTGCGGTCGACGGGTTGCCGGGCGAACGCGAAGCACTGAACGTGTCCGGCTTGGATTGCAGGGTGAACGCCTTACCCGCCACCAGTGCATCGGAGGCGGCGCCAGGCGCCACATCCGCGCCGAGGGTCAGGCTGATATCGAACTTGACGCCGCGCAGGTTGACGCTGGACGAGCCCTCTTTGGTCGCGTCGAACGTGCCGTTGCCGGGAATCTCGGAGGTAATGTCGTTACCGTCCTTGTCGGTTACCGAATACTGCGTACTGCTGCTGAAGGTCAGCTTGTAGGGCTGGCCGTCGGTAAAACTCTTGGTGTAGGTCACGCCGGAGGTCACGGTACCCGCCGACACCGCAACCGTGCCGTCGTTGACCGCAGGCGGCAACAAGGTGGCTTGGGTGCGCCCGGTGTTGGTCGAGCTTTCCATCAGCGCCTTGCCGGTATCGCCGGCCGCCATCGACAAATTGTCCGAGATCTGCAGGCTCAGGGGCGTCTCGTCGCCCTGATAGGTGTAGGTGCCGTCGTTATTGCGGATGTAAGGCGGCGTATCGGTTTTCGACCCGGAAAACATGTAATTGCCGTTGGCATCCTTGGAGTTGAGCAAGCCGAACACCTGATCCTCAAGCGATCCCACCTCGCTGGCGATCGATTTACGATCAGCATCGCTGAGGGACTGGTTACCCGCACGCAGCGCCAGCTCATTACCGCGCTGCAAGGCAGTGTTGATACTACTTAACACCGTCTCCTCGTTGCTCAGCGAGTTCTGCAGGGTGTTGATGTTGCCGCTGAACTGACCCAGCATGTCTTTCTGCTGCTGCAATTGCAGCAACCGCGCGGCGGCAACCGGGTCATCCGATGCGGTTTGTACGCGGATACCGCTGCTCGCCTGGTCCTGGGCTTTCACCACACCGGAATAGTTCGTCTGATACTTGCTGGCGCTGGTGTCGAAATACTGCTGTGTAGAAATACGCATCGTCCCAGACTCCTTTAAAGGGCATTAATCAGTGTGCTGAAAGTTTCTTGCGCAGCCTTGATGATCTGCGACGACGCGGTGTAGTACTGCTGGAATTTGATCATGTCACCCGCCTCTTCATCCAGGTTCACCTGGGAAACCGAGTTGCTGGCCGCCTTGTTCGCCGCCAACAGCGCACCGGTCGCAGTGGTGTCGGTAGCGGCCTGACTGGCTTTTGAGCCCACCTGCGACACGAGACGAGCGTTCGCGCTGACCAGACTCACACCCGCAGTGCCGTCACCGACGCCCACGGTGGCCTTGGTCTGCAAGCTCAGCAATTGCTGAGCGTTGCGGTTGTCAGAGGTGCCCGACGCGTTGAACGAAAAGGTGGTGCTGTCGCCAGCGGCTGGCGAGCCGCCCACCGTGGTGTCGAAACTGAAGCTCTTGCCCGGGATCAACGCACCAGAGGCGTCACGCATCGGTACGTTGATGCTGATCTTGTTGCCCTGGCCCGGAATGATGGTGCCACTGCCGATCGGATTACCCTGCGCGTCGCTCACCGTATACGACTGGGTACCATCGGCCGCCGGCTTGCCAAACAGCATTTTCACCGGCATGGAGTTTTCGATACCGCTGCGCAGCTGGGCAGTATCGGCGCCACCATGGATATCCAGCGGGACCGTCAGCTGCGGCGGTGTGAACGTACCGGTGCCGGTGTTGGTCGTGCTCGCATTCCCCGCCAAGGGGCCTGCGAAGGCAAGCTTGTTAGCGTCCTTGAGGTCGACACCGATGCCCGTGGCCCCGTTGGCCGTGGGGCTGACCTTGAAGCTGTCACCCGCCGCCACCGGCCCTTTGCCATTCAGCGCCAGGGTAAAGCCATCAATCACTGGCGGCGGTGTGGTGGTGGTGTCGAACGACCCCATGGACTTGCCGTCGGAGCGCACGACGTTGTACTGGTTACCACTGGTAAACGTCACCTTGTAGTCGAAGGTCGTCAGCTGGCTGCTGTCCGAGATCGAGACATTAAGGTTGCCAGACCCCGCGCTGTTACCGGCCGCGCCCTGGCTGCGCTGGGAAATCGCCGCCGCGCTGTTGATATCGCTGAACAGCGACGAACCGAATTCGCCGTTAAGGTCCAGGCCCTGGCCCAACTGGTTGTTGACCGTGTCTGCCGTGGCAATTGCGATTCGTCCCAGGTCATTGATGGCGGGCATCAACACGTCACTGCGATAGCGCAACAAACCACCGATACTGCCGCCGGTCACCACATTGCCCAGGTCGAGGGACGTGTCGCCCATCGTGAGCTGGATGGTGTACTGGCTATTGTCGGTGCTGCTGGGTACCGCAGAGATATTATTGGAAATACCCCCTTCCACCAGCGACTGCCCCGTGCCGGTCGTCACACTGAACTGGCCGTTTTTTTCCGTGGCGGTGACGCCGATCAGCTCGTTGAGCGAGCGCACCGCCTCGTCACGCGAATCCAGCAGGTTGGCCGGCGCACTGGTGGACGTGCCCTGGGCCTGAGCAATCTGCTTGTTGAGCGAAGCGATTGAGGAGGTCAGCTTGTTAACCTGATCGCTCATGGTGCTCAACTGACTGTTGATCGTTTGTTTCTGCTGGTTCAACTGGCCAGAGATGGAGTTGAACCGGTTGCTCAAGGTCTGGGCGCTGGTCAACAGCAATTGGCGCGCGGACACGTCGCTTGGGGTGGCTGAAGCCGTCTGCGCCGCGGCAAAAAAAGCACTGAGCACTGACGATATGCCGGTGTTTGAATCCGACAGGGTCTTGTCGATGGCGCTGGCCTGGTCGAGGTAGGCGTTAGCGTCGCTGTCGAGTGCCGTACTGTTTTGATAAGCCGTCGTGAGGAACTGGTTATACACCCGACGCACGTCCGCCAGGGTAGTGCCGGTACCGATAAATACGCCGCCGTAGGCGTTCGACGCGTTGGCGGTCTGAGCGCTCTGCTGACGCGAGTATCCCGGGGTGTTGACGTTGGCGATGTTGTTACTTAAGACCGACAACGATCCCTGGGCGGCGTTGAGCCCCGACATCCCGATATTGAGCAAACTCATGATTCAGACCTTATAAATGAGTGGAAGCGCCCGCGGCAGCGTAGTTCTGGTAGCTGTTCATCGTTTTTGCAATCTGCGAAATCTTGCTGGCGTAATCCGGGTCGGTTGCATAACCGGCTTTTTGCAACTCGCGTACAAACTGTTCCGGGTTGTCGGCTGACTTCACAACTTCTTTATAGCGATCATTGCTTTGCAGCAACGTCACCAGGTCATGGAAGCTGTCCTGGTAGGAATTGTAGGAACGGAACTGCGCCGTCTCCTTGACCATCGCCCCATCGCGAAACTCGCTGGTGATCGCACGGGCCTGTTCGCCCTGCCAACTCTGGCCGGCCTTGATGCCGAACAGGTTGTGGCTGCTGGTGCCGTCCTCGGCGCGCATCACCGATTTACCCCAACCGGTTTCCAGGGCGGCCTGGGCCACCAGGTAGCGTGGGTCGACGCCAATCCGCGCGGCGGCCTGCTTGGCCATCGGCAACATGGTGGCGACAAACTCATCCTGCGAACTGAAGGCTTTTTTCGCCGGTGCCAACGGTGGCTGGGCCACGGCGCGACCGTAAATCTGCATCTGCCCATGCGGTATCGCGGCAAGGTTGCGGGCGGTGCTGTTGACCACACCGTCATCGGCGGCACTGTTACGCAGCGGCGCAGCCTTGGCGACGGTGGTGGTGGCATCGGTGCCCGGCACAATGCCGGCCAGCAGGCGATCCGTCAGCTTGCTCGGCAACGAGATGCGCCGCTGGTTCATCAGTGCAATGTCGTTGGCGTGGGAGTTAGTGCCTTCAGGCACCGCCACGCGATACGCCCACAAGGGCCGCTGACCGTTGCTGCGGCCCAACGGGCCATCGGCCTTGGTACCGGCGGCAATTTCGGTCGGCACATCCACTTTCTTCGCTGGCGCTGCCGGGCCTTGCAACGTGGCCGCCTGGGCGTCCACCGGTTTGTTCTTCTGCATCTGGCGCATCAGCACGTCCGCCAGGCCGATACCACCGCCCTCGCGGGACAGGGAGACGGCCAATTGCTGATCGTACATTTCCTGGTACTGCTTGGCCGCCGGCGTATTCAGCGGGTTGTCCTTGCCCAGGGCTTCGGTCGCCGAACGCATGGACTTGAGCATCTCACCCAAAAACAGCGACTCGAATTCCTGCGCGACCTTGCGCATGTTGCCTTCGCTGTTCTTGTCGCCGACCTTCAACTGGTTCAGCCGGTTGAGGTCGGAATAAGAACCCGAGTCCGCCGTGCTGCTCAGGCCGCTCTTGCGCATGTCCATGGCCATGGCGTCAGATCACAATCAGGTCGGCTTGCAAGGCGCCGGCCTGTTTCAAAGCTTCGAGGATCGCCATCAAGTCGCCGGGCGCTGCGCCCACCTGGTTCACCGCGCGGACAATTTCGTCCAGGGTGGTGCCAGGGCCGAACTTGAACATCGGCTTGGCTTCCTGCTGGGCATTTACCCGCGAGCGCGGTACCACGGCGGTCTGGCCGTTGGACAACGGGCCAGGCTGGCTGACGATCGGGTCTTCGGTGATGGTCACGGTCAGGCTGCCGTGGGTCACGGCCGCTGGCGAAACCTTCACGTTCTGGCCGATCACGATGGTGCCGGTACGGGAATTGATGATGACCTTGGCCACGGCCTGGCCCGGGTCGACCTCGAGGTTTTCCAGCAACGACAGGTAGTCGACGCGCTGGCTGGGGTCCAGCGGTGCAGTGACGCGCACCGAGCCACCGTCGATGGCCTGGGCCACACCCGGGCCCAGCAGGTCATTGATCTTGTCGACCACGCGCTTGGCGGTGGTGAAGTCCGAACGGTTGAGGTTCAGGGTCAGGCTGTTGCCCTGGTTGAAGCCGCTCGGCACCGTGCGCTCCACCGAGGCACCCCCGGGAATCCGGCCGGCCGAGGGTACGTTGACGGTGATCTTCGAACCGTCGCGGCCTTCGGCATCAAAACCGCCTACCACCAGGTTGCCCTGGGCAATGGCGTAGACGTTGCCGTCGATACCTTTGAGCGGCGTCATCAGCAAGGTACCGCCCCGCAGGCTTTTCGAGTTACCCATGGACGAAACGGTAATGTCGACCACTTGCCCCGGCTTGGCGAAGGGCGGTAAATCCGCGCTGATGGATACCGCCGCGACGTTCTTCAACTGCACGTTACCCGAGCCCGGCGGTACCTTGATGCCGAACTGCGAGAGCATGTTGTTGAAGGTCTGCAGGGTGAACGGGGTCTGGGTGGTCTGGTCGCCGGTGCCGTTAAGCCCCACCACCAGGCCGTAGCCGATCAACTGGTTGGACCGGACGCCGGAAATGCTCGCGATGTCTTTCAAGCGCTCAGCCTGAGCACCTGCGCTCAAGGCCAGCAGCAACATCGCAGCCATCAGCTGTTTGAAGTTCAAAGTGATCACCTAGAAAGGGAACAGCGGGCTAAGGAAGAAACGGTCAAACCAGCCCGGCTGACTGGCGTCAGCAAACGAACCCGTACCCGAGTAGGTGATGCGTGCATCGGCAATCCGTGTCGACGGCACGGTGTTGTCGGTGGAGATATCGTCTGCGCGGACCATGCCCGCAATGCGCACCAGTTCGTCACCGGTGTTGAGGGTCATCCACTTCTCGCCGCGTACGGCGATGATGCCGTTGGGCAGTACGTCGGCCACGGTCACGGTGATCGAACCGGTCAGGCTGTTGCCCTGCCCCGCCGCGCTCTTGCCGTTGGTGGCACGGTCGCCGCTGTAGCCGGCGTTCAGGCTCAGGTCGCCGCTGCCCAGCGGGTTGTTGGTGTTCGGCACACCGCCAAACAACGAGGTCAGGCCGATGCTGGTCTTGCTGTTCTTGTCGATCTGCGAGTTGGCGTTCTTGCTCGCCTGGGTCTTCTCGTTGAGGGTGATGGTGATGATGTCACCGACCCGGAAGGCCTTGCGGTCGCTGTACAGGTTCTGTTCGAAACCGGCCTGGTAGATCGAGCCATTGTTGGCGGCCGCCGGCAACGGCGTACGCGGCAACACCGGCGCATAGTACGGGTCATTGGGCTTTGGCGTCGGGGCGACACAGCCCGCGAGCACAGCAATCCCACTCAATGCCAAAACAGAAACATAGCGATTCATGACCCATACCTCACGGTGTTGCAGGCGCCGTCAATGGCGCCCCATAGACTTGATTACAGATTCTGCGTTACGAACGAAAGCATCTGGTCGGCGGTGGAAATCACCTTGGAGTTCATCTCGTAGGCGCGCTGAGTGGTGATCATGTTGACCATCTCTTCAACGGTGCTGACGTTGGACGTTTCCAGGGTGCTTTGCAGGGTGGTACCAAAACCGTTGAGGCCCGGGGTGCCGATTTGCGGCGCGCCGCTGGAAGCGGTTTCCAGGAACAGGTTGTTACCAATCGCCTGCAGGCCGGCCGGGTTGATGAAGTCGGCGGTTTGCAGGTTGCCGATCACCTGGGACGCCGGGTTGCCGGCAACGGTGATCGACACGGTGCCGTCGTTGCCCACGGTGAAGGTCTGGGCGTTGTTGGGCACCACAATGGCCGGCTCCAGCGCAAAACCGTTGGCGGTCACGACCTGGCCGTTGGAGTCCAGGTGGAACGTACCGTCACGGGTGTAAGTGGTGGTGCCGTCCGGCTGCAGAATCTGGAAGAAACCCTTGCCGTTGACGGCCAGGTCCAAGGGCTGGCCGGTTTGCTGCAGGTTGCCGGCGCTGAAGTTCTTCTGGGTGCCAACAATTGCCACACCCGTACCCAGTTGCAGGCCCGACGGCAATTCGCTGTCCTGGGTCGACTGGGCGCCCGGCTGCTTCTTGATCTGGTAGAGCAAGTCCTGGAACTCGGCGCGGTCACGTTTGAAACCCGTGGTCGACACGTTGGCCAGGTTGTTGGAAATGGTGGTCAGGTTGGTGTCCTGGGCGGACAAACCTGTTTTGGCAACGTATAGAGCCGGAAGCATGTTCTTCTCCTTCGTGCGCCTGTTTTATGGCGCCGCGCTACAAAAATGTGTGTGTGGCTGCTATCAGCTCATCGCCAGGACGCGGGTCATGGCCTGGTCATCTTCTTTGGCGCTGTTCATCATCTTGATGTGCAATTCGAACTGCTTGGACAGGGCCAGGACCGCGGTCATTTCTTCGACGGCATTCACGTTGCTCGCCTGCAGGAAGCCCGACGTCAGCTTGACGTTGGCATCGGCTTGCGCCGGCTGGCCATCCTTGGTGTGGATGGTGCCGTCCAGGCCCTTGGTCATGTTCTTGAGGTCGGGCTGTACCAGCTTGATCCGGTCCACTTCAGCCATTACCCGCGGGCCTTCACCCATGGCGCGGATGCTGATGGTGCCGTCCTGGCCGACTTCGATCTGCTGCTGGGGCGGCACGGCGATCGGGCCACCGTTGCCCATCACCGGCATACCGTTGCCGGCCCGCAACACACCCAGTGCATCGACGTTCATGCTGGCGCTGCGTACGTAGGACTCGCCGCCATCCGGGTTTTGCACGGCCATCCAGCCGTCGCCGCTGACGGCCACGTCGAGGTCACGGCCGGTTTCAATCATGGCGCCAGGGGAAAAGTCCGTGCCTGGGCGCTCGGTCAAGGCAAAGGCCCGCGCCGGAAAGCTGTCACCGAACACCGGCATCGAGCGCGCCTGCTCCAGGTCACGCTGGAAACCATTGGTGGAAACGTTCGCCAAGTTGTTGGCGTGGGCCTTCTGCGCCAGTGCATTCTGGCTGGCGCCGGTCATTGCCACATAAAGGTACTTATCCACGCTCTTTCCTCTTTCTGACGGACGCTTGCCGCCCACCGCTGTACTAATGAGGCTTAAGCAATTTGCGAACCAACTTTTTGAAATTAGGAAAAGTTCAAGCGGGGCGGGGGTTTGCCGGCGGGGAGCAACGTGAGGCAGTCGGGAGAGAGTCGAAAAAACGGCGGACTTATGCCGCTAACGGCAAGCGCAGGTATCAAGACCGACAAACAACAAATGTGGGAGCGGGCTTGCCTGCGATGGCGGTGTATCAGCCACCGCCTGCTTTGCTGACCCGCCGCCATCGCAGGCAAGCCAGCTCCCACAGTTTTAATCGCGTTCGGCCTTGAGGACTTCGTAGTCCCGCAACTTGTTGGCGATGGTGGTGTGAGAAACCCCCAGCCGCTTGCCCAACAGCCGGCTGCTGGGATGTTCGGCATACAACTGTTCCAGCACCGCCTTCTCGAAGCGCCCGACGATCGCCTCCAACCCGCCCTCCAGGGAAAAATCCCCCAGCGGCTGGCGCACGCCATAATCCGGCAGGCGAATGTGCTCGGCCTTGACCGTGCCGCCCTCACACAACGAAACCGCCTGGAACAGCACGTTCTCTAACTGCCGCACATTGCCCGGCCAGTGGTAATGACTGAGCCGGTCCATCGCTCCCGGCGCGAGCTTGGGCAGCGGGCAGCCAATCTGCCGGCTGGCCTGATCGAGAAAGTGCTCCACCAGGGGCGACAAGCCATCAAGGCATTCGCGCAGGGGCGGGATATGCAGCGAAAGCACGTTCAGGCGGTGGTACAGGTCCTGACGAAATTCCCCCCGGGCGCAGAGTTCCGACAGGTCCACCTGAGTCGCGCAGATCACCCGCACATCTAGGTACACCTCTTCATCACTGCCGACCCGGCGAAAGCACCCGTCCTGCAAAAACCTCAGCAACTTCACCTGCAACCGCGCGCTCATTTCTCCGACACCGTCGAGAAACAGCGTACCGCCCGCCGTCAGTTCCAAAAGCCCCAGCTTGCCCTCCGCCCTCGCCCCTTCAAACGCGCCGGGGCCATAACCAAACAGCTCGGTCTCGGCCATGGACTCCGGCAAACCGGCGCAATTGAGCGCCATCAACGGCGACTGCCCGCGCGGGCTGGCCAGGTGGCAGGCACGGGCGAGCAGTTCTTTGCCGGTGCCGGTTTCGCCTTCTATTAATAGAGGCGCATCCAACGGTGCCATGCGCCGGGCTTCACGCACCACGGCGGCCATGACTCTGGAGCTTTGGAAGATGCTGTCGAAGCCGCGCAGTTCTTGCTTGCGCACATTGTAGATACGCTCACCGACCCGGTCGGCGCGGTGCAGGGTCAGCACGGCGCCGGCCATGGCTTCGCTGTCGTCGTGTTCGGAGGATTGCAATGGGGCGATGTCGGCCAGGAACACGTCCCCCTTGACCTTGACCCGCAGGCCGTTGATCCGCGATTTACTGGCCCGCACCAGTTCCGGCAAATCGAAGTCTTCGGCGTAGCGCGACAACGGAATGCCCGGCACCTCGTCCACGCGCACCCCGAGCAACTGCGCCGCCGCGCGGTTGGCGGCAACGATGGAGCCGCCCATGTCGATGGAAAGCACCGGAAACTCCAGGGCGCCCAGCAGGGCGTTCAGCTCCATATGCCGACGTTCGCTGGGCATCAGCCCTACCCGCTTCACGCCAAATACCCCGGCAATCGCTTCGAACTGCGGGCGCAGGGCCTGGAACTGCAGGTTCACCAGGTTCGGGCAATACAGGTAGATGGCGTTGCCGTGCTCGCCGCCAACCTCGCCCTTGGCGACGTTCACGCCGTACTCCACCAGCAGGTTGAGGATGTCCCGCAGGATGCCGATGCGGTTCTGGCAATGCACTTTGATACGCATAAGAGGGCCCGAATGGTGGTCGCCGCTGCGTCTTTTTGCCGCTGGGCGCAGATAATCGTCAAGATTATGTGACAGCTGCAGGACTTTTCACACCGACAATTCGCCGCGTACAGCAGCAAAGCCGAAAATCGTAACGAAAACTTTACGAAGGTTGGTAACTTTTCCTACTGTGCACCCACAACGGTGGATGGATTCTTGCCCCTGGCGGCGTATCAATAGGCTCATCCCAGGACATAACAAGAACGAATGCCTAGCAGGAGAGCAGTATGAAGCAGACGCAGTACGTGGCCCGCGAGCCCGACGCGAACGGTTTTATCGACTACCCGCCCGAAGAACACGCGGTGTGGAACACCTTGATCACGCGCCAATTGAAAGTGATCGAGGGCCGCGCCTGCCAGGAATACCTGGACGGCATCGACAAGCTCGGCCTGCCTCACGACCGCATTCCGCAACTGGCGGAAATCAACAAGGTGCTGGCCGAAACCACCGGCTGGCAAGTGGCTCGGGTACCGGCGCTGATCCCCTTCCAGACTTTTTTCGAATTGCTCGCCAGTAAACAGTTTCCGGTTGCGACGTTTATTCGTACCCGTGAAGAGCTGGATTACCTGCAAGAGCCAGACATTTTTCACGAAATCTTCGGCCACTGCCCACTGCTGACCAACCCCTGGTTCGCGGAATTTACCCACACCTACGGCAAGCTCGGTCTGGCCGCCACCAAGGAACAGCGTGTGTACCTGGCGCGCCTGTACTGGATGACCATCGAGTTCGGCCTGGTGGACACACCCGAAGGCCGGCGCATCTACGGCGGCGGCATTCTGTCATCGCCCAAGGAGACGGTGTACAGCCTCTCGGACGCGCCCGAGCATCAAGCTTTCGACCCGCTGGAAGCGATGCGCACGCCGTATCGCATCGACATCCTGCAACCGCTGTACTTCGCCCTGCCCAACCTCAAGCGCCTGTTCGAAGTGGCGCAGGAAGACATCATGGGCATGGTCGAACGCGGGATGCAGCTGGGCCTGCACGCGCCGAAATTCCCGCCCAAGCCCAAGGCGGCGTGAACCGCGGCTTTTAAGGCCAGGTGAGTCTGTTCCCTGGCCCCGCGTTGCTTTAGGGTGACGCCACTGACGACCGTTTTCCAAACACTCGATTTCAGGAATACCCACATGACCACGTTGAACCAAGCCCACTGCGAAGCCTGCCGCGCCGACGCCCCGCAAGTCAGCGACGAAGAGTTGCCGGTGCTGATCAAGCAGATCCCCGACTGGAACATCGAAGTACGCGACGGTGTGATGCAGCTGGAAAAGGTCTTCCTGTTCAAGAATTTCAAATTTGCCCTGGCCTTCACCAACGCCGTGGGCGTGATCTCTGAAGCGGAAGGCCATCACCCGGGCCTGCTCACCGAATGGGGCAAAGTCACCGTGACCTGGTGGAGCCACTCCATCAAGGGCCTGCACCGCAATGACTTCATCATGGCCGCGCGCACTGACGAAGTGGCCAAGGATGCCGAGGGCCGCAAGTAATGCATTTTGACGCGATTGGCCGGGTGCCCGGGGACCCGATCCTCGGGCTGATGGAGCTGTATGCCCAGGACCCCAACCCGAACAAGTTCGACCTTGGCGTAGGCGTGTACAAGGACGATCAGGGCCTGACGCCGATCCCGCATTCGGTGAAGCTGGCCGAACAGCGCCTGGTGGAGCAACAGACCACCAAGACCTACATCGGCGGCCACGGCAATGCCGCGTTCGGCACGCTGATCAGTGAGCTGGTGCTGGGCGCCGGTTCGCCGCTGCTGAGCGAACGCCGCGCCGGCGCCACCCAGACACCCGGCGGCACCGGTGCCCTGCGCTTGAGCGCCGACTTTATCGCCCACAGCCTCCCGGGCCGTGGCGTCTGGCTGAGCAACCCGACCTGGCCGATCCACGAAACCATCTTCGCCAAGGCCGGCCTCAAGGTCAGCCATTACCCGTATGTGGGCAGCGACAACCGCCTGGATGTGGCGGCGATGCTGGCCACGCTGTCTACGGTGCCAACAGGCGATGTGGTGCTGTTGCACGCCTGCTGCCACAACCCGACCGGCTTTGACTTGTCCCAGGACGACTGGCGCCAGGTACTGAAGATCGTGCGCGAGCGCGAGCTGCTGCCGCTGATCGATTTTGCCTACCAGGGTTTTGGCGACGGCCTGGAACAGGATGCGTGGGCCGTGCGGTTGTTTGCGACCGAGCTGCCTGAAGTGTTGATCACCAGTTCCTGCTCGAAGAACTTTGGCCTGTACAGCGACCGCGTGGGCGCGCTGATTGTGTGCGCGACGAACGCCGAGAAACTGACGGATGTGCGCAGCCAGCTGGCGTTTACTGCGCGTAATTTGTGGTCGACGCCACCGGACCATGGGGCCGCGGTGGTGGCGACCATTCTTGGTGATGCCGGGCTGAAAAAGCAGTGGGCCGAGGAAGTGGAAGCGATGCGGGCGCGGATTGCACAGTTGCGTTCCGGGTTGGTGGAAGCGCTGGCGCCCCATGGCTTGTCGGAACAGTTTGCCCATATTGCGGCGCAACGCGGGATGTTTTCCTATACCGGGCTGAGCGCCTCGCAGGTGCAACGACTGCGGGAGAAGCACAGCGTGTATATGGTCAACTCCGGGCGTGCGAACGTGGCGGGGATTGATGCGACGCGGTTGACGCTGCTCGCGCAAGCGATCGCGGATGTTTCCAATACCTAATTGAAGAAACCGGATCCAAGTGTGGGAGCTGGCTTGCCTGCGATGCAGACAACTCGGTCTGTCTATAAAACCGACTTGATGCTATCGCAGGCAAGCCAGCTCCCACACTTGGACCGAGCCAATCTTTAACCAGCAACCATCTCAGCCTTGAGCTGCGCCTCTTTGGCCTGGGCATCCGCCAACCGATACAGCTCGATATGCCCGTCCCAGTGCTCGATCAACGCCGTGCACGACTCCACCCAATCCCCGCAATTGAGGTAGTCCACCTCGCCCACCTTGCGAATCTCCGCATGGTGAATATGCCCGCACACCACGCCGTGCAATTCGCGCTTGGTCACTTCGTGGGCAATCGCTTCTTCAAAATCACTGATAAAGCTGACGGCCGTCTTGACCTTGTGCTTGAGGTACGCCGACAACGACCAGTAGCCATAGCCATAGCGCGCCCGCCAATGGTTCAGCCAGCGGTTGAGGGTCAGGGTGAATTCATAGGCCGAGTCGCCCAGAAACGCCAGCCAGCGGTGATAGCGGGTGATCACGTCGAATTGGTCACCATGGATCACCAGCAAGTGCCGGCCATCGGCCGTCACGTGCACCGCCTCGTCCACCAGTTGGATATTGCCGAGGATCAGCTTCGAATAGCGGCGCAGAAACTCATCGTGGTTGCCGGTGACATAGATCACCTCGGTGCCGCGCTTGCTCATGGTCAGCAAGCGGCGGATCACGTTGGTGTGGGCCTGGGGCCAATACATGCCGCTGCGCAGTTTCCAGCCGTCGATGATATCGCCCACCAGGTAGACCTTGTCGGCGTGGTAGCCCTTGAGGAAGTGCGAAAGGTGTTCGGCCTGGCAGTCCCGCGTGCCCAGATGCACGTCGGAAATCCACAGGGTACGCACCCGTTGCTTGCGGCTGGGTTTGGCGAGTTCGGCGCTGGTCATGGGCATGCCTCACGGTGTTTTCGCGAGCTTGCGCCCATGGGGTTAATAGCCCATGACAGTGTTGCGTCAGTCTGATGACAGCGCCCAATACGGGCGATGCGATGTAAACTGCGGGCCTGCCCAGGAGACTGCGATGAGACCGAACCTCACGCTACGCCACTACGTCGAAGAGCCCATCGCCCACAGCCACGATCATGCCCAGCTGGTGTTTGGCCTGTCCGGGCATCTGGACTTCGAGGTGGATGGCCGTGGCAGCCAGGTGCAGCACAGCAGCGTGATGGTGCTGCCCTACGCCGCCCACCACGCCTGCATCAGCCGCGATGGCAGCCGCTGCCTGGTGCTGGACGTGCCCGACGAGCACTGGTTGGCGCAGTCCCTGGGGGACCATGCCGACGCCAGCCGCCGCCTGCTCGACCAGTCCGCCCACCTGACCCTCGACAATCGCCAAAGCCAACTGGTGCAGTGGCTGGCCAGCAGCCCGGTGGACGATCCGCTGATCGTCCAGCAAGGCGCCGTATTGCTGCTGGCCAGCCTCAATCTCGCGCAACCGCCGGTGGGCAAGCGCCTGCCGTATGCCGCGTTCAATGCGCATATCCAGCGACACGCGGCGCACCCACTGCAAGTGGCCGACCTGGCGAAGCTCGCCGACCTGTCCGTGGCCCGCCTGCATGCGCGGTTTATCGCGGAATGCGGACAGACACCGATGGACTACATCCGCACCCGGCGCCTGCAGATGGCCCGCAATCTGTTGCGCGACAGCCCGTTGCCCATTGGCGAGATTGCCGCGCGGGTGGGGTATGGTTCGCAAAGTGCGTTTGCGGCGGCGATGTTGCGGGAGTTTGGCGCATCGCCCGGTGCCATTAGACGAGCGCGGTCTACTGTGGGAACTGGCTTGCCTGCTGCGATAGCAGTGGATCAGTTAATAATTGATTGACTGACCCTCCGCTATCGCAGGCAAGCCAGCTCCCACATTTGATCTCCTCTGCTTTTGAAACAAGAGCCCTGCGACAAATCCCGCGAGCCCAACGACAGACGCGACCGCGTACAACCCTCTAGACTGCGATCCTGTAAACCCGTTGTTTAAGGACCGTAATGACTCCCCGCACAGCCCTAGGCGCCCTGCATATCGGCGCATTGATGTTTGGCCTCACTGGCGTGTTCGGCAAGCTGGCGGCCGCCTCGCCGGCGATCATCGTGTTCGGCCGCGCCGCGTTCGCCGTGATTGCCCTGGCGATCTTTGCGCGCTTCGCCAGCAACACCACCTGGCAAAAACTCCAGGCCCGCGACTGGCGCCGCCTGCTGGTCAGCGGCCTGCTGCTGGCCGCGCATTGGGTGAGTTTCTTTATTGCGGTGAAGATCGCGGGCGTGGCCATCGCCACCTTGGGTTTCACCACGTTCCCGGCGTTTACGGTGATTCTCGAGGGTCTGATTTTCCGCGAGCGGATTCGCGCCAATGAAATCCTGCTGGTAGTGCTGGTGAGCATCGGCCTGGTGCTGGTCACGCCGGATTTCAACCTCGCCAGCCAAGCCACCAGCGGCCTGTTGTGGGCCGTGGGTTCCGGTTTGCTGTTCTCGCTGCTGTCGCTGAACAATCGCGCCAGCGGGCGCATCCCGCCGGTGCAGGCTGCCTTGTGCCAGAACGTGGTCGTCGCCCTATGCCTGCTGCCGGTCGCCGCGCCCGGGCTGGCCGAGGTGCGTGGGCTGGACTGGCTGTGGATCGGCCTGCTCGGGGTGTTCTGCACCGGCCTGGCCCACAGCCTGTTTGTCGCCAGCCTCGCTGTGCTCAAGGCCCGCACGGCGGCGGTGGTCTTCGCCATGGAGCCGGTCTACGGCATCACCGTGGCCTGGCTGCTGTTTGCCGAAACCCCGACCCTGCGCATGCTGATGGGCGGCGCGCTGATCATCGTCGCCATCGTGGTGTCCGGGTTGATGGGCAGTGCCAAACCGGGCAAACAAGCCGCAGCCACGGCTGACGCTCACTGAGTACGGTCGTTATGCCCAAGGTCCCGTTGCGGGTCGATCTGGTCGCGCACCCGCTGCTTGAGCACCTTGGCTTCCGGGAAACCACCGTCGGCCTTGCGCTCCCAGATCTGCACGCCATCGCAGGTAATCCGAAACGCGCCGCCGGTGGCCGGCTCCAGTGCCACTTTGCCCAGGTCATCGGCGAACGTGCTCAACAGTTCCTGGGCCAGCCAGGCGGCGCGCAGCAGCCACTGACACTGGGTGCAATAGGTGATGACAATCTCGGGTTTGGCCGCAGACATGAATTGACTGGCTCCTGCTTGGCGGGTTGAAAGGATCGAGTGGCTATAATACCGGCCTTTACCGTCCAGCCTTGAGATTGATGATGCGCCGCCTGCTGTCTTGCCTGTTGCTGTGCCTGTTCCCTGTTCTCGTCCAAGCCGTCGAAAGCCCGCGCCCGAAGATCGGCCTGGTGCTCTCCGGCGGCGCCGCCCGAGGTCTGGCACACATCGGTGTGCTCAAGGCACTGGAAGAACAAGGCATCCACATCGATGCAATCGCCGGTACCAGCATGGGCGCGGTGATTGGCGGCCTGTACGCCTCGGGCTACAAGATCGACGAGCTGGAAAAGCTCGCGCTGAGCATCGACTGGAAACTCGCCCTGTCCGATGCGCCGCCGCGGGAAGACGTACCGTTCCGGCGCAAGCAGGATGACCGGGATTTCCTGGTCAAACAGAAACTCAGCTTTCGCGACGACGGCAGCCTCGGCCTGCCCCTAGGCGTGATCCAGGGCCAGAACCTGGCCTTGCTGCTGGAAAGCATGTTCGCCCACACCAGCAACGTGCGGGATTTCGACAAACTGCCGATCCCCTTCCGCGCCGTGGCCACCGACATCACCAGCGGCGAAAAGGTGGTGTTCCGAAAAGGCCACTTGCCCCAGGTGATCCGCGCCAGCATGTCGATCCCAGCGGTGTTTGCCCCGGTGGAACTGGATGGCCGACTGCTGGTGGACGGCGGCATGACCGATAACATCCCGCTGGATGTGGCACGGGAAATGGGGGTCGACATTGCCATCGTCGTCGACATCGGCACCCCGCTGCGCTCACGCAAGCAACTCAATACCGTGGTGGACGTGCTCAACCAGTCCATCACCCTGATGACCCGGCGCAATTCCGAAGAACAACTCAAGGCCCTGGCCCCACGGGACGTGCTGATCCAGCCGCCGCTGGCCGCCTACGGGGTAACGGATTTCGGTCGCGCCAAGGACATGATCGACGCCGGCTACCGCGCCACCCGCGCCCTCGACGTGCGCCTGGCGCACCTGCGCCCGGCGGAACCGGCAGACCCGTCGCTGATGGCCGCACGCACATCCGGCGAGCGCAATCCGGTGATCACCGCGATCAAGGTAGAGAACGACTCCAAGGTGGGCGACGAGGTGATCCGCTACTACATCCGCCAGAACCTCGGCGAGCCTCTGGACCTGGCCCGGCTGCAAACCGACATGGGCACCCTGTACGGTCTGGATTACTTCGAGCAGGTGCAATACCGCGTGGTGAAAAAGGGCAAGGAGAACACCCTGGTCATCAGTGCCCGGGGCAAACGCAGCGGCACCGATTACCTGCGCCTGGGCCTCAACCTGTCGGATGACATGCGTGGCGACAGCGCCTTCAACCTCGGCGCCAGCTACCGCATGAACGGCATCAACCGCCTCGGCGCCGAATGGCTGACGCGGGTGCAGATCGGCGACCAGCAAGAGCTGTACAGCGAGTTCTATCAGCCGATGGACACCGGTTCGCGCTATTTCGTCGCGCCCTATATCAGTGCCCAGGCGCAGAACGTTGAACTGATAGAAGACAACAACCCGATCTCCGAGTACCGCCTGGAGCGCTATGGCTTCGGGCTTAACGTGGGCCGGCAGATCGGCAACAGCGGCGAGATCCGTTTCGGCGTGGGCGAGGCCTGGGGCAAGGCGGATGTGCGCATTGGTGACCGGGATTCGCCGAGCATCAACTTCAGCGAAGGCTTTTATGAGCTGAAGTACTCCTTTGACTCGTTCGACAACGTGTACTTCCCCCACACCGGCGAAGACATCGGCCTGGCCTTCCGTGAGTTCGAACCCGGGCTGGGCTCTGACCAGCGCTATCGCCAGTGGGAGTTCAAGCTGGACAAGGCCATGAGCCGCGGGCCGGACACACTGATTCTCGGCGGGCGATATGGGCGCACCCTGGATGATTCGGACGTGGTGATTTCCAGCTTCCTGCTGGGGGGCGCGCGGCAGTTGTCGGGCTTCCGCCAGGATGCGATTGCCGGGCAGAACATCAGCCTGATGCGTGCGGTTTACTATCGCCGGCTGACGCCGCGGTCTTATCTGCCGCTGGATTTCCCGTTGTACGCGGGCGCCTCGCTGGAACGTGGGCGGGCGTGGAACAACGACAATGAATACGACAGCGGGTATATCAACGCGGCCAGTATTTTCCTGGGGTTTGATACACCGTTGGGACCGTTGAATTTCAGTTACGGGTTTAACGATGACAATCAGCAGGCGGTGTACCTGAACCTGGGGCAAACCTTCTAACTACGCCGCAAAACCCATGTGGGAGCGGGCTTGCCCGCGAAGGCGGTGTGTCAGTTAGCACATGTATTCACTGACACTCCGCCTTCGCGAGCAAGCCCGCTCCCACATTTTTGATCTTCTGTGTACTTGGGATCAGGACTTCTCGAGGTTCCCGAGGATGTGCTCATGAACCCGCATGCACACCCGCAGATCCTCTTCATCGACGCCCACAAACAGCTCATGGCGCAAGGCCGTGGCGATGGTTTCGATCTGTTCGATCAATGGCTTCGCGGTGTCACACAGCACGATGCGCTTGGCGCGGCGATCTTCTACCACGGCCTGGCGTTGCACCAGGCCCTGGCTTTCCAGGCTGTCGAGCAAACGCGCCAAGGTGGGGCCTTCTACCCCGACGCTCTGCGCCAGCTCGCGCTGGGTAGGCGGCTCGGTAAAGCGGGCCAGGTGCAGCAGCACCAGCCAGCGGGCCTGGGACAAACCCAACCCTGCCAGGCGACGATCCAGTTCGGCACGCCAACCTCGGGACATCTGCGCCAACTGCATGCCAAAACGGTGTTGATCGGTTAACGGCATAAAAAACTCATGGATTAGACTGAAAATAAAGTGTGGCTAATTATTAGTCAGCTAAGCATGACCCATGCCAGTAGGCAATACCCGGAATGTACTGATTCGTTACATTGTCGTAATTGGCACATCAAATCTCGAATTCCGACTGCAAAGCCGCCCTCACGCAGTACAAAACGCCCTCGGGAACCCGGCCGGTAAACAGCGGTGAAATCTCGGAAACAGGTGGCAATTCGCCTTCTCCGTCGAGGAAGGCATCCTGGATTTCGCCGAGCAAATCTTCCGGCAAATCAAGGGCCTGCTCCAACGACAACTGCTGCTTGCCGATGGACTCGGCGAGCAAGGTGTAGACGTTCTTTTCCGAGCATTGCAGCTGCCCGGCGATCTGGATCGGGGTCATGCCGGCACGGGCGAGGCTGATCAGCTCGTGGCGGATATCGGCGACCTCTTTCGGCGCCTCGACCTGGCCGCCGAGCACTTCGAGGAAGGCCTGGCCATAACGCTCCAGCTTGCGTGCACCCACACCGCTGACCCTGGCCATTTCGCCGAGGGTGGTGGGATGTTCGCGGAGCATTTCCAGCAAGGTGGAGTCGGGGAAGATGACGTAAGGCGGCACGCTGTGTTCCTGCGCGAGCTTTTTACGCAGGGCACGCAAGGCTTCCCATTGTTCGCGCTCTTCGAAGCGCACCAGTTGGCTGGCCTGGCTGGTGCTGGTTTTGGCGGTGGTTTGCGGCTTGAGGTCGCGGCGCAGCTCCAGGCTGACTTCGCCCTTGAGCAGCGGCCGGCAACTGTCGTTCAGGCGCAGGCCGCCGTAGCCTTCCAGGTCGATGTCCACCAGGCCACGGGCGACCATCTGCCGGAACAGCGAGCGCCACTCGCCTTCGGCGCGGTCCTTGCCCACCCCGTAGACCGAGAGCTTTTGGTGGCCGAAGCTGCGAATCTTTTCGTTGTCCTTGCCCAGCAACACGTCCACCAGGTGGCCCACGCCATAGCGCTGGCCGGTGCGGTAGATCGCCGACAAGGCCTGGCGCGCCGGCTCGGTGGCGTCCCAGGTCTGCACGCCGTCTACGCAGTTGTCGCAGTGGCCGCAGGGCTCGGGCATGTCTTCATCGAAGTAGGCGAGCAGGGTCTGGCGACGGCAGCGGGTTTCTTCGCACAGCGACAACATGGCGTCGAGCTTGTGCTGTTCCAGGCGCTTGTGGCGCTCGTCGCCTTCGGAGTTCTGCAGCATCTGCTTGAGCATCACCACGTCTTGCAAGCCGTAGACCATCCAGGCATCCGCCGGCAGGCCGTCACGGCCGGCACGTCCGGTTTCCTGGTAGTAGGCCTCGAGGGATTTGGGCAAGTCCATGTGGGCCACGAAGCGCACGTTGGATTTGTCGATGCCCATGCCGAACGCGATGGTGGCGACCATGATCAGGCCTTCCTCGTTGAGGAAACGCTTCTGGTGGTACGCCCGCAGCTCATTGGGCAGGCCGGCGTGATACGGCAGTGCCGGGTAGCCTTGCTCACTGAGGAAAGCGGCGACTTCGTCGACCTTTTTGCGCGACAGGCAATAGACGATGCCGGCGTCGCTGCGCCGATCGGAGAGGAATGCCAGCAACTGCTTGCGCGGCTGTTCCTTGGGCACGATGCGGTAAAAAATGTTCGGGCGGTCGAAACTCGACAGGAAACGCTCAGCGTTTTGCAGGTGCAGGCGCTCGACGATTTCTTCGCGGGTGCGTTTGTCGGCGGTGGCGGTCAGGGCGATGCGCGGGACGTTGGGGAACAGCTCCGCCAACTGGCCGAGCTGCAGGTATTCACGACGGAAATCGTGGCCCCATTGGGACACACAGTGGGCTTCGTCGATGGCGAACAGGGAGATTTCCAGGCTCTGCAGGAACGCCAGCATGCGCGGCTGCACCAGGCGCTCGGGCGCGAGATAAAGCATTTTTACTTCGCCACGCTTGATCCGTGCGGCAAGGTCGCGCTGCTGTTCAGCGCTGAGGGTGGAGTTCAATGCCGCGGCGGCCACGCCGAGTTCTTCGAGGGTGGCCACCTGATCGTCCATCAAGGCGATCAACGGCGACACCACCACCGCCAGCCCTTCACGCAGCAGTGCCGGCACCTGGAAACACAGCGACTTGCCACCGCCGGTCGGCATCAGCACCAGGGCATCACCGCCATTGGCCACGCGCTCAATGATCGCACCCTGGCGGCCACGAAAACTGTCGTAGCCGAAGATGTCCTTGAGGACGCGTTGAGCCTGCTCGAGCATGAAAAACTCCAAATATCGCCGAAATCCCACTGTACAGGCTGGTCGAAAAAGCCCGCCCCGGCGGAAATTAATCCGTAAGCGAACTTTTCCCGCGACTGGCGCTTGGCCTGTAGGGGCATCACAAAACGCGGCAGTATACCCGAGGGCCAGCCGGCAAAGGGTGCCGTTGAGGATATAGCCGGGATGGGAGATGTTGACGTTGCATTGCGTCAGATAGGCCCGTTCGATCCCTTCGCGAGCAAGCCCGCGCCCACAGAATCTGTGCTGCGGCTGGCCTGGGCGCTCAAGAAAGCCTAGAATTGCCCATCGTTTATTCCCAAGGTAGTCCGTCAATGTCCTTCGCTGAGCAACTAACCCGCCTGCAAGCCTTCCTCGATGCCGATGAGCTGCACGACGAGGCGCTGGACTACGTGGCCGCCCACGGCTATCTGACCGCGCTGTCGATCTGCTCCGACGTCGTGCCCGACCGTGAATGGATCGACGCACTGTTCTCCGAAGAGCCTCACTACAGTGATGCCGCCCAGCGCGAAGAAATCGAATCCACCCTGCTGGCCCTCAAGGCTCACATCGGCCGCCAACTGGCTTCCGATGAAGAGTTCGAACTGCCTTGCGACCTGGACCTGGGCGAAGACCCGGACGACTCCGAACTGCGCGGCTGGTGCATCGGTTTCATGGAAGGCGTGTTCCTGCGTGAAGAGGCCTGGTTCGAAACGGCTGAAGAAGAAGTCAGCGAAATGCTGCTGCCGATCATGGTCGGTTCGGGCCTGTTCGACGAGCAACCTGAGTTCTCCGACATTGCCTCCGACGCCAACCTGATGGACGACATGATCGTTCAGATCCCGGAAGCGCTGACCGCCCTGTACCTGCTGTGCAACGCCCCTGACGAAAAGCCGGCGATCCTCAAGCCTCGCCACCACTAAGACCGTTGCCCGTGGAGCCCATGGGCAACCGCTCTGTGATCACGCGTTACGCTCTGCTGGCCATTGGCTGGTTGAGCGTGGCGCTCGGGGTGATCGGCATCTTCCTGCCGGTACTGCCCACCACCCCCTTCCTTCTGCTGGCTGCCGCCTGCTTTGCCCGCAGCTCCCCGCGCTTCTACCAATGGCTGGTGGAACACCCGCGCCTGGGGCCGTGGATCCGTGACTATCTGGAGGGCAACGGCATTCCGCTCAAGGGCAAGGTGTATGCCATTGGGTTGATGTGGGTGAGTATCGGGTTTTCCTGCTACCTGGTGCCGCTGATCTGGGCGCGGGGGTTCATGCTGACCAGTGCGGTGTTGGTGACGGTTTATATCTTGCGGCAGAAGACGTTGGCCAAGCGTTGAAGCAGGTTCAAGACGAGCAATGACCTGTGGCGAGGGAGCTTGCTCCCGCTGGAGTGCGCAGCGCTCCCGCTTTTTTTGGGGCCGCTGCGCAGCCCAGCGGGAGCAAGCTCCCTCGCCACAAAAGCCACTCACCAGACAGTCTATCCAGCGGGCGTTCAGCGCATTGGCGGCAAGCCATACGCCGCCAGGTCAAAATCGGCCAACTTGCGAATAATCTGGTCGGCATGGTGGTACTTGCTGTCCGCCATCGCCTCATCCGGCACCGCAATCGCGGTCATGTGCGCAGCCTTCGCCGCTGTCACGCCAAACGGCGAATCCTCAAACACCAGGCAATCCTCAGGTGCCACACCCAAGCGGCGCGCCGCCGTCAGAAAGATATCCGGCGCAGGCTTGGCAGCTCCCACTTCCGGGTCATCCGCCGTCACGATGGTGTCGAACAGCCCAAACCACTCACGGTGTTGCGTGGTCTTGTGACCAAACGAGTTGCGCGACGAGCTGGTGCCCACCGCGATCGGAATGTTATGCGCCTTCAAGTGCCGCACCAGCGCTTCAGCGCCCGGCATGCCCAAGGCCTTGGGGAAACGCTCGCTCATCAACGGCTCGCGGATCACCAGAAATTCTGCGGGGGTAATCGGCAGGTCCAGGGCCTTGACCACGTAATCCGCCAGGTCCTGGGCACCGCGACCAATGATGTGCTGCTTGATCCCCCAGTCATAGGTGCGGCCGAAGCGTTCGGCGATGATCTGCGTCACTTCGGTGTAGATGCCTTCAGTGTCCAGCAACAACCCGTCCATATCGAAAATAACAGCCTTGATCGGGACAGCGGTACGCGGTGCATTCATCACTACAGATCCGTGGGCAGATGACTAAAAGGATTCAGCACAATAACGGCCACCCTTGCCTGCAAGCAACCGTTATGGACCTGTGCCGAACCCTGTCAGCCCCTCACTCAGGAAAATCCGCACCCTCAGTCACGTCAGCCCACGCATCAAAGTCCGCACTCAATGCCTTCACCTTGACCCGCGCAAAGTTCAACGCCGCCTTGCCCAGCAACAAGCGCAATGGCGGCTGCTCAGCTTCCACCGCCTTGACGATGGCAACCGCCGCCCGCACCGGATCACCCGGCTGCTTGCCGCTGTAGTTGCGAACCATGTTGGCCCGTGCCACTGCCGTTTCCTTGTAATCGGCAATCCCGTGAGCCGCCTCGTTGGCCGAGCGCCCGGCCCAGTCGGTACGGAACGGGCCCGGCTCGACCAGCAACACCTTGATGCCCAGTGGCGCGACTTCCTGGGACAACGCCTCGGAAAGCCCTTCGACCGCAAACTTGGTCGCGTTATAGAAACTCAATGACGGGAACGCCGCCACGCCGCCCACCGAGGAAATGTTCACGATGCTGCCCGAACGCCGGGCACGCATGCCGGGCAAGGCCGCACGGGTCATGGCGCTCAGGCCCCACACGTTGATTTCGAACATGTTGCGCACATCATCCAGGTCACTTTCTTCGAAGGAGCCGAAGTAGCCGACACCGGCGTTGTTGACCAACACGTCGATATGCCCGAAGCGCGCTTCAGCCGCCTTCACGGCCGCCTCGACCTGGGCCTGATCGGTCACGTCCAGCGTCAAGACCAGGGCGTGATCTTCGTGACCGGCGACGATGTCCTGCACTTGTTGTGGATTGCGCGCGGTGACCACGGTCGGGTAGCCGAGGCTCAGGGTGTGCAACGCCAGTTGGCGGCCGAAGCCGGTGGAGCAGCCAGTGATGAACCAGACGGGTTTTGCGGTGGAAGTCGTCATAAAGGGCCAATCCTCATGTGTGTAGGAAAAGTATGCGCGCCGCTGTTCTTGCTAAAAAGATGCATAATCCGCAAAGCCCTTTCGAAAATACCACACAATGGACACGCCCGATTTTCAGCAATTGCGCCTGTTTTTGCAGGTCGCCCGCTCGAAAAGCTTCACCCAGGCCGCCGACGCCAGCAGCCTGTCGGTGTCCACCGTCAGCCATCGCGTGCGCGCCCTGGAGAAACAACTGGGCGTGCAACTGCTCAACCGCACCACCCGCAGCGTCAGCGTGACAGAAGCCGGCGAACAGTTGATCCAGAAGATCACGCCGCTGCTGGAGGAACTGCAAACCAGCCTGCACAGCGTAGCAGCGGCCACGGTGGACGCTGCCGGCACCTTGCGCCTGAACATTCCCTCCACTGCCAGCAGAATGGTCCTGCAACCATTGCTCCGGCGTTTCCTGCGCAAATACCCGGGCATCAACCTGGAAGTGGCGGTGGACAACAGCCTGGTGGATATCGTCGCCCAGGGCTTTGACGCGGGCATCCGCTACGACCACGTGCTGGCCGAAGACATGATGGTGGTGCCGGTGGCGACGCAACTGCGGTTCGTCATCGTGGCCACGCCGGAGTATTTGCAGGGCCGCAAGCTGCCCACCCATCCCCACGATTTACTGGAGCATGAGTGCGTCAACTACCGCAGCGCGCAGACGGGCTCGCTGCACCGCTGGGATTTTGAAAAAGACGGCAAACAGATGCGGGTCACGGTAAAAGGCCGGCTGGCAACCAATGACGTGGAATTGATGGTGCGGGGCGCACTGGATGGGTTTGGTTTTGCCTACGTGGCGCGCTCCAGCGTCGAGCAGTACCTGCAACGCGGTGAGCTGGTGGAGGTACTGGACGACTGGATTGCCCACAGCGCGCTGTATTTGTATTACTTCAACCGTACGAACACGCCGAAGAAATTGCGGGTGTTTATCGAGTTCCTGAAGGAAGAATTCGGGACCTGATCCATTCAAAAAGCGAACCCCATCATGCTCTACCGTTTTGCCGCCGACGGCCTGGTGCTGTTTCATCTGTTGTTCATTCTGTTCGTGCTGTTCGGCGGCCTGCTCGCCCTCAAATGGCGGCCGGTGATGTGGCTGCACTTGCCTGCGGCCGCCTGGGGCGTTGCGGTGGAAGTGTTCCACCTGCCCTGCCCGCTGACCCGCTGGGAAAACCTGTTTCGTCATTTGGCCGGGCAGGACGGTTATGGCGGCGGGTTTATCGAGCATTACATCCTGACCCTGATCTACCCGGCCGGGCTGACCCCGCAGATTCAATTGGGGTTGGGCGCGCTGGTGCTGTTGATCAATATCGCGGTGTATGTGCGGCTGATCAGGCGCGGTTAGGCAAACAGCCGATGCCCACCAATGTTGCCTCAACCGCTTCATCCAACGGCGTATGGGGTTCGCTGCCCAATGCCTGTACCAGGCGGCGGTTATCCATGCGCACCTCGGTTTGCCACAGGTAGCGCATTTCCTGCATCTCGCGGAAGGTGGTGACAACAGGTGCTGCCAGTTTCAGCAGCCACCACGGGAAAGCACGTACAGAAGGCTGCTGGCCGGTCCTGCGTGACACCACCCGCTGAATCGCCTGGCTCATCTGCCGGCCATCGGCGTCGATATGCCCCGCCATATGGAAACGGGCGAAGGCATCCAGAGTGTCGCGGCGTGCGATCAACTCGACCATGGTGCGCGCCACGTCAGGCAGGTAGGCCCACTGATGCCCCACACCGGCTGCGCCGGGATAACTCACACTGGCCACCGGTTTCGCAGGCTTGACCAAGCCCTGGGAAAACCAGCTGCTGCCGGCCTTGGCACCGAAAAAATCGCCGGCGCGCACGATCAATACCCGGGCGCCATGCTCGGAGGCCTCCCGCAAACGCTGCTCCATCTCCACCCGGATCGCGCCCTTGCGGGTAAATGGGTTCTGCGGTGAGTCTTCTTCTAATCGCGCAAATGCGTCGGGGCCGTAGTTATAAACCGTGCCTGGCAAGACAATCATTGCCCCTTCAGCGATTGCCGCCGCGATGCTGTTGTCGATCATCGGTAACACCAGCTCTGCCCAACGCTGGTAGCCGGGCGGGTTGACGGCATGCACGATCACCGAACAGCCCTTCGCCGCCGCCACCACTTCCTCACGGTTCAGCGCATCACCTTTTATCCAGGTGAAATCGGCGTTCTGCTTGTGGGCCTTATCCACATCCCTCGTCAGGGCGCATACCTGCCAGCCGGCGGCAAACAACTGCCGCGCCACTTCGCCACCAATCCCGCCTGTCGCCCCCAACACCAGAACCTTGTTCATGCTTTTTTTCCCCTGAAGGTTGTTTGATGAAGCGATTCTGTTCGCCGGCGGGCTATAGAGGAATTGCCGAAGATCATCCAGACGCTATACATTTATGCATGGCATCGACTATTGGTTGGGAGCTTTACCGGTCATTCCTCGGGGTACTCAAGGAAGGATCGCTGTCGGGAGCCGCACGGCAGCTCGGCATTACGCAGCCCACGGTGGGCCGGCACATCGCTGCGCTGGAGAAATCCCTCAACGTGGTGCTGTTCACCCGCTCCGCCAGCGGCCTGCTGCCCACGGCCGTCGCCCTCACCCTGCGCACCCACGCCGAAACCATGGAAACCACCGCCGCCGCCCTCGAGCGTGCCGCGTCCCCCCAAGGCCCCGAAGTACGCGGCGTGGTGCGGGTGTCGGCCAGCGAAGTAATTGGCGTGGAAGTGCTGCCGCCGATCATCACCCGCCTGCGCCAACAGCACCCGCACCTCAAGGTCGAACTGGTGCTGAGCAACCGCCTGCTGGACCTGCTGCAACTGGAAGCCGACATCGCCGTGCGAATGGTCCGACCCAGCCAGGAACAACTGCTGGCGAAGCGTATTGGCATGATCGAAGTCGGCCTGCACGCCCGCAACGACTACCTGCAACAACACGGCACACCCCAAAGCCTGAATGACCTCACGGCCCATTCGGTCATCGGCTACGACCAGGAAAGCGCCTTCATCCGCAGCCTGGCCGTCAAAGGCTTCGACCGCAGCGCCTTTTCCCTCAGCAGCGACAGCGACCTCGCACAACTGGCACTGATCCGCGCCGGCGCCGGCATCGGCGGCTGCCAGGTCAAACTGGCCCGGCAAGACTCCCGCCTGAGCCGGGTCCTGCCGGACGCATTCGCCCTCCAACTCGACACCTGGGTCACCATGCACGAAGACCTGCGCAACAGCCCGCGCTGCCGCGTCACCTTTGATGCCCTGGTGGCCGGTTTGCAGCATTACGTACAGGATTGAGACAGCTTCGCTGGTGAAGAATCAGACTCCCTCACTCCCTTCATAGACGCCCCCATGTCCGAAGCCTTCGAAGTCCCCAGCCCCCACGAAAAACACGTCGAACATGCCACCGAACATGCCCACAGGCAGGGCGACAATTTCGCCAGCCGCATCGCCGTGATGACCGCCATCATGGCCACCGTCGGCGCCATGCTCAGCTACCAGGCCGGCTCCACCGAAAGCGAAGCGGCGATGGACAAAAACAACGCCGCCATCTTCAAGACCGAAGCCGCCAACCAATGGAACTACTACCAGGCCAAATCCAGCCGGCAGAACCTCGCCGAACTGGCGACGCATATCCCGGGCGTCGACGCCAAGCACTACACCGACGAGATCGAGCGTTATAAAACCCAGAAGGAAGACGTGCGCAAACAGGCCGAAAAGCTTGAAGCCACCTCGAAAGAATGGGATGAAAAGTCAGAGCAGGCGCTGCATCAGCATCACCGCTGGGCGCAGGCAATGACCGCAATTCAGATCGCGATTTCGATGGCGGCGATTACGTTGCTGACAAGGAAGGAGTGGTTGAAGCGCATGGCCTATACCGCCGGTGGCGTGAGTGTGGTGTTGGGTGGGATGGCCTGGCTGCATATTTAAGTTCCATCCTGCCATCGCTATATAGTAAAACGCATAACGCCTGACACTATAAAGCCGAGGAAAAGCCGGTGACCGCACAATCATCCAAGGAAGCTGTGGGCGTCGCCTATAGCATCGACTCAATGCGCTACGCCCAGGCCATGACCTGGCGCGCCATCGAAGCGCTGTCCAAACTCATCCGCCCCGGCATGCTCGAATCCGAAGCCCGCGAACTCGGCAAAAAAGTCCTCGCTGACCTCGACATGCAACGCATCTGGCACCCGCTGCTGGTGCGCTTTGGCGCCAACACCCTCAAAGCCTTCAACCAACGCTCCGACGGCGACCCTGTGCTGGGGGAAAACGACATCTACTTCATCGACATGGGCGCCGTGTGGCAAGGCCATGAAGGTGATGCCGGGGCGTCGTTCAGCACCGGCAACAACCCCGAGATGGCCGCGTGCGCGAGCGCGGCGAAAGAGTTGTTTGACCGGGTTGAACAGCGCTGGAGGAACGACAAAGTCGTCGGCCTGGAGCTGTATCGTTACGCCGAAGAACAAGCCAAAGCCATGGGCTGGGTGTTGAACCTGGACATCAAAGGCCACCGCGTCAGCGATTTCCCCCATGCGATTTACCGTGGCGGTGATCTTGGGGATTTTGACCAGTATCCGAATGAAGGGCTGTGGATTCTTGAGATACAGATTGCGCACCCGAGCGGAGCTTATGGTGCGTTTTACGAAGATTTGCTGGCTTAACTTTTCAAGGAATAAAGATGGAACGCTCGACCGAATTTCCCGTGCTGTTGTTTTCCTACGGCACGTTGCAGGACAAGGCCGTTCAACTGTCCAACTTTGGGCGGGAGCTGGTGGGGCAGCAGGATGCGATGCTGGGGTATTCAAAAAGCTGGGTGGAGATTACGGATCCTGAAGTGTTGGCGGCCAGTGGCAAGACTCATCATCCGATCGTTGCTCCCAGCGGGCGCAATGAAGACAGTGTTGAAGGGATGGTGTTTCAGATTACCGAACAGGAACTGGCGGCAGCGGATGCGTATGAGGTGTCGGACTATAAGCGGGTTTCGGTGGGGTTGGCTTCGGGGTTAACGGCTTGGGTGTATGTGCAGGCTTGAGGGGGTGCAGCTCGTCAACCGGAGTGATTTCCTACAGATCAATCGGAAGGCACGCCCTGCCGGGTTTGTGAGGCGGGGCATATAGTTCGCCGGTCGCTCTCATAGCGACCGGGTTTGGCGACTCGACTATAAGACGGCAGAAGCCTCCCGGCTAATTTGCGGGATGCTCCTGCGCGCAATAAGCTACCCAATGGTAGCTGTGCGCGGGAGACCTTCGGGTCTGCCGGCATTGTCCGTCTTTTTCCGGTTCGCCAACCCGCGTACAGCTGCCACCTTTTGTTTGGCGACAAATGTGTGGCTACTCTCCTCCTTAAGAGAACGGACATCACATATGAATCAATACATGGCCCTCACCAGCAACGATTGCGAAACACCTGCCCTTTTTGTAGATACCACTGCGCCGCTGGACGTACTGCTTGACGCTGCTGGTTATCGAATTCGCGCTGTTACTCAAGTTCTTGAAAATCTGGCACTGCGTGCGGAAATTAGCAGCGATACGGTTGTGCTCAGTGACTTTTCGCTGCTTTGCTCTATTCCGTTGCGCGATGGCTGTGATTTGCTGGATGTCATAGGACGGAGGATGGCGGCGCAGCACGCCTAAACCCATTTGCTTGATCCCGCAAAAACGAAAAAGGGACGACCTCTCAGTCATCCCTTTTTTGCGAACATTACCCACCTAGACGCACCGCGTGCCACGAGCCTTATGCTCGTATTCCCACCCCTTGCACGCCAACCCTACATGCTTGGGAATCAGAGCGGCCCCGCTGCTGTAGGAAGTAATGGTCCTACGAGTGAAGCCCAGCTCTACAGCCGCAGCGGAGAGCGACAGGTTGTTGCTGAGCATCCACTTTCTGAAGTCCTGCGTCAGCATGACTTCGCCGGACTGCTCCAGTGCCAAACGATGTAAGGTGACGGCGGATAACTCAAGGTCATTACCCCAAGTCACGTCAAAGCCCCACTCACCGACTTCAACCCGACCCAATAGAGCCAAGTCCTGAAGGGATTTTAGAATCGGAAAGGTATTTATGTGATCAGTAAGATCAACGGTATGCCGCTTGCCGTTGTTCCACTCAATGTCGATGGCATGCTTGCCGGCAACTGGTTGCACAGCAGAGATGCGAAGCTTGCTGGTCATAAGTCAGTTACTCCGGTTTTGTTCGTTCCTTACGCACCAAAAATCGGCGGTGTGGATTTCCCCTTGCAAACCATACATTCAACCCCCAGAAACTCTGCGTCTGAAGCTTCAGGGCAAAGGCGCCGCATTGACGGTGTACCAACCCGACGGGGTCTTGGCACACACCTGCGGCCTTAGCGGTGTTTCAACCGTTGTATTGCCCTGATTGGAGAGTTGGCGAACGGCAATCACACAGCCTGCCTTGAACGTACTGAATTTTACGAGTTGAAGTTCCATTTCGTAATCTTTGCCGGGTTCGGGGACAAGCGTGACAGGCGCGGGAAAGCAGGACATTTGCGAACCTCCCATGGCGAACCCTGCGATAAACGGTTTACCGGCCGGGATGACATGCTCGTCAAACACCTTGGGCGATTGGTTGATGGCTTTGCTCGCTTTGCTGGCAGGCATGCCAATCACGCTGTTCTGGCTGTCTGTCGCTCGAAAAGGGTAGAGACCCGCCGAGTCGACATGCGCTGTTTGCCATCCCGCTTCTTCCGGAGTATTGGTCAGAAGGGTCTCGTTGTAAAACATCTCGCAGGTCTGGCCACTGAGGAAGCCCGCATTGGAGGTGTCACCCGTGATCAGGCGGACGCGGGCGGTGTTGGCCGGGTCGTATTGGCTGATTTGTGCTTCGTTGCGAACGTCGGTTTTAGTGGTGGCGCAGCCGATAAGGGTCAAACTCACGGCCAGCGGAAAGAGTAAACGCATGGGTAACCTTCAAATCCTGTGATGGTTGGTGGCCGCAACCTTACTATGAAAGGTACGCCAGGTTTCGTACTAAGCCTATGGCGAGCGGTACGCCCTGCCGGACGAGGGCTGCGCACCCTTGATGGCAACGACCGGCACGCGTAGTTCGGGCTGGGTGATGTCATAGACCTGCAGCTCACACCCCTCCCCCTTATCTACGAATACAAACTCCGCCAGATAGACCTTTTGCCTCTCAGGAATAAAGGCACCTGCGATCGGCCCACAGGAGTAATAAGACGGTACGGTCGGATTGGCGGTCAGCTTTTTCTCAAACGTGTTCTTCGACGGATTGAATACAGAGTCTTCGTTGTAAAGCGTCCGATAACCCGGTGCCGGAATCTGACTGCTGATCGTCGATGACCCGCGCACTTGCAAAACCTGGCCGGGGTCGGCCTGCATTTCCAGCTGGGGGAAACGCTTGGAGACCGCGCTTTCGAGACGACTGAACCATCCGCCGGCGTTGCCTCGAAACGGTTTGACTACCGTCCCAAGTTGATCGGGACGTGTATCCGGGTCATTACCTCGGATCACTTCAAAATCTACCGGGCTGACTCCATCGCCTGATGACCGCATGATCACCTTCGCGTGCTGATCATCTGCGGTGACTTTCTTCTGCTCCAGCATGATGCCATCTGTCCAGAGTGTCGGTGCAGAACTGCGAGAATCGGAACCACAGCCATACAACCCCAAAAATAGAACCATCGTGACAACTGTCTTCACTGCGCTTCCCTGCGTTGAACTGCCGACGAGCGTCCAGATAACTAGCGCTAACTGGTCGCAATAACAAAATGCCACTATCGCCCAAAACCCTGACCAAATGAAACCGCCGTAGCGTGGGATTTCACCTTCGTTGGCTGGAAACTCCAAAGCCTATTTGTTAAAGCCAGCTTTTTACTCACCGACCTAGAGCACCCGTCTTATATGGCCGTTTTTAAGACGCCAAAAACCACAAACCCCCGGCTTTCTCTATGAAAACCAGGGGTTTGTGTTTACTTAATGTGGCGGTGAAGGAGAGATTCGAACTCTCGATACAATTTCTTGTATACACACTTTCCAGGCGTGCTCCTTAAGCCACTCGGACACTTCACCGTATCTCGTCAAACTGATTCAGTCTGTCGAGGCGCGCTAATGTAGTCGAAAGCTTTTCCGATGGCAAAGGTTTTTTTCAGAATTTTCATGCGCTTAGGCGGTTATGCCGTTCCGGCCCTCTGCGGCGCCGTGCACACCACGGCGATTCTGCCATTCTCGGGCACTCGCGGCGCTTGTCTATAGTAGCTGCTGCGCCGTGCCGAAGGCCGCCTGCGGGCGGGCATGGGGGAAAAGTCTGACTGGGTAGTCAGTCACGGCGCTTTACCAGGGCGGGCGCGGTGGGTAACGTCTGCCGTCTGTCCTTCTATTACAAGCATTACAAGGAATCGCGTCATGAGTGAGTTGATTGCCTACCACCTCGAAGACGGTATCGCGACCCTGACCCTGAGCAACGGCAAGGTGAATGCCATTTCGCCGGCCGTGGTCAGTGCGTTTAATCAAGCGCTGGACCAGGCCGAGAAGGATCGGGCGGTGGTGATCATCACGGGCACGCCGGGGATTTTGTCCGGTGGCTATGACTTGAAGGTGATGACCGCCGGCCCTAAAGAAGCGGTGAGCCTGGTGACGTCGGGTTCCACCCTCGCCCGCCGCCTGTTGTCGCACCCGTTCCCGGTGATCGTGGCGTGCCCAGGGCACGCGGTGGCCAAGGGTGCGTTCCTGTTGCTGTCGGCGGATTACCGGATTGGTGTGGACGGGCCGTTCAGCATTGGCCTGAATGAAGTGATGATCGGCATGACCATGCACCACGCCGGGATCGAGCTGGCGCGGGATCGTCTGCGCAAGTCGGCCTTCCACCGTTCGGTGATCAACGCCGAGATGTTTAACCCGCAGGACGCGTTGGGCGCCGGGTTCCTGGATAAAGTCGTGGCGCCGGAAGAGTTGCAGGCCGCAGCGCTGGAAGCGGCTCGCCAGTTGAAGAAGATCAATATGAACGCCCACAAGCACACCAAGCTGAAGGTGCGTAAGGCGCTGCTGGAAGCCCTGGATGACGCGATCATTCAGGATCAGGGGCATATGGGTTAATCAAACCCACGCCTGCTGAATCGAAGCCCGACCTTGAGTCGGGCTTTTTCTTACAAAGAATTCCGGATTGCGTACAACCGCTCTAGACAGTGTCTGTCACGTCTTGTTGAAACATGCGCTTAAACATCGCCTATCTCCTGACTCTATAGGGGCAATTGCCGAATACAGTGCACATCCGTACACTGCGCCACCTTTTGTCCCGATGGGCCGTGTCGATGCTTTTTTTGTTACGCATGTTGTTGATGGGCCTGCATTTTATGATGGCGGGGGTGCTGGGCGTGCTGCTGGGGATCTCTCGGCCGTTCAATCCGGACAACAGTCGTTACTGCGCACGCCTGTATGCCGTGCCGGCAATGTGGTTGTTGCGCCTGCGGGTGAAGGCCGACGTCGACTCGCTGCGCAACAAGCCCAGCAGTTGCGTGATCATCGCCAACCATCAGTCCAACTATGACCTGTTTGTGTTCGGCACCGTGGTGCCCTACCGCACGGTGTGTATCGGCAAGAAGAGCCTGAAGTGGGTGCCGTTGTTTGGCCAGTTGTTCTGGCTGGCGGGCAATGTGTTGATTGACCGGGGCAATGCGCACAAGGCGCGGCGTTCGATGCTGACCACCACCCACACCTTGCAGCATAAGGACACGTCGATCTGGGTGTTTGCGGAAGGCACGCGTAACTTCGGCGAAACCCTGCTGCCGTTCAAGAAAGGCGCCTTCCAGATGGCAATCGCCGCAGGCGTGCCGATTGTGCAGGTGTGTGTCAGCACCTATGTGAAGCAGATGAAGCTCAACCGCTGGAACAGTGGCGATATTCTGATTCGTTCACTGCCGCCGATTCCTACGAAGGGGCTGACCATGGATGACATGCCTCTCTTGATGCAGACATGCCGCGAGCAAATGAAAGACTGTATTGAGGCCATGGATCGAGAACTGGAAATGGTCTCCTGTAGGAGCGAGCTTGCTCGCGAAGGACGTTAACGATTACGCGCTCATTCTGGATTAACGCGCCGCTCTCAGGTTTTTCGCGAGCAAGCTCGCTCCTACAAAGGGCGTGTTCAGGCTAAGCTGCGCAACAACTGTCATCCAATAAAGAAGCGATCAGCACTATGGGTAGAGTTGTTGCGGCCGCCGTCTATAGCGCCGGTAAGAAAGTCACCGATATCACCCTCGACGAAGGCGCCGCCTGGGCCGCCAAGCCCGACCACTTTGTGTGGATCGGCCTGGAAGAACCCAGCGCCCTGGAGCTGGCCAACCTGCAACGCCAGTTCAACCTGCACGAACTGGCCATCGAGGACGCGCTGGAAAAGCACAGCCGCCCCAAGCTTGAAACCTTCGGCGATGCGCTGTTTATCGTGACCTACTCGCCGGTGCGCGATAACGGCAAGCTGGAGTTTATCGAGACCCATATCTTTGCCGGCAACGGCTATATCATCACCGCCCGCAACGGCCATTCGGCGTCCTACGGCTATGTGCGCCAACGCTGTGAGGCGCGGCCGCTGCTGCTGGAGCATGGCGAAGATTTCGTACTCTATGCGCTGCTGGATTTTGTCACCGAGAACTACCAGCCCGTGAGCGAGGCGATTCATGCCGAGGTCGATGAGCTGGAGCGCAACGTGCTGTGCAACTCCCTGAATGAACACGACATCCAAAAACTCCATGGCCTGCGCCGCGACGTACTGCGGTTGAAGCGTTACGTTGCGCCGATGGTGGAGATCAGTCAGGAGCTGCAGAAGCTGAGTTTTCCGTTTATCGACAAGAACATGCGCCCGTACTTTCGCGATGTGCAGATTCACGTCACCCGGCAGATGGAAGACCTGACCACCCTGCGGGATATCGCCAGCCAGACCATCGAGATTGGGGTGTTGCTGGAAGCCCAGCGCCAGAGCGTGGTGCAGCGCAAGTTTGCTGCCTGGGCCGCAATTTTGGCGTTCCCGACGGCGGTGGCCGGGATCTACGGGATGAACTTCCAGAACATGCCGGAGCTGCAATGGCACTACGGCTACTTTGCGGTGCTGGGGTTTATTGCGGTGGGGTGTACGGGGTTGTGGGCCAGTTTCAAGCGCTCAGGCTGGCTGTAGAAAACTGCTCTTGTGGCGATTGCTGTTGTGGCGAGGGAGCTTGCTCCCGTTCGGCTGCGCAGCAGTCGTGCTGTTAAAAGCGGGGGCGCTTCGCACCCCAGCGGGAGCAAGCTCCCTCGCCACAACAAGCTAATCAATCAACCCGAATTGATTAGGCCGCGCCTGCTTCTGGTTTGTGCGCCACAAACCGCATCATCCATTCCGCCACGGTCACGCCGTGGTGGTCTCGTTCCAGGCTGGCCACTCCATTGTTGTAGACCTTCTCCCCCAAAGTTGTCTGAAGAATCTCCAGCAACTCGCGGGAATAGTCGTGGATAAATTCCGGGTGACCCTGGAAGCACAGCACCTGGTCTTCGATGTGGTACGCCGCAAACGGGCAGAACTCGCTGGAGGCGATCACCGTGGCGTTTTCCGGCAGCGTAGTGACCTGGTCCTGGTGGCTGATCAACAGCGTCAGCTCTTCCACCACCGGGCTCATCCACGGGGCCTTGGCGTTCAATTTGTAGTCATGGATGCCCATGCCCCAGCCCTTGGTCGCCCGCTCGGTCTTGCCGCCCAACAGCAGCGCCAACAACTGATGACCGAAACAGATGCCGATCAGCTTGTCGCCACGGGCATGACGGCCCAGCAGGTAGGTCTTGAGGGTCTGGATCCAGGGGTCGGTGCCGAAAGAGTCAGCCTTGCTGCCCGTCACCAGGTAGGCATCGAACACTTCGTCATCCGCCGGGTATTCACCCTGCACCACGTTGTAGATAACGAACTCGGCGGCAATCGGCTGCTTGGAGAACAGGCGCTTGAACATCTGCCCGTACCCTTGGTACTGATCGATCAGCCCGGGACGCAGGATATCGGTTTCCAGGATGCACACGCGTAACGACATAAAAAATACCTGACACGGCGATGGGAATAATGAACACCCCCAGAGCCTGCCTTGAAATACCCTACCAAGGCAAGCCCCATCGCCATGCTCAATGTGGGAGCGGCGGTGCGACGATTCGACTTGCTCGCGAAGGCGGTGTGTCAGCAACCAAATACATCAACTGATCCGCCGCTTTCGCGAGCAAGTCGAATCGTCGCACCGCCGCTCCCACATTTTGATCACCGAAACACTTCACCCTGTGCGGCTTTCTTCAGCAACAGCGCCGGAGGCGTGAAGCGCTCACCGTATTGCTCGGCCAAGTAACGCGCCCGGGCGATGAAGTCGTTCAGGCCGTACTGGTTGATGAATTGCAGCGCCCCGCCACTCCAGGCAGCAAAGCCAATACCGAAGATCGAGCCGACGTTGGCATCGGCCGTCGACATCAACACGCCCTCCTCCACACAGCGCACGGTTTCGATGGCCTGGATAAACAGCAAACGGTCGCGCACGTCCTGCGGCGAGATCTGTTGGCCAGGCTTTTCAAAGCGGCTTTTCAGCTCCGGCCACAGGTGTTTCTGCCCGCCCGCCGGGTAATCGTAGAAGCCACTCCCCGCCGCCTTGCCCGAACGCTTGTATTCGTTGAGCAACAAGTCGATCACGGCAAACGCCGGATGCCGGGGTAACGGCTTGCCTTCGGCCTGTAGGTCCTTGGCTGTCTGCTGACGGATATGGCTCATCAGGCTGAGGGAAACTTCGTCAGAGACTGCCAGCGGCCCCACCGGCATGCCGGCCTTGCGCGCCTCGGTCTCGATCATCGGCGCGGCCACGCCTTCGCCGAGCATGGCGATGCCTTCGTTGGTGAAGGTGCCGAACACCCGCGAGGTGAAGAAGCCGCGGCTGTCGTTGACCACGATCGGGGTTTTCTTGATTTGCAGTACGAAGTCGAAACCCCGGGCCAGGGTTTCGTCGCGGGTGCGGGCGCCCTTGATGATTTCCACCAGGGGCATTTTGTCCACCGGGCTGAAAAAATGCAGGCCGATAAACTTGCCCTGGTCGGGTACGGCCGTGGCCAGTCCGCTGATGGGCAAGGTGGAGGTGTTGGAAGCGATGACTGCCTCGGCGCCGACCACGCTTTGTGCAGCAGCCGAGACCTTGGCCTTCAGCTCACGGTCTTCGAAGACGGCTTCGATGATCAGGTCGCAGCCCGCCAGGTCGGCGTCAGATTCCGTAGGAACAATCCTTGCGAGGATGGTTTCCCGCTGTTCAGCGGTCAATTGCCCACGGCCGACCTTCTTGTCCAGCAGCGCCGCCGAGTGCGCCTTGCCCTTCTCCGCCGCGGCCAGGTTGACGTCCTTGAGCACCACCTCAACGCCCGCCGAAGCGCTGACGTAAGCAATGCCTGCCCCCATCATCCCGGCGCCGAGCACCCCAACCTTGCGGGTCACATACGGCGCAAAGCCCTTGGGCCGCGAGCTGCCGGCGTTGATTTCATTGAGCTGGAACCAGAAGGTGCCGATCATGTTTTTCGCCACTTGCCCGGTGACCAGCTCGGTGAAGTAGCGGGTCTCGATCAGGTGCGCGGTGTCGAAATCCACCTGGGCACCTTCCACGGCGGCACACAGGATTTTCTCCGGGGCCGGGAAACAGCCGTTGGTTTTGCTGCGCAGGATCGACGGCGCAATGGCGAGCATTTGCGCGACTTTCGGGTTGGATGGCGTGCCGCCAGGGATCTGGTAACCCTTGATGTCCCAACGCTGTTTCGCCTCGGGATTGGCCAGGACCCAGGCTCGGGACTTGGCCAGCAGTTCGTCACGGTCTGTCGCCAGCTCGTCAATCAACCCGGCTTGCAGCGCCTGCTGCGGCGTAATCTTTTTACCTTCCAGCAAGTAGGGCAAGGCCTTTTCCAGCCCCAGCATGCGCACCATGCGCACCACACCGCCGCCGCCCGGCAGCAGGCCGAGGGTGACTTCCGGCAGGCCGATCTGGACCGACTTATGGTCCAGTGCCACGCGGTGCTGGCACGCCAGGCAAATCTCCCATCCGCCGCCCAGTGCCGCGCCGTTGATGGCGGCCACTACCGGTTTGCCGAGGGTTTCCAGGGTGCGCAGTTGCGCCTTCAACACCAGCACGCTGTCGTAGAAATCCTTGGCGTGGGGCTTGTCGACCTTGATCAGTTCATTGAGGTCGCCGCCGGCAAAGAAGGTCTTCTTCGCCGAGGTGATGATCACGCCTGCAATCGAATCCTTCTCGGCGTCCAGGCGGGCGACGGTGGCCGCCATGGCCTCGCGGTACACCCCGTTCATGGTGTTGGCGCTCTGGCCGGGCATGTCGATGGTCAGCACCACAATCTGGTCCTGGCCCTTTTCGTAACGAATGGCATCGGTCATGACTGATTCCTTAGGCTCAGAGGCGTTCGATGATAGTAGCGATACCCATGCCGCCGCCGACACACAGGGTGGCCAGGCCGTATCGCTGCTGGCGCACCTCCAGTTCGTCGAGCAAGGTGCCGAGAATCGCACAGCCCGTGGCGCCCAATGGGTGGCCCATGGCGATGGAGCCGCCGTTGACATTGACCCGGGCGGCATCGATGCCCATGTCCTTGATGAACTTGAGCACCACCGAGGCAAACGCTTCGTTGACCTCGAACAGGTCGATGTCTTCAACCCTCAGGCCGGCCTTGGCCAGGGCCTTGCGGGTGGCCGGCGCCGGGCCGGTGAGCATGATGGTGGGGTCGGTGCTGGTGACCGCCGTGGCGACGATGCGCGCCCGGGGTTGCAGGCCAAGTTCGCGGCCCTTCGCTTCGGAGCCGATCAGCATCAGCGCCGCGCCATCGACGATCCCCGAACTGTTGCCCGGTGTGTGCACATGGTTGATGCGCTCGACGTGGCTGTAGACCCGCAAGGCCGTGGCGTCGAAGCCCATCTGGCCCATCATTTCAAAGCTGGGCTTGAGTTTGCCCAGGCCTTCCAGGGTGGAATCGGCACGGATGAACTCGTCCTGGTCCAGCAGCACAATGCCGTTCTGGTCCTGCACCGCGATCAGCGACTTGTTGAGGGAACCGTTCGATCTGGCCCGCGCCGCTTTCTGCTGTGAGTGCAGGGCAAAGGCATCGACGTCCTGGCGGGTGAAACCTTCCAACGTGGCGATCAGGTCGGCACCGATGCCCTGGGGCGTGAAATGGCTGTGCATATTGGTTTGCGGGTCGAGCACCCAGGCGCCGCCGTCGCTGCCCATGGGCACACGGGACATGGACTCGACGCCGCCGACCACCACCAGGTCTTCAAAGCCGGAACGCACCTTCATCGCACCAAGGTTGACCGCCTCCAGGCCCGAGGCGCAAAAGCGGTTGACCTGTACACCGGCGACACTGACGTCCCAATTGGCCACCAAGGCAGCGGTCTTGGCGATGTCGGCGCCTTGGTCCCCCACCGGGGTGACGCAGCCGAGGACGATGTCATCCACTTGCCGGGTATCGAGGCCGGTGCGCTGCTGCAGTGCCGTCAACAAGCCCGCCACCAGGTTCACCGGCTTGACGCTGTGTAAGGCGCCATCAGCCTTGCCTTTGCCACGGGGCGTGCGTATCGCATCAAAGATCAAAGCTTGGGTCATAACGTCCTCGAACCAGTGTGCAAAGAATCGTGCCCTTACCTTAGGCGCCGGGGCGCCGGATTCAATGACCGAACCGCTCATTGACCTTGACGCTCACGCTCAGACGAACGGTAGGAGGCTACGGGAATCAGCTGATTAATCGTTTTAGCTGTCTAGCCGTAGGGCTGGCGTCTGGCTGGCAATTGGCCTCATGCGTTTTTAATAAGAACTCTGCAGGTGATGAGATGAAATGGATCTAAGCCGCACAGAACGAGGGCTCTAAGGTTGAATCTGTAAGAGAAGTAAAAGGTTGCTGCCGGGTTTTGCTGGAGCACCTGTAAGAAAAGAGTCATGTAGTACCGTCATAGTGAAACAGACCGGCACGCATTTGACGCTCAGGAATAACAACAAAAGGCAGTCAGCCATGTTCAAACATTCGAAAGTACGTCAGGCGGGACTTATTCTTTTCGCCACCACCCTGATTCTGATCTTGCCCAATCTAACCAAGGTTATTGGGTGACCCCTCACACCCCACATTCTGCGCAGACACAGCGCCAGGATCGCAGCCTTTGGCAGCGCCTTTCGGGATATTGCGTATAGCGATCCCGTCAGGGGCTGCCGTTTTGCGCGCCGGTTTCGGGTTGTTTGCGGTATCGTGAACCCCGCATCGACACTCAAACACGGGCCCTTCCTTGAAACAGATCATCGTCCTCCTGACCCTGCTGCTGGCCCTGCCGGTTTCTGCCGCGCAACTGACCATTGAGCTGGATCACGCCAGTAAAACCTGGGATACAACCGAACTGCTCAAGCGCCCGGATGCGCAGACCGTGCAGATCGTTGATGACGTGTCCTACAAGCGCACCATGACCTACCGCGCGGTGCCGTTGGCGGCGCTGTTGCCGGGCATCACGGCGGAAAATCATCTGCAGGCGGTGGCCCTTGATGGCTTTGCCGCTGAACTGGCGGCGGCGCCACTGCTTTCAAAAAGCGGCGCACGGGCCTGGTTGGCGGTGGAAGACCCGGCGCACCCATGGCCGCCACTGGCGGACGGCAAACCCGGTGCCGGGCCGTTTTACCTGGTGTGGACGGACCCGCAGGCAGGAAACATCAGCCCGGAGCAATGGCCGTTTCAGATCTCCGGGATCAAGCAATTGAAAACGGTGGCGGAGCGCTTCCCGGCGTTATTGCCGGACCCCAAACTGGCGGCGAATGACCCGGTAAATCAAGGCTTCGCGCTGTTCCAGAAAAATTGCCTGGCGTGTCATCGCCTCAATGGTGCCGGCGATGCGCAGGTGGGGCCAGACCTGAATCTTCCGTACAACCCCACTGAATATTTCGCCGGGGATTTCCTCAAGCGCTATATCCGCGACCCGCAAAGCCTGCGGCATTGGCCGCAGGCGAAAATGCCGGCGTTTGCTGCCAGTGTGCTGCCGGATGCGGACCTGGACCTGTTGGTGGGGTATTTGAAGCATATGGCAGGCAGAAAGCAGCCTTAAGGCTCCGGCAAACCTGTGGCGAGGGAGCTTGCTCCCGCTGGGCTGCGCAGCAGCCCCCATCAGACGATCGCATTTCTCCAGATAGAACTCGGGGGCAGGTTTTGGGGCCGCTTCGCAGCCCAGGGGGAGCAAGCTCCCTCGCCACAAAAAGCTTTCCTGGCACAGAGAGGTTTCCTGCTACACAAAGCGCCTCTCTCCCCCGGAATCCTACTGCTGCTGCACCGAAATCACCGGTGTCGGTGCCACAAATACCTTGGCATGCATCTGTTCATGCCCTCCCCCACGGCGCATGCCCCTTACCGGGCAGGCGTCCAGGTAATCCAACCCCACCGCCAGCTTCAAATGCCGCTCCGGGCGGGCCAACTGGTTAGTCACATCAAAGCTGTACCAGGCGTCATCCAGCCAGGCTTCGGCCCAGGCATGGCTGGCCAGGTGCTCGCAATCTTCGCTGTACAAATACCCCGACACATACCGCGCGGGAATGCCCAGGCTGCGGGCACAGGCGAGGAAGGCGTGGGTGTGGTCCTGACAAACCCCGGCACGCCCGGCAAACGCCTTGGCCGCGCAGGTGTCGACTTCGGTCGAGCCCGGCGAATAGGTCATGTACTGGTTCAGCGCATGCATCAGGTCGATCAACGCGCTGCGGTCACGGCGCTGGTGGCAGTGCTGTTCGGCAAAGCTGCGCAGGGCGTCGTCCGGCTCGGTCAAACGGGTGCAACGCAGGAACGGGAACGCCGATTGGCTTTCATGCTCGGCCTCGCGCAATTCGTCGATATCCACCTGGCCACGGGCGCCGATGATGATGGCTTCGTGGGGCTCGTCCAGGGTCAGCACGTGCAGGATATTGCCGAATGGATCCAGTTGCGCCCGCACCGGCCGCGGCAGGTCCAGTTGCCAGCTCAGCACGTGCTGGCGCTCGCTGTCGTGGGGCGTGAGGCGCAGGTACTGGATGCTGGCGCGCACCTGGTCTTCGTAGTGGTAGGTGGTTTCGTGGCTGATGGAAAGTCTCATGCCGCCTCCAGGTAGGAACTGTAAATAGCGTCACCCAGCTCGCGCACGAGGGGGATAAAGTCGGTCAGCCAAGCGTGCAGGCCTTCCTCAAGAATTTCGTCGATGGCGGTGTAGCGCAGGCGCGCGTCCATCTCGGCTGCCAGGCGCTGGGCCGGGCGGCCGTTGACGCCGGGCAGGCTGCCCAGGATCTGGTCGATTTCTTCACTGCAGGCGCGCAACGAACGCGGGACATCGGCGCGCAGCAGCAACAATTCGGCAACTTGCCGGGCACCGGGGGCGTCGCGGTAAATCTCGGTGTAGGCCTCGAACGACGACAAGGCCCTTAGTAGCGCGCTCCACTGATAGTAGGCGTGAGCCGTGCCGTCCGTGACCGCTTCGGCCTGGTCGCCAGCCATTTCGTAGCGGGCATCCAGCAGGCGCAACGTGTTGTCGGCCCGCTCGATAAAGGTGCCCAGGCGGATAAAACGAAACGCGTCATTCCGCATGATGGTGCCGTAGGTGGCGCCGCGGAACAGGTGGGAGCGCTCCTTCACCCACTCGCAGAACCGGCTCATGCCGTAGCGACTCAGGCCTTGCTGGGCGATGTCGCGAATTTCCAGCCAGGTGGCGTTGATGTTTTCCCACATGTCGGCGGTGATTCGCCCACGTACCGCGTGGGCACTGGCCCGCGCGGAACCCAGGCAGCTGTAGATGCTTGCCGGGTTGGCGGCATCCAGCGCAAAGAAATGCAGCAGGCGCTCGGCATGCAGCTCACCGTGGCGCTCGCGGTAATCGTCCAGGGTGCCGGTGATCAGCAGCGGCATCGCCAGTTCATGCAGGCCATCACCGCGCCCATCCTGGGGCATCAGCGACAGGGAATAACTGACATCGAGCATGCGCGCGAGGTTTTCCGCACGCTCCAGGTAGCGCGACATCCAATACAAATCCGAGGCAGTTCTACTCAACATCGTTCAATCCTCGACCACCCAAGTGTCTTTGGTGCCACCGCCCTGGGACGAGTTGACCACCAGCGAACCTTCTCGCAGTGCCACACGTGTCAGACCACCGGGCACCACACGGGTTTCCTTGCCTTGCAGCACGAACGGACGCAGGTCGATATGCCGTGGGGCAATGCCGTTCTCGACGAAGGTCGGGCACGTCGACAGGCACAGCGTTGGTTGTGCGATATAGGCGTGGGGCTTGGCCTTGATGCGTGCACGGAAGGCTTCGATTTCTGCCGCCGTAGCGGCCGGGCCGACCAACATGCCGTAGCCACCGGAGCCCTGGGTTTCTTTCACCACCAGCTCCGGAAGGTTGGCCAGTACGTGGGACAGTTCACTGGGATTACGGCACTGGAACGTCGGAACATTCTTCAGGATCGGCTCTTCGTCCAGGTAAAAACGGATCATCTCGGTGACGAACGGGTACACCGACTTGTCATCCGCCACCCCGGTGCCGATGGCATTCGCCAGCACCACATTGCCCGAACGATAAGCGGCCAACAGCCCCGGCACACCGAGCATGGAGTCGGGGTTGAAGGCCAGCGGGTCGAGGAACGCATCGTCGAGACGACGGTAGATCACGTCCACCGCTTTGGGGCCGTCGGTGGTGCGCATGAATACGCGGTCGTCGCGCACGAACAGATCGGCGCCTTCCACCAGTTCCACCCCCATTTCACGGGCCAGGAACGCATGTTCAAAAAACGCGCTGTTAAAGCGGCCCGGGGTCAGCACCACCACACTGGGGTTATCCAGCGGGCTGGAGCTCTTCAGGGTGTCGAGCAACAGGTTGGGGTAGTGATCGATCGGGGCGATGCGCTGGGCAGCAAACAGCTCGGGGAACAGGCGCATCATCATCTTGCGGTCTTCGAGCATGTAGCTGACACCGCTGGGGGTGCGCAGGTTGTCTTCGAGGACGTAGTAAGTGCCGTCGCCATCGCGTACGAGGTCGACGCCGGAGATGTGGGAATAGATATCGCGGTGCAGGTCCAGGCCCTGCATCGCCAACTGGTACTGCTCGTTGGCCAGCACCTGCTCGGCGGGAATGATCCCGGCCTTGATGATCCGTTGTTCGTGGTAGAGGTCGGCGAGGAACATGTTCAGCGCCTTGACCCGCTGGATGCAGCCGCGCTCGACGATCCGCCATTCACTGGCCGGAATGCTGCGGGGGATGGTGTCAAAAGGAATCAGGCGTTCGGTGCCTTGCTCATCGCCATACAGCGTGAAGGTGATGCCGGCCCGGTGAAACAGCAAATCGGCTTCGCGCCGGCGTTGGGCCAGCAGTTCGGGGGGCGTCTCGGCCAACCAGCGGGCAAATTCGCGGTAATGGGGGCGAACCTGCCCTGCCCCGTCGTACATCTCATCATAATAAGTGCGGATCATGCCGTACTCCTTGTCACCCGGACGCAAGAACCATCGCAAGGCCCGTGCCAGCGGCATAAACACTTAAGTATCAATCAGTTGGATATGGGCGCAGGCCTCGGCGCACCGTCCCGGTGCAGCAAATGCCCGCTGTCATGCCCGCCGCCTCATTGCAATGCAGGCCATGACTATCAACAGCATAGTCAGAGTTGATTTCACTGCCCGGCAAACCCTGGGGATAATCACCTCCATCCGCTGAACAGGACACGTCCTACAGCCTCATCCATTGCGCACCACCGCTTCTACCGAATTGCTCTGCTCCTTTGCGATCTTCCCTTTGGCCACCCTGCTCGGGTGGCTTTTTTTTGCGCAGGATTTTTCCCGCGCCAGAAACAAAAACGGCCGACCCAAGGGTCAGCCGATACGCTGTGTAGTTGTTCATCCTGCTACATGGGTAACCCACGCACCTCCTGTTTCACGCCCCATCCTTCAATGATTCCGCCCAAGGGCTCAACCACCGCCTCAAAGTCCTGCTCGAAGTCTCCTATGCCGTCGTAGGTGGCGAACATGATTTTGCTCAGCTCCAGGTACCAGGCGCCGTCATCCCGCGCGCTGACCTGGGCATTCAGGGATTCTCCACGAAACCGACCCGCAGCCCGGCGCGCACGTTCCTCATCCGGGAAAATGGCGTAGAACTCGATGGGGTGGAAACGCGAGAAGTCAAAGCCGCCCTCTTTCATGCGGCGCAACACGTTGGTGCTGATGTCTTCTTGATAGGCTGTGCTCATGAAACGTCCTCCTCAAACCGATGGATAGACTTTCCGTGCTTCCCAAGGCCCGCGCTGCAAGGGCGCGGGTGTTACGGCAATGACGTCGCCGCTGGGAGACAAGCATGTAGCTGACAAGACCAGACCTTAGCGATTCATTCGCTGATCTCCATTGCAGAGTAGCGCGAAGCTATCAGCTCCACCAGAGGCTGTTTAAAGACGTACAGGGAATATTCAGGCGGCGGGAGAAATGTCGAGGATTTGAATACTGTTTTGATCTTTCAGGCTTTTCAGCGTGGGCTCGGCCGTGCGGCCTTCCAGGTCGTTGAGGTCCAGTTCAGCGGCCACGGGCAGCAACTTGGCACGGATCATATGGGCAGCGTCTTCCAGGCTTGGTTTTTCGCCGCAGACGAACTGCTCCACAGACTGCACGCCATGATCATCAACGAAGGTAATTTTCCACGTTTGCATCAGTGCCTCCTCGATAAAACCCATGGGTGGGCTTACACACATCTGGACCTTGAGGGCTCGGAAAACGTTCCACTCAAGGCAGGAGGCACACGATCAAAGGGTCTTACTTTTCAGCGTGTTCGCGCAGGGCTTTGAGGGTGTTGAACGGGGCGTCCACCACAAACTTGTTAGCCAACCACGACGGCACGCTGCCACCTGGCTCGGTGTGCACCTGGTAGGTCACTTCGGTCAGGTTGTCGCCTTTAGGCACCAGCTTCCAGTAACCGTCGACCTGGGCCACGCGCACATAGCCTTTGACTTCCGGCTGGTAGGTCGGCACTTCCAACAGCTTGCGGGTCACCGTGCCGTCGGCGGCCTTGGTGGTGGTGATTTCCAGGATCGAGTCACGATCGGTCACCGGGAACGGTGCCTTGAACTGGGTGTAGGTCCAGCTCTTGTCGCCTTCGGTCTTGAGCAGTTTCTGCGACTTGCATTCGTGGATCCAGGAACAGGCCCCCACCACGTCTTCCTGCAACGCCTGGATCTTGGCCACCGGTGCCTTGATGGTGGTCACACCGCGATAAGCCTTGTACTTGGAGCCGGCAATTTCACTCAAGGAGACTTTGATGCCGTCTTCGTCCTTGGCCGTCTGCCAGTCTTCAGCGCGGGCAGCAGTTGCAAACAAAACGGTAAAACCGCACAACACTGCAATTCGTTTCAGTGAACCCATGGTCTTCTTCCTTATTGTTGAAGTTCAGTACTTTGAACAGCCCACTAAGCCGCCGTCATCTGTTCCCACCAGCCGATCAACTTGATCGCTTCTGCCTGGCTGCTGCCACAGACCTCGATATCCGCCTTGAACGAACTGCACACCGCTGGCCGCTCAGGCTGGCCAAACAACTGGCACAGAAGTTCGACCGACAGATGCAGGCAGCGTTCGCCCGCAGGTTTACCGGCAGGCATTCCCGGCAACGCAGAGCTGATGGATGGGGCAATGCAGCAAGCGCCACAGCCTTCACGGCATTTCATGACGAACAGATCCTCGACAACTCAAGTGTTGATGGCCACGTAAGACTACGCCCTTAAACAGACGTTTTAAATTGGCTTAACAGGGGTTTTTCACCGAAAACAAAAGTGACTGACCAGTCTGCGACAGAAGGTCAGGGTTACACATCACGTTTACTCGTCGGGTTTATTGTTTGAACTGGAAATCCAGCGCCGCCCCTTCCACTTCGCGCCGTTCTTCGTTGCGCAGTTGCAGCTGCATTTCGTTGCTGAGCAGGCGCCCGTTGATCTGGAACGCGCTGTTATCGGTGGGCTTTTCGGCAAACATCGGCGGCAGTAACGGCACGTTCTTCGGCTGGGGCATGGTGCCAAGGGGCTGCAGATGGCGAACCATGTTCGACGGCAGGCTCAAATCCAGCTCTGCAGGCGGTAACTGAGTCTTGGCGACTTCGTGGGCTGATTTTGATTTGCTGGCGATAGGCGCACGCTTTTTGGTCGGTGCGGCTTTCTTTGCCGGTGCTTTCTTCGCCACCGGCGCCTTCTTGGCCGGGGCGGCTTTTTTCGCCGGCGCCTTTTGCTGGGTGCTGGCAGCAGGCGCTGTTTCACTGGCAGGCGCCGCCAGGACGGCGCCAGCGTTACACAGGCTTAACACGCAGATCAGCAGCGCAGCAGGAAAGGTATAAGTCATATCGCCAGCAGCATTAACGGCAGAAGGCCATATGCTCGCTTGTTGAGGGCGGCATGACAAGCATGGTAATTAGCCAGCTTCCCGTTATGCCCCCTTTTAGCGCCTCAAAAACCCGCCGCAGTCTCCTGGCACAACTGGCTCGCCAGCATGCCGAGGGTCATTAACGCGCGCTCGGCCTCGCGATTCCAAGGCGTGCCGCAATTCAGGCGAATACAGTGGTTGAACTGTTCCGTATTACTGAAGATCAGCCCCGGTGCAATGCTGATGCCTTGCTGCAAGGCGCGTACGTGCAGTTCCTGGGTATTGACCCGGCCCGGCAAACTGACCCACAAGATAAAGCCGCCGGTCGGACGGGTCATCTGGGTGCCTTCCGGAAAATACTGCTGCACCGCCAACTGGAAGGCGCTGAGGTTCTTGCGGTACTCCTGGCGGATATACCGCAGATGCCGGTCGTAACCGCCGTTTTCCAGGTACGCGGCCGTGCCCATCTGGGTCACGCTGCAGGCCGAATGGGTGCTGAACATTTGCAGGCGCTGGATTTCCTGCTGGTACTTGCCGGCGATCATCCAGCCAATGCGGATACCCGGTGACAACGTCTTGGAGAAGCTGGAGCAATAGATGACCCGGTCCAGGCGGTCGTAGGCTTTCAGGGCCTTGGTGCGGCCCAGCTCGAACATCAGCTCGCCATAGATATCGTCTTCAACCACCTGGATATCGAAATCCGACGCCAGGCGCAGCAACTGTTTCTGCCGCTCTTCGGGCATGGTGCCGCCCAGGGGATTGCTCAGGCGCGTGGTCAGCACCAAGGCCTTGATCGACCATTGGTTGGCGGCCAGTTGCAGGGCTTCCAGGCTCATGCCGGTGGCCGGGTCGCTGGGGATTTCGATGACCTTGAGGCCCAGCAGGTCCGCCAGTTGCAGCAAGCCGTAATAGGTCGGTGATTCGGCGGCGATCAAGTCGCCGGGACGGGTCAGTACCCGCAGCGACATCTGCAACGCATCGACACAGCCGTGGGTGATCACCACTTCGGACGGGTCGACCACCACCCCTGCATCCCGCATGCGGATCGCCACCTGGCGCCGCAGCGGTTCAAACCCCGGGCTGAACATGTAGCTGAACGCCCGTGGGCTCTGGAAACGCGTGACCTTGGCCAGTTGCTGGTGCAACGCACGTACCGGCAGGTAGTCCACACTCGGCACCGCGGCGCCCAGCGGGAACACGCCTTCGCGACGGGACTCCACCAACACTTGTTGAATGATGCTGCTGCGGGTGACCAACCCTGGACGCTCGACCCGGGCGATGTCCGGCGTGGGCGCGGTGAGCGCAGGCGTCTGGTGCACGTAATACCCGGACTGCGGCCGCGCGCGAATCAAGCCCTGGTCTTCCAGGTTCGCGTAGGCCTGTAGCACGGTGGCGTGGCTGACGTTGAGCTGGGAGCTCATTTTGCGCACCGAAGGCACGCGCTCACCCGGTTGATAGACACCTCGGCGGATATCCTCAGCCAGTTGCTGGGCGATACGTTGGTAAAGCAACAGATTGGTCATGACGCAGCACTCGATTTCACGGGTATTTTATTTTTGTGTGAAACATACCGGCACAGTTTAGAAGTGTACGGGGACAGTTGCCACAATAGTCGAGCGCGGGCGGCAGTGATAGAAAAAACTGTAAGGGTGGTGAACTGAATCGCAGGCACAAAAAACCCGATCAGTGACCGGGCCTTTTGAAATGCTTTATCCATAACACCACACATCCATCGTGGGAGCTGTCGAGCTTTAGCGAGGCTGCGATGCAGGCGCTGCAGTCTTACGGGAAGACCGAGGCGATGCTATCGCAGCCTCGCCGGGGCTCGACAGCTCCCGCAGGGCGAGCGTTTCACCCTGAGCGTCTGGTTTTAGCGGGCTGCGCCCAGCTGGCCTTTCTCATCGGAAAACACAATTTCTACCCGGCGGTTCTGCGCCCGGCCACGCTCCGACGCATTGGCTTCAACCGGGTACTGATCGCCGTAGCCTTCCACCTGGATGCGTTTTTCATCGATGCCCAGGTCACTGAGCACATCCGCCACGGATTGAGCGCGGTCCCGGGACAGTTTGAGGTTTTCCGGCTCGCCACCGGTATTGTCGGTGTAACCCTCGATGCGCACTACGCGCTTGGGGTTCAATTGCAGGAACTGTACGACTTTGAGCACCGTGCGGTTGGCCGAGTTTTGCAGCTCTGCCTCGCCGGTGTCGAACAGCACGTCGCCCAAGGTCATCACCAGGCCGCGATCGGTCTGGACAGTGGTCAGGCTGGCGATCTGCGCCTCAAGCCATTTGCCCTGTTGCTGCACGCTGCTCAGCTTGGCTTCCCGCAGGGCCAGTTGCAGACGCTGGCGCTCCAGCTCCAGCTTGACGCCGCGCTCCTGGTTGAGGGCCTGCTCGGTGTGTTCCCGGGCAATCGCGCTGTAGCGCTGGCTCAGGTAGGCGTAATGCGCCACATCGGCACCACTGCCCCAGAAGCTGGAGAAGCGGTCGGCGCGGGCCAGGGACTCGCCGGCGCGAATCACGTCCTTGGGGGCGATACGCAGCACATTCGAATCTTCCTTGACCTTCTGGAAGTCACTGCTCGCCTGTTGCAAGGCGACATTGCTGTCGGGATGAGTCGCGCAACCGCCGAGCACACTGCCCAGCAATGCCACACAGCTCAACCCTCGAATCAACGGGCTCATTGGGCATCTCCCAACTGCAACTGCTTGCGCAAACGGGTGATACGGGTGTTGAGCACATTCAACTGCTCGCGGCTTTTGCGGGTCAGTACCTGGGCTTCCGCCAGGCGGGCGTCCAGCTCGGCTTCTTCAGCCTGCATGCGGGCGTCCTTGTAGGATTGATCGGCCATGTCAGCCTGGGCCTGGGTGAACTTGCCTTCAGCCAGCTTCAGCTCCGGCGAGTCATCGGCGGCGGCGCCCACGGCGTTGGCTTGTTCCAGGGCTTGCTGGGTCAGGCGCATTTGTTCATTCGGCGCAGGATCGGCTGCACATCCCGCCAGAGCTACAACGGCGAGGGCCGCGAAAAGAGGTCGAATAGTCACTGAAAATCCCTACTTTGTTGGGGTGCCGACGGGTTGCTGCAACTGCGCTTTCCAGCGCGCAAGATTGCTCTGCAGCGCGGCTTCCGCCAGACCGGACGCGGGCAATTCTGTCATCTTTTTGGCGAGCTGTCCGCGCAACCACGGATCGTTGCAGGCGGAGTTGTGGGAAATGGCCAGGTACAGGCCCGGCTGGTCGATGGGTATTTCGCGGGCCACCAGGTCGTTGCTCATGCCGAGGGTCTGGGCCATGGCCATACCGGAATAACGCCCGGCGAGCACGTAGTCGACCTCCCCCAGCAGCAGTTTCTGGAACGCCGGGGTCAGGGTGGGCAGGCGTTGCAGGGTCAGTTGCTCACCGGCGAAGGTTTCGAAGTCGCGGCTCAGGCGCGCCCTTTCCGACACTGCACCCTTGTGGCCCTGCAGGTCGCTGGCCTGGCTGTAGGCCAGGGTCGAATCCTTGCGGGTCCAGACCAGGTAATCGGTTTGCACCAGCGCCGGGTGGATGTAGTCCAGGGAGTCCAGGGCGTCGAGGGTCAACGGCGCATCGGCGAGGATGTCCATGCGCCCGCTGCGCACTTCGTCCAGTGCCGCGGCGCGTTTGCCGCCGTACAGCAAGTCGATTTTTACCCCGAGGTCCTTGGCCACTTGCTGCAACAGGTCGGCGGTGGCGCCGATCAAGTGCGTGGGGTCCTGGGGATCACGCCACAGGTAAGGCGGTGCGTCCGGGCTGCCGGTGATCACCAGGCGATCACATTTGCCAGCGGCCTGCGATACCGTCGGCAGCAGTGACAGTCCCAGTAGCAGGGCCCAGAGGCGCAGTTCCATGGCGGGGTTCTCCGTCAGTTATTTGTAGGAGCGAGCTTGCTCGCGAAGGTCGTTAACGATGACGCGGGGTGCCTGGCTTAACGCGGTGCTCTGCGGTTTTTCGCGAGCAAGCTCGCTCCTACAGGATTCATGTGCAAAAAAAAGCCCGGTCAAACGACCGGGCTCTTTATAAGTGAAGCGGCTGGATTAGACCAGCTTCGAAAGCTCTGGTACGGCTTCGAACAAGTCCGCCACCAGGCCGTAATCAGCCACCTGGAAGATCGGTGCTTCTTCGTCCTTGTTGATCGCAACGATCACTTTGGAGTCTTTCATACCGGCCAAGTGCTGGATCGCGCCGGAGATACCGACCGCGATGTACAGCTGTGGCGCAACGATCTTGCCGGTCTGGCCGACCTGCATGTCGTTCGGTACAAAACCTGCGTCGACCGCCGCGCGGGAAGCGCCGACCGCAGCGCCCAGCTTGTCGGCCAGGGCGTACAGGTGTTTGAAGTTGTCACCGTTCTGCATGCCACGGCCGCCGGAAACGACGATCTTGGCAGCGGTCAGCTCAGGGCGGTCAGACTTGGCCAGCTCTTCGCCAACGAAGCTGGAAGTGCCAGCGTCGTGAGCAGCCGCAACCGCCTCAACCGCAGCCGAACCACCTTCGGCAGCCACCGGGTCGAAGCCGGTGGCACGCACGGTGATGACTTTTACCGAAGCAGTGGACTGCACGGTGGCGATGGCGTTACCGGCATAGATCGGGCGCTTGAAGGTGTCGGCGCTTTCGACCGAGATGATCTCGGAGATCTGGTCAACGTCCAGCTGCGCAGCAACCCGCGGCAGGATGTTTTTGCCGTTGGAAGTGGCGGCAGCCAGGATGTGGCTGTAGCCAGCGCCCAGTTCTGCCACCAGCGGGGCAACGTTTTCCGGCAGTTGGTGAGCGTAGGCCGCGTTGTCGGCGACCAGTACTTTGCTCACGCCAGCGATTTTTGCAGCGGCTTCAGCCACGGCGCCGACGTTTTGGCCAGCGACCAGCACGTGGACATCACCACCGATTTTGGCGGCGGCGGCGACGGTGTTCAGGGTGGCCGGGGCCACAACCTTGTTGTCGTGTTCTGCGATTACCAAGATAGTCATGGTTAGATTACCTTCGCTTCGTTTTTCAGTTTCTCGACCAGTTCAGCCACCGACTTGACCTTGATGCCCGCGCTGCGTGCAGCCGGCGCTTCGACTTTTACGGTCTTGTTGGTGGAGGCAGTGGAAACGCCCAAAGCGTCCGGAGTCAGCACTTCGAGAGGCTTCTTCTTGGCTTTCATGATGTTTGGCAGGGACGCATAACGCGGCTCGTTCAAACGCAGGTCGGTGGTGACGATGGCTGGCAGTTTCAGGGAAACGGTTTGCGCGCCGCCGTCGATTTCGCGGGTCACGGCAACTTTGTCGCCGCTCACTTCGACTTTCGACGCGAAGGTGCCCTGGCCGTAACCGGTCAGTGCAGCCAGCATCTGGCCCGTCTGGTTGTTGTCGCTGTCGATGGCTTGTTTGCCGAGGATCACCAGCGATGGCTGTTCCTTGTCGACAACCGCTTTCAACAACTTGGCAACGGCCAGGGACGTCAGCTCTTCAGCGGACTCGACCAGGATGGCACGATCGGCACCCAGCGCCAGGGCGGTACGCAACTGCTCTTGAGCAGTGGTCGGACCGATGGAAACGACGACGATTTCAGTCGCAACGCCTTTCTCTTTCAGGCGTACGGCTTCTTCCACGGCGATTTCGCAGAACGGGTTCATCGACATCTTGACGTTAGCGAGGTCGACGCCGGAATTGTCCGCCTTGACGCGAACTTTCACGTTGTAATCGACAACGCGTTTGACAGCTACAAGAACCTTCATGGATTCCTCGTTACTCTCCGGTGAAAAGAAAGTCGCCTAGGCGAACCTGGCGGTTGATGCTCATCGGCACACAAGGGCACCTCCAAAAACGTCGGCGGATGACCTTGCTCACGGGAAGCGATGACCGTTCGTCAGTGGTGACCGAGAAGTCATTCTTTATCGCAGCGTGTAAACTGCGCGCCATCAGTTGGGCGCGCGTCACCTGTCTTGCTTTTGGACGTGCTCTTGAAACCAGCAGTCTGCCTACGGTAAGCGCAAAACCGACCGTATATTGACCGGAACACCTATTCTGGTCAATACGGCAAAATAGCCAGTCATAAGCCGCGCCTCTTTGATTTACCTAGCCTGCGGGCAATTCAAACAAACGTTTGTATTGGACGCTGAGAGTGGTGTAGATATAATGCGCCACCTAGAGAGAAAGGTGGGTCGCCCCCTGCCCCTTGCATGAGATTTCTGCAGGCATTGCGGGACGAATTACCGAACCTCCACCCATTAGAAAAAAAGCCGTTGAGCCTTGAGTAGGAGATAGCCTGTGGAACGCGAATACATGGAATTCGACGTGGTCATCGTCGGCGCTGGCCCGGCGGGCCTGTCTGCCGCCTGCCGATTGAAGCAGAAGGCCGCCGAAGCCGGTAAGGAAATCAGCGTCTGCGTGGTCGAAAAAGGCTCCGAAGTCGGCGCTCACATCCTGTCCGGTGCCGTGTTTGAACCCCGCGCCCTGAACGAATTGTTCCCGGACTGGAAAGAACTCGGCGCCCCGCTCAACACGCCGGTGGTGCGTGATGACATCTATGTACTGCGTTCCAGCGAAGCGTCCACCAAGGTGCCTGACTTCTTTGTGCCCAAGACCATGCACAACGAAGGCAACTACATTATTTCCCTGGGCAACCTGTGCCGCTGGCTCGCCCAGCAGGCCGAGAACCTCGGCGTTGAAGTCTACCCGGGCTTCGCCGCCCAGGAAGCGCTGTTCGACGAGAACGGCGTGGTGCGCGGCATCATCACCGGCGACCTCGGTGTCGACCGTGAAGGCCATCCAAAAGAAGGCGTCTACACCCCAGGCATGGAACTGCGTGGCAAGTACACGCTGTTTGCCGAAGGTTGCCGCGGGCATATCGGCAAGCAACTGATCCAGCGTTTCAACCTGGACAGCGACGCCGACGCCCAGCACTACGGCATCGGCCTGAAAGAAATCTGGGAAATCGACCCGGCCAAACATCAGCCCGGCCTGGTGGTGCACACCGCCGGCTGGCCGCTGGACATCATGAGCGCCGAGAACACCGGCGGTTCGTTCCTCTATCACCTGGAAAACAACCAGGTGGTCGTGGGTTTGATCGTCGACCTGTCCTACAGCAACACCTTCCTGTCGCCGTTCGACGAGTTCCAGCGCCTCAAGCATCACCCGGTGCTGGCCCAGTACCTGGAAGGCGGCAAGCGCATCAGCTACGGCGCCCGTGCCATCTGCAAAGGCGGCCTGAACTCGCTGCCGAAAATGGTGTTCAAGGGCGGCGCGCTGATCGGTTGCGACCTGGGCACCCTGAACTTCGCCAAGATCAAGGGCAGCCACACCGCCATGAAGTCCGGCATGCTCGCCGCTGACGCCGTGGCCGACCGCCTGTTCGCCGAATCCGAAGGCGGCGACGAACTGACCGCTTACGTCGACAGCTTCAAGAACAGCTGGCTGTACGAAGAACTGTTCGCCAGCCGTAACTTCGGCCCGGCGATGCACAAGTTCGGCCCGATCATCGGCGCCGGCTTCAACTGGTTCGACCAGAACATCCTCGGCGGCAAAATGCCGTTCACCCTGCACGACACCACGCCGGACTACGCCTGCCTGAAGCTGGCCAAAGACAGCAAAAAAATCGCCTACCCGAAACCCGACGGCAAGCTGAGCTTCGACAAGCTGAGCTCGGTGTTCATCTCCGGTACCAACCACGAAGAAGAACAGCCGTGCCACCTGAAGCTGAAAGACCCGAGCATCCCGATCGGCACCAACCTGCCGCTTTACGATGAACCGGCGCAGCGCTACTGCCCGGCCGGTGTGTATGAAGTGATCACCCAGGAAGACGGCGAGAAGCGCTTCCAGATCAACGCCCAGAACTGCGTGCACTGCAAGACCTGTGACATCAAGGACCCTTCGCAGAACATCACGTGGGTAACGCCGGAAGGTGCGGGTGGGCCGACTTACCCGAACATGTAAGGCATTGGCTTGAAAAACGAGGCCCCCAACTGGGGGCCTTTTTTGTGGCCAGAGAAACACCAATCAACTCGGTCAACTGTGGGAGCTGGCTTGCCTGCGATAGCGGTGGCTCAGCAATACATCTGTGGCTGACACACCACTATCGCAGGCAAGCCAGCTCCCACATTTTTAACCGAGTTGTGCCTGTAGGAGTTACGCCGCCCGCTCATCCCCCGGGCTGCGCTCGAAGTAGCGCTTATATTCCCGGCTGAACTGCGACGTACTCTGATACCCCACGCTATGCGCCGCCTGCGCCACGCCCATGCCTTCCACCAGCAGCAACTGCTGGGCCTTGAGCAGCCGCAGGCGCTTGAGGTACTGCACCGGCGACAACAGGGTGCAGCGCTTGAAGTGTTCGTGGAAGGTCGACGCGCTCATGTGCGCATACCCCGCCAGCGTCTCAATATTCAGTGGCTCGGCGTAATGCGCGTGCAGGTGGTTCAACGAGGTCGCCACCCGGGAAAACTGCCCCTGCTGCTCCACCAGTGCCCGCAGCACCTCCGCCTGGGGCCCGCGCAACGCCGTGAACAACAATTCCCGCACCCGCGCCGGGCCCATGATCCGGCTCTCCAGCGGATCGTGCAGGCACTGCAACAGGCGTTCGACACAGCCACGCATGGCGTCATCCAGCACCACCGAACTCATGGACGCCAGCGTCTGCGCCGCCGGCGGTGGCCCGCTCTGAATGCCCATCGCCATCACCAACTCACCCAGCACCACCCGGTCAATGCCGACCGTCACGCCTAAAAGCGGCGCATTGGGCATGGCAAAGGTTTCGCATTCGAAGGGCACCGGCATCGCCTGGATCAGGTAGTGCCCGGCGCCGTATTCCAGGGTGCGCGGGCCCAGGTAGGCGACCTTGCTGCCCTGGGCAACGATCATCAGGCTCGGCTCGTAAATCTGCGGGCCCCGCGCCACGTCGCAACTGGCACGCAAGACCTGCACGCCGGGCAAGTTCGTGGGCGAGAAACCATCACGGGGCGTCAGCGGTTCGATCAGGGCAACCAACGCGGCATTGGCGTCGACATGACGGGTCAACAACATGGCAAAAACTTCGCGAAAAAGGGGATGCAACCATCATCGCAGGTCTGGCGCCACAAGGATCCAATCCTGGGGCACTCCCGGACGAATAGGCATGAGACTCGGAGCAATCGCCATGGCCGCTCCCAGGCACGGCGCGGAGAATGCGCCCCCTCACCTGTCACTGCTCCTGCGAGGTTTCTCCATGTACACCGCCATCGGTTACGCCGCTCAATCGGCCACCACTCCCCTCGCCCCTGTGTCCTTCGAACGCCGCAGCCCTCGCGCTGATGACGTGGCGATCGAAATCCTCTACTGCGGCGTCTGCCACTCCGATATCCACCAGGCCCGCAACGAATGGGGCATCGCCGTGTACCCGCTGATGCCGGGCCACGAGATCGTCGGCAAAGTCACCGCCGTCGGCGCCAGCGTTACCGCACATAAAATCGGCGACCTGGTGGGCGTTGGCTGCATGGTCGACTCGTGCCGCCACTGCGACGCCTGCCACGCGGACCTTGAGCAATACTGCCTCGAAGGCCCGACCATGACCTACGCCACCCCGGACCGGGTCGACGGCAGCAACACCATGGGCGGCTACTCCGACAGCATCGTGGTCAGCGAGCACTTCGTGGTGAAGATCCCGGCCACGCTCGACCTGGCCAGCGCCGCGCCGATCCTCTGCGCCGGCATCACCACCTACTCACCGCTCAAGCACTACGGTGTGAAGGCCGGCGACAAGGTCGGGGTACTGGGCATGGGCGGTTTGGGCCATATGGGCATCAAGTTCGCCAAGGCCATGGGCGCAGAAGTAACGCTGTTCACGCGCTCGGCGAGCAAGGCGGAAGAAGGCCGTCGCCAGGGCGCCGATCACGTGATCGTGTCCACCGATGCTGAACAGATGAAAGCCGCTGCCGGGCACTTCGATTTCCTGCTGGACACCATTCCGGTGCAGCACGACTTGAACCCCTACCTCGACGTGCTGCGCTTTGACGGCGTGCACATCCTGGTGGGTTTGATCGAGCCGGTCGACCCGCCCGTGAATGCCGCCAAGCTGGTGCTGGGCCGCAAAGTGCTGGCCGGTTCGCTGATCGGCGGTATTGCCGAAACCCAGGAAGTCCTGGATTTCTGCGCCGAGCACGGCATCACCTGCGACATTGAAATGCTCGACATCCGCCAGATCAACGAAGCTTACACCCGCATGATTGCCGGTGATGTGAAGTACCGCTTCGTGATCGACATGGCAACCCTGAAGGCCTGATCATGATCGTTCCCAGGCTCTGCGTGGGAACGCATGCTGTGACGCTCTGCGTCACCGTTGCGCAGGGCTCAAGTCCTGCTGGACGCGGAGCGTCCGAAGCGGCATTCCCACGCGGAGCGTGGGAACGATCACGGCCTGGTCAGGCCTTCGCGCCCAACTCCGCTGACAGCCGGGCTGCGACCTGTTTGATCACAGGGATCAGCTCGGCCATTTTTGTAAGCGGCATGTAGGGCACGGTACTGGCGATGCTGATGCCGGCGACGATTCGCCGGCTGGCATCGCGCACCGGTGCCGCCACACAACGGATCGACGGTTCGTTGTCTTCCAGATCGAACGCATAACCGCCCGCCACGTATTCCTGCATGCGCTGCTCAAACTGCGCCCAGGATTGCTCGGGGTGCTGCGGCCACTGCAGGTTTTTCCCGCCCGCCGGCAAGCTGACCTGATACAGGCGCTGCCACTCCTCGACCGTGTCATCCAGCAGCAACGCCTTGCCGATCCCGGTGCGCGCCAGCGGCATGCGATGGCCTACGCGCGAGCGCATTTCCGGGCCGTTGCGGCCAGGGTTCTTATGCAGGTACAGCACGTCGTCGTATTCGCGGATGGCCAGGTGGATGGTGTCGCCGGTGAGGGCCGACAGTTCGTCCAGATAAGGCACCGCCAGGCTCACCAAAGGCAATTCTTCGCGGGCCTGGAAACCCAGCTCGATCAATTTGGGGCCCAGCAGGTAGCCCACTTGCGGCACCACGCGCAGGTAGCGTTCTTCCACCAGGCAACTGGCCAGGCGGTGGGTGGTGCTGCGGGTGGTGCCGATGCGCTTGGCAATCTCCTTGAGATCCCGCGCGCCAGCCGCCACGGCCTGCACCACGCCCAGGCCACGCAGCAGGGTCTGGGTGCCGGTGGGCGCGGCTTCTTTGACGGGAGTTGGGGCGTTTTCCTGCATATCGGGCCTATTGGGAAGTACGAAAACGGCGCCATTATGGGCGGTCACGACGGTTGTGACGAGGGAGCTTGCTCCCGCTGGGGCGCGAAGCGGCCCTGAAACAGGCAACCGCATTTTGACTGGATGAATGAGGTGTTTGCTATTGGGGCTGCTACGCAGCCCAGCGGGAGCAAGCTCCCTCGCCACAGCAAGCCCTCTCGCCACAAAAAGCCTGCTTACCACAAAGAACCGGCTGCCCTTTAACGCTGTTTCATGCGGTCGATAATGACCGCCAACAACAGGATCGACCCACGAATCACGTATTGGTAGAAGGTGTCGATGTTCTTCAGGTTCATCGCGTTCTCGATGATTGCCAGAATCAGAACCCCGGCAATCACATGCCGGATCATCCCGATCCCGCCGCTCAGCGACACCCCACCCAGCACGCACGCCGAGATCACTGTCAGCTCGAACCCCTGGCCAATCATCGGTTGCCCCGAGGTCATCCGCGACGCCAGGATCACCCCGGCCAACGCGCCAATCACCCCGTGCACGGCAAAGATGATGATCTTGGTCCGGTCAACGTTCACCCCGGCCAACAACGCCGCTTCCTGGTTGCCACCGATGGCCATGGTGTTGCGCCCGTAGGTGGTGTAGTTCAACAACCAGCCAAAAAACACAAAGCACAGCACAGTGATGACGATCGGCACCGGCACGCCAAACAGCTGGCCGTTGCCGAAGACGAAGAAGCTTTCGTCCATCACGCCAACCGCCTTGCCATTGGAGAAGATATACGCCAGCCCACGCACGATCTGCATCGTCGCCAGCGTCGTGATCAACGCGTTGATCCGCAGCTTGGCGATCACGATGCCGTTGATCAGCCCCACCACCAGGCCCATGGCCAATGCCGCCGACACGCCGAAGAACACGCTGTCGGTGTCGCGAATCACGATCCCCGCCACCACGCCCGAACAGGCGATCACCGAGCCCACCGACAGGTCAAAGTGCCCCGACGCCAGGCAAAACAGCATGGTGCAGGCCGCGATGCCCACGGTGGAAATCGCCAGCCCCAGGCCGCGCATGTTCAGCGGCGAAAGGAAGTTGTCGATGAAAATGGCACTGAGCACAAAGATGCTCAAGGCCGCCAGCAGCATGACCCAATCATCGAGAAACTTGCGCTGGTTGAACCCCGGCCAGAAGCTTCTTGCGGTTTTTACCTGTGACATACCCACCTCGTATTCTTCAGTCCCGCGTACGCGGAAGAGCCAGTTGCAGCAGCCGTGCTTCGTCCGCTTGATCGCGGGTCAATTCGCCTGTCAGGGCGCCTTCGCTCATCACCAGGATGCGGTCGGAGATGCCCATCACTTCCATCAGGTCGCTGGACACCACAATCACCGCAATGCCACTGGCTGCCAGGTTGTGGATGATCTGGTAGATCTCCGACTTGGCACCGATATCGATGCCGCGAGTCGGCTCGTCCAGCAGCAACACTTTCATCGGCATCGACAGCCAGCGACCCAGGATCGCCTTCTGCTGATTGCCGCCCGACAGGTACAAAATCGGTTGATCGGCAGACGGTGTGCGCACGTTCAGCGCGCTGATCTGGCGCTGGGCGTTGCTGCGTTCCCAGCCGCCCTGGATCAGCCAGCCGAAGCGGGCGTGATCGCGGCGCGCACTGATGTTGATGTTCTCCGCCACACTGGCACGGGGCACGATGCCTTCCTTCTTGCGGTCCTCGGGGCAGAGCAACACCCCCGCCGCAATCGCATCCCGCGGTGACTTGAACGTCTGCGCCTGGCCATGCAACACCAATTCACCCTGGGTGCTGCGCGACAGCCCGGCGAGCAAACGCAACAGCTCCGTGCGCCCCGCCCCGACCAAGCCGAACAGCCCGAGAATCTCGCCCTTGTTCACCTGCAGACTCACCGGTTCCTGCAACCCCGGCCCCAGCAAACCGTCCACCCGCAGCGCTTCACCGAAGTGCTCCCGCGGGCGGTAGTCGTAGATGTCCTGGATGTCGCGCCCAACCATGCAGTTAACCAGTTGATCGACGTTCAGCTGCTGCATGTCTTCGAACGTGCGCACGAAGCGCCCGTCCTTGAACACCGTCACGGCATCGCAAATCCGGAACACTTCTTCCATGCGATGGGACACGTACAGGATCACCCGGCCTTCATCCCGCAACCGGGCGATGATCACCATCAGCCGCTCGATCTCACGGGCCGAGAGGCTGCTGGTGGGTTCATCAAACGCAATCACATGGGCGTTGCGCGACATGGCCTTGGCGATTTCCACCAGTTGCCGCTGGCCGAGGGACAGGCTGCCCAGGCGCATGTTCGGATCGATTTCATCCGCCAGGCCCTTGAGCAGTTCCCGCGCCTTGCGCACCATCGCACCACGATTGACCACACCAAAGCGCGAGGGCATATGCCCCAGCAGTAGGTTTTCGGCAACGGTCATTTCCGGCACCAGTTGCAGCTCCTGGTGAATCACCGCGATGCCGCTGGCGATGCTGTCGGCCGCCGATTTGAAACTGACGCTGCGTTCGCCCAACTGCAAACTGCCGCTGTTGGGCGGGTAAAAACCGCCGAGGATTTTCAGCAAGGTCGACTTGCCCGCGCCGTTCTCGCCCATCAGCGCATGCACCGTGTGGGGCCGCGCTTCAAAGCTGATCTGCGCCAGGGCTTTCACCCCGGGAAACTCCTTGCCGATGCCGTTGAAGCGCAGGCTCTCTGCGGCGGCGCTGTTCATTTCCACAGACCGATCTTGCTCAACTCTTCCTTGAAGTTGGCGCGGGTGATCAGGGTCACGTTATCCAGTGCGGTGAACTTGGCGGGTTCGACGCCTTTGGTGACCCACTCGAACATCGAGGTGGCGGTTTTATAGCCGGAGGCGTCGGGGCTGAGCAGCATCGAGCCGTAGAAACCGGTGTCCGACTTCTTCAGTTCTTCGATGGCGTCGGTACCGTTGATGCCCACACCGATGACATTCGATGCCTTGAAGCCGGCGCTTTCGGTGGCGCGCACGCCGCCCAGCACAGTGCTGTCGTTCATGCCGCCAATCAGCAGGTTTTTCGCGCCGCTGGGCAGTTTCACCAGGGCCGAATTGGTGGAGTCCATGGCGCCCGGCACGTCGAGGGTTTTCTGTGCGGTGAACAGGATGTGGTCTACCGGCAGGCCGGCGGCCTTGAGGCCTTCTACCGAACCGTCGGTGCGTTTCTTGCCGGTTTCCAGCTCGTCAAAGGTATTGATGACGGCGTAGGTTTCTTTCCAGTCCCAGTTGCGATGCTTGGCTTCGGTGGCCATGGCCTCGCCTTGTTTCTGGCCGATCTTGTAGGCGTCCAGGCCGACGTAAGGCACGTCTTCCATGGGCTTGCCCTTGGCGTCGACGAAGCGGTCGTCCACCGCCAGCACTTTCAGGTTATTGAGCTTGGCCTTGGCCATGATGGCCGGGCCGAGGGACACGTCCGGCGGGCAGATCACGAAGCCCTTGGCGCCGTTGGCGGCCAGGGTGTCGATGGCGGACAGGGTTTTCTCGCCATCGGGCACGGCGATCTTGATCACGGTGAAACCATGGTCCTTGCCGGCTTTTTCGGCGAAGGCCCATTCGGTCTGGAACCAGGGTTCTTCGGCTTGCTTGACCAGGAAGCCGATCTTGACTTCCTCAGCGAATGCGAGGGTGCTGAGACTGCTGAGCGCAACGGCGACCGCAAGGGTGCGCACTGTCTTCTTGAACATAAACCACCTCTTGTTGTTATTGGAAAGTTGTTCGGTTTAATCGTGGTACATCACCGACCGCCCGCCATCGATCATCAGGCAGGTGGCATTGATAAAGGGCGCCTCGTCGGTCGCCAGAAACAGTGCACTCATCGCCACTTCGATCGGCTGGCCGATGCGCTTGGGCGGGTGCAGGTCGAAGGCGCGCTGACGCTCGGCATGCGGGTCGGCAAAGCCGTTCCAGTAATCGACGTTGAGTTGGGTTTCGATATAACCCGGCGCGATGGCATTCACGCGGATGCCCTTGGGCGCGTATTCGATGCCCAGGGCACGGGTCAGCCCCAGCAGGCCGTGCTTGGCCACCGGGTACGGGAAACAGCCGGGAATAATGTGGCTGGAATGGGTGGAGGCAATGTTGATGATGTTGCCGATGCCCTGCTCGATCATGTGTGGCAACACGGTGCGGCAGCCGTACCAGGCGCCGTCGAGGTCGATGGCGAAGCAGCGGCGCCAGTCTTCGTCGGTCATTTCCAGCGGGTCGCGGAACACGTTCACGCCAGCGCAGTTGACCAGCACATCGACGCGGCCAAAGCGTTCGATGGCCACGTCCACCAGGGCACGCCATTGGTCCTTGGAGGTGATGTCGACGGCTTGTGCGTAGATCTGGGCGCCGCGTTCGCGCCAATGGGCCGCGACTTTCTCGACTTTCTCGCCCTGGATATCACCAATCACCAGGCGCGCCTGCTGGGCCTGGAAACAAGCGACGATGGCTTCGCCAATGCCTTGGGCAGCGCCGGTGATGACCACGACTTTGTCCTTCAGTCGCTCGCCGTAAGTCGGCTCGGGCACCGGAGGTAACGACAACGGTTGTGCCTGCATCGCTTCACCTGTTTTGTTTTTGGTAGTGAGTGCTGATGCGCAAGACTATAAACCCAGAAACCGGAACATCTCAATATATAAATTATCATCCCATATAGTGAGCAAAACCATAAAAAAACCGGCTGTGGCAGCCGGCCTTTTTTTGCGCCTTTAACCCTGGGCAAAATCCCTCAGGGCGTCGCCTTCCATGCGGTAGCGTACCCACTCTTCCTGGGGTTGGGCGCCGATGGATTTGTAGAACGCAATCGCCGGCTCGTTCCAGTCCAGCACACTCCACTCGAAACGCCCGCAGCCGTTGTCACAGGCGATTTTTGCCAGGTGGCGCAGCAACTTCTTGCCTGCCCCGCCGCCGCGCTGTTCGGGGTTGATGTACAAGTCTTCGAGGTACAGGCAGTTGCTGCCCAGCCAGGTGGAATAGCTGAAAAAGAACACCGCAAAGCCGATCGGCAACCCATCCCGCAGGCAGATCAAGCCGTGGGCCGTGGCGCCTTCGCTGAACAGGCTGCGCTCGATGTCCACCACGCTGGCGATCACTTCGTGGCGGGCTTTTTCGTAGTCGGCAAGCTCAGTGATGAAGGCCAGGATCTGCGCAGCATCGCTGGGCACGGCGGGGCGAATCTCGATGGTCATGGACGGGCCTTGTCAGGGAAAGAAAGCACACATACTAAGGCGCTTTAATGACCGATTGCAGTGCAATTTGATTCGCGGCTAACCTGCAGGCCATCCCCGTTGAGAATCCCCATGCCCTTCACGCCACTGACCGACCTCGCCGCGACTTTATTGCCCCACGCCCTTGAGCCTTCGGAAGACGGCGCCCACGACCTGTCCCATTTGCAGCGGGTGTGGCACAACGTGCGGTCCATCCAGGCCGAGGAAGGTGGCGACCTGGAGGTGTTGTTGGCGGCCGTGTTGCTGCATGACTGTGTGGCGGTGGAGAAGAATTCGCCGTTGCGCGCCAAGGCGTCGCAACTGGCAGCGGACAAGGCCGGGGAGATTTTACAGGGGTTGGCGTGGCGGCCCGAGACGATTGCAGCGGTGACGCACGCCATCGCGACTCACAGCTTTTCGGCAGGCCTGACGCCGGTGACGCTTGAAGCAAAGATCATGCAGGATGCCGACCGTTTGGATTCCCTCGGCATGATCGGCGTGGCCCGCACGTTTTACATCGCCGGGCGCATGGGCAGTGCGCTTTATGACCCGGCTGATCCAACGGCACAGCATCGCGAGTACGACGACAAGCGCTTCTGCCTCGATCACTTCCAGACCAAGCTGCTGCATCTGGCGGATGGGTTTCAGACCGCAACCGGGCAACGCATGGCACGGGATCGGCACGAGCGGCTGAAGGGATTCATGGACCTGTTCATCGAAGAAATCGGCACGCCATACTCCGCTGCGGGCTAACGCAAGAACCGCGAACCACAGAACAAACCCTCGGGCCGTGCATGGTAAAAAGTTGGCCATACATCCAACAGACGCAAGGCACCTCCATGCACGCCTCTCCTGTGGTTGGCGGAAAACTGTTCGCCCTTTTCTGCCTCGCCAGCTACTTGCTTTCCTTGTCCTACGGTTCGACGTTTTTACTCTCGCTGCTGATCCATTCCCGCGGCGGCAACGAACACGACGCCGGCAGCGTGATCTCCATGGCCATGCTCAGCACCTTTGTGGCGGTGCTGGTTTCCGGGCACCTGGCTGACCTGCTGGGGGCCGCCCGGTCGATCGCCCTGCTCGGCGTATTGCTGGTGGTGGCGTGCCTGGGCTTTGCGTTGGCGCCGGGGTTTGGCGAGGGGTTGATGTTCTTTGGCCTGTCACTGGGATTGGGCTGGGGGGTGTTCTACACGCTGGGGCCGATCATCGTGACGATGCTGGTGGAGCCGGCCCAACGTACCCAGTATTTCGCCCTGCTGTCGGGCAGCATGATGACCGGGATCGGTTCCGGGCCGCTGCTCGGTCGGGCGACGAGTGCCCTGGAGTTTCCGCTGACGGCCGCGTTCCATATCGCCGCGCTGGCGAGCCTGGTGGGCGTGGTGATTTTCTGGCGGCTGGGTGTCGCGCTCAGCCAGCACACCGCACCGGCGTCGAAAATTTCCTGGGGGGCCACGCGCAAGGTGCTGTCGTCGAGGGCGGTGTTCGCGATCATCATGGTGGGCCTCGGCGGGTGCGTGTTTGGCGGGCTGTCGAGTTTCCAGACCAGCTACGCGGCGCTGCACGGGCTGGACTATTCGTTGTTCTTCCTGGGCTTTATGAGCGCGGCGATTACCAGCCGCCTGCTGATCGCCAGCTTCGTGGTCAAGCGTGATCCGTATTGGGCGGCGTGTGTGTTGTCCGGGTTGATGCTGGTGTCGATTTTCCTGTTCGGGTTCAAGGTCAGCGGCAACTTCAGCTACCTGCTGGCGGCCGTCACCCTGGGCGTCGGTTATGGCCTGACGTATTCGGTGATCAATGGTCTGGCGGCCAATGAGGCACCTGCGGGCACCCTGTCCCAGGCGTTGCTGTTGTTCAGCCTGGCGTACTTTATCGGGGTGTTTGGCTTCCCGTTGCTGGCGGGCAAGGTCATCGTCGAATACGGCATGCCCACCCTGTTGATGAGCGTGCTGGCGGTGGCATTGCTCAATTGGCTGATCACGGTGGCGCGACTGGTCTGGCGCCGGATCTCGTCACACAAAATCTTACAAGCGACCTAAGACCGTTCGTCGGTATCGAGGCACGAATCGCAAACGGGGGCGGACCAATATCAGGTAAGGACATTAATCATAGGGAGACACCATTATGAAGACCTCCACCTTTTCCGCCCTCGCCCTCGCCGGTTTGCTGTCTGCCGTTTCGCTGAGCAGCTTTGCCGCCTCCACCGGGTCGAGCGCCGACCCTGTCGGCAGCCCGCCCAACCCGGCGACCCAGGAGTCCAAGGACTCGATGGGCACCGGCATGGACACCAACGGCGGCGCCATCATCGACAACAGCAAAGACCCGCGCACCCAGGGCGACGACACCAATCGCAACAGCGGTGCGGTGCCTAACGGCAAAATGGGCCCGGGCACCATGCAGCCCTCGATCAACAAGGGTGACGACTCCAACATCCCCGGCGCGCCAAAACAGCCGGCGCCTTGACGCGCTGGAAAGACGAACACCCAACCATTTCCCAGTGAAGAGGTATGCATGAACGTCGATCACAACCTTGAAAAAGAAGTCCTGACCCGCCTGCTCCATGCCCATCCAAGCGGGTTGGGCAAGGAAGTGCTGGACAACTACCGAGGTGAAAAAGTGGTGGCCAGCGCCTTGGCCACCTTGCAGGACCGCGGGTGGATCAAGGAAGGCCATGTGACCTGCAACGATGCCGGTGAACATGCGCTGAACCTGCCGATCAAACTCACCGCCTCCGGCGTGGAAGCGGCTCGCAAGCTGGAAAGCGAAGCAGGCGAGTAACCCGCCTGATCTGATCCGGCCCTTGTTTGAGGGCCGGAAGGAGTATCGCAATGCCTCGTGGAAGCAAAGCCAAATACACCACCGAACAGAAGCGCCAGGCTGCTCATATCGAAGAGCGTTATGAGCATAAGGGCCTGTCGAAAGAAGAAGCCGAGGCCCGGGCCTGGGCCACCGTCAACAAGCAATCTGGCGGCGGCGAAAAGGCTGGCGGTTCTGGCCAGCGCAAGGCGCCGGCGAAGAAGTCCCAGGACCGGCATGAGTCGGCTAAACGCGCAGCAGCCAGCCGTGAAGGGCACCCGCGTAACAGCCGGGTTTCGCTGGGCACCCAGACCAAGGAAAGCTTGCTGAGGGAAGCGCGCGCCAAGGACATTCCCGGGCGTTCCACCATGCGCAAGGATCAGTTGATTGAGGCGCTGAGAAAGGCCGGTTGATGCAGGTCTTTGTGCCACTGCCTATCAAATGTGGGAGCGGGCTTGCTCGCGAAGGCGGTGTGTCAGCCAAAAAATCTGGCACTGATAGACCGCCTTCACGAGCAAGCCCGCTCCCACAAAAGCCCGCTCCCACCTTTTTGATCGGGTTTCCAGTCGCGGAATCAGCGGTGGGCGGCCACCAACAACATCATCGGACGCTCAAGCTCTTCCGCCAGTGCCGGGCGAGCCTTAAGGTCCGCTTCGCTCGGGCCCCATTCGTCGACGTGGCTCAAGGTAAAACCTGCCTCGATCAACAGCGTCAGCAACGTGCCCAACGTGCGGTGCTGCTTGATCACGCCATCCGCCAGCCAGTTAGTCACCCGCGGTCCTTCCAGTTGATAGCTGTCTACCGGCCAGCTTTTGCGTCCTTGCTCATCAATCAGCCAGCCCGGTTGCCGGGGCGCCATGAAGATCGGGTGCTCGATGGAAAACACCAACCGCCCGCCCGGTACCAGCGCTTGATGGATGCGCGCGAACAGGCCTTTTAAATCGACGATGTAATGGAAGGCCAATGAGCTGTAGGCCAGGTCGAAGGTCGCGGCGGGCAGTTCGAGTTGTTCAAGGTCGGCGATGGCGTAGGCAATGGCCGAAGATGAAGTCATCTCTTTTGCCCGCGCCAGCATCTTGTGGGAGACATCCAGCCCCAGCACCCGCTCGGCCCCCTGCTCCCGGGCCCAGCGGCTGAACCAGCCGTAACCGCAACCGAGGTCCACCACCTTCAGGCCCGACATCGGCGGCAACAGGGCCTGCAATGCGGGCCACTCCGGGGCGCCGGCGAGGCCTTCCACCGAGCGGCCCATTTTGCTGTAGCCCTCGAAGAAAACCTCGGTGTCGTAGATGTTCTGGGTCATAACGCTGCTCCGTGCTGAATGGCGACCATTCTGCCGAATCAGCCCCCGCTCAACAACGCATCCACTTCTGCCGTACCCGGTGAGGTCGCCGGGCCCCACCGCGTGACGGCGAGTGCCGCCGCCGCATTGGCGCGACGTGCCGCAACAGCCGGTGCCAGTCCATTGGCCAAACCGGCAATAAACACCCCGGCGTGGGCATCGCCTGCGCCGTTGCTGTCCACCGCGTTCACCTTGAACCCCGGCACATGTTCGGCCTGGCCGCTGCGGCTGACCCAACAGCCATTCGGCCCATCGCGTACCACCAGCAAGGTGTCGGCGGGCAAGTGTTCGTTGAGCTTGAGCAATGCGCCTGCAAGGTCGCTGGCGCCGGTGAATGCCAGGGCTTCCGGGCCGTTACTGGTCCAGATATCGATACGCGGCAACAGAGCGACCATCAAGGCCGAGTCCGGCGCCTTCACCAGCGGGCCCGGGTCGAACACCACGGTGATCGCCCTCGGCAACGCCAGCAGCCAATCGAGCAACGCCTGGGCCTTGCCCTCCAGCAACAGGCTGTAGCCGCTGACGTACACATAGTCGTCCGCGTTCGGCACCGCATTGGCCAGGTCTTGGGCGAGCAAGTCACCTTCGGCGCCGATATGGGAAATGAAGGTGCGTTCGGTGGTGGCTTCGGTCAGGGACACGCACAAACCAGTGTCCTTGTCGGCGCTGGCGGCCAGGGCCATTTCAATGCCCTCGGCCTGCATCGCCGCGCGCGCCAGGTCGCCGAAGCGGCCCGTGCCGTGGCGGCCCAGATAGACCACCGGCAAGCCGTTGCGCCGGGCGGCGGCCATCACGTTGAAGCCGCCGCCGGCTTCGAAGCTGGCGGAGTTGGCCAATACATCGCCGCCGGTGGCGGGCAATGTGTCGAGGGACATGACCAGGTCAACGATGACCTGGCCGCTGTGCAGCAATCTAGACATTAGCGCTCTCTACCAAAGCCGGGCGACGGTCAGCTGCGCCGCCGAGTACCGCATAAATCCCGCCGGCCACCAGGAAGGTGACGATCCAGCCCAGGCCGTTGTGGCCCAGCCAGGAATCGGACAGCGGCCCGGCGAACCAGATGTTCTCGGCGGTGGTGCCGATGGTGGTGAAGCTGAAGCCCAGCACAATCGCAATCGCCCAGGCGCCGAACGCACGCCACTCAACGCCGCCGCGGTACCAGTAGGCGCTGCTTGGCGTCACGTCCAGCAGGTCTTTGGGACTGTAGTAGTGACGATGCAGCAGGTCGACCACGAAGATCCCGACCCAGGCGGTAATCGGTACGGCCAGCAGCGAGATGAAGGTGATGAACGGGCCGTAGAAGCTGTCGGCGATCAGCATGAAGTAGATCGACCCGGCGAAGATCGCCACGATGTCGACAATCACCGCGTGCACACGCTTGACCTTCAAACCCAGGGTCAAGGTGGTGAGGCCCGCCGAGTACACCGACAGGTTATTCGACAGCAGCAGCCCGCCAAACGCGGTGATCAGGTACGGCACCGCCATCCAGGTCGGCAGCATGTCGCGGATCGCGATGATCGGGTCAGTGGCCGACGCCAGGTCATTGTTACCCACCGACAACAGGCCGCCGAGGGTAATCAACAGCACCAGCGGAATCCCCGCACCAAAGGCCGCCGACGCCACCAGGCGCACGGCCTTGACGCTGCGATGCTGGTAGCGCGACATGTCGGCACCGGCGTTGGCCCAGCCGATACCGGTACCGGCGGCCATGGTGCCGATGCCGATGATCATCGCGCTCAACGGCGCAGGCGTGGCGTTGAACACCGCGCTCCAGTCGATGGTGGCGCACAGGAAACCACCCACCACGATGTTCAGCGCACCGAACACGTAGGTCGACCACTTCTGGATCACCAGCAAGGTGGCGTGGCCCAGGCCCGATACGGCGAGGGTCAATAGCACGAAGATGCCAATGAACAGCAGGGTCAGGACCGGTGCGCTTTTGGCCGCAACCGGCGAGTTGAACAGGATCGAGCACAACGACAGCAGCACGAAGGCGGCGGTGGTGGTGTTGACGGTTTCCCAGCCCAGGCGCGACATCAGCGACACCAGGGTCGGACCGATATTGCCGCGTACGCCGAAGATCGCCCGGGACAGGGTCAGGCTCGGCGCACGGCCACGACGGCCGGCGATGGAGATGATGCCCACCACCGCAAACGACCCGGCGGCGCCGAGGACCGCGACGATGATTGCCTGCCAGATGGCCAGGCCGCGAAACGCCACGAGGGTCGCGCCCAAGGGCAACCCGAGGATGCTGATGTTGGCCGCAAACCAGACCCAGAACAGTTGCAGCGGATGGCCGTTGCACTCACCTTCCGGGACCGGCTCGATGCCGCGTTTTTCCAATTGCCCGGCGCTTTGGCCGGAAGAGGACGTACTCATGGTGGGGTGCTCCTGATGCCTGTTTTTTTGTGGTTGTGGCAGGTTGGCAAGTTGAATCTGTGTTCCGGTCTTCCTGACTCGGCGAATCACTGTAGGAGCGAGCGTGCTCGCGAAAAACTCAGGGGCACCGCGTCTTTGCTGGTTTCCCGCGTCATCGTTAACGACCTTCGCGAGCAAGCTCGCTCCTACAGTTGAACGGTGCAGTTCAGCGCAATGCGAGCAGCCCCTGGACCAGCGGCTCCAGGTCCAGGCCATTCACCTGTTTGATCTGCTCGATCATCGCCTCCGGCCAGCACTGCATCCCCAGGCACGCACCGAGCATCGCGCCAAGAATCGCAGCAATGGTGTCGGTGTCGCCGCCAAGGCTGGCGGCCATGCACAGGGCTTCGAAAGCGTTTATTTCTCCCACCGCCACTTGCTGTGCGAGGGCGAACGACACCACCACCGATTCCTGGGAAGCCACGGAGGTGCCGATCAATTCGTAGAGCAAATCGGTAAACAGGGCCTTGTCGCCGCTGTCGACGCTCAAGGTGCGGGCCCAACTGATGCGGGTGGCAATGCGTCCACCGGCAATCCAGTGGCCATGGCTTTCGGCCTGCTGGGCGATCTGGGTGCCGATGTTCAGCGCTTCGCCCAAATCGACACCGTTGATCCCGGCGGACACCACCGCCGCCACCGCAGCGGCGCTGGAGATGCCCAGGTTGGTGTTGTGGGTGACTTGGCAGGCCTGGATCACTGCCTGGATAAACTGCGCCGGGTCGTTGACGTCGGCCGCGATGCCCACCGGCGTGATGCGCATGGCAGCGCCGTTGGTGGTGCCGTAGCGCCCGGACTCTTCCGGGGTATGGCCCGCCAGGATCATGTCGATCGCACGCTTGGTGGAGGGCCCCAGCAGGTCCTGGGAACCCTTGGCGCGCATCACCGCTTCCCAGTCGATCAGGCGCTGGGCCAGCTCGGTGGGCTCAATCGTGCCCTGCCCGTCCACCAGCAACTGGCCGACGAGGATCGCTTGTTCGGTGTCATCGGTGATCGAGCCCTTGGGCATGTTCGGCGCGATCGGCTGATCGGCGTCGGCATCTTCCAGGGCGGTGATCGCGCCAAAACGTGCCTTGACCTGCTCGCGGCTCAGGGACTGGGTGGGCATGCCCAACGCATCGCCCAGGGCCAGGCCGTAGAAGGCGCCGAGGGCGCGGGTAGTGGCGGTCATGTCGGTGTTCCAAATTGAAGGTGCAGGCGAAAGTGCAGAGGGTCGAGCAGACTTTCAACGGACTCCATGAAGCGGTCTTGACGGTCGTAGGTGGTGCGCAGCGCCTTGAGGAACACCGTGCCCACCGGGCGGCCCAGCAACAGGGCGTCTTCCTCGCTCAACGGCTCGGCACCGATCCACTGGCTGCCGGTGGCGCCGACGAAGCCGTAGGCCGCCAGGGTGATGGTCAGGGAGTTATCAATCAGGCCAACGTGCGGCAGGCTTTCCAGGCCACCGGTGGCCGGCATCAGCGAGCGCTCCAGAGACACGAAGGTACCGTCGGCGGCGCGCCGGCGGCGGTCGAGGGCGATGAATTGGTCGCTGCCGTGGCTGCTGAGCAGGTCCGGGCGGGTGACCGCTTCCAGGCGCAGGATTTCGGAGGTCACCACCGCGCCGGTGTCGGCGAGGGCCTGGGCCCAGCCGCTGCGCTGGTCCAGCACCATGCCGTCGAAGGTGACGATGGAGCCGACGCCGCTTTGGGTGGCGATGTAGCTGCGGCGCTTGAGTTCAGCCAGGGCTTCACGCAGGGTACCGCGGCTGACGGAAAACTCTTCGGCCAACTGGTGCTCACCCGGCAGCAGGACACCGTCAGCCATCACGCCACCTTCGATACGGCGGATGAGCTCGTCGACGACGCGTTTTTTCTTATCAAATCGGACATGTCTAATCATGTACAAAGTGATAACCGAAAGCGCCCGGCTACAGCAAGCGAATTATTTCAGGGGAAGGGAAAATTCAGCCTCAGGGTTCCAGGCCGATGGGGAAAAATACCCCGCCGCTCCAGACGCCAAGCCAGTTCTTACCGTTGATCGGACGGGTCACCGCCAGCTCCACCAACTGATAGAACGCGTTGCGGTGAACCAGGGCTTCGAGGTTGGTGCGCACCCGCAGGTACGGCGAAGGTTCCTGGGTGTCCGGGTCAATCACCACCCGCAGCGGGTGTTCGATACCGGCCTCGACCTGCTCATCCACATTGGTGGAAAAGCGCAGGACCTGGCTTTCGCCCTGCCCGTCGACTTCCAGGGTAACGGCGACGAAGGGCGCATCATCGACCTTGATCCCGACCTTTTCCACGGGGGTGATCAGGAAGTAATCATCGCCATCGCGGCGGATGATGTTGGAGAACAGCTTGACCATCGGCTTGCGGCCAATGGGTGTGCCCATGTAGAACCAGGTGCCGTCGCGGGCGATGCGCATGTCGATATCGCCGCAAAACGCCGGGTTCCACAGATGCACCGGTGCGGGCCCCTTGCCCTTGGGCAATTGCGCCAACAGGTCGTTGGCCTTGGCCGAATCGGTCATGCTGCTCTCCTTGTAACTTACTGATCGCTCATGCCCAACAGGCTGCGCGCATAGTGCGCCAGGGGCTTGCCGATCAGATCTTCAGGCTTGTTGTCGTGGAACGTCAGTAAACCGCCACGACTGCGAATCCGCACAGTATCAATCAAATACTGGGTGCTGGTCTCGATCAACATGACCTGAATGGTCCCGGTGTCGAGGCCCAGGCGATCCACCGCTTCCTGGTCAGACCACTCATCGGCATTGCCGATCCGGTCATCCGCCTGGGCGAAGCGGCAGTACAACAGGTAATGCGCACCGGCCGCACGGGCTTCGGACATCGCCTGCTCCAGGCCTTCCGGCTTGCGGGCGCGACGAACCATCGGGAAGTATTCGACAAAACCGTTGAACGCCTCCTCGGCCACCACATTGGGCCGTGGGTAAGCGCTGCCCGGCGGGGTGAACGCACCTTGGGCAATAAAGACAAAGGAGTCCGGCTGTATGCGGATCGAATTGACGCGGTGGGTATCGCTGTGGTCCAGCAAGCCGGCATCGCTCATCTGATAGCGCGTGCCTTCGGCCATATCACTGACGGTCATGCAGCCACCCAGGGCGAGTGACGCCAGCACCAAAACCAGACTACGCATCCTAATTCTCCAGAAGCCGGTGACGGAAAACCGGCGAATGGGCACGAGATGCAGATTTTGCGCCAGCTTGCGGGACTAGCCGCCGATGATCTTCATGATGGTGGCGCCGCCGGAGAAGGCCACTTCCTGCTTGTCGCCCAAGGCCTTGACCAACAACCCCTGCAAGGCCGGCAGCGCCTGGTGGCGGGGTTTGTCCAGCAGGTCGCCGACGTAGTGGCGGTTGCTCGATGAGAGGCAGCCATGCAGCCAGCCGGTGGACGACAGGCGCAAGCGCGAGCAGGTGCGGCAGAACGGCACGCTTTCGTTGGCGATGACACCAAAGAAACCCTTGCCGGGTACTTCGTAACGTACGGCGGTGGCGTCCACCGGGGCGTTGGCCTGCAGGTATTCGTGATGCTCGCCGATCAGGCTGAGCAATTGCTGGAGGCTGACGAACTGCTGCAGGAACGCATTGGAATCGGTGGCCAGGTGGCCCATGCGCATCAATTCGATAAAGCGCAGCTCGTAACCGCGCTCCAGGCAATAGTCGAGCAGCGGCATCACCTGGTCGAGGTTCTGGCCGCGCAACGGCACCATGTTCACCTTGATCTTGATGCCGGCGGCGCTGGCCTGGTCCATGCCATCGAGCACGCTGGCCAGGTCGCCACCCCGGGCGATGCTGCGGAAGGCGTCGGCGTCCAGGGTGTCGAGGGACACGTTGATCCGGCGAATCCCGGCGTTCACCAGCAGCGGCAGCTTGCGCGCCAGCAGTTGGCCGTTGGTGGTCAGGCTGATGTCACTCAAGCCCATCTGCCCCACCGCGCCCATGAAGGCTTCCAGCTTGGGACTGACCAGGGGTTCGCCGCCGGTAATGCGCAGGCGCTCGATGCCGGCAGCCTCGATCAAGTACTCGACGCCGCGTGCCATTGCCTCGGCCGACAGTTCATCCTGCGCAGCCACCAGCCGCTTGCCGTTGGGCACGCAGTAGGTACAGGCGTAATTGCAGGCTGAGGTCAGGCTGATCCGCAAATTGCGGAATCGCCTGCCTTGACGATCAACGATCATGGATCACTCCGGCAGAGGATAATTCGGGCACGCTAAAACCTGACTGAAAAATCAAGTTTTAGCAAGGTCCTTGCCTGAGTATATTCCTGGGTGACTGCGCTGGGCAGGAAATCATATCGCCATCATGTTGGCGAATGATTCACGTGGCCGGCGTTTCTGCGTTCGGCAGCTCAGTGCTGTGCTTGCGCTTGTTGCCCATGCGCACGCCGATGTCCATCAGGAACTGGAAGAATCCTTCCTGGTCTTCCAGCACATTGCTCCAGAACGGCGAGTGGTACAGCGCAACGGCACCGTGCACCAACGCCCAGGCGGCGCAGTAGTGGAAATACGGCGGCACGTCTTCGAGTTTGCCTTCGCTGATGCGGCCCTTGATCAGCAGGGTCAGGCGTTCGAAGTTCGAGGCACGGATCTTGTGCAGCTCCTCGACCATTTCCGGCACCTGATGGCCCTTGACCACTTTTTCTTCCAGGCGATCAAACAGGCGGTAGCGCTGCGGGTCACGCATGCGGAACTCGAAGTAGGCGCGGGACAGTGCTTCCTTGTCCTTATCCACGTCGGCCGAGTGCAGCAGCTCGTTCAAATCGCGCTCGTAGTCGAGCATCAGGCGCAGGTAGATCTCGGCCTTGGACTTGAAGTGCTTGTAGATGGTGCCTTTGCCGATACCCACGGCATCCGCAATCATCTCGACGGTAACGCTGTCTTCACCCTGGTCGAGGAACAGCTTGAGTGCGGTGTCGAGAATTTCCTGCTCGCGGCGGCGAAACTCACGGACCTTGCGGGGTTCTTTGTGCATAAGAAAAAGGTCTGCAGAGGTGGATATGGGGAGGGTGGCGTGACCCAAGCCGTGCTTGTGGGAACGTTTTACCCGGTGCGCGGGATTATCCCGACTGAACGGTCGTTGGGCAACGCCTATATGAACAACCTTTGCACTTAACTTACAGCGTGCCAACGAATAAGCCGATTTGAGTCAGAAATAAAACAGCTTGTTGCTGCATGCGCATCGCAATCAATGAGAACTCAACCGAAGCGGGCGTATTCCAAATCTGTTTAAAAAACGACCAGATGCGGCTGGACTGAATCGGATACTGATCAATACTTGAAATGTCGGCGTGGCATCTCCCCCAAGTGACGCGTCGACCTGGGTACCGACGGACTGCGTGCCCTTGTTTTACTCCTAATGGTCTTAGCCCGGATTCACCCCCCAGAACCCGGGTTTTTTTTGCCTGGGATTTAGTGGGCCACGTGAGCCAGCGGGAACAGGCGCTTGAAGTTTTCAGTAGTCTGTTCGGCCAATCGCTCGTAGGACTCGCCCCGCAGCATCGCCAGGTAATCCGCCACATCCCGCACGTATTCCGGCAGGTTGGGTTTGCCGCGGTGGGGAATCGGCGCCAGGTACGGCGAATCGGTTTCCACCAGCAGGCGGTCCGCCGGCACTTGGCGTGCGACATCCCGCAGGGCGTCGGCATTGCGGAAGGTGACAATGCCCGACAGGGAAATGTAGTAACCCAGGTCGAGGGCGGCCTTGGCCATGTCCCAGTCCTCTGTGAAGCAATGCAGCACACCGGCCTGGGGCAACGCGGCTTCGCGCAGCAGGGTCAGGGTGTCGGCACGGGCGCCACGGGTGTGGATGATGACGGGCTTGCCGGTTTGCTGGGCGGCTTGCAGGTGCAGGCGGAAGGACGCCTGCTGCAACTCGGCGGCTTCCGGTTCGTAGTGGTAATCCAGGCCAGTCTCGCCGATGGCCACTACCCGAGGGTGATTGAGTTCACCGAGCAACCAGTCGAGGGCCGGGGCTTCGCCGGGCTTCAGGTCCAGCGGATGAATCCCCACCGAACAGTCGACGTCGGCATAGCGATCGGCCAGGGCTTTGACGTCGGCGGCATTTTCCGCGCTGACGCCGATGCACAGAAAATGCCCTACCCCGCGCTGGCGCGCGGCTTCAAGGGCGGCGTCGAGGGAGCCGCCGTGCTGGGCCAGGTCGAGGCGATCAAGGTGGCAATGGGAATCTACGAGCATAGGGATCTACAACTTGAGTCACGGGAAGTGTCTGGCCGACGATACACCCGTCGGCCACTGAAATTAACGCCGGCCGAGCAAACCGACCCACTGCACCAGCAAGGCCTCAAGCAACAGCACGCGGTTGAGGTTGGCCTTGCCCAGTACTTTCTGGCGCTGGGCGAGGATCCAGTCCTGAATGTTCAGGACCTTGTCCTGGGCGCTTTTCTGCGCCAGGTATTGCACGACTTTGCGCATGTCCGTAAGGCCCAGGCCGTTTTCGTCCTGGGTGAGTTGGTAGCGCAGGATCAGGCTCGACCAGTCGCAGAACCAGTCGAACAGCAGCAGCAGGGGAATGTCTTTCCAGGCGGTCTCAGCCAGCTGTGTGGCGGACAGCTCCTGCTTGAGCAGCTTCTTCACCCCCTCCACCACCAGGGCGCGCTGTTCACGCACGCCTTGGGCATGGAGTTTAACGGCGGCCAACGGCGAACCCGCCGCCAGGGTCAGCAACTCGACGCGCTCCGCCTCGCCACACTCCGGCAGCGCCTGGGCCAGCCACTGCAGGCTCATCGCCTCGCTCGGCAACGGGCAAGCCTGCTGCACGCAGCGGCTGCGGACGGTCGGCAGCAGGCGGCTGGACTGGTGGCTGACCAGCAGCAGCACGGTATCGCCGGACGGTTCTTCCAGGCTCTTGAGCAAGGCGTTGGCGGCGTTGATGTTCATCGACTCCACCGGCTCGATCAGCACCACCTTGCGCCCGCCCATCTGCGCGGTCTGCACCACGAAGCTGACCAGATCGCGCACCTGGTCGACCTTGATCGCCTTGTCGGCCTCTTCCGGTTCCAGCAGATAGTTGTCAGGGTGGCTGCCGGCCTTGAGCAGCATGCAGGATTTACATTCCCCGCAGGCTTCCAGGCCGTTGGGCCGCTGGCACAACAAGCTGGCCATCAACCGCTCCGCCAAAGCACGCTTGCCGATGCCCACCGGGCCGTGGAGCAAGTAGGCATGGGCGTGCTGGGCACGGCCTGCCAGTTGCTGCCAGAGGCTGTCCTGCCACGGGTAGGCTTCAGCCACGGACACGCTCCAGGAGTTTCGGCAACAGGGCGTCGATGGACTGTTGAACCTGAGTCAGGGGCTGTGCGGCGTCCAGCAGGTGGTAACGCGCGGGGTCGGCTTCGGCGCGCGTGAGAAACGCACTGCGCACGGCCTCGAAAAATACCCGGGTCTCCAGTTCGAAACGATCCAGGCGACCACGGGCGGTGGCACGGGCCATGCCGACTTCCACCGGAAGATCAAATACCAGGGTCAGGTCGGGACGCAAATCGCCCTGGACGAACGCCTCCAGGGTCGCAATACGCTCAAGGGACAAGCCACGGCCGCCGCCCTGATAGGCGTAGGTCGAATCGGTAAACCGGTCACAAATCACCACGGCGCCACGGGCCAGGGCCGGGCGAATGACTTCGGCCAGGTGCTGGGCACGGGCGGCGAACACCAGCAACAGCTCGGTGTCCGGGTTCATCTGTTCGTCGCCCGGAGTCAACAGCACTTCACGGATACGCTCGGCCAGCGGCGTACCGCCGGGCTCGCGGGTCAGCAGCACCTCGATACCTTCGGCGCGCAGGCGCTCGGCCAGGTATTCGCGGTTGGTGCTTTTACCGGCGCCTTCCGGGCCTTCCAGGGTAATAAACAAGCCAGTCACAGGCAGTCCTTAGTCAGAGTCATTGCGGGCTTTGCGGCGTGGCGTCGTCAGGCGCAGGAGACGGCTCGGCGGGCGTATCCACCGGCGCGTCCGCAGGTTTTGCCGCCGGCGCGGGCGCGGGGCTGGAACGGTAATCGGCGCGGCGCTTCATCTGGAACTCACGCACCGCAGCATTATGGGCATCCAGGTTATCCGAGAAAATATGGCTGCCATCGCCCCGGGCGACAAAATACAGGCTGCTGCCCGCCACCGGGTTCAGCGCAGCATGAATCGCCTCGCGCCCGACCATGGCAATCGGCGTCGGCGGCAGCCCGGCGATCATGTAGGTGTTATAGGGGTTGGCTTCCTTGAGGTGGGCACGGGTCAGCTTGCCGGTGTAGCGCTCGCCGAGGCCGTAGATCACCGTCGGGTCGGTTTGCAGCAGCATGCCGATCTGCATGCGCCGCACAAACACCCCGGCAATCTGGCCGCGCTCTTCCGGCACACCGGTTTCTTTCTCGACCAGCGAGGCCATGATCAGCGCTTGATAGGGTTCGGTGTACGGTGCCTCGGCCGAACGTTTGCTCCACTCCTGAGCAAGCACATCGTCCAGCCGGTTGTAGGATTTCTTCAGCAACTCGACGTCGGTCATGCCGCGCACGAAGCGGTAGGTGTCCGGGAAGAAGCGGCCCTCGGGGAACACGCCAGGATGGCCGAGTTTCTCCATCACCTCGCTGTCACTCAGGCCCGACAGGGTTTGCTCTATTTTTTCATGCTTGGCCAGGGCGGCGCGCACCTGGCGGAAGTTCCAGCCTTCCACCAGCGTGATGCTGTACTGCACCACTTCGCCACGCTGCCACAAACCGATCAGGCCCTCGGCGGTGAGGCCCGGGGTCATGCGGTATTCGCCGCTGTGCAGCGGCTGGCCGTCGAGGTTGAAACGCCAGTAGAGACGCAACCAGAACGCATCCTTGATCACACCGTCATTTTCCAGGCGATTGAAGGTGCCCGTGGGTGTCGAGCCGGCCGGTACGTCCAGCAATTGCTCCTGGGTCAGATTCAACGGCTGTTCAAGGGCCGAGGTCAGCTTCCAGGCCGACGCGCCCAGCAGCAAACCCGCCAGGACCAGACCGATCTCCAGCAACAATACAAATTTACGTCTCAAATCAAATACCCAATAGTGCGCGAACAATGCCCTGCAGTTTACGGGTGAGCGGCCCAACCGACCAGCTCATCGCAGCACATCCACGCACAGGCCAAATGCCATATACGCTATTGCACACAAAGACTTCGTCGGCCTGTTGCAGCTGCTCAAGGCTGATATCGGCCACGCTCACCGGGATGCCCAGCACCTGCGCCTGGGCCAACACCTCGGCCCGCATGACGCCGGCCACGCCACAGCGATTCAGATCAGCGGTCAGCAGCCTGCCGTCACGCACTAGAAACAGGTTGCTGAAGACGCCTTCAACGACTCGACCGGACATATCTAGCATCAAACCTTCGGCGTGCTCGGCATCCTGCCACTCGTTGCGGGCGAACACCTGTTCCAGGCGATTGAGGTGTTTGAGACCGGCGAGCAACGGTTGTTCGGACAAACGGGTGGTACACGCAAACAGGCGAATGCCCGACGCTGCATGTTCCGGGGGATAAGTGGCAGGCGGACTGCCTTGCAGAATGCGCCGCGCGGGAGCGACAGCGCTGATGCCATAACCGCGCTGGCTGTCGCCACGGGTCAGGATCAACTTGAGTACACCGTCACCGAGGGCGGCGGCATAGGCCAGCAATTCGCTGCGGATCAGCGGCTGATCCGCAACAATCGCCAACCGCCTGCAACCCTCTTCAAGGCGCTGCAGGTGGCGGTCGAGCAACACGGGCTGCCCGGCCTTGACGGCAATGGTCTCGAACAGGCCATCACCGTATGCCAGGCCACGGTCTTTCAGGGGCACTGCGCCCACTGGCTGACCGTCGACCCAACTTTCCATCACTCGGCGAACCGGCGGAACACCAGGGAACCGTTGGTACCACCAAAACCGAACGAGTTGGACAACACCACGTCGATCGGCATCTTCTGCGGCTCATGAGGCACGAAGTTCAGGTCGCAGCCTGCATCCGGCTCATCAAGGTTGATGGTCGGCGGAGCGACCTGATCCTTGATGGCCAGCACACTGAAGATCGCTTCGACCGCACCCGCCGCACCCAGCAGGTGCCCGGTCATGGACTTGGTGGAGCTGACCGCCAGCTTGTAGGCATGCTCGCCGAACACCGACTTGATGGCCTCGGCTTCCGCCAGGTCGCCCGTCGGCGTGGAAGTGCCATGGGCGTTGATGTACTGCACCTGGTCAATGTTGACCTTGGCATCACGCAACGCATTGGTGATGCAGCGTGCAGCGCCTGCACCGTCAGACGGCGGCGACGTCATGTGGTACGCATCACCGCTCATGCCGAAACCAATCAGCTCGGCGTAGATGGTGGCGCCACGGGCCTTGGCGTGCTCCAGCTCTTCGAGGACCAGCGCACCGGCACCGTCGGCCAATACAAAGCCGTCACGGCCCTTGTCCCACGGACGGCTGGCACGGGTCGGCTCGTCATTGCGGGTCGACAGTGCACGGGACGCGCCGAAGCCGCCCATGCCCAAACCGCAGGCGGCCATCTCGGCACCGCCGGCGATCATCACGTCAGCTTCGTCATAGGCGATATTGCGCGCCGCCATGCCGATGCAGTGAGTGCCCGTGGTGCACGCCGTGGAAATGGCGTAGTTAGGCCCCTGGGCACCCAAGTGGATGGACAGGAAACCGGAAATCATATTGATGATCGAGCCAGGCACGAAGAACGGTGAAATTCGACGGGGGCCGGAATCATGCAACGTGCGGCTGGTTTCTTCGATATTGGTCAGACCGCCAATACCCGAACCCATGGCCACGCCGATGCGCTCACGGTTGGCGTCGGTGACTTCCAGGCCGGCATTACGCACTGCCTGAAAACCGGCTGCCAGGCCGTATTGAATGAACAGGTCGAGTTTGCGGGACTCTTTGACCGAGAGATATTCCTCGACATTGAAGTCCTTTACCGAGCCGCCAAAACGGGTGGAATAGGCAGAAAGGTCCGTGTGTTCGATCAGACCAATACCACTGCGGCCAGCCAGAATGCCCTGCCAACTGCTCGGCACATCCGTACCCAGTGGCGACAACATACCCATACCGGTGACTACGACGCGTCTACGCGACACAGCACTCTCCTTTTTCTAATGACGACACTTTGCATCAGGCTTAAAGGAAAAAACCGCACGCCATAGGGCAGTGCGGTTTTTCCATCACAGCAAGCGACGATTACAAACTATTACGCCTGGTGGCTAGTAACGTAGTCGATAGCAGCTTGAACGGTAGTGATTTTTTCAGCTTCTTCGTCCGGGATTTCGGTCTCGAATTCCTCTTCCAGAGCCATCACCAGCTCAACGGTGTCAAGGGAGTCGGCACCCAGGTCTTCAACGAAGGAAGCAGTGTTGGTCACTTCTTCTTCTTTAACGCCCAGTTGCTCAGCAACGATTTTCTTGACGCGCTCTTCGATGGTGCTCATACCTTGTTTTCACTCCTAATGGACAAATTCAGGCAGCTGGCCAGTGGGTAAGTGTATAGAAAGGCTTTTCAGCTTTTCAACTGAAAGCTTCACCCTCGTACCCTATTGGCCATCTGCCTATAAATAGATTGCAGCTTTATAACGGATTTTAGACAGCTCGTATGACATTTTTTTGAAGCGATCCGTCACAATTTAACTCATGTACATCCCGCCGTTAACCGGGATTGTAGCCCCAGTCACGTATGCCGCACCGTCGGATGCCAGGAAAGAGACCACTTTCGCGATCTCTTGAGCCTGGCCCAGGCGGCCCAGCGGAATCTGCGCCAGCAACATTTCACGTTGCGCTTCTGGCAGTTCGCGGGTCATATCGGTGTCGATGAACCCAGGGGCCACCGAGTTGACCGTAATCGACCGCGAGCCCACTTCACGCGCCAGCGCACGGCTGAAACCTTCCAGACCGGCCTTGGCGGCTGCGTAGTTTACTTGGCCTGCGTTGCCCATGGCACCCACTACGGAGCCAATATTGATAATTCGACCCCAACGCGCCTTGGTCATGCCGCGCAAAACACCTTTGGACAGGCGAAACAGACTGTTCAAGTTGGTATCGACGACATCATGCCACTCGTCGTCTTTCATGCGCATCATCAGGTTATCGCGGGTGATACCGGCGTTATTCACCAGAATAGCCGGTGCACCGAATTGCGCTGTGATTTCAGCCAATACAGCAGCAACGGACTCATCGCTGGTCACGTTAAGCTCAAGGCCGGTGCCCTGAACGCCGTTTTCCTTCAGCGTCGCGGCAATGCGCTCAGCGCCGGCGGCGGAGGTGGCGGTACCAATGACCACAGCGCCCAGACGGCCCAGCTCCAGGGCGATCGCCTGGCCAATGCCACGGCTTGCGCCGGTGACCAGTGCAACTTTACCTTGCAGACTCATGCAGGCTTCTCCTGAGTTCGGAAATTATCAGGCCAGGGCTGCGCGAGCGGCAGCGAAGGCATCCGGGGTATTGAGGTTGGAAGTCGACACGCCTTCGGCGCAACGCTTGTTCAGGCCGGCCAGGACCTTGCCCGGGCCGCACTCTACCAATTGAGTGGCGCCGTTGGCGGCAAGGGTCTGCACCGACTCAACCCAGCGAACCGGCTTGTACAACTGCTCCAGCAGGTCGCGCTTGAGGGTTTCCAGGTCGGAAGCCACTGCAGCGCTGACGTTCTGCACCAGCGGGATCTGCGGCACCTGCCAGTTGATCGCGGCGATGGACTCGGCGAAACGCTCGGCAGCCGGGCGCATCAGCTCGCAGTGGGACGGCACGCTGACCGGCAGCGGCAACGCACGCTTGGCGCCACTGGCCTTGCAGCCTTCGATGGCGCGCTCTACAGCGGCCTTGGCACCGGCGATCACCACCTGGCCCGGGGAGTTGAAGTTGACGGCGCTGACCACTTCGCCCTGAGCCGCTTCGGCACAGGCCGCGATCACGTCAGCATCTTCCAGGCCGAGAATGGCAGCCATGCCGCCCTGCCCGGCCGGAACCGCTTCCTGCATCAACTGGCCACGACGCTCGACCAGCTTGACCGCTTCACCGAGGGTCAGGCTGCCAGCGGCCACCAGGGCGCTGTATTCGCCCAGGCTGTGACCGGCGACGTAGGCCGGACGCGCACCACCTTCTGCCAGCCACAGGCGCCACAGGGCGACGGAGGCGGTCAGAATGGCCGGTTGGGTCTTGTCGGTTTGGTTGAGCAGCTCTTCCGGCCCTTGTTGGGTCAGTGCCCACAGGTCGTAACCCAGGGCATCGGAAGCTTCCTTGAAAGTTTCCAGGACCAGCGGATGTTCCGCGCCCAGCTCGGCCAACATGCCGAGGGACTGCGAACCCTGCCCTGGAAAGACGAATGCGAGGGATGTAGACATGTAACAAGCCCCTAATGATCTGGTCGTCGGAAATTGACGCCCCACAGGTGGGAGCGCTAGAAACTGACAGATTGGATGGTCAATTGAACTGGCCGGTCACATTTAAGCATTTCCGGCCCCATTCGCCTAAGGCAACAGATCCTCAAGACGACCGTGCAAGCGTTGCGGCAGGTTTTCCTGGATCTCGATCAAGGCGCGCTGGATGGCACTTTGAAAACCCTGCACCCCTGCCGAACCGTGACTTTTCACCACAATGCCCTGCAACCCCAGGAAACTCGCGCCGTTATGCCGCGCCGGTGCCAGGTCGGCCTGCAAACGCCGCATCAAGGGCAGCGCCAGGGCGCCCACCAGGCGTGACGCCAGGTTGCGCTTGAACAAGGCTTCGATGCGCGCCGCAATCATCGTCGCCAGGCCTTCGCTGGACTTGAGCAGGATATTGCCGACAAACCCGTCGCACACCACCACATCCGCTTCGCCGCGGTACACGCCGTCACCCTCGACAAAACCGATGTAGTTCAAGCCGCGGGCGCTTTGCAACAGCGTCGCTGCCAGCTTGACCTGCTGATTGCCCTTGATGTCTTCGGTGCCGATGTTCAGCAACGCTACACGCGGCCGGGCCACGCCCAGCGCTTCGGCCGCCACCGAACCCATCAGCGCAAAATGCAGCAGATGCTCGGCGCTGCAATCGACGTTCGCCCCCAGGTCCAGCAACTGGCAGTAGCCCTGCTGGGTCGGGATTGCCGCGACCATCGCTGGCCGGTCAATCCCCGGCAGGGTTTTCAGCACATGCCGGGACAACGCCATCAACGCCCCGGTATTGCCGGCACTGACGCAGGCCTGGGCCTTGCCATCGCGCACCAGCTGCAGGGCCACCCGCATTGAAGAGTCAGGTTTGCCGCGCAAGGCCGTCGCAGGCTTTTCATCCATGGTAATGGTTTCGCTGGCCGGTGTAATCGTCAGGCGCGCGCGATCCACCGCCGGATGGCTGGCAATCAGTTCTTCAAGTAAGGAGGGTTGACCGACGAGGGCCAGGTGCAGCGAGGGCGTGGCAGACAGGCAAGCAATGCAGGCCTGAACAATGCTGCGGGGACCGAAGTCCCCGCCCATTGCGTCAATCGCGATGACTTGAGCAGACAAGTGATTACTCGTCAGCGCCCTTGTCGATCACTTTACGGCCACGGTATACGCCTTCTGGCGATACGTGGTGACGCAGGTGAACTTCACCGGTGGTTTTTTCTACAGACAGAGTGCTTGCCGTCAGGGCGTCGTGCGAACGACGCATGTCACGGGCAGAGCGGGATTTTTTGTTCTGCTGAACAGCCATAATTGATTAACTCCTAAACGTTTGGGTCACGCTTTAACTGCGCCAATACACTGAACGGGTTGGACCGCGTTACCTCGTCCTCGCTCGGTTCGGGCTCATCGAGACCCGCCGGCTGCTGGCATTCTTCCGGATGATGAGCAGGCACAATGGGCAAGGCGAGCAAAAGCTCCTCCTCGATCAGTGACTGCAGATCCAAAGGATCTTCGCCCAGTTCCAGCACGTCATAACCTTTCGGCAACGACTGGGTATTCGCACCCTCTTTCACCACAGCATAACTGCATTCGCTGTGGATCGGCAGGGTGACCAGCTCAAGACAACGCTGGCAAACCATTTTGACTTCGGTGTCGATAAAGCTGTGGATTACCACAGACTTACGTTCATCTCGTTCAAAAACGAATTTAGCCTGCACCGTACCGACAGTGTCGGAAAGCGGGTCGCAGAGTCTCTCCAAATCGGCCAGGAGCAGCTCACCTTGAAGGGTGGTGCCACGATCAGCCAATTTGCGCGGGTCAACGTGAGGTGGAATCGGGTCATTCAACATAGGCGCAGCATTATAGGGATGCACCCGGCCATGTCAAAGGAAATTCAGCCCTGTCCGTCGCAGGGCCTCCCCGCTAGAATCCGCGACTGCCTTGAGGAGACGCCCATGCTGCCTTTATTACTCGCTTCCAGCTCGGTTTATCGCCGGGAATTGTTGAACCGCCTGCACCTGCCGTTCATATGCAGTTCGCCGGACATCGACGAAAGCCGCCGCCCGGACGAGTCCGCCATGGAACTGGTCAAGCGCCTCGCCGAGGAAAAAGCCCGCGCCCTGGCCGTCAGTCATCCAGGGCACCTGATTATCGGCTCGGACCAGGTCGCCGCGCTCGACGGGCAGATCATCGGCAAGCCCCACACCTTCGAGAAGGCCCGCGAGCAGTTGCTGGCGGCGAGCGGCAAGCGCGTCAGCTTCCTCACAGGCCTCGCCGTACTGAATAGTGCCACCGGGCACTGCCAGGTCGACTGCATCCCCTTCACCGTGCACATGCGCACGCTGGACGCAGCCCGTATCGAACGCTACCTGCGCATCGAGCAGCCCTACGACTGCGCTGGCAGCTTCAAGGCCGAGGGTTTGGGGGTGAGCCTGTTTCAAAGCACCGAAGGACCGGACGCTACCAGCCTGGTCGGCCTGCCGCTGATTCGGCTGGTGGACATGCTGCTGGCCGAAGGTGTGCAGATACCCTGAGAACACCACAAAACAAATGTGGGAGCTGGCTTGCCTGCGATGCAGACACCTCGGTACATCTGTCGCACCGAGGTGATGCTATCGCAGGCAAGCCAGCTCCCACATTTTGAGTCATGCCGCGTTCAAGGCTTCAGCGCAGCGTCGGCCCCTGGAAGCCCATGTACAGCGCCAGCTTCTCAGCCACGCTGGCACCCAGCTTCTTGGAGAAGCGGTCAAACGGCGACTCCTGAACGGTGAAGTCCACCAGCTCTTTCTCGCCAATCACGTCCCGCGCCACCGAACTGGCACTGCCCAGGCCGTCAATCAAGCCCAGTGGCAACGCTTGCTCGCCGGACCAGACCAGGCCGGAGAACAGCTCCGGATGTTCTTTATCCTTGAGCCGGTCACCACGCCCTTGCTTGACGCTGGCAATGAACTGCCGATGGGTAGTGTCCAGCACGCCCTGCCAGAACTGGGTTTCATCCGCCTTTTGCGGCTGGAACGGATCCAGGAACGACTTGTGCTCGCCGGACGTGTAGGTACGCCGCTCCACCCCCAGCTTCTCCATGGTGCCGACAAACCCGTAACCGGCCGCCGTCACGCCAATGGAACCCACCAGGCTGGCCTTGTCGGCGTAGATCTCGTCGGCAGCGCTGGCGATGTAATAGGCGCCCGAGGCACCCAGGTCGGAGATCACCGCATACAACTTGATGTCCGGGTGCAAGGCACGCAGGCGACGAATCTCGTCATACACATAACCCGACTGCACCGGACTGCCGCCCGGGCTGTTGATGCGCAGGATCACGGCCTTGACCTTGGAATCCTCAAAGGCGGCCCGCAGACTGCTGACAATATTGTCGGCGCTGGCAGACTCCTTGTCGGCAATCACTCCGCGCACTTCGATCAATGCCGTGTAGTTGCCGCTACGGGTGGCACTCTTTTCCATGTCCATCAACGGACTGAACAGCGCCAGCATGCCCAACAGATAAATAAAGGTCAGCAGCTTGAAAAAGATCCCCCAACGCCGCGAGCGACGCTGCTCCTGCACACTGGCCAGCAGGGTTTTTTCCAGCAACTTCCAGCTTCTGTCATCGCCATTGTTATCGGCATTGGCCTTCTCAGGCGCTTTCCACTCATCGGTCATGCCATCTACCCCAGCAAAGACTTAATGGGCCCGGCTGAGCCAGGCCTGCAATTCAGAAAAACGGTCAATCGTCAGTCTCGGCTCATACGCCTGCAACGCCTGGGCAGACTGGGCGCCGTAGCTGACCGCCACGGAGTCCATGCCCGCATTGCGCGCCATCATCAGGTCGAACGACGCATCACCCACCATCAACGCCTGCCGGGGCGAAACGCCACATTGAGCGAGGATCTGTTCGAGCATCAGAGGGTGAGGTTTGCTGGCGGTTTCATCCGCCGCACGGGTGGCGTCGAAATAATCTTCCCAGCCATGGGCCTTGAGCACCCGATCCAGGCCGCGACGGGCCTTGCCGGTGGCCACCGCGAGGTGATAACCGTCGGCGCGAAACGCTTCCATGGCCTGGGCCACGCCTTCAAACAACGGTGAAGGCCGGGCATCCAGGGCCATATAGTGATCGGCATAGTGCTGACGAAAGGCTATCAGCTCGTCGTCACCGATCTCTGGATACAGGGTGCGGATCGCTTCCGGCAGGCCCAGACCGATAATGCCCTTGACCGCCAGGTCGTCGCACAACGCGTAACCGGAACGGGTCGACGCCGCGTGCATCGACTCGACAATCCGACCAATGGAATCGCACAGGGTGCCATCCCAGTCAAAGATCAGCAGTTTGTAGTCAGGGTGCGACACTCAGGCGCTCCACGGTCTTGGCCCACATCTCATCGACAGGCGCTTGCAGCTTCAATTCGCCGCCATCGGGCAGCGGAACCGTCAGCATGTAGGCGTGCAGGAACAGGCGCTTGCCGCCCAGGTCGCGAATTTCCTTGGAGAAATCCTCGTCGCCATATTTGGTATCGCCCGCGATGCAGTGCCCCGCATGCAGGGTATGCACCCGAATCTGGTGGGTACGGCCGGTGACCGGCTTGGCTTCGACCATGGTCGCAAAGTCGCCGAAACGGCGCAGGACCTTGAACAGCGTCAGCGCCTCCTTGCCCTCCTCGTCCACTTCGACCATGCGCTCGCCGGAACGCAGGTTGCTCTTCTGCAACGGCGCACGGACGCTCTTGATCGAGGTGGCCCAGTTGCCGCGCACCAGCGCCATGTAGCGCTTGTCCACGCCATCGCCGCGCAGGGCGGCATGCAGGTGGCGCAACATGCTGCGCTTCTTGGCGATCATCAGCAGGCCCGAGGTGTCACGGTCCAGACGGTGGACCAGCTCCAGCTCCTTGGCATCCGGGCGCAACTGACGAAAGGCTTCGATCACCCCGTAGTTGAGGCCGCTGCCGCCGTGAACGGCGATGCCGCACGGCTTGTTGATCACGATCAGCGCCTTGTCTTCGAAGACAATCGACGCTTCAAGGCGCTGCAACAGGCCCTGGGCCAGAGGGACCGGCTCGTCGCGCTCAGGCACCCGCACCGGCGGCACACGGACGATGTCGCCCGCCTGCAGCTTGTACTCGGGCTTGATCCGGCCCTTGTTCACGCGCACTTCGCCTTTACGCAAAATGCGGTAAATCAAGGTCTTGGGCACGCCTTTGAGCCTGGCAAGAAGAAAGTTGTCGATGCGTTGGCCGGCATATTCCGGCGAGACCTCGAGCAGCTGGACGCTGGGGGTCTGGGGGGCGGTAGTCGTCATGGCGGCGATGATAACAATTTTTTATGGAATTGAAGCACTTAATCATTGCTGCTATAGTCGCGAACGCCGCCAAAAGCGGCCTGGACAGAGGACTAGCGGCAAACTGCCGGCCCTGACCATCGCAATTCATCAGGACGCGAGGCCGTCCTACGGGGCTTTCGCCACCCTGGAAGGCTCGAGATTGTAACAAGCGCAGGTGACATGAGGCCTGAAGCGAGTGCAAAAAGCAGAGTGATTACTCGCCTTTTGCGCCGATATTTACGGCCAGTTCACAAAGTGCAGTCAGTCTTGAGCCAGACCACGGCGAATGCTTCGGAAACAACGCCTGTTACGAGCTGAGTGAGAGCACAGTCGCCCACACCCGGTCTTGTTTAGCCATGAGCGTGTTCTCCCCATTGGAGAACACGGTAAATGCCAACCCGCTGCGGATTCTGCGCGCGGCAGCACCCGAATTATCAGGGATACGTGTAGGGTGGAGATGCACAACCGTCGGACCGTGTAGCACTAGGCTTATATTTAGACGCTTCATCTCGTCCACAGTCGCCGGTTGATTCCTCCTCCTGACTGAGTGCTTAAGTCACCACAGCAAGCAGGAAGCGTACGTCGCGATATCGCCCATTTTGGCGGGTATTGCTGGACACTGGAGTGGCCAACCACTCTTGACGCACCTGACACCGACCGTGAGAAGTCGTGTGTGCCGAACGCCGTTTCCGGCAGCCCGGAAACCGACGGTACAACATGAAAAGAATGCTGATTAACGCAACTCAACCCGAAGAGTTGCGTGTTGCACTGGTAGACGGCCAACGCCTCTACGACCTGGACATCGAGTCCGGTGCACGCGAGCAAAAGAAGGCCAACATCTATAAAGGCCGGATTACTCGTATCGAACCAAGCCTTGAGGCTGCCTTTGTCGATTTCGGCTCCGAGCGCCATGGTTTCCTGCCCCTCAAAGAAATATCCCGCGAATACTTCAAGAAAGCCCCAGAAGGCCGCGTGAACATCAAGGACGTCCTGAGCGAAGGCCAGGAAGTCATCGTTCAGGTGGAAAAAGAAGAACGTGGCAACAAGGGCGCCGCCCTGACCACCTTCATCAGCCTGGCTGGCCGCTATCTGGTCCTGATGCCGAACAACCCGCGTGCCGGCGGTATCTCCCGTCGCATCGAAGGCGAAGAGCGCAACGAACTGCGTGAAGCGCTGAACGGCTTGATCGCTCCGGCCGACATGGGCCTGATCGTGCGCACTGCCGGCCTGGGCCGCAGCAGCGAAGAAATGCAGTGGGACCTCGACTACCTGCTGCAACTGTGGACCGCTATCAAAGAAGCGTCCCTGGATCGTTCCGCGCCGTTCCTGATCTACCAGGAAAGCAACGTGATCATCCGCGCCATCCGCGATTACCTGCGCCAGGACATCGGCGAAGTGCTGATCGACAGCGTTGAAGCCCAGGACGAAGCCCTGACGTTCATCCGCCAGGTGATGCCGCAGTACGCCAGCAAGATCAAGCTGTACGAAGACAGCGTTCCGCTGTTCAACCGTTTCCAGATCGAAAGCCAGATCGAGACCGCTTTCCAGCGCGTCGTCGAACTGCCTTCCGGCGGCTCCATCGTGATCGACCCGACCGAAGCCCTGGTGTCCATCGACATCAACTCGGCGCGCGCCACGAAGGGTAGCGACATCGAAGAAACCGCCCTGCAGACCAACCTGGAAGCGGCTGAAGAAATCGCCCGCCAGTTGCGCCTGCGTGACATCGGCGGCCTGATCGTGATCGACTTCATTGACATGACCCCGGCCAAGAACCAGCGCGCCGTGGAAGAGAAAGTCCGCGAATGCCTGGAAGCTGACCGTGCCCGCGTACAGGTCGGCCGTATCTCGCGCTTCGGCCTGCTGGAAATGTCCCGTCAGCGCCTGCGTCCATCCCTGGGCGAAAGCAGCGGCATCGTCTGCCCGCGTTGCAACGGCACCGGCATCATCCGTGACGTTGAATCGCTGTCTTTGGCGATCCTGCGCCTGATCGAAGAAGAAGCCCTGAAAGACCGCACTGCCGAAGTGCGCGCCCAGGTGCCGATCCCGGTCGCTGCGTTCCTGCTCAACGAAAAACGCAACTCGATCACCAAGATCGAACTGCGCACCCGTGCCCGCATCGTCATCCTGCCGAACGATCACCTCGAGACGCCGCACTTCGAAGTGCAGCGCCTGCGTGATGACAGCCCGGAAGCCCACGTCAATCAGTCCAGCTACGAAATCGCTGCTGCCGCTGCCGAAGTGGAAGAAGTCCAGCCAGCCGCTGCGACCCGCACCCTGGTTCGCCAGGAAGCCGCCGTCAAGACCGCACCAGCCCGTGCCAACGCACCGGTTCCGGTTGAAGCTGCTGCTCCGGTTGCAGCGCCTGCTGCCCTGCCTGAGCCAAGCCTGTTCAAGGGCCTGGTGAAGTCGCTGGTCAGCCTGTTCGCCACCAAGGAAGAGCCGGTTGCTCCAGTTGTGGTCGAGAAGCCTGTGACTGAACGCCCTGCACGCAACGAAGAGCGTCGCAACGGTCGTCAGCAGAGCCGCAATCGCAACGGTCGCCGTGACGAAGAGCGCAAGCCTCGTGAAGAACGTGCACCGCGCGAAGAACGCGCCCCACGTGAAGAGCGCCAACCGCGCGAAGCCCGTGAAGAAACGCCAACCGTAGCCCGTGAAGAGCGTGCTCCACGCGAAGAACGTGCACCGCGCGCTCCACGCGCCCCGCGTGAAGACCGCAAGCCACGTGGCGAGCGTGAAGAGCGCGTGCGTGAACTGCGCGAGCCGTTGGACGCAGCTCCTGCTGTAGCCGCTGCTGCCGTCACCGCTGCCACGGCTGAAGAACGTCCAGTTCGTCAGCCCCGTGAAGAGCGTGCGCCGCGCGCTCCTCGTGAAGAGCGTCAACCACGTGCCGAGCAGGCCGCGGTTGCCGGTGAAGAAGAAGAGCTGCTGTCGAACGAAGACCAGCAACAGGAAGACGGCCAGGACAACGCCGAAGGCGATCGTCCACGCCGCCGCTCCCGTGGCCAGCGTCGTCGCAGCAACCGTCGCGAGCGTCAACGTGATGCCAACGGCAATGAAATCGAAGGCTCGGAAGAGACCGGCGAAGCCACTGCCGGCGAACCAACTGGCGCCGAACTGGCTGCCGGCCTGGCCGTTACCGCTGCGGTTGCCAGCTCGGTCATCAGCGCACCTGCTGAAGCCCAAGCCAACGAGCAAGCTGAAGCCGCCACTGCTGCCATCCAGGAAAACCCGGTTGTAGAGACGCCAGTCGTCGAAGCGCCCGTGGTTGAAGCGACGACTCCAGTCGAAGCGCCAGCGGTTCCAGAAGTGGAAGTAGCACCGGTTCGCCATACTCGTGAAGTTCGTGAAGTTCGCGAGCCTCAGCCTGAAGCTGAAGTGGTTGCCGAGCCTGCGGTGGTTGTTGAACAACCGCCAGTGGTTGAAGCCGCTGTTGAAGCACCGGTTGAAGCACCGGTTGCCGAGCCAACCCCTGAAGTGCGCGAAGTTCGCGAAGAACAGACCGCCTTCCAGTGGACTGCCGAGCCTGCTGTAGTAGTTGAAGCAGTCGAAGCACCGGCACCGGCTCCAGTCGTCGAAGAAGCGCCAGCGCCAGTCGCTGAAGTGGTTGTCGCCGCTGAACCGGTCGCCGTTGTTGCCGAGCCTGCGCCAGTGGTTGAAGCGCCAGTGGTTGCCGAAGTGGCGGCACCGGTGGTTGAAGCCGCTCCGGCCAGCGCCCTGACCGAAAACGGCCGTGCGCCGAACGACCCACGTGAAGTGCGTCGTCGCCGCAAGGAAGCTGAAGCGGCCGCCGCTGCTGCCAAAGCCGCTGCAGAGGCTGCTCCGGCAGTCGCTGAAGTGGTCGAAGCAGCCCCTGCGCCGGTCACCGAAGCCGTGGTTGAGCACACTGCCCCTGTCGTTGACGAGAACCCGCGTTCCGTTGAAGAAGTGGTAGAGCACACCCCAAAAGCCCTGGAAGAAGAGCACGAGCCTAAACCCCTCGTCTGATTCCATCGGCCACTAAAAAGCCCCGCCTGAGTGATCAGGCGGGGCTTTTTTATGAGCGCTGGGTGACGCAGAGCGTCACGGGATGCATTCCCACGCAGTGCGTGGGAACGATCATCCCACGCAGAGCATGGGAGCGATCACCCGCTAGCGGTAGTTCAACAAGGCCGGCACGTCCACATCCCACACCACACCGGGATCGTCGACGGCCACTTCCTGCACCCACGCCTGGGCAAATAATGGCTTGGCTCCACGGTCTCCGGTCAGCGCCATCAAGGCTGGACCGAATGAACGGCCAAATCCCACGGGATGCCCGTACTGGCCTGCGTGCACCGGTACACTGATACCGTCGTCTTCAAGGCCTGCCATCACCTGGGCGATGCTCGTCGGCAGGACAAACGGCATATCCCCCAACACCACCAACCAACCGGCAGACGGACCACTGGCCGCCACCGCTGCGGCGATGCTGTCGCCCATGCCCGGAGAGCGCAACAGCAGCACCTCACAACCGTGAACCGTTGCCAACCGAATCACTTCGGTTCTGTCCGGCGACGTCACCAGCCAACGCCGGGCAACCGTCGGTGGCAAATTCACCAGGACCTGTTCGATCACCGGCCGTGTGATGCCATCCCGGCCCACGCAGGGCGCCAACAACTTGTCCTGATCCGCACCCGCCTCAGCCCGAAAACGACTGCCCTGCCCCGCCGCCAGGATAATCGCGGTGATGTCCGTCAACTGACCGCTGCCTGCAATGGTTTTTTCTGCAATAGATCAATCCCGTTCTTGATCGCGACAATTTCCGCCATCAGCGACAACGCGATCTCAGCCGGCGTATGGCTGCCGATATGCAGGCCAATCGGTCCATGCAGCCGCGCAATAGCCTCCGCACTCAGCCCCAGCGCCGCCAGGTTTTCACGGCGTTTCTCGCTGTTAACCCGCGAACCCAGGGCGCCAATGTAGAACGCCTTGGAATTGAGGGCTGTCAGCAGCGCCATGTCATCCAGGCGCGGGTCATGGGTAAGCGCAACAATGGCAGTGCGTTCATCGGTCTGGATATTCAGTACGGCCTCATCGGGCATGCCCGGCACAAAGCGCCCGTGCTGTTCTTCCCAGCCGTAGACAAACTCCTGGCGCGGGTCGCAGATCAGCACTTCGAAATCCAGCAACCGCGCCATTTCCGCCACATAGCGTGACAGCTGGCCCGCGCCGATCAGCAGCAGGCGCCAGCGCGGGCCATAAATCGCCCGCAATCGCGTGCCGTCGAAGGTGACCGTATCGGTCTTGCTCGCGCCGCTCAGCACCACCTCACCGGTGGCCAGGTCCAATTCACGGGCGACAATCTCATGCGCCTCGCAACGCGCCAGCAGCTCAGCGACCCAGCCTGGATCGCCCACCCGCTCCTCCGTCAGGCGCAGGGTGCCGCCACAGGGCAGGCCAAACCGCGCGGCCTCGTCGCGAGTAACGCCATACGTCACGAGCTGCACCGGCGGCCCATCATCAGGCAGCCGACCATCCTGCAAACGGGCGATCAAGTCGTCCTCAATGCACCCGCCCGACACCGAGCCAATCACGACCCCATCGTCACGCAACGCCAGCATGGCCCCCGGTGGGCGCGGCGCGCTGCCCCAGGTCTGGACCACGCTGTACAGCACCACCCGCTGCCCGGCGCGGCGCCATTCCAGCACGCTACGCAATACATTCAGATCGACACTGTCCATCAGGCGTTCGCCTCCTGCCAATCTTCCGTGAGCTGATAAAAATATTGATAGTCAGCTAAGTTAACTCAGCGGACATAAAAAAGCCCTGCAATGCAGGGCTTGGTGCGTCAAAAAACAAGCTTAGTTCAATAGCGATTGGGCTCCATTTCCAGCACAACCTGGAAACGCTTTTCGATGTCCTGCTGGATACGTAGCGCGAGGCCAGCAATGTCCTGGCCAGTGGCCGCTCCGTAGTTCACCAGCACCAGTGCCTGCAAGCGATGCACACCCGCGTCACCGTCGCGGAAACCCTTCCAGCCAGCCTTGTCGATCAGCCAGCCGGCGGCCAGTTTCATCTGCCCGTCGGCCTGGGGGTAAGCCACCAGGTCCGGATATTGAAGCTGCAACTCGGCAGCCAGCGCCTGGGGCACCAGCGGGTTCTTGAAGAAGCTGCCAGCATTGCCGAGCACTGCCGGGTCCGGGAGTTTCTCGCTTCGAATACTGCAAATCGCGCGGCTGACGTCGCTGGGGGTGGCCTGCGTAATGCCTTGCTCGGTCAGGCGCTGCTGCACCGGCCCGTACTCCAGCTTCAGGTGCACCGCGCGGCTCAAGGCAAAACGCACCCGCAGAATCAGCCAGCGCTCGACTTCGTGCTTGAACAGGCTGTCGCGGTAGGCAAAGTTACACTCGGCCAAGCTGAAATCCCGCAGCTCGCCGGTCTGGCGGTCGAGGGCGGTCAGGCCGGCGAACACGTCCTTGATCTCCACTCCGTAGGCGCCGATGTTCTGCATCGGTGCGGCTCCGACCGTGCCCGGAATCAGGCTGAGGTTTTCCAGGCCGGAAAAACCCTGGGCCAACGTCCACAGTACAAAGGGATGCCAGGCTTCTCCGGCTTCGGCTTCCACCACCACGTGCACGCCATCGTCGTGCACTACCCGAATACCTTGGCTGGCCATGCGCAGCACCAGCGCGTCGATGTCCTGGGTCAGCAGCAAATTGCTGCCGCCGCCAATCACCAGCAACGGCAACTGCTGCCCGGCGGCGTAGGCCAGGGCTTCACGCACGTCGGCGTCGCTGTGGGCCTCGGCAAATAGCCGGGCACGCACGTCGATGCCAAAGCTGTTGAACGGCTTGAGGGAAACCTGTGGGTGTACCTGCAACGTCATAACCGGCCCTTCAATTCAATCACCAACAGGTCACAGGCGCGCTCGATCAGGTCGAGGACGGTTTCAAAACCCTGGTCGCCTTCGTAGTACGGGTCTGGCACTTCATCCACCACCGAGTCGTAACGGCGCAGGAACAGGTCCAGGTCCGCCTTGCCCTGGGCCGGCTGCATGGCCTTGAGGTTGCGCAGGTTGCTCTGGTCCATAGCCAGGATCAGGTCGTAGCGGGAAAAGTCGGCACGCGACACCTGCTGCGCACGCTGGGCCGACAAGTCGTAGCCACGTTGCAGCGCTGCTCGCTGGCTGCGCTTGTCCGGTGGATTGCCGACGTGCCATTCACCGGTGCCGGCGGAAGCCACTTCCACCCGATCGGCCAGGCCGGCTTCACGCAGTTTGTGGCGCAACACGCCTTCTGCCGTGGGTGAACGGCAGATATTGCCCAGGCAGACGAACAGAACCTGCATCAGGCCCCCAGCAGGCGACGGACGCGTTCGAGGTCTTCCGGGGTGTCGACACCGGCCGGCGGCGCTTCCAGGGCATCGCCCACGTGAATGCGTACGCCGTGCCACAGGGCACGCAGTTGCTCCAGGGATTCGGTGTTTTCCAGCCAGCACGGGCCCCAACTGACGAAGTCATGCAGGAAGCCGGCGCGGTAGGCGTAGATGCCGATGTGGCGGCGGTAAGGCACGCCCGCCGGCAGCACGTCAGGCTGTTTGGCGAACGCGTCCCGCGCCCACGGCAAGATGGAGCGGCTGAAAGTCAGCGCCAGACCATTGATGTCGCTGACCACTTTCACCACGTTGGGGTTGAACAGGGTCTGGATGTCTTCGATCGGCTCGGCCAGGGTCGCCATGCGGGCTTCGCCATGGGCAGCCAGGTTGGCCGCCACCTGATCGATCACGCTGGGCGGGATCAGCGGCTCGTCGCCTTGCACGTTGACCACGATGGCGTCCGCCGCCAGCCCCAACTTAGAGGCCACTTCGGCCAGGCGATCGGTGCCGGAATTGTGATCTTCGCGGGTCAGCACCGCTTCGGCGCCAAAGCGTTTGCAGGCCTCAATGATGCGCGGATCATCGGTGGCCACCACCACACGTTCGGCGCTGCTTTTGCAGGCCTGTTCCCACACCAGCTGGATCATCGGCTTGTCGCCGATCAGCTGCAGCGGTTTACCGGGCAGGCGAGTGGAGGCGTAACGGGACGGGATGACAACGGTGAAGGCGGTGGTCATTTATCCAGGCGCTCGTCGGTGGTCAGGGTGCGGGCTTCGCTTTCGAGCATTACCGGAATGCCATCACGGATCGGGTACGCCAGGCCGGCGCCCTTGCTGATCAGCTCGGTTTTGTCGGCGCTGAGCTTGAGCGGGCCTTTGCAGATCGGGCAAGCGAGGATATCGAGCAGTTTGGTGTCCATGAGTATGTCCTGGAGAGCAGCGTTTTAAGGCAAAAGGCGGGCGGGCAGCAAGCGCATCAACTGCGTGTCGAACCAGGCAACAAACGCCGGTGACGGTGCAGCGTCCACCGCAAGGTACCACCAGTCGGGCCTGGCAAAGGCGCGGCACTTCACCGCGTCTTTTTCGGTCATGACCAACGGCAGTGCCGGTGTGAAATTCAAGACCTCGGCGCTGTAGGGCGCATGGTCGGCAAAAGCATGGGGTATTGGGCGCCAGTGTAGCGTTTCAAGGGTGTTGAAGAAACGTTGCGGGTTGCCGATACCGGCCACCGCATGTACCTGTTGCCCCACCGGGAAATGGTCGACGGGTTTGCGCTCGCCGGTGTGCAGGTTGACCAGCGCGGTGGGCAACAGACGGAAGGCAAAGCCGTCGTCACGGTCTGCACCGGCGCCGTTATAGAGCAGCGCATCGACGCTTTGCAAACGCTCGATCGGCTCACGCAACGGCCCCGCCGGCAGGCAGCGGCGGTTACCGAGCCCACGGGCGGCATCGATCAGCACCAGTTCCAGGTCACGGGCCAGGCGATAATGTTGCAAGCCGTCGTCGGAGAGGATCAGGTCCAGGGTTTCGCTGGCCAGCAGCGCTTTTACGGCGCGGCTGCGATCCGGGTCGATCATCAGCGGTACGCCGCTGCGCTGCACGATCAGCAAGGGCTCATCCCCCGCCACCGATGCGCTGTGATCGGCCTCTACTCGCCATGGAAACTGTGGCGGTTTGGCGCCATAACCCCGGCTGACCACACCGACGCGCAAACCGCTGCGTTGGCAATGGTCGATCAGCCACAGAATCAAAGGCGTCTTGCCCGTACCGCCGACGGTGATATTGCCGACCACCACAACCGGCACCGGCGACTGATAGATCTCGCCCTCTCCCGCCAGGAACCGCGCACGTTTGCGCTGCACCACCCGGCGATAGAGGGATTCCAGCGGCTGCAGCAACGCCAGCGCCGGATGGCCTTCGTACCAGGCCTTGAGCAAACGATCAGTCATGGCCATCAGGGTGGGCTCGCCGCCTCGACAGTGGTCATGCGCAAATGGCTGAAGCCGAGCTTGCCGGCAGCGTCCATCGCAGTGATCACGGCCTGGTGCTTGGTGTTGCCATCGGCGCTGATGGAAAGTGGCAGGTTGGTATCACCCCCCGACTCTTTTTGCAGTGCATCCATCAGGCTGGCCAGGTCGTTTTTCTCCAGCAACTGGTTATTCACCGAGAACACGCCATCGGCGCTGATGGCGATATCCAGTTGTTTGGCCTGCTGGTCTTCCGCCGGTGAACCGCTGACGGCTTCCGGCAGGTCGACGCGCAGTTGGGTTTCCCGGGTAAAGGTGGTGGTGACGACAAAAAACAGCAGCAGGATGAACACCACGTCAATCAACGACGCCAGGTTGATATCGACGTTCTCCCGTCGCTTGCGGCGAAATTTCACGCTTTGCCCTCAACCAGGTCCACGTCACGGTCGCCCTGCACCACTTCCACCAGCTTGATGGCTTCCTGCTCCATGCCCACCACCAGTTCGTCGATGCGCCGTTGCAGGAAGCGGTGGAAGAACACCGAAGGAATACCGACCATCAGGCCCGCCGCCGTGGTGATCAAGGCCTTGGAAATACCACCGGCCAGCACCGCGGCGTTGGTGGTCATGCCCGAGCCCATGAAGGAGCTGAAGATATCGATCATGCCCAGCACCGTACCCAGCAGCCCGAGCAACGGGGCCATGGCGGCGATGGTACCGAGGGCATTGATATAGCGCTCCAGCTCATGAATGACCCGGGCGGCAGCCTCTTCGATGCATTCCTTCATGATCTCGCGACCATGCTTGGAATTGGCGAGGCCGGCGGCAAGGATTTCACCCAGGGGCGAGTTGGCCCGCAGCTCCTTGAGTTTTGCCTTGTCGAGTTGCTTGTTCTTGATCCAGCCCCAGACCTGGCCCAGCAGGTGGTCAGGGGTTACGCGGCTGGCACGCAGGGTCCACAGGCGTTCGGCGATGATGCCGAGTGCGGCGATGGAACTCAAAATGATCGGCAACATCATCCAGCCGCCGGATTTGACCAATTCCCACACAGTGAATGCCCCCTCGAAAAAGTGCGCCACTTTACCATAAGGGTCCGGTGGAAGGGCTGGCCTGCCCCAGAGCATCCTGTCGCAGTACCGGGTCTTTGGTAACGCTGTTTTGCGGCGGCGGCTCGCGCCAGAAACGGCGCTGGCTGCGCGCGGCCACCGGCGGCTGGAAGGTGCCCAGTTGCAGCCGCAGCGCGCCGTGTTCGGCGCTGTCATAGATGACGCTGCCCACGGCCTGGTAACGCTCCAGCACCTGGGGATGGGGATGGCCAAACCCATTGCTGCGGCCACGGGAAATCAATACCGCCCGGGGGGCGAGGCGCTGTAGAAAAGGCCACGACGAGGAACTGCGGCTGCCATGGTGAGGCGCTTGCAGCCAGTCGACCGGAGCGCCCAAGGGGGTGGCCAGCAAGGCCCGCTCGGCGTCACGGTCAATGTCACCGGTCAGCAACAGCCGCTCGCCGTTGGCCTGCACCCGCAACACACAGGACATCTGATTACCGTCCGTCGCATCAGGCCATTGCCACAGCTCGAATGTCACCCCGTCCCATTCCCAGCGCTCGCCGCTGACACACGCTTGAGTACCGAGAGCCGCCGGTAGCCGCTGTGTCTCGCCGCCTACCACCCGTTTGACCGGCAAGCCCTGGGCCACGGCCAATGCACCGCCGGCATGGTCGGCGTCGGCGTGACTCAGCAGCATCACGTCCAGTGCCTTGACACCCCGCTTGCGCAAGGCTGGCAGCACAACGCGAGCCCCAAGGTCGAACTCGCCGGAGCGCGGCCCGGCGTCATACAGCAGCACGTGGTTGCGGGTGCGCAGGATGATCGACAACCCCTGGCCAACATCCAGTTGCACCACCTCGACCTGCCCATGGGGCACCGATTCCCGGGGCGGGAACACCGCCAGCAGCAACATCGGCCAGCCCAGCAGCCGAAACGGGACGCCCTTGGGCAGCAATAACAACACGGCCCCCAGCAGGCTCACCAGCCAATAGCCCACCGGCACGTGCGCCGGCAGCCAGGCCGGCAGGTGCTGTGCCAGCAGGGCGAGGGCCTTGAACAGCCAGTCCAGCGCGCCGCCCGCCAGCCATAACAAACCCTCTCCTATATAAGGCAGCGGCAATAACGCCGTCCCCAGGAGGGCCAAGGGCAACACCACCAGGCTGATCCACGGCACGGCCACCAGGTTGGCCAGCGGCCCGCTCAGGCTGATGGGCAGGCCGAGCACCAGCAGCAGCGGAAACAGACCGATGGCAATCAACCACTGGGCCCGGGTCCAGGCCTGCCAGGCACGCCACGGGCCCAGTCGACCGCTGAATGCCAGGATCAGCACCGCTACGGCCGCAAAAGACAGCCAGAACCCCGGCTGCAGGCTGGCCAGCGGTTCGAGGATCAGCACGGCATTCAGGGCCAGCAACAGCGGCCACCAGATTCCCAGATGACGAAACCGCAGGCGCCACAGCAAGACCAATCCCACCATCACGCAGGCCCGTTGCACCGGCACCTCGAAACCCGCCAGCACGCCGTAGCCCAGCGCGGCTGCAAACCCCAGGCCGCAGGCCCAAGGCAGCCACGGCAAGGGTTTCGGCCACCCTCCGTAGCGCGCCAGGCCGGCGACCAGGCCATAGATCAACCCTGCCAGCAGCCCGATGTGCTGGCCGGAAATCACCAATAGGTGCACGGTGCCGGTGTCTTGCAGCACACGCCAATCCTCAGTGGCCAACCCGGAACCATCCCCGAGCACCAGTGCCGCCAGGCCTGCCTCACGCCCCTGGGCATCTACCGCCAACAGCCGCTGGCGAATCCCGTCGCGCCAGGCATGCCGCGCCGGCGCCAGCCGCTGGCCATCCTTGACCGAACCGGTGGCGCCAATCCGCTGGGCCAGCAGCCAGGCTTCATAGTCAAAACCCTCGGTATTGAGCAGCCCGGAGGGGCGTTTGAGGGTGACGGCCAACCGCCAGCGCTCACCGCTCCGGACCGGCGGCCCGCCGCGCCAGGACACACGAATGCGTCTGGGAAGCAGGTCGTTACGTGACCGGCTGTCGGTCAGTTCAAAGCGCACACCGTCGCCCGTCTGTTGCGGCAACCCGGTAACACGCCCCTCCACCCAGCGGGTCTGGCCATCCAACCGTGGGGCCAGTCGGTCGTCCAGCGCCCACTGCGCACTGAGGCACGCCCAGCTCAACCCGAGCAGGAAAAATGCCAGCGGATAAGTACGAAAAGGCAACAGCATCAGGGCCAGCACCGGCATCAACAGCAGCCAGCCACCGGAGGGCAACGCGGGTAAAAAACGCAAGGCGAGCAGCCCCAGCGCGAGGGCGAACATCCCTGTTCTCATGGATCTTTCCTTGAAAGCGACCCATTGAGTCTTAGCCGGGGCACCGATCGGGCCTATTATTATTTGTCACAAAGTCTGAATTTCCCGTTCGTAGAATGCGGGCATACTTGCCCCTCGAACTGACCTGGACCCCTTATGCCACGGCGCTTATTCAAACGGTACATGCCCGATCCGACCAGCATTCGGGAACACAAGTCCTTACGCTTTCTCGGCAAATTGCTGCATGACCCGAACCTCTGGCACCTCAATCGGCATTCGGTCGCGCGGGCGATGGCGGTGGGCCTGTTCGCGGCATTTATCCCGATTCCCTTGCAGATGCTGCTGGCCGCGATCCTCGCCATCAGCGTGCGCGGCAACATGCCGATTGCCGTCAGCCTGGTGTGGCTGACCAACCCGATTACCATGCCGCCGGTGTTCTTCTGCACCTACATGACCGGCGCCTGGCTGATGAACGTGCCCCCCCGCACCATGCCCGACGAGCTGACCTGGGAATGGATCAGCGGGCAGTTGTCGACGCTGTGGCAACCCTTCCTGCTGGGCTCGGTGGTATTGGGGCTGGTGATGGCAGCGCTGGGGTATTGCCTGACCATGGGCTACTGGCGCTGGTGGGTGGCCCGCCAGTGGAAAAAACGCAAACAGCGCAGGCTGTAAACATCACCGGGCGGTTGCCCGCCTTCCCCCCGTACGCCCCAAAGATCCGCTCCCGCTTCAACGCTTCGAAACCATCACCCGCCAGGGCCGCCACCGGGCACCCAACGGCCCTAGGTTTGCCTCAGGTCATTAATTTGCGAGATTCCATCCCGCGCAAATGGCTACACTGCGCAGGTGGCGCGGGCCGGATGCCTGCGTGGAATTTCTACAACAGTGTGGTAGCAGGAGAGTGGCGTGCTTAGAAGAATGGGGATAAAAGGCCGCGTACTGTTGCTGACCTTGTTGCCTACCAGCCTGATGGCGTTGCTGCTGGGCGGCTATTTCACCTGGATGCAGCTTTCAGAATTGCAGACGCAGTTGCTGCAACGGGGTGAGATGATCGCCGAGCAACTGGCACCGCTGGTGGCCCCGGCCCTGGCCACCCGGAACACCGACCTGCTGGAACGCATCGCTACCCAATCCCTGGAGCAAACCGACGTGCGCGCCGTGTCGTTCCTCGGCCCCGACCGCACGCCCCTGGCCCACGCCGGCCCGACCATGCTCAATCAGGCGCCGATCGGCAACAGCTCGCACCTGTTGCAGCGCACCGGCAACGACGCGACCCGCTACCTGCTGCCGGTGTTCGGCCGCCATCGCAACCTCGCCGGTGAACTGATCCCGGATGAATCCGACCGCCTGCTGGGCTGGGTAGAGTTGGAGCTGTCCCACAACGGCATGTTGCTGCGTGGCTACCGCAGCCTGTTCGCCAGCCTGCTGCTGATCGCCATCGGCCTGATCTGCACCGCGGCCCTGGCCTTGCGCATCAGCCGCACCATCAACTCACCCATTGGCCTGATCAAGCAGGCCGTGGCGCAACTCAAGGACGGCAACCTGGAAACCCGCCTGCCACCACTGGGCAGCCAGGAACTGGACCACCTGGCCTCGGGCATCAACCGCATGGCCGAGACCCTGCAAAACGCCCAGGAAGAATTGCAACACAGCATCGACCAAGCCACCGAAGACGTGCGGCAAAACCTGGAAACCATTGAAATCCAGAACATCGAGCTGGACCTGGCCCGTAAGGAAGCGCTGGAGGCCAGCCGCATCAAGTCGGAGTTCCTGGCCAACATGAGCCATGAAATCCGCACGCCGCTGAACGGCATCCTCGGTTTCACCCACTTGTTGCAGAAAAGCGAGCTGTCGCCTCGTCAGTTGGACTACCTGGGCACCATCGAAAAATCCGCCGACAACCTGCTGGGCATCATCAACGAAATCCTCGACTTCTCGAAAATCGAGGCCGGCAAGCTGGTGCTCGACAGCATCCCGTTCAACCTGCGGGACCTGCTGCAAGACACCCTGACCATCCTCGCCCCGGCCGCCCACGCCAAACAGCTGGAGCTGGTGAGCCTGGTCTACCGCGACACACCGCTGTCACTGGTGGGCGACCCGCTGCGGCTCAAGCAGATCCTCACGAACCTGGTGAGCAACGCGATCAAGTTCACCCGCGAAGGCACTATCGTTGCCCGCGCCATGCTGGAAGACGAACAGGAAGACAGCGTGCAACTGCGCATCAGCGTGCAGGACACCGGCATCGGCCTGTCCAACCAGGACGTGCGGGCGTTGTTCCAGGCATTCAGCCAGGCGGACAATTCGCTGTCGCGGCAACCTGGCGGCACCGGCCTGGGGCTGGTGATTTCCAAGCGTCTGATCGAACAGATGGGCGGTGAGATTGGCGTCGACAGCACACCGGGTGAAGGCTCGGAATTCTGGATCAGCCTGAACCTGCCCAAAACCCGTGACGATATCGAAGACCTGCCCTCCCCGCCGCTGCTGGGCCGGCGCGTCGCCGTGCTGGAAAACCACGAGCTGGCGCGCCAGGCCCTGCAACATCAACTGGAAGATTGCGGCCTGGAAGTCACCCCGTTCAACAGCCTGGAGAGCCTGACCAACGGCATCACCAGCGCCCACCAGACCGAACAGGCCATTGACCTGGCCGTACTGGGCATCACCGCCAACGACATCCCGCCGGAGCGCTTGAACCAGCACCTGTGGGACCTCGAACACCTGGGCTGCAAGGTGCTGGTGCTGTGCCCCACCACCGAACAGCTGCTGTTCAACCCGTCGGTGCCCAACCCCAACAGCCAGTTGCAGGCCAAACCCGCCTGCACACGCAAACTGCGCCGCGCCCTGGCCGACCTGATCAGCCCGCGCCCGCTGCGCAGCGAACCCGGCGAGCCGCTGTCCAGCCGCGCGCCACGGGTGCTGTGTGTCGACGACAACCCGGCCAACCTGCTGCTGGTGCAAACCCTGCTGGAAGACATGGGCGCCAAGGTCCAGGCGGTGGAGAGCGGTTACTCGGCCATCGAAGCGGTGAAACTGGAAGCCTTCGACCTGGTGCTGATGGACGTGCAAATGCCCGGCATGGACGGGCGGCAAAGCACCGAGGCGATTCGCGCCTGGGAAAGCGAACGCCACGGCACGCCACTGCCTATTGTCGCGCTGACGGCCCATGCGATGGCCAACGAAAAACGCGCCCTGCTGCAAAGCGGCATGGATGACTACCTGACCAAACCCATCAGCGAACGGCAACTGGCCCAGGTGGTGTTGAAATGGACCGGGCTGGCCCTGCGCAATCAAGGCCCGGAACGCGGTACCGAAAACTTTGGGCAGGCCACGCAATTGCCTGTGCTGGACCACGAAGAAGGCTTGCGCCTGGCCGCCGGCAAGGCAGACTTGGCAGCCGACATGCTGGCGATGCTGCTGGCCTCGCTGGAGGCCGACCGTGAAGCGATTCGCGTCGCCCGTGACGCCAACGACCGCAACGCCCTGATCGAGCGGGTTCACCGCCTGCACGGCGCCACCCGCTATTGCGGCGTACCCCAACTGCGCGCGGCCTGCCAACGGGCCGAGACCTTGCTCAAACAGGACGACGCCAAGGCCATGCCGGCCCTGGATGAACTGGACATGGCGATTGCACGGCTGGCCAGCGAGGCGCGGGTCAGCGCGTAAACTTTTGGGGTAATGTGGCGAGGAGCTGCTGTGGCGAGGGAGCTTGCTGTGGCGAGGGAGCTTGCTCCCGCTGGGCTGCGCAGCGGCCCCAAAATCCTGGGAGCGCTTCGCACTCCAGCGGGAGCAAGCTCCCTCGCCACAGCAAGCTCCCTCCCCACAGACAAGCCCCCTCGCCACAAAGGCAACTTTCCATCATCAAGAAGGACTATTTGATGCGCATCCTCCTCTTCAGCAGCCAGGCCTACGACCGCGAGAGCTTTCTCGCCCAGCCATTGCCCGCAGGCCTGCAACTGCAATTCCAACCGGCACGGCTGAACCTCGACACCGCGGCCCTGGCCGAACACCACGAAGTGGTCTGCGCCTTTATCAATGACGACCTCAGCGCCCCGGTGCTGGAGCAACTGGCCAAGGGCGGCACCCGCCTGATTGCCCTGCGCTCGGCCGGCTACAACCATGTCGACTTGCCCGCCGCCAAACGCCTGGGCCTGACCATCGTGCGGGTGCCGGCCTACTCGCCCCATGCAGTGGCCGAACATGCCGTCGCGCTGATCCTGGCCCTCAATCGCCGCCTGCACCGTGCCTACAATCGCACCCGCGACGGCGACTTCAGCCTGCATGGCCTGACCGGCTTCGACCTGGTGGGCAAGACCGTCGGCGTGGTCGGCACCGGGCAGATCGGCGCCACGTTCGCCAAGATCATGGCCGGGTTCGGCTGCCAGTTGCTGGCGTACGACCCCTACCCCAACCCGCAGGTCGAGGCCCTCGGTGCGCGCTACGTGAGCCTGCCGCAGTTGCTCGGCGAAGCGCAGATCATCAGCCTGCACTGCCCGCTGACGGCGGACAGCAAACATTTGATCAACGCCCGAAGCCTGGCCCATATGCAGCCCGGCGCGATGCTGATCAATACCGGGCGCGGCGGTTTGGTGGACACCCCGGCACTGATCGACGCGCTCAAGGACGGCCAACTGGGCTATCTGGGCCTGGATGTGTACGAAGAAGAGGCCCAGTTGTTCTTTGAGGACCGCTCGGACTTGCCCCTGCAAGACGACGTACTGGCACGCCTGCTGACCTTCCCCAACGTGATCATCACCGCGCACCAGGCCTTCCTGACCCGCGAGGCGCTGGGGGCGATTGCCGGCACCACCCTGGCCAACATTGCGGCGTGGGTGGATGGGCAGGCGCACAACCTCGTCGAAGGATGATCAGCGGTCACATAGCCGCGCCATGATGGAGGGCGGCCCGTGATAGGATGCCGCGCCTATTTGGAGGATCCATGGCCGAACACGATTTCCGCTTCAGCTTGCTGAGCCCGCAACACACCCTGATCGAATGCCGCGCCCTGGTGCCGGGCCGTTATCAAGTCACCGGCAACGGTGGTTCGATCAAGAACGGCGACGTTTTGATCGTCACCCTGCGCGGCAGTAAAACCCTGTCGATGCGCCTGACCGTCGAAGGCGATGCGCGCTACTCCATCCGCCCGGCGGGCCAGTGGGTCGCCATGGCCCAGGGGCCGAAGTTCGGCGAACTGGAGATTCACACCTGGAAGGTCAACTGCGACAGCTGCGACAACGTGCTGGACTTTGAATTCGCGGTGGAAACCAAGCTGAGCAAAGAGCCGCTGCAACCGGCCGCCACGGCCCGGGTCACCGAGTTGGGCTGGGCCACCCTGGGCGACAAGCACCGTTGCCCGAAATGCCAGAAGGCCGCGCAATGAGAGCCGCGCTGATGCTGGCCGTGCTGGGCGCAGGCCTTGCGGGCTGCGCCAGCGATGAGGTCAAGCTCAAGCAGGATCACAGCTACGTGGTGGAATGGATCGGTGAGCGGCCATTGATGGATTACGCGCACCTGACCGTAACCCTCGGCGCCGATGGCCGGGCCTACGGCAACGGTGGCTGCAACCATTGGTTCGCGCCGTACACCCTGGACGGCGACAAGCTCAGCTTTGGCAAGGTCGGCAGCACCCGCAAGCTCTGCGCCGAGGCGTTGATGGAGCAGGAACACCGCTTCTTCCAGGCCCTGCAAGGCGTGCAACGCTGGGACATCTCGCCGATCGAACAGACCCGTTTCTGGCCGGCTGACGGCAAACCGCTGCGGTTGTGGCTGGAAGAAGGCTGATCAAGCACGATCTTTAAGGCAAAACAGATCCAAATGTGGGAGCGGGCTTGCTCGCGAAGGCGGTGTGACAGTCACCAGATACATCGACTGATCCACCGCATTCGCGAGCAAGCCCGCTCCCACATTTTTTAACCGCGCAACGCCTTGAGCTTGGCCAACACACCCTCGGCCGTCTGCTCGCCCATCAGTTGCTCGCGCACCTTGCCCTTGTCATCGATGATGTACGTCACCGGCAAGGCTTCGCTGCGAGGAATGTCGAAGATCCCGTCCGGGTTCTGCGCCAATACGGTGAACTTGATACCCAGTTTCTCGCTGGCGCTTTTGAGTTCTTCACCCTGGGCGTTGTCGAAGTTAACGCCGAACACCCCCACCGACTGGCCCTTGAGCTGTTCGGCCAAGGCGTTGAGTTCGGGAATTTCGGTACGGCACGGGCCACACCACTCGGCCCAGTAGTTAACCACCAGCCATTGCTTGTCCAGGCGTTCGGCGGCCACTTTCTGACCGTATTGGTCAACGCCATAATCATTGCCACAGCCGCTGAGCAGCAGCGTGCCGATGATTGCCAATGCGCCTAACAGTCGCCTCGTCATGGGGTAATCCTTCGCAAAAATGAACGTTGGCTGCGGCCTATCGCCTCTCATGGTTTAAGGACGTGGCGCAGCGCGGGTAGAATACCCGCCACCTTACGCAAGATGCGACCCGCACATGACCGATCTGACGCTTTATCACAACCCGCGCTGCTCGAAATCCCGCGGTGCGCTCGAACTGCTGGAAGCCCGTGGCCTCACACCCAACGTGGTGCGCTACCTGGAAACCCCGCTCGACGCCGCGCAATTGCAGGCCTTGCTGGGCAAGCTTGCGATCAGCGCTCGGCAACTGCTGCGTACCGGCGAAGACGAATACAAAACCCTCAACCTGGCCGACGCCAGCCTCAGCGAGGCGCAGTTGATTGCCGCCATCGCCGCTCATCCTAAACTGATGGAGCGCCCGATCCTCGCAACCGCCGACAAGGCCGTAATCGGCCGCCCGCCCGAGAATATCCTGGAGCTGGTTTCGTGAGTGCGCCGTATGTGCTGGTGTTGTATTACAGCCGAAACGGCTCGGTCAGCGAAATGGCCCGGCAGATTGCCCGAGGCGTCGAGCAAGCAGGGCTTGAGGCGCGGTTGCGTACCGTCCCGGCCATCTCCAGCGAGTGCGAAGCCGTGGCGCCGAGCATTCCGGTCGATGGCCCGCTGTACTGCAGCCTCGACGACCTGAAGCACTGCTCGGGCCTGGCCCTGGGCAGCCCGACCCGTTTCGGCAACATGGCTGCGCCGCTCAAGTACTTTCTCGACGGCACCAGCAACCTGTGGCTGACCGGTGCCCTGGTGGGCAAGCCGGCGGGCGTGTTCACCTCCACCGCCAGCCTGCACGGCGGCCAGGAAACCACCCTGATGTCGATGCTGCTGCCGCTGCTGCACCACGGCATGCTGATCACCGGCCTGCCCTACAGCGAACAGGCGCTGCTGGACACCAAAGGCGGCGGTACGCCCTACGGCGCCAGCCACCATTCCGGTGCCGACGGCAAGCGTGCCCTGGATCAACATGAGATCGCCCTGTGCCGCGCCCTCGGCCTGCGCCTGGCGAAAACCGCCGCGCTCCTGGAGAACGGCCGTGGCCCGGAAGCCTAAGGTACTGCCGCCCCAGGCGTGGCTGGAGCCGCGGGTCAACGTGACGCGGGCGTTAAGCCTGCTGGCGTTTTTGGGGTTGGTGGGGTTGCTGTGCGCGTACTACCTGGTATTCGCCGACCTGCACGGCGCGCGGCCATGGGTGATTCTGCTGATCGAGTTGGTGCCGCTGCTGTTGCTGGCACCGGGCATGATCCTGGGCAGCGCGCGCGGGCATTCGTGGATGTGCTTTGTGGTGAATCTGTACTTCATCAAAGGCGCGCTGGCGGCGTACGACCCGAACCGGCAGTGGTTTGGCGTGCTGGAAATGCTCGCGAGCCTGGCGGTGTTCTGCACGGCGTTGATGTATGTGCGGTACCGCCACCAGTTGAATCGGCGGTTGGCGGGGGAAGGTTTGCCTGCTTGAATGCATTTCTTCAGGCAAAGCCGCAATCAATGTGGCTGGGGAGCTTGCTGTGGCGAGG
>NZ_JACARC010000029.1:128647-192292 GCF_013386825.1 Pseudomonas sp. IPO3778
TCGCCACAGCAAGCCCCCTCACCACAGCAAGCTCCCTCGCCACAGCAAGCCCCCTCGCCACAAAAGCCCCCTCGCCACAGGGTTATCTGTCGGTCTCAGTGGTTCACGGTGTAAGCCAACATCATCGACAACTGGCACATCGGCCGGCCACTCTCGGCGTGCCACTGGTTGAACGCGCCCTGCACCGTGGCCAGGTCCCGCAGGCTGGTGGGCACCTTGTCGACAATCTTCTGTGCATTCAGCGCCGCCACCACGTCATAGCTGGGCACGAACGTGTCCTTGCCCACCATCCGCAGAAAACGCGGCGCCGACAACCCGCCCAACTGATGGCCGTGCTTGCTCAGGTACTTCCACAAGCCGACGATATCGGTCACCGGCCAGTCAGCGATCAACGCACCGAAGCTGCCCTTTTCCTTCTCGATATCCAGAATCATCTGCGCGTTGCGCGGCACGCTCTTGAGTTTGCCCAGGTGGCGAATGATGCGGGTGTCCTGCATCAGCCGCTCCAGGTGCTCGGCGCCCATCAGCACGACTTTTTCCGGGTCGAACCCAAAGAACACCTGCTCGAACGCCGGCCACTTGGCGTCCACCACGCTGTGTTTCAGGCCAGCGCGGAATACCCGCAGCGACAGGGTCGACAGGTAGCGATCATCACTGATCTTGCGCAGTTTCGCCGGGGTCAGGGGCACAGGCAGATGGGCTTCCAGCTCGGCCGCCGAACCAAACCGGTTCAGACAATATTCGTGCAGCCACTTGTAATCGCGCATGCCCTCTCCTAAGGATTGAAATGAAAACGGCGCCCAGGAGCGCCGTCTGTCAGAGCGGTGAAAGCGCTCAGAGGTTCACTACGTTGACGAAGCGCGACGCCGCGGTTTCGTCGATACGCAGGCTGGTGAAGTCGAACAGGTTACGGTCGGCCAACTGCGAGGGCTGCACGTTCTGCAAGCTGCGAAAGATGCTGTCGACGCGGCCCGGGGTCTTGCGGTCCCACTCCTGGAGCATCTCCTTGACCACCTGGCGTTGCAGATTTTCCTGGGAGCCGCAGAGGTTGCACGGGATGATCGGGAATTGCTTGAGGTCGGAGTACGCCTGGATGTCCCGCTCATGGCAGTACGCCAGAGGGCGAATCACCACATTGCGCCCGTCGTCGGCCCGCAGCTTGGGCGGCATGGCCTTGAGGCTGCCGTTGAAGAACATGTTCAGAAAGAAGGTTTCGACGATGTCATCGCGGTGGTGACCCAGGGCCATCTTGGTCGCGCCGATTTCGTCGGCGAAGGTGTAGAGCGTGCCACGGCGCAGGCGCGAGCACAGCGAGCAGGTGGTCTTGCCTTCCGGGACCAGCTCCTTGACCACCGAGTAGGTGTCCTTCTCGACGATGTGGTACTCGACCCCCAGTTCCTTGAGGTAGGCCGGCAGCACATGCTCGGGAAACCCCGGCTGCTTCTGGTCCATGTTCACGGCGACGATCTCGAACTTGATCGGTGCAACCTTTTGCAGGTGCATCAGCACGTCGAGCAGGGTGTAGCTGTCTTTGCCGCCGGACAGGCAGACCATGACCTTGTCGCCCTCTTCGATCATGTTGAAATCGGCGACTGCCTCACCGGCCTGGCGACGCAGGCGTTTTTGCAGTTTGTTCTGGTTGACCGTAAGAGTGCCCATGGCGCTTGGATCCGCGAAAGGTGTGTGACGAAAAGCCGGGTATTTTACCGGGATGGACGACCGAGTTCCAATGTGGGCTTGTGTGGGAGCGGGCTTGCTCGCGAAAGCGGCCTGTCAGTCAATATGTGTGTGACTGACCCACCGCCTTCGCGAGCATGCCCGCTCCCCCAATTGACTGCATTCCAATCAACAGACCCCGCCGCGATTAAGCCCAATGTTTACAGCGCAATTTGCTCTAAAGCCCTACGGTTTTTCCGGTCATCACTTCCTATACTGCGACATAAGGTCGCACATATATCCAGACCTTTCAGGCCAATTGGCCCGTGGGCGCTCCACTGGGGGGCGATGGTAATAACGACAGGAGTGACTGGCATGATCCATCACGTCGTGGGACTTTTCACCCACCCCGATCAGGAATGGCGGGAAATCCGTGGCGATAAAGAAGAAAGCATCAGCCACATGTACCTCACCCATACGCTGATTCTCGCAGCGATCCCCGCGGTATCAGCCTTTATCGGCACCACTCAGGTGGGCTGGGTCATCGGCAGCCGCGCACCGGTGATGCTGACGGTGGAAAGCGCGTTGTGGATGACCCTCATGTCCTACGCGGCGATGCTCGGCGGCGTGGCGGTGATGGGCGCGTTCATTCACTGGATGGCCCGCACCTATGACGCCAACCCCAGCATGGCCCGTTGCGTGGCGTTTGCCACCTACACCGCGACCCCCCTGTTTATCGGCGGGCTGGCGGCGTTGTACCCGCATATGTGGCTGGGCATGGTCGTCGGCACGGCCGCGATTTGCTACACGGTGTACCTGCTGTATGTAGGACTGCCGACCTTCATGAACATCAACCCGGACGAGGGTTTTCTGTTTTCCAGCTCGGTGCTGGCGGTAGGCCTGGTGGTGCTGGTGGCGATCATGGCGTTTACCGTGATCGTCTGGGGGCTGGGCGTAGGCCCGATCTACACCAACTGACGCGGTTCAACCCGCAGGAAAAGCCACCGCAAGGTGGCTTTGTGCGTTATGCATGACCATTCGGCGCCTGACAGATTCGGATACACCCTGGTTTGCGGCATACTGGGCATCTCTGGAGATATGTACAGCATGCCCGAGCAACTCAATACCCGCGTCGAAGATTGTTTCCTGCAAGCCGAATCCTTTTTCAAACGAAGCTTCAAACGCCCCCAGGTCAGCCTCAAGCTGCGGGGCCAGAAGGCCGGTGTCGCGCATTTGCACGAGAACCTGCTGCGCTTCAACCCGCAGCTGTACCGTGAAAACAGCCAACACTTCCTTAAACAGACGGTCGCCCATGAAGTGGCGCACCTGATTGCCCACCAATTGTTCGGCGAGCGCATCCAGCCCCATGGCGAGGAATGGCAGTTGATCATGCGTGGGGTTTACGAACTGCCGCCCGATCGCTGCCACACCTATGAAATCCAGCGGCGACGGGTGACGCGGTATATCTATCGCTGCCCGTGTGCCGACAGCGACTTCCCGTTTTCGTCCCAGCGTCACGGGCTGGTGAGCCAGGGGCGGCGGTATTTGTGCAGGCGGTGCCGGCAGACCCTGGTGTTTACCGGGGAAACCAGGGTGGAATAAGGGCCTCATCGCAGGCAAGCCAGCTCCCACATTGGAATGCATTTCAACTGTGGGAGCTGGCTTGCCTGCGATAGCGTCAGCCCAGGCGCTACTGAATCACCTTGGCACGCCGCAGATCGTCTATCTGCTGAGCACTGAAGCCCAACTCCGCCAACACCTCTTCGCTGTGAGCGCCCAATGCCGCTCCGATGTGCCTGGCCGCCGGCAAGCCTTCGGAAAACTTCAACGGACAGGCTATCTGCGCCTGTGCGGAACCATCGCCCCGCGGCACTTGGCTGATCAGCTCCCGGGCCTTCAGCTGTGGGTGTTCAACGGCCTCGCTCAGGCTCAATACCGGTTCGACACACGCATCAATCCCGGCAAACAGCTCACACAACTGATCAAAGCTGCGTTTCTCGAACTCGACCTGCAACGCCAGCTTGAGGGCTTTCTGTTGCTCGGGCTTGGGCGACAAACCCTGCGCGGCCAACTCCGGCCGCCCGAGCGCCGTACACAACGGCTGCATAAAAGCCGGCTCCAGGCTGCCCACCGAGAACCAGCGCCCGTCCCGTGACCGATAATAGTCATAGAAACTGCCGCCATTGAGCACCTGGTTCTCCCACGCCGGCTCCACGCCACACGCCAGGTAACCCGCGCCGGCCATGGCATTCAGGCTGAAGGCGCAATCGGTCATGCTCACGTCCAGGTGTTGACCCACCCCGCTGTGCTGCCGGGCAATCACTGCCGCGAGCAAGCCGATCACCGCGTGCAACGAGCCGCCGCCCACGTCCGCCAACTGCACGCCCAGGGGCAACGGGCCGCTGTCCTGACGCCCGGTGTAGCTGGCGATACCGGCCAGGGCCAGGTAGTTGATGTCATGGCCGGCGCGGTCCTTGTAGGGGCCGGTTTGGCCGTAGCCGGTGATGGAGACGTAGATCAGCTTCGGGTTGATTGCCTTCAAGGCCTCGTAGCCCAGGCCCAGACGCTCCATCACCCCGGGGCGAAATTGCTCCAGCACGATGTCGTAGTCCGCCACCAACTGCCCCACGATCGCCACGGCCTCGGCCTGCTTGAGGTCCAGGGCCAGGCTGCGTTTGTTGCGGTTCAGGTAGGCGTGGCTGGCGGACACGCCGTGGTCATGGGGCGGCAACACCCGCAGCAGGTCCATGCGCGTGGGGGATTCGATGCGCAGCACCTCCGCGCCCATGTCGGCCAGCAGCAACGAGGCAAACGGCCCCGGCAGCAAGGTGGAGAAATCCAGTACTTTGAGGGACGCCAAGGGGCCTGACATGAAGACTCCGATTCCGGTTCGATAGCTCACAGAGTAGGCAAGCCTGACCATCAGCGGCAATCACCTAAACCATCATCCGCAGTGACCGATGTTTCCAGGAGGCCTAACGCGAGACGCAGAGCCTCAGTGGCGGCATTCCCACGCAGAGGGTGGGAACGATCGAACAGGCATAAAAAAACCCATCCGAAGATGGGTTTTTTACACGCGGTGCAGCCTTACTTGACGGCGGTTGGGGTCGGGCCTTCGGCCACACCCAGGTCGTCTTCTTCACGGGTCTCGGAGATACCGCGGCCACCGGAAGCCAGTTCGACTTGCAGCTTGTCTTCGTCCAGTTCCTTGACCCACTTGGCCACAACCAGGGTCGCAACGGCGTTGCCTACCAGGTTGGTCAGTGCGCGGGCTTCGGACATGAAGCGGTCGATACCCAGGATCAGCGCCAGGCCGGCAACCGGCAGGTGGCCAACAGCCGACAGGGTCGCGGCCAGTACGATGAAGCCCGAACCGGTTACGCCAGCCGCGCCCTTGGAGGACAGCAGCAGTACCAGCAACAGGGTGATCTGGTGGGTGATGTCCATGTGGGTGTCAGTCGCCTGGGCGATGAACACGGCAGCCATGGTCAGGTAGATCGAAGTACCGTCCAGGTTGAAGGAGTAGCCAGTCGGGATAACCAGACCCACTACCGACTTCTTGGCGCCCAGGCGTTCCATCTTGATCAGCATGCGTGGCAGTGCGGATTCGGACGAGGAAGTACCCAGTACGATCAGCAGCTCTTCACGGATGTAGCGGATCAGTTTCAGCACGCTGAAGCCGTGTGCGCGGCAGATGGCGCCCAGCACCAGCACCACGAACAGGATGCAGGTGATGTAGAAGCAGATCATCAGCTGGCCCAACTGCACCAGCGAACCGACACCGTAGGCACCGATGGTGAACGCCATGGCGCCCAGGGCACCGAGTGGCGCGAGCTTCATGATCATGTTGATGATGTTGAACATCACGTGGGCGAAGCGATCGATGAAGTCCAGCACCGGCTTGCCGTAGGCACCCAGGCGATGCAGGGCGAAACCGAAGATCACCGAGAACATCAGCACTTGCAGGATGTCACCGGTGGCGAACGCGCCAACGATGGTGTTCGGGATCACGTTCAGCAGGAAGCCAACGATGCTCTGGTCTGCACCGGCGGTCACATAGGCTGCGACTTTCGAAGCGTCCAGGGTAGCCACGTCGATGTGCATGCCGGCGCCCGGTTGCACAACGTTGACCACGATCAGACCGATCAGCAGGGCGATGGTAGAGACGACTTCGAAGTACAGCAGCGCGTAGCCGCCGGTTTTGCCGACCGATTTCATGCTTTGCATGCCAGCGATGCCGCTGACAACGGTGCAGAAGATGATCGGGGCGATGACCATTTTGATCAGCTTGATAAAGCCGTCACCCAGTGGCTTGAGGGCCACGCCGGTCTGCGGGTAGAAGTGGCCGAGCAAAATACCGATAACGATTGCAACGATCACCTGGAAATACAGGGATTTGTACAGTGGCTGACGAGTCGTCATTGCAAAGTTCCTCAATCGTCCCGTGTGGCAAATATCCGCCATTGCCCACGACACTTGAATTGCGAACCCTCCTGCACTGGAGGGATTTGTTGTTTGAGAGCCTGCTCAAGGCCGGTCTCCCTGCGCTCTGTATCGCAAGCGGCGTGCCACTTTTGCCGAAAACCGCTGAAGGCCTTTAGACATCGGCGCTCGGGGGATTTTCAGTTTCAGACAGCGCCCATAGACAGTGGCGGGTTTCCGCCTACACGCCTGATCTCGTCCTACAATTTGGCGGATATCCGCCTTGTTGCCCCCGCGCAGGATGGCTAACATCCGCCATTCAATGGACGAGGCCCCTCATGCGTGAACGTACCATCGCCAGTCACTACGCCCGGGCCGCCCTCGGCGGTGCACGCCGGGCGGGCGTCGACTACTCGGGCCTGCTGCAGCACGTGGGCATTACCCCGGAACTCCTGAGCGAACCCCGCGCCCGCATCGCCCCGGAGCAATTCACCCGGCTGCTGCAGATGCTGTGGCTGGAACTGGATGACGAATACCTGGGTTTCGCCGAAGGCCCGAGCAAGCGCGGCACGTTCGCCATGATGTGCCACGCGCTGATTCATTGCCGCACCCTAGAGAAGGCTCTCGAACGCGGCTTATTATTTTATAGCCTATTCCCGCAAGGTCCGCGTTGGCGTCTGACGCGCGAAGGGGAAATGGCCCGCTTGAGCCTGGACGACTCCCAGCTCTGGGACCCGGATCACTTTCTCAGTGAATGCCTGCTGGTGATCTGGCATCGCCTCGGCAGTTGGCTGATCGGCCAGCGTATCCGCCTGGACCAGGCCACGTTCAGCTACCCGATGCCGCCCCACGCCACTGAGTACGACTTGCTGTTCCCCTGCCCGCAGGTGTTTTCGGCGCCCACCAGCAGCCTGGTGTTTCCCAGCCGCTACCTGAGCCTGCCGCTGTTGCAGGACGAACGCACCCTCAAGCATTTCCTCGAGCGCTCACCCGCCGACCTGTTGTCACGTCCGGATGAAGGCGACAGTTTAAGCAGCCAACTGCGGCGTTTATTAAGCCGTGATCGCACGCCCTGGCCCGACCTGGAAGCCGTCGCCCAGCACCTGCACATCAGCCCGCAGACCCTGCGTCGGCATTTGCGGGAAGAAGGCACCAGCTTTCAGGCGCTCAAGGATGAGTTGCGCCGGGACATTGCGATTTATCACTTGGGACGGGCGGATTTGTCGTTACAGGAGATCGCCGAGCAGTTGGGATTTTCCGAACCGTCGGCGTTTCATCGGGCGTTCAAGAAGTGGACCGGGTTGACGCCGGGGGCCTATAGAGCACAAGAGAGTTAGATAAGCGTTGCCAGTACCCGCCTCATCGCGGGCAAGCCCGGCTCCCACAGTTTGATTTGTGGACACAGTCACAATGTGGGAGCTGGCTTGCCTGCGATGAGGCCGGTGCAGCCATAAAGATCACACGGCCGGAAAGTGAATCTTGAACGCCGCACCACCCAGCGGTGAATCCCCCAGGGTCAGCCGCGCACCGTAGCTTTCAATAATGTCCTTGACCACCGCCAAGCCAATCCCCTGCCCCGGGTGCTGGCGGTCCAACCGCTCACCCCGTTGCAGGATGCGCGCACGCTGGTCCGGCGGCACGCCGGGGCCGTCGTCTTCAATACACAGTTCGGTGCCTTCCAGGCTTTCCTGCACGCTGATGCGCACTTCGCTCAGGCACAAACGGTAGGCGTTTTCCAACAGGTTGCCGAGCAGTTCCAGCAAGGCGCCCTTCTCGATCGGCACGTCGCACGCCTCCGGCAAATCGAAAGCCACCTTCACGCCCTTGTCGCGATAGACCTTGTCCAACGTGTCGCACAGGCTTTGCAACACCGGCTCCAACCGCACCTGGTGGCGCACCAGGCCGCTTTTACGCAGGCTGGCGCGTTGCAACTGGTAGCTGATCTGCTGGCTCATGCGCTCGATCTGGGATTGCAGCACCCAGGCCTGGTCCCGGTCTTCGGGGCGTTGGGCCATGTCTTCGCTCACGCCCTGAAGTACCGCCAACGGGGTTTTCAGGCTGTGGGCCAGGTCGTCCAGGGAATCGCGGTAACGGGTACGTTGCTCACGCTCGCTGTGGAGCAGGCGGTTGAGGGAGCCGGTCAGGCGCAGCAATTCGCGGGGGTGTTGCTCACTGAGGCTTTCCCGGGTGCCGCCCTCGATTTCATCCAGTTCCTGGCTCAGCCGGCGCAAGGCCTGCAGGCCCCAGGTCAGGCCCAGCCACAACAGGGTCAGCAACACCAGCAAGGCGGCGCCAAAGCCCAAGTAGAGGTTTTCCCGCAGGCCTTCGAGGGTCAGTTGGTATTCACGCACCGGTTGCAAGGCGACGATACTGAACGCCGCACTCTTGCCGCCCAGCAGCTTGACCTCGACGTCATAGACAAAGAATTCCTGGCCGTTGGCCTCGCGGATCCGCGCAAACTCGTTGCCGCGCCCGTCGTAGCGCGGTTTGTAGTTGATGTTCTCTTCCTGGGTGGCGCGGGAACGCCAGACCAAATGGCCTTCACGGTCATAGATGTAGCCCAGCAGGCGGCTGTCGGTGAGGTTGAAGCGCTCATCGGGCAGCTGCGCGGGCATCAGCAGGCGATTGTTTTCAACCCGGGCAGCCGAAATCAGCGTCGTGACATCCGACGCCAGGCGCTGCTCGATGGAGTCCTGCAGGGCCAGGCTGAAGGCGCCCTGCATGGCCGGCAACAAGGCCAGCATAAACAGCACGGCCAGGGTGGTGGCCGCGAGCATCAACCGCACACGTAACGAGCGAATCAACGGCAGCGCTCATTGAACAGGTAGCCCAAGCCACGCACGGTATCGATCGGTTTGAAACCCGCCGGGCCTTCCAGCTTGCGGCGCAGGCGGCCCACCAGCACTTCGATGACGTTTGGATCGCGCTCGTCGTCATCGGGGTAGAGCTGCTCCATCAGGCGGTCCTTGGCGACCACTTGCTGATGGTGGCGCATCAGGTATTCGAGGATGCGGTATTCGTAGGCGGTCAGCGCCAGTGGCTGTTCGTCGAGGGACGCCTGCTTGCGATTGAGGTCCAGCAACAGGGGCCCGGCGACGATGGTGGATTGGGTAAAACCGCTGGAGCGGCGCAGCAGTGCGTTCATCCGCGCTTCCAGCTCTTCGAACTGGAACGGCTTGACCACGTAGTCATCGGCACCGGCGGCCAGGCCTTCGACCTTGTCCTGCCAGTTGCCGCGGGCGGTCAGGATCAGGATCGGGAATGTCTTGGCCTGGGCGCGCAGTTGGCGGATCAGGTCCAGGCCACCCATGCCGGGCAGGCCCAGGTCGATGATCGCCAGGTCGTGGTTGAATTGCCCGGTCTGGTACAGCGCCTCTTCAGCGTTGGCGACGGCCTCGACCACGTGACCGCTGTCGGTCAGGCGGGTCAACAGGTGATGACGCAGCAACGCCTCATCTTCGACAACCAGCAATTTCATAACGCTCTCCACGGCAAATCAACTTTCCAACTGGGGTATATCATAGCGGCCTTGCAGGTCTTGCTGGCGCAATTTACTGCCGTTGAACTGACCTGACAGGTTTTCGTTGCCCACGCGGTAATCCGGCTGCGGGGTGTGCTGGCCCAGGGATTCACCCCAGGGCGCCGCGTGTTCGCCGGCGTCCTCGAAGCTCACGCGCTGAATAAGACTGTAGGGCTTTTTGCTCTTCTCTTTAGAGAAACCCGCGAAACTCGCATCAGAGGCCTGGACGCCAGCAGTGGCGCTGAGCATGGTTAACGCCAACATCAGCTTCTTGATCGCAGTCATGGTCTACCTCATACGCTTTGGCTTTGGGTACCGGGCCAGACTACGCAGACGCCCCTGAACTCCCCCTGAACACTCTCTGAACCTGGGCTGAACCGAGGCCGGCTACTGTGTAAAGAGTTATTTACGTATCCCCGGCCGCAGGCTATCCAGCGGCCCTCCAACTCGGCAAAATACCCGGCATGAATTCCCTACCCGCCTGCTGCACCCCACTTGATGCCCATTGGCCGTTGCCCGTTGCCCTGCCCGGCACGGTCTTGCTGAGCACCCGTTTTGACCCGGCCCTGCTGGCCATCGGTGACTTCCAGCGCAGCGCTGTGCCACCGCCCGCGAGCATCCAGCGTTCAGTAGCCAAGCGCCAGGCGGAGTTTCTGGCCGGTCGCCTGTGCGCCCGCGCCGCCTTGCAACAGTTGGATGGGCTGGATTGCGTGCCGGCGATTGGCGAGGACCGCGCGCCGGTCTGGCCCGCCCATATCAGCGGTTCGATCACCCACAGCACCGGCCACGCAGCGGCCATCGTCGCCCACAAGGCTCAGTGGCGCGGGCTGGGGATGGACCTGGAAAACCTGCTGAGCCTGGAGCGGGCGGAACGCCTGGCCGGGGAAATCCTCACGCCCGATGAATTGCAGCGCATGGCGGCCGGCCCGCGGGAACAGGTTGCGCAGCTGGTGACGTTGACGTTTTCAGCGAAGGAGAGCCTGTTCAAGGCGCTCTACCCGATCGTGCAGAAGCGCTTCTACTTTGAGCATGCCGAGTTGCTGGAATGGTCGGATACCGGCCATGCGCGGCTGAGGTTGCTGACGGACTTGTCCGCAGAGTGGTGCCATGGCAAGGAGCTGGAGGCGCAATTTGTGGTGGATGAAGGGCAGTTGTTGAGCCTGGTGGCCATCCAAGCCTGATTGATCTCTGTGGCGAGGGGGCTTGTCCCCCGTTGGGCTGCGTAGCGGCCCCAAAAAAGCGGGAGCGCTACGCACTCCAACGGGGGACAAGCCCCCTCGCCACAGGACAAGCCCCCTCACCACAATGAATCAGGTTTTCTCTTGGTCTCGTGGCCAACTCAGGCTGAAACACGCCCCTCCAAGGTTGTTGCTCTTGCCGATCAACGCCCGGCCGCCGTGCCAATGGATGATCCGCCGCACAATAGACAACCCCAACCCGTGCCCGCCCGAGGCCCGGGTGCGGCTGTCGTCCAGGCGCAGGAACGGGGTGAAGATCCGCTCCCAGGCACTTTCCGGCACGCCCGGCCCGTCGTCTTCCACGTCGATGCGGCAGCGCACCTGGCCCACCTGGTAACTGATCAGCACGTGGCCCTGGGCATGACGCATGGCGTTGCTCACCAGGTTTTGCAGGGCGCGGTGCAGGTAACGCGGCTCGGCCTCCACCCAGGCATCATCCCAGTGGGCCGATGACAGGCAGATACCCCGGGCCACGTTGATTTCCGGGCGCAACGGCGAGAGTTCATCAATCACCTGATCGAGCAAGGCGCTGAGGTCGACCCGCTGGAAATTCAGGGCCGGCGAGCCTTGTTCCAACCGCGCATAGGTGAGCATTTCGTCCACCAGGCCGTCGAGGTCCTGGATATCGCTGTCCATGCCTTCCATGTACTTGCGCCGCGCCTCAGGCGTGGCCGCATCACCGATCATTTCCAGGCCAAACCGCAGGCGCGCCACCGGGGTGCGCAGTTCGTGGGACACCGCGCGCACCAGTTCACGCTGGATCGCCAACAGCCGTTGCAGGTGTTCGGCCATGCCGTTAAAGGCGGCGGCCAGGCGCCCCACCGAATCCGCACCCCGGGCCGGCACCCGCACTTCCAGGCTGCCTTTGGCGATGCGCGTGGCGGCGGCTTCCAGGCCACTGAGGCGCCGCTCCAACTGGCGCACCAATAGATAGACGATCAAACCGATCAGGGTCAGGCTGATCAGCGCGATCAGGATCAGCCATTGCGCCGGGTATGGGTTCATCTGGTACAGCGGGCCGATTTCCAGGACCCAGGGCGTGCCGACCATGCCGGCAAATACGCGGATCGAATCGCCACCCTTGCCCAGGGCCATCACGGTATCGCCCTCGGAGACGCGGCGGCGCTGGTCTTCATCCATATCCGCCTGTTCAAGCATCAGCAGGTGCATCTCGAAACCAAATCCTTTGGCCTCTTTCAGGTCGGCGAGTTTCTGCGGTTGCTCGGCCACCGGGAAACGCACCAGTTCATCGGCCAGCAGGTAAATCGTTGCGCGGGCCAGTTGCTCGCTGATTTGCTGCACTTCGCCGGTGAGCACCAGCTGTTCCTGGTCACTGACCAGTCGCAGCACCCTGGCCGCATGGGGGCCGGTCTGCTCCACCAGCACCTGGCCACGTTGCAGGCGCGTGCGCTGGCTCAGGTCCAGGTGGGCCTCGGCCACCGTCTGCAATTCCAGTGGGATGCCCAGCAAGCGTTCCCACACCGCCAGCGCACGGCGGCGCTCGATGGCACTCATGGGTTGCAGGTTGTCGCCCATCAGCGCGAAGGTGCCGTGGGCCAGGCGCTCGCGGTATTGGCCGCTGCGCACTTCATTGAGCAGGTGCAACGCCAGCACGCCGAGCAGCGCCACCAGGATCAGCGCCGCGCACATGCCGCCGTAGATGCGCAGGAAGATTGAGTTCACGGCGTAAGGTCAGCGGCGGCTTCGGGGACGAACAAATAGCCTTTGCTGCGGATGGTCTTGATCAACCGCGGGTGGATCGGGTCGTCGCCGATTTTCGGGCGGATGCGCGAAATGCGCACGTCGATGGAACGGTCCTGGCCGTCATAGCCAATGCCGCGCAAGGCGGTGAAGATCTCTTCCCGGGACAGGATCCGCCCGGCATTCGCCACCAGCAGCCACAGCAGGTCGAACTCGGCGCTGGTCAGTTCGATACCGCCTTCGTGCAGCCAGGCTTCACGCAGGGCGTTGTCCACCACCAACGGGCCGAATTGCAGGCGTCGCAGTTTTTCGGGGATGGCCGGCTCGACGCTTTCGCTGCGCCGCAGCAGGGCCTGGATCCGCGCCAGCAGCAGGCGCGGGCGCACGGGTTTGCACACGTAGTCGTCGGCGCCCATGTCCAGGCCCAGCACCTGGTCCATGTCGTCGGTGCGCGCGGTCAACATCAGGATGACCCCGTCATAGTGCTCGCGCACCTTGCGGCAGATGCTCAGGCCGTCTTCGCCGGGCAACATCAGGTCGAGGATCACCAGGTCTGGCTGTTCGGCGATGATCCGCGCCGCCGCCAGGGCGCCGTTGCCTTCCACCGAGACCCGCAGGCCGTTGCTCTCCAGGTAGTCACGGGTCAACTCAGCCAGTCGTTCGTCGTCCTCGACAATCAATACCTGCCAGGCTTCATGCTCCATGCGCTACCTCGGTTCTCAATTATTGTAGGAGCGGGCTTGCCCGAGAAAACTCAAGGGCGCCGCGTTTATTCAGGTTTCCAGCGTTTTCGTTGACGTCTTTCGCGGGCAAGCCCGCTCCTGCAGTTGTCATTTAGGTGAGGCATAAACGCTAGGAATAACGGCCGATTGTAGCAACGGGCCAGGCCTGTAGTACACGCGCGCAAATGCGTTCGGACATCGTGTTTTTTTGTGATAGGGTTCGCGCCCGCAAAAATTCGACCGGATGTTTTTAGCTTGGAATATTCGGTGACAAACGGCGCAATGCAGCAGTACTGCGGCCTACACGGCTGTTCCACGTTTCATACACATTTTACCCACAGCGTTATCCACAGGTAGTGCGTTGCCATACCCCCAAAAACGCATTATCTTGTAGGTCGTCGCCAAAAAAACCCTACATGTAGGGTTTTCAGCGAAAAAACCAAACACAAATCAGACAAGAAACTCAAGTCCTTTCTTGCTCCTGTTTGGTTGAACTTACGCCTTTTTCAGAAGACCAAACCGCGCACGCGGATGGCAGCCGTTTTCCGCCCAGATCAGGCAAAAACGGTACGGGTGTTGCAGTACAAAACTGTCACCCACCAGGAATACGGTAAAGAGCTTCACGGCTTGTAACCGAAGACTTCGGCATGGAAGCGGCGCGATCAGCTCCCTTCCTCCTGTCCCGAAGTTGTTATGCCAGGCCCAGGCCTGTTGTAAGTGCTTCAGGACGGAACGGTGGGCACCGTGATGGTGCCCAAATAAATATAGAATGTGGAGACAACCCCCCATGCAAACCGACACAACTCGCGAGAACCCGCAAGGCTCCGTGCCGCAGGCCGCTGATTCGAATATGGATCTGTCCGCCACCGCGCCGGGCCAACTGCGTGTGATCAAGCGTAACGGCACTGTCGTTCCTTACACCGATGACAAAATCACCGTCGCCATCACCAAAGCGTTTCTTGCAGTTGAAGGCGGCACCGCTGCTGCCTCGTCGCGCATCCACGACACCGTTGCCCGCCTGACCGAACAGGTCAGCGCAACGTTCAAGCGTCGCATGCCATCGGGCGGCACCATCCACATCGAAGAAATCCAGGACCAGGTCGAACTGGCCCTGATGCGTGCCGGCGAGCAGAAAGTGGCTCGCGACTACGTGATCTACCGTGACGCCCGTTCCAAGGAACGCGCCGTTCGCGCACCGTCCGAAGAAACCGTACAAGCCCACCCGTCGATCCGCATCACCCGCGCCGACGGCACTTTCGCGCCGCTGGACATGGGCCGCCTGAACACCATCGTCACCGAAGCCTGCGAAGGCCTGGAAGAAGTCGACGGCGACCTGATCCAGCGCGAAACCCTGAAGAACCTGTACGACGGCGTGGCCCTGACCGACGTCAACACCGCCCTGGTGATGACCGCCCGCACCCTGGTTGAGCGTGAGCCGAACTACTCGTTCGTGACCGCCCGCCTGCTGATGGACACCCTGCGTGCCGAAGGCCTGAACTTCCTGGGCGTCGCCGAGAGCGCGACCCACCACGAAATGGTCGACCTGTACGCCAAGGCGCTGCCGGCCTACATCGCCAAGGGTATCGAATTCGAATTGCTGAACCCGATCCTGGCCACCTTCGACCTGGAAAAACTCGGCAAGGCGATCAACCACGAGCGTGACCAGCAGTTCACCTACCTGGGCCTGCAAACCCTGTACGACCGTTACTTCATCCACAAGGACGGTATCCGCTTCGAACTGCCGCAAATCTTCTTCATGCGCGTGGCCATGGGCCTGGCGATCGAAGAGAAGCAGAAAGAAGACCGTGCCATCGAGTTCTACAACCTGTTGTCGTCCTTCGACTACATGTCGTCCACACCGACCCTGTTCAACGCCGGTACCCTGCGTCCACAGCTGTCGAGCTGCTACCTGACCACCGTGCCGGATGACCTGTCGGGCATCTACCACGCGATCCACGACAACGCCATGTTGTCCAAATTCGCAGGCGGCCTGGGTAACGACTGGACGCCGGTGCGTGCACTGGGTTCGTACATCAAGGGCACCAACGGCAAGTCCCAGGGCGTTGTACCGTTCCTCAAAGTGGTGAACGACACCGCGGTGGCCGTGAACCAGGGTGGCAAGCGCAAAGGCGCGGTGTGTGCCTACCTGGAAACCTGGCACATGGACATCGAAGAGTTCATCGAGCTGCGCAAGAACACCGGTGATGACCGTCGTCGTACCCACGACATGAACACCGCCAACTGGATCCCTGACCTGTTCATGAAGCGTGTCTTCGATGACGGCAAATGGACCCTGTTCTCGCCATCCGAAGTACCGGACCTGCACGACCTGACCGGCAAGGCCTTCGAAGAGCGCTACGAGTACTACGAAGCCCTCACCGAGTACCCAGGCAAGGTCAAGCTGTTCAAGACCATCCAGGCCAAAGACCTGTGGCGCAAAATGCTCTCCATGCTGTTTGAAACCGGCCACCCTTGGCTGACCTTCAAAGACCCGTGCAACCTGCGCAGCCCGCAGCAGCACGTGGGCGTGGTCCACAGCTCGAACCTGTGCACCGAGATCACCTTGAACACCAACAAGGACGAGATCGCCGTTTGCAACCTGGGCTCGATCAACCTGCCGAACCACATCACCAACGGCAAGCTGGACACCGCCAAGCTGGAACGCACCGTGAACACCGCCGTTCGCATGCTCGATAACGTTATCGACATCAACTACTACTCGGTACCCCAGGCGCAGAACTCCAACTTCAAGCACCGTCCGGTAGGCCTTGGCATCATGGGCTTCCAGGATGCGCTGTACCTGCAGCACATTCCTTACGGTTCCGACGCTGCGGTCGAGTTCGCCGACAAGTCCATGGAAGCGGTCAGCTACTACGCGATCCAGGCGTCCTGCGACCTGGCCGACGAGCGCGGTGCCTACGAGACGTTCCAGGGTTCGCTGTGGTCCAAGGGCATCCTGCCGCTGGACTCGCAACAGATCCTGATCGAGCAACGTGGCCAGAAGTACATCGACGTTGACCTGAACGAATCCCTGGACTGGGCGCCGGTACGTGCCCGTGTGCAGAAAGGCATTCGTAACTCCAACATCATGGCCATCGCACCGACCGCCACCATCGCCAACATCACTGGCGTGTCGCAGTCGATCGAACCGACCTACCAGAACCTGTATGTGAAATCGAACCTGTCGGGCGAATTCACCGTGATCAACCCGTACCTGGTTCGCGACCTGAAAGCCCGCGGCCTGTGGGACTCGGTCATGATCAACGACCTGAAGTACTACGACGGTTCGGTGCAGCAGATCGAGCGCATTCCGCAAGAACTCAAAGAGCTCTACGCGACGGCTTTCGAAGTGGACACCAAGTGGATCGTCGACGCGGCCAGCCGTCGCCAGAAGTGGATCGACCAGGCTCAGTCGCTGAACCTGTACATCGCCGGCGCATCGGGCAAGAAGCTGGACGTGACCTACCGCATGGCATGGTACCGTGGCCTGAAAACCACTTACTACCTCCGTGCCCTGGCCGCCACCAGCACCGAGAAGTCGACCATCAACACCGGCAAGCTGAACGCGGTTTCCAGCGGCGGCAACCACGGTGATGATTCGGTGCTCGCCGCACCTGCCGGCCCGGCACCCGTGCCAAAGGCTTGTGCGATTGACGAGCCGGATTGCGAAGCTTGCCAATAAGCTGAGCAGGTCCCGGGTTTAACCACCCAGGCGTGAATAACCCCCGATAGGCCTACGGCGTATCGGGGGTTTTCTTTTGCCCGCTTGGCGCTCGCGGGGTACATGAAACAGGCAGCGGCCATCATCGCCGGATCATCGCCCTTGAACCGCGCGTGACAGCCCCCTGATTGTCAGTCACTCCAGCCGGTGAGCAAAAAAAAGCCCCTCATTCGAGGGGCTTTTGGGTGAAGCGGGTTAAAGCGACAGCATCAGGTCATCTGAATGATGGTCTGCATGATGGTGCTTTGGGTGGAGATGGTCTTGGCGTTCGCCTGATAGTTGCTCTGGGCCTTGATCAGGTCCACCAGCTCGTTGGTCAGGTTGACGTTGGAGTTCTCCAGGGAGTTGGCCACGATCGAACCCAGGGTACCGGATTGCGGGGTATCAAAACCTGGCTGGCCTGAGGCGAAGGTTTCTTTCCAGGTGGTGCCGCCGTTTGGCTGCAGGCCCTGTTCGTTGTTGAAGCTGGCCAGGGAGATCTGGCCGATGGCCTTGCTCTGCTGGTTGCTGAATGTGGCGAACAGTACGCCCGTGCCGTCGATTTTCAACCCGGTGATTTGACCGGTGGCGTAGCCATCGGTAGTCGGCGGGTTGCGGTAGGTGGCGGAGTTGTACTGGGTGATGCTGGCCATGTTGACGGCAATGCCATCCGGGTTGGCAGCCGCACCGTTAGGCGTCCAGACGCCATTGACCAGGCCGCCCGGCTTCCAGTCGGCAATCGTCAGGGTGGTATTGGACGCGGTGGCTGGCGGAGTCACGATCCCGGTGAGCTTGCCGGAGGTGTCAAACGACAGCGTCGAGGCGACCGGTGCCTTCACATCCGTACCGGTACCGCTGATCGGCGAGCCGTCAGGGTTGCGCCCATCAATCAGGGTGTAGGACTTCCAGGTGTTGGAGTCCGTCTTCACCAGGTACTGCACCATCGGGTGCGCATTGCCCTGGGTGTCGTAGAGCGTGGTGGAGTACTGGGTGGTGAAGCTGTCAGTCTTGGTCGGATCAAACGGGTGGGCCGTCTGATCGATCGGCAGCTCGGACGAGTTCAGGTTACTGGTGGAGTCCACCTTGCTCGACGCCTTCGGCGGCAGGTTCGACAGGTTCAGTTGCAGGTCGGTCAAGCCACCCTTCTGGATGTTGCCGTCGGCGTCCGCCGCGTAGCCTTGAAGACGCGCGGTGCCGGTGTTGTCGGTGATGTAGCCGTCCTTGTCCGAACGGAAGGAACCGCTACGGGTGTACTCCAGCGAACCGTCGCTGCCTTTCTGTACGAAGAAGCCGCCGCCCTGGATCGCCATGTCCAGGATGCCACCGCTGTTGTTGACGTCACCCTGGGTGAACTGCTGGGACACGGCCGCCAGGTTCACGCCGTTACCGACGCTGTTCTGGCCGGTGCCCAGCTTGGAGGCCGCGTAGATATCCGCGAATTCCGCACGGGACGACTTGAAGCCGGTGGTCGCGACGTTGGCGATGTTGTTGCCGGTCACGTCCAGTTGTTTGTTGGCCGCATAGAGACCGCTAAGGCCGATGTTAAAAGACATTGTTCTCTCCTTTTGCCGTATTTAGCCGGCTCTATGTACCGATAGTCTGAATTTGCGACAGCTTGATACTGCCCATGCCGCCCGCCAGGTTAAGCATCATTTCGCCGCCGTTCGTACCCAGGGTTACGCTGGTCACGGTTGCCGGCAGCGAGGTGGCCAGGGCCACCGAGTCGCCCGCGTCATTCTTGGTGGTGGCGTTGAAGGTGTAGGTGCCGGCAGGCGCCACCTCACCCGCATCGTTCTTGCCGTCCCACACAAAGCTGGAATTGCCGGCACTCTGGGCACCCATGTCGATGGTGCGAACCACGTTGCCGTCCTTGTCGGTGATCTTGACGGAGACGTTGCCCGTCGCCGCCGTCACCGCCACGGAACCGGTCATGCTCTTGCTGGTGTCCACCACGGCCGTGTCGGTCTGGGTGATCACCGAGCGACCCACCAGTGACGATGCCTGCAGCGCCTGCGAGGAGCTGTAGCTGCTGGAGATCGCATTGACCGAATCGTTCAGGTTATTGATGCCTTCCAGGCTGCTGAACTGCGCCAGTTGGGCCACGAACGCGCCGTTGTCCTGGGGCGACAGCGGGTCCTGGTTTTTCAGCTGGGTGACCAGCAGTTGCAGGAACGCATCCTTGCCCATCGCCTGGTTGCCGCTGGCGGCACTGGCAACGCTGGAAACGTTGTCTGTAGCCGTCTGAACCTTGGAATTGAAAAGATTCTGGACCGCCGTGTTCGTCGAACTGTTATCAACAATAGCCATTATTTGGCGCCCCTTATCACTGACCCAGGGTCAGGACTTTCTGCATCATGGTTTTGGCGGTGTTCATCATTTCCGCATTGGTCTGGAACGAGCGGCTGGCGGAAATCATGTCAGCCATTTCCTCGACCACGTTGACGTTGGGGTAGTACACGTACCCTTTGGCGTCAGCGGCGGGATGGTTCGGCTCGTAACGGGCGTCGAGGTTGCTTTGGTCTTCGACCACACCGAGCACCTGCACGCCTTGGCCGGCGGCATCCTGGTTCTGGAACAGCGAGTCGCCGCTGCCGCTCTGGCCGCCTTGGCCATCCTGGAACATGGTGGCGAACACCGGGTGCCGGGCGCGGTAGGTCTTGTCAATGCTCGAAGACACGGTCTCGGCGTTGGCGATGTTACTGGCGACGGTGTTGAGACGCGTGGTCTGGGCGCTCATGCCACTACCGGCAATATTGAAAACACTGGCGAGGGACATGGCTTACTCTCCACGCAGGGCTGACATCAGCCCTTTGAATTTGCTGTTAAGCAGGGTAAAGCTGGCCTGGAAGTTCACCGAGTTCTCGGCGTAGGCCGATTGCTCCAACTGGGCGTCCACGGTGTTCTGGTCGATCGACGGTTGCATCGGCGTGCGATACATCAGCGTGTCGTCGCCATTGCCCAGGCCTTGCGCTTCGATATGACGGCTGTTGGTCATGTTCAAGGCGAAGGTGCCGTTCTTGGTCTTGTCTTGCTGGGCGGCGAGCACGGCAGAGAAGTCCAGGTCCCGAGCCTTGTAGTTCGGGGTGTCGGCGTTGGCAATGTTGTTGGCCAGGACTTCGGCACGCTGGGCGCGGAAGCCCAGGGCTTGTTCGTGGATACCGAGCGCTTTATCGAAGCTGATGCTCATGGCGGAAACCTTTAGGGGCTGACCTGCTTTTCGTAACTAGGATTTAGCAAGGGCCATGCCAAGTTGCTCGGCCGCCGTAAATCAAGGGTTTGCGAGGACATTGCCGCCGGCAATGCCAGAAAAGCGGCAAAGGGTTTCCGCGAAACGCCAGTAAAGCGGCAATGAAGGTTTGCCGCTTTGCGGCGCAGGGAGAAAACGGCGGGACACAAAAAAATGTGGGAGCGGGCTTGCTCGCGGATGCGGTGGGTCAGTCGATGCCTCTTTGACTGATCGTGCGCATTCGCGAGCAAGCCCGCTCCCACATTTTGATCTTCACTCGGGTCTCAGGCCGGTGTTACTTGGCCTGGTAGATGATCCCGGGGCTGCACTGCACCATCTGGTAATGATCCGGCAAACCGTTCAACGCCTCGGAAGCACCCAGGAACAGATAACCGCCGCGCTTGAGGGTGCCGTGGATGCGTAGCAGGATGTCTTTCTTCACCTCGGCCGAGAAGTAGATCAACACATTGCGGCAAAACACCATGTCGAACTTGCCCAGGCTGGCATAACTGTCCAGCAGGTTGAACGAGCGAAACTCCACCCGGCTCTTGATCGGCGCCTTCACCGCCCAACGCCCTGCGCCCTTGGGGTCGAAGAAACGCTGCAAGCGCTCCTGGGACAACCCGCGCCCCAACGCCAGGCTGTCGTACTCGCCGGTCTTGCAGTTGGTGAGCATGGTGCCGGAAAGGTCCGTGGCCACAATCTGCGCCCCGGCTTTCAACTGGCCCATGTTGGTCCGCTCGAACTCATCGATGGACATCGAAATCGAATACGGCTCCTGCCCCGACGAACAAGCCGCCGACCAGATGCGCAGGCGCTGGCCCGGAGCGGCCTTGATCGCCTCGGGGAGCACCTTGCTCTTGAGCACTTCAAACGGATAGGTATCGCGAAACCACAAGGTTTCGTTGGTGGTCATGGCATCGACCACCATCTCCTTGAGCCCGCTGCGCGGCTGGCCCTGGATCCGCTGCACCAATTCCCCGAGGGACTTGATGCCTTGCTGCTCCATCAGTTTGTTGAGACGGCTGGATACCAGGTACTGCTTGTTTTCACCGAGCAATATGCCACAGGCTTTTTCCAGGAAGACCCGGAACTGTTCGAAATCCAAATTACCCGTAGACAATGATACCGCCTCTTAAATCGTGTGACCGCCAGGGAAAAAGCCCCTAGCCGTGATCTGCTGCCTTGATCCGGTCGACTACCCGGGATGCCAGGTCATCAGGGCGGAATTTGGCCAGGAAGTCATCGGCACCGACCTTCTTGACCATCGCCTGATTGAATACACCCGACAACGAAGTATGCAGGATGATATGTAGCTTTTGCATGCGTGGGTCGTTGCGTATCTCGGCCGTGAGGGTGTAGCCGTCCATTTCCGGCATCTCGATGTCGGAGATCATCATCAGGAATTCTTCTTCCGGCTTCTTGCCCTCCTCCACCAGCTTGCGCAGGTAATCCAGGGCCTGGCGACCGTCATTGAGCGCGACCACCTCAACGCCAACCGTCTGCAGGCAACGGGACACCTGTTTGCGCGCCACCGAGGAGTCATCCACCGTCAGCACCCGCAGCGAGATCGCCTTGTGGGCCGTCTCGGCGTCTACCACACCCACCGAAATGGCCTCCGAGGTCGGGGCTACTTCGGCGAGGATTTTCTCCACGTCGATGATTTCCACCAACTGGTTGTCGACCCGCGTCACCGCCGTGAGGTAGTGATCACGGCCGGTGCCCTTGGGCGGCGGATGGATCTCTTCCCAGTTCATGTTGACGATACGTTCCACCGAACGCACAAGGAAACCCTGGGTCTTGGTGTTGTACTCGGTAATGATCACAAACGGATTCTCGCGGTCCTGCAAACCGGCCGAACCGGTGGCCATTGCCAGGTCAAGAATCGGGATGGTCGCACCACGGATGTTGGCCACACCGCACACCACCGGGCTGGACTTGGGCATTATTGTCAGCTTGGGGCACTGCAACACTTCCCGCACTTTAAAGACGTTGATCCCGTAAAGCTGCTTGCCGTCCAGACGAAACAGCAGCAACTCCAGGCGATTCTGCCCCACCAGCTGTGTGCGCTGGTTCACTGAATCCATTACACCCGCCATGCCCAGACTCCTACGCTAAAACCTAGGGGTACGACGTGTACCCAACACTAAACGGCACGAGCTTTGCTTTTTTATTCGCCATGAACATCAAAACGACAGTTTCCCGACGCCTCCGACCCCCACGGTTTCGCAGATTCCTCTGCGCCTCGATGGCATTGTTTGCGTTCGCCACGGGCCAAATGGCGCGTGCCGACAATGTCACCTTGCCTGATCTGCTTATCGGCGTCACTCAAGGCTTTCTTGAATTCACTGTAGAAGATTATCTGGCCACCACGCAGACACCCGGACGCTATGAAATCCAGGTCAACCAGTTGGATCCGCGCCTGCGCATGCCGATGTGCGACAAGGAATTGACAGCCACCCTGGAAAGCCCCGCCCAACCCATCGGGCGTGTGACGGTGAAGGTACGTTGCGACGGCGCCTCGCCCTGGACGGTGTTTGTGCCAGCCCAGGTCAAACTGTTTCGCGACGTCGTGGTGGTGACCCGGCCGCTGAAACGCACCGGCATCATTGGTTATGATGACGTGGCGATGCGGGAGCGGGACATCAGCATGATCAGCCAGAGCTATCTCACGTCCATAGACCAGGCGATCGGGCAGAAACTTACCCGACCAATGGTCGCCGATCAGGTGATTACCCTGGTCCACCTCGAACAGGCCGAAGTGGTGCGCAAGGGAGACCAAGTGGTCATTTCCGCCAGCAGCGGCGGCCTCAATGTAAAAATGCCGGGGGAAGCCCTGTCCAATGGCGGCATGAGTGAACAGATTCGCGTCAAGAACCTCAACTCCAACCGCGTGATCAAGGCCCGGGTGACTGCACCGGGGCAAGTTGAGGTGGCTTTATAGATCACTGGCATCGGACGCCAGCTTTTCCTACACTGTGCGCAAAGCAGCATCGCGTATAGGTTTATTGTCAATCGAGCCTAAAGTTTGTCCGGGTATGGCCGAAAACATGGCAAGCGTCCAAATACCCAGAGGTTTTTTTAACATGGTCATCGATTTCAGTCGTTTGAATAACGCCCTGCCAACGCCCGGTTCTTCGCGCACCCATGGTGCCAAAGACAGCGTTGAAGCCAAGTCCCAGCCTCTGCCTGCCAAGACAGAACTGGCCGGTGCCAGCCAAAGCGGGGAATCGGTACACCTGAGCAATGAGGCTCAACAGTTGCAGAAGGTCACTGACTCGCTGAGCGATCAACCGGTTGTCAATAAAGCCCGCGTGGCCGAATTGAAGCAGGCGATTGCGGATGGCAGCTATAAGGTCGACAGCAACCGTGTAGCCAGCAAGCTGCTTAACTTCGAAGCCGAGCGCTAGGCAAAGGCCTGCGCCAGGCTTTTGGACGCTTAAACCCCAAGGCCAGCCATGCACGACGAAAACTTGCTACAACTGATCATTGAAGATTTGGCTCCCGCACAACGCTTGCTGGAGTTACTTCGGGAAGAATCCCTGGCCTTGTTCGGCCGCGACATGCGCATGCTGGAAGAAATTCTGGCGCACAAGCAATCGCTGATTGTCCTGCTGGAGCAGCACGGCAAGAAACGCAGCCAGATTCTCGTCAGCCTGGGCTTGCCTGCCGACCACAAGGGTCTGGAGCAACTCGCCAGCCACTCGACAGTGGGCGACCAGTTGCTGGCCCAGAGCAAAGAACTCAACCAGTTGCTGACCCTGTGCCAGGAAGCCAACGCCCTCAACGGCCAGGCGATCCAGCTTCAACAAGCCACGACCGCCAATCAGTTGCGTATCCTCCACGGCGGCGAGCCTCCGGCCCTCTACAACGCTCAAGGCTCTACCTCACGCCTGGCCAAGCCAAGCACCCGCAGCCAAGCCTGAAACCAGTTTGCGCGCGCCCTATCCAAGGCGCGCCACATGCTGGCAAAATGAAAGCACTTGCGTGTAGTCGTATTTTGTCTGGAGATGGAAGAACCGTGTTCAACGCCCTTAACGCGGAAGATGCTCCGCAGCCACCCAAGGTACTCACCACGCCGCTGGAAATCGCTGGCACCTTGCGGATGCTGCACGAGAGCCATGACCCGCTGATCATCACCTTCCACGAACGCAACCAGCGCTTTCAGAGCTACCTGGTCGAAATCGACCGGGACAGCAAGACACTGGCGCTGGACGAAATGATCCCGCGGGACGGCGAACGCTACCTTGAGAATGGCGAAGCATTCCGCATTGAAGGCTTCCACGATGGCGTGCGAGTCGCCTGGGAAAGCAACGGCACCCTGACCGTCGATGAAGCCGGCGGCCACCGCATTTATCGCGGCAGCATGCCCGACGAAGTGATTTACCATCAGCGCCGCAATGCCTTCCGCGCCGCCCTGAAGCTGGCCCAATTGGTCGGCGTGGAGCTGGGTGGCGATAAGCTCAAGGCGCCCATCGGCGGCAAGCTACTGGATATTTCCGCCACCGGCTGCAAATTGCGTTTCGAAGGGGACATCTCCGAGCGCCTGCAACTGGGCCAGGTCTACGACCGTTTTATCGCCGCCCTGCCCTTCGGCAGCATGACCACTTCGGTGGAACTGCGTTACCTGCACTTCGAAGAAAGGATCAACACCACCTTCGCCGGCGTACGTTTTCACAACATGAGCGGCCTGGTGCAGCGCCAGGTCGAGCGGTTTGTGTACCAACTGCAGCGTGAAGCCCGTCGGTTTGACAAGGACGACGATCTTTAAGCACTAAAGGTCGCGATAAAAAAACGGGCAACTCCCTTGGGGAGCTGCCCGTTTTTTGCTTTCAGGGGCGCGCCCTGCTCAAGTCGTGGGGATGATCATCCGGGTCCGGATGCTCAGGGGGCTCGGTGACAGCTGCGGGCTCATCCACCGTCGACTCAGGCTCGGCCTCGGGCTCAGGCTCCGGAACCGGGGTCTGCATCTGGTCCTGCACCACCTGTTCATCCACCCGTGGGTCGAGGCACGCCACCAGCGGCGAACTGGACATGCTGTCCGGCATTGCCACGTGGTGCAGCGGTGCGTCGTCCACCTGATGCAGGTTGGTGACCGCCTTGGGCCGGATGCGCCAGACCAGAATCAACGCACACAGGCTGAAAAACGCATACAGCATGTGGCTGCCGAACAGCTTCATCGCCACACCGGCCAGCAGCGGGCCCACACTGGCGCCAACGCCGTAGGTCACCAGCAACATCGCCGTCAGCGATACCCGGCGATCACCTTCGACGTGGTCGTTGGAGAACGCCACGGCCAGCGGGTACAGGCAGAACTGCACCAGGGAGCAGAGAAAGCCTGCGACGAACAGCACTTCCAGCGGCACCTGGGTCATGATCGCCAACGGCAACGCGGCCACTGCCAGGCACAAGGCGAAGCAGCGAATCAACAGCGCGCGGTCATAACGGTCAGACAACCAACCCAGCGGCCACTGCACCAGCAGCCCGGCAAAAATGCAGCAACCCATGAACATACCGACCTGCTCGGTAGTCAGCCCTTGCTGGGACGCGTAGAGCGGCGCCAGACCATAGAACGAACCCACGATCACCCCGGCCCCCAACACCGTACTGAGGGACTGCGGCACCCGCTTGATAAAGAAGCGCGGCTCCATCGGCGCCGGGTGCAGAGGCGCCGGGTGAATGCGTCGGGTCATGGCCACCGGCACGAGGCACAGCGCAAAACACAGCGCGACCAGCATCAGCAACTCAAGCCCCAGCTGCGGGTGCATCACAAGAATCAGTTGACCCAGCACCAGGCCGAGGTACGACGCAATCATGTAGCCGCTGAACACCACGCCCCGCTGCTTGGCCTCTGCCTGTTCGTTGAGCCAGCTCTCGATAACCATGTATTGGCACATCATGCCAAGGCCGACGATCATCCGCAGCACGATCCAGGCCGGCAACCAGTTGATCAGGCCGTGCCCGAGCACCGCCGCGCCGACGATCCCGGCGCAGGTGGCATAGGCCCGGATATGCCCGACCCGGGCAATCAGGCGGTGACCGATCTTGCCCCCCAAGACCAGGCCGAAATAGTTGGCGGCCATCAACGCACCGACCCACAGGCTGTCGACGTGGTCCGCCGCCAGGCGCAAGGCCAGGTAAGTGCTGAGCAGGCCGGAGCCGATCAGCATCATCAAGGAAGCAAAATAAAGGGCTCGAAAAGATTTCCAGATCTGGCGCATCGGCGTTCCGAGCGGCTCCTTGCAGTGGGGTTCAGGGCTATCGGAATGATAGTCCCGCGTCGTCGGGTCCGGACAGCCAAAACACGCGGTTGCCGGGGAATATTTTGCTCACGCCAATTGGCTACGTGTCAGACGCTCGACAGTGACCTGCGAGGTACACGATACAGACGAATACTTGCACCGCCCTGCCCTTGCCTCCCGTGTGAACCTCAAATGCCGGTATCGTTCGGTCCGTGTTGGAAAAGACTGACGCTCAGGCCCCCGGCCACAAAAAAGCCCCGTCAGATACATCTGATCGGGGCTTTCTGACGCTTCGGCCGCGCGGGCAAGAACGGTTATATGGTGTCCCAGGGCCGGTTCGAACGGCCAACCTTCCCCTTAGGAGGGGGATGCTCTATCCAATTGAGCTACTGGGACTAATGACAGCCGACCGGCGATAGGCACGGCGACAGACGGCGTGCATGTTAACGGCGCAGGTGAATTTTGTCATGTCGTCCTTGGGCTTTTTGAGTGTAGGCCTACGCCCGCAGCAGCAAGCCATATTCCGCCCAACGAATACGGGCAGTTCGCAGCCATCGTGCAAAATGCACTCCCCCAAAATGCCATCATTGCAAATTGCAACATCACGACAATTTGGACTGTATTTAACTATTTGATTTTAAAGGATTTATTACCAAATAAAGACTGGCACGGCGCCTGCAATCCTTTATCCTATAAATACAGTCCGGCCCAGCCATCTGCGGAGAACATGCCCATGAACAGCGCACTTCTACTAGCCCTCAATACCGTTGCACTGGCTGCGCTGGTGATGTTCCATTTTCAATCCGCATCTTCCGACGACGCAGCGCAGGTCAGCCAGGCGATCCCTCATCACCTGCAGCAACGTCCGCAGTTGGCGGTCATGAAGCCGAACATGCAATCACCGCTGCAACTGACCCAGGGCACCCAAGCCGCCCCTGCGACTGAACACTGGGTTTTCTGAACCGCTTACCGGAGTATTCCATGACCAAGTCTGCCTGGCTGTTTCTGACCCTGGCCCTGGCCGCCGTGGCACTGGGCCTGAACGTGCTGTCGCAAGACGTACAAACAGCCGCCTTCGTGGCCGCTGCGGTGTTTGGCAGCCTGTGGGTAGTGACAATCGTCATTGGTCGCCGCATCAAGTTCGATCCCGTACTGCGCTGAATCCCCGCTCGTCGCCCCCTGCGCTAAAGCTGCCGCTCAACCGTTCACTCGTCCGAACGGTAGACCATATGTCGCTCCGCCCTCGTAAATTGGCAATTTGCCACTAATCTTAAAGTTAAGGGCAAAAGGCCATATTGCTATAGCATGTGCGCCCAAAAGCCTTTTGCGCCAAGAGCCTGCGGCCTCAACCTACATTTGGGTGCGTCCGCGGAAAAGTTTTCCAACCAGTCCGCAAATTTTGAAATGAGTACTGGCATAAAGCCGGTAGCCGGTTCAATATTTGTCACAGAATTGACGCCAAGGAACTGGCAAATCTGAGGCATGATGCGGCCTCTTTGCAATTCAGGTTGAACATTTGGCAGCAAGCCTTGTCCTAACATGCATCTTGCGGCCAATTCCAAAAACCGCTCCCCTGAACTAACCGGTTAAATATATGCGCCCATTGAAACAGGCAATTTATTCCAGCCGTACGGCTGACAAGTTCGTCGTACGTCTGCCAGACGGAATGCGGGAACGCATTGCCGAGGTGGCTCGCAATCATCACCGCAGCATGAACTCTGAAATCATCGCACGCCTGGAACAAAGCCTGATTCAGGAAGGTGCGCTGGGCGAAGAGCTGAGCATGCGCCTGGACAGCCCCGAGCTGTCACTGCACGAACGCGAACTGCTGCAGCGTTTTCGTCAGCTCTCCCACCGCCAGCAAAATGCTCTCGTCTCGCTTATCGCCCATGACGTTGAGGCAGCCGCAGAAGCCAACTGATTGGCAACCGAAAGCTGAAAGCCAGCCATGAGCTGGCTTTTTTTTGCCTGGGATTTGGCAACGATTGGATCAAGGGGCAAAAGCCCCTGACCTATAGAAGGGATCAAAGCAGGAAGATGGTCGCCAGGCCAAGGAAGATGAAGAAGCCACCACTGTCGGTCATTGCCGTGATCATCACACTGGCGCCCATGGCCGGGTCTCTCCCAAGGCGCGCCAGGGTCATCGGAATCAGAACGCCCATCAGCGCCGCCAGCAGCAGGTTAAGCGTCATGGCCGCGGTCATGACCACCCCGAGGGACCAACTGCCATACAGCAGGTACGCCACGATACCAATGACACCCCCCCACACCAGGCCGTTGATCAGCGCGACGGCAAGCTCCTTGCGCATCAAACGCTTGCCATGCCCCGTACCCACCTGATCCAGGGCCATGGCGCGTACGATCATGGTGATCGTCTGGTTACCCGAGTTACCGCCAATCCCGGCCACGATCGGCATCAACGCCGCCAGTGCCACGAGCTTCTCGATGGAGCCTTCAAACAGGCCAATCACCCGTGAAGCAATAAACGCGGTAATCAAATTGACCGCCAGCCAGGCCCAGCGGTTACGCAGGGACTTCCAGACGGAAGCAAAAATATCTTCTTCTTCCCGCAGACCGGCCATGTTGAGGACTTCGCTTTCGCTTTCCTCACGAATCAGGTCGACCATTTCATCGATGGTCAGACGACCGATCAGCTTGCCGTTCTTGTCGACCACCGGGGCCGAGATCAAGTCGTAGCGTTCGAACGCCTGGGCGGCGTCATAGGCGTCTTCGTCCGGGTGGAAACTCACCGGGTCACTGGCCATGACGTCGGCGACTTTCTTGTCCGGGTCGTTGACCAGCAGCCGCTTGATTGGCAGCACGCCCTTGAGAATGCCTTCGTAATCGACCACGAACAGTTTGTCGGTGTGGCCTGGCAGCTCTTTGAGGCGGCGCAGGTAACGCAGAACCACTTCCAGGCTGACGTCTTCGCGGATGGTGACCATCTCGAAGTCCATCAATGCGCCGACTTGCTCCTCGTCATAGGACAACGCCGAGCGTACGCGCTCACGCTGTTGGCCATCGAGGGTTTCCATCAGCTCATGGACGACGTCACGCGGCAGCTCGGAAGCCAGGTCAGCGAGTTCGTCGGCATCCATGTCCTTGGCGGCAGCCAGGAGCTCGTGATCGTCCATGTCGGCGATCAGGGTTTCACGGACCGAGTCGGATACTTCGAGGAGGATATCGCCGTCGCGGTCAGCCTTGACCAACTGCCAAAGCGTCAGCCGGTCATTAAGCGGCAAGGCTTCGAGGATGTAGGCGACGTCGGCGGAGTGCAGATCATCGAGCTTGCGTTGCAGCTCAACGAGATTCTGCCGGTGGACCAGGTTCTCGACCCGGTCATTGTTCGCGCCTTCCTGGCGATGCGTCAGGTCTTCGACCACACGCTGGCGCTGCAGCAGCTCGACGACTTGAGCCAGGCGATCCTGCAGGCTTTCTTGTGTTTTCTTTACTTCAACTTCGGTCATAGGCGAACTCCACTCCCAGCAGCGGGGCACGCCGGAAGGATCAATCAGTCAATTCATGATTGGTAGAACGGGGTACTGAGTCACTACTGGGTAAGTCCATGGAGGTGTTCCATAAGCCCCGGCGGGGCTGACGGGCGCAATGATACACCGGGCGGCCGCTTTTAACGTCAAAAAACTGGAAAGAACAAGCGCTTGCGACACAAAGCTGAGCATTGGCCGCACATAGGAACTGCGACGACGCAGACCGAAAGGAAAACACATGGGCGAGAGAAAAAGCCGCTGCGGCCAATAAAAACCCCAGACGGCAAAAAGCCCGCACTAGGCGGGCTTTTTGTTGTTTGGTGCACTCGACAGGATTCGAACCTGTGACCGCTCGGTTCGTAGCCGAGTACTCTATCCAGCTGAGCTACGAGTGCAGATTGTGTTTTTAGACCAGATCACAACTGGTTGAAGCCAAGCTACCTGCATTGCTGCAACTAACTCTTAAATGGTGCACTCGACAGGATTCGAACCTGTGACCGCTCGGTTCGTAGCCGAGTACTCTATCCAGCTGAGCTACGAGTGCATTTGTTGCCGCGCATTATAGGCCGTTCAATCTCTATGTAAAGCTATTTTTTCGTTTAGTTTCAACAACTTAGCGAAAAAACCAGATTGCAACGTACTAAGCAAATAATGGCGGAGAACGGGGGATTCGAACCCCCGACACCCTTTTGAGGTGTACTCCCTTAGCAGGGGAGCGCCTTCGGCCACTCGGCCAGCTCTCCGCAACACGGGGCGTATATTAACCAGCTTCATCCCCGTTTGCAAACATAAAAAACGATAAAAATTAATGGCTTGGTTCTTCGTCCTTCTCTTTCTTGATCCGCAGGTAGATTTCCTCGCGGTGGACAGCCACCTCTTTCGGAGCGTTAACCCCGATACGCACTTGATTGCCTTTGACGCCGAGCACGGTCACGGTGATTTCGCCATCACCAATAATCAGGCTTTCTGCGCATCGACGAGTCAGAATCAGCATACCTTTCTCCTCACGCATTTCATTTCGGGAACAACAGTCTGCAAAAAAAGGCATTCGACCTACAACCCAACGGTCATAGCCCTACCCGCCTAAGTATTGTCGAGCACAGGCAAAAGAACAGGCCTTCACCACGCACCCGGCAAAAAAATGAAAGGCGCGGATCACCGCGCCTTCCTGGCAACGCTTCACTCGCCCTGTCGGGCCGGAGCGTCCAGCTCAAAAGCGGTATGCAGTGCGCGTACAGCCAGTTCCAGGTACTTCTCTTCGATCACCACCGAGACCTTGATTTCCGAGGTGGAAATCATCTGGATGTTGATGCTTTCCTTGGCCAGGGCCTCGAACATGCGGCTGGCAACGCCCGCATGGGAACGCATGCCCACACCCACGATCGACACCTTGGCAATCTTGGTATCGCCAACCACTTCACGGGCGCCAATCTCGCTCGCGGTGTTCAACAACACCTTCTGCGCCGCATCGTACTCGTTGCGGTGCACGGTGAAGGTGAAATCGGTGGTGTTATCGTGCGCAACGTTCTGCACGATCATGTCGACTTCAATGTTTTCGCCACTGATTGGCCCGAGAATCTTGAAGGCCACGCCCGGGGTGTCTGGCACGCCACGGATGGTCAGCTTGGCTTCATCGCGGTTAAAAGCGATGCCGGAAATGATCGGCTGTTCCATGGATTCCTCTTCATCAATAGTAATGAGGGTGCCCGGACCCTCCTTGAAGCTGTGCAGTACGCGCAGCGGAACGTTGTACTTGCCGGCGAACTCAACGGCACGGATCTGCAACACCTTGGAACCGAGGCTGGCCATTTCCAGCATCTCTTCGAAGGTGATCTTGTCCAGACGCTGGGCCACGGACACCACCCGCGGGTCGGTGGTGTAGACGCCGTCCACATCGGTGTAGATCTGGCATTCATCAGCCTTCAGGGCTGCTGCCAGGGCCACGCCGGTGGTGTCGGAACCGCCACGACCGAGGGTGGTGATGTTGCCGTGCTCATCGACGCCCTGGAAACCGGCTACAACCACGACACGACCGGCTTTCAAGTCAGCGCGAATCTTCTGGTCATCAATCTGCAGGATGCGCGCTTTTGTGTGCGCGCTGTCCGTAAGAATGCGGACCTGGTTGCCAGTGTAGGACACCGCTGGCACGCCACGTTTATTCAGCGCCATGGCCAGCAGCGCAATGGTCACCTGCTCACCCGTGGAAATGATCACATCCAGCTCACGGGGAACCGGTTGTTGATCGCCACTGATTGCCTTGGCCAGCTCGATCAGGCGATTGGTCTCGCCGCTCATGGCCGACAGCACCACCACCAGGTCATCGCCGGCATCGCGGAATTTCTTAACCTTGTCGGCGACCTGCTCGATTCTTTCGACGGAGCCGACCGAGGTGCCTCCAAATTTCTGTACGATCAAAGCCATTTCTAAGCCGCCTCAGCCCGTAAAGGGGCGCCCAATAATCAATCAAACCGCCACTGCCTGAACCCGCGACTAGACCACGGGCTCATTAACAGCGTCTTAAATACCTGCCTCGACAAACGGCACGGTCAGGGCCAGGGCCGCGTCCAGGGCACCGGCGTCTACACCACCGCCTTGCGCCATGTCCGGACGACCACCGCCCTTCCCGCCCACTGCCGCGGCGGCTTGTTTCATCAAATCACCGGCCTTGAGTTGGCCAGTCAGGTCTTTGGTTACACCGGCAACCAGAACGACCTTATCCTCATGGACACTGCCGAGCAGGATCACTGCGCGGCCGAGCTTGTTCTTCAACTGATCGACCAAGGCCAACAGCGCCTTGCCATCCTGACCGTCCAGGCGCACGGCCAGGACTTTCACGCCTTTGACATCCAGAGCGGAGGCCGACAGATCGTCGCCCGCCGCGCTGGCGGCCTTGGCCTGCAACTGCTCCAGCTGTTTTTCCAGCTGGCGGTTGCGTTCCAGTACGCCGGAGAGCTTGTCGATCAGGTTGTCGCGGCTGCCCTTGACCAGGCTGGCCGCTTCCTTGAGTTGTTCTTCAGCCGCATTGAGGTAGGCCAGGGCCGCAGCACCGGTGACCGCTTCAATACGACGTACGCCGGAAGCCACACCGCCTTCGCTGATGATTTTCAGCAGGCCGATGTCGCCGGTACGGCTGGCGTGGATACCGCCGCACAGCTCCACCGAGAAGCTGCCGCCCATGCTCAGCACGCGCACTTCGTCGCCGTACTTCTCACCAAACAGCGCCATCGCGCCTTTTTTCTTGGCGGTCTCGATGTCGGTTTCTTCGGTTTCCACCGGCGTGTTCTTGCGAATCTCGGCGTTGACGATGTCTTCCAGGGCCTTCAACTGCTCAGGCTTGATCGCCTCGAAATGACTGAAGTCAAAACGCAGGCGCTGGCTATCGACCAACGAACCCTTCTGCTGCACATGCTCACCCAATACCTGACGCAACGCGGCGTGCAGCAAGTGAGTGGCAGAATGGTTCAAGGCAGTTGCATGCCGTACGTCGGCATCTACCTGGGTGTCCACCGGCGCGCCGACGGTCAGGTTGCCCAGCACCAACACACCGTGATGCAGGAATGCACCGCCGGTCTTGGTGGTGTCGCGCACTTCAAAACGGCCGGACGTCGAGCTCAGGAAACCACAGTCGCCCACCTGGCCACCGGACTCGGCGTAAAACGGGGTCTGGTCGAGGACCACAACGGCCTCGTCACCTTCGTTCAGCACGTCGACCGACTTGCCGTCCTTATAGATAGCCACGATCTTGGCCGAGCCAACGGTGGCCTCATAACCAATGAACGAAGTCGCCACATCAACCTTTACCAGGGTGTTGTAGTCCAGGCCAAAGGAACTGGCGGAACGGGCACGGACGCGCTGGGCTTCCATCTCACGCTCAAACCCGGCTTCGTCGACCGTCAGCTCGCGCTCACGGGCGATGTCGGCGGTCAGGTCCATCGGGAAACCGTAGGTGTCGTACAGCTTGAACACTACGTCGCCCGGCACCACGGTGCCTTTAAGCTCGGCCAGGTCCTGTTCGAGGATCTTCAGGCCGTGCTCCAGGGTCTTGGAGAACTGCTCTTCTTCAGCCTTGAGCACGCGCTCGATGTTGGCTTGCTGCTGCTTGAGTTCCGGGAAGGCATCGCCCATCTCGGCCACCAGCGCGGCAACGATCTTGTAGAAGAAGCTGCCGGTGGCGCCCAGCTTGTTACCGTGGCGGCAGGCGCGACGGATGATGCGGCGCAGCACATAGCCACGGCCTTCGTTCGACGGCAGCACGCCGTCGGCGATCAGGAAGCCGCAGGAACGGATGTGGTCCGACACCACCTTGAGGGACGACTGATTGTCGTTGGCGCAACCAATGGCCGCGGCCGAAGCGCTCAGCAGGTTGGTGAACAGGTCGATCTCGTAGTTGGAGTGAACGTGCTGCATCACCGCACTGATCCGCTCCAGGCCCATGCCGGTGTCGACCGACGGGGCTGGCAACGGATGCAACACGCCGTCGGCGGTGCGGTTGAACTGCATGAACACGTTGTTCCAGATTTCGATGTAGCGGTCGCCGTCTTCTTCCGGCGAGCCCGGTGGGCCGCCCCAGATGTCGGCGCCGTGATCGTAGAAGATCTCGGTGCAGGGGCCGCACGGGCCGGTATCGCCCATGGTCCAGAAGTTGTCGGAGGCGTAAGGCGCGCCTTTGTTGTCGCCGATGCGAATCATGCGCTCCACCGGCACACCGATTTGCTGGGTCCAGATGTCGTAGGCTTCGTCATCGGTGGCGTAGACGGTCACCCAGAGCTTTTCCTTCGGCAGCTTCAGCACGCCGGTCAGGAACGTCCAGGCGAAGGTGATCGCATCTTTCTTGAAATAGTCGCCGAAGCTGAAGTTACCCAGCATCTCGAAGAAAGTATGGTGGCGGGCGGTGTAGCCCACGTTTTCCAGGTCGCTGTTCTTGCCGCCGGCGCGTACGCACTTCTGGCTGCTGGTGGCGCGGGTGTAAGCGCGCTTTTCCTGGCCCAGGAAGCAGTCCTTGAACTGGTTCATCCCCGCGTTAGTGAACAGCAGGGTGGGGTCATTGCCTGGGATCAAGGAGCTGGAGGCGACACGGGTGTGACCTTGCTCTTCGAAGAAGCGAAGGAAGGCTTCACGGATTTCTGCGCTTTTCATTAGGTTCTTCCACGGAGGCTGCGGCCAAAGGCCAGTGCTAAACGTCATCAGACGGAGCGACGGCAAAGGGCCGCATTATATCGGCCCTTTGCCCGTGGTACAGCGTGTTTATGTGATAGAAACAGTCAATTAGACGGTCTGCACTGTCATTTTCGGGAAAACTCGACGAATGTCGCGAGCACTTGCTCGATCTGCGCCCGGCTGACGTCCAGGTGAGTGACCATGCGCAGACGCGGCGCGGCGCTCAACGTGATCCTGCGCTCGGCAGAAAACGCCTTCAAGGCCTGGGCCCGATCACCGATATCGACGTAGACCATGTTGGTCTGCACCGGCTCCACCGTGTAACCCGCCTTGCGCAGTTCATCCCCCAGCCATTGGGCGTTGGCGTGGTCGTCGGCCAGGCGCTGCACCTGGTGGTCCAGGGCATACAGCCCCGCCGCCGCCAGCGAGCCGGCCTGGCGCATGCCGCCACCGACCATCTTGCGCAAACGGCGCGCTTTGGCGATCAACGCCGTGGAGCCGCACAACACCGAGCCAATCGGCGCCCCCAGGCCCTTGGACAGGCACACCGACACCGAGTCGAAATGCCGGGCAATCTCCCGGGCATCCACCCCCAGCTTGACCGCCGCGTTGTAGAGCCGCGCGCCGTCGAGGTGCAAAGCCAGGTCGTGTTCACGGGTAAACGCCCGCGCCGCCGCCAGGTATTCAAGGGGCAACACCTTGCCTTGCATGGTGTTTTCCAGCGCCAGCAAACGGGTACGGGCGAAGTGGAAGTCGTCGGGCTTGATGGCCGCCAGCACGTGGTCCAGGTTCAGCGAACCATCGGCCTGCACTTCCAGCGGCTGTGGCTGGATCGAGCCAAGTACCGCGGCGCCACCCCCTTCGTATTTGTAGGTGTGGGCCTGCTGGCCGACGATGTATTCCTCGCCACGCTCACAGTGCGCCATCAACGCCAGCAGGTTGCTCATGGTGCCGGTGGGCACGAACAACGCGGCGGCAAACCCCAGGCGCTTGGCCAGCTCGGCTTCCAGGCGATTGACGCTCGGGTCTTCGCCGTAGACGTCGTCGCCACTGACGGCAGTGGCCATCGCGTCGAGCATGCCGGGGGTGGGTTGGGTCACGGTGTCGCTGCGCAGGTCAATCACGGTCATCAAACTAGCCTCTAGCGGATTGGAGCATTCCTTGTGTTACCGATTACTGCGGGCAAAGCCGCGGAATATCAAGCCCCGCGCTTGCACAATCGAATACCAACCAAACAAACCGATATAGGTTATCGATAAACCAACCGTGCAGTTTCTGAAAAACCATGATAAAAACTCTCCGCCGCCAGGGTTCTGGCGGCAACGTTCTCAGGGCGGGGTGTAATTCCCCACCGGCGGTAATTGCACGCAATGTGCATAGCCCGCGAGCGCTTGGCGCCTCGAACTGCCTCGGCAGGACGGCGACAAGGTCAGCAGACTCGGTGTGATCCCGGGGCCGACGGTCATAGTCCGGATGAAGAGAGAACGGGATTGGCACCTAAGGGCCGCACGCTGATGCCATGTTCACATGCGCCAGCTGTCCGTACCCTTAAATCCCATTCGATTCATAACGCCCTGTTTTTTTCTTAAACAGGAGTCAGAACATGCAACCCACCGCAATCGACAGCAAAAGCAAAAACCACCACGGCGAACGTGTCGCGTTTATCCAGGCCTGCTGGCACAAGGATATTGTCGATCAGAGCCGTAAAGGTTTCCTCGCCGAAATGATCGCCCAGGGCTACCAGGAATCGGACATCGATTTCTTTGAAGTCGGCGGCGCCTTTGAAATGCCCCTGCACGCCAAGCTGCTGGCCAAGTCCGGCCGTTATGCCGGTATCGTCGCGGCCGCCCTGGTGGTGGACGGCGGGATCTACCGTCACGAGTTCGTGGCCCAGTCGGTGGTGAGCGGCCTGATGCAGGTTCAGCTGGAAACCGAAGTGCCGGTGTTCTCGGTGTCCCTGACCCCGCACCACTTCCACGCGGGCAGCGAGCACCACACCTTCTTCTACGAGCACTTCGTGCACAAGGGCCAGGAAGCGGCACGCACCTGCGCCGACACCCTGCACAAGGTTCGCGCGCTGCGTCGCAACGAGCCACGGGCTCTAGCGGTTTAAGCAACACCACAAAGCCCAGTCTCAGAGCCGGGCTTGTGTGGGAGCTGGCTTGCCTGCGATAGCATCGCCTCGGTGTATCTGGCAGACCGAGTTGATCCTATCGCAGGCAAGCCAGCTCCCACATTTGACCGAGTCGGCCTCGGGATTCAGGCAAGGCCAGCATCCGTGGTCGGCACAATCAATATCCCGGCCCGCAAGCCATTCTTGACCTTCGGGTTCGGGAAGATGATGCGCGCGCCCTCCTCCTCGATCACCCAGCGGGTCTTGGCAATGTCCTCGGCCAGCAGGTAACCCTTTTCCAACTCCGAAAAGTTTTCCACGTCGGCCGGCAAATGCAGGACGAAGGCATCGCTGTGCTTGATGACTTCCCGGGAGACGCTGAACAGCTTCAGGCCGTCGAGGCTCTCGGTGGCCGGCTCGGTGCCTTCGATGATCTGCGTGAGGCGGGTTTCCAGGCGGGACACGTCCACGCCCTGGTTCTGCCCGAAAGGCCGGGCCTTGCCCAACTCCAGGGTGAAGGACTCGGCGTCAAGCTGCTCATAGGTAAACGCGGTAAAGGTGATCGAGGTCTTGTTCTGCAACAACACCGCTTCCATGCCGGCGGCGCACAGGCGCGTCAATTCACGGCGCGAATGCTGGCGACCGTCCTTCCACGGGTACAGCGCGAACTGCTCGATCTTTGAGCCACGAATGGCGGTGTGCAGGTCGTAGTGCAAACGGCTACGCCCGGGCACGCTGAAGAACGTGCGAGCCAACTGCTCAAGCTCGGCAGCGCGCATGGCTTCGGGGCCGATGTTTTGTTCGTGACGGCCATTGAACAGCCGGTTGACGTCCAGTTCGAGATAACGCTCGCCGCGGCGCATGGCCTCGGGGTTACCGAACAGGAACAGAATACGGGTACGGGGCTTGATCTCCCCGCGGGCAATGCCATGCAGCAAGCGGTCGGCCAATTCGATCGGCGCGGTCTCGTTGCCATGGATGCCGGACGACAGCAGCACGTCGCAGCCGTTGTCCCGCGCCTCAGGAGGCCGCACTTCCAGCGCGCCCTCACTGAGCCAGCGCAGTTGCACGCCGTCGACAGTCAGTTGAATTTTTTGCGCCGGTTCGCGACCGGCGAGGGTCAGTTCAAGCAGTTTGCCGAGGGCGAGCATAAGCAGCTTCCTTAGTGGTTGCAGCCAGGACCGTGGACGTGATCGTCGTCATCACCTTCAACGTCGGCCGGTTCCATTTCCAGTTGCAGGCTCATCAGGTTGGTGGCCAATGGACGCATCAGCAGGTTGGCGTATTCCGCGTCGCCTTCTTCCACGTCAACGCCGATCAGCAGTTGGCCACGGCCGTCGTGCTGGATCCAGATCTCCTTGCCCTGCCAGACCACGGCGACGCGGGTGCAGGAGGTTTCCAGCTGGGTGCCGTCGGTGTCTTCAAGGATCAGTTTCAGGGTGTCGGTGGTCATAAAGAGTTCTCAGCCGTGCGGCGTTAATTGATCTGGAAAGGATAAACCGAGCCCAGTTTAAGGATTTGCGTCAGTTCATCCAGTGCCGTCCGGCACTCAAGCAGCAATTGCGGGTCAGCCAGGTCGGTTTCCCGCAGGCTGTCGCGGTAGTGCTTGTCGACCCATTGGGTCAGCGTGCCGTACAACGGCGCCGTCATGATAACCCCTGGGTTGACCGCCGCCAGTTCGGTTTCATTCAAGGCTACGCGCAAGCGCAGGCACGCCGGGCCTCCGCCGTTCTGCATGCTTTGCTTGAGGTCGAAGACTTTTACTTCGCGGATCAGCCCGCCGGAGGACGTCAGGCCTTGCAGGTACTGCCAGACGCGCTCGTTGGCGCGGCATTCTTCCGGCACGATCAGCAGCATCGAGCCGTCGGCGCGGGTCAGCAACTGGCTGTTGAACAGGTAGGAACGCACCGCATCTTCAACGCCAACCTGGGCCCGGGGCACGCAGATCGACTGGAAATTGCCGCCGACTTTACCGAGCTTGGCCTGCAATTCGCCGAGCATCTGTTCGGTATTGAGGAACGCGTCCTCGTGATAGAACAGCACTTCGCCGTTGCCCACCGCGATCACGTCGTTGTGAAACACACCGGCGTCGATCACCGCCGGGTTCTGCTGGGCGAAGACCACGCCGTCATCCCGCAGGCCGTGCAGGCGAGCGACTGCCTGGGAGGCTTCGAGGGTCTGGCGCGCCGGGTACTTTTGCGGTGCCGGGTAGCGGGTGTCGAACGCACTGCGACCGAACACGAAAAACTCTACGCCCGCCTCGCCATAGTCACGGCAGAAGCGCGTGTGGTTGGCCGCACCTTCGTCGCCGAATTGCGCCACGGCCGGCAAGGCGGCGTGGTGGGCAAAGTGTTTCCCATCGGCAAACATCGCCCCCAGCACGCGGCTGGTGGTCGGGTGTTCGATGCTGCGGTGGTATTTGCAGTTGAGGTTGGCAGCGGTGAAATGCACACGGCCGTCAAGGGTGTCGGCACTCGGGCTGACGGTGGCGGCGTTGGCCACCCACATGCTCGACGCCGAGCAGCTGGCAACCAGCAGCGGCATGGCCTGCTTGGCCGCTTGCTGGATGACTTGCGCGTCGGTGCCGGCAAAACCGAGGCTGCGCAAGGCGGCCACATCGGGACGTTCCTGGGGCGCCAGCACACCTTGCACAAAGCCCATTTCCATCAGGGCTTTCATCTTCGCCAGGCCCTGCAACGCCGCTTCCTTCGGGTTGGAGGACTGCTGGCTGTTGCTCTGGGACGCGACGTTGCCGTAGGACAAACCGCCGTAGTTATGGGTCGGCCCCACGAGACCGTCAAAATTGACTTCACAGGATTTCATCGGCGAGGCTCCACGAACATCTGTATTTTTATAGGCATCAAGTGCAGATCTGTATCTGTTAACCCGATCAAGTGTGGGAGCTGGCTTGCCTGCGATGCAGGCAACTCGGTCATTCAGATACACCGAGGTGATGCCATCGCAGGCAAGCCAGCTCCCACATTAGATCAGTGTCACTTTCACTTAAGCGTTACGCCCGGGGTCAGTGTGGCCGGCAGCACCAGGCTCGGGGTCTCAAGGGAGGCCACCGGGTACGCGCAATAATCGGCCGCGTAATAGGCGCTGGCGCGATGGTTGCCCGACGCCCCTACGCCACCAAATGGCGCGCTGCTCGCAGCCCCCGTCAGTTGCTTGTTCCAGTTGACGATCCCGGCCCGGCTCTCCAGCCAGAACTGCTGGTAGCGCGCTTCGGAGTCCGACAGCAAACCGGCGGCCAGGCCGTATTGGGTGTTGTTGGCCTCGGCAATGGCCCCCGCAAAATCAGCGTAGCGGATCACTTGCAGCAGCGGGCCGAAGAGCTCTTCGTCAGCGCGCTCGGCGACCTCGGTCACGTCGATAATGCCGGGGGTCAGCAACGCGGCCTGGGCCTGGGGCTGAGTCATTTCCAGCAGCGCGACGGCACCGTTGGCCAGCAGCAATTCCTGGGCATCCATCAACGCCTTGGCGGCGCCGAGGGAAATCACCGAGCCCATGAACGGCGCAGGCGTTTGATCGAACGCGCCGACTTCAATGGTCGAGCTCACAGCCACCAGGCGTGCGAGCAGCGCATCGCCCCAGGCGCCTTCCGGCACCAGCAAGCGACGAGCGCAGGTGCAACGCTGGCCGGCCGAGATAAACGCCGACTGGATAATGGTGTACACGGCGGCATCCACATCGGCCACTTCGTCCACCACCAGCGGGTTGTTGCCGCCCATTTCCAGCGCGAGGATCTTGTCCGGGCGCCCGGCGAATTGCTGGTGCAGATGGTTGCCGGTGCGGCTGGAGCCGGTGAAGAACAAACCGTCGATACCCGGATTCGCCGCCAGGGCGATCCCGGTTTCCCGCGCGCCTTGCAGCAGGTTCAACACGCCCGCCGGCAGGCCGGCGTCGATCCAGCATTGCACGGTCAGCTCGGCGACTTTCGGGGTCAGTTCACTGGGCTTGAACAGCACGGTGTTACCCGCCAGCAACGCCGGCACGATGTGCCCGTTAGGCAAGTGACCCGGGAAGTTGTAAGGGCCGAACACCGCCACCACACCGTGGGGCTTGTGGCGCAGTACGGCGGTGGCGTCGCCCAACGGGCCGCTCTTCTCGCCGGTACGTTCGCGGTAGCTTTGCACCGAGATCGCGACCTTGTTGACCATGCTGGTGACTTCAGTCGCCGACTCCCACAAGGGCTTGCCGGTTTCCTCACCGATGCAGCGGGCGAGTTCGTCGGCACGGCTTTTCAGGTTGGCCGCAAAGGCCTCCAGCACGCTCAAGCGCTCTTCCAGGGAACGCTTGGCCCAGGCCGGGAATGCCTGACGCGCGGCCTGAACGGCGGACTCGACCTGCTCGGCGGTGGCGCCATTACCCGACCACACCACCTGCTGGGTCACCGGGTTCAGCGACTCAACCACGTCACCCTGGCCAGCCAGCCATTCACCTGCGATATACAACGAATTCATTATTTCGACTCCCGGGCAGCGGACAACGGTACGGCACGCACTTGATCACCGGCGATCAGTTGCAGGCGCTTGGCGGTCTGTGGATCGACCACCAACGTGCCCGCCGCCAATCGCGCCGGTGCTGCGGTAATGCGGCACTCTTCGCGTTTGCGGTTATGGATCAGGAACGGCGTGGCGTCGTCCCCCGGCGTGCCAATCGCCAACACCAGCGCTTCGCTGTCGCGTACGGCGCGGATCTTGGTGGTTTCACACTCAACCGCCGGGCCGGCGTCGAAGATGTCGACGTAACCCTGGTAGCTGAAGCCTTCACTCTTAAGCATGCTCAAGGCGGGCTCGGTGTCGGTGTGGACCTTGCCGATCACGTTGCGCGCGTCTTCGGACAGGAAGCAGCTGTACAACGGAAACTTCGGCATCAGTTCGGCGATAAACGCCTTGTTGCCCACGCCGGTGAGGTAATCGGCCTGGCTGAATTCCATCTTGAAGAAGTGCCGGCCCAGGCTTTCCCAGAACGGTGAGCGCCCGGCTTCGTCGGACATGCCGCGCATCTCGGCGATGATCTTGTTACCGAACAGCTGCGGGAATTCCGCGATGAACAGCATGCGCGCCTTGGCCAGCATGCGGCCGTTAAGGCCGGTGCGGTAATCGGCGTGCAGGAACAGCGAGCACAGCTCGGAGTTGCCGGTCAGGTCGTTGGCCAAAAACAGCGTCGGGATTTCACGGTAGATGTTCAGCTCCTGGGAGGCGCTGACGGTCAGGCCCACCCGGAAGTTGTACCAGGGCTCGCGCAGGCCCACAGCGCCGGCGATGGCGGAAATCCCCACCACCCGGCCTTCGTCGTTTTCCAGCACGAACAGGTAGTCTGCATCACCGCGCCCGGCTTCGCCGCGAAAGGTCTTTTCAGCCCAGCCGACCCGGTGGGTCAGGCGCTCTTCATTGGCCGGCAAGGTGGTGAGGCCGGTGCCGGTGCTGCGCGCCAGATCAATCAGGGCCGGTAAATCGCTGCTGCGTACGGGACGAACGATCATGCTATCTCCTCGAACGGGCCGCTGTTGTCAGCCACCCGCGAAACTCTGTTTATACCGCTACCAGGCGCACGCTCGCGCCTTCGCCAACGCCCAGGGCCTCGGCGGTTTCCAGGTCCAGGACCACCGGTTTGCCCGGCGCGTAGTCCAGCTCCAGCATCACCGCGCGGTAATCCTGCAACTGGCCGTTGCTGACCAGGTATTGACGGCCGACACCCTTGGCCATCTCGCCGATCTTCACCGGCACCACACGGCTCTGGGCGATCGAGCGAATGCCCGACACCCGTGCGTGCAGCGTGGGGCCGCCGTCGAAGATGTCGATGTAATGGTCGGTCTCGAAGCCTTCGCGCATCAGGATGTCGAAGGTGATCTGCGCCCGCGGGTGCACCTGGCCCATGGCTTCCTGGGCGGCATCCGGCAACAGTGGCACGTAGATCGGGTAGTGCGGCATCAGTTCGGCGAGGAAGGTCCGGCTCTTCAACCCGCACAGGCGCTCGGCGGCGGCGTAGTTGAGGTCGAAAAAGTTGCGGCCAATGGCGTCCCAGAACGGCGAGTCACCGTTCTCGTCGCTGTAGCCCACGATCTCGGTGACCACCGAATCCGCAAAGCGCTCCGGGTGCCCGGCCACAAACAGCAGGCGGCCGCGGGAGTTGAGTTCCGACCACGGCGAGCCCACCAGCTCCGGCACCACGTAGAAACTGGTCAGCAGGCTGTTACCGGTCAGGTCATGGCACTGGGAGAGCACGTGGATCTTGTTGTGGATCTTCAGCTCGCGGGAGGCGTGCACGAAGGTTTCGTTACGGAAGCTGTAGAACGGTTCCGAGTAGCCAGCGGAAGCGACGATGGCCGAGCAGCCCACCAGCGTGCCGGCGACGGTGTCTTCAAGGACGAAGAAATAGCTTTCTTCACCGTTGAAGCTGACTTCGGCGGCGAAGGACGCTTCGCTTGCGGCGATCTTGTCGCTCAGGCGTTCGACATCATCCGGCAAGGAGGTGACACCAATCGGGCTGTCCGCAGCCAGACGCTGTACCTCGCCCAGATCAGCCATTTGCGCGGGGCGCATCACCAGCATGGTGTCACTCCTTAACTCGAAAACTCACAGAGGGAAAAATGCCGGACAGGGGAACTGCCTACACAGGACTTATTGTGTAAGCAGATCCATGTGGGAGCCGGGCTTGCCCGCGATGACGGTGTGTCAGTCAGCACAGATGTTGCCTGTGGCACCGCCATCGCAGGCAAGCCAGCTCCCACACTTGATCCGGTCCGGCCTTAAAATTTTTGTTCGACGCCAGGATCGCCAGGCGCCAAACGGTCCATCAGGCTTGCGTCAGCTTTTTAACAGCACGTTCGAAGCGGTCCAGGCCTTCCTGGATATCGGCATCTTCCACCACCAGGCTCGGGGCGAAACGCACCACATCCGGGCCGGCTTGCAGGATCATCAGGCCTTCACGCTCGGCGGCGTTGAAGATGTCCTTGGCTTTACCTTTCCAGGCGTCGCTCAGCACGCAACCGAGCAGCAAGCCCAGGCCGCGCACTTCGGTGAAGATGCCGTATTGCTGGCCGATCTTCTCCAGACGGGAAACGAACAGGTCGTGCTTGGCATTAACGCCCGCCAGCACTTCTGGCGTGTTGATCACGTCGATCACCGCTTCCGCCACTGCGCACGCCAGCGGGTTGCCGCCGTAGGTGGTGCCGTGGGTGCCGACCACCAGGTGCTTGGCCAAGTCCTCGCGGGTCAGCATGGCTGCGATCGGGAAACCACCGCCCAGGCTCTTGGCGCTGGTGAGGATGTCGGGCACGACGCCGTAATGCTGGTAGGCGAACAGCTCGCCGCTGCGGCCCATGCCGGTTTGCACTTCGTCGAACACCAGCAGCGCGTTGTTCGCGTCGCACAGGTCGCGGGCGCCTTGCAGGTACGAAAGCTCAGCCGGCAATACGCCGCCTTCGCCCTGGATCGGCTCCAGCACCACAGCGCAGGTCTTGTCCGAAACGGCGGCTTTCAGCGCCTCCAGATCGTTGTACGGCACGTGGGTAATGCCGACGATTTTCGGACCGAATCCGTCGGAATACTTCGACTGGCCACCCACGTTCACGGTGAACAGGGTACGGCCGTGGAAGCTGTTCAGCGCGGCGATGATTTCGTATTTCTCGGTGCCGAAGCGGTCGAACGCGACACGACGGGCCAGCTTGAAAGCGGCCTCGTTGGCTTCGGCGCCGGAGTTGCAGAAGAACACACGCTCGGCAAACGTGGCGTCGATCAGCTTGTGGGCCAGGCGCAGGGCCGGCTCGTTAGTGAAGACGTTGGACACGTGCCACAGCTTGTTGGCCTGTTCGGTCAGTGCACCGACCAGCGCCGGGTGGGCGTGGCCCAATACGTTGACCGCGATGCCGCCGGCAAAGTCGATCAGCTCTCGGCCCGCCTGGTCCCATACGCGGGAACCTTCGCCACGCACGGGGATGAAAGCGGCAGGTGCGTAGTTGGGAACCATGACCTGGTCGAAATCGGCACGTTGCACCGGGGCTTGCTCAACGGACATCGGAGTCTCCTGAAGAGGAACGCCTGCCTGAAACTGGCGGGCGATGCAGGGATTGTAAGGACAGTTTTCAGCGCGGCCTTGCCGCCAAGCGACAACTTCTTATAGCGCCAACCCGCGATTTACGCGGGTTTACGCCAATGCGACAAATAGCATCGCAATGGCGCAGTTTAAACGCTGGCGCAAGGTTTGCGGCATCGGCTCGTCAATTTGTGCGCGGCCTGCCAAAAACCATCTATGCACCGCTCGGGCCACCCCACGCTTTGGTCCCATGACGCGCTACTCCCTTTGGAAGCGTTGCCATGAACGACCGCACTTCAAGCCCCCATTACCGCCAACTGATCAGCGCCGTACCGGCGTGGCTGGGAAGCGCCAGCCCTGCCCGGCAGCAGCACCTCCACCGCGCGCCCCTGGCGATTCCACCGTGGTACAGCCGCGCCCCGGACGCCGATCACCGCACCCTCAAGGCCCTCAACAGCGCGGCCTGGGACGCCCAGAACCCGGTGGACAAGGCGCTGGACAAGCTGCTGAACATCAACGCCTTTGCCCGCCCCAAGCTGCAACAGGCACTCAAGGCGCAGTTCGCCCTGGAGCTGGATGTGGAGACGACGCTGATCCGGTTTTACGTGCCCGCCACGATCCCCTGGTTTCCCGTCCGCTCCGGCGCCGCACGCACCTGGACCGTGTCACTGCTGGACGCAGCCCTGCATAACTTCGAACCCGACGAAACCCGTCCCGACTTCTATGAGCGCGCCTCCAGTTACCTGCGCAACGTCGCCGATGCCGCGCAGTTCGAAACCCTCGCCGACGTCAAAGACCGCATGAGCATCGACGCCTTCACCCAACTGTGCCGCAGGCTGGACCTTGGCGGCCAGTACCAGGCCTATCTGGCCGAGCAACTGCTGGAGCCGGTGGCCTCGGCCGTGCTGCAACGGCAGGTCGACGCCAGCCAGAACGCCGCCCTCAAGGCGGCGCTGCACATGGCGGTGATGAAGCAGGACCTCAGCGTGACCCTGCGCGCCCTGATTGAAGGCCTGGTGGACAGCCTGCAGGGCATGCGCCTGGACGGCAAGACCTGGCAGGCCCACGACCTGACGATGATGTCGGCGCAGTTGACCGGGATTGTGCTGTTCGCACCGGACCTTGAGCGCTACCGAGAGGCTGTGCCGGTGGTGGCCTATATCCCGGACGACCCTGAACACCCCATCAAGCAATACACTTCCAGCGCCGAGCTGATGCAGGCACTGAGCCGCAAACTGCGCAACCGCGCCTATCAGGATTTTTTCAGCCGGTTTGTCGCCCATGAAGAGCGCGGCTATTTCTTTGCCGACCTCAATCAGCGTTTAAGCCACGTGACCTGGCACCCCCATGTCAGCGGCGACCCGATGCCCACGTGGCGCGACACGCCGGTCAATAACCCCAACCTGCAATTCGCCGCCCACACGATCAGCGGCAACCTGCTGACTCATCTCTATCAACGCAAACTCAACAAGGTGATCAACGACGCCGCCGTGATCGCCGTCTCCACCGCCAGCGCCAACCGCAAGGCACGCTGGGAGCGCTGGGACGCCCTGCAAAACATCGCCACCACCCTGCTGGAAATCGCGGCCTTTATCGCCGCGCCGTTTTTCCCGCCCTTGGGCGCGCTGATGCTCGGCTACACGGTTTACCAGGTGCTGGATGAAACCTTCGAATCCATCATCGACTGGGCCGAGGGCCTGAAGCGGCAAGCGTTCACGCACTTCATGACACTCATGGAAACCCTGGTGCAATTGGGCCTGTTTGCCGTGGGCATGCCCATCGCCGAAAGCCTGCTGCGCCAGGCGTTGCCCCAGGCGCTGTGGGATTTCATCGACCGCCTGAAGCCGGTGCAACTTCCCGACGGCCAGGCACGCCTTTGGTACCCGGACCTGACCCCTTACAGGCTGCCCGCCAACCTGCCGCAGGCACAGCCCGGCCCAGGCATTCCCACCCGCGTGCGCTTGCCTGAGGGGCATTTTGGGGTCAAGCCCGTGGGCGAAACCGATGTATTCAGGCTCCAGCACCCTACACGCCCGAACGCCTACCAACCCTTCGCCCGGCACAACCGCGCCGGCCTCTGGCACACCGAACTGGACGAGCCACTGACCTGGAGCGACGACCAGCTTATCCAGCGCCTGGGCCCGCTTGCCGAAGGCCTGCCCCTGGATCCAGTGCGGCGCGCCTGCGCCTTCAGCGAAACCGACAGCAACGCCCTGCGCAAACTGCACCTGGACAGCGAACCGCTGCCACCGCTGCTGGAAGACCAGCTCAAACGCCTGAGAATCGACCAAAACCTGCAACGCTTTATCGACCAGATGAACAGCGACGACCCGATGCTCTATACCCGGGCAGACCCGCAAACCCAGTTGCAGCTCCTCACCGCCTATAACCTATGGCCCGAAACCAAGGCCTTGCGCTTCCTTGATGCCCACGGCAAGACCACCTGGCAATACGCCCCCAAGACCCGCTACCCGGTGGTGCAGATTCACGAGGCGCAACTGGCCAGGGGCGACTTGCTGAGCATCGTCCTGCAAACCCTGAATGAAACGGAGATCAGAACCCTGGTGGGCGAACAACCGGGTGAGTCGCCCAATGCGCTGTCGGTGCGCACCGGCATGCTGCGCAAAAAACTGGCACAACTGGCCGATGACAAACGCGCCGCCTTGTTTGACTCGCGCTACCGCGGCCTGGAAGCAACACCCGCCCCCAGCATTCAGGCGCTGATCGATACCCAGCCAGGCCTGCCCACCAGCGTTGCCGAGGAGCTGCTGCGGGGCGCCAGCCACGAAGAACGGCAGCAAATCCAACGGGCCAGGGTACCCGCACGCCTCACGCAACTGGCACGCTGGGCCCAGCAGGAAGTGCGGTTGACCCGAGCGTATGAAGGGCTGTTTCTCCGGTCGGCGGATACGCTGGATACCGACGTGTTGATCCTGCACTCCCTGGAGCGCCTGCCCGGCTGGTCGAGGGAGGTGCGTCTCGAGGTGAAAAACCTCTCCGTCAACGGCACCCTGCGCGACAGCATCGGCCACCCCACGGCACCGATTCGTAAAGTACTGGTGATGAACGAAAACGCCCGGTACGACACCTATGATCAGCACGGCACCCAGCTCTATGGCCACACCGACTTGCACACCGCAATCCTGCAGGCCCTGCCGGATGCCCAGCGTAAAGCCCTGGGTTTGAATATCGGCGAAGGCAAAAAACTGCAACAGGCCCTGCGCAACCATCCGCTGCCCCGCAATGGCCTGCGGGAGATCCTTATCCAGCACCCGGTGAGCAAACCGGCCTACGACCCCAACACCATGCGCCTGCCCGGCGGCATGAACGGCTATCGCCCCGCCTCCGCCAGCCGTACCCTTGAAGACCGCGCACAGCAGTTGTTCCCCAATGCGCAGCCGGAGCAACTGCAAGAACTGGTGACACGGCTGGGGCGGCAACCTGGCGGTGCAATGAGCGCGCTGGTGATGCTGCAAGCCGAATACACCCGGCTGCAGCACGACCTCTCGCTCTGGGAAGCCAATACCCCTCGACTGTACCCGGGAACCGAGGTTCGCATCAGCCGCCAGGAATACGCCGACGCCCTGCAGGCACGCACACAGTGGGCGCAAAAAATCAAAGACTGCTGGCGCCAGGAAACCGAGCTCGATCAGGGCTTTCAGAGTGGCGACGGTGGTTACCGACTGCTACTCACCCCAGCGCCACCCGGACCTTTGCCGAGGCTGAATCTGCGGATGGAGCACGTCACCTTCCTCGACCTGACAGGCGACGCCACCACCCGCGGCGCTGACGCATTCTTGCGCGCCTTTCCGGCACTGCGTCACCTCGCGTTGCGCAATATCCCCTTGAACGCCATCCCGCCGACCGTGTTCGAAATGCCGGGGCTGACCGACCTGGTACTGAGCAACTGCGGCATTACCTTAAGCGGCAGCGACCACGCCGCCCTTGCCGCGATGGCCCGGCTGCAAGTGCTGGACCTTTACGCCAACCCCCTGGCGCAGGTACCGAACATTCAAAACCTGCCCGATCTGACCTTCCTGGACCTGGCCGAGACCGGCATCAGCACCCTGCCCCAGGGCCTCTTCCACGCCTCGAAACTGGACACGGCGATCTTTCGCGACAACCGCATCGGCGAGTTGCCGGCGGAGCTGTTCGAGCTACCCGAAGCGTTCAGCAACGCCTTCGACTTCTCCGGCAACCCGCTGTCACGTGCCACCCTGAACAAGATCAAGGCGTACTACCAACGCACCGGCGAACACTGGGCGGTCCAGGCGCCGCCCACCGATATCGCGCGCACCGAAGCGCTCTATCCGACCTTTGGCCCCGAGGAAGCCTCGCGTTTTGTGATGGGGTTGCCCGGCGATCTCGACGCGGGCCAACGGATCCTGGCAGGCCTGCAACAGGAGTATCAGACACTGCAAAGTGACCTGGGGCTGTGGGTGGTCTCACAGCCGGCAGAACACCCGATGCTGGGTGTGCCCCTCGATGCCCAAAGCGCCGCCATCGAGCAGTTTAAACGCGCCCAACTCAAGCAGTTGCTCGAACAAACCTGGCGCCGCGAAACCGAAGTGGACATGGAAAACACCGAACCGCACATCACCCACAAGCTGATTTTCAGGCAACCCCTGCTGGGCGAATACCCGGCCCTGCGGGCGAATTTCGAGCATGTGTCGATGATTAAGCTGGAATGCGACAACATCACCACCAGCGTGGATGAGTTCCTCAAAAGTTTCCCGAAACTGCGGGAGCTGAATATTCGCAAAGCAGTGCTGGGGAACATCCCCGAAGCGATTTTCAGGATGCCCAGACTGCGCTATTTAAGCCTGGTTCACTGCCGTCTCAGGCTCACCGAAAACAGCGTTCGCGCCCTGGCGGGGATGGAGAAAATCTTTTACCTGGATCTACAGAGCAACCCGCAACTGACGTTTGCGCCCGACGTCAGCCAGATGCCCGACATTGCCCTGCTGGCGCTGAGCCGATGCTCAATCAGCGAGTTCCCGACAGGGTTATTGACCCGCGGCAAACTGGAGGTCGCGGACTTGCGCAACAACCGGATCGCCCACTTGCCGGCCGCGCTTTACGAAGCCCCGCGAACACTGGCGAATAACCTGTATTTGTCCGGCAACCCCTTCACCGCGAGCGGCCTGGCGCAGGTGGTGCAGTTTGCCCGTGACACCGGGATCGACCTGCTGCGCCCTTTGACCGTCGACAATTTTCCACCGCTGATACCGATGGAAATCGAGGCCTAGGAATAACCTTCAACCGCGCTCGGACGGCACCGACGATAATTCGAACGGGCTGCTGCTGCGGCGCTGGTTGCGGTCTTCGCGGGGGGTGGCGCCGAAGAAGTTACGGTAGGCGCTGGAGAAATGCGGCCCCGAGGAGAAGCCGCACGACAGGCCGATCTGGATGATCGACTTGCTGGTTTGCATGAGCATCTGGCGGGCCTTGTTCAGGCGCAGTTCCAGGTAGTACTGGCTGGGGACGCGATTGAGGTATTGCTTGAAGATGCGCTCGAGCTGTCGTCGGGACACGCACACGTGCTGGGCGATTTCGTCGGTGGTCAGGGGCTCTTCGATGTTGGCTTCCATCAGCAACACCGCCTGGGTCAGCTTCGGATGGCTGGAGCCCAGGCGGTTTTGCAACGGAATGCGCTGGCGCTCGCCGCCTTCGCGGATGCGCTCCACCACCAGTTCTTCCGAGACGGCGCCGGCCAGTTCGGCGCCGTGATCACGGGCCAGCACCGCCAGCAGCAAGTCGAGTACCGACATGCCGCCACAGGCGGTGAGGCGGTCACGGTCCCAGTCGAACAGGTGGCTGGTGGCGATGACCTTGGGGAAGCGCTCGGCAAAATCGTCCTGCCAGCGCCAGTGCACGGCGGCGCGGTAACCGTCGAGCAAACCCAGTTGGGCCAACGGGTACACACCGGCCGACAAACCGCCAATCACACACCCGGCCCGCACCAATTGCTTGAGCGCGGTGCTGAGCTGGGACGCGATGACCGTCGGCGGCTCATCCGCCAGCAGGAACAGTTTTTGAAACCCTTCCAGCTTGCCCGCCCAGGGCTCACCCGGCAGTTGCCAGGCACCTTCCATGGCTGGCTCGGCCTGCAAAAACGAGAGTTCGTACACCACGTCCGGATGCACCCGCTGAGCAACGCGCAAGGCCTCCTCAGCCAGCGCAAGCGTCAGTGCTTTAGTGCTGGGCCAAATCAGGAAACCTATTCGATGGGCAGTCATGGAGTGCTATCCGAAGCGAAAAACAGTGTTAGAGGCATGGGCCAATGCTAGCCCGTAAGTGAACACAAATCTGTAGGAGCGAGCTTGCTCGCGAAAATCGCCAACGATAACGCGGGAAACCTGACACCCCGTGGTGCTCTCGGGTTCTTCGCGAGCAAGCTCGCTCCTACAGTGACGGGCGGGGAAGCATGCCCTAAATCAGTGCACAGAGGCAGCAATGATTACTTCAAGCTACCGGAAAGAAACTGCTGCAAACGCTCGGACTGCGGGTTAACCAGCACTTCACGCGGGTTGCCACGTTCTTCGACAATGCCTTTGTGCAGGAACACCAACTGGTTGGAAACCTCACGGGCAAAGCCCATTTCGTGGGTCACCACCACCATGGTCCGGCCTTCCTGGGCAAGGTCCTGCATCACCTTGAGCACTTCACCCACCAGCTCCGGGTCGAGGGCCGAGGTGGGCTCGTCAAACAGCATCACCTCAGGCTCCATCGCCAACGCACGGGCAATCGCCACACGCTGCTGCTCGCCACCGGACATGTGGCCCGGGAACGCATCCTTACGATGGCCCACGCCGACTTTGGCCAGGTAGTGCTCGGCCTTGTCCCGGGCGTCTTTTTTCGACATGCCCAGCACATGCACCGGCGCTTCCATGACGTTTTCCAGCGCGGTCATGTGGGACCACAGGTTGAAGTGCTGGAACACCATCGACAGCCGCGAACGCATGCGTTGCAGCTGTTTGGGGTCCGCGGCCTTCATGGCGCCGTCTTTGTTGGCCACCAGTTTCAGCTCTTCGTTATTGAGCAGAATCTTGCCGGCGTGGGGTTGCTCCAGCAGGTTGATGCAGCGCAAAAAGGTACTTTTGCCCGAACCACTGGACCCGATGATGCTGATCACATCACCGGCCGCGGCGGCCAGGGACACCCCTTTGAGCACTTCATGACTGCCATAGCGTTTATGCAGGTCTTGGACTTCAAGTTTGTACATGCGGTCGGTTCTCACAAAAACAGTGGGTCAGTCGTTGAGCAAGCGCCCGTGCCGCAGCGCTTCGCGCCCCGCCACCTTGGCCAGCCAGAATCCCGCTTGGGCATAACGTAGCCGTTCAACGGCAAACAACACCCCCGGCGTGCCCGCGCACACAATGCTCACGCGGTCGGACAAGGGATCGATCACTTCAAATATCGGGTCGCCGGCTTCCACCACCTCCCCGGCTTTACGCAGGTAACTGATCACGCCGGCGTGGGGCGCGAACAACAACTCGGTGCCTTCGAAAGGCAAGCCTTCGCAGGGTTCGTGTTGCGGCGCCGGCCACTCGCCACGGATCAGGCCTTGCTCGGCGAGGAACGCCAGAATGCCTTCGGCGTGGAAAATCGCTTCGTCACGACCGGTATCGGCCTGGCCGCCCAGCTCCAATGTAGTCGCCAGGCACGCCAGGGGAATCTGCGCCTCCGGGAACGCCCGGGACAAGCGCAACCATGGCAGCGAACAGGCTTCGTCAAACGAACTGCCGCCGGAATCTTCCGCCAGCAGGCCAACCTTCACATTCAGGTGCGCCGACAGCGAACGCCACTGCGGCCAGTGCTGCGGCAGCGCGTACATGTGCAGCGCGGCCTCGGCATCGCAATGCAAATCGAGCACCACGTCGGCAGTGCAGGCATGGCTCAGCAGGATGCGCTGCATGCCTTGCAACTGGCTGCTCGGCTCGGGCAATGCATTGAGTGCATCACTCATGGCCTGGCGGATCATGCGCACGTTGGCGTGGGGATCATCGCCCAATTTGCCTTCGAGCAGCTCGGCTACCGGCTCGCTCAACTCAACGAAATCCCGGTTGAAATTCTTGCCGCTGCCGATCTCGAAACGGCCCTGGTGGCTGCCTTGCAGCAACTGCCCCAGGCCCATCGGATTGGCCACCGGCACCAGCTCGATCACGCCGTTGAGGGCGCCTTGCTGTTCCAGTTCGGCCAGGCGCTTTTTCAGCTCCCAGGCGGCCCGCATGCCGGGCAATTCATCGGCGTGCAGGCTGGCCTGGATATAGGCCTTGCGCTCGCCGCTGCCGAAACGGAACACCGTCAGCTGGCGTTCACAGCCCAGGTGCCCCCAGGGCAACAGGTGATCGATACGTTCCATATCAATGCTTCCGTGGAGCCAGGTAGCTCAGCCAGCGGCCTTCGGCCAACTTGAACAGGCGCACCAGGATAAAGGTCAGGCACAGGTAGAACGCACCGGCGGTGATATACGCCTCGAACGGCAAGTAGTACTGGGCGTTCACTGTGCGCGCGGCACCGGTGATGTCGATCAGGGTCACGATGGAGGCCAGGCTGGTGGTCTGCAGCATCATGGTCACTTCGTTGCTGTATTGCGGCAGCGCCCGGCGCAGGGCCGATGGCAGCAGGATCCGGCGATACAGCTTGTAGCGCGACATGCCCATGGCCTTGGCGGCTTCGATCTCGCCATGGGGCGTGGCCTTGAGGCTGCCGGCGATGATTTCGGCGGTGTAGGCGCTGGTGTTCACGGCGAACGCCAGGCAGGCGCAGAAGGTCGCACTGGACAGCATCGGCCACAGGAAGCTTTCACGCACCGCTTCAAACTGGGCCAGGCCGTAGTAGATCAAAAACAGCTGCACCAGCATCGGCGTGCCGCGGATCACGTAGGTGTACAGCCAGGCCACGCCGTTGACGATCGGCTGCTTGGACACGCGCATCAGGCCCAGGGGCAAGGCCGCGAGCAAGCCGAAGAACAGTGAGATGGCCAGCAGTTTCAGGGTGGTCAGCAAGCCGCCGAGGTACAGCGGCATGGCGTCCCAAACGACGTTGTAGTCGAAGATCATAGATCAGCCGCCTTTACGCCTACCGAGTAGCGCTTCTCAAGATGACGCAGGGCCAGCAACGACACGCTGGTGATCACCAGGTACATCGCCGCCACCGCGAGGAAGAAGGTAAAAGGCTCGCGAGTGGCGTCTGCCGCCTGCTTGGCCTTGAACATCATGTCTTGCAGGCCCACCACAGAAATCAGTGCGGTGGCCTTGGTCAGTACCAGCCAGTTGTTGGTAAACCCGGGGATCGCCAGCCGAATCATCTGCGGCACCATCACCCGGAAAAACACCTGGAACGGGCTCATGCCATAGGCCATGCCGGCTTCGGCCTGGCCCTTGGGAATGGCCATGAAGGCGCCACGGAAAGTTTCCGAAAGGTAGGCGCCAAAGATGAAACCCAGGGTGCCGATACCGGCGGCCAAGGGGTTCAAGTCAATGTAGTCGTTGTAGCCCAGCAGGGGCGCAACGCGGTTAAGCAGGTCCTGACCGCCGTAGAAAATCAGCAGGATCAGCACCAGGTCGGGGATCCCGCGGATCACCGTGGAGTACAGATCGCCCAGCCAGGCCAACCAGCGCACCGGCGAGAGGCGCAACGCGACCCCGATCAGACCCAGAACAATGGCCAAGGCCATGGACGACAAGGCGAGCTGAAGCGTCAACCATGCGCCATCGAGGATGACAGCCCCGTAGCCTTTCAACATGATTCAGGTCCTCGAAAAGGGGGATGAAAAAATGGCGCAAACTTCAGAGACCCTGTTGCTTGCGCCATTCTGGACAGACAGCTACGACGGTTTACTTGGCTTCTGGGCCGTAAATGTCGAAGTTGAAGTACTTGTCCTGGATTGCCTTGTACTTGCCGTTGGCACGGATCGCTGCGATAGCCGCGTTGATGCGGTCCAGGTTTTCCTTGTCGCCTTTGCGTACCGCGATGCCGATGCCGTCGCCGAAGTACTTGGCGTCGGTGAAGGCCGGGCCGGTGAACGCGTAGCCTTTACCGGCTGGCGTGTCGAGGAAGCCTTCCTGCAACAGGGTGGCGTCGGCCACGGTGCCATCAAGGCGACCGGCTTCTACGTCCAGGTAGATTTCGTTCTGGGAGCTGTAAGGAACAATGGTGGCGCCTTTGGGAGCCAGCACTTCCTTGGCGAAACGGTCGTGGATCGAACCGCGTTGTACGCCGATCTTCTTGCCTTTCAGTTCATCCAGGCTGTCGCTGACAACGGTCCCTTCCTTCAACACCAGGCGAGCCGGGGTCAGGTAGTAACGGTTGGTGAAGTCCACGGACTTCTTGCGATCTTCAGTGATGGACATCGAAGACAGGATGGCGTCGATCTTGCGCACTTTGAGTGCCGGGATCAGGCCGTCGAATTCCTGCTCGACCCACGTGCACTTGACCTGCATCTGCTCGCACAGGGCGTTGCCGATGTCGTAGTCAAAACCGACGATGCTGCCATCCGGAGCCTTGGAGGCAAACGGAGGGTAAGCCGCTTCAATACCAATCTTCAGGGGCTTGCCTTCGGCGAAAGCCTGCATGGACAGCACGGACAGCGCCAGGGCGCCCAACAGCACGAGTTTCTTCATCTTGGGACTCCATCGGTATAGGGCAAAACAGCAGTATGAGCCAGAGCCCACGATGCGACTGAGTGAAACCGAATAGCGTTGCTGCGTCCTGCGCCAATTCAACATCGGCGACGACGAGCGAGTGATCGGCATTCTAACGACAGGCCGGAAGCCGATATTTCCTCAATGCGACAACAATTTACAGAAGCACCGAGAAAGCGGTTCCAGCACATTGACAGCCCCTGAATTTTATGCAGAGGCAAAAGATATTAAACCTGTTAACGCTGCAAATTGCGGGCCTATTATTCGCAAACCCTTCTAGCACGGCAAGTGTAGCGTTTGATCTAATTTTTCAGGGCGTCTAAAACGCGGGTTTTAGGGGCATGGGCGTAGCACTTTGCCTCATGTTTGGGCGTGGGGTTACACATTTACGAGGCTCGGTAACATTCAGAAACTTCCTACAATGAAAACCGATATTTATTGGTATGGGAGTTGAAACGCGATCCACTGTGGGAGCTGGCTTGCCTGCGATAGCGGTGGGCCAGGCAACACAGTGGGGTCTGATACGCCGCCATCGCAGGCAAGCCAGCTCCCACATTAATGCGGTCTTGGCAGTGGCATTTGCCGCTCCTCACAAAAAAAGCCCCACTCGGCCTACGCCGAATGGGGCTCTGCCCTGCAACCCCGCCTTACGCGACGTTCATGGTCTTGTGCGTCTCAATCAAATGCGCCACCACACTCGGGTCCGCCAGGGTGGAGATATCCCCCAACCCGTCATACTCAGCGGTCGCAATTTTGCGCAGGATGCGGCGCATGATTTTCCCCGAACGGGTCTTCGGCAAGCCCGGCGCCCACTGGATCACATCCGGCGACGCAATCGGCCCGATCTCTTTGCGCACCCAGTTTTTCAGCTCCAGGCGCAGCGCTTCATTCGGCTCTTCACCGTTTTTCAGCGTGACGTACACATAGATGCCCTGCCCCTTGATGTCGTGGGGCACACCCACCACCGCCGCTTCCGCGACTTTCGGGTGGGCAACCATGGCGCTTTCAATCTCGGCAGTGCCCATGCGGTGGCCGGACACGTTGAGCACGTCGTCCACCCGGCCGGTGATCCAGTAGTAGCCATCCTCGTCACGGCGCGCGCCGTCACCAGTGAAGTACATGCCACGGAAGGTCTTGAAGTAGGTGTCTACAAAGCGGTCATGGTCACCGTACAGCGTACGGGCCTGGCCCGGCCACGAATCGAGAATCACCAGGTTGCCCTCGGCGACACCTTCAATCAGGTTGCCCAGGTTATCCACCAACGCCGGTACCACGCCAAAGAAGGGGCGCGCCGCCGAACCCGGCTTCAGCGCGTGAGCGCCCGGCAGCGGGCTCATCATGTTGCCGCCGGTCTCGGTCTGCCACCAGGTGTCCACGATCGGGCAACGGGATTGGCCGACGTTTTTGTAGTACCAGTCCCACGCTTCCGGGTTAATCGGCTCACCCACCGAACCCAGCAGACGCAGGCTGCTGCCATCGGCGCCTTCCACGGCGGCCTTGCCGGAAGCCATCATGGCGCGGATGGCGGTCGGTGCGGTGTAGAGGATGTTGACCTGATGCTTGTCGACGATCTTTGCCACCCGGGTGATGTCCGGGTAGTTCGGCACGCCTTCGAACATCAGCGTGGTCGCGCCGTTGGCCAGTGGGCCATAGACGATATAGGTGTGGCCGGTGACCCAGCCGACGTCGGCGGTGCACCAGTAGATTTCGCCCGGGCGGTAGTCGAACACGCGCTCGTGGGTCAGGGCTGCGTACAGCAGGTAACCGCCGGTGGTGTGCTGCACGCCCTTCGGCTTGCCGGTGGAGCCTGAGGTGTAAAGGATGAACAGCGCTTCTTCGGCGCCCATCTCTTTCGGCGCACACACGGTGCCCGCGACTTTCATCAGGTCTTCGTACCAGATGTCGCGATGCTGGTTCCACTTGATGTTGCCGCCGGTGCGCTTGCACACGATGACTTTCTGGATGCTGCTGGTTTCCGGGTTGGTCAGGGCGTCGTCGACGTTGGCCTTCAGGGAGATTTTCTTGCCGGCACGAAGGCCTTCGTCGGCGGTGATCACCACCTTGGATTTGCAGTCGATGATCCGGCCAGCCAGGGCTTCTGGCGAGAACCCGCCAAACACCACCGAGTGAATCGCACCGATCCGGGCACAGGCCAGCATGGCGACCGCAGCTTCGGGAATCATCGGCATATAGATAGTCACCACGTCGCCGCGGTGCACATCCTGGCCACGCAGGGCGTTGGCGAACTTGCAGACTTCTTCATGCAGCTCGCGGTAGGTGATGGTGCGGCTTTCAGCCGGGTCGTCGCCTTCCCAGATGATTGCCGCCTGGTCGCCGCGCTCGGCGAGGTGACGGTCCAGGCAGTTGTAGGAAACGTTGAGGGTGCCGTCGGCAAACCACTTGATGTCGACATGGTGATCGTCGAAGGAAGTCTGCTTCACCGTGGTGAAAGGCTTGATCCAGTCAAGGCGCTTGGCTTGCTCGCGCCAGAAACCGTCGGGGTTGACCACCGACTGCTGGTACATGGCCTTGTAGGTCGCCTCATCGGTCAGCGTGTTGGCTGCTACTTCGGGGCGAACGGGGTACAGAGAAGCCGCACTCATCTTTCTTACCTCGGTGACATAGTTGTTGTTGTATGGCCCTGTTGTAGCCGGGCCGGGCCTATAGAACCATTCGACGATGGTAGTAACAAGCCCCTACAAATTGCCCACCTATACCCCGGCAGCGCTCTGGCCCGCGGCCCGTGGCGCTTTGCAGGTTTCTGAAAAAACCTTCATTTCGGGATTGTTACAAAAACCGCCAATAGTGTTTATCAAAAGCACGGGTATATGAATTAAACCCGTGCGCCTAAAATCAACCTCGCCATCAAGGCACCGTGATTAACAACGCAACAGCCCCCACAAAGGCAACGTTAATCCGAACTTCCCAATCAAGTTACACACGTGGCCTCACAAGGGCCCCGTGACCCCTTTCGACCGCCAAAAGGTAAACAGTCAAATGAAAGCGTTATTAGTTATGGCCCTTAGCAGCTTGTGCGCCACCGCCGCCCTGGCCGACGAAGCCCCGACTGAAGTAGCCAGCCAGAGCACTCCCGTCGTTGAAGATTACACCTACAGCACGCACTTGGACGTTGCGAAAGTATTGTCCATGAGTGAAGTTCCGGATGTATGCGAAGTTGTACCGGTAAAAATGGAATATGAAGACTCACAAGGCCAGCGTCACATTCTGAAGTACCAGGTCATGGGCAATGGTTGCTCTAACGGCTGATAAGTTCGTTAGTTGCCATTAACTCAGATCTTATTCGCCGCAAGAAATCGTTCTTGCGGCAAAGAGCCGGCTTCTCCCCCCACCGCTTGAATCGAATGCTACGATTGTGGCGCCGCCACCTCACCTGCACGGCAGGATGCATTCATGCGAGCCAGTTTCGAAAAAATCCCAACCGAGGCGAACACCTCCTGGACCCTGCTGAACAGGCGTCTACCGGAGGCGATTCCGTTTGAATGGCATCACCACCCCGAATACGAACTGACCCTCACCCTCAACAGCCGCGGGCACCGCTATATCAGCAACGATGTGGCGCTGTACGACGATGGCGACCTGGTGCTGGTGGGCCCGAACGTGCCCCACAGCTGGTCTTCCGCCGAGTTGATCGACCCCGCCAAACCGCACATTGCCTTGGTCATCTGGTTTTCGGAGGACTGGGCGGATTCGCTGGTGCAGTTGTTTCCGGAGATGGGGTCGACGCGCGCGCTATTAACTGCAGCGCGGCAGGCAATGAGCTTCAGCGATGCCACATCACGGGCGCTGCGCCCGGTGATCGAAGCCATGGTCGAGCAAGACGCCTCCCAGCGGCTGATCTCGTTGCTCACTGTGCTCAACACCTTGTCCCGGGACATCGCGGCGCAGCCGATTGCGATAGAAGTTGCGACGCCTCACATCACTGAAGACGCACGCATCCGCCGCGTCCTGGACCACTTGCACGGCCACTATGCGCAACCTGTGGGCATTCCCGAATTGGCACAAATGGCCTGCGTCAGCGTCTCCGCCTTCCACCGAATGTTCCGCAAACACACACGCTGCACGGCACTGGACTACATCGTTCGGCTGCGTATCGGACACGCCTGCGCGCTGTTGATGCAGGGCAACCTGGCGGTCAGCGCAATTTCCGAACAGGTGGGTTATGCATCCCAGGCGTTGTTCAATCGGCAGTTCAAGGCGCACAAGGGTATGACGCCTTCACACTTTCGGGCCCAGCACGGGCATCACTTTCAATAAGCCGATTCTTCTATACGCCTTACAACAAACGCCACAATCGTACTGCTCAACGCTCCAAATCAAGCTGCCGCCCAGGCGGGTCGGGGTGATTCCATACCTGTATGCACAACAACAATACAGGTCACCCCATGAGCAACTACCACGCCTTCGAATGTGCCGAGCTGCCGGACGACTACAAGCGCAGCATCGTCGCCATGAAAAAAGCCCTGCGCGCGCAAATCGGCGACGTGCCCGCGCTGTTTGCCGAGGTCAGCGAGTTTATCTGCGGTGAAATCGCCTCGATCAGGGCAACGACCGCCTGGCCCGAGCTCGACTTTGAGACCATCGCCAACGGCCGGGTCACCGAAGAACAACGAGCCCTCATCAAACGCCGGGGCTGCCTGGTGATCCGCAACCACTTCCCCCGGCAGCAAGTGCTCGGCTGGGACAAAAGCCTGCTGGACTACCTCGACCACAACCATTTCGACGACGTGTACCGCGGCCCGGCCGACAACTTCTTCGGCAACCTCGAAGCCTCGCGCCCGGAAATATTCCCCATTTATTGGTCCGACGCCCAGATGCAGGTGCGCCAACACGAACGCATGGGCGCCGCACAGTCATTCCTCAACCGCCTGTGGACCACCCACTCCCAGGGTCGGCAATGGTTCGACCCGGACGTCAACGCGCTGTACCCCGACCGCGTGCGCCGCCGCCCACCCGGCACCACCTCCAAAGGGCTTGGCCCGCACACCGACTCGGGCGCCCTGGAGCGCTGGCTGCACCCCGCCTACCTCAAGGTGTTCGACAAGATCTACCGCAACGACTTCAAGTCCTACGACCCCTGGGACGCCGCACATCGCACTGAAGTCGATGAATACGCCTACAAGGACACGGTGAAATGCTCGGCCTTCCGCACCTTCCAGGGCTGGACCGCGCTGTGCGACATGCAGGCCGACCAGGGCGTGCTGCATACCTTGCCGATCCCCAAGGCCATGGCCTACCTGCTGCTGCGCCCGTTGCTGGACGACGTCCCCGAAGATGAGTTGTGCGGCGTTGCGCCGGGCAAAGTGCTGCCGATTTCAGAGAAATGGCACCCGCTGCTGGTCCAGGGCATGACCCCGATTCCGGATGTGCAGGCCGGCGATTCGGTGTGGTGGCACTGCGACGTGATCCACAGCGTCGCCCCCGTCGAAAACCAACAAGGCTGGGGCAACGTGATGTACGTGCCCGCCGCGCCCATGTGCCCGAAAAACCGGCGGTACGCCAAGGATGTGCTCAGGGCGTTCGAGCAAGGGGCCTCGCCGGATGACTTTGCCCGCGAGGACTACGAGAAAGACTGGAAAGACCGCTTTATGACGCCACAACTGAATGCCCTTGGCCGTAAAGGACTGGGACTGGAATAAGCACCGCTCCCCATAACAACAAAAAGAGTAATCCCACATGAACATCACCCATCGCCTTGCCGTTGCCCTCTCCCTCGCCAGCCTCTGCACGTTCGCCGCCCACGCAGCGGACAGTAAAGGCACCGTTGAAGTCGTCCACTACTGGACCTCGGGCGGGGAAGCCAAGTCTGTGCAAGTGCTGCAACAACTGATCGAAAAAGACGGCTTCACCTGGCAAAACAGCGCCGTGGCGGGGGGTGGTGGCGCTGCCGCCATGACCGTCCTCAAGAGCCGCGCAGTCTCCGGCAACCCGCCCTCTGCCGCGCAGATCAAGGCACCGGACATTCAGGAGTGGGGCAACCTGGGTCTGCTGACCAGCATCGACAACGTCGCCAAGGCCAACCAATGGGACAGCCTGCTGCCAGAAAGCATTGCGCAACTGATGAAATTCGACGGCCACTACGTCGCCGTGCCGCTCAACATCCACCGCATCAACTGGTTATGGATCAACCCCGAGGTGCTCAAGAAAGCCGGCGTGCCCAAAGCCCCGGCAACCCTGGAAGAACTCTACGCCGCCGGCGACAAACTCAAGGCCGCCGGCTTCGTCGCCATTGCCCACGGCGGCCAACCCTGGCAGGACACCACCGTATTTGAAGGCCTGGTGCTCAGCATCCTGGGGGCCGACGGCTTCAAGAAAGCCTTTATCGACAACGACGAAGCGACCTTCACCGGCCCTGAAATGACCGAAGTCTTTGTCGCGCTGCGCAAGTTGAAGACCTACATGGACCCCAATGGCGCAGGCCAGGACTGGAATATGGAAACCGCCAAAGTCATCAATGGCCAGGCCGGCATGCAAATCATGGGGGACTGGGCCAAGAGTGAGTGGACCGCGGCGGGTAAAAAAGCCGGGGCCGATTATGAATGCGTGCCCTTCCCCGGCTCACAAGGCATTTATAGCTACACCATCGACTCACTGGCCATGTTCAAACCGTCCAGCAAAAACGATACGCCAGGCAACAACGCGGCTCGGGACGACTTGGCCAAGATCGCCCTGGAGCCGCAGTTCCAGACGGTGTTCAACCAGAACAAAGGCTCCATCCCGGTGATCAAGGGCCTGGACATGAGCCAGTTCGACAGCTGTGCCCAGGCTTCCGCCAAGGACTTCGCCGAAGCCGAAAAAGCCGGCACGCTGGAGCCGAGCATGGCCTTCAACATGTCCACGTCCCAGGCGGTGCAAGGTGCGGTGTTTGATGTGGTCAGCAACTTCATGAGCAATAAAGACGCGGACCCCGCCAAGGCTGGCAAGCAGATGTTTGCCAGCATCAAAGCCGCAGCCCAGTAACACCCCGCGACCCTTTCTTGCGCCAAACGGCGCAAGAACCTCCTGGCCGAATCTGCCCCAGTTCGGCGCACTGAAACAAACGCCTACCGCCCGTCAAAAAAATCCAAGCCAGGCAAAGCCTTGTAAACCCGGACCTTGGCTGCAAACACCACCATTTTGGCCGCTCACCGAGACCATCCGCCGCAACACAACGCCGAATTTTTCCCTATAATGCGCGGGTAAATCGGGCCTGCAATATCCCTTTACACTGGGATGAAGAGCCAGACCTGAGGCCCCGCTGGAGCTCGCAAGCATTGCTCCGCCCCTCAAGCCTCAAGCAGAACACCCGTAACCCTGATTCCGTTTAATGCGTGCGCTAGCTGCAACAAACGATTCCTTAAGATCCACCGCGGCCTTTGGGCCGTGTGAACACCCAACCATCCGGTTTCACACGGGCACCTTAGAGCCCTCACGCAGGAGACGACACGTCATGCTGAGCTGGGACGAGTTCGACAAAGAAGAAGACGGCGAAGTAGTTGCCAAAGGCGCCAACGCCGGCCACGCCACCGAAGCCAACATGGACCGCCTCGACGGTGCCGGCGCTGCTGCCGCCATCGAAGCCCGCGCCGTCACCGCCAACGACTCCGCCGCCATCGTGCGCGCCAAGGCCGCCCTCGACAAACTCGACGTCGCCGAAGGCCTCGCCGAGCTCGAAGGCTCCGCCGCCCGCGTCGCCGTTGACGAAAAGCGCATGATCAACTGCCGCGCCGACCTCAACCAACTCGTGCCCTTCAAGTACGACTGGGCCTGG
>NZ_JACARC010000029.1:192500-216497 GCF_013386825.1 Pseudomonas sp. IPO3778
TCCATCGGTCGCCAAAAAGGCCGCCTGGGGTTTGAAGTACACCCGTTCGATCTCCGATCCGAAGTTCGAAACCGGCACCGTCGAGACCGATAAAGAGCTGCTGCGTAACCTGGTCGCCTACTACTGCGTCCTGGAAGGCATCTTCTTCTACTGTGGCTTCACCCAGATCCTGTCCATGGGCCGTCGCAACAAAATGACCGGCGTGGCGGAACAGTTCCAATACATCCTGCGGGATGAGTCGATGCACCTGAACTTCGGTATCGATGTGATCAACCAGATCAAAATCGAAAACCCGCATCTGTGGGATGCCGAGATGAAGGAAGAAGCGACCCAGATGATCCTGCAAGGGACTCAGCTGGAGATTGAATATGCTCGCGATACCATGCCACGCGGTGTTCTCGGGATGAATGCGGCGATGATGGAGGACTACCTCAAGTTCATCGCGAACCGTCGTCTGTCGCAGATTGGGTTGAAGGAAGAGTATCCAGGGACGACGAATCCGTTCCCGTGGATGAGCGAGATCATGGACTTGAAGAAAGAGAAGAATTTCTTTGAGACTCGTGTGATCGAGTACCAGACTGGCGGCGCGCTTAGCTGGGATTGATTCCTGAGCCGAGTGAGATTAGAAAGCCCTGACTTGTTCAGGGCTTTTTTGTGCTCGTTGATCTGAACAAGATTCTTCTTACGCGAAGATCATCCACAGAATGATTGATGCGAATTTCGATACTGATAGTCTCGTCCGCCGGTGCCTAAGAAACGCCCAACGTAGAAGCCAGCCTCACCCACACAGTCAAAAATCCGCCTGAACTCATGCGGAGTTAATGCTGTATTGAGGCCGCGCAAGTTGGAGCTTCTTTAATCCGCTCTCTACGTTGGGCTCTGGCCCTCCCAAAATCCACGTAGAGGTCATAGGAAATGCCTAGTCAATATCTGTTCGACTTGTCGGCGGCCAAGAAAGTAGCCACGCCTGAGCCTTCTATTGCCATCGTTTTCACTCGCCATAATCTTCACCTTCATGCCCTTCTTTTAGAAAACCAACCCTGGTTCTGTGCCCGCGATCTTGGGCGTTTGATGGGGCTATATCTGGATGAACGAACGACCCGTAAGCTTGATGAGGATCAGCGGCAAAGCCTGCGATTGCTGTTCCACGGTCAACCGGAAGAAATGCTTATGATCAGCGAATCCGGCGCCTATGCGTTGTTGGTCTATCACTACGCGCCGGAGAACAGACTGCTACGTAGCTGGCTCACTCATGAAGTTATCCCAACTTTGCGAGACGAGCGTCAGCCAAGAACAGTGGAGCGGCCATTGCTAAGCATGCTTGATTGGCCGGATATGTCGTTAAACCTGCTGCATTGGCAAGATGAAGGCTGGATACGGCTTAGGGATATGCCGTATCTGTTGGTAAACAGAACCTACCGAAGGAAGTCAGTAAGGGCGTCGTGGTGGCGGAAACTCACTCAGGCTTTCCGAATGAAGCAGCGAATGCCCTGATATAGACGAGCGCCAAATCCTACTCATACGTAGGAAATTTCATAGACGTAATAATGGCCACTCAGTATCGTCCGAGGGTTTTCTACCCTCGGCGGCTGTATGGATATTACGAAAGACAAAACGGACTGGAACGACTCGGAATTGGCAGCGGCGGTCGAGGCCTATTTGAAGATGTTGGCGTGGGAAAAAAACGGCCAACCTTTCAACAAAGCACTCGAAAACCGTCTGCTACGTGAAGGCCCGGTGGTAGGCCGCGCTAAGGGCTCCATCGAGTTCCGCATGCAAAACATCTCCACTGTTCTCGTGCGTATGGGCTGGGACCGTATCGAGGGCTATAAGCCTGCGAAGAACGTGGGCTCAGGCGTAGAGCAACGCATCCGCCAAGCGCTTGCGTCGCACGGTGTATTCGAATCCGAAGACGCCGCCCAAACGGCAGACGAGCAAACGCTTATCCGCCGCGCATCCAAACTGCAGCAGCAACCTTTCCATAAGTTACCGGATGGCATTGCCCAGCCGCAGAAAGTGTCGACCGTCAGCACCGCCTTCGTTCGCGCCCCGAAGGTGCGCGCCTGGGTACTGAAAGAAGCCAATGGCATCTGCGAAGGCTGCGGCTCAAACGCGCCTTTCGAGGTCGACGGCCAGCCATTTCTTGAAGTACATCACGTCAAACACCTCGCCCAGAAGGGTTCGGATCGCATCACCAATGCTGTAGCCTTGTGCCCCAATTGCCATCAGCGGTGTCACCGGTCGAGCGACCGGGATGTTTTCACCAAAGGGCTTTACTCCAAAATCAACAGATTGATACCGGAGTAAACTCTTGCTGTCAGAGCAGATGCACCTTCCAAAAAATAGTAGATAGGACCGAGACCCGCCCGTGAACCCAGACATGCTCGAATCCGGCCCCTTGGATGCCAAAGTACTTTCCGTCTTTGACTTCGACGGCACCCTGACCCACCACGACAGTTTCGTGCCGTTCCTGAAGTTCGCCTTTGGTAAAGGCGAATTCGTGCGCAGGATGGTGAAGCTGGCGGTGCCTGGCGCGCAGTTTCTGCTGCGCGTCATTAGCCGTGATGAGCTCAAGGCGCAGTTGATCCGCACCTTTATGACCGGCGTGGACAAGGCGTGGGTTCAGCAGAAAGCTGAAGAATATTGCCAGGCGTATTGGAACAAGTTGATGCGCCCAACCGGGCTGCAGTCGGTGGCCGATGAGGTGAAGTCCGGGGCGGTGGTGACGCTGTGTTCGGCGTCGCCGGCGTTGGTGTTGCAGCCGTTTGCGGATCGGCTTGGGATCAGGTTGATTGGCACTGAGCTTGAGGTGGTTGACGGGGTGTTGACCGGCAAGCTCACGGGGAATAATTGCCGGTGTGAGAATAAGGTGCTTCGGCTTGAGGCGGTTTATGGGGATCTGGGGGAGTATCGGCTCAGGGCCTGGGGTGATACGCGCGGGGATCGGGAGTTGTTGGCGGCGGCGCAGGATGCGCATTTTCGGCATTTTCATGCGAAGAAGAAGCGCAAACAACTGCGGTGATCGCGCACTAGCATGGGGTGCTAGGGGTCGAGTGCAGGGGTGATGCTGAGGGTTCGGGAGGACAGGGAAACCGAGTCGATGCCATCGCAGCCTCGCTAAAGCTCGACAGCTCCCACAGGGGATCTCTGTAGGTTCTAAGGGTGGTGTGAACTCACTAGATGGCCGCTTTGAGATCCACGCCCAGTGCCGTCGCGAAGGCTTTGACCAGTGGGCTGCGTGGGGTGTTGTGCTTGAGGATGACGTTGAACGGCGTGCTCAGGTGGATCTGCTCCGGGCATAACATGCGCAGGCGCCCTTCTTTCACCAGCGGTGTGGCGTAGTGTTCCGGGAGGAAGCCCAGGAAGCGGCCGGTGAGGATGAGGATGGCCACGGCTTCCACTTGTGAGGCCGACGCGGACTGGCTGTCGTAGCTGACGAAGTTGGCTTTGTCGCTGTGAATCGCGTAGCGATGATTGACCACTTCGTGCTGGCGCAACACCTCTGCGTTGATGTCGCTCGCCTCAAACAGCGGATGCCCGACGGCGCAGTACGCGTGGGACTTTTCTTCGTAGAGCGGGAAATAATCGAATTCTTCCCGGCGCTGGTACACCGGCACGATGCCGACAATCAGCCGCCCTTCCACCACGCCCCGTTCAACTTCGTCTAGTTGCGAGGCATGTAGGCGTAATCTTATTTTCGGCGACTCTGTATGTAATTTTCCCAGCGCTTTAATCAGCGGCGAATTAACGTCCGATACGGTGTTATCAATAACGCCCACACTAAGGTCGCCGATCAGTTCATTTTGCGCCGAACTAAGCTTGTCTCTGAAACTGTCCACGGAGGCAAATAATTCGATGGACGCCTGATAGACCAACTTGCCTTCTTCGGTCAGGCCAAACCCTTCTCGCCCCCGCGTGCACAGGCGCATGCCGATGCGGATTTCCAGGTCGGAAATCTGTTTGCTGATCGCCGCCAGGCCCACATTCAGCTCATTCTGCGCCGCGCTGAAGCCGCCCGCTTCGACCACAGCCTTGAACACCCGCAGCAATTTGAAGTCCAGCCCGCTGAGTTGCAGGGGCGGTCTTGTGCCGGGTTTGGGCGGTATGTTTCCAGAATTGGAAAGTGGGGTTTCCATAATACGTGTTGACCTCAAGTGCCATATTCAACAGGCTTTGACCTACTCCATGAACATCGCCGGGCGGCAATAATGAACATACTTAACCGCCCTTGGCAACCTTGAATATAGCGGGTTGAACGGCTTTTACCGGCTGATTTAACGCCCACAAAAACCTGACACTTCGATCAGGACTTTTCGTTTTGCTACTGCCCTCCGAATCCATAAGGCCAAGCCTCGTCCATCAGGCTTGTCACTTCTAAAAACAAGCGTGAGGAACACCATGTCTCAGCCCACCGATCGCCTCTGGGGTGCTCGTTTCAAGTCCGGCCCATCCGCTGCCTTGGCCGCGCTGTCCCGTTGCCCCGAGCGCTATTTTCGCCTGACGCCCTACGACCTGGCCGGCTCCCGGGCCCATGCCCGTGAGTTGCAGCGCGCCGGGTTGCTGGATGAGTCGGAAACCTTGCGCACCCTGGAAGCGCTGGACCGCATCGGTGAGGACTTTGCCGCTGGCCGCCTGCACCCGACGCTGGATGACGAGGATGTGCACACCTTCATCGAGCGGGTGTTGACCGAGCGTTTGGGCGCCCTGGGCGGCAAGTTGCGCGCCGGGCGTTCGCGTAATGACCAGACGGCTAATGACCTGCGCCTGTTCCTGCGGGACCACGCGCGCACCATCACCACCGAGGTGTTGGGTTTGCAGCAGGCGTTGGTGGATCAGGCTGAGCAGCATATCGAAAGCATCTGCCCGGGCTTCACCCACTTGCAGCAGGCGCAGCCGATTGTGTTTGCCCATCACTTGCTGGCGCACGCGCAATCGATGCTGCGGGATGTGCAGCGCCTGGTGGATTGGGATGCGCGCACGGCGTTGTCGCCGTTGGGTGCGGCGGCGATGGCGGGTTCGGCGATTGCTCGTCAGCCGGAGCATTCGGCCAAGGAGATGGGTTACACCGGGCCGTGCGAAAACTCTATCGACGCTGTAGCCAGTCGTGACCACGTGGCGGAGTTTCTGTTTGTGGCGGGCATGCTCGGGGTGAATATTTCGCGGCTGTCGGAGGAGTTTTGCCTGTGGTCGTCGCGGCAGTTTCGCTGGGTGCAGTTGGACGATGCCTACGCCACTGGTAGCTCGATCATGCCGCAGAAGAAGAACCCGGACATTGCCGAACTGGCGCGGGGTAAGGCTGGGCGGTTGATTGGCAACCTGACCGGGTTGATGTCCACGCTCAAGTCGCTGCCGCTGTCGTACAACCGCGATTTGAGTGAAGACAAGCACAGTGTGTTGGACAGTGTGGATACCTTGCTGCTAGTGCTGCCGGCGATGGCCGGGATGGTCGCGACGATGAAGGTGCAGGTGGAAGAGTTGCGGCGTCAGGCGCCGATGGGTTTCACATTGGCGACTGAGGTGGCGGACTGGTTGGCCACTCGTGGTGTGCCGTTCAAGGAGGCCCACGAGATTACTGGCGCCTTGGTGCAGGCCTGTGAGAAGCATGAGATTGAATTGTGGGAAGCCTCGCCGGCGTTGTTGGCGGAGGTGGATACCCGGCTGACACCTGAGGTGCGTGAGTGCCTGACCCTGGAAGCGGCGATTGCGGCGCGCAGTGGTTGGGGTGGCACGGCGCCGGAGCGGGTAAGGGAGCAGATTGGGCGGTTGAAGACTGCGTTGGCTGTGCAGCAAGAGTGGACACAGAGTTATACCGGTTTTCGGATTTGAGACGGCTTCACTTGTAGGAGCGAGCTTGCTCGCGAAAAACTCAAGAGCGCCGCTGGGTGTCAGGTTTCCAGCGTTATCGTTCACGACCATCGCGAGCAAGCTCGCTCCTACAGGGTTTGGATTTATCAGTTTTTCGGAGAATCACCATGAAACAAACCCCGGCAGAGCGCTTGCAAGCCGAGCGCCAGCAGACCGAGAACCAGTTCGATATCACCCAGTACGAGCACGTGCCGCGTCGCTATTACGGGCGGATGTTTTTTGCCACCTTGATTGTGGTCGCACTGGCCGCGTTGTTGCGGGCTTTTGCCAATGGTCAGATCGAATGGTCCTACATCGGTCAGTTCCTCACGTCCGAGGCGATTATCTGGGGCTTGGTGAACACCATCATCATGTCGATCCTGGCCATGGCGCTGGGTGTGGTGATCGGGGTGATCACGGCGATCATGCGCATGTCGGCCAACCCGATCCTGCGTTACGTGGCCATCACCTACACCTGGCTGTTTCGTGGCACGCCGCTGATTCTGCAACTGCTGTTGTGGTTCAACCTGGCGCTGATTTTCCCGGTGATCGCGATTCCGGGGCTGTTCAGCTTCGACACCGTGGACCTGATGACGCCGTTCGTGGCCGCCCTCCTCGGCCTGAGCATCAACCAGGGTGCCTACACCGCCGAAGTGGTGCGCGCGGGCCTGCTGTCGGTAGACACCGGCCAGTACGAAGCCGCCAAGTCCATCGGCATGCCGAGCCTTCAGGCGCTGCGTAGGGTGATTCTGCCCCAGGCGATGCGGGTGATCATTCCGCCTGTAGGCAACGAGTTCATCAGCATGGTGAAAATGACCAGCCTGGCGAGTGTGATCCAGTACTCGGAGCTGCTGCACAACGCGCAAAACATCTACTACGCCAACGCCCGGGTCATGGAGCTGCTGATTGTTGCCGGCATCTGGTACCTGGCGGTGGTGACTGTTCTTTCATTCGGTCAGAGCCGCCTTGAGCGTCGTTTTGCCCGCGGCGCCGGCAAGCGTTCGTAAGCCCTGACTGAGGAGATTTGCCCATGAGAAGCATCGTCAAGGCCGTGAACCTGAACAAGTATTACGACCAGTATCACGCGTTGCAGGACATCAACCTGGAAGTCGAACAAGGCGAAGTGCTGTGCATTATCGGCCCGTCCGGTTCCGGCAAAAGTACCCTGCTGCGCTGCGTCAATCAGCTGGAAAAAATCGACAAGGGCGGCCTGTGGGTCGACGGCGAACTGGTGGGTTACCGGGTCGTCGGCAACAAGCTGCATGAATTGAATGAATCGCAGATTGCTCGCCAGCGCTTGGCCACCGGCATGGTGTTTCAACGCTTTAATTTGTTCCCGCACATGACCGTGTTGCAGAACATCATCGAAGGCCCGTGCCAGGTGCTCAAGCGCTCACCCAAGGAAGCCACCGAGGACGCGCTGGAGTTGCTGGCCCGGGTTGGCCTGGCGGACAAGCGCAATGCCTACCCGGTGGAATTGTCCGGCGGCCAGCAACAGCGTGTGGCGATTGCCCGTGCATTGGCGATGCGCCCCAAGCTGATGCTGTTTGACGAACCCACGTCAGCCCTCGACCCGGAGCTGGTAGGAGAAGTGCTGTCGGTGATGCGCGATTTGGCCACCACCGGCATGACCATGATTGTGGTCACCCATGAGTTGGGCTTTGCCCGCGAAGTGTCCAACCGCATGGTGTTTATGGATGCCGGCCAGATTGTGGAAGCCGGCAGCCCTGAAGAAATTCTAATAAGCCCACAAAACCCGCGTACCCAAAGCTTTATTTCTGCCGTTCGCACTTAACTAAAAAACTAACGAGAACGCCCCCATGAAAAATCTGTTTCTTCCAAGTTTGCTCGTAGGCCTGATGGCCTCCACTTCGGTTTTGGCGGCATTGCCGGCAGCGATCAAGGACAAGGGTGAGATCAGCGCGGCCATCGTGCCGAACTACCCGCCGATGGATTTCAAGGACACCGCCACCAACCAACTCACCGGCCTGGACTTTGACCTGGGCAACGCCCTGGCCGAACGTTTGGGGGTGAAGATCAAGTGGCAGGAAACCGGCTTCGAACAAATGCTCAGCGGCCTGACCACCAAGCGCGTGGACATTGTGCTGTCGGGCATGAGCGACACCGCCGAGCGCCAGAAAGCCGTGACCTTTATCGACTACTTCACCAGCGGCCCGCAGTTCTACACCCTGGCCAAGCGTGAAGACCTCAAGGAATTGACCGACCTGTGCGGTAAGAAAGTCGGCACCAGCCGACGTACCACCTGGCCGTCTGAAATTGCGGCGTGGAGCAAGGAAAACTGCGAAAAAGCCGGTAAGCCCGCGATCGTGGTGATTGGCACTGAAGGCTCGGCGGATGCCCGGGCGCAGTTGCAGCAGAACCGTCTGGATGCGGCGATGCAAGGCAGTGAAACCATTCCTTACCTGATGTCGCTGGACAAGGGTAAGTACAAGCCGGTGGGCCTGGCGATTTCCAAGCAGTTCACCGGGTTGGGGATTGAGAAGAGCAACACCGAATTGGTCACGGCCATCAGCGAAGCGCTGCAGGGCATGATCGATGACGGGACCTACGGCAAGATCCTGAAGAAGTGGGACCTGGAGCAAGGTGCGCTGGAAAAAATCAGCATCAATGCCGGCCAGTAACACCGCGTAACCCTGTGGGAGCCGGGCTTGCCCGCGATGGCGGTGAGTCAGGCGACGAATATACAAGCTGACCCACCGCCATCGCAGGCAAGCCAGCTCCCACATTTGATCTTCATTGATTTGTAGAACAATGCTCGGCTTGACTACGCATTTATGACAAGGACATCGCCCCACCGTGGCCACGTATTCCCTGGTAATCCGCCGCCTGATGATCTGCTCGGTGACCATCGTCGTCAGCCGTGCCATGACCAGCCCATTGCTCGCCCTGTTGCTCAGCACCCGCCTGGGCCTCAACCAGCAAGACATCGGCTTGCTGATGGGCATCGCCGTGTTCATCGCCACCCTGTTGGGCCTGTACGGCGGCTACATCATCGACCGCCTGGAAAAGCGCAAGCTGCTGATCCTGGCGATGCTCTCCAGCTCCATCGGTTTTCTGTTGCTGACCTTTGCCAGCAACCTGTACCTGACCACCCTGACTCTGGTGATCACCGAAGCCGCTTCCGCGCTGTTCCTGATCGGCTCCAAGGCGATCATCAGCGAGAACCTGCCGGTGGGCCAGCGCGCCAAGGTGTTTTCGTTGCGCTACACGCTGACCAATGTCGGCTATGCCACCGGCCCCATGCTTGGGGTGGTGATTGCCGGCCAAATGCCGCTGGCACCGTTCCTGATCGCCAGCGCGATTGCCTTTGGCAGCCTGTTCCTGATGATCGGCATCCCGCCGACCCAACGCGACGACAGCAATAAACCCTTAAGTTTTCTCAGTACCCTGAGGACGCTGCGCAGCGATCGCACCTTGATCCTGTTTACCAGCGGCAGCCTGTTGAGCACCATTGTCCACGGGCGCTACACCCTGTATCTGTCGCAATTTCTGCTGGTGGCCTACAAGCCGGAGAACGCGCTGAAAATTCTCTCCGCGGTGTTGGCGTGCAATGCCATCACGGTGATTTTGATGCAGTACCAGATCGGCCGGTTCCTCAAGCGTGAACAGCTGCGCTACTGGATCGTGCTTGGCACCTCGCTGTTCATTGCCGGGCTGATCGGCTTCAGCATGGCGGACGGCCTGGTGTCGTGGTGTGTCGCGATGTTTGTGTTCACCCTGGGGGAGATGATCATCTACCCGTCCGAATTCCTGTTTATCGACACCATCGCCCCCGACGCCCTGCGCGGCAGCTATTACGGCGCGCAGAACCTGGCGGCATTTGGCGGCGCATTGAGCCCGGTGATCTGCGGCTATCTGCTGATCAATGCCTCGCCCGCCTCGATGTTCTATGTACTGAGCGGGCTGACGGCGGTGGGCGGCACCTTGTGCTTCTTGAGTGGCCGGCGGGTGACGGTGCGTACGTGATTTCTGCTGATATTTGCACGATATCCCGCTATTAATAGCGAAACTTCTCACGGACTCGAGCCCCCATGAAATTCGACACGGCCTACAGCCTGAGTCTCGACGACAAGCTGTCGATCTATGACGTGCGTGACCTGAATTTCGACGAAACCGCCGCCTTCGATTCCGACAAGGACAGCTTCCTGTGCCCCAACGACGAATGCCGGGCGGCTTTTGCGGCGGGCAATGTGCTGGGCACGTTCAATGCGAAAAACGTCAATTACCTGCGCACACCGCACTTCAAGAATATCCCCAGCACCCGGCATATCGACGGTTGCCGTTACGCCAGCCGCCAGGTCGGAAAAGGTGAAGCTGAGGATGGGCCAGAGGAAAACTTCCCGTCGGAATTTGTCCTGACGCAACGCCAGTACGAACGCAAGACACCGGTGATCGATGCCGAGGGTGGTACCCCACAAGAACCACCGAAAACGCCCACAACCCGCAGCGCCGTGTCTTACAGCTCAAGCGACACCACCCCGGACAAAACCAGCGTCTTCGCCCACCCGGTGGAATGCTATGTGTCCAATATCGGCGACAAGGACAAGCTTAAAAGCATGCCCTTGAAGATCGGCGATCACACCGCGACCTATTGGACGTTTTTCAAGAAGATCGAATACCTGCAAGACAACAAGGGCCTGATCTACTGGGGCAAGATCAAGGAGATCAAGGACTACACCAGCAGCTTTCGCATCGACTTCGAAAAGAAGGCCTGGCTCGACAAGAAGCCCTACTCCATCAACGTTTACCTGAGCAAAAAACTGATCGAGAACTACCGCAAGCGCAAAGCGTTCCTGGAGCAGATCAAGGCGGCGGTGGACAGTGAGCGGGCGTTGTATTGCTTCTTCTACGGGGTGACGCCGGAGCTGAAACAGGTACCGAGCAAGAAGAACCCCGAGCAAACGTTCGGCGTGTTCAGTGCCAATATCGAGAACCTGGATCATCTGATTATTCGGGAAGCGCCGGGGTTGGAGGAACGATAATGCGATTCCGGATCAGGCCCTTCGTCTGAACAGACCGTACTTTTCACGTGCAAGTGCGGCGCCCGCAGGGTCCAAGCCGCCTACCGTGACCAACCAATGAATCAGCATTTCCTCATCCGGCCAGTGAAGCCCCTTCACATCTTTCAAGCTTCGAGGCGTATGGTTGATTTGAGCGTCGTAATGCAGAGCGCTCCAGGACGTTGCGGCAAGATCCACGCCTTCTGCGTCCACCTCAAAATTCCGCAATATTTCGTTGATTTGAGTCTGCGCACTCCGATCACCCCGCTGCTGCAGGTAGTACGACTCGACCAAACTGACGAATTGCTGCTCAGGTACCGACGGATCAACCAAATCCAAAACATCAGATTTTAAGGCGAGATCCAAAACGCCACTTATCCAGCGATTAATAAAGGTGTGTACAAAGCTATCGGCGTCGGCCTTTTTCATATCAAAAAACAGCATGCAATAGCGGGTTTTCAGATGTATCGCCAACAACACATGTTTACGTTGCACCGTCGCAGCATGGACCAGCCACTGATGCGGATCGGCGTACTGGTCATCGCCCTGGCTCTCCTGTGGCAGCGCTTTTTGAACCGGGGTGATTTTTTTGCCTTTGTGAACCCGGCTAAAAAAATCGCTAGCCGCCTGCGTACAATTAAAACTTAGCATCAAGGTATTTCCTGAGCATTTTTACTGAAATCAAAGGCAAGATTTTCAGTCGCCTGATGCCTGTTCAGCAACCCACTCGATGTCATAACGCTGCCTGACCGCGTAGCTGATAGCACTCAATGTCTCTTCGCTTAATACCGACAACTCTGAATCGGTCAACAAATCATGGCTGATCATTTGCGCAAGGCTCTCGCGGGCTTTCGAACGACTGTAGAAATCAAACATTCGGACGATATCGTTATCGCGATCCCTGGTGAGGCGATACAGCGTCCTGTACCGAGCCTCGGCAGACAGTGTTTCGCGCTCGCTGATGGTCTTTGCAGCAGCCAGGACGCCTAGGTAAAAGCGTTCAAGCGCCAATGCCCTGAGGGCCTTGAACTTCTTCCAATCGCTTTCGGAAATGGACATCACTCCCCCGATCACTTTCTTTTGAATAAAGAAGTAACCCTAGCCTGCGACTGAAAGAACGCAAAAACCACGTGCGTCAGAGCAACATGCTCACCATCACCGCGCCCAACAACCCGATATACACCCGCGCATGCAGCGCGTCCGGGATGCGGCCGATCCACGGCGTGGCCAGGCGAATGCCCAGCAGCGAGCCCAGGGTGAGGATGACAAACGCCAGCAAGTCGACATAGCCGACAAACCACGCGCCCAATTCCACCTTGGCGAATCCCGCCATGACCATGTAGGTAAAGGTACCGGCCAGCGCCACCGGCACACTCAACGGGTTGGCCATGGAGGTGGCCTGGGACATGCTCAAGCCGCACCGGCGCAACAGCGGCACGGTCATCACGCTGCCGCCCACCCCCAGGAAGGTCGCGATCAAACCAATGGCAATGCCGCCGCCCGTCACTTCTGTGCTGCCCAGGCGCCGTGGTGGGCGCGTGTCGTCCTGGCTGAGAAAGCCCCTGCGCAACAGGCAATCGACGAGGGTGACTGCCAGGTAAGCGATGAAGGCATAGCGGATGAAATCGCCGCTGGCGAATATTGCAGCGCCTGCCCCCAGCACTGCGCCGATCGCGATAAACCCGCCCAACGGCCACAGGTAATGGCGAATCAGATTACCTTTGCGGCGGTGTTTTCCGGTGGCGATCAGCGCGTTGACGATCATCACGCAGGTGGAGGTGGCGACCGCGATATGCATCGCCGATTCACTTACGCCCGCGTCGTGGCTGAGGCTGAGCATGCCGTACAGCAACGGCACCACCACGAACCCGCCGCCGAATCCGAACAGCACCGCGGTCACGCCGGTCATGCAGCCGAACAGCGCCAGTAATAGATAGAACATCGCGCATCGCCTTCAGTATCGGAGAGAGCTGACGACGATAGAGATTCAAGACTTGGCCCGCTTGCGCAAGTCGGCCAATAATATGTGAGACTTTGCCACTCTCGGAATCAGCTCCATGCGTAACGTTTCCATCGCCCAATTGGACCTGACGCCACGTACCGTCGTGGCGATCGGCACCGACTATCCCCACGGCTATCTGCTCAAGCGCCATAGCCATCGGCGCGGGCAGTTGTTGTATGGCGCCACCGGGGTGATGCAAGTCAGCACCGAGGAAGGCAATTGGGTGGTGCCGCCCCAGCGCGCCGTGTGGATTCCCGCCCAGGTGCCCCATGAGGTGCTGATGCTCGGTGTGTCGATCCGTAGCCTGTATATCGAACCCCAGGCCGTCGCCGAGTTGGGGCCCAACTGCCACGTCATCAGCATTTCGCCTCTGATGCGTCAGTTGCTGATTGATGCGGTGGAGATGCCCCTTGAGTATGAAGAAACCGGGCGCGACGGCACGCTGATCAGCCTGCTGCTGCACGAACTGGCCCGCGCCGCGCACTTGCCGCTGCATATCCCGCTGCCGCAAGACCCGCGCCTGCTTGCCTTGTGCCTGGGGTTTCTGCAGCAGCCCGATGTGCATCAGTCGCCGGTTCAATGGGCCGAGCACTCGCACCTGAGCCTGCGCACCTTCAGCCGGCATTTTCGCCAGCAAACCGGCTTGAGCTTCGTGCAATGGCGCCAGCGAGCCTGCGTGGTGCAGGCCCTGGCGCGGCTGGCCAGCGGCGAAAGCGTCACCCGCATCGCCCTGGACCTGGGCTATGAAAACCCGGCGGCATTTTCCAGCATGTTCCGGCGGGTGCTCGGCCACTCACCGAGTACTTACCTGGAAGGGGCGAAATAGAGCGGCGGCCACCCTATCGAAAAAATCCAGTTGATCTGCGGTCAAAACAACTGTACAAAAACACAGTATAGTTTGCCCTCCCCCGTCGAACCTGGAGAAAGCCCATGTCCTCTCTGGCACTGAGCAGCACCGTAGAACAGCAGATCGTCCTTCACCAATTCACCCCGCGCCACAGTGTCCAGGCCCGCCTCATGCTGGGCTGGAGCCGGGAAGACCTGGCCCGGGAAGCGGAGGTGGACGTGGATTCGCTTCAGCGTTTTGAGAGCCATGGCGAGGTGGATGATGCCGTCCGCCTGAGTGTGGCGTTTCGTCTGGAGGCTGAAGGATTGGTGTTTTTCCCGGGGTTTGCGCCGGGGTGGGGGATGAGTGTGAGGGGCCGCGCCAGCGCTTCGGTACAACCTGCCGCCAAAGGGATCATCTCCAGGTTTTTGGACTCAACAACGGCATCGATTGATCCAGCAACACCTCAGCCGAATGGTGCGTAGCGCCCAGGCCATCAATTCACGCCTGCAACTGCAACGCCCGGCGGATCATTTGTGGTGGCTGGCCAAACGCCCGCAGAAAGGCACGACGCATGCGCTCAGGGTCACCGAAGCCCGTCTCCCGTGCGACGACATCGATGGAATGGCTGCCGGATTCGAGCATCAGCCGCGCCGCTTCAATGCGCAGGTGTTCGACCGCCTTGGCCGGGGACTGGCCGGTTTCGGCGCGGAACAGCCGGCTGAACTGACGCGGGCTGAGGTGTGCGGCTTCGGCCAGTTGCTCCACCGAAAGGTCCTCCTGTAGATGCCCTTTGGCCCAGGCCAGGGCGGTTTGTACGCGGTCGGACTTTGGGTCCAGTTCCAGCAGCGCCGAGAACTGTGACTGGCCACCGGCACGGCGGTGGTAGACCACCAGTTTTTTCGCCACGTCGCGGGCCACTTCCACGCCCAGGTCGTGTTCCACCAGGGCCAAGGCCAGGTCGATGCAGGCGGTCATCCCGGCGGAGGTCCACAGCGGACCGTCGACGGTGAAGATCCGGTCTTCCTCCAGCTTCACGTTGGGGTAGCGCTGGCGAAACGTCATGGCGTGGTACCAGTGGGTGGTTGCCTTGCGCCCTTCCAGCAGCCCGGCAGCGGCCAGGTGGAACGAACCGGTACAGGCCGACGTGACCCGCCGCGAGGCCGTCAATGACGCCTGCAAATAGCCCACCATGCCAGGCGTGGGCTCCAGTAATTCGTTGTCCCCCAGCACCACGATCGTGTCGTAGTCCTGCTGCCCAAAGGCCAAGCTATCAATGGCAAAGCCCATCGAGCTTTTGATCGGCCCGCCCTGCTCCGACAGCAAGTCCACGCGATAGAAGGGGCGCCCCACCACGAAGTTGGCAAATTCGAACACGCTGCTGGTGGACAGGCTAAGCACCTGAAAACCGGGAAACAGCACGATACCGACGGACACCATGGCTACACCTCATGTCTCTAAAGGAGGGATATATGACATTGCAGCCATCACATTACACCCATAATCTGGGTTCCAACAAGGCCGATCCTTTCCCCGGCCATTTGGAGCAACTGCCATGTCACAACATAAAGGTTATGCCCTGATCACCGGTGCTTCGTCCGGCATCGGCGCGGTGTATGCCGACCGCCTGGCACACGCCGGCTACGATCTGATTCTGGTGGCCCGCAACCAGCAACGCCTGGAGCAATTGGCAACCCGTTTGAAGGCCAGCACCCAGCGTAAGGTCGAGGTGATAGCCGCCGACCTCAATCTGCCGGCCGACCTCGCCCGGATCGCAAGGGTTGCGCAGGAAGACAGCCGTATCAGCCTGCTGCTGAATAACGCCGGTGTGGGGGCCACGGCTTCGCTGCTGGAGTCGGACGCCGACAAAATGGACGCGATGATCCTCCTCAACGTGCTGGCGCTGACCCGCCTGGCCAAGGCTGCAGCGACCAACTTTGTCGCCCAGGGTCGCGGCACGATTATCAACATCGGCTCGATTGTGGCCCTCGCCCCCATGCTGCTGAACGGCGTCTATGGCGGTACCAAGGCCTTCGTGCAGGCCTTCAGCGAATCGTTGCAGCATGAGCTTGCCGACAAGGGGGTGGTGGTCCAGGTCGTGCTGCCGGGCGCCACCGCCACGGAGTTCTGGGACATTGCCGGCCTGCCGGTGAACAACCTGCCGGACACCATGGTGATGACCACGGAAAACCTGGTGGATGCCGCCCTTGCCGGCCTTGCCCAAGGTGAGGCCGTGACGATCCCTTCACTCTCGGACAGCGCGGATTGGGACGCCTATGAAAACGCCCGGCTGGCACTCGGCCCGAACCTGTCGCACCGTGAACCTGCCGCACGCTATGGGTTGAACTAGGCCGGCCCGGGAATAAACGCAGGCTCCCTGATTGCCAGGGAAGCCTGCTCATACCCGTAGGCAACCGAGAGCAAGGTGGGTTCGCTCAAACTCGCGCCGTAGAAGTGAAGCGCCGTCGGCATCCCGTCATCGTCCATGCCCGATGGCACGGATATTCCCGGGTAACCTGCCGCCGCCGCGTAGTAATAACTGTCCGAAAGGAAGTTCGACACGATGGCATCAAGCTTGTGTTCGGTCAGTGGCTGGTTGATGGTGCCCTTGAAGATCGGACCGATGGCGGCCCATAGCCCTTCCCGCACGTCATCGCTGATGTCGAGGTCTTTAATCATCGTGAGAAGCCCTTGGTCGGGCACTCCCGGGCCCTGGTTGCGCTCATTGAATGCAATCAACTCAGTCAGCGACTTCACCGGCAAACCTTCCCGCCCGGCCAGGTAAGCCTCAAGCTGTTGCTGAACGTCTGCGTAGAGGGCGAGGCTATAACGGTCATGGGTCTCGTCCGACACACCTTCGGACAGTTTCCCCACAGGCACCAATGTCGCGCCCTTGGCCTGCAGCAACGTGAGGGCGTCTGCAAAATGTTGCCGGTCGGCTCTCAGGTCAGGGTCTTGGGCATCCTCCACCGATAACTCAGGCAACGGCGTGTACCCAATGCGTTTACCCACCAGTGAGTCAGGGCCGAGCCCGGTGGTGTAACGGTTCGTCTCGGTCATGGCATCCAGGGCTTGCGCCGCATCTCGCACGGTGCGGGTAAAGGTACCCACGGTGTCCTGGCGTGAACTGGTCATCACCCCGTCAGTACTGACCAGCCCCACGGTGGATTTAAAACCAATGACACCGTTATAGGCCGCCGGCGCAATGATCGAGCCGTTGGTTTCAACGCCCAGGGCCAAGGGCACAAGACCTTGGGCCACGGCGACGGCCGAGCCTGTGCTGGAACCGGCCGCCTGGCCATTCAGCCGATGGGGGTTGAGGGTTTGCCCGCCCCTGGAACTCCAGCCGTTGAGCGGTGTGTCGGAGCGAAAATTGGACAATTCGCTCATGTTGGTTTTCCCCACGATGACCACGCCCGCCTTCAACAGGTTATCCACCACCCTGGCATTTTTTGTGGCGGGGCGGCCCACCAGCGCGTTTGAACCGGCGCTGGTCTGCATCTTGTCTTGGGTTTCGAAGACATCCTTGAGCGCTATCGGCACGCCATGCAACGGCCCCCGCACGTTGCCCTCGGCGCGTTCCTTGTCACGTGCACGGGCGTTCTCAAGGGCGTCGGGGTTGACTTCAATAAAGGCGTTGCCACCCTGCAGGCCCTTGTCCAGGTTGGCGATTTGTTTCAGCGAATCCCTCACCACCGCCTCCGAACGGCTGCCGTTTGGCCCGGCCATGTCAGCCGCCAAATCCTGCACACTCCGGTAGCCCTGAGGCGCGTTCATTATCGCGTCAAAAATACCGGCACTCCATCCTGCTCCCAAGCCTGGCCCAATCATTGATGACTCCCTAGCTGTCTGAATGTGAGGGATATCACTTGATAACCCTGGCGCAGTCTAAGAAGAGATTCGCTCACTGGCGTTGGGGCGCGTCTCGCAGGCACGTGCGATCACTCTCGCCCGGAAGTAGGACCATCAGGACTGCGCATGCCCGCCAGCAACACCTGCCGGGAGCTGTGCACCAGCGCCGCCAAACGATCGCCGGCCCACTGGGCACCATAGAACCAGACAGAGAGTGAGGCGCCCTCGACATCGGTGCCGGCGAGGAGGCAGAACCGTGGATTACCGGTGGTGGACGCATGATGGAAAGCGGGCGTGTGTGCATCGGATATCAACGCATCCAACTGATGCTCAGCCACACGGTCGTCAATCTCATTACTCTGGAGCAGGCTGAAATACTGCGAGTCATCCACCAGAAGCGCCTGCACGGGCACCAACTGTGCACCGGCGGTGCGCAGCCGGTTCAATACCTGGGCAAACGCCACACGGTGCTCGACGGTTTCCCGGACATCACCGCACCGGTATTCGCTGGCAAAGCCGATACGGCTACCGGACAGCGAGGGGGTACTCCTCAAATACCCGGCATCGGCGACCGGAGGAATTTCCACCATCACCTGCCCATCGGGTTCGACACCGCTCAAGGCGACCAACGACAGCGCGGGGTCACGCACGGTGCGCATCATCGGGCCCGGGATGTCGAACCTGGGGCCGGGATCAACCCCGGGCCCGGCGTGATTATCGGCGCCAAACGCGAGGCCGCCCTGATGGGTGCTTTTGTCGACAATCGCACCACCGCCCAGGCTGCCAAATACCAGTGGCGTCGACACCGACTCGTGCCCCTTGTCTCCCAGGACGCTCCCGGGCCCTGCGACGGAAGTTGCCCCCGGCACACGTGGCCTGATGGTGCGATCCTTCTCATCCTTGCCCGTCACCGGCACCTCGGGTGCGGCGCCGGCGCTGTCCCGGGGCAGTAACGGCCTGATCGTCAGTGACACACCCGGCCCGATGCCTTTGATGCCGTTATCGTCCATACAACCACTCCTCGAGGCGTCATTACGAGGAAGGATTGCACCCTGTTGTCAGGCGTGGTGTCTGTCAGAAATGGCTTGCAGATCCCGTGACTCGAGCCCTACCCGATAACGTGATCGGCGCTGCCTTGAGGCTCAACTTCCAGCCACCAGGCTTGCCCGCGCTCCGGCTGGTTAAGCATGAAGGCCTGCCCCATCGGCGGCGTGGTGATCGACACATTTCGCTCCCACGCCAGCGCCATGATGCGGTCGAAGGGTTCGTGCCACGCGTGAAACGCCAGGTCGAAGGTGCCATTGTGGATCGGCAGCAGCCAGCGGCCTTTCAAGTCGATGTGCGCCTGCAGGGTTTCTTCCGGTTGCATGTGAACATGAGGCCAATCGACGTTGTAGGCACCGGTTTCCATCAGGGTCAGGTCAAACGGACCGTACTGCTCGCCGATGCGCTTGAAGCCGTCGAAGTAGCCGGTATCACCGCTGAAGAAAATCCGCCGTGCGCCATCAATCATTACCCACGAACACCACAGCGTCTGGTTACCGTCGAACAGGCCGCGCCCGGAAAAATGCTGGGCCGGGGTCGACACAAAACGAATGCCGTCGACCTCGGTGCCCTGCCACCAATCCAGCTGCCGTACCTTGCTGGCGTCCACGCCCCACTTGATCAACGTATCGCCCACACCCAGCGGCGCGAGGAAATAGCGGGTCTTGTCCGCCAGTTGCACCACCGCCTTGTGGTCCAGATGGTCGTAGTGATTGTGGGAAAGAATCACCGCCTCGATCGGCGGCAGGTCCTCAAGGCTGATGGGCGGCTGGTGGAAGCGCTTGGGGCCGGCCCAACTGAAGGGCGATGCACGCTCGGCGAACACCGGGTCGGTCAGCCAGAACTTGCCGCGCATTTTCAGCAGCACGGTGGAGTGCCCAAGGCGGAACACGCTGTGGTCGGGGGCAGCCAACAGTTGCTCGCGGGTCAGCGGTTGCACCGGGATCTCCCCCACCGGCCGCGTACTGCGGGGCTTCTGGAAGAGCATCTTCCACATGATGCCCAAGGTCTTGCCGAAGCCGCCATGCTGGATGGGCTTCTGATTGGTGAAATGACCTTGCTGCTGTTCGGAAGACTTGGGCGCTGAAGAAGAACTGTCGAGACGGGTTGAGATCGTGGCCATTACCGAGGGCTCCTGCAGACTGCTCAAAAAATTACACTGCACAGTGTAGTTTCTAGATTGCAACAAAACCGGGAACAAGTAAACTACCGAGTGTAAGTTTCCCTTCAGAGCCGAAATCCCCCCATGACTGCACCCCAACGCCTCACCGACCGAAAACGCGAAGCCATCGTGGCAGCTGCCATCGCCGAGTTTCGCGACAACGGTTTCGAGGCCACCAGCATGGACAAGATCGCGGCCACCGCGGGGGTTTCCAAGCGCACGGTGTACAACCACTTCCCGAGCAAGGAAGAGCTGTTCGCCGAGATCCTGCACCAGCTATGGGCCAGCAGCGCTGCGCAACTGGACGTCAGTTACGCCAGCGACCGCCCGCTGCGCGAGCAATTGCGCGGGTTGCTGCAAGCCAAGATGACGATGATGTCGGACGCCAACTTCCTCGACCTGGCCCGTGTGGCAATTGCTGCCACCATCCACTCGCCGGAACGCGCCCAGGACATGGTCAACCGCCTGAGCAAACGCGAAGAAGGCTTCACCCAATGGGTGCGTGCCGCCCAGGAAGACGGCCGGCTGAATTGCACCGACCCGTGCTTCGCCGCCCATCAGGTGCAAAGCCTGCTCAAGGCGTTCGCCTTCTGGCCGCAGATCACCCTGGGCCAACCGACCCTTGATGTCGCCGCCCAAGGGAGCGTCATCGAGTCAGCCATCGACCTGTTCCTGGCGGGCTATGAGGTCGCCCCGCAGCGCTAAGCTGTTTCAGAAGCGACATCCCGGGTCGTTTTTGCCTGATTCGCCCCGTGTCCTTTGCAAATGGCCTCGAAGGACACTGATTATTCCCACGCGAATACCTGACAATATTCACAGATATTATCCGACCAGTGGTTTTCCCGATCACGTGCGCCGTCGTACCTGCAAAACGAATAATTGACCCAGGATTTTATGGAAAACCAACGAGGCAAAGGGCTGTCATTTGCCAGACGTATCTACAGGCCAAGGATCATCGGCCTGGGCATCGGCTGCATCAGCGTCATCGGCGCGCTTTACCCGCTGCACATGCCGGGCTGGGTTTGGGCACTGCTGCTGTTCAATGGTTTTGGCTGGGCACATCTGGCGTATCAGCTCTCCACCCGCTCCGACTTCCCCTACAAGGCTGAAAGGCGCAACCTGCTGTACGACTCGCTGCTGGGCGGGTTCTGGGCCGCGACCACCCAGTTCACGCCCCTCACGGCCGTGACCATCCTGTCGATGATGACCATGAACAACGTCGCCGCCGGGGGCAAACGCCTGTTCCTCCACGGGGTAATGGCGCAACTGGCGGGCATCGGCGTGGCATGGTGGTTGTTCGGCATCCGGTTCAACCCCGACGTCGGCCTGATCCAGGTCTACGCCTGCCTGCCGATGCTGACTCTCTACCCCATGGCCCTGGGCATGGTCTGCTACCGCCTGGCGATCAAATTGTCGGAGCACAAACGCGCCCTGAGTGCCTTGAGTCGCACCGACAGCCTAACCGGCCTACTCAACCACGGGTCATGGAAAGACCTGCTGCACCTGAAGTTTCACAAGTGCCAGCAGCAACACGTCCACGCCACCATCGCCCTGATCGATATCGACCACTTCAAGCAGATCAACGACAGTTACGGGCACATCATCGGTGACCAGGTACTGCGTCAACTGAGCCTGGAACTGCGGCGCAACCTGCGGGAAAACGACCTGGCGGGGCGTTACGGCGGCGACGAATTCTGTGTGATTCTTCCGGACATGCCCCTGGAACAGTCCGCGCACGTCATGGAGCGCATGCGTGAAGTGTTCAGCAACTACCGTAATCCGGAAATCCCCGAGTTGCGGGTCAGCCTGAGCATTGGCCTGGCTTCGTTCCAACCGGCCTTCACCGACGCGGCCATGTGGCTCAACGCCGCGGACCGGGCGCTGTATGCCGCCAAGGACACCGGCCGTAACAGGGTCAATGTCAGCGACTACACGGTCGCCCATACCGCCTGAAACCCGCGCCCTGCAACTCGTCTGAATTAAACGCAGCCGTCACCGACCGATAGCATAATGCCGCCATTGGTCGGCAACTGTAGAACTTCTTGCCGGCAGTACCACTCAGAACCCGCTGTTCCACCCCGCTGTCAGCACAAGGAAGCTGGCAATGAGCACGCTCGCCGTAGGCTGAAGCCTTACGGTGGCAGGCGCCCCCATGGATACCCCTGACGCTTGCTTCCCCCGAGCACACGACCATGCTATTCAACGCCCACAAAAAAACCATCAGCACCCTGCAAGCCACCCTTGCCCAACAAGCCAGCCTTCTCGACGCCATCGACCGCTCCATGGCGGTGATCGAATTCGATCTGCAAGGCACGGTCCTTCGGGCCAACGAAAACTTTCTCAAGGCCATGGGCTACACCGCCGACCAAGTCGTGGGCCAATCCCACCGCCTGTTCTGCACCCCGGCCTTTTCCCGCAGCGCCGAGTACGGCCAGTTGTGGACGCAATTACGCAACGGCCAGTTTCAGTCGGGCACTTTCGAACGGGTGACCCGCAGCGGCCAGCCGATCTGGCTGGAGGCCAGCTACAACCCGGTGCGCGACGAGTCCGGCAGCGTGGTCAAGGTGGTGAAGTACGCCATGGACGTCACCCCGAAAATGCAGGCAGAAAGCGAAGCCAACGCCAAGTTGCAAGCCATCGACCGCGCCATGGCGGTGATCGAATTCAACCTCGACGGCACCATCATCAGCGCCAACCCGAATTTCCTGCAGCGCATGGGCTACAACCTGGCGCAGGTGCAGGGCAAACATCACCGTATCTTCTGCACACCGGAGCTGGCCAACAGCAGCGCCTACAGCGATTTCTGGCGGCGGTTGAACCAGGGTGAGCTGTTCAACGGCCAGTTCGAGCGCATCGACAAAAACGGCCAGGTCGTGTGGCTGGAAGCCAACTACAACCCGGTGTACGACGCCAGCGGGCGCCTGTGCAAGGTGGTGAAATTTGCATCCGACGTCACCGCCATGGTGGAGAAACACGCCGCCGATGCACACAGCGCAACCCAGGCCTATCACATCTCGCTGCAAACCCGTGACATCGCCGAAAAAGGCGCCGAGGTGATCCAGCAGACCGCCACAGGCATGCGCGAGATTGCCGCCAACATCGACGGCTCTTCCGCGCTGATTGCCAAGCTGGGCGAGCGTTCGCAGCAGATCACCGCCATCGTCAACACCATTCGCGGGATTGCCGACCAAACCAACCTGCTGGCCTTGAACGCCGCCATTGAAGCGGCACGCGCCGGTGAACAAGGGCGCGGGTTTGCGGTGGTGGCCGATGAAGTACGGCAATTGGCGGCGCGCACCAGCGGGTCAACGGCGGAGATTTCCTCGATGATCGAGATGATCCAGAGCGAAACCCGCCAGGCCATCGACAGCATGGACGGCACCCGCGACCGCGCCGCCCAGGGCGTGGAGTGGGCGAACCAGGCCGGCACGGTGATCCTGCAGATTCGCGAAGGCACCAGCGAGGCGGTGCAGGCCGTCAGCGCGTTTGCCAATGAACGGGGCAACAGCTAAACGACAGGCTTCTTCATGTGCCTGGTGGAGGGCTCGGTATATAGTGGTGCCTGTCTTACGCCACGGATTCGAGCCCGCCATGACCCCGGATAAACCTGAAACCAACGTTGACCACCTGCGCTTCCACCGTAAACACGCCCACCTTGGGCCGACGTTTGGCAACGACACGTTTGCGCTGAAAGCCGAAGCCTTCGCGCGCTTCTTTGGCACGCCGACCTTTCTGGGCGCGCAAACGGCGATCGTGATTCTCTGGGTCGTGCTCAACATGACCGGCGTCACCCACTTTGACGTGTACCCGTTCATCCTCCTGAACCTGGCGTTCAGCCTGCAATCGGCCTACGCCGCGCCGTTGATTTTGCTGGCCCAAACCCGCCAGGCCGCGCGGGACAAAGCCCAGTCCGACGCCGACGCCCAACACCGCGAAGCCCTGGCCGTGGCCAATACCGAACGCCAGGCCCAGGCGGCGCAAACCACCACGCAACTGCTGGAACTGTTGGAACAGAACACCAAGCTCACCGAGATGACCAAGCAACTGACCGAACGCATCGAAGGGCTGACCAGCGAAATGCATGACCACTTCGTACGCAAGACCTGACCCTGCCCTCCATCTAATGTGGGAGCGGGCTTGCCTGCGATGCAGCCACCTCGGTGTATCGGCTACACCGAGGTGATCCCTTCGCAGCCTCGCTGAAGCTCGACAGCTCCCACAATCAGTTCAGCGGCAGACGCAAATC
>NZ_JACARC010000003.1 GCF_013386825.1 Pseudomonas sp. IPO3778
TTCCGTGAAGAACCTTTTTTTAGGGCCGCTTCGCAGCCCAACGGGGGACAAGCCCCCTCGCCACAGGCCCCCCCTCACCACAGGACAAGCCCACTCACCACAGGACAACCCACCTGACCACAGGGTTAACGCCGGTTCACAGGGCTTAGTTCGCGGCCACTTCGCGCAACCACGCCTTGAATGCCGCCATCGCCGGTGTCTCGGCCCGCGACTGCAAGCGCGTCAACCAATAGCTGCCGGTGGTAATACCCACCTCAAACGGCTGGCGAATCACGTCCGTCGCCAACTGCCGGCTGAACATCATCGCCGGCGCCAACGCCACACCCGCACCTTGCAGTGCGGCTTCCATCATTGCCAGGGACGAATCAAACACAATGCTGCGGGGCACCAGCGTGTCAGCCGGCAGCCCGGCGGCCTGGAACCACTGGGTCCATTCATCAGCACGGTAAGAACGCAGCAACGTGTGCTTCAACAAATCCTCCGGGGCCTGCAATTGGCGGGCAATCTGTGGCACGCACAGCACCGTCAGCGGCGCTTCCAGCAACTGGCACGCCTCGGTGCCGTGCCACGCGCCGGCGCCAAAGCGGATCGCGTAATCCAGACCTTCGGCCGCCACGTCGACGCGGTTGTTGTTGGTGGACAGCCGCAAGTCGATAAACGGGTAACGCGCCTGGAAATCCGCCAGCCGTGGCAGCAGCCAACCCACCGCAAAGGTGCCTACCGCGCCCACCGTCAACACTTCGCGGTAATGCCCGCCTTCAAACTGGCCTAAGGTTTGAGCAATCCGGTCGAAGGATTCCCGCAGCACCGGCAGCAGGGTTTCGCCTTCACTCGTGAGCATCAGCCCACGGGGCAAGCGTTTGAACAGCGTGACATTGAGCTGCGCTTCCAGGCTTTTCACCTGGTGACTGACCGCCGCCTGGGTGACGCACAGTTCAATCGCCGCCCGGGTAAAACTCAAATGCCGCGCGGAGGCCTCGAAGGCCCGTAGCGCATTGAGGGGCAAATGGGAACGGAGCATGGCCTGACCCTAAATTTTCTAATGGCTGTTGCGAGATATCATCGTTTGTCGAAGCCGTACAATCTGCCTAAATTTGCGGCGCCCGCGCAGGTATTGGTCATCAACACATCACCTTATGGAAGCCACATCATCATGTACGAACGTTCTTCAACAGCAGGAAAAGTAGCCATACTCGCCTTATTGCTCGGCGCAGGCAACTGCATGGCGGCCACAGACCTGCGCCCGGTCGTGGACGGTACCATCGAACCCCTGATGCAGCAGCAGGACATTGCCGGCGTGTCGGTCGCGGTGATCCAGAACGGCAAGGCGCAATACTTTAACTACGGCGTCGCAAACAAGGACGGCCAGCAGCCGGTCACCGAAAACACCCTGTTTGAGGTCGGCTCGGTGAGCAAAACCTTCACCGCCACCCTCGCCGGCTATGCCCTGGCCAACGGCAAGCTGAAACTCTCGGACCCGGCCAGCCAGTCCCTGCCAGCGCTGCGCGGCGACACATTTGACCACATCAGCCTGCTCAACCTCGGCACCTACACCGCCGGTGGCCTGCCGCTGCAATTCCCCGATGCGTCCGATAACGCCAGCAAGATGATCAGCTACTACCAGCACTGGAAACCGGATTTCGCCCCCGGCACCCAGCGCCTGTACTCCAACCCGAGCATCGGCCTGTTCGGCCATCTGGCGGCCCAAAGCCTGGGCCAACCGTTTGACCAACTGATGGAAAAAACCCTGCTGCCGAAACTTGGCCTCAAGCACACCTTTATCACCGTGCCCAAGTCACAGATGAACCTGTACGCCCAGGGTTACGACAAGGACGGCAAACCGGTGCGCGTCGGCCCTGGCGCCCTGGACGCCGAAGCCTACGGGATCAAGACCAGCACTTCGGACCTGATCCGGTACGTTGAAGTGAACATGCACCCGGCCAAGCTGGAAAAGCCGCTGCAACAGGCAATTGCCGCGACCCACACCGGCTATTACACGGTTGATGGCATGACCCAGGGCCTTGGCTGGGAGATGTACCCCTACCCGATCACGCTGGATGCCCTGACGGCCGGCAACTCGGCGCAAATGGCCTTCCAACCCCATAAGGTCAACTGGCTGACGCCACCACAGGCGCCCCACGCCGACACGCTGGTGAACAAGACTGGCGCCACCGGTGGCTTTGGCGCCTACGTGGCGTATGTGCCGAGCAAGGGTCTGGGGGTGGTGATCCTGGCGAACAAGAACTACCCGAACGCCGAACGGGTGAAAGCGGCCCATGCCATTTTGAGTGCGATGGATAAATAAAACCCTGCACGCATGATCGTTCCCACGCTCTGCGTGGGAATGCCGCCTCGGACGCTCTGCGTCCAAACGGCGATGCAAGGTTCAAGTCTTGCACCGTGGTGACGCGGAGCGTCACGGGATGCATTCCCACGCAGAGCGTGGGAACGATCGCATTCAGTGGGGTTTACATCCCCAGCCAATGCGGCAAGGCCAGCGAGATGAACGGCAGGTAGGTGACCATGATCAGGAACACCAGCAGGATCATCAACCACGGCAACGCCGCACGGATGGTCTGCCCCAGCGTCAGCCCGGTCACTGCCGAGGTCACAAACAGGTTCAACCCCACCGGTGGATGCACCAGGCCAATTTCCATGTTGACCACCATCACGATCCCCAGGTGAATCGGGTCGATCCCCAGTTTCATCGCGATCGGGAAGAAGATCGGCGCCAGGATCAGCACGATTGCCGACGGCTCCATAAAGCTGCCCGCCACCAGCAACACCACGTTGACCATGATCAAAAAGCCGATCGGCGTCAGGCCTTCGGAGATCACCCACGCGGTGATTTCCTGGGGGATCTGTTCAGTGGTCAGCACATGGGCAAAGAGCATGGCGTTGGCGATGATAAACATCAGCATGATCGCCAGGCGCCCGGACTCCAGCAGGACTTTGGGGCAGTCCTTGAGCTTCATGTCCTTGTACACAAACAGCGCGACAAACGCCGAATACACCGCCGCCACCGCCGCCGCTTCCGTCGGGGTGAACATGCCGCTGTAGATACCGCCGAGGATGATCACCAACAGCAGCAAGCCCCAGAACGCCCGACGGGCGCAGGTCAGCCACTCACGGAAGGTTGCCCGTGGCTGGGCCGGCAACTTCTTGATGCGCGCGACGATGTAGATCGCGACCATCAACATCAAGCCCAGCAGCAGGCCCGGAATCACCCCGGCCATAAACAGCTTGCCCACCGAGGTTTCAGTCGCCGCCGAGTACACCACCATCACAATCGAGGGCGGAATCAGGATGCCCAGGGTGCCGGCATTGCAAATGATCCCGGCACCGAACTCCTTCGGATAACCCGAGCGCACCATGCCCGCCACGGCAATCGAACCCACGGCGGCGACCGTCGCCGGCGATGAACCCGACAGCGCGGCAAACAGCATGCAGGCCAACACCGCCGCAATCGCCAGGCCGCCACGGATGTGGCCGACGCAGGCGTTGGCGAAGTCGATCAGCCGTTGCGCCACGCCGCCGGTGGTCATGAACGCACCCGACAACAGGAAGAACGGAATCGCCAGGAAGGTGTAGGCGTCCGAGGTTTCAAACAGCTTGATCGCGAGGGAACTCACCGAGTCCGGGCTGAACATCAGGATCGACACGGCGCCCGACAATCCCAGCGCAATGGCGATGGGCACGCCCAGGAACATAAAGACGAATAGGAGCAAAAACAGACACAGAACGGCCATCAGTGACGCTCCTCATGGCTGCCGGCCAACTTGCTGGCTTCACCGGCTTCGTCGGCCAGTCCCAGCCCGGTTTGTCGGTGGGTGAAGATGCGGTAGAAAATTTCCAGGTAACGGATAAACACCAGGCCAAACCCGATGGGCACGATCAGCACGATATCGCCGACCTCGACGCCGAACTGGTCGAGGTCTTCGGCGCCGATGTGGGCGGTCATCACCGCACTCACCCACTTGTAGCTCGCCACCACAAACAGCCCGGCATAGGCCAGGCAGCACAGACACGCGAGCATGCCCAGCAGGCGCTGGACGGGCCGCGGTGTCAGCTTGACCAGGGCGTCCACGCCGAGGTGGCCGGCGGTACGCACGCCGTAAGAGATACCGAAGAAAATCAGCCAGCCGAACATGGCCTTGGTCAGCGCCACGCTCCAGGTCATGTCCTGGGCCCAGCCCATGGTGTGGTCACCCAGGGCACCAAAAAAACCACTGCTCCACGCCCACTTGTCAGACAGGGCAAAGAACAGGGTGTAGATGTTGTTGAGCATGACGTAGACAAAAGTCACCAGGGTCATGGCGGCCAGCAGGAAAGCGATAACGCCTTCCTCCAGGTGCTCCCAGACGCGCCTTAGCGTTTGCATGGCAAAACCTCGCGAAACTGGACGGGGATATTCACGACAAGTCACTGACGAAACCGGATCAATGTGGGAGCTGGCTTGCCTGCGATGCGCGCGACTCGGTCTTTCAGGAACACCGAGGTGACGCCATCGCGGGCAAGCCCGCTCCCACAGGAGTCGGGTTGGTGTCAGCAATCGATTACTGGTTCGACGCGTCCGCCGCCTTGATCAGGTCGGCACCGATTTCACCCTCGAACATTTTCCATACCGGACGCATGGCTTCGCGCCACAGCTGGCGTTGCTCAGGCGTCAACTGGATGATTTCGCTGGTCTTGGCGTCGATGATCTTCTGCTTGGCCGACTGGTTCAGCGCTTCGGCCTGCTTGTTCACCTCGACGGTGACTTCAACCATGACCTGGTCCAGGGTGGTGCGCACGTCCGGCGGCAGGCCGTTCCAGAACTTGGCGTTGGTGATCACCATGTAGTCGATCAGGCCATGGTTGGACTCGGTGAAGTACTTCTGCACCTCGTTGACCTTCTGGCTTTCATAGTTCGACCAGGTGTTCTCGGTGCCGTTGACGGTACCGGTCTGCAAGCCCTGGTACACCTCGGCAAAGCTCATCTTGCGCGGGTTGGCGTGGATCGCCTTGAACTGCTCTTCCAGTACGCTGGAGGCCTGCACGCGGAACTTCAGGCCACGGGCATCCTTGGGTTCACGCAGGGCCTTGTTCGCCGACAACTGCTTGAGGCCGTTGTGCCAATAGGCCAGGCCGAGGATGTTTTTATCCTGCATCGAGGTCAGCAGCGCCTTGCCCTGGGCGGCCTGGAAGCGGTCGACCGCCGCCATGTCGTTGAACAGGAACGGCAGGTCGTAGATTTGGACTTGCTTGGTGTATTGCTCAAACTTGGCCAGGGACGGCGCCAGCATCTGTACGTCCCCCAGCAGCAACGCTTCCATTTCCTTGCCGTCGCCGAACAGCGAGGAGTTGGGGTACACCTCGACTTTTACCCGACCTGGCAGGCGTTCTTCAGCGAGTTTCTTGAACAGCAGCGCGCCCTGGCCTTTCGGGGTGTTGTCAGCGACGACGTGAGCGAACTTGATCACGATGGGGTCGGCCGCCTGGGTCAGGCCCGCGGCAAACAAGGTGGCGGCGCAGAACAGCGCCCGAGAAAGCTTGAGCATGGAAATCACCTTCTTATTGTTGTGTGATAGTGGCAAGGTGCCTGATGTTACGCGTATAGAGAATTTCGAATTTTAGATACCTGCGTTCGCCGTGGCCGAACGCCAATTTTACAAACAGCATAGATCACCTGTGGGAGCGGGCTTGTGTGGGAGCTGGCTTGCCTGCGATGCAGGCACCTCGGTGCTTCAGACAAACCGAGTTGATCCCATCGCGGGCGAGCCAGGCTCCCACACAAGCCCGCGCCCACAGGTTTACGGTTGCGCGGCCAGTAATCTTTGGGCCCGCAACAACACTGGTGCGTCGACCATTTGCCCATCCAGTTGATAGGCCCCTGCCCCGTGGGCACCGGCGTCCACCACCCGCTTGGCCCAGGCTAAATCCTCGGCACTCGGCGCCAATGCCTGATGAATCACCGCCACCTGTTTGGGGTGGATACACAGCGCACCGGCAAAGCCCATCTCATAGGCATGCCGAATCGAGCGGCGCAGGCCTTCGGGGTCGTCGATGGCCGGGTGCACCCCGTCCAGCGGCGCCACCAGCCCGGCCGCGCGGGAATGCACGATCAAGGCGAGACGGGCCTGGTCCAGGGCAAACTGGGCCGCCTGGGAACCGCTGCTGAGGTTCAAGTCCAGTGCCAAATCCAGGCCACCGAATGACAAACGCTCCACCGACGGCGCATGGGCGATTTGCGCCACCGCCAGCAAGCCCCGTGCACTCTCGATAATCGGCCAGATGGCTTTGCCCGTGGCGGCCACCACGGCCACCTGGGCCGCGCTTTCCACCTTGGGCAGCAACACCCCCGCGACGCCGACGTGGGCCTGACAGAACGCCACGTCGGCAAAGTGCTCGGGATGCTCCGGCGCGTTGATCCGCACCCACACCCGCGCCGCCGGCGTCGCGTGCAAGAACACCCCGAGGTTGGCCCGGGCCTGGCGCTTGAGCGGCTCTTCCACCGCGTCTTCAAAATCCACAATCACCGCATCGGCGCCACTGGCCAAGGCCTTGGCAAAGCGTTCCGGCCGGCTGCCGGGTACGAACAGCGCAGAGCGCACAAGAGAGGTTGGCATGGCTCAATTCCTTATCAGATAACGCCGCGTACGCGCAGGCTGTCGATGGCTTCAGCGGAGTAGCCCAACTGGTCCAGAATCCCCTGGCTGTGCTGCCCCAGCCCCGGCACCGCATCCATCCGCGGGGTAAACGCGGCATTGCGCGCCGGGGGCAGCAGCGACGGTAATTTGCCCGCCGGGCTGTCGACTTCACGCCAGCTGTCCCGGGCCTTGAGCTGCGGGTGGTCCCACACGCCTTGCATGTCGTTGACCCGGGCGCTGGCGATTTGCGCGTCTTCCAGGCGCTGAATCACGCCCTCGGCGCTCATCTGCGCAAAGCGGTCGACGATGATCTGGCGCAGCACATCGCGGTTTTCCGAACGCTTGAAGTTGGCCGAGAAACGTTCGTCGGTGGCCAGTTCGGGGGTGAGCAGCACCTTGTCGCAGAACGCCGCCCATTCGCGCTCATTCTGCAGCCCGAGCATCACCGTGCCGCCGTCGCCGGTGGGAAACGGCCCGTAGGGGTAGATCGTCGAATGCGCCGCACCCGCGCGTGGTGGCTGGGGTGCGCCGCCGAACGCGTAGTACATCGGGTAGCCCATCCACTCCACCAGGCTTTCCAGCATGCTCACGTCGATGCGACTGCCCAGCCCGGTCTTGCCCCGCAGCAGCAGCGCCGAGAGGATGCCGCTGTAGGCGTACATTCCGGCGGAGATGTCGGCGATGGAGCAGCCGGCCTTGGCCATCTGGTCTTCGCCCGGGCCACCGGTCACCGAGAGAAAGCCGCCTTCGCTCTGGATCAGCAGGTCGTAGGCTTTCTTTTTCTCGTAGGGCCCGCCCTCGCCGTAGCCGGAGATATCGCACACGATCAGTCGCGGGAAGCGCTCATGCAGCGCCTCGAACGAGAGGCCCATGCGCGCCGCGGCGCCCGGTGCAAGGTTCTGCACCAGCACGTCGGCGTCGGCCAGCAGGGTGTCCAGAATGTCGCCGGCCGCATCGTGCTTGAGGTCCAGGGTCAGGCTTTCCTTGGAGCGGTTGGTCCACACGAAATGCGAGGCCAGCCCGCGCACGCGCTCGTCGTAGCCACGGGCAAAGTCACCGGCGCCCGGGCGTTCGATCTTGATCACCCGCGCGCCAAGGTCGGCCAACTGGCGGGTGCAGAACGGCGCGGCAATCGCGTGTTCCAGGCTGACGACGGTGATGCCGTCCAGCGGTCGTTGATTAGCAGTCATGACGGTTCCTTAAAGCCAGTGAGCCAGGGACACGGCGTTGCGCAGGTCCCAGACTTTGTCGATCAGCCCGGCGGTTTGCGCGGGTGTGCGGGCGCCGCTGAATTGGGTCAGGCGCTGGAATTTGTCGGCCAGTTCTGCGCGGGTCAGGCTGTTGCCGGGGTCGCCCTTGGGTTCGTCGATGGCGCCGTGCAAGGTGCGGCCATCGGCCGTGGTCACGATCACCCGGCCCAGCCAGCGCTGGGGATAGGCGCCGTCGACTTCGGCGTCGAGGGTCATGCTGACCTTGTCGCGAAACGCCGCTACAGCCCCGTCGTTAAGCGCCAACTCGTGAAATTCGGTGAGCCCGGCCTTGCCATGCACGGCAATCAACCCCAGCACGGTGCCCATGGAAAACTTGGCCTGGTGCACGGTCTGCGGCAGCGTCACCCGGCCCAACACGTCGATGGCGCCCTGGTGAACCCGGGTTTCTACGTGGGTGATGTGCTCATGGGTGAGGCCTTCACGCTGCATCAGGTCCAGCAGCGCATCGGCGGCCGGGTGGGTGTGGCGGCACGAGGCGTGGAACTTGAACGAGGTTTCCAGCAGCGCCCAGCGGCTGCCGAGGCGATCCGACAGTTTGCTTGGGTCCGCGTCGGTGGACATGCCGGCGGCCATGCCCTGGTCGCCTTCCAGGATATTGCGCGCCCCCGTCAGCCCGTCCGCCGTCAAATAGGCGGCCAGCAAACCATCGGCCGCCGCCTTGGCGGTGTGCAATTGCTTGGAGTCGGCAGCATCCCGCAGGAACTCCCACAGCCCCGCCGCCTGAGTGCCGGCACTGCCCAGCAGATTGGTGAATTGCTCTTGGTTGAAGTCCAGCAACTTGCCCACAGCCACGGCTGCCGCGAGGGTGCCGACGGTGGCGGTGGTGTGGAAGATCCGGTAGTGGGAACGGCCCATGAATTCACCGATGCGAATCCCCGCCTCATAACCGGCCACCGAGGCCAGCAACAGTTCGCGGCCGGACTTGCCAAGGTCTTGTGCCGCCGCGAAGGCCGCCGGAAACACCACGGTCGCCGGGTGCAAGACCGAGCTGTTGTGCAGGTCATCCTGCTCCACCAGGTGCGACGATGCGCCGTTCACCAGCGCCGCAAAATAGGCACTGCTGCTGCCCCCGCTGACGATCACCTGCGCCGGGCCATCGCCCGGGCCCATCGTGCGTGCGTAGCGTTCGAACAGCGGGATTGGATGGGCGCCCTTGCTGGCCAGCGCCGAGGCGAGCCAGTCGAGGAACAGGTCTTCGGTGCGGGCGAGGACCTCGTCCGGCAATTGTTCGTACTTCACTTGCGCAAGGAACCGGCACAGCGCTTGGGTATGGCTCATGGTCGGCGCCTCAGAAGCTGCGTGGCAGTTCGAGCAGATGCTCGGCCACGTAGGACAGGATCAGGTTGGTGGAGATCGGCGCGACCTGGTACAGGCGGGTCTCGCGGAACTTGCGCTCCACATCGTATTCACAGGCAAACCCGAAGCCACCGTGGGTTTGCAGGCAGGCGTTGGCCGCCTCCCAGGACGCCTTGGCCGCCAGGTACTTGGCCATGTTCGCACTGGCCCCGGCGTTGGCGCCGCTGTCGTATTCCTCACAGGCACGCCAGCGCATCAGGTCGGCGGCTTCGATCTCGATATGCGCTTCGGCAATCGGGAACTGCACGCCCTGGTTCTGCCCGATGGGCCGGCCAAACACCACGCGGTCACGGGCATAGGCACTGGCTCTTTCGATAAACCAGCGACCGTCGCCAATGCACTCGGCGGCGATCAGGGTGCGTTCGGCATTCAGCCCGTCGAGGATGTAGCGGAAGCCCTTGCCCTCCTCGCCAATCAGGCTGTCCAGCGGCAACTCCAGGTTGTCGAAGAACAGCTCATTGGTCTCGTGATTGACCATATTGGCGATGGGCTGCACGGTCAGGCCGTTGCCGATGGCTTGGCGCAGGTCCACCAGGAAGATCGACATGCCTTCGGACTTTTTCTTCACCTCGGCCAGCGGCGTGGTGCGGGCCAGCAGGATCATCAGGTCGGAATGCTGCACCCGCGAGATCCACACCTTCTGGCCGTTGATCACGTACTTGTCGCCACGCTTGATGGCGGTGGTCTTGATCTTGGTGGTGTCGGTGCCGGTGGTGGGCTCGGTCACGGCCATCGACTGCAGGCGCAATTCGCCGCTGGCGAGCTTGGGCAGGTAGAAGCTTTTCTGCGCTTCGCTGCCGTGGCGCAGCAAGGTGAACATGTTGTACATCTGGCCATGGACGGTGCCGGAGTTGCCGCCGCAGCGGTTCACTTCTTCCAGAATCACCGAGGCTTCCGCCAGCCCCAGGCCAGAGCCGCCGTAGGCTTCCGGGATCATTGCCGACAGCCAGCCGGCATCGGTCAGGGCCTTGACGAAGGCTTCCGGGAAGCCTTTTTCTTCATCGACCTTGCGCCAGTAAGCCGCGTCGAATTCGGCGCACAGCGCGCGTACGCCTTCGCGGATGGCATTCAGTTCTTCGTTGTCATTCGGGTTCATTAACGGCTCTCCGCCTGTTGTTCTTGGAGGTTTATTCGAAATGCAGTTCGGCGCGCTGGGCCAGGCCGTCAGCGTTGCCCGCCCAGAGTTCAGCCACACCCGGCGCGGTGACGCGCCCGCCGACTTCAAAGGGTTGCGGAGCAATCAATGGGCGCACGCCGCGATAGGAGAAACGGCGCAACGTGGCCTCGGGATTTGCCCGGCAAAAGGCACGCAGGCTCAAGGTGGCGATCAGCGGCCCGTGCACCACCAGCCCCGAATACCCTTCGGTGCCGGTGACGTAGGGGTAGTCGTAGTGGATGCGGTGGCCGTTGAAGGTCACGGCGCTGTAGCGAAACAACAGGGTGGGCGTCGGGTCGACCGCGTCGCGCCAGTCGCCTTCGGGCAGCACATCACCACTGCCCGGCTTGGGGGGCGTGGGTTCGCGGTAGACGATGTCCTGCTCTTCGCGCAGGGCCAGGCGGCCGTCCTGGGAATAGTCATGGCGCACGGTGACGAACAGCAACGAACCGGTGCGGCCGGTTTTTTCTTCCACCTGGGTGATGGTCGACACCCGGGTGGCGGCCTCACCGGCCCGCAAGGCGTGGAAGAACTCGATACGCCCACCGGCCCACATGCGATTGCGGTTATCGGCCGGCGGCAGGAACCCGCCACGGGCTGGATGGCCGTCACCGCCCAGGGCGGATTCGGGCAACGGGTCCTGGAAAAAGCACCACTGCCACAACGGCGGAACTGCCTCGCCGTCCGCTGGTACCGCTTCGCCAAAGGTGGCGGCGATGCGTTTGAGCAGGTTGTGGCTCAAGTGATCGTGGGCTGTTTCGCTACGGCCGATCCAGTCTGTGGCGCTCATCAGGTGCATGTCCTCGGGCAGGGAATCTGAGCCGGATCATGCTGGGCCGTGGCCGTTCTGAGAATTTGCATTTCAATAAAGCAGCGTTCGGCTATGCTGAACGCCATCGCCCATAAAAAGATCTCAAGAACCCGGATGATCAATGTGGGAGCTGGCTTGCCTGCGATAGCGCCCTGTCAGTCAACACTGCTTTGGTTGGCCCACCGCTATCGCAGGCAAGCCAGCTCCCACATGGGTTCTTCGTCGCTGCCCCGGAGCCTTCCATGCACTTTGATCTGGCGGACTTACGCCTGTTTATCCATATCGCCGAATCCCCCAGCCTGACCCAGGGTGCCAAGCGCGCGTTCCTCTCACCGGCCGCCGCCAGCGCGCGGATCAAGGCCCTGGAAGGCCAACTCGACACCCGCCTGCTGTACCGCGACAGCCGTGGCGTGGAAATCACCCCGGCGGGCGAACGGCTGCTGCACCACGCGCGGTTGATCATGCGCCAGGTGGATTACCTGAAAAGCGAGTTCACCCAATACGGCATCGATTCGGCCGGGCACATCCGCATCTTCGCCAACACCACGGCGGTGACCGAATTTCTCCCGGAAGTGCTGGCCGGCTTCCTGTCCCAGCGCCCCGGCGTGACCGTGGACCTGCAGGAGCGGTTGTCCCGGGACATCGTGCGCGGCGTGCTCGACGGCACCAGCGACATGGGGATCATCGCCGGCCCTGTGGAAGCGTCGGGGTTGCAGGTGCTGCATTTCAGCACCGACCATCTGGTGCTGATGGTGCCGGTGGGGCATCCCCTGGCGGGGCTGCCTGCGGTAACGCTGGAGCAAACCTTGGCGTATCAGCATATCGGGCTGCACGACGGCAGCACGTTGCTGAGTTTTCTGCGTGAGCATGTGGAGCGGTTGGGCAAGCATTTGTCGCTGCGGATCCAGATGTCGAGTTTCGAGGCGATCTGCCGGATGGTCGAGGCCGGGGTCGGGATCGGCATCATTCCCGAGTCGGCGGCGGTGCGGCACAGCCGCACGATGCAACTGGTGACGGTCAAGCTGGATGAGGTTTGGGCGGTGCGCGAGCGCAGTATCCTGGTGCGGGAACTGGAAGCGTTGCCGGGGACCATTCGTGCGCTGATCGCGACCTTGATGCCGGAGATGGAACCGCCACGGCTGCCGGGCGCCTAAGCTAACGTTCACCTTTTGCGAAGGAGATTCGGTCATGCAGCTTGAAGGTTCCTGCCATTGTGGTGCGGTTACGTTCAGCCTTGAGAGTGCTTATCCGTATCCGTATCAGCGGTGTTATTGCTCGATTTGTCGCAAGACCCAGGGGGGTGGCGGGTATGCGATCAACCTTGGGGGCAATGCCAAGAGTTTGAAGGTTCGGGGGCGTAAGTTGATTTCGATTTATCACGCGCGGATGAAGGGGCCGGGGGATAGCCGGGCGCATGCGAGCACGGCTGAGCGGCATTTTTGTTCGCAGTGTGGGTCGGGGTTGTGGTTGTTCAGCCCGGAGTGGCCGGAGTTGATTCATCCGTTTGCTTCGGCGATTGATACGCCATTGCCGGTGCCGCCGGAGCATACGCATTTGATGCTGGGGTCGAGGGCGCCCTGGGTTGAGGTGAGTGTTCGGCCGGGGGATCTGCGGTTTGATGAGTATCCCGAGGAGTCGATTGCCCAATGGCATGGGCGGTTGGGGCTGGGTTGATTGGGGGCATATCCGTTGCTGGGGTAACGGCGGCTTTGATTGTGTACATATCCGTTACTGCGGTAACGGCCGCTATTG
>NZ_JACARC010000030.1 GCF_013386825.1 Pseudomonas sp. IPO3778
GGCTCTTTTCAAAAGTGACCCGCCGTAAGGGCGGAACCCATAGCCGCCGTTACCGAAGCAACTGATATGTACACAGATACCCGGCTAGAGCCTAGCCCCCCAGTTCCCTGTAAACTGCCCCTCTTTAAGCCGCCCCCAGAGGACCCGGAATGTCCGCATCGATCTTGTATATCCACGGTTTCAACAGCGCACCCGCCTCCAACAAGGCCAGCCAGTTGATCACCGTGATGGACAGCCTCGGTCTGGCCGACCAATTGCGCGTGCCGGCCCTGCATCACCACCCCCGCCAGGCGATCCCCCAGTTGGAGGCGGCGATCCGTGACCTCGGAAGGCCACTGCTGGTCGGCAGCTCACTCGGCGGCTACTATGCAACCCATCTTGCCGAACGCCATGGCCTCAATGCCTTGCTGGTCAACCCGGCAGTCAGCCCTCATCGGATGTTCGACGGTTACCTGGGCACCCAGAAGAACCTCTACACCGATGAGACCTGGGAATTGACCCATGATCACGTCGCGGCCCTGGCCGAGCTGGAAGTCCCGGCGCCCCAGGACGCCCAGCGTTATCAGGTGTGGTTGCAGACCGGCGACGAAACACTGGATTATCGGCTCGCCCAGCAGTATTACCGGGCCTGTGCCTTGCGCATCCAGGCCGGTGGCGACCATGGTTACCAGGGCTTCGCGCAACAGTTACCGGCGCTGTTGAGTTTTGCCGGCATAGGCTCCGATCAGTACCAATCCTTCGATTTCACCGCATTGTGAAACCGCAGGTTACTTTTTAATCGAACGACTCACGACGAGACCCCATGGCCACTCCCAGCGCTAGCTCTTATAACGCCGACGCCATCGAAGTCCTCTCGGGCCTCGACCCGGTGCGCAAACGCCCCGGCATGTACACCGACACCAGTCGGCCGAACCACCTTGCCCAGGAAGTCATCGACAACAGCGTCGACGAAGCCTTGGCCGGGCACGCCAAGTCGGTACAAGTCATCCTTCACGCCGACCATTCCCTGGAAGTGTCCGACGACGGTCGCGGCATGCCGGTGGACATCCACCCGGAAGAGGGGGTGTCGGGCGTCGAGCTGATCCTCACCAAGCTGCACGCCGGCGGCAAGTTCTCCAACAAGAACTACCAGTTCTCCGGGGGCTTGCACGGTGTGGGTATTTCCGTGGTCAACGCCTTGTCGAACCACGTGCGGGTCAAGGTCAAGCGCGACGGCAACGAGTACCAGATGACGTTCGCCGATGGCTACAAAGCCACCGACCTGGAAGTGATCGGCACCGTCGGCAAGCGCAACACCGGTACCAGCGTGTATTTCGCGCCGGACCCGAAATACTTCGATTCACCCAAATTCTCCATCAGCCGCCTCAAGCACGTGCTCAAGGCCAAGGCTGTGCTGTGCCCGGGCCTGCTGGTCAGCTTTGAAGACAAGGGCACCGGCGAAAAGGTCGAGTGGCACTACGAAGACGGCCTGCGCTCCTACCTGGAAGACTCCGTCAGCGAATTCGAGCGCCTGCCCAACGAGCCGTTCTGCGGCAGCCTGGCCGGTAATAAAGAAGCCGTGGACTGGGCCCTGTTGTGGTTGCCGGAAGGCGGCGACAGCGTTCAGGAAAGCTACGTCAACCTGATCCCGACCGCCCAGGGCGGTACCCACGTCAACGGTTTGCGCCAGGGCCTGCTGGATGCCATGCGCGAGTTCTGCGAATACCGCAGCCTGTTGCCGCGTGGCGTGAAGCTGGCGCCGGAAGACGTCTGGGAGCGGATCGCGTTCGTCCTGTCGATGAAAATGCAGGAGCCGCAATTCTCCGGCCAGACCAAGGAGCGCCTGTCGTCCCGTGAGGCGGCGGCGTTTGTTTCGGGCGTTGTGAAGGACGCCTTCAGTCTGTGGCTCAACGAACACCCTGAACTGGGCCTGGCCCTGGCGGAGCTGGCGATCAACAACGCCGGCCGTCGTTTGAAGGCCAGCAAGAAAGTCGAGCGCAAGCGCATCACCCAGGGCCCGGCACTTCCGGGCAAGCTGGCCGACTGCGCCGGGCAAGACCCGATGCGCTCCGAACTGTTCCTGGTGGAAGGTGACTCCGCCGGCGGTTCCGCCAAACAAGCGCGGGACAAGGAGTTCCAGGCGATCCTGCCCCTGCGCGGCAAGATCCTCAACACCTGGGAAGTCGACGGCAGCGAAGTGCTGGCCAGCCAGGAAGTGCACAACATTGCGGTGGCCATCGGTGTCGACCCGGGCTCGGCCGATATCGCCCAACTGCGCTACGGCAAGATCTGCATCCTCGCCGACGCCGACTCCGACGGCTTGCACATTGCGACCTTGCTCTGCGCGCTGTTCGTTCAGCATTTCCGCCCGTTGGTGGATGCCGGTCACGTCTACGTCGCCATGCCGCCGCTGTACCGCATCGACCTGGGCAAAGAGATTTTCTACGCCCTGGACGAAGCCGAGCGCGATGGCATTCTTGACCGTCTGGTGGCCGAGAAGAAGCGCGGCAAGCCTCAGGTCACCCGATTCAAAGGCCTGGGTGAGATGAATCCGCCCCAACTGCGGGAAACCACCATGGACCCGAATACCCGGCGCCTGGTGCAATTGACCCTGGAAGATTTTGCCGCCACGTCGGAAATGATGGACATGTTGCTGGCGAAGAAACGTGCGCCGGACCGCAAGAGCTGGCTGGAGTCCAAGGGCAACCTGGCCGAGGTTCTGGGCTGATGCGCAGCAGTTTCGCCCTGGCGATTCTGTTGTTGAGCGGGTTGGCGGCCACCTCGGTGGTCGCGGCGCCTGTGGCTGAGCTCAAATTGATCTCCGAGCACCCGGTAGACGGCATGCGCGGCGGTAACCTGTCGGGCCTGGCGTTGTGCGGCAAGGCATTGTGGACGGTGTCCGATCGCGACGACGACCAGATCTATCGGCTGGATATCAGCGCCGATACCTGGCAGGCCGAAACGGTGAAGATCGACGTGCCGCCGGTGCCGGAATCCGGGTTGCCCTTTGGCCTGCGCTCGCGCACCAAGGCGGCGGCGTTGATTCGTGGCGGCGACCTGGATTTTGAAGGGATCAGTTGCGATGCGGCGGGCAACCGCTACATCGTCAGTGAGGCCCACGCGGCGGTGCTGCAGGTGCCGGTGAGCGGTGCGCCCGAGTGGCTGAAGATCGCCCCGGGCATGGTCCGCGAAGCCCGGGCCAGCGGCATGCTGCTGCACTTCAACGCGTTGTTCGAAGGCCTGGCGGTGAACCCCGAAGGCAATCAGATCTGGCTGGCCGCCGAGCGTGAGCGGCGTGGGTTGATTTCCATCAAGCGCCCGCAAAGCCTTTGGGATTGTGATGGGCCTTGCGTGTTGTTGAGCGAGGCGGGCACCGAGATGCAGCCGGCACAGATGCCCAAGGCCAAGGCGGTCTCGCGCAATTTCTCTGACGTCGCGCTGTTCGAGGGCAAGCTGTTTACCCTCGAAAGCAGCCAGTTTCAGTTGTGCCGTCGTGACCCCGTGACGGCGAAGGTCGAACAATGCTGGTCCTACGCCGATGACATGCTGGCGCCGCAGCGCCAATACAATCAGCCCTACGGCCTGGCCGAAGCGTTGGTGGTGGATGCAGACGGCGCCTGGATCGGCCTGGACAATAACTTCGGTGCTCGCGCCGATGGCGAAAAACGGCCGATAGTCTATCGTTTCGCCGCCCCCGCAGGCGGCTGGAGCGCCAAGCCATGAGTACCCCGCCACCCGGCAAACGTGCCGGCCGTGTGTTGATGTTCGTGGCATGGGGCGCCGGTTTGTTTTTGGCGACACGGTTTTTTGGGCAGTGGGAAAGGCATCAGGAAAATCCCAATGCCGTTGTGACCTCGGAGCAACACGAGGGCTATATCGAAGTAAAACTGCTGGGCAACGGCCAGGGACATTTTGTCGCCAGCGGCCAGATCAACGGCCAGCCGGTGGAGTTCATGCTCGATACCGGGGCCACCGACGTGGCGGTTCCGGCCGAATTGGCTGACCGACTCGGGCTTAAACGCGGCATGCCGGTTGGCGTGAGTACGGCCAACGGGCGAACCCAAGGCTTTCGGACCGAACTGGGCTGCCTGCAATTGGGTGATATCGTCCTGCAGGACGTGCGGGCCCTGGTGGTGCCGGGGCTGGGCGATGACCAGGTATTGCTGGGCATGAGTGCATTGAAACAACTTGAATTTACCCAGCGCAGCGGCACCTTGCTGCTGCGCCAGACCAAACAATGATGAGGCCCGCATGAGTGACATCCTTGCAGACAGCTTAGACGGCGTTGAACGCCGGTCGCTGGCTGACTTCACCGAAAATGCCTACCTCAACTACTCCATGTACGTGATCATGGACCGTGCCTTGCCGCATATCGGCGACGGCCTGAAGCCCGTACAGCGGCGCATTATCTATGCGATGAGTGAGTTGGGCCTGGACGCAGACTCCAAGCACAAGAAGTCGGCGCGTACCGTCGGTGACGTGCTGGGTAAATTCCACCCCCACGGTGACTCGGCGTGCTACGAAGCCATGGTGCTGATGGCCCAGCCGTTCAGCTACCGCTACACGCTGGTGGACGGCCAGGGTAACTGGGGTGCGCCGGATGATCCCAAGTCCTTCGCCGCCATGCGTTACACCGAAGCGCGCCTGTCGCGGTATTCGGAAGTGCTGCTCAGCGAACTGGGGCAGGGCACGGCCAATTGGGGCCCGAACTTTGACGGCACCCTCGACGAACCTCTGGTATTGCCGGCACGTTTGCCGAATATCCTGCTCAATGGCACCACGGGCATCGCTGTGGGCATGGCCACTGACGTACCGCCCCACAACCTGCGGGAAGTGGCTGCGGCGTGCGTACGCTTGCTGGATGAGCCGAAGGCAACGGTCGAGCAGTTGTGCGAACACATCCAAGGGCCGGATTACCCGACTGAAGCGGAAATCATCACGCCTCGTGCCGACCTGCTGAAAATCTACCAGACCGGTAAAGGCTCGGTGCGCATGCGCGCCGTGTACCACATCGAAGACGGCGACATCATCGTTACCGCGCTGCCCCATCAAGTGTCCGGTGCCAAGGTGCTGGAGCAGATTGCCGCGCTGATGCAGGCCAAGCCGTCGAAGCTGCCGCAAGTGGCCGACCTGCGTGACGAGTCCGACCACGAGAACCCGTGCCGCATCGTGATCATCCCGACCAACAGCCGGGTCGACCATGAAGTGCTGATGCAGCACTTGTTTGCCAGCACCGAGCTGGAGTCCAGCTACCGGGTCAACGTCAACATCATTGGTCTGGACGGCAAGCCGCAGTTGAAAAACCTGCGGGCCTTGCTGGTGGAATGGCTGGAGTTCCGGGTGCAGACCGTGCGTCGCCGCCTGCAATTCCGCCTCGACAAAGTCGAGCGCCGCCTGCATCTGTTGGACGGTTTGCTGATTGCCTACCTCAACCTGGATGAAGTGATCCACATCATCCGTACCGCCGAGCACCCGAAAGCCGAGCTGATTGCGCGCTTCGAGCTCAGCGAAATCCAGGCGGACTACATCCTCGACACCCGCTTGCGTCAGTTGGCGCGACTGGAAGAGATGAAGCTGCGGGACGAACAGGACGCGCTGCTCAAGGAACAGGCCAAGCTCCAGGCCCTGCTGGGCAGCGAAGCCAAGCTGAAGAAGCTGGTGCGCACCGAGCTGATCAAGGACGCCGAAACCTATGGCGACGACCGCCGTTCGCCGATTGTCGAGCGTGCCGAAGCCAAGGCCCTGACCGAAACCGAGCTGCTGCCCAACGAGAAAATTACCGTCGTTCTGTCGGAAAAGGGTTGGGTTCGCTCGGCCAAAGGGCATGATATTGACGCCACCGGCTTGTCGTACAAGGCCGGCGACGGTTTCAAAACCTCTGCGGCGGGGCGTTCCAACCAGTTTGCGGTGTTTATCGACTCCACCGGTCGCAGTTATTCGGTGCCGGCGCATACCTTGCCATCGGCGCGGGGGCAGGGCGAGCCGTTGACGGGGCGCCTGACGCCGCCACCCGGGGCGAATTTTGAATGCGTGCTGTTGCCGGACGATGATTCGCTGTACGTCATCGCCTCCGATGCCGGCTACGGGTTCGTGGTCAAGGGTGAAGACCTGCAGGCCAAGAACAAGGCGGGCAAGGCGTTGTTGAGCCTGCCGAACAACGCCAAGGTGATCCTGCCGCGTCCGGTGGAAGACCGTGAAGGCAATTGGCTTGCATCGGTGACCACTGAAGGGCGCCTGCTGGTGTTCAAGATCAGTGATTTGCCGCAGTTGGGCAAAGGCAAGGGCAACAAGATTATTGGTATCCCCGGGGAGCGGGTGGCCAGTCGCGAAGAGTACGTGACCGACATCGCCGTGATCCCGGAGGGCTCGACCTTGGTGCTGCAGGCCGGTAAACGCACGTTGTCGCTGCGCCCTGATGACCTTGAGCACTACAAGGGTGAGCGGGGCCGTCGCGGTAACAAACTGCCGCGGGGCTTCCAGCGAGTGGACGCATTATTGGTTGAAACACCTGTTTAAGGCGATATAGAGCGCCCGATCTACGATTTAACCCGTAGATCGACGCTTTCGCGCTGGAGTCATGGCGCATATTCACGGATGATATGGCCTTTCCAGCGCCGGCGTGGCTGAGCGCGTACAGGTTATTTTTGAGTATTACATTGTGGTTCGCCTTGTGGCAGCCACCTGGATGGGATGATGACTGCTCCACGCCTTCCTTTAATTTTGTTGCTCGCTGGTCTTCTGGGCCTGGCGGGTTGCAGCACACATCAACCTGTGTCGCTGTATCAGCTGGACAGTGGAAGTCCGGCTCAGCCTGCACAAAGTGCCGGCATGGCCGTATTGCTTGGCCCTGTTGTCGTGGCCGACTACCTGCAACGCGAAACCCTGCTGCAACGTCAGAACGACGGCAGCCTGCAAGGTTCAACCGATGGTCGCTGGGCCGGTAGCCTGTCGTCCGACATCAATCAGTTGATGTTGCGCCAGGTAGCGGGTCACCTGGACAGCCAGCGTGTGGTACTGGCACCGGCACCGGCGGGCTTTACCCCGGACGTGCAGGTCTTGCTGACCATTACGCGGCTGGACTCCGGTGTTTCCCAGCCGGCGATCCTGGATGCGCAGTGGCGCCTGATCGATCGTCGCGGTCAGGTGCGGGACAACCGCATCGTGCATTTGCAGGAAGAACATAGCGGTACCACGGCGTCCCAGGTTCAGGCCCAGGGCGTGTTGTTGCAGAATTTGGCCCAGCAGTTGTCCGTGGCCCTCAAGCCATTGGCCAACCAGCCGGCGGTTGCAGAAGCGCCGCGCAAGCAGGCGCCGGCGGCGACCAAGCCAGCCGCACCGGAGAAGCCGAAGATGCCGATGGCCGTGCCGATTCGTACCGATATGGAAGTGTTCAGGTTCTGACCTGATGCACCAACGAAAAGGCCCACTGTAGGAGCGAGCTTGCTCGCGAAAAACACAAGAACGACACGGTTTATCAGTAAGCCTGCGTAATCGTTGACGATCTTCGCGAGCAAGCTCGCTCCTACAGAGAGCCATAAAAAAGCCCGCCAATGAGTGATCATTGGCGGGCTTTTTATTGGCTCAAGGTTAGTTCTTCGCCCGCGTCTCATGCATCCGCGCCAGCTGGCGCTCCAGCATCGACGGGTAAGGCTCCATCAACCGCTCCACGCAGCACGCACCCTCAGGGCTGGCAATCGGGCGGATCCGCGCACGCTGGCGGATCAGCACGTCGTCGCTGATCTTGCGCTCCACCAGCAGCAGGTTGCGGCTGTGTTGCGACAGGGCCAGGGCGTCCTGGGCAATCTCGGTCAGCAGCAGATCAATCTGGCTCATGCCATACAGATCGTCGCCTACCGTCAGGCCCAGTTGCAGCTGCAAGGTAATGCCGCTGTCAGCCACTTCGATTTGCAGCGCATGGCCCAGGGCCCGCAGCAGCTCGCCGCAGCAGATGGCGTTAGTCAGGTAGTCTTCGCCGCTGTCTTCACTGTGGAACAGCATCAATGTGCTGCCATCGTTCAGGGTGTGCAGTTCGCTCTGATACAGCGAGGCAGCCTGGTCGAGGCAATCACGATAACGCTCCAACAGCTCGGTCAGGCGTGCGCGAGGCAAGCGACGCAACTGATCCTGTGCACCCAACTGCACCGCCAATACCGCGCTGTGCTGAGGCTGGGTATTTCGCACCGGTGCCGGTTGCGGCGCAACGGTGGCGCTTGGCGCAGAGTTGTCGCGAAGATCGGCGAACGGGTCTTCTTCGTCCAGTTCGTCTTCTTCAGCCTTGATCACTTGCCGGGCGACCGGCTTCAGGCCCGCCACAGGCGCCGACTCGTCGAAGCTTGGGTCGCGCAGGTTGCGCACCTCAAACTCGGGCTCGTCGTCTTCGTAATCGGTGTCGTCAAACTCGGGCTCGGGTTCAACCTCGGGCACCACGGGTTCCGGCGCGAAGCTGCTGTGCAGCTGGCGGGCAAGGTCGCCGATTTCGTCCTGGCGGTCGGTGGCCGGGGTGTGTTCGTCGATATCCCGCAGCCAGATGCGCAGTTGCATCAGTGGCGTGGAGATATGCCGGCCCAGGCGCAGGCTCAAGGCCAGGGACAGTGCCAGCAGGATCGCACTCAGGATGCCCATGCTTTGCAGGCTGATGGTCATCGGCTGCTGGAATTGTTGCATGTCCAGGCTGATGCGCAGTTGGCCGGCCTTCACGTCCTGAAACGTGATATTGCTCTGGTACAGGCCTTCGGCTTCACCCAGCAGGCCGTTTTTCGGGCGTTGCCCGGCTTCGGCCATGATCCGGTTGTCCACGCTATAGATAGCGGCGTGGGCCACCAGCGGGTTCTTGGTCAGGTTGTTGAGCAGCACGTTGAGGCTGAGGATGTCGTTGGACACCAACAACTCAGTCGCCGAGGTGGCGGTCTGGGTGGTCAGGCTCGCGCCCAGGGCGTCGGCTTGCTCGTGCATGGCCTGTTTGAACTGCAAACCCATCACGCAGGCGTAGATGACCAGGGCCAGAGCGACCAGGATCACGTTATGGCTGGCGATGCGTAATGCGATCGGTACACGGCGGTGGCGCAGTGCCCGGAAGATCAGCAGGAAGAAGTTATCGGTTTTTACTGGCGTGGGCCGGTTCACTTAAGCTCGGCTCTTTAGTCCGTGAAGTTGACGCGCAGTATAGCGACAGGCCCAAGACCGGCAAAGCGCTGGCTGTGCCCGATGGTCACTGAAAGTGGGTAGAATGCGGTTTTTTTCCAGCTCGGGGGTGCGCTTTGCGCGAAATTGTCCTGATTAACATCACCGGTGAGGACCGTCCGGGTCTCACCGCAGCCATTACCGGTGTTCTGGCCCAGGGTGGTGTGAACATTCTCGACATCGGCCAGGCGGTGATTCACGACACGCTGTCGTTCGGCATCCTGGTGGAAATTCCAAGCACCGAACAAGCCTCGTCCGTGCTCAAGGACATCCTGTTTACGGCGTATAAGCTGGATCAGCAGGTGCGTTTCACGCCGGTGTCCGAAGAGGATTACCAGAACTGGGTCGCCGGCCAGGGCAAAAAACGCCATATCGTGACGCTGTTGACCCGCAAGGTAACGGCCGAGCAATTGCAGCGTGTGAGCTCAATCACCGCTCAGTACGGTTTGAACATCGATCATATTGACCGTCTGTCGGGTCGTATGCCGCTGGACACACCCGCTGACAAAGGCAAGGGCTGCATCGAGTTCTCCGTGCGCGGCGAACCGGCGGATCCCCAGGCGTTGCGCGCCGAATTCTTGAGCGTTGCCCAGGAGCTGAACGTCGACATCGCCTTCCAGGAAGATTCACTGTTCCGCCGCAATCGCCGCCTGGCAGTGTTCGACATGGACTCGACGCTGATCGAAGCTGAAGTCATCGACGAATTGGCCAAGGCGGCCGGTGTGGGTGAGCAAGTTTCGGAAATCACCGAGCGCGCCATGGCCGGCGAGCTGGATTTCCGTGCCAGCTTCAAGGAGCGCCTGGCCCTGCTCAAAGGCCTGGATGTAAGCGTGCTGGACTCCATCGGCGCTTCCCTGCGCCTGACCGAAGGCGCCGAAACCCTGTTCGCCGAACTCAAGCGCCTGGGCTACAAGACCGCGATCCTGTCGGGGGGCTTCACCTACTTTGCCAAGCAATTGCAGGCCAAACTGGGCATCGACTACGTGTTCGCCAACGAGCTGGAAGTGGTGGACGGCAAGGTGACGGGCGTGGCCGTGGAGCCGATTGTCGACGCTCAGCGTAAAGCGGATTTGTTGCGGGAATTGGCACACAAGGAAGGGTTGCGTCTGGAGCAGACCATTGCGGTCGGCGACGGGGCGAATGACTTGCCGATGCTGGCGATTGCCGGGTTGGGTGTGGCGTTTCGCGCCAAGCCGCTGGTCAAGCAATCGGCCAAGCAGGCGATTTCGACCTTGGGGCTGGATGGGGTGCTGTACCTGCTGGGCTTCCGCGACCGCGACGGTCAGCTATAACCCGTCATCACTGTAGGAACACGGTCAATGTGGGAGCGGGCTTGCTCGCGAAAGCGGTGATTCAGTCGATACACCTGTTGACTGATCCACCGCCTTCGCGAGCAAGCCCGCTCCCACATTTGATCCGCGTCAGGATTTCGGCAGCGCCATACCCTGGCCCATCTGCACCGGCGTACCCGCCAGCAACTCTTCCGACCATTTCACCTGGTTCGGCCCAAACAGTACGATCGCCGTCGAACCCAGCTTGAAGCGTCCCAGTTCCGCGCCTTTTTCAAGGTGGATCGGCCCACGGGCGGCTTCGTCGTAGCGGAAGGTTTTCAGCTCGCGCTTCGGTGGTGTCACCAGGCCAGCCCATACTGTCTCAATCGACGCCACGATCATCGCGCCCACCAACACCACGGCCATCGGGCCGCGTTCGGTGTCGAAAATGCAGGCAACGCGCTCGTTGCGTGCAAACAGCTCCGGTACGTTTTCAGCGGTGGTCTGGTTTACCGAGAAAATGCGGCCCGGGATGTAGACCATTTCCCGCAGGGTGCCGGCCAGTGGCATATGGACGCGATGGTAGTCTTTCGGCGACAGGTAAACGGTGGCGAAGTCACCGCCCATAAATGGCGCGGCGACAGCCGAATCGCCGCCGAGCAATTCCAGCACGCTGAAGCTGTGGCCCTTGGCCTGGAATACCCGGCCATGCTCAATCGGGCCCAGTTGGCTGATCGCCCCGTCGGCCGGGCTGAGAATCGAACCCGGAGTTTGGTCCAGAGGCCGCGCCCCGTCTTTCAGGGCACGGGTGAAGAAGGCGTTGAAGTGCTCGTAGGCCGTCACGTCTTCAACCAGGGCCTGGGACATGTCCACCTGATAACGCTTGGCGAACCAGGTGGTGAAGGCATTCTTGAACCAGCGCACGCGGCATTCGGCAATGCAGCCGGCCAGCCGCGACAGCAGGTGGTGGGGCAGCAAGTACTGGCTGAGGATAAACAACTGCTTTTTCATTAACTGTCCTTAAACCTTAAATCTCAACGGGGGTGTCGGGGTGGTTGCCCCATTCGCCCCAGGAACCGGCATAACCTTTGACTCGCGGATAACCGAGTGCCTTGGCCACCAGATAGGTGAAGCCAGAACGGTGGTGAGTCTGGCAGTGAGTGATGATTTCTTTGTCGCGCGTCAGCCCCAGGTCTTCGAGGATCTGCGGCATGTCGCGGCGAATCCGCAGTTGGCGCGCCTTGTCCATGCCGGCGGTCCATTCGAAGTTCACCGCGCCGGGAATGTGTCCACCTTTGGCCGCGAGGACTTTCTCCCCGGAGTATTCCAGCGGGCCACGGGCGTCCCAGATGCCGAGGTCGGCAGCGCCGAGGCGGCTTTGCAGGTACTCGCGGGTGGCGGTGGGTTCTTCATGGAGCGTCAGGCTGACCGGGCCGCCGGCGCTGGCCGGTACCTCAGTAGACACCGGGTGTTTTTCTTCCAGCCACGCCAGCAGGCCGCCGTCGAGGTAGTGGTATTTCTTGTGGCCGATCACATCCAGCATCCAGATGAACCGCCCGGCCCAGCCGCCGCCTTCGTCGTCGTACACCACGTAGGTGGCATCCGGTGTGTGGCCCAGTTCGCCAAACAGTTTTTCAAGATCAGCCTTGCCTGGCAGCAGGCCCGGCGCGGGTGGCTGTCCCAGTTGGGTGCGTTTTGGATCGACAAAGCGTGCGCCGGGGATGTGCCCTTCGGCGTAACGCGCGGCGCTGGTGAGGTCCACCAGAATCAGGTGTTCGGCATCGAGGCGACCGAGCAGGTCACTGGCCTCGATGACCAGCGGCAAGCCAGAGAAGTCAGGCATGTGAGGTCTCCTGGGCATAAAAGTTGGGCGCTAAAGGAGGGCGATTGTAGCGCAAGCATCAGGCGCTGCGGTTGGTAAAGCAGTGCAGGGCCTTTTCGATGCATTGAGCGGTTTTGCCGAAGGCCTGCACGGTGGTTTCCGAGAACGGCCCGCCCCCCTGGTCCGCCACCATCAGCATCACCACCCGGCCATTGCAACTCAGGGAGCGCAGAAGCAGGTGTTCGCCTTTGAACAGGCGGCGCAGTTCCGGGGGCAGCAGTGCCGAGAACTGGAGGTGGTTGTCGGTGGTCAGGCGCACTTGGGCAGCTTTTGCCAGCAGCCGTTGCAGCAGGGTGCTTTGCGCGACGTCGAGGCTCAGGTTGTCGGCGTCCTTGGGCAGGCCGTCGACTTGATGCGCCCGCAGGGTGCTCAGGGTTTTGTCTGCCATCAGCAACATCACCCGCTGCATGCCGCAGGCCGCCAGGGCTTCCTTGGCGCAGGTGGTCAGGTGCATGGCGTTGGCGAAGCGGCTCGGCTCCACCAGCAATTCGGTGCAACGCTTGCGCCAGACCGCCAGGGACTCTGCGGTGGGCGGCGGCGCCGGCAGCAAACCGTGGTGAACGCGTTGTACGTCCCATGGCCAGAGCAGCGACAACGCCGGGTGCCACAAATCGCGCATCAGGGTGCTGCGGGCGCTGATCACCGCGTGCTGGTGAGACTGTTGCTGCACCTCGGCCAGCGGTTGTTGCAGGTAAAGCGCGGTCAGGTACTGCCAGCGCCGGGTGTGCGGGCAGGTCCACGACTCCTGGGCCGCCAGCGCCAGGCCGTTGGCCAGCAACACAGTGTTGGCCGGCTGATTCAGCCAGCGACGCAGGTTCGGGTCGGCATCCAGCAACTGCTGTTGGCGCAAGGGTTCATCTTCACGGGCAATGTGCAGTGCCTTGACCAGCAAGCGCTGGTCCGTCAGGAGCAACGTATAGCCCTGGGATACCCAGATTGGCAGGCGCCAGGCCTCGGTCAATCCCAGGCACAGGTCCAGCAGGCGCACGCCGAACACTTCCTGTTCGACGGTGCGTGCCGATTCGCCCTTGTGAATCACCCGCAGCTCCCATTCTTCCAGCAGCTTGGGGTAGGCAATCGCCATCGGCCACAGCGGCGAAAGGAACAGCAGGCTGCCCCAGTGAATGTCTTGCCACAAGCGCGCCAGGCGGCTGGCGAACAGGCCGCTGGCTTGTTGCGACGCGTGCTGGCTGACCATCTGCAACTGGCGCAGGGCTACGGGGATTTCATTCAGTGGCACTGAAGGCAGGCGTGCCAGCAGTTCTTCGGTGCGTTTCAGGCCGAGGCGATTGATCGCCACTTCAAGGTTTTCCGCCGGTTCCGCGAGGCTGCCGTGGGCCTGGTTATTGGCCTCGCGCATCACGCTGAGCACCAGCGCCGGGCTGTTTTGCATCAGCTCTGCAATATCGCGCAACGAACTGCGGTTGTCGCCGATGGCCTTGCAGACGCGGTCGTGGTTCGCCTGCGGAACAGGCAACAGAACCGTGTCCAGACGCTTTATCCAGGCGGCCAGGGTCGTGGGTTTTTGAGTTGAGACTGTCGTTTCATTTGCCATGATTGGGGCGCGATCATCACTTGCGGTCAACACGCCCGGGACGGGCCGAACTGGTTTTTCGCCTTAACGAGCTATAGTCTGGCGCAGATTTGCCGATAAGTAGAACAAGAGTTTTCAACTCTTGCGAATATGACCCTGAACCCGACGGCGCAAGTACTCATCCCCTATGGCTAAAATTATCGGCATCATCGTCGTCATCGCGAGCGTGCTCGGCGGATACGTCCTGTCCCACGGCAAGATTGCAGCGCTGATCCAGCCCTTCGAAGTGCTGATTATCGGCGGTGCGGCGTTCGGCGCATTCCTGCAGGCCAACCCTGGCTACATGACCATGCACGTGATCAAGAAGTCGTTGGGCATGTTCAGCTCGCGCTTCTCCCACACCTTCTATTTAGATGTGCTGGGGCTGATCTACGAGATCCTCAACAAGAGCCGCCGCGAAGGCATGATGGCCATCGAAGGCGACATCGAAGACGCCGCGGCGAGCCCGATTTTTGCCAAGTACCCGGCGGTGCTCAAAGATGAGCGCATGACCGCCTATATCTGCGACTACCTGCGCATCATGTCGTCCGGCAACATGGCACCCCATGAGCTGGAAGGCCTGTTCGACATGGAGCTGTTCAGCCTCAAGGAAGAACTCGAGCACCCATCCCACGCCGTGACCGGCATCGCCGACGGTATGCCCGGTTTCGGTATTGTGGCCGCGGTTCTCGGGATCGTGGTCACCATGGCCTCCCTCGGTGAAGGCGACCAGAAGGCGATCGGCATGCACGTCGGTGCGGCACTGGTAGGTACCTTCTTCGGTATTCTCGCGGCCTACGGTTTCTTCGGCCCGCTGGCCACCTCCCTGGCCCATGACGCCAAGGAAGAAGTGAATCTGTACGAAGCGATCAAGGCGTGCCTGGTGGCCTCGGCTTCCGGCATGCCGCCGTCGCTGGCAGTGGAGTTCGGGCGCAAGGTTCTGTATCCGAAGCACCGTCCAAGCTTCGCTGAGCTGGAACAAGCGGTTCGCGGTCGCTAAGCCATGGAAAACAACCAGCCGATCATCATCAAGCGCGTCAAGCGCTTCGCTGCGGGGCACCATGGCGGTGCCTGGAAAATCGCCTTCGCCGACTTTGCGACGGCGATGATGGCGTTCTTCCTGGTGCTGTGGCTGATGTCCACGGCCACGCCGGAACAGAAGATCGCCATCGCCGGTTACTTCAAGGACCCCATCGGTTTTTCCGAGAGCGGCACGCCTTTTGTGATCGACCTCGGTGGTTCGCCGCAGCTGGCGCCCGAGCGCACCATCAACCCGGAAATCAAGACCGACTCGCCCCAGGAAAAAATCCCGATCGAGCGCGATACCGTCGAAGCCATGGCTGAGCAAGTCGAGCAGGAGCGCCTGGAGCTGTTGCTGCAAGAACTGCAAACCAAGGTCGAGGAAAACCCGCAACTGCTGAAGTTCAAGGACCAGATTTCCTTCGAGATCACGCCAGATGGCTTACGTATCCAGATCACGGACGCGGCCAACCGGCCGATGTTCGACTCGGGCAGTGCGCGGTTGAAGCCGTACTTTGAAGACATCCTGCTGGCCATGGCCGACACCATCAAGGCGGTGCCGAACAAGATCAGCATCAGCGGCCACACCGACGCCAAGCCATATGCGGGCCAGGGCGACTTCGGCAACTGGGAGCTCTCGGCCAACCGGGCCAATGCCGCGCGTCGTGCGCTGGTTGCCGGCAGCTATCCGGACCCGCAAGTGGCGCGAGTGGTGGGGTTTGCGTCCTCGCAGCTGTTTGACCCCAAGGATCCGTTCAACCCGATCAACCGCCGCATCGATATCGTCGTGCTGACCAAAAAGGCCCAGCGTGCGATTGAAGGTGACCAGCACGCAACGCCGCCGGTACCGACCCCGGGTGAGGGCGCGCCTGGCGAAGTGCCGGCTGACCCGAACGCCCTGCCGCCCGGGCAGGAACCGTTGCCGGCTCACGAGCTACGGCAGAAGCTGAACTTGTTTGACGATGGCGGGGTGAAGGACCCGACTCAGCCCGCGACTGGCTCGTAAGTCGGATACGAAAAGGCCGCGATGATCGCGGCCTTTTTGTATCTGCTACACCCTGTAGGAGCGAGCTTGCTCGCGATGGGCGTTAACGATGACGCGCGCCGTCTGAATGCACGCGGCGTCCTCAGGTTTTTCGCGAGCAAGCTCGCTCCTACACGTTAATAGCTGGTCTCGGGCAAGCTGGCGATGATCGAGCGGTAGCTGTTCATCCGTTGCTGCTGCACGCGGCCGTCTTCCAATGCCTTGAGCAGGGCACACCCCGGCTCGCGGTCATGCTTGCAGTCGCGGAAGCGGCAGGTGCCGATCAAGTCGTTGAACTCGATAAAGCCCGCCTCAACATCGGCACGGCTGACGTGGCCCAGGCCGAATTCACGAATCCCGGGGGAGTCGATCAGCTCGCCGCCGCCCGGGAAGTGGAACAGCCGTGCGGTGGTGGTGGTGTGGGTGCCCTGGCCGGACAGTTCCGACAATGGACCCACACGGGTTTCGACTTCCGGCAACAGGCTGTTGACCAGGGACGATTTGCCCACGCCGGACTGGCCGACGAACACGCTGATGCGGCCGTCCAGCTCGGTCTGCAACTGGTCCATGCCATTGCCGTGATGCGCCGAGACTTCCAGCACCGGGTAGCCGAGGGTGCGGTACACCGCCAGCAGTGCGTTGAGCGCCGGGGCGTTCTGCTCGTCGATCAGGTCGAACTTGTTCAGCAGCAACAGCGGGCGAATGCCGGCGTGTTCGGCCGCTACCAGGTAGCGGTCGATCAGGTTGGCATGGGGCTCGGGCAGTGGCGCGAAGACGATGACGATCATGTCGACGTTGGCCGCCACCGGCTTGAGCTGGCCACGGCTGTCGGGGCGGCGCAGTTCGGTGGTGCGCGGCAGTTGGGCGACGATCACGCCGATGCCCTGGTTGCCGGCACGCCATACGACTTGGTCGCCGGTCACCAGCGCAGGCAGGTTGGCGCGCAAGTGGCAACGGAACACCTGGCCGGCGTGTTCGCCCTCTTTGGCCTCGACTTCGACCTGCACACCGAAGTGCGCGATCACCAGGCCCGTTTGCTCGGGGCCCAGGTCGCCGCCCTCAAGCGCTTCCACGGCGGAGGATTCACGTTTGGCGGCGCGAGCTGCGCGTTCACCCTGAATCTTTTCGATGCGCCAGTTTTGGCGACGGTTGAGCTGGCGTTTGGCCATTGGTGTTCCGTGTCGATAATGCAAAGGTTAGGTAAAACGGTCGCGAGTCTAGCACGCCCTGCCTGCTAAACTGCGCAGCTACGCCAAGGTGCCAAGGAACCACGACATGCAAAACCCACAGAACCTGATTTGGATCGATCTGGAAATGACCGGTCTGAACCCAGACACCGACGTCATCATCGAGATGGCCACCATTGTCACCGACAGCAACCTCAACACCTTGGCCGAAGGTCCGGTGATCGCCATTCACCACAGCGACGCGGTGCTGGCCACCATGGACGAGTGGAACACCCGCACCCACGGCAACTCGGGCCTGACCCAGCGCGTGCGTGACAGTCGCGTGAGCATGGCCGAGGCTGAAGCTGAAACCATCGCCTTCCTGGAAAAGTGGGTGCCCAAGGGCAAGTCGCCGATCTGCGGTAACAGCATTTGCCAGGACCGCCGCTTTCTTTATACCCACATGAAGGCGCTGGAAAGCTACTTCCACTACCGCAACCTGGACGTGTCGACCTTGAAGGAACTGGCCGCACGCTGGGCGCCGGAAGTCAAAGACAGCTTCCACAAGGGCAGCACTCACCTGGCGCTGGACGACATCCGCGAGTCGATTGCCGAGCTGCAGCATTACCGCAAGCATTTCATCAAGTTCTAAAGCGGTAATGCCTGAACCGAGCGGGCTTTTGTGGTGAGGGGGCTTGTCTGTGGCGAGGGGGCTTGTCCCCCGTTGGGCTGCGAAGCGGCCCTGAAATCTGACATCCCGGTCCACCCGAAAAACTCCGTCGCCTTAAAAGGGGCTGCTTCGCAGCCCAACGGGGGACAAGCCCCCTCGCCACAACTTTGCAAGGATCGCCCTCATGCTGCTGATGCTCTACCTCATCGCCATCACCGCCGAAGCCATGACGGGCGCCTTGTCCGCCGGGCGGCGCGGGATGGATTGGTTTGGTGTGGTGCTGATCGCCTGCGTCACGGCGCTGGGCGGCGGTTCGGTGCGTGACGTATTGCTTGGCCATTACCCGCTGACCTGGGTCAAACACCCGGAATACCTGGTGCTGACCTCGATCGCGGCGTTGGTGACGATCTTCATCGCGCCATTGATGCGTCACCTGCGCTCGCTGTTCCTCGCGCTGGACGCCGTCGGCCTGGTGGCCTTCACCCTGATTGGCTGCATGACCGCCCTGGAAATGGGCCATGGCATGCTGGTGGCGTCGGTCAGCGGTGTGATCACCGGGGTATTCGGTGGCATCCTGCGGGATATCTTCTGCAACGACATACCGCTGATCTTCCGCCGTGAGCTGTATGCCAGCGTGTCGTTCCTGGCCGCCTGGTTCTACATGCTGTGCATCTATCTGGAACTGCCCAGCGAGCAATCAATCCTGCTGACGCTGTTCAGCGGCTTTCTCCTGCGTCTTTTGGCGATCCGCTTTCACTGGGAAATGCCCAAGTTCGTCTACAACGATGACGTGCACTGACGCTCGGCGTGCTGGTTCAGCGCCCATTCCACATGTTCGCGTACCAGTTCCGAGGGGTATTCCCGGCGCGCCTTCAACGCCTCCAGTACCGGAATGCTCGACGGCGCATTGCCCAGACCCACCGCCAGGTTACGCAACCAGCGCTCATAACCGGCGCGGCGTAGGGGTGAACCTTCGGTGTTGCTGAGGAACTTGTCTTCGTCCCACATGAATAATTCAGCCAGTTCTGCGTTATCCAGATTGTGCCGCGGCTTGAAATCGCCTTCGTCGGTAGGCCGGGCGAAACGATTCCACGGGCAAACGATCTGACAGTCATCGCAGCCAAACACCCGGTTGCCGATCAGGGGGCGCAGCTCCTCGGGGATCGCGCTTTTCAGCTCGATGGTCAGGTAGGAAATACAGCGCCGGGCATCCAGTACGTAAGGCCCGACGAAGGCGTTGGTGGGGCAGATGTCCAGGCAGGCGGTGCAGCGGCCGCAGTGTTCGGTAGCGTGGGGCGGGTCGACCGGCAACGGCAGGTCGACAAACAGCTCGCTCAGAAAGAAGTAGCTGCCCGCCTTGCGGTTGAGTACCAGGGTGTTCTTGCCGATCCAGCCCAGCCCGGCCTGTTCGGCAATGGCTTTTTCCAGCACGGGGGCGCTGTCGACGAACGCACGAAAGCCGAACGGGCCGATCTGCGCTTGAATGCGGTCCGCCAGTTGCTGCACGCGCTTGCGGATCAGCTTGTGGTAATCGCGGCCCAGGGCGTAGCGGGAGATGTAGGCTTTTTCCGGTTTGGCCAGCAGTTGGGCCATTTGCGTGTCGCCCGGCAGGTAGTCCATGCGCAGGGACACCACGCGCAAGGTGCCGGGCACCAGTTCTTCCGGGTGTGAGCGCTTGCTGCCATGGGCGCCCATGTACTCCATTTCGCCGTGGTAGCCGGCCTCGAGCCAGCGTTGCAGGTGTTGTTCATGCTCGGCGAGGTCCAGGCCGCTGATGCCCACTTGTTGAAAACCCAGCTCACGGCCCCAGTCTTTGATCGATTGGGCGAGGGCGGGCAGGTCGTAGGTAATAGCAGGCATGAACAAGAGAAACCGCAGGTTAGATGCGTATAATTCTGCCAGACATCGGAGCTTGAAGACGCATGCCGCAGACAAAACACGAAATACCCGACGTTCAGCACCTGTTGCCCGGCCAATTGCCGCAACTCGCTGCGCGTTCCCCGGACGCCCATAAAGGCCAGTTCGGCCATGTATTGCTGATCGGAGGCGACCGGGGTTTTGGCGGCGCCGCCTTGCTCGGCACCGAGAGCGCCCTGCGCAGCGGTGCCGGCCTGGTTTCCCTGGCGACCCGCAGCGAGCATGTTGCGGCGGCACTGGCGCGGTTGCCGGAAGTGATGACCGTGGGCGTGCACTCGGCCAATCAATTGATGGGCCTGCTGGAAAAGGTTTCCGTGATCGTTATCGGCCCGGGCCTGGGGGAGGCCTCCTGGGGCAAAAGCCTGCTGTCGGTGGCGGCCAATGCCAGGCAGCCGCAAGTCTGGGACGCCGATGCCCTTAACCTGCTGGCGGCGGGCAACGTCAGCCTGCCGGCCAATTGCGTGATCACCCCGCATCCCGGGGAAGCGGCCCGCTTGATGGGGATTTCGACCGCCGAGGTTCAGGCTGATCGCCTGAACGTGGCCCGCGCGCTGAGCCAGAAATTCAATGCGGTGGCGATCCTCAAGGGCGCCGGCAGCTTGATCGCCAGCCCGGACGGTCGCGTTGCCCGCTGTGATCAGGGCCACCCGGCAATGGCAACGGCCGGCCTGGGCGACGTGTTGGCCGGCCTGGTCGGTGCTTTACTGGCTCAAGGCATGCCGGCGTTTGATGCGGCCTGTCTGGCGGTCTGGTTGCATGCCACTGCCGGTGATCGTCAAGGCACCTTTGGTCGCGGGCTGGCCGCCAGTGACCTGATTCCCGCCATTCGTCAGTTGCTGGAGGAGCAATCGCCGTGTCTGAAGTAATCCTTTTCCTGGCCGATGAAGAGGCCATGGTCGCGCTTGGCACCCGTATTGCCCAGGTGACGAAAGGCTCGGGTCTGATCTTTCTGGAAGGCGATTTGGGCGCCGGGAAAACCACCTTGTCCCGGGGCATCATTCGCGGGCTGGGGCACCCGGGTGCGGTGAAGAGCCCTACGTTCACCTTGGTAGAACCTTACGAAATTGGCGCCGTGCGAGCGTTCCACTTCGACCTGTATCGCCTGGTGGATCCTGAGGAGCTGGAGTACATGGGCATTCGCGATTACTTCGATGAGGACGCTTTGTGCCTGATCGAGTGGCCAGATAAAGGCACAGGCTTTTTGCCAAAGCCGGACCTGACCATTACCATTACCCCGCATAAGCATGGACGTCAGCTGAAGTTGTTGTCCCAGAGCGTGCGCGCAGAGTCGTGGTGCGCAGCCTTGGCATTGGAATTCAAATAATTGATGGGGTTAGGTATGCGCTTTCGCGCGTTGGTTACTGTCGTAGGGGTGTTGCTTGCGGCAATGACTTTCAATGCACTGGCGGCCTCACAGGTGAAAAGTGTTCGCCTGTGGCGGGCACCGGATAACACGCGACTGGTATTCGACCTGTCTGGCCCGGTTCAGCACAGCGTCTTCACCCTTACGGCGCCCGATCGCCTGGTGATTGATATCAACGGTGCGACCCTGGCCGCGCCGTTGAAAGTTGCCATGGCCAATACCCCGATCACCGCGATGCGCTCGGCTCAACGTACGCCGACCGATCTGCGGGTGGTCATCGACCTGAAAAAGGCCGTGACCCCGAAAAGTTTTGTACTGGCGCCCAACGCGCAATATGGCAACCGGCTGGTGGTCGACCTGTACGACAATGCCGCCGATGCCGCACCGCCGCCTGCGCCCACCCCAAGCGTTGCGACGATACCTGCGGTGCCGGTCAACCAGTCGCAACCTCAGGTCAAGTTGCCGCCGCTGCCACCGGCTCCGTCGGGCAAGCGTGACATCATCGTGGTCATCGATGCCGGTCACGGCGGGGAAGATCCGGGTGCCTCGGGCTCTCGCGGCCAGCATGAAAAAGACGTGGTGCTGGCCATCGCCCGCGAACTGCAGCGCCAGATCAATGGCATGAAAGGCTACCGCGCCGAGCTGACCCGTACCGGCGACTACTTTATTCCGCTGCGTGGCCGTACCGAAATCGCCCGCAAGAAGGGCGCCGACCTGTTCGTCTCGATCCACGCCGACGCCGCGCCTTCGGCGGCTGCGTTTGGCGCCTCGGTGTTTGCCCTGTCTGATCGCGGGGCCACGTCCGAGACAGCCCGTTGGCTGGCGGACAGTGAAAACCGTTCCGACCTGATCGGCGGGGCCGGCAACGTCTCCCTGGATGACAAGGACAAAATGCTCGCCGGCGTGCTGCTCGACTTGTCGATGACCGCCTCGCTGACCTCCAGCCTGAACGTCGGGCAGAAAGTCCTGAGCAATATTGGCCGCGTTACCTCGCTGCACAAGCAGCGCGTGGAGCAGGCCGGGTTTATGGTGCTCAAGTCGCCGGACATTCCATCGATCCTGGTGGAAACCGGGTTTATCTCCAACTCCAATGAAGCCTCGAAGCTGGCGTCTGCCAGTCACCAGCAGGCGCTGGCGCGCTCCATCAGCGCCGGTGTTCGCCAGTTCTTCCAGCAGAACCCGCCGCCGGGCACTTATATCGCCTGGTTGCGTGATTCCGGGAAGATCGCCCAGGGCCCGCGCGACCATCGTGTGCAGCCGGGTGACACCCTGGCAATGCTGGCGGTGCGCTTCCAGGTGTCTGCGGCGACTTTGCGCAGTGCCAACAACCTGAAGACCGATGAATTGAAAGTCGGCCAGGTGTTGACCATCCCTGGCACTGAACTGGCGGCGCAATAATGAGCGAAACAGTCCTGAGCAACACCTCGCGCATTGAACTGCTCAGCCCGCGCCTGGCTAACCAGATCGCGGCGGGCGAGGTGGTCGAACGGCCAGCCTCGGTGATCAAGGAGTTGCTGGAAAACAGCATCGACTCCGGGGCCAAGCGTATTGACGTCGACGTCGAGTTGGGCGGCGTCAAGCTGCTGCGGGTGCGCGACGACGGCAGTGGGATTTCCTCCGATGACCTGCCGCTGGCCCTGGCGCGTCACGCCACCAGCAAGATTCGCGACCTGGAAGACCTTGAACGGGTGATGAGCCTCGGGTTTCGCGGTGAAGCCTTGGCTTCCATCAGCTCCGTGGCCCGCCTGACCCTGACGTCTCGCACCCGTGACGCCGACCAGGCGTGGCAGGTGGAGACCGAAGGCCGCGACATGGCCCCACGGGTCCAGCCGGCGGCGCATCCGGTGGGCACTTCGGTGGAAGTGCGTGACCTGTTCTTCAACACCCCGGCACGGCGCAAATTCCTCAAGGCCGAGAAAACCGAATTCGATCACCTTCAGGAAGTCATCAAGCGCCTGGCTCTGGCCCGGTTTGATGTGGCGTTCCATCTGCGTCACAACGGCAAGACCATTCTCAGCCTGCACGAGGCCCATGATGATGCAGCTCGTGCGCGGCGTGTCTCGGCCATCTGCGGTGCAGGGTTCCTGGAGCAGGCGCTGCCGATCGAGATTGAGCGCAATGGCTTGCGCCTGTGGGGTTGGGTGGGGTTGCCGACCTTCTCCCGCAGTCAAGCAGACTTGCAGTACTTCTTTGTGAATGGCCGGGCGGTACGGGACAAACTGGTGGCCCACGCGGTGCGCCAGGCCTACCGTGACGTATTGTTCAACGGGCGGCACCCGACCTTCGTGCTGTTTTTTGAGGTCGACCCCTCGGTGGTTGACGTTAACGTGCACCCGACCAAGCATGAAGTGCGCTTCCGTGACGGGCGCATGGTCCACGACTTCCTCTACGGCACCCTGCACCGCGCCCTGGGCGATGTGCGCCCGGATGATCAACTGTCGGCGCCGATTGTCACGGCGATTGTCCGTCCTTCGGGACCGGAAGCCGGTGAATTCGGGCCTCAGGGCGAAATGAGCCTGGCAGCCAACCTGCTGCAATCGCCGCAAGCCCAGCCGAGCTATACAGCGCCTGGCTCAGGAGCTGGCGCCGGTTATCAGTACCAATACACACCGCGCCCGCAATCGGCGGTGCCGGTGGCCGAGGCGCAGGCAGCCTATCGCGAGTTTTTTGCGCCGCTGCCCGGTGCCGAGTCGGGTGCTGCGGCCTTGCCGGAAGGCCAGGGCGATGTGCCGCCGTTGGGTTACGCATTGGCCCAGCTCAAGGGCATCTACATCCTTGCTGAAAATGCCCATGGCCTGGTGCTGGTGGACATGCACGCCGCTCACGAGCGGATCATGTACGAGCGCCTGAAGATCGCCATGGCCAGCGAAGGCTTGAGCGGCCAGCCGCTGCTGGTGCCGGAGTCCCTGGCGGTCAGCCAGCGCGAGGCCGATTGCGCCGAAGAGCACCTCAGCGTGTTCCAGAAGCTGGGCTTTGAGCTGCAGCGCCTGGGCCCGGAAACCCTGGCTATCCGGCAGATCCCGGCCTTGCTCAAACAGGCCGAGGCCAACCGGTTGGTGGCCGACGTGCTGGCCGACCTGATGGAATACGGCACCAGTGACCGGATCCAGGCCCACATCAATGAACTGCTTGGCACCATGGCCTGCCACGGCGCCATCCGCGCCAACCGCCGCCTGGCCCTGCCGGAAATGAACGGCCTGCTGCGGGACATGGAAAACACCGAACGCAGTGGCCAGTGCAACCATGGCCGGCCGACCTGGACCCAAATGGGCCTGGACGACCTGGACAAACTCTTCTTGCGCGGCCGTTGATGAGTGCCTTGCCTCCCGCCATCTTCCTGATGGGCCCGACGGCCGCCGGCAAGACCGACCTGGCCATCGAGCTGACCAAAGTCTTGCCGTGCGAGCTGATCAGCGTCGACTCTGCCCTGGTTTACCGGGGCATGGACATCGGCACCGCCAAACCCTCCAAAGAGTTGCTGGCCCAGTACCCGCACCGGTTGATCGACATTATTGATCCCAGTGAGAGCTATTCGGCAGCCGATTTTCGCACGGATGCCCTGGCCGCCATGGCCGATATCACCGCACGGGGCAAGATCCCGCTGCTGGTGGGCGGCACGATGCTCTACTACAAGGCTTTGCAGGAAGGGCTGGCGGACATGCCGCCTGCGGATCCCCAGGTGCGCGCCGAACTGGAGGAAGAGGCTGTACGCCTTGGCTGGCAAGCCTTGCACGACCAGTTGGCCGTTGTGGATCCAGTTTCCGCCGCGCGGATTCATCCCAATGATCCCCAGCGCCTGACGCGAGCCCTGGAAGTCTGGCGGGTCAGCGGCCAGACCATGACTGAACACAGGCTGAAACAAACTGCGCAAAGTACTGAAGCAGGCGCCTCGGGACACTCACAATTGCCCTATACTGTGGCGAATCTGGCCATCGCTCCGGCGGATCGCCAGGTGCTGCATGAACGAATTGCACAAAGATTCACAATTATGTTGGAACAGGGGTTCGTGGACGAGGTCGTAGCACTGCGTTCAAGAGGTGACCTGCATCCCGGGTTGCCTTCGATACGTGCTGTAGGCTACCGCCAAGTCTGGGATCATCTGGATGGCAAGCTGACGTCAGCCGAAATGCAGGAGCGCGGCATTATTGCCACGCGCCAATTGGCGAAGCGCCAGTTCACATGGCTGCGCAGCTGGACTGATTTACACTGGCTGGACAGTCTGGATTGCGACAATCTGTCACGCGCCTTGAAATACTTGGGAACGGTCTCCATATTGAGCTGAGTCCTTGCAATTGCCGTCTATCCTTGGGGGTGTGACGGCCATGAGCTATCTATTTTCCGATTTTTTATTATTGATCCTTAAAGGAGTGCGGCACATGTCAAAAGGGCATTCGCTACAAGACCCTTACTTGAATACTTTACGTAAAGAGAAAGTTGGGGTTTCCATCTATCTGGTCAACGGTATCAAGCTGCAAGGTACGATCGAGTCGTTCGACCAGTTCGTGATCCTGCTGAAAAACACCGTAAGCCAGATGGTTTACAAGCACGCTATCTCGACCGTAGTGCCGGTTCGTCCAATTCGTCTGCCTAGCGCAACCGAAGAACAGGGTGACGCCGAGCCTGCACCGGGTAACGCCTGATAGGAGTCTCCTTTGTTCTTTGAGCGCCACGGTGGTGGTGAGCGAGTGATCCTCGTTCACTTGGATGGACAGGACCCTGAGGCGCGCGAAGATCCGCAGGAGTTTCAGGAGTTGGCAAATTCGGCCGGCGCCGAGACCGTCGCGTTTTTTAACGTGCCGCGTCATCGGCCAACCGCCAAATTCCTGATTGGCAGCGGCAAGGTCGAGGAGTTGCGCGACCTGGTTCATGCCGAAAAGGCCGATCTGGTGATTTTCAATCACATCCTCACGCCCAGTCAGGAACGTAACCTCGAACGTGTCTTCGAGTGTCGCGTGATCGACCGCACGGGTCTGATTCTCGATATTTTCGCCCAACGCGCCCGTACCCATGAAGGCAAGCTCCAGGTCGAACTGGCCCAGCTTGACCACATGAGCACCCGGCTGGTTCGTGGCTGGACTCACCTTGAGCGTCAGGGTGGCGGTATCGGCATGCGTGGCCCGGGTGAAACCCAGTTGGAAACCGACCGGCGTCTGCTGCGGGTGCGCCTGCGACAGATCAAGGGCCGCCTGGAGAAGGTGCGCAGCCAGCGCGAGCAATCGCGACGTGGCCGCATGCGGGCGGATATCCCTACCGTTTCCCTGGTGGGTTATACCAACGCCGGCAAGTCCACACTGTTCAACAACGTGACGAAATCCGACGTGTACGCCGCCGACCAACTGTTTGCGACCCTCGACCCGACCTTGCGCCGTCTGGAACTGGACGACCTGGGGCCGATTGTCCTGGCCGATACCGTGGGTTTCATTCGTCACTTGCCCCACAAGCTGGTCGAGGCATTTCGGTCTACGCTCGAAGAGTCGAGCAATTCCGACCTGCTGTTGCACGTGATCGATGCGGCCGAACCGGATCGCATGTTGCAGATTGAACAGGTCATGGTGGTACTGGGCGAGATTGGTGCCCAGGACTTGCCGATCCTCGAGGTCTATAACAAACTCGATTTGCTTGAAGGCGTTGAGCCACAAATCCAGCGCGACGAAAACGGCAAGCCCCAGCGGGTCTGGCTGTCGGCGCGTGATGGCAGTGGCCTGGAATTACTCGAACAAGCCATTGCCGAGCTGTTGGGCAGCGATTTGTTTGTTGGCACCTTGCGCTTGCCTCAGCGTTTTGCTCGACTGCGTGCACAGTTTTTCGAATTGGGCGCGGTACAGAAAGAAGAACACGACGAAGAAGGTGTCAGCTTGCTGGCCGTTCGAATACCTCGCACGGAGCTGAATCGGCTGGTTAGCCGGGAAGGCGTTGTGCCGGCGGAGTTCATCGAACAACACACTTTGCAATAAAAGCCTGAGAAAGCGGTTGTGCCGCTGTGGCAGGCATTCTGTAGCATTGGTCGGCGCGCCGTGGGTGCGTCTTTGCTTTATCAGATGGAGAGCGCTATGGCTTGGAATGAGCCGGGTGGCAACTCGAATAATCAGGATCCTTGGGGTGGTAAACGCCGCAATAATGGCGACCGCAAGGGGCCACCAGATCTCGACGAGGCCTTCCGAAAGCTGCAGGAAAGCCTGAATGGGTTGTTCGGTGGTGGAAAAAAACGTGGTGGTGACGAAGGCGGTCGTACGAGCAAGGGCGGTGGTTACGGCCTGCTTGGCATCGGCCTTGTCGTGCTGGCGGCCGTCTGGCTGTACAGCGCCGTCTATGTGGTGGACGAGCAGGAGCAAGCCGTGGTGCTGCGCTTCGGCAAGTACTACGAGACTGTCGGCCCCGGCCTGAACATCTACTTCCCGCCGATCGACAAGAAGTACATGGAGAACGTCACGCGTGAGCGTGCCTACACCAAGCAGGGCCAGATGCTGACCGAAGACGAGAACATCGTCGAAGTGCCGCTGACCGTGCAGTACAAGATCAGCAACCTGCAGGATTTTGTGCTGAACGTCGATCAGCCGGAAATCAGCCTGCAGCAAGCGACGGAAAGCGCCCTGCGTCACGTGGTGGGTTCCACCGCAATGGACCAGGTGCTGACCGAAGGCCGTGAGTTGATGGCCAGCGAGATCAAGGAACGCCTGCAACGGTTCCTCGATACCTATCGCACCGGCATCACCGTCACCCAGGTCAACATACAGAGCGCCGCTGCACCGCGTGAAGTACAGGAAGCCTTCGATGACGTGATCCGTGCCCGTGAAGACGAGCAGCGTTCGCGCAACCAGGCTGAAACCTACGCCAACGGCGTCGTGCCGGAAGCTCGTGGTCAGGCCCAGCGCATCCTTGAGGATGCCAACGGTTACCGCGACGAAGTGGTCTCCCGCGCCAAGGGTGAGGCAGATCGTTTCACCAAGCTGGTGGCCGAGTACCGCAAGGCACCGGAAGTCACTCGTGAGCGTCTGTACCTGGACACCATGCAGGAAGTCTTCAGCAACACCAGCAAGGTTCTCGTGACCGGCAGCAAGGGCGGGCAGAACAACCTGCTGTACCTGCCGCTGGACAAGATGATCGAAGGGGGTCGTAGCGGCACCAGCGCACCGGCTACCGGTTCCAATGCTGCGGCCAATGAAGCCAGTGCCCGTGCGGCCGCTGACTTGCTGCAACAGCAAACACGTACCAGGGAGAGTCGTTGATGAGCAATAAATCGCTGACCGCCCTGATTGTGGGCGTCGTCGTGGTCATCGCTGCCTGGAACTGCTTCTATATCGTGTCTCAGACCGAGCGCGCGGTGTTGCTGCAATTCGGTCGCGTGGTCCAGGCGGATGTCCAGCCGGGCCTGCATGTGAAAGTCCCCTACGTCAACCAGGTGCGCAAGTTCGATGGCCGCCTGATGACCCTGGATGCACCGACACAACGCTTCCTGACCCTGGAAAAGAAAGCTGTGATGGTTGACGCCTACGCCAAGTGGCGCGTCAAGGATGCCGAGCGCTTCTACACCGCGACCTCCGGCCTCAAGCAGATTGCGGACGAGCGTTTGTCGCGCCGCCTGGAATCGGGCCTGCGTGACCAGTTTGGTAAGCGCACCCTGCACGAGGTGGTATCCGGTGAACGTGATGCGCTGATGGCTGACATCACGCGTTCGTTGAACACCATGGCGGAAAAAGAACTGGGCATCGAAGTGATCGACGTTCGGGTCAAGGCTATCGACCTTCCGAAGGAAGTGAACCGCAGCGTGTTCGAGCGTATGAGCACCGAGCGTGAGCGCGAGGCTCGTGAGCACCGCGCCAAGGGTAACGAACTGGCAGAAGGGATCCGTGCGGATGCCGATCGTCAGCGCCGCGTACTGTTGGCTGAAGCCTATCGCGAGTCTGAAGAGGCCCGTGGTGATGGTGATGCTCAAGCCGCTTCGATCTACTCCAAGGCGTATGGCCAGGACCAGGAGTTCTACGCGTTCTACCGTAGCCTGCGCGCCTACCGTGAAAGCTTTGCAAATAAAACCGACGTCATGGTGCTTGACCCAAGTAGCGATTTCTTCCGCTACCTGGAAAAGTCCAAGTAACCCGCATGTAGTCTGAGAATCGCTCCGTCGGGCGGCTAAAATGCCGGGCGGGGTGATCCTTTCAGAAAACGGGTGTATGATGCGGCAGCCGGGAAATCCCCGGCTTTTTTGCGTCTGCATGTTTGATTGTGATGTTGCTCTGCAGGCGCCACAGGTTTTTCGAGGAAAGTGCCCGACGAGGCCGATTGTTGGTCGTTCGTCACGTCGCTCTTGCGCGTGGTTTATGCAGGGGCCGGGTATTTTCTGCTTCACTCAAGGCTCGCCCGAGGGCTGGCCGCCCGGATCATAGGGGAATGGCGTAATGGCAACGGTAGACCGCTGGCTGCTGCCAGATGGCATCGAAGAAGTACTGCCACCAGAAGCTGCGCGCATTGAAATCGCGCGCCGCCAGGTGTTGGATCTGTTCCAGAGCTGGGGCTACGAGTTTGTCGTGACCCCCCATATCGAGTACCTGGAATCCCTGCTGACCGGCGCGGGCCAGGACCTGGATCTGCGCACCTTCAAGGTCATCGACCCGCAATCGGGCCGGCAAATGGGCTTTCGTGCCGACATCACGCCGCAAGTCGCGCGCATTGATGCGCACACCCTGCGTCGCGAAGGGCCTAGCCGCCTGTGTTATGCCGGCAGCGTACTGCATGCTCAGCCGCGTGCCTTGTCGTCTTCCCGTAGCCCGATCCAGTTGGGCGCCGAGTTGTACGGCGATGCCAGCCCAAGCAGCGACGTGGAAGTCATCAGCCTGATGCTGGCCATGCTGCAACTGGCCGATGTGCCGGATGTGCACATGGACCTTGGGCATGTCGGCATCTACCGCGGCCTGGCCCGTGCGGCCGGATTGTCGGGTGAAGTGGAACAACAGTTGTTCGATGCCTTGCAGCGCAAGGCCATCGATGAAGTGATCGCCCTGACGGCGGGCGTGCCTGCCGACCTGGCCGGCATGCTGCGTGCGCTGGTAGACCTGTGCGGCGGCCGCGAAGTGCTGACCGCCGCCCGTGATCGCCTGGCGAATGCGCCGGCCGATGTATTGGCGGCCCTGGACGACGTGCTGGCGATTGCCGAGCAGTTGTCTGCGCGCTTCCCGCAGTTGCCGCTGTATTTTGATTTGGGTGAGTTGCGCGGCTATCACTACCACACCGGTGTGGTGTTCGCGGTGTTTGTCCCGGGTGTTGGCCAGGCCATCGCCCAGGGCGGTCGTTATGACGATATCGGCGCCGACTTTGGTCGTGCCCGTCCGGCGACCGGCTTTTCCACCGATTTGAAAACCCTGGTGACCCTGGGGCGTGCTGAGGTCGAGCTGCCGTCTGGCGGCATCTGGATGCCCGACAGTACGGACGCAGCACTCTGGCAGCAGGTTTGCCAGTTGCGCAGTGAGGGTCAACGTGTGGTCCAGGCCTTGCCTGGGCAGCCATTGGCCGCCGCCCGTGAAGCGGACTGCGACCGGCAATTGATTCTGCAGAACGGGCTTTGGCAAGTATCGCCACTGGCTTCTTGAGTTTTCCTGCCGGCCACTGCCGGCACCAAGTTTGCGCGAATGAGGACAAGTGTTATGGGTAAGAATGTCGTAGTCCTGGGCACCCAATGGGGTGATGAGGGCAAAGGCAAGATCGTTGATCTGCTGACCGAACATGCTGCCGCCGTAGTGCGCTACCAAGGTGGCCACAACGCTGGCCACACCCTGGTCATCGATGGCGAAAAAACCGTCTTGCACCTGATCCCGTCGGGTGTACTGCGCGAAGGCGTGCAGTGCCTGATCGGCAATGGCGTGGTGGTTGCACCTGACGCCCTGCTGCGCGAGATCACCAAGCTGGAAGAGAAAGGCGTACCCGTGCGTGAGCGCCTGCGTATCAGCCCGTCCTGCCCGCTGATCCTGTCCTTCCACGTTGCGCTGGACCAGGCCCGTGAAAAGGCCCGCGGCGAGCTGAAGATCGGTACGACCGGTCGCGGCATCGGCCCGGCTTACGAAGACAAGGTTGCGCGTCGTGGCCTGCGTGTGGGCGACCTGCTCAACATGCCGCGCTTTGAAGACAAGCTGCGTGAACTGGTGGATTACCACAACTTCATGCTGGTGGGTTACTACAAAGAGCCGGCCATCGAGTTTGAAAAGACCCTGGCCGAGTGCAAGGAATACGCTGAGCTGCTCAAGCCGTTGATGCTGGACGTGACGGCCGAGCTGCACGACCTGCGTCGCGCCGGCAAAGACATCATGTTCGAAGGCGCCCAGGGTTCGTTGCTGGACATCGACCACGGTACCTACCCGTACGTCACCAGTTCCAACACCACCGCGGGTGGCGTTGCGACCGGTTCGGGCGTTGGCCCGATGTTCCTGGACTACATCCTCGGCATCACCAAGGCGTACACCACGCGTGTCGGTTCGGGTCCATTCCCGACTGAGCTGTTCGACGAAGTCGGTGCGCACCTGGCCAAACAAGGTCACGAGTTCGGCGCGACTACCGGCCGTGCACGTCGTTGTGGCTGGTTTGACGCCGTTATCCTGCGTCGCGCTATCGATGTGAACAGCATCTCGGGTATCTGCCTGACCAAGCTGGACGTGCTCGACGGCCTCGAAACCATCAACATCTGCGTCGGCTACAAAGATGCAGACGGCAAGGACGTTGCCCCGACTGACGCGGACAGCTACGTGGGCCTGCAGCCTGTGTACGAAGAAGTGCCGGGCTGGACCGAGTCGACCGTGGGTGCCAAGACCCTGGAAGAGCTGCCAGCCAACGCCCGCGCGTACATCAAGCGCGTTGAAGAGCTGATCGGTGCGCCAATCGACATTATTTCGACGGGCCCGGACCGCAACGAGACCATCGTTCTGCGTCACCCGTTCGCTTAATAAGTTGTTGATGTGAAACACAAAGGGTCCCTTCGGGGGCCCTTTTTCGTTTCTGTTTGCCATACGGCACGACCCTTGCTGTGTTTCTCTCTTTCGTGGTGCTATCAATTTAATGGCACCCTGGGTGGAGGGATTCACGATGTCTGCCGTTCTCTCATTGTTACAAAGCCGGCTGCTACGGCCGGTGTTCGTTACCCTAGGTATCGCTCTTTTGGTGCAAGTGCTGGTGGCGGTCGCTCTGACTCGGAGCACGGTCACGGCCCTGGAAGCTGATTTGGACAATCGCCTGGGGGTGGACAGTCAAAAACTCTCCGGCGAACTGGCCCAGGCCGGGAAGGAGGTCACCTCCAGTCTGGACAGCCTGTCTTCCAGCACCCGCCAGCGTCTTACGGCCGGGCTTTCCACGCGGCTGCAGGAAGAGCAGAAGCAACTGCGTGCGACCCTGGAAAAAGACCTGAAGGACTCCGCCAATGATATGGCGCAACTGTTGGCCTCGGTGGCGCCCCGCGCCATGTGGGACAGCGACGTGCCGACCCTGTCGGAATTCGCCCGGCGTGCGCAGCGCAATCCCAATGTGTTGTTCGTGGTCTACGACGACGCCACGGGCCAGCACCTGACGCGCTACCTGAACCGGGACAACCCCATCAACGCGGCGTTGCTGGAGAAAGGAAAGGGTGATCGGGCCCTGGACAAGGTGCTGGATGCGGCGAAGAACGATCCTGCTGTCTACTACCTCGAAGCGTCCATCAGCCCCAATGGCGTAGAGATCGGCAAGGTCATCATGGGGGTTTCGACCGCTTCGGTGGACGTCGACCTGGCTGCGCTGGATAAGCGCTTCGCTGCGCTGATTGCCAGCAGTGACCAGTTGGTCGGTGACAGCCTCAAGGGCGCCGCCGCTGACAGCGCAGCGGCCATGGGCGCGCGTTTGCAGTCGGCGCAAGCCACCGCCACCCAGATGGCCGCCAATACCACCGGCGCCGTGCAGGAGGCGGCGGGTGCGCTGCGCTGGCGCATCGGCATGGGCCTGGCGGTGGTGGGCTTGGGTGTGCTGCTGCTGATTGCGGTGGTGCTTGGGCGTCGAGTGGTCAATCGCCTGAAGCTGCTGATTGCGGCAATGGACGATCTGGCGGCGGGCGAGGGCGATCTGACCAAGCGCGTGCAGATCAACAGCCAGGACGAAATCGGCGACATGGCTTCGGCGGTCAATCGCTTTGTGGATAAGTTGCAACCGATTGTGCGTGAGGCGGGCGATGTGGCCCAGCGTACCGGTGTGGAAATTGGCGCGATGACCTTGCGCAATGCCGGAGCCGATGCGGCCGCCGGCTTGCAGCGTGACGAGGTTGCCGAAAGCCTGCGGGCACTGTCGCAAATGGCGGATGAAGCTCAGGCGGAAAGCCATGCGATGCAGGCGGCGTTGCAGCAGGTGGTGGATATTCGTCAGGCGACTGATGAGAATTCACGTACGTCAGCCGAAGTCGGCAGCCTGATCGAGGCGTTGGCGGGGCAGGTGCAGGCCGGGTCCAAGGTGATCGAGCGCCTGGCGCAGCAGAGCGAGCAAATTGAGGTGGTGTTGACGGTGATCCACGGGATTGCCGAGCAAACCAATTTGCTGGCGCTCAATGCGGCCATCGAGGCGGCTCGGGCCGGTGAGACTGGGCGAGGCTTTGCAGTGGTGGCGGATGAGGTTCGCGCCCTGGCCAGTAAAACCCAGAGTTCTACCGGTGACATCCAGGCCCACATCGTGGCCTTGCAGCAAGGTGCCCGTGAGGCGGTGGAAACCATTGGCAAGGCCGGGCGCCAGGCCAGTGAAGGTTTACTGGTGTTGCGCGACAGCGTGCGCCTGCAGCAATCGGTGCAGGCCTCGGTGGAGCAAGTGCATGCAGCGATTGGCCTGGCGACACGGGCGGCTGAGCATCAGGCCCAGGGCGCGCAGGCGGTGCGTGGGCGGGTTGAGATTATCCATGCCCAGGCTGAGCGTGCGGCTCAGGCGGTGGTAGAGACCACCGCCAGTGGCAAGGTGCTGGATGGGTTGGCGGCGCAGTTGAAGGCGAGCTTGGGGCAGTTCCGGGCTTGATCGCCTGTTTCGGCCTCATCGCAGGCAAGCCAGCTCCCACACTCGATCGAGTTCCAGTTTTGGAATACGGTCAAGTGTGGGAGCTGGCTTGCCTGCGATGGCGGCTTCAGCGACTCAGATACATCCGCGTCGTAAGCAAATACACCGGCAGCCCCGACACCAAAATCAACAATGCCGCATAGGGCGCCGCTGCCGCGAATTCCACATTCGAGGTATGCGCCCACACGGCAGTCGCCAAGGTATTCAGCCCGGTGGGGCTGAGCAGCAACGTCGCCGTCAATTCCTTCATCGCATCCAGAAACACCAGCGCAAACGCCGCGCCCAATGCCGGGAAAATAATCGGCAACGTCACCCGGCAAAATGCACTGAATGACGATGCGCCGAGTGTTCTCGCCGCCTCTTCCAGCTGCGGTGCCGCTTTGTTCAGCGCCGTGCGGATCGGTGCCTGGGCCAGCGGCAAAAACAGCAACGCATAAGCGAGCAGCAACAACGCCGAGGTCTGATACAGCGCCGGTACGTAATGCAGGGAGAAATACACCAGCGTCAGCGCAATCACCAGGCCGGGCAGGGCGTGCAGCAGATACGGCAAGCGTTCGGCCCACAGCGCGAGCTGGCCTTTGTAGCGCACCACCAGCAAGCCCACCGGCACTGCGAATAACAGGCACAGCGCTGCGCCGCCCAGGGACAGAGCCAGGGATGAAAGCAACGCCCCGCTGATCTCGGCCACCGGAAACGCCGCCGAACTGCCCACGGCCAACCAATAACCGAGCATGCCCAGTGGAATGCCGCTGCCAATAATCGCCAGTAGCAAGCAGTACAGCTGCCCCAATGGTGCCCAGTGACCCAATCGAACCTGCCCGGCATGCCGTGCGGCGCCCTGGCCGGTCCGTACATGTCGGCCCTTGCCGCGTACGCGCAGTTCCAGCCAGAGCAGCGTCAGGCACATCACCAGCAGCACTGCCGAGAGCATCGCCGCATTGGCGTTGCTGAATTCCAGCTCGAACTGCTGATAGATCGCGGTGGTAAACGTCTGCAAGCCGATGATCGACAGTGCGCCGAACTCCACCAGCATATGCAGGGCGATCAGCAGGGCCCCGGCCAGCAGCGACGGCCACAGCAGCGGCAAGGTGATGCGAAAGAACACACCCCAGCGATTCAGCCCGAGGGTGCGGGCGGATTCTTCCAGGGAGGGATCAAGATTGCGCAGGGTCGCCGCTACCGGCAGAAACACCAGCGGGTATTTGGACAGGCTCATCACCAGGATCGCCCCGCCCAGTCCTTCAAAGTTGGCGCTCAACGACACCCAGGTAAAGCTGCTGACAAACGCCGGCACCGCAAACGGCAGGCACAGGATCACTCCCCAGATACGCCGTCCCGGCAGGTTGCTGCGTTCCAGCAGCCAGGCCAGCGACAAACCGATCACGCCGCAGGCCAGGGTCACGCCGACCATCAGCGCCAGCGTGTTGCGCAGCAATCCGAACACATAAGGCCGCCACAGCAAATGCACCGCCTCGGCCCAGCCCGCTTGCCAGGCCTTGAGGCCGACATACGCCAGCGGCAATACACTCAGGCCGACCAGTAGCAAAACCGGCAGCAGCAGCCAGGTCGAAGGGCGTTTGCGTTTGGGCGTAAAACCCCCGCGCAAGGCGGGGGCGGGGAGCGATGGGTTCATCAGTTCAAGCCAACGTCACGTTCCAGTTCCAGGGCTTCTTCGGCGTTGCCCAGGTCGGCCGGGGTGACTTTCGGCGGTTGCAGCTCGCTGAAAGGCTTGAGGCCGCGGTTGGATTCCATGCCTTTGCGCAGCGGGTATTCGGCGGAGGTGTTGGTGATCACCCGCTGGCCTTCTTCGCTGGCCATGAAGGCCAACAGTTGCTGGGCTTCTTTTGGATGCTTGCTGGATTTCAGCGCGGCCGCGGCAGACACCGTAATCAGGCCGCCCGCATCACCGTTGGTGAAGTAGTGCAGTTGCGAATCCAGGTTGGTTTTTTCTTTCTTCAGGGCGAACCAGTAGTAGTTGTTCACCAGGACGGTGGCCACTTCGCCATTTTCCACGGCTTTGAGCGCAACCATGTTGTTGCTGTAGACCTTGCCGAATGCGCGCAGGCCGGTCAGCCACTCTTCGGCCGCTTCGCGACCGTGCAGTTTGATGATTGCGACGGCTTGCTCCTGGAACGCGCCGCTGGTAGGCACGAAGCCGACCTTGCCTTGCCATTCCGGGCTGGCGAAATCCAGGACAGACTTGGGCAGGTCTTTCTCGGCAATCAGTTTCGGGTTGAACGCCACCACTCGGGTGCGTGCGGTCACGCCCATCCAGGCGCCGTTGGCGGCCACGTACTCCTTGGGCAGAACGTCGAGGGTGCTGGCGTCGATGGTGGCCAGCAGGCCTTGCTCGCCGAGTTTATTCAGCGGCGGCGACTCTTCGGTATAGATCACGTCGGCAGGGGAGCGGTCGCCTTCTTCGACGACCTGGCTGGCCAGCTGGTTGCTGCTGCCCTTGCGTACGTTGACGTGGATGCCGGTCTTGGCTTCGAAGGCCTTGGCAAGTTCATCGCCGACCTCCTTGTGTTGGCCGTTGTACAGGGTCAGTGCAACCTTGTCGGCAGAATAGGCGGCGGGCGAGAGTAGGGCCAGGCCGAGCAGAGTGATGGTCATGCCACGCAGAAGGGATGTCTTGAGACGGGTATCGCGGATCATCATTCGCAGGGTTCCTCACTTGAAATGCAACAAATCGTGTGAAGGATAAACGATAAAGTTTCTCAGGTGCGGCTGCGGCGTAGATTGATTGACCCGTCAGGCAGTTTTTTTGAACGTCAGAAACGCAAAAACCCGCTTTCGCGGGTTTTTGTGAGACTTAAGGTTAAAACCTCAAGTTTTGAATTGGTGCCCAGAAGAAGACTCGAACTTCCACGACCTTGCGGTCACCAGCACCTGAAGCTGGCGTGTCTACCAATTTCACCATCTGGGCAGCATCAGCAACGTTGCCGCTGTTGATAGGGCGAACTATACGGAGGGCTTTTTGATCTGTAAACCCCTGATTTGATTTTATAAATCAACTTTGTCGTTAAAAATCAAAGGCCTGAAACGCAAAAACCCGCTTTCGCGGGTTTTTGTGAGACTCAAGGTTAAAAACCTCAAGTTTTGAATTGGTGCCCAGAAGAAGACTCGAACTTCCACGACCTTGCGGTCACCAGCACCTGAAGCTGGCGTGTCTACCAATTTCACCATCTGGGCAGCATCGTCAACGTTGCCGTCGTCGATGGCGCGCACTATACGGACCGCTTTTTGCGCTGTAAAGCCCCGTTATCAAAAAAGCCTGGAAAATTTCGCGGGCGGTCGCGCAAGGTGCATTCCGAAGGCTACAAAGTGCTTTTACGGGCTTGTTGACACCTGAAATTTCCCGTTTCAATACGCGTATGCCAAACTAACCCGCATATAGACAAGGTGAAAACTCTCTAATGGCCGATTGGCAGTCCCTCGATCCCGAGGCCGCTCGTGAAGCGGAAAAATATGAAAACCCTATTCCTAGCCGCGAACTGATCCTGGCGCACCTCGCCGATCGGGGTTCGCCTGCTAGCCGCGAGCAGCTGGTTGAAGAATTCGGTCTGACCACCGAAGACCAACTCGAAGCCCTGCGTCGCCGCCTGCGCGCCATGGAGCGCGATGCCCAGCTGATCTACACCCGCCGTGGCACGTATGCACCTGTGGACAAGCTCGACCTGATCCTCGGCCGCATTGCCGGCCATCGTGACGGTTTCGGCTTCCTGATCCCGGACGACGGCAGCGACGACCTGTTCATGAGCCCGGCGCAAATGCGCCTGGTGTTCGATGGCGACCGTGCCCTGGCGCGCGTTTCCGGCCTCGACCGTCGCGGTCGCCGCGAAGGCGTGATCGTCGAAGTGGTGTCCCGTGCCCACGAGTCCATCGTTGGCCGTTACTTCGAAGAGGGCGGCATCGGCTTCGTCGTGCCCGACAACCCGAAGGTCCAGCAGGAAGTGCTGATCACCCCGGGCCGTAATGGCGCCGCCAAGGTCGGTCAGTTCGTCGAGGTGAAAATCACCCACTGGCCAACGGCGCGCTTCCAGCCACAGGGCGATATCGTTGAAGTGGTCGGCAACTACATGGCGCCGGGCATGGAAATCGATGTTGCGCTGCGCACCTACGATATCCCTCACGTCTGGCCTGAGGCTGTGCTGAAAGAAGCCGCCAAGCTCAAGCCGGAAGTGGAAGAAAAAGACAAAGAGAAGCGCATCGACCTGCGTCATCTGCCGTTCGTCACTATTGACGGCGAAGATGCCCGCGACTTCGATGATGCGGTCTACTGCGAAGCCAAGCCTGGCAAGTTGCGCCTGTTCTCCGGCGGCTGGAAGTTGTTCGTCGCGATTGCCGACGTGTCCAGCTACGTGAAGATCGGCTCGGCCCTGGACAACGAAGCCCAGGTGCGCGGCAACTCGGTGTACTTCCCCGAGCGCGTCATCCCGATGCTGCCTGAGCAGCTGTCCAACGGCTTGTGCTCCCTGAACCCGAAAGTCGACCGTTTGGCCATGGTGTGCGAGATGACCATCTCGAAAACCGGCGAAATGACCGACTACCAGTTCTACGAAGCGGTGATTCACTCCCAGGCCCGCCTGACCTACAACAAGGTCAGCACCATCCTGGAGCAGCCGAAAACCAGCGAAGCCAAAGCCTTGCGCGGTGAGTACGGCCATGTCGTGCCGCACCTCAAGCAGCTCTACGCGCTGTACAAAGTGCTGTTGGGCGCTCGTCACGTGCGTGGCGCGATCGACTTCGAAACCCAGGAAACCCGGATTGTCTTCGGTTCCGAGCGCAAGATCGCCGCGATCACTCCGACCACACGTAACGATGCTCACAAGCTGATCGAGGAATGCATGCTGGCCGCCAACGTGGCCACCGCAGAATTCCTGAAGAAGCACGAGATTCCTGCGTTGTACCGGGTGCACGACGGCCCGCCGCCGGAGCGTCTGGAAAAGCTGCGCGCGTTCCTCGGTGAGCTCGGCCTGTCCCTGCACAAAGGCAAGGACGGCCCAACGCCGAAGGACTACCAGGCACTGCTCGCAAGCATCAAGGACCGTCCGGATTACCACGTGATCCAGACCGTCATGCTGCGCTCCCTGAGTCAGGCGGTGTACAGCGCCGATAACCAGGGCCACTTCGGCCTGAATTACGAGGCGTACACCCACTTCACCTCGCCGATTCGCCGTTACCCGGACCTGCTCACGCACCGGGCGATCCGCAGCGTGATCCATTCCAAGCAGAACACCCCGCACGTTCAGCGCGCCGGTGCCATGACCATTCCGAAAGCACGGATCTATCCGTACGACGAAGCGGCCCTGGAACAGTTGGGCGAGCAGTGCTCCATGAGCGAGCGCCGTGCCGACGAAGCCACTCGCGACGTGGTGAACTGGCTCAAGTGCGAGTTCATGAAAGACCGCGTGGGCGAGTCGTTCCCGGGCGTGATCACGGCCGTGACCGGCTTTGGTTTGTTCGTCGAGCTGACCGATATCTACGTCGAGGGTCTGGTGCACGTGACCGCCTTGCCGGGTGACTACTACCACTTCGACCCTGTGCATCACCGCCTGGCGGGCGAGCGCACCGGTCGCAGCTTCCGTTTGGGCGACACCGTGGAAGTGCAGGTCATGCGCGTCGACCTCGACGAGCGCAAGATCGACTTCGGCATGCCGGACAAGCCTGTTGAGCCGACTGGCCGTAAAAAACGTGGCAACGAAACCGCCGCGCCGGCCGCGAAAGGCAAAGGCGCTCCTGCGAAAGCAGCGGTTGCCGAGCCTGCGCCAGCCAAGCCTGCTCGCCGTTCGTCTGCCAAGGACAAGGCCCCTGAAGCCTACCGCCCAAGCGATGCGGCGGCGAAAAACGCCGAGCTGCGCAAGAGTCGCGAGTTGAAGCAGCAGTTGCTCAACGAAGCCAAAAGCGGTGGTAAAGCGGCGTCTGGGGGAAAGTCCCGCGAGGCGGAAAAACCGTCGAGCAAGCCGAGTAAACACCGTAAAGGCCCGCCAAAAGCGGGTTCGGCCCCCGCGAAAAGCGGCGGGTCGCGCAAACCTAAGGCCAAGTCATGAGTCTGGAAAAAATCTACGGCGTTCACGCCGTAGAAGCGTTGCTGCGTCACCACCCGAAACGCGTCAAGCAGGTGTGGTTGGCAGAAGGCCGCAGTGAGCCGCGCGTTCAAGCGCTGGTGGAGCTGGCGAACCAAAACAAGGTGGCCATCGGTCAGGCCGAGCGTCGCGAAATGGACGTCTGGGTCGAAGGTGTTCACCAGGGCGTGGTAGCGGACGTCAGTCCGAGCCAGGTCTGGGGCGAAGCGATGCTCGACGAGTTGCTCGATCGCACCGAAGGCGCACCGCTGTTGCTGGTGCTCGACGGCGTGACCGATCCGCACAACTTGGGTGCCTGCCTGCGTTCGGCGGATGCTGCCGGCGCGCTGGCGGTGATCGTGCCTAAAGACAAGTCGGCCACCTTGACGCCTGTAGTGCGTAAAGTCGCCTGCGGTGCGGCGGAAGTGATTCCGTTGGTGGCCGTGACCAACCTGGCGCGCACCCTGGAGAAACTCCAGCAGCGCGGCCTGTGGGTCGTGGGTACGGCGGGAGAGGCCGAGGTCAGCATTTATGACCAGGACCTCACCGGCCCGACCATCCTGATCATGGGGGCCGAAGGCAAGGGCATGCGTCGCCTGACCCGTGAGCATTGCGACTACCTGGTGCACCTGCCGATGGCCGGTAGCGTCAGCAGCCTCAACGTTTCCGTCGCAACGGGCGTCTGCCTGTTCGAAGCCCAGCGCCAGCGTGGCGCCAAGGCCAAAGCCAAGAAATAAGGCTTAAGAGCGACGCAAGACCCTGTGGGGGCCGGGCTTGCCCGCGATGGCGGTGTGTCAGTCAGCAGAGATGTTGCCTGTGCCATTGTCATCGCAGGCAAGCCAGCTCCCACATTTGTTTTGTGTTTGCCTTGATTCTGCGTTGTTCAAATAATCACCAATCACCTTGCGCCCTCTCTCCCCCTTCTCTACAATTGCGCCCCTTGCCTTCATGGCAGGCACGCATGTGCCTCCCTTCGGCAAGATCCATAAGTGTCATTCACTCCTTGTCTGACCGTTTTTGAGCGGCAGGCTACAACCCGTAAGGAGCATTCATGCGTCATTACGAAATCATCTTTTTGGTCCACCCGGATCAAAGCGAGCAAGTCGGCGGCATGGTAGAGCGTTACACCAAGCTGATCGAAGAAGACGGCGGCAAAATCCACCGTCTGGAAGATTGGGGCCGTCGTCAACTGGCCTACGCAATCAACAATGTTCACAAGGCTCACTACGTGATGCTGAACGTTGAGTGCACTGGCAAGGCCCTGGCCGAGCTGGAAGACAACTTCCGCTACAACGATGCAGTGATCCGTAACCTGGTCATCCGTCGCGAAGAAGCCGTTACCGGCCAATCCGAGATGCTCAAGGCTGAAGAAAACCGCAGTGAGCGCCGTGAGCGTCGCGACCGTCCTGAGCACGAAGGCGCTGAAAGCGCTGATAGTGATGACAGCGACAACAGCGATAACGCTGACGAGTAATCCACGGACCTTTTAAGGAGCCTATCAAATGGCACGTTTCTTCCGTCGTCGTAAATTCTGCCGCTTCACCGCTGAAGACGTGAAGGAGATCGATTACAAAGATCTCAACACTCTGAAAGCCTACGTATCCGAGACCGGCAAAATTGTTCCAAGCCGCATCACCGGTACCAAAGCTCGTTATCAGCGTCAGCTGGCCACCGCTATCAAGCGCGCCCGCTTCCTGGCCCTGCTGGCCTACACCGACAGCCACGGCCGCTGAGACCGGGCAGTCGACAAGTAGTAAGGGATTGAATGCATGCGCGCCTTAGCTGAGTTCATCATGCGCGGTCGTGTGCAGGCCACTCTGGTAGTGGCTGGATGTGCAGCGTTGCCGTTGTTGTATTGGTTGGGTGCTGCTGCGGGTTGCCTTGTGCTCCTGCGGCGCGGTTTGAAGGACGCCCTGGGCGTTCTTGCCCTGGGAATGCTGCCGGCCTTGGTCTGGTGGTTGAAATTCGATGATCCACGGGTACTTCTGGTACTGCTCGGTTCATCGACCCTTGCGTTGGTTTTACGCGCAAGTGAGTCCTGGGTCCGTACGCTGCTGGTCAGCGTGGCATTGGGGTTGGTGTATTCACTGGCGCTTGGCGCGGCTTTCCGCCCGCAAATCGAGGCGCTGGCGCAGGAGATCATAAAGATCCTGCCGCTGGCCCTCGGGGATCTCTACCAGCAGTTATCGGTAGAGGAGCGAGCGCGCTTTGCGTCAGTGGTTGCACCGATGCTTACCGGCCTGATAGCGGCCTTGTTGCAGATCGTCAGCGTGCTGAGCCTGATTCTTGGGCGTTACTGGCAGGCGTTGTTGTATAACCCGGGCGGTTTTGGTCGCGAGTTTCGCAGTATCAGAATCCCCGCAGGACCGGCGATGTTGCTGCTGGCGTTCATGGTAGTCGGGCCGACGTTTGGCTTGGCGCTGTTGGTGCCGTTGTGCAGCGTACCGCTGGTATTCGCCGGGCTGTCCCTGATTCATGGGCTGGTGGCGCAAAAGCGACTGGGCAGATTCTGGCTGGTGGGGTTGTACGTGACGCTGTTGCTGTTCATGCAGCTGATCTATCCGTTACTCGTGGTCTTGGCCATTGTCGACGGCCTGATTGATTTTCGCGGTCGTCTGGCGCCGAAAGACGCCGATAACGCGAACGGTGAAGGTTAAAAGTTAGAGGATTTTCACATGCAACTGATCCTTCTGGAAAAAGTCGCCAACCTGGGCAACCTGGGCGACAAAGTGAACGTTAAGGCCGGCTACGGTCGTAACTACCTGCTGCCATACGGCAAAGCCACCGCTGCAACCGCTGCCAACCTGGCTGCGTTTGAAGAGCGTCGTGCTGAGCTGGAAAAAGCAGCAGCAGACAAAAAAGCTTCGGCCGAAACTCGCGCTGCCCAACTGGCTGAGCTGGAAGTGACTATCACTGCCACCGCCGGTGACGAAGGCAAGCTGTTCGGTTCGATCGGCACCCACGACATCGCTGATGCACTGACCGCCTCCGGCGTTGAAGTGCAGAAGAGCGAAGTTCGTCTGCCGAACGGCACCATCCGCAACGTTGGCGAATTCGATGTAGCCGTGCACCTGCACGCTGAAGTCGAAGCAACCGTACGCGTTGTTGTGGTAGCAGCTTAAGCAGCACCTAACTGACTGGCACCTCGCGTGTCAGGCGGTTAACATCGGGCACGATCCTGTTCACAGGTCGTGCCTTTTGTTTTTCTGTAGCCCCTGATTCTCCAACTATTCCAAGTGGCCATGAACGATATCTCCGCTCCTGAGCAATATGACCTGCAAACTGCTGCCCTGAAGGTGCCGCCCCATTCCATCGAGGCCGAACAGGCCGTGCTCGGTGGTTTGATGCTGGATAACAACGCCTGGGAACGCGTGCTGGATCAAGTCTCGGATGGCGATTTCTACCGTCATGACCACCGCCTGATCTTCCGCGCCATTGCCAAGCTGGCCGACCAGAACTCACCGATCGACGTGGTGACCCTGGCCGAGCAACTGGACAAGGAAGGCCAGACCTCACAAGTCGGTGGCCTGGGTTACCTGGGTGAGCTGGCGAAAAACACGCCATCGGTCGCCAACATCAAGGCCTATGCGCAGATCGTCCGTGCGCGGGCCACGTTGCGCCAGTTGATCGGTATCGCCACCGAGATCGCCGACAGCGCGTTCAACCCCGAAGGCCGCACCGCCGAAGAGATTCTCGACGAAGCCGAACGGCAGATCTTCCAGATCGCCGAGGCCCGGCCGAAAACCGGCGGCCCGGTCAGCGTCAACGACTTGCTGACCAAGGCCATCGACCGCATCGATACCCTGTTCAACACCGACAACGCCATTACCGGCCTGTCCACCGGCTACACCGACCTTGACGGCATGACCAGCGGCCTGCAGCCGTCGGACTTGATCATCGTCGCCGGCCGTCCGTCCATGGGTAAGACCACCTTCGCCATGAACCTGGTGGAAAACGCCGTGTTGCGCAGCGACAAGGCCGTGCTGGTTTACTCCCTGGAGATGCCAGGTGAATCGCTGATCATGCGTATGTTGTCGTCCCTCGGCCGTATCGACCAGACCAAGGTCCGTGCCGGTCGCCTGGAAGACGACGATTGGCCGCGCCTGACCTCGGCGGTCAATCTGCTCAACGACCGCAAGCTGTTCATTGATGACACCGCGGGCATCAGCCCGTCTGAAATGCGCGCACGTACCCGGCGCCTGGTGCGTGAGCACGGCGACATCGCCCTGATCATGATCGACTACCTGCAACTGATGCAGATCCCGGGTTCCAGTGGCGACAGCCGGACCAACGAGATTTCCGAGATCTCCCGCTCGTTGAAAGCCCTGGCCAAGGAATTCAACTGCCCGGTGGTTGCCCTGTCCCAGCTCAACCGGTCCCTGGAACAACGCCCCAACAAACGTCCGATCAACTCCGACTTGCGGGAATCCGGAGCGATCGAGCAGGATGCTGACGTGATCATGTTCGTGTACCGGGACGAGGTGTATCACCCGGAAACCGAGCACAAAGGCATCGCTGAAATCATTATCGGCAAGCAGCGTAACGGGCCAATCGGCACCACGCGCCTGGCCTTTATCGGCAAATACACCCGCTTCGAAAACCTGGCGCCAGGTAGCTATAACTTCGACGACGAGTAAAAAGTCGTCCTGCCAATTCCGACTGCAAAGGTCGGAATTGGTCAAATTTTGTGCTATATTCCGCGCCCGCGATTTTTCATCTCAACACCGGTCACCGTCATGCAAACAGCCAAGCCGTTATTTGACTATCCCAAGTACTGGGCCGAATGTTTCGGTCCTGCGCCATTCCTGCCGATGAGCAGGGAGGAGATGGATCAGCTTGGCTGGGATTCATGCGACATCATCATCGTCACCGGTGACGCATACGTGGACCATCCGTCGTTCGGCATGGCAATCATCGGCCGGCTGCTGGAGTCCCAGGGCTTTCGCGTCGGGATCATTGCCCAGCCCAACTGGCAGTCCAAAGACGACTTCATGAAGCTCGGCGAGCCGAACCTGTTCTTCGGTGTCGCGGCCGGCAACATGGACTCGATGATCAACCGCTACACCGCCGACAAGAAAATCCGTTCCGATGACGCCTACACCCCCGGTGGCATGGCCGGCAAACGTCCGGACCGCGCCAGCCTGGTCTACAGCCAGCGCTGCAAGGAAGCCTACAAGCACGTGCCGATCGTACTCGGCGGCATCGAAGCTTCCCTGCGCCGCATCGCCCACTACGACTATTGGCAGGACCGTGTACGCAACTCGATCCTGATCGACGCCTGCGCCGACATCCTGCTGTACGGCAACGCCGAGCGGGCCATCGTCGAAGTCGCCCAGCGTCTGTCGTGGGGCCACAAGATCGAAGACATCACCGACGTGCGCGGTACCGCGTTCATTCGCCGTGACACGCCTGAAGGCTGGTACGAGGTGGATTCCACCCGTATCGACCGTCCGGGCAAGATCGACAAGATCATCAACCCGTACGTGAACACCCAGGACACCCAGGCCTGCGCCATCGAGCAGGAAAAGGGCCCGACGGATGACCCGGAAGAAGCCAAGGTCGTACAGATCTTGGCCAGCCCGCGCATGACCCGTGACAAGACGGTCATTCGTCTGCCGTCCGTGGAAAAAGTCCGTGGCGACTCGGTGCTGTATGCCCACGCCAACCGCGTGTTGCACCTGGAAACCAACCCGGGCAACGCCCGCGCGCTGGTGCAGAAGCACGGTGAAGTGGACGTGTGGTTCAACCCGCCACCGATTCCCATGACCACCGAAGAAATGGACTACGTGTTTGGCATGCCTTACGCACGTGTTCCACACCCGGCGTACGGCAAGGAAAAGATTCCGGCCTACGACATGATCCGTTTCTCGGTGAACATCATGCGTGGCTGCTTCGGCGGCTGCACCTTCTGCTCGATCACCGAGCACGAAGGCCGGATCATCCAGAACCGTTCCGAAGAGTCGATCATTCGCGAAATCGAAGAGATCCGCGACAAGGTGCCCGGCTTCACCGGCGTCATCTCCGACCTCGGCGGCCCGACCGCGAACATGTACCGCATTGCCTGCAAGAGCCCGGAAATCGAATCGGCGTGCCGCAAGCCGTCCTGCGTGTTCCCGGGCATCTGCCCGAACCTGAACACCGACCACTCGTCGCTGATCCAGCTGTACCGCAGTGCCCGGGCATTGCCGGGTGTGAAGAAGATTTTGATCGCTTCCGGCCTGCGCTACGACCTCGCGGTCGAGTCGCCGGAATATGTTAAAGAGCTGGTGACCCACCACGTCGGTGGCTATCTGAAGATCGCCCCGGAACACACCGAGGAAGGTCCGCTCAACCAGATGATGAAGCCGGGCATTGGCAGCTATGACAAGTTCAAGCGCATGTTCGAGAAGTACACCAAGGAAGCGGGCAAGGAGCAGTACCTGATTCCTTACTTCATCGCCGCCCACCCGGGCACCACCGATGAAGACATGATGAACCTGGCCCTGTGGCTCAAGGGCAACGGCTTTCGCGCCGACCAGGTGCAGGCGTTCTATCCGTCGCCCATGGCCACCGCCACGGCGATGTACCACTCGGGCAAGAACCCGCTGCGCAAGGTCACCTACAAGAGCGACGCGGTGACCATCGTCAAGAGCGAAGAGCAGCGCCGTCTGCACAAGGCCTTCCTGCGCTACCACGACCCGAAAGGCTGGCCGATGCTGCGTGAAGCCTTGACCCGCATGGGCCGGGCCGACCTGATCGGGCCGGGCAAGGAGCAACTGATTCCGTTGCACCAGCCGGCCACCGACAGCTACCAGAGCGCCCGTCGCAAGAACTCGACGCCGGCTGGCAGCCACAAGGTCGCCAAGGAAACCACCACCAAAATCCTCACCCAGCACACCGGCTTGCCGCCCCGTGGCAGTGACGGCAGCAACCCGTGGGACAAGCGTGAGCAAGCCAAGGCTGCGGCCATGGTGCGTAACAAGCAGGCCGCCAAGGAACGCACCGACGCGGCCAAGGGCAAAGGCAAGAAGCCAGCCCGCAAGCCGGTCGTGCCGCGTTGATCGCAGCCTGAAACGCAAAACGCCAGCCTCGTGCTGGCGTTTTGCTTTCTGGCGGGTGGGGTGGGCCGTTTGTTAAGGTGGCGCCCATCAAATCGCTGGCAAGCCCGGCTCCCACAGGATAATGCATTCCAAATGTGGGAGCCGGGCTTGCCCGCGATGGGGTCAGTCAGCTCAGCATCATTTCAAGGAAGAACACCCCATGAGCAGCCCCCTGCTTGGAATTGGCATGGATTCCAACCGCTCCCAGTTCATGGCGTCGCAGATGTCGACCAAGATGCGCAAGCTCTTGCAACTGAGTGGTGAACTGCCCAAGCGCTTCACTCCGACCCAGCTCAAGCACGCCACCATCGTTCAGATCGGCGATGCTTTCAGTGCCGGGTTAGGCGTTTGGGGGCTGAAGCGCTCAGACAACTACAAGCAGGCCAAAACTTTTGCGATTGGCTTGTACGAGGAAACCGAGTGATGAGTGGCGTCCCATCGTTAAAGCCGTTTTTGCTTGAACATTTCCCGTCGTTCATCGGTGTGATTCTCGCCGGCTGCCTCGGCGGTTCCGGCGCAATTTCCCTGGCGGCGAGTACCTATTTTGCCGACGTCCCCATGGCCACCAATGCAACCGTGTCCTGGTTCGTGGTGATCTTCGCTGCGCTGTTCGTGACCAACAGCAACTTCCTGGTTGTGCGCGGGCACACGTGGGCTGTATGGGGCATGGTGGTGTTTTTTGTGGTGTGCCTGCTGGTGGTATTGCCGACACTGCAATACAGCCCGCACTGGTTTATCTACAGCGAATGCCTGTTCTGGCCATTGCTCGGGTTGTTGCTGATCAACAGCAAGGGCTATCGGTCGATGGTGCAGAAACTGGCTGAAGTGCGGCGCCTGCGTGAGGCGGCTAAAGCGGCCTGACTGGGTAGATTCACCACCCACCCTCACACGTTCGCCACAAATATGTGCAACCCTCGCACCACGACGGCAGTCATCGCGCCGTTTTGGTGCTGTACTGCACCGGGTCCCACGATAAAGCGCAATGACCGCTGCTCTGGCATAAGTCTTGCGCGCTTTGTTTTCATGCCCTGGCTCGCAGGAGGCCGCCGTGTCGATTCATGTCGCGTTGCACCACGTTACGCATTACCGCTACGACCGCGCGGTCGAACTCGGCCCACAGATTGTTCGTCTGCGCCCGGCGGCTCATAGCCGCACGCGGATTTTGTCCTACGCGCTGAAAGTGCTGCCGGAACAGCACTTCATCAATTGGCAGCAAGACCCCCAGGGCAATTACCTGGCGCGTCTGGTGTTCCCGGAAAAGACCGACGAGCTGCGCATCGAAGTCGACCTGGTCGCCGAGATGGCGGTGTTCAATCCGTTCGACTTTTTCCTTGAGCCCTACGCCGAAAAAATCCCGTTCAGCTACGCCGCCGATGAACAGCGCGAGCTGGCGCCATACCTGGAAACCTTGCCGCTGACCCCGAGGTTCGCCGCGTATCTGGCGGGGATCGACCGTACGCCGTTGCCGGCGGTGGATTTCCTGGTGGGGCTCAATCAGCGCCTGGCGGCTGATATCGGCTACCTGATCCGCATGGAGCCGGGCGTGCAGACGCCGGAATTCACCCTGGAAAACGCCTCCGGTTCCTGCCGGGATTCGGCGTGGCTGCTGGTGCAACTGCTGCGCAATCTGGGCCTGGCGGCGCGGTTTGTGTCCGGCTACCTGATCCAGCTGACTGCCGACGTCAAAGCCCTCGACGGCCCATCCGGCACCGAAGTGGACTTCACCGACCTGCATGCCTGGTGCGAAGTGTATTTGCCAGGCGCCGGCTGGATCGGCCTCGACGCCACCTCTGGCTTGTTCGCCGGTGAAGGCCATATCCCGTTGGCCTGCAGTCCTGACCCTTCTTCCGCGGCGCCCATCAGTGGTCTGGTGGAGCCGTGCGAGTGCGAATTTACCCACGAGATGTCCGTAGAGCGGATTTGGGAAGCCCCCAGGGTTACCAAGCCCTACACCGAAGAGCAGTGGCTGGCGATCCAGGCCCTGGGCCGGCAGATTGATGGCGACCTGCTCAAGGACGATGTACGCCTGACCATGGGCGGCGAACCGACCTTCGTCTCCATCGACGACCCGGATGGCGCCGAATGGAACACCGCCGCCCTGGGCCCGGACAAGCGCCGGCTGTCCGCCGAACTGTTCCAGCGCATGCGCAAGCACTACGCGCCCAAGGGCCTGGTGCACTTCGGCCAGGGCAAGTGGTACCCCGGCGAGCAACTGCCGCGTTGGTCCCTCAACTGCTACTGGCGCCGCGACGGGGTGCCGATCTGGCATAACAGCGCGCTGATCGCCGATGAGCAGGAAAGCTACGGTGCCGACGGCCTGATGGCCGGGCGTTTTCTCGCCAGTGTCGCCGAGCGCCTGAAACTGCCCACGCATTTTGTATTCCCGGCCTACGAAGACAATTTCTATTACCTGTGGCGCGAAGGCGCCTTGCCGCAAAACGTCACCGCCGAAGACCCGCGCCTGGACGACAACCTTGAGCGCGAACGCCTGCGCAAAGTCTTCAGCCAAGGCCTGGATAAAGTCATCGGGCAGGTGCTGCCGCTGGCACGCACGGCGGCCAATGACCGCTGGCAGAGCGGGCGCTGGTACCTGCGGGACAACCATTGCCGCCTGGTGCCGGGTGACTCGCCCCTGGGTTATCGATTGCCGTTGGCCTCCCAGCCGTGGGTGACGGCGGCGGACTATCCGTTCGTGCATCCCGTCGATCCCAACCAGGATTTGGCGGAGCTGCCCACCACCGCGCAACTGCAAAGCCACGGTGAGGCGGCCACGAGCAAAGAGCGTGTGCCGAAGATCGACGAGTCCGCCGACTGGCTGACCCGCACCGCCTTGTGCGCCGAAGCGCGGGAAGGCCGGCTGTACCTGTTCATGCCGCCGCTGGAGCGGGTCGAGGATTACCTGGAGCTGGTGGCGGCCATCGAAGCCACCGCAGAAGAACTGCATTGCCCGGTGCTGCTGGAAGGCTACGAGCCACCGAGCGACCCACGGCTGAGCAACTTCCGGGTGACACCGGACCCGGGCGTGATCGAGGTCAACGTGCAGCCGTCCGCCACCTGGGACGAGTTGGTGGAGCGCACCGAGTTTCTCTATGAAGAGGCCCGGCAAACCCGCCTGACCACTGAAAAGTTCATGATCGACGGCCGCCACACCGGCACCGGCGGCGGTAATCACTTTGTGCTCGGTGGTGCCACGCCCAAGGACTCGCCGTTCCTGCGCCGCCCCGACCTGCTGCGCAGCCTGATCAGCTATTGGCACAATCACCCGTCGTTGTCCTACCTGTTTTCGGGCTTGTTCATCGGCCCGACGTCCCAGGCCCCACGGGTCGACGAAGCGCGTAACGATGCGTTGTACGAGTTGGAAATCGCCTTCGCCCAGATGCCCGACGTGGGCGAAGAATGCCCGCCATGGTTGGTGGACCGCCTGCTGCGCAACCTGCTGATCGACGTCACGGGTAATACCCACCGCGCCGAGTTTTGCATCGACAAGCTCTACTCGCCGGACGGTGCCACCGGGCGCCTGGGCCTGCTGGAGTTGCGCGCCTTTGAGATGCCACCCCATGCACGCATGAGCCTGACCCAGCAACTGCTGCTGCGGGCGCTGGTGGCACGCTTCTGGCGTGAACCCTATGCACCGCCGAAGCTGGCGCGCTGGGGCACGGAGTTGCACGACCGCTTCCTGCTGCCGCACTTTATCGAGCAGGATTTTGCCGACGTGATCGTCGAGCTGAACGCCGCCGGCTATCCGCTGCGGGCCGAATGGTTTGCCGCGCACCTGGAGTTCCGTTTTCCCAAGGTTGGCGACTATGCCGTCAGCGGTATCGAACTGGAACTGCGTCAGGCCCTGGAACCGTGGCATGTGCTGGGCGAGGAGGGCGCCGTAGGCGGTACGGTGCGTTATGTGGATTCGTCCCTGGAGCGCCTGCAGGTCAAGTTGAGCGGCCTGCCGCCCCAGCGGTACCTGCTGACCTGCAACGGCATCCCGGTACCGCTGCAACCCACCGGGCGAATCGGTGAATTTGTCGCCGGTGTGCGCTATCGCGCCTGGCAACCGGCCAACTGTCTGCAGCCCACCATCCCGGTGCATGCGCCGCTGGTATTTGATCTTTTGGACACGTGGATGCAGCGCTCACTGGGCGGTTGCCAGTACCATGTCGCCCATCCGGGCGGGCGCAATTACGACAGCCTGCCGGTGAATGCCAATGAAGCTGAAAGCCGGCGCATGGCGCGGTTTTTCCGCCTGGGGCATACCCCGGGGAAATTGCCCGTGCCGAGCGTGGTGATCAATGAAGAATTGCCGATGACCCTGGATTTGCGGCGCTTTGCAAAAAAAACAGAGGATTGAATGTACATAATCCCGAAAGCGACAAATCTCTAATGTGGGAGCTGGCTTGCCTGCGATAGCATCACCTCGGTACACCAGATGCACCGAGGTGCCTGCATCGCGGGCAAGCCCGGCTCCTACATACTGACTTCCCTTGCCCCTGCCGAGCGTTCCATGCCCGACTTGCTCGACCGTTACCCGCTGACCGCGGGCACTTATCACGAACTGCTGGACGACAGCGGCGCGGTTCGCGCCCATTGGCAGCGCCTGCTCGATCACCTGCAACGCAGCACCCCGGCGCAGTTGGCCCAGCGTCAGGCCTTGCTGACCCGGCAGATCCAGGAAAACGGCGTGACCTATAACGTCTACGCCGACCCCAAGGGCGCCGATCGCCCGTGGGAGCTGGACCTGTTGCCCCACGTGCTGGCCGCCGATGAATGGAAGCAACTCTGCGCCGGGATCGCCCAGCGTGCACGCCTGCTGAATGCGGTACTGGCCGACCTCTACGGCCCGCAACGCTTGATCGCCGAAGGTTTGCTGCCGGCAGAACTGGTGTTCGGCCATAACAATTTCCTGTGGCCGTGCCAGGGCATCCAGCCGCCCGACGGCACGTACCTGCACTTGTACGCCGTGGACCTGGCGCGCACGCCGGATGGCCGCTGGTGGGTCACCGCCGATCGTACCCAGGCCCCGTCCGGCGCCGGTTACGCCCTGGAAAACCGCACCATCGTGTCCCGCGCTTTCCCGGACTTGTACCGCGACTTGCAGGTGCAGCACCTCACCGGTTTCTTCCGTACGTTGCAGGAAACCCTGGCCCGCCAGGCGCCGAGTGACGACCAGCCACCGCTGATCGTGCTGCTGACCCCGGGCCGTTTCAACGAAAGCTATTTCGAGCATTTGTACCTCGCCCGCCAGCTCGGCTACCCGCTGGTGGAAGGCGGCGACCTGACCGTGCGCGACGCCACGGTGTACCTGAAAACCCTCAGCGGCCTGCGCCGGGTACACGCGATCATGCGCCGCCTGGACGACGATTTCTGTGACCCGCTGGAGCTGCGCACCGACTCGGCCCTGGGCGTGCCCGGCCTGCTCGACGCCGTACGCCAAGGCAACGTGCTGGTGGCCAACGCCCTGGGCAGCGGCGTGCTGGAATCCCCCGGCCTGCTGGGCTTTTTGCCGAAGATCAATCAATTCCTGTTTGGCGAAGAACTGATCCTGCCGTCCATCGCCACCTGGTGGTGCGGTGAGCCGCCGGTGCTGGCCGAAGCCCTGGAAAAACTCCCGGAGCTGCTGATCAAGCCGGCGTTCCCTTCGCAAAGCTTTACCCCGGTGTTTGGCCGCGACCTGAACGACGAGCAACGTCAGGCCCTGGCCGAACGCATGCAGGCGCGGCCTTACGCCTACGTCGCCCAGGAACTCGCGCAGTTGTCCCAGGCGCCGGTCTGGCACACGGTCGATGACCACCTGCAACACCGCGCCATCGGCATGCGCGTGTACGCCGTGGCCAGCGCCGACGGTTACCGGGTACTGCCCGGCGGCCTGACCCGCGTGGCCGCCGAAGCCGATGCCGAAGTGGTGTCGATGCAACGTGGTGGTGCGAGCAAAGACACTTGGGTGCTCGGCGAACGCGCCCACGGCGCCGAGCATTGGCGCGCCCAACGGGCGATTGGCGCCCACGACCTGGTACGGCGTGATCCGTACCTGCCGTCGCGGGTGGTGGAGAACCTGTTCTGGTTTGGCCGATATTGCGAGCGCTGTGATGACAGTGCGCGCTGGCTGCGGATCGTCCTCGCCCGCTATGTCGATGGAGACGACCCTCTGGCGCTGCAGGCGGCGGTTGAGCTGGGCGAGAACCTGCGACTGTTGCCGGAGGAGGGTGAATTGCCTGAGCGGCTTCAGGCGGCGTTGCTCGGTGACGACTGGCCGTCGAGCCTGCGGGCCAACTTGCAGCGTTTGCAGTGGGCGGCGTCCCAGGTGCGCGGCAAGCTGTCCCGGGAAAACTGGCAGGCCCTGGTGGAGTTGCAGCGCGAGGCCCTGGAGCTGGAAAGCGAAGAACCAGATTTCGGCGAACTGCTCGATTTTCTCAACCGCCTGGTGATGTCCCTGGCGGCGCTGTCGGGGTTTGCCCTCGACGACATGACCCGCGACGAAGGCTGGCGCTTCTTGATGATGGGCCGGCGCATCGAGCGTCTGCAATTTCTCAGCAGCAGCCTGGCTGCCTTTCTGCGGGGCGTGGCGGTGTTCGATCAGGCCGGGCTGGAGTGGTTGCTTGAGCTGGGCAACAGCAGCATCACCTACCGCTCGCGTTACCTCGCCGTGCCGCAATTGATCCCGGTGCTGGATCTTCTGCTACTGGATGAGCAAAACCCCCACGCGGTGCTGTTCCAGCTGAAACTGGTAAGCCGCACCCTGCGTCGCCTGAATGATGATTTCGGCGTGCCCCGGGAAACCGGGCTGGCCCCGTTGGTGGAGCGCCTGGCGCACTTCGACCTGGGTTGCCTGGAGAACCCGTTGTTCGGCGAGTCCAGCGTGCGTGCCGCGCTGGACGGCCTGGCCGACCTGCTGCAAGCGGTGGCCGATGAAAGCGGGCAAGTCTCCGACCGCCTGGCCTTGCGCCATTTTGCCCATGTGGACGATGTCAGCCAGCAAACGGTGTCTGTGTGATGAGTGCCCGCTACCAGATTTTCCACGATACCCATTACCACTACGACAGCCCGGTGTCCCTGGCCCAGCAGCTGGCGCATCTGTGGCCGCGGCCCTGCGCCTGGCAGCGCTGCAGCTCGCAGCAACTGCAGATCAGCCCCGAGCCTGCCTCGCGCCGGGATGAACTGGATGTGTTCGGCAACCCGATCACCCGGCTGGCGTTCGAGCGGCCCCACGATGAACTGCTGGTGAATGCCGGGCTGACGGTGGAAGTGCTGGCGCGGCCGGCGCTGGATTTCGGCCTGTCGCTGGCCTGGGACCAGACTCGCAATAGCCTGACCTACAGCAGCCAGCCGCTGTCGGCCGAGGTGATCGAGGCCTGCCGTTACCGGTTCGAATCACCCTATGTGCATTTGAAGAAAAGCTTCGTCGAGTTTTCCGAAGACTGTTTCCCGGCAAATCGCCCGTTGCTGTTGGGTGTACAGGCGCTGATGGAAAAGATCTTCAGCGAATTCACCTTCGATGCCGAAGCCACCCAGGTCGCTACGCCGCTGGTGGAAGTGCTGGAGCGCCGACGCGGGGTGTGCCAGGACTTCGCCCACCTGATGCTCGCATGCCTGCGCTCCCGTGGCCTGGCGGCGCGGTACATCAGTGGTTACCTGCTGACCCAGCCACCACCTGGCCAGCCACGGTTGATCGGCGCGGATGCGTCCCACGCGTGGGTGTCGGTGTTTTGCCCGGTATTGGGTTGGGTGGATTTTGATCCCACCAACAATGTACAGCCGGCACTGGAACACATCACCCTGGCCTGGGGCCGGGACTTTTCCGATGTTTCGCCGTTGCGGGGGGTGATTCTGGGGGGAGGGAGCCATGACCCGGAAGTGCGGGTGACGGTGATGCCGCTTATGTAGGAGCGAGCGTGCTCGCGAAAAGCCCGAGAGCGCCGTGGGCGTTCAGGATGCCCGCGTTATCGTTGACGACCTTCGCGAGCAAGCTCGCTCCTACAGTTTTATTCAGCCTGATCTTTCGGTGTTTCGGTGTCGTCAGTAGCCACTGTACCTTCAGCATCCGGGTTCAGTGCACCGGCTTCTTCGTCGGCTGCAACTTTCTTGCGTTGCAGTTTTTCCTCTTTCTTCTGCTCTTTGGCCAAGTCTCTCTGACGTTTGGCGAAGGAGTAATTAGGTTTTGCCATGGGCGATCCTCTGGGGTCGAAGGTGAGGTTGAGCGGCGCGTATTCTGCCTTTAATCGCGTCCCAAGGGTTAATCGGGTTTTTGGTCCACCCATTTGGGCAGGACCAGCGGTTGCCAGGCATCCAGTACGTCAAGCAGCTCAGCCGGCGATTCGCTCATTTGCAGCATGGCACGATGGGGGGCGCGGACGAAACCTTCGCCGACGATATGATCGAGAAAATCGGTCAATTTGCGGTAAAAACCGTTCACTTCGAGCAAGCCCAGCGGTTTGCCGTGGTAGCCGAGCTGGCCCCAGGTCCAGACTTCAAACAGTTCTTCCAGGGTGCCCAGGCCGCCGGGCAGTGCAATAAATGCATCGCTCAGCTCGGCCATGCGGGCCTTGCGGGCGTGCATGCCGTCGACCACTTCCAGGCGAGTCAGGCCTTTGTGGCCGATTTCCAGGACTTTCAGGCTTTCGGGAATAATCCCGATCACTTCACCGCCGGCTTCCAAGGCCGCATCGGCGACGATGCCCATCAGGCCCACGGCGCCGCCGCCGTACACCAGGGTGAGCTTGCGCTCGGCCAGGGCACGCCCGAGGGCCACGGCCGCTTCGCGGTAAGCCGGGTTGGTGCCGCTGCTGGCACCGCAAAACACACAGACAGACTTCAAGGACATACCTGACTCCACTCAGTTGTGGCTAAAGAGTAAAGGCTGGCCTGCGTCTCTCAAAGGACTAAACCTCGCGTTGAGGTGTTTCGTACGTGCCGCTGGCACCACAGGCATAGGCGGCAAGCAGGCTGCGGAACAGGCTATTGAGGTGCATGGCTCGTACTCCAGAAGGGTGATGAGCCGATCATAGGCCGGCGTTGCGACTTTGGCCGGTAGATTGTGTCGATGAGTCTGATAGCCTAAAGTTGTATACAATCTGTTGATACAGATCATATGAAGTCCTGCCTGACTCAGGCACCCTTGTCCCAATATGCGTTTTTTAAACCCTGCCCTGGAGATTCACATGTTTGCCAAACTCGTTGCTGTTTCCCTGCTGACTCTGGCTAGCGGCCAGTTGCTTGCTGCAGAGTGCAAGGTCACTGTCGACTCCACTGACCAGATGTCCTTCAACACCAAGGCCGTCGAAATCGACAAGAGCTGCAAGACGTTCACCGTTGAGTTGACCCACTCCGGCAGCTTGCCGAAAAACGTCATGGGCCATAACTGGGTGCTGAGTTCTGCTGAAGACATGCCTAAGATCGCTGCAGACGGCATGGGCGCAGGCATCGACAAGAACTACCTGAAAGACGGCGACACCCGCATCATCGCCCACACCAAGATCATCGGTGCCGGCGAGAAAGATTCCGTGACCTTCGATGTGTCGAAGCTGGCGGCGGGTACTGACTACGCGTTCTTCTGCTCGTTCCCGGGCCACATCTCGATGATGAAAGGCACTGTGACCCTGAAGTAATCACCCTTGTAGGAGCGAGCTTGCTCGCGAAAACCTCAATGGCACCGCGCTCATCCAGGATGGGCGCGTTTTCGTTGACGATCTTCGCGAGCAAGCTCGCTCCTACAGTGCTTATGGAGCAAACGGCATCACCCGCTTGTGCTCGGTCTTGCGGTAGGTGTCGCAGATGATCCGGAACGCTTCCTCGCGCACCGGCTCGCCGTGCAGGAACGCATCGATCTCGGCATAGGTCACGCCATGGGACGCTTCATCCGGCTTGCCCGGTGACAGGTCTTCGAGGTCGGCCGTCGGGATTTTCTCCACCAGCGATTCCGGGGCACCCAAGTGCCGGGCAATCGCGCGCACCTGGTTCTTCACCAGCCCGCTCAACGGGGCCAGGTCGCAGGCACCGTCACCGAACTTGGTGAAAAAACCCATCACCGCTTCCGCCGCATGGTCGGTACCAATCACCAAACCACCCGCCGCGCCGGCGATGGTGTACTGCGCCACCATGCGCATGCGCGCCTTGGTGTTGCCCAGCACGAAGTCCCGGGAGACCGCGGCCTTGCCCTCAAACGCCGCCACTTCATTGGCCAGGGACTTGACCGCCGGGCCGATGTTGACGGTGTGGCGCTCGTCGGGCTCGATGAAGTCCACGGAGGCCTGGGCGTCGTGTTCGTCGAACTGGGTTTCGTAGGGCAGGCGCACCGCGATAAAGCGGTAGGCGTCGTCACCCTTGGCGGCCCGCAACTCTTCCATCGCCCGCTGGGCCAGCAGGCCGGCGGTCAGGGAGTCGACCCCGCCGCTGATGCCCAGCACCAACGTTTTGAGGCCTGAATTGAGCAGGCAGTCCTGGATAAAGGTAACGCGCCGGGCGACCTCCGCCTCAAGGGCGGCCTGGTCCTTGAACGGCGGCTGGACCTTGAGCTGTTCAGCAATCTCGCGCTGTACGGCTTGCATGATTCACTCCTTGCTGGGTAGGGCAGGTACTTTGAAAACGTGGCGCAAATAGGCGACGAAGTTCGGATCGGTGCAGTGGGTCTTGCCCGCTTCATCGGAAATCTTCGCGACGGGCTGGCCATTGCAGGCAGTCATTTTAAGCACGATGCTCATCGGTTCCACACCTGGAATATCACAGGTCAGGTTGGTGCCGATGCCGAAGCTCACATTGATCCGACCCCGCAACGCGCGGAAAATCTCCAGCGCCTTGGGCAGCGACAGGCTGTCGGAGAACACCAGGGTCTTGCTCATCGGCTCGATCCCCAGCTTGTGATAGTGGGCGATCGCCTTTTCGGCCCATTGCACCGGGTCGCCGGAGTCGTGGCGCAGGCCGTCGAACAGCTTGGCGAAGTACAGGTCGAAATCGCCGAGGAACGCGTCGGTGGTGATGCAATCGGTCAGGGCGATGCCCAGCAGGCCACGGTATTCACGCACCCAGCAGTCGAGGGCGGCGATCTGGCTGTCGATCAGCCGAGGGCCCAGTTGCTGGTGGGCCATGATCCACTCGTGGGCCATGGTGCCCAGGGGCTTCATGTCCAGCTCGCGGGCCAGGTGCACGTTGCTGGTGCCGACAAACCGCCCGGGGAAGTCATGCTTAAGCACGCTCACCACTTCTTCCTGCACACGGTAGGAGAAGCGCCGACGCGTGCCGAAATCGGCCACCTGCAACTCGGATAACTCTTCAACGCTGGCGTTGGCCGTCAGCCAGTCGAACTTGCGATACAACTGTTCGCGGGCCTGTTCGAGGATCACCGTCTGGTAGCGATAGCGGTTACGCACCTCGCTGACGATCGCCAGCATCGGTACTTCAAACAGGATCACATGCAGCCACGGTCCGCGCAGGCGGATAAACAGCTCGCCGTTTTCGATGCCGGTCTGGACGTAGCGCAAGTTGAAGCGGAACAGCCCGAGGAAGCGTAAAAAATCCGGCTTCATGAAGCTGATGCGTTCCAGGAAACCCAGTTGGTCGGGGCTCAGGCTCAGCTCGGCCAGGCGCTCGATCTGGTAGCGGATCTCTGCCAGGTAGGGGCGCAGGTCTTCACTGTTGCGGCAACGAAACTCCCATTCAACCTCCACGTTCGGGTAGTTGTGCAGCACCGCCTGCATCATGGTCAGCTTGTAGAAGTCGGTGTCGAGCAGGTTCTGCACGATGCGATCGGCAAACACACTCTCGCTCATAACGGGAATCTCCAGACGGGTCGGCGATGGGCGCCGACCTTTACGCACAATTAAGGAATGGCGCTAGTGGCGCATAGACGCGGGTCGGTTTGCCAGTGTTTTTTCAGGCAAGGGGGAGCGTGCAGGGATTTTTGCGTGGTGGAACGGGCGTTATTTTCATCAGGCGGCGGGCGCGCAAGGCGTTACCTCGCCGAGGTGACAGGCTGCCGTGAGGCGTTGAGAAGGCTGAGCGTCAATCTCTGAGCGGGCAAACAAACCCCGGTGGAGGCGCTGCACTTTCAGTTTCCAGGAGAGAGATGTTGTTAAGGGGGTCGTTACAGATGCTTACGGCTATGTCGAGCGCCCGGAGAATGTCATTTGAGTCCCCCAGGGGCGCGTCAACGTACTCGGGGTTCACTGAATCACTTTGCAATGGTTGGCTGTAGGCGTGCTGAATGGGGGCAAGAGCACACAGGATCAAGCATCCAACTAACCGGTTCATCTGGGTTTCCTCGGAGTGCGCCTTCACCGAAAGTGGGGGCCGTTGGAACATCTAAACCTTTTGCCGTAGCCCCAACAACTGTCAGAAGTTACAGGTCTGTACGAGTTTGCACGAATGATTCATCAGTCCTGCAAGCAGCCCTCAGGATGCGCCACCTGCTCCATCATCCACTTCACAAAATCCCGCACCTTGGGCACTTCCGCCGAGTGCTCGGGATACGCCAGGTAATACGCATCCTGGCTCGGCATCGCGTGCTGCCAGGGGATCACCAGTTTGCCTTCGGCCAATTCCTCTTCCACCAGAAACCGTGGCAGCAGCGCCACACCGCAGCCCACTTGTGCGGCGCGGATGCACATGTAGAACGTCTCGAAACGCGGCCCGTGGTAGCTGTGCTCGGTGTGAAAACCCTGGGCGGCGAACCAGTCGTGCCAGCCCTGGGGGCGCGAGGCGTTTTGCAGCAGCACCAGCTCGCTCAACTGCGTCGGGTCGGTAAACGGTTGGGCGGGCAGGCTGTCGGGCGAGCACACGGGCACCAGTTCTTCGCTGAACAGCTTGAGGCTCTCGGTGCCGGGCCGTGAGCCCTGGCCGAAGTAGAAGGCCAGGTCGGCCTTGCCTTGCAGCAACTCGTCCGGCTCCTGTTCGTTGCACAGGTCCAGGTGAATCTGCGGGTGGCGCAGTCGCCAGCCCTTGAGGCGCGGCACCAGCCAGCGGGCGCCGAAGGTGTAGGGCGTGGACACCCGCAGCACTTCAGTCTCGCCGCCGTAGGACCGTAGGTAGTGGGTGGACATCTCCACCTGGGTGAGGATTTTTCGGACTTCCACCAGGTACAAATCGCCTGCCGGGGTCATCTGCAAGCGGCGGCGTACCCGGCGAAACAGCAGATGCTGCAGCAGTTCTTCCAGCTGCGCGACCTGTTTGCTGACGGCGCTCTGGGTGAGGTTCAGCTCCTCGGCGGCGCGGGTAAAGCTCAGGTGGCGGGTGACCGCTTCGAAACACTGCAAGGCGGTGATCGAGGGCAAATGTCTTTTATTCAGCACGGCACGCCTCTTTTTGTTCTTAGCATGAATAAACGGAATGATATCTCGCCTAATCGTCGTTTGTTGGCAAGTCTTGGGCCAGCTACAAATAAGGTCTGGATCGTCGCGACAGCTGGCGGCGCATATTTGTGTTTTTAGAGTGAAGGAGTGACCCATGGTTGCCGCATTGCTTGATCGTCTTGGGGTAAACCCGGCGCTGTACCAGTCGGGTAAACAACCCGTGCATTCGCCCATCGATGGCAGCCGGATTGCCAGCGTGCACTGGGAAGGTGCCGCCGAGGTGGAGCAACAGGTCAGTCGCGCCGAGCATGCATTCGACGCCTGGCGCAAGGTACCCGCACCCCGCCGTGGTGAATTGGTGCGCCAGTTCGGCGACGTGTTGCGTGAGTACAAGGCCGACCTCGGTGAGCTGGTGTCGTGGGAAGCCGGCAAGATCACCCAGGAAGGGTTGGGTGAAGTGCAGGAAATGATCGACATCTGCGACTTCGCTGTTGGTCTGTCCCGTCAACTGTACGGCTTGACCATCGCCTCCGAGCGCCCGGGCCACCACATGCGTGAAACCTGGCACCCGCTGGGGGTGGTTGGCGTGATCAGCGCCTTTAACTTCCCGGTGGCCGTATGGGCGTGGAACACCGCGCTGGCACTGGTGTGCGGCAACGCAGTGATCTGGAAACCCTCGGAAAAAACCCCGCTCACCGCCCTGGCCTGCCAGGCGTTGTTCGAGCGCGTGCTGAAGAAATTCGACGGTGCCCCCGAGTACCTCAGCCAGGTGATCATCGGTGGTCGTGACGCCGGTGCCGCACTGGTGGATGACCCGCGCGTAGCGCTGATCAGCGCCACTGGCAGCACCCGCATGGGTCGCGAAGTGGCGCCGAAAGTCGCCGCGCGTTTTGCCCGCAGCATTCTGGAGCTGGGCGGCAACAACGCCATGATCCTCGGCCCAAGCGCCGACCTGGACATGGCCGTGCGCGCCATCCTGTTCAGCGCCGTCGGCACCGCTGGCCAACGCTGCACCAGCCTGCGCCGGTTGATCGCCCATGAGTCGGTGAAAGAGGAAATCGTCACCCGCCTCAAGGCCGCGTATTCCAAGGTGCGCATCGGTCATCCGCTGGAAGGCAACCTGATTGGGCCGCTGATCGACAAACACAGCTTCGAAAACATGCAGGACGCCCTGGAACAGGCCTTGAGCGAAGGCGGCCGGGTGTTTGGCGGCAAGCGTCAGTTGGAAGACAAATTCCCCAACGCTTACTACGTGTCGCCGGCCATCGTGGAAATGCCGGAGCAGAGTGACGTGGTGTGCACCGAGACCTTCGCGCCGATTCTGTACGTGGTGGGCTACACCGATTTCGCTGAGGCGCTGCGCCTGAACAACGCGGTTCCACAGGGCTTGTCTTCGTGCATCTTTACCACTGACGTACGTGAGGCTGAGCAGTTCATGTCGGCCGTGGGCAGCGACTGCGGGATTGCCAACGTCAACATCGGCCCGAGCGGCGCGGAGATTGGTGGCGCGTTTGGCGGTGAGAAAGAGACCGGTGGCGGGCGTGAGTCGGGTTCGGATGCATGGCGCGGCTACATGCGCCGCCAGACCAACACCGTGAACTACTCGCTGGAATTGCCGCTGGCCCAGGGCATTACCTTCGACTGATCACAAACCCTGTAGGAGCGAGCTTGCTTGCGAAGGTCGTCAACGATAACGCTGGCATTCTGGATGTGCGCGTTGCCCTTGAGTTTTTCGCGAGCAAGCTCGCTCCTACAGGGGGGGCATTGGCAATTGAATAGTGGTTTGTTAGGTCTCATCGGAGTCTGGCAATGGCATTACGCGACGCATGTTTGTGGGAACAGCTCACCCCTGGCCGGCCGGATCGGGCTGCGCTCCAGGGCGAGGTCAAGGTGGATGTGTGCGTGATCGGCGCCGGTATCACCGGTTTGTCGGCGGCCATTCACTTGCTGGAACAAGGTAAAAGCGTCGCCGTCCTCGAAGCCCATCGCACCGGCCACGGTGGTTCGGGGCGTAACGTGGGCTTGGTCAACGCCGGCATGTGGATCCCGCCGGACGAGATCGAAGCCGGTTTCGGCACAGAGGTGGGCAGCCAGCTCAACCGCATGCTCGGCGCGGCACCGTCCCTGGTGTTCAGCCTGATCGACAAATACAACATCGACTGCCAACTGCGCCGCGAGGGCACTTTGCACATGGCGCACAACGCTCGTGGCGAGGCGGATTTGCGCAGCCGTGAAGAACAGTGGAAGCGTCGTGGCGCCCCGGTGGAGCTGTTGACCGGCGCTGCCTGCGAGCAAGCCACCGGTACCCAAAAGATTGCCGCTGCCTTGCTGGACCGGCGCGCGGGCACCTTGAACCCGATGGCTTACACCAGCGGCTTGGCCAATGCGGCGGTCGGGCTGGGCGGGCAGTTGTTCGACCATTCCCCGGTCACCCAGCTGGAACGCCAGGGCCAGCACTGGTCTGTGCAAACTGCCCAGGGCTCGGTACACGCCGAACAGGTGGTGATCGCCTCCAACGCCTACACCGAGGGCGAATGGACCGAGCTGCGGCGCAACTTTTTCCCCGGTTATTACTACCAAGTGGCGTCGGCCCCGCTGACCGACGACGCCGCGCAACACATCCTCCCCGGCGGCCAGGGCTCCTGGGACACCCGCCAGGTACTCAGCAGCATTCGCCGCGACGCCGAAGGCCGGCTGTTGCTCGGCAGCCTGGGCAACGGCAACCAGAAACCCGCCTGGTTCCTCAAGGCCTGGGCCGATCGGGTGCAACAGCACTATTTCCCGTACCTCAAACCGGTGCAGTGGGAATGCACCTGGACCGGCTGTATCGCCTTCACCCCGGACCACCTGATGCGCCTGTTTGAGCCGGCGCCCGGGCTGGTGGCGGTCACCGGTTACAACGGTCGTGGGGTGACGACCGGCAGCGTCGTGGGCAAAGCCTTTGCAGACTACCTGTGTCACCAGAATCCACAGGCGTTGCCGATCCCCTTTGCGCCCATGCAGCCGCTGGCCGGCGTCGGCTTGCGCAGCTGTTTATACGAGGCGGGGTTTTCGCTGTATCACGCGGGCCAATGCTTGCGGATCGTGATCTGATCAACGAAATACCGTTCAGAAGCCTGCATTTTCTTAGCCGGCTACTAATCTGTATTGGTGCGAGTCGTAGCAGTAACGCACTGTAAATGTGCACTTCCGTTACGCACGCTGTTACAGGTTCAAGGGTGGCCGTTTAATGGCCGGGTTGCAGCGTTGGATCCATCAGGTTGCACTTTATGGATCCAATGGTTGCACCCGGTTGCGCTAGACGGTTGCACGTCCAATCAAAAGGCGCCCAAAAACCTGCAATAACAATGACACCGTGTCTTTTTGAATAATAAAAACGTAATGGCACGCCGCTTGCTCTGGGCTTTCGCTGAAAGTTTTTGAAGTGAAGCTGCAGTGCCAATTCAACAAAAACCTCGGAGCACCACTCATGTCCCAGACGTTTTACAAGAAAGGTTTTCTAGCCCTCGCAGTTGCTGCTGCGCTGGGTGTTTCTGCGTTTGCTCAAGCTGATGTGAAGATTGGCGTGGCGGGGCCGATGACCGGCGCCAACGCGGCATTTGGTGAGCAGTACATGAAAGGTGCCCAGGCGGCAGCCGATGTCATCAACAAGGCAGGCGGCATCAACGGCGAGCAAGTCAAGCTGGTGGCCGGTGACGACGCCTGCGAACCCAAGCAGGCTGTGGCCGTGGCCAACCGTCTGGTTGACCAGGACAAAGTGATCGGCGTGGTCGGGCACTTCTGCTCGTCGAACACCATTCCGGCTTCCGAGGTGTATGCCGACGCGGGCGTGATCATGATCACCCCGGGCTCCACCAACCCGCAGGTGACCGAGCGCGGCCTGTCGGCCGTATTCCGTATGTGCGGTCGTGACGACCAGCAAGGCATCGTGGCCGGCGACTATATCGTCGACGTGCTCAAGGGCAAGAAAGTCGCGGTTATCAACGACAAGGACACCTACGGCAAAGGCCTGGCGGACGCCACTGCGGCGCAGTTGACCAAGCGTGGCGTGAAGCCGGTGCTGGAAGAAGGCCTGACCCGTGGCGAGAAAGATTTCAGCGCCCTGGTCACCAAGATCCGCTCCACCGGTGCTGACGTCGTGTACTTCGGCGGCCTGCACCCGGAAGCCGGTCCACTGGTTCGCCAGATTCGTGAAGCCGGCCTCAAAGACGTCAAGTTCATGTCCGATGACGGTGTGGTCACCGATGAACTGGTGGCGACCGCCGGTGGTGCACAGTACGTGGACGGCGTGTACATGACCTTCGGCGCCGACCCGCGCCTGCTGCCAGACAGCAAGACCGTCGTGGAACAGTTCCGCAAGGCCGGTACCGAGCCTGAAGGCTACACCCTGTACGCCTACGCTTCGATCCAGGCCCTGGCAGCTGCTTTCAACGGTGCCAAGTCTGACAAGGGCGAAGACGCAGCCAAATGGCTGAAATCCCACCCGGTCAAAACCGTCATGGGCGAGAAGAACTGGGACGCCAAGGGCGACCTGAAAATCTCCGACTATGTGGTTTACCAGTGGGACAAGGACGGCAAGTATCACCAGCTGGAAAAGCAGAAGTAATAGTTAGCGCGATTGGTTAGACGCCACTTGACCCTGTAGGAGCCGGGCTTTTGTGGGAGCTGGCTTGCCTGCGATAGCGTCACCTCGGTTTGACTGACATTGCGAGGTGTCTGCATCGCGGGCAAGCCCAGCTCCCACACAAGCCAGCTCCCGCACGGGAACTTGGTTGCCAGCCCCTTTTGTGTCTGTCTTTTCCTCCTAGAAGATCCGCACACCCACAGGTGTGCAGGCTCTCACTGCGTGAGATTGCGTTATGGATGGTATATTCCTGCAGCAACTGGTCAATGGGCTGACCCTCGGGTCGGTCTATGGCTTGATCGCCATCGGCTACACAATGGTCTATGGCATCATTGGCATGATCAACTTCGCCCACGGCGAGGTTTATATGATTTCCGCTTACCTCGCGGCGATCAGTCTGGCACTGCTGGCTTACTTCGGCATCGAATCCTTCCCGCTGCTCATTCTCGGCACCCTGATCTTCACCGTCGTCGTCACTGGCGTTTACGGTTGGGTCATCGAGCGTGTCGCCTACAAACCGCTGCGCAACTCTACCCGACTGGCACCGCTGATCAGCGCCATCGGTATCTCGCTGATCCTGCAGAACTACGCGCAGATTGCCCAGGGCGCCAAGCAACAAGGCATCCCGACGCTGCTGGCCGGCGCCTGGAGAGTCGACATCGGCACCGGGTTCGTGCAGTTGACCTACACCAAGGTGTTCATCCTGGTGGCCGCGTTCGTCGGCATGGGCCTGCTGACCTACATCATCAAGTACACCAAGCTCGGCCGCATGTGCCGCGCGACCCAGCAAGACCGCAAGATGGCGTCGATCCTCGGCATCAACACCGACCGGGTCATCTCCTACGTATTCGTGATTGGTGCCGCCATGGCCGCGCTGGCCGGTGTGCTGATCACCCTGAACTACGGCACGTTCGACTTCTATGCCGGCTTCATCATCGGCATCAAGGCATTTACCGCGGCGGTACTCGGCGGCATCGGTTCCCTGCCTGGGGCCATGCTTGGCGGGATCATCCTGGGTATTTCCGAGTCGCTGTTCTCGGGGTTGATCAACTCTGACTACAAAGACGTGTTCAGTTTCTCCCTGCTGGTGGTGATCCTGATTTTCCGTCCCCAGGGCCTGCTCGGTCGCCCACTCGTGGCGAAGGTATAACTATGTCTGCTGCCTACTCTATCGATATCAAGAAAAGTGTCGTCGATGCGGTACTCGCCGGGCTGATTGCGCTGATCGTGTTCGGTCCTATCGTCGGTGTGGTCCTCGACGGCTACAGCTTCAACCTGGAACCTGCCCGTGTCGGCATCCTGGTGGCCATTGTGATGGTCGGCCGGTTGGTCATGAGCCTGTTCCTGCAAACCCCCAAGGGCGTGCGGATTCTGCAGGGGTTTGAAAGCACCGGCTCCGGTGTGCATGTACTCAAGCCCGACTACAAATCGCGCCTGCGCTGGATCATCCCAGCGTTGATCGTGATTGCCATCGTGTTCCCGTTCTTCGCCAACAAGTACCTGCTGACGGTGGTGATCCTCGGGCTGATCTACGTGTTGCTGGGCCTGGGCCTGAACATTGTGGTGGGCCTGGCCGGGCTGCTCGACCTGGGTTACGTGGCGTTCTACGCCATCGGCGCCTATGGCCTGGCGCTGGGTTATCAATACCTTGGCTTGGGCTTCTGGTCAGTGCTGCCGTTGGCGGCCATCTGCGCGGCGTTGGCGGGGTGCATACTCGGGTTCCCGGTGCTGCGAATGCACGGGGATTACCTGGCAATCGTGACCCTGGGTTTTGGTGAAATCATCCGCCTGGTGCTGAACAACTGGCTGTCGTTTACCGGTGGCCCGAACGGCATGCCGGTACCGTCACCGACCTTCTTCGGCCTGGAGTTTGTGCGCAAGGCGAAGGATGGCGGGGTGCCGTTCCACGAGTTCTTCGGCCTCGACTACAACCCCAACGTCAAATTCCTGTTTATCTACATCGTGCTGTTCCTGGTGGTGTTGCTGGTGCTGTACATCAAGCACCGCCTGACCCGCATGCCGGTGGGCCGCGCCTGGGAAGCCTTGCGCGAAGATGAAATCGCCTGCCGTTCCATGGGCCTGAACCACGTGCTGGTGAAGCTCTCGGCGTTCACCATCGGTGCGTCCACGGCCGGTTTGGCCGGGGTGTTTTTCGCCAGCTACCAGGGCTTCGTCAACCCGTCGTCGTTCACCTTCTTCGAGTCGGCGCTGATCCTGGCCATCGTGGTGTTGGGCGGCATGGGGTCGACCGTCGGCGTGGTGATTGCCGCGTTCGTATTGACCGTCGCGCCGGAGTTGCTGCGCAGCTTTTCTGAATACCGTGTGCTGCTGTTCGGCGTGTTGATGGTGGTGATGATGATCTGGAAACCCCGCGGCCTGATTCGTATCAGCCGTACCGGTGTCGTCCCACGTAAAGGAGTGGCGCCATGAGTAAGGAAGTCGTCCTCTCCGTGGAACACCTGATGATGCACTTCGGTGGCATCAAGGCCTTGAGCGATGTGAGCCTCAAGGTCAAACGCAACTCGATCTTCGCCCTGATCGGCCCCAACGGCGCCGGCAAGACCACGGTGTTCAACTGCCTGACCGGTTTCTACAAAGCCTCCGGCGGCAAGATCGAACTCAATGTGCGCGGCAAGCAGACCAATGTGATCCAGTTGCTGGGCGAACGCTTCAAGGCCACCGACTTTGTCTCGCCGAAAAGCTTCTTCAGCCGGGTGTTCTACAAAATGTTCGGCGGCACCCACCTGGTGAACCGTGCAGGCCTGGCGCGTACCTTCCAGAACATTCGCCTGTTCAAGGAAATGTCGGTGGTGGAGAACCTGCTGGTGGCCCAGCACATGTGGGTCAACCGCAACATGCTCGCCGGCATCCTTAACACCAAGGGTTACCGCAAGGCCGAAAGCGACGCCCTCGACCATGCCTTTTACTGGCTGGAAGTGGTGGACCTGGTGGACTGCGCCAACCGCCTGGCCGGCGAGCTTTCCTACGGCCAGCAACGCCGTCTGGAAATCGCCCGCGCCATGTGCACCCGGCCGCAGATCATCTGCCTCGACGAACCGGCTGCCGGCCTCAACCCCCAGGAAACCGAAGCCCTGAGCGCGATGATTCGCCTGCTGCGGGACGAACACGACCTGACGGTGGTGCTGATCGAACACGACATGGGCATGGTGATGAGTATTTCCGACCACATCGTGGTGCTGGACCACGGCAACGTGATTGCTGAAGGCGGCCCGGAAGCGATCCGCAATGACCCTAAAGTGATCGCGGCTTACCTGGGCGCTGACGAAGAGGAGCTGGTATGAGTGAGCCCATCCTCGAGCTGAAAGACCTGGACGTGTTCTACGGCCCGATCCAGGCCTTGAAGAAAGTCTCGCTGCACATCAACGAAGGCGAAACCGTCAGCCTGATCGGCTCCAACGGCGCGGGTAAGTCCACGTTGCTGATGTCGATCTTCGGCCAGCCACGGGCCGAGTCGGGGCAGATCATCTACCGCGGCGTCGACATTACCCACAAGTCGTCCCACTACATTGCCTCCAACGGCATTGCGCAGTCGCCGGAAGGGCGGCGGGTGTTCCCCGACATGACCGTCGAGGAAAACCTGTTGATGGGCACCATCCCGATTGGCGACAAGTTTGCCGCCGAGGACATGCAGCGCATGTTCGAGCTGTTCCCGCGGCTCAAGGAGCGGCGTAACCAGCGGGCCATGACGATGTCGGGGGGGGAGCAGCAGATGCTCGCCATCGCCCGCGCGCTGATGAGCCGGCCCAAGCTGTTGCTGCTGGACGAGCCGAGCCTGGGGTTGGCGCCGATTGTGGTGAAGCAGATCTTCGCCACGCTGCGGGAGCTGGCGGCGACCGGCATGACCATCTTCCTGGTGGAGCAGAACGCCAACCATGCGTTGCGCTTGTCGGACCGGGCGTACGTGATGGTCAACGGCGAGATTCGCCTCACCGGCACCGGCAAGGAGCTGCTGGTGAATGAGGAGGTGCGTAACGCCTACCTGGGCGGGCACTGATCACCCGTTGGACCCTCTGTAGGAGCGAGCTTGCTCGCGAAGAACCTGAGGGCGCCGCGTTCATTCTGAATGCCCGCGTCATCGTTAATGTCCTTCGCGAGCAAGCTCGCTCCTACAGTTTTTTGCGCTTGCGGCAAATTGTGGACAACAAATCCAGGCACCTGCCAAAGCGCGACATATAGCCGCCGCAAATCCCTGTTTTGTCACAGTTTTGACTTGTCCCCAACCACTGTGGAACCGGCTGTGGGTAACGTGGGAGTAGCTGGCTGGAAGCCTTTGTTTTCGTGGCCTGCAGCAAGGTGGTTGTTTTTTGATCAGTGGGTTTTTCGCGACCGCCCGAGGGGTTTGTCAACCTGTTTAAAGACACAGGTATATGACCGGAATATGTCACGCCGGCCTGTGGATAAGTCTGTGACTAAACTCTGGAAAGAGTGCCGCAGGGGCCGGAATGACTGGCCTGGAGCCATCGTCCTGGTTGCACCGTTTTGAACCGCGCTACATACAGCCTGGCCAAGGTCAAGCAAAAAACTTTTTGAATCGCGCTGAAAGCCTTGTGTGCCGCGGCTTCCAGCTTGTGCAGTTGCCCCCAAAGACTGTGGACGGGGCTGTGGATAAGGTGCGCGCACATGGCTGCACGCCACGGTTTCCATGGGCTTCGCGCGATTGGTTGAATTTTGTACAGCATGAGCCGTTTTCACCGCTGTCCACAGTGTGTATCAGTTGCCGCCAGCCCGGCAGCCGGGCATTCTGCTGGCTGATTTTTTACCTCGTAGCCCTGCAAGGAGAACACCATGTCCAATACGCTGTTTATTACTGGCGCGACCTCGGGTTTTGGCGAAGCCTGTGCCCGGCTTTTTGCCGAGGCCGGCTGGAAACTGGTGCTCACCGGCCGCCGCGCGGAGCGTCTGAACGCCCTGTGCGCCGAGCTTTCCAAGCAGACCGAAGTGCACGGCCTGGTGGTGGACGTACGTGACCGCAAGGCCATGGAAGAGGCGATCGCCAACTTGCCGCCGTCCTTCGCCACGCTGCGCGGGCTGATCAACAACGCCGGCCTGGCGGTGGGCACCGACCCTGCGCCCAAGTGCAGCCTCGACGATTGGGAAACCATGGTCGACACCAACATCAAGGGCCTGCTGACCACCACCAGCCTGCTGTTGCCGCGCCTGATCGCCCACGGCCGTGGCGCCGGCATCATCAACCTCGGCTCCATCGCCGGCAGCTACCCGTACCCGGGCAGCCACGTGTATGGCGGCACCAAGGCCTTCGTCAAACAGTTCTCCCTGAACCTGCGTTGCGACCTGCAAGGCACCGGGGTACGCGTGACCAACATCGAGCCGGGCCTGTGCGAAAGCGAGTTCTCCCTGGTGCGCTTTGCCGGTGACCAGGCGCGTTATGACGCGACCTATGCCGGTGCCGAGCCGATCCAGCCGCAGGACATCGCGGACACGATCTTCTGGGTGCTGAACACCCCGGCACACGTGAACATCAACCGCCTGGAGCTGATGCCGGTGAGCCAGACCTGGGCCGGGTTTGCGATTGAGCGGGGTGCCAAGGCTTAAGCGTCACACGTAATACACTGTAGGAGCGAGCTTGCTCGCGAAGAACCTGAGGGCGCCGCGTGCATTCAGAATGCCCGCGTCATCGTTGACGTTTTTCGCGAGCAAGCTCGCTCCTACAGGTTTCAAGGTTTTGACAGGAGGATATGTGAGTAACCGAGGTGAGCAGTCGCTGCTCAAACAATCGACGATTCTGATGTTCGCGGTCGCGATCGCCGGGATTGTCACGGGTGTGGTGTCGGGCGCCCAATCGATTTTATTCGACGGCTTTTTCTCGCTGATCGCCACCGCCATAAAGGTGCTGATGCTGATCACGGCCACGCTGATCGCCAAAAAAAGCAACCAACGTTTCCAATTCGGCTATTGGCACCTGGAACCCATGGTGCTGCTGATCGAAGGCAGCTTTTTGCTGTTGATCGCCATCTACGCGTTTCTCAACGGTGTGTTCGGCATTATCAATGGCGGGCGCGATATCGAACTGGGCCTGGTGATCCTCTATGCGGCGGTGTTTACCGTCGTCGAGTTCGCCTATTTCTTCTACGTGCGTTATCGCAACCGCACGCTCAAATCGTCGCTGATCCAGTTCGACAACATCAGCTGGCTCGTGGACGCCATGCTGTCGGTGGGCTTGCTGGTGAGCTTCCTGGCCGCCTTGTTGCTCAAGTCCCAGGGCTATGGGCAGTGGGCGGTGTACGTCGACCCGTTGATCCTGATCCTGCTGGCGCTGAGCATGCTGGCGCCGGCGTTCAAGATCCTGCGCCCGGCGCTCCGGGACGTGCTGGGAATAGTGCCGGACCAACTGGACGGCAAAGTGCGCGAAGTGATGGACGCGGCCCAGGCCAGGCATGGTTTTGACGACTACGTGTCCTATGTGCAGAAGCACGGGCGGGCGCGGTTTATCGAGATTCATGTGGTGCTGCCGGCGGATTACCCGGTGGATAACGTCGCCACCCTGGATGGGCTGCGCGAAGAGATATCCACAGGGCTGGGCAAACCTGACGCGGCGCGCTGGCTGACGATCAGCTTTACCGGGGATCGCAAATGGATTGCGTGATGGGCAGATAGACCGCTATCGCAGGCAAGCCAGCTCCCACATTTTGAAAGTGTTCACAGTTCAAAGTGTGGGAGCTGGCTTGCCTGCGATAGGGCCCTGAACGTCAGCCGAGATATTCGACCAACCCCCGATAGCATGTCGCCAAGTGGTACGGCGTGGTCGACGGCATATCCCGTCGGCTCACCTGCCCCTTGGCATCCAGGCATTCGTTCCAACCCTTCCCATGCAGGAAGCGCTGCTGCAGCGCCAGCCATTGGCGTTGCAGCACGGCTTCACTGCCGGGGCGCAAGGTCAGCGCCCGCAGGTACTCGGCCTGGGCCCAGATGCGCTGGGTGCCGTCGCGTACGCTGCCGTCCAGGGCGAGCATGCCGCTGACCGCACCGGTCAGGTTATCCACACCCTTTTGCTCGGCATAGGTGAACGCTTTGTTCAGCGATGTGTGCAACGGTGTGCCCCGCAACAGGTCCGAAGATTCCAGCAGGAAGAACCATTCGAACTGATGCCCCGGCTCAAACCAGTTATCCACAGCGCCCAGCGGTTTTTCCATCATCACCCCGTGTTGGCGGTCGATGAAGCGCTTCTGCATGGCGTTGGCCAGGTCCAGCAACGCGTCTTGGGTCACGGCGTCTTCACGCACGGCCAGGGTGGCGAGGAAGCCTTCGGCGAGGTGCATCAGCGGGTTTTGCAGGGGGCCGGACTTGAGGGATGACCAGTTACGCTCCAGCACCGCTTCGTACAGGCCGTCGCCGGTGGCGAAGCGTTCGGCGACCACTTCCAGGGCCGCGTCGAGTACCGACTCCACCAGGGATTCCCGCACCTTGGCCCAATAGTGGGCACAGGCGAAGATGATGAAGGCGTGGGTGTAGAGGTCTTTGCGTTTATCCAGCGGCTTGCCGTGGGCGTCGATGCTGTAGAACCAGCCGCCGTGCTCGGCGTCGTGGAAGTGCCGTTGCAGGGAGCGGAACAGCGCGGCGGCGCGTTCCTCGGCAAAGGCTGCACCGGGCTCGCCGATCAGGCTGGCGAACAGGTACAACTGCCGGGCGCACGCCATGGCGCGGTAGCGTTGCGGGGGCAATGGCCGATGGTCGGCGTCCAGGGCTTCATAAGGCAGCGCCAGGTCGGCATTCCAGCCCGGGCCTTGCCAGAGCGGCACGATCAGGTCGTGGAAATGCGTCAACACAGCGGTCAATTGAGGCTTGAGGGCGGAGCTTGGAGCGATGGGCATCGGCTGGCGTCGTCACGGCAGGGGTGTTTGCGCGACATGGTATCAGGCTTGAGGTAGGTGGTGGCTGTGAGTCCGTCATCGCGGGCAAGCCCGGCTCCCACAGTTGACTGAGTACTCCTGTGGGAGCCGGGCTTGCCCGCGATGAGGCCATTGGAAACGCCGTAAATCTCAGGCAGCGAGCAACCAAACCCCAGTCGCCGCCGAAGCCGCCCCGGCAACCCGCACCAGCGGCGCTGCGGCCGCGGGCAGGAAGCGCACCACGGCATAACCCGCCGCATGCAGAACCGCCGTCGCCCCCACAAACCCGGCCGCATACGCCCAAGGGCTGGACATGTCAGGCAGTTCCAACCCATGAGCCACGCCATGGAACAGCGCAAACAATGCAGTCGCCGCCACCGCCACGAACAACGGAGGCCGCACCGCCAGTGCCACCGCCAGGCCCAGCGCCAGCACCGACGCGGCAATCCCGCTTTCCAGCGCCGGCAATTCCAGGCCTTCAAAGCCCAGCATCCCGCCGATCAGCATGGTGCCGACAAAGGTGCACGGCAGTGCCCAGCGTGCCGAACCTTTCTGTTGGGCGGCCCACAGGCCCACGGCGACCATCGCCAGCAAGTGGTCGATGCCGCCCAGCGGGTGACTGATACCGGCCACCAGGCCGTTGTCGCCATGACCCGGGTGGGCGAAGGCGAGGGCGGGGGTGAGCAGCAACGCTGCGGCAGCGAGAAGTGTATTGAGGCGCATGGACAAGCTCCTTTTTGTGGGGGGATCAGGCTGCGGTCAGCAAGCCTTGGCGTTCGATGAAGGCGACGATTTCTTCCAGGCCGACGCCGGTTTTCTGATTACTGAAGACGAAAGGTTTACCGCCGCGCATGCGCTGGGTGTCGCTGTTCATCAACTCCAGGGACGCGCCCACCAGCGGCGCCAGGTCGATCTTGTTGATCACCAGCAGGTCGGATTTGCAGATCCCCGGGCCGCCCTTGCGTGGCAGCTTGTCGCCGGCCGACACATCGATCACGTAGATGGTCAGGTCCGACAGTTCCGGGCTGAAGGTGGCCGACAGGTTGTCGCCGCCGGATTCCACCAGGATCAGGTCCAGGCCGGGAAAGCGCCGGTTCAACTGGTCCACGGCTTCGAGGTTGATCGAGGCGTCTTCGCGAATGGCGGTGTGGGGGCAGCCGCCGGTTTCCACGCCGATGATGCGCTCGGGGGCCAGGGCCTGGTTGCGCACCAGGAAGTCGGCGTCTTCCCGGGTGTAGATATCGTTGGTGACCACCGCCAGGTTGTAGCGGTCGCGCAGGGCCAGGCACAGGGCCAGGGTCAGGGCGGTTTTGCCGGAGCCGACCGGGCCGCCGATGCCGACGCGCAGGGGTTGTGTGTTCATATGCTTCTCCTAAGAACGGAACAGGCGGCTGTACTGGCGCTCATGGGCCATGCACGCCAGGGACAGGCCAAACGCGGCGCTGCCGTAATGATGGGGGTCGAGTTGGCTGGCGCCCCGTTGGGCTTGTTGCAGCAGCGGCAGCAGCTCACTGGTCAGGCGCTGGGCGGCTTGCTGGCCCAGGGGCAGGGTTTTCATCAGCACCGCCAGCTGGTTTTCCAGCCAGCTCCACAGCCAGGCAGCCAGGGCGTCATCCGGGCTGATCTGCCAGGCGCGGGCGGCCAGCGCCCAGCCCAGGGCCAGGTGCGGTTCGGGTCGCTGGGCGAGGAACTCCCGCGCGGCGTCATCCAGTTCCGGCAAGCCGTTCAGCAGTTGGTGCAGGGAATAACCCATCTGCCGGCTTTCCTGATACAGCTCGCGGGTTTCGCGGCTGGCGCGGTGTTCGTCGCACAGCTGGGCGAGACGCGGCCAGTCTTCTTCAGCGGCGGCCTTGCAGTGGGCGAGTAGCAGCGGTGCCTCGAAGCGCGCCAGGTTGAGCAACAATTGATCGCTGATCCAGCGCCCGGCACTCGCCGGGTCGGTGACGCGGGCTTGCTCCACGGCCATCTCCAGGCCCTGGGAATAGCTGTATCCACCAATCGGCAGCTGCGGACTGGCCAGACGCAGCAGCGCCCAGGCTGGATTCATAGACGTACGCCGAACTGGTGCAATTTGGGCGGGTAGTTGAAGTCTTCGTCGCCATGGCGGGAATGATGATGGCCGCCGCCATAGGCACCGTGTTCCGGCTGGAACGGGGCCTCGATGGTTTCAGTGGTGGCGCCCAACTGATCGAGCATGGCCTTAAGCACATAGTCATCGAGCAGGCGCAGCCAGCCGTCACCCACTTGCAGGGCCACGTGGCGGTTGCCCAGGTGATAGGCGGCGCGGGTCAGTTCAAAGGCGCTGCTGCAGGTGACGTGCAGCAGTTGTTCAGGACGGGCGCACACGCGTACGACACGTCCGTCTTCGGCCTGTAGGAATTCACCATCGTGCAGCGGCGATTGGCCGCGCTCCAGAAACAGGCCGACGTCTTCTCCGTCGGCACTGAAACAGCGCAGGCGGCTTTTGCTGCGGGCTTCGAAGTTCAGCAGCAACTCGGCGGCCCAGACGGGTTCGGGGGCGATTCGGCGGTGGATCACCAGCATCAGAAAGCTTCCAGCTATGAGCGATAAGCAAGCTAGAGCAAGGGTCTTGCCAACCACGCGGGAAGTGGGAATTCCCTGTAGGCAGGCGGTATGTGCCACCTGATGGCGCAGGAAATTATTCCAAAATGTTTCATTTTGGTGCGTGAGTGGATTTATAGCACCGGATCCGGGCGTTCGGCGTTGAATTCCACTGCAGGCTGCGTGAAATTTCTTTCATCTGTTGCCAGCTTTAGTTTCTTGGGACTTTTCCTACGCACTTACAGGATTCGCCGTGCGTTGAGTTACGTGCTGTTTCATTAGGATTCCGCTCCGTATTTAATCCTCAGCGGTTTCCAGCATGTACAAGTCATTTTTCTGTTTATTGATTGTCAGCCTGTCGATGGCGATTTCATCCGCCTCGGCCAATCTTCAGCGCCCGGCTTCCATCGCGACGCCATCGTCGATCGACAACGTGATCGATCGCGCCCACAGCCTGTTGGGCACGCCTTACAAGCTGGGTGGAACCACGGTGAAGCAGGGCTTCGATTGCAGCAGCTTCCTGGTGTACCTGTTCAAGACCGAAGCCAATATCCATCTGCCCCGCACCACGGCGGCCATGCACCGCTCAACGGCGAGCACGATCAAGCGCGATGCGTTGCAACCGGGTGATGCGGTGTTTTTCAGGGGCAATGGGCGTGGGCAAGTCAGTCACGTTGGCCTCTATATAGGAGAGGGCAAGTTCATTCACTCGCCACGCACGGGCAAAAGCGTGCGCATCGATTCCCTGGCCAACAGTTACTGGAACAGGAACTACACCACCGGCAAGCGTTTTCACGCCGTGCGCTGAGTTATTCGGTGCTGCCCAGGCCTTGCCAGTGCTTGAGGCCGATAAAGATAAAACGCAGTTGCTGGGTGATCTTGGCTTGAGGCGTGAGGTGCGCAGGCAGCGCGTCGGCGGGCGGGTCGATAATGTCGGGCAGGGTGGCGAACACGCTCTTGACGATCAGGTCGGCCATCACATGCAAACCGTCGGCCCCCAGATGCTGCAGCTTGGGCATCAGGGTCAGGTCGGCGGCCAGGTCGCTGGTGATGTCTTCACGCAGGGCCCCGATGGCTTGGCGAACCGCGAGGCTGCCACCGTATTGCTCACGGGCCAGGAACAGGAACTGCGAACGGTTGACGGCGACCACGTCGAGGAAAATCCGCACGGAGGCATCAATGATGCCGCCCATCACGAATTCATTGTGGCGCACCAGGCGAATCGTTGCGCGAAAGGTCTGGCCGACTTCACTGACCAATACCAGGCCCAACTGATCCATATCGGCAAAGTGACGGTAGAAACCGGTGGGCACGATGCCGGCGGTCTTGGCCACTTCACGCAGGCTCAGGCTGCCGAACCCACGGCCACACTCCATCAGATGGCGGGCTGCGTCCATCAGGGCGAGTCGGGTCTGTTGCTTCTGTTCGGCACGGGGCAGCATTGGCAGGCGGGCTTTGTGGACAAGGACAGCGACGCACTCTAGCAAATCGGCTTTGCCAGCGTCGAACTTCAACAGGGAGAAGGGCGTTGCGGTTTATACAAAGTCAAAGCCCGATCGGGTGATCGGGCTTTTTTCCAGGGCCAGCACGGGCTTAGCTCTGTGCTTGATGCAGTTGTTCCAGACGATCAGCACCACCTTCAGCTACAGCACCGGCGTAGGCGCGTTCGTTGGCGCGGTCGGAACCGTTTTCAGCCAGGCCTTTCTCGTGCAGACGGGCACTGCCATTTTCTGCAACGCCTTCACTGTAAGCACGTTTGTTGGCTTGTTCGGCACCGCCTTCAACCAAACCTTTCTCTTCCAGACGATGACGGCCGTTTTCTACAACACCTTCGGTGTAAGCGCGTTTGTTGGCGTTGTCCGAACCGTTTTCAGTGATGCTGCCGTTGTAGTCGGTGTTGTTCTTGTCCGAAGCACCGCTGCGAGCCAGGGTCTGGCTTACGTGGGAAGCGTCGGCTTTCACTTGTGGAGTCGCTTGTTCAGCCGCTGGCAGGGCAAATGCGCTGGTGGCCAGGACGGAAAGTACAAAGCTTGCGAGTAATTGGCGTTTCATGAGGGTTGCTCCTAGGGAGTGCGATAAATTGGGTACAGGGCTAATGCTACTCTTGATAAGTCGATATAAAAGTTCATAAACGCAATGGTAATAATCAACAGAATTGATTGTTCCCCGGGAAGGCTCTATCTCGCAGGTCTCAAGCCCGGGCTTTTGCACCGTGGTGGGTATTTTCGACACGATCGTGGGTAACAACGGTGCGCCGTTGATGATTGAAGCTGTCGAGTTGGTCAGGAAAGGCGGTTTTTACGGGTAAATCATCAATGGGGTTAAACCCCCGCGCCGTTTGTCAGTCGTAGCCATATAAGCTGTAGTCAAAACGTGCGCCCCAGCGCGCCCGCTCAGTCGTAACCTGGAGTCCTGTGCAATGACGCGCACTCGTAAAATTCTCGCCTGGAGCTGCGCCAGCTTCGTTTTATTAATCGCCGTCGTGGTGTTGGTCCTGGTGTTCTTTGACTGGAACCGGATCAAGCCGCCGCTCAATGCCAAGGTCTCCGAAGAACTGCACCGCCCGTTTGCCATCAACGGCAACCTGGCGGTGGTGTGGGCGCGCGAGCCCGATGAAGGCGGCTGGCGCGCCTGGGTTCCCTGGCCCCACGTGATTGCCGAAGACCTGACCCTGGGTAACCCTGACTGGTCGAAAACCCCGCAGATGGTCACCCTCAAGCGTGTAGAGCTGCGCATCTCGCCCTTGGCGTTGCTGGCCCAGCGGGTGGTGATCCCGCGTATCGACCTCACCGAACCCAGTGCACAGTTGCAGCGCCTGGCCGATGGCCGCGCCAACTGGACCTTCACATTCGACCCCAAGGACCCGAACGCCGAACCCTCCAGTTGGGTGGTGGATATCGGCGCCATCGGCTTCGACAAAGGCCACGTGACCCTCGACGACCAAACCCTCAAGACCCAGCTCGACGTGGTCATCGACCTGCTCGGCAAGCCGATTCCGTTCGGCGAGATCGTCGGTGATGCCGACGCCAAGAAGGCCCTGGAAAAGGGCTCGGCCCCGCAGGACTACGCGTTTGGCCTCAAGGTCAAAGGCCAGTACCACGGCCAGAAACTCGACGGCACTGGCAAGATCGGTGGCCTGCTGGCACTGCAGGACGCGGCCAAGCCGTTCCCGCTGCAAGCCCAGGCCAGGATCGGCGACACCAGCATCGCGCTGGCCGGCACCCTGACCGACCCAACGAACCTCGGCGCCCTCGACCTGCGCCTCAAACTCTCCGGCAGCAGCCTGGGCAACCTGTACCCGCTGACCGGCGTGACCCTGCCGGATTCGCCGGCCTATTCCACCGACGGCCACCTGATCGCCAAGCTGCATGAGGCCAACGGTGCGACGTTCCAGTATGAAAACTTCAACGGCAAGATCGGCAACAGCGACATCCACGGTAACCTCGGTTACGTCGCCAGCCAGCCACGGCCCAAGCTCACCGGTGCGCTGATCTCCAACCAATTGCTGATGACCGACCTGGCGCCGCTGATTGGCGCCGACTCCAATGCCAAGCAAAAAGCCCGTGGCGGTGAAAGCAAACAGCCGGCCACCAAGGTGCTGCCGGTGGAAGAGTTTCGCACCGAGCGCTGGCGCGACATGGATGCCGATGTCGAATTCACCGGCAAGCGCATCGTCCACAGTGCCGACTTGCCCTTCACCGACCTCTACACCCACCTGGTGCTGAACGACGGCCAGTTGAGCCTCGAACCCCTGCGTTTCGGCGTGGCCGGTGGCAAGCTCGATGCGCAGATTCGCCTCAATGGGCGCACCACGCCGATGGAAGGCCAGGCCAGACTCACCGCGCGCAACTTCAAGCTCAAGCAACTGTTCCCGACCTTCGAGCCGATGAAAACCAGCTTTGGTGAGCTCAACGGCGACGCGGATATTTCCGGGCGCGGCAATTCCGTGGCGGCGTTGCTGGGCACCTCCAATGGCGATCTGAAGATGTTGATCAACGATGGTGCCATCAGCCGCAGCCTGATGGAAATCGCCGGGCTTAACGTGGGCAACTACGTGGTTGGCCGCCTGTTTGGCGACAAGGAAGTGAAGATCAACTGTGCCGCCGCGGACTTTGGCATCAAGTCTGGCCTGGCGACGACGCGCCTGTTTGTGTTCGATACCGAGAACGCCATCATCTACATCGATGGCACGGCGAACATGGCCAGCGAGCAGCTTGACCTGACCATTACCCCTGAATCCAAAGGCTTCCGCCTGTTTTCCCTGCGCTCGCCGCTGTACGTCAATGGGCCGTTTATCAAGCCCAATGCCGGCGTGAAGGCTGTGCCGTTGATGCTGCGGGGGGCGGGCATGGTGGCGCTGGGTGTGATTGCCGGCCCGGCGGCAGGCTTGCTGGCGCTGGTGGCACCGAGTGGCGATGAGCCGAACCAGTGTGCACCGTTGCTGCAGCAGATGAAGGAAGGCAAGGCGCCTAAAACAGTGAAGGGCTAGCGGACGGCACCGGGAACCAGAAATGTGGGAGCGGGCTTGCTCGCGAAGGCGGTGTATCAGTCAAACATGTATTGGCTGACACTCCGCCTTCGCGAGCAAGCCCGCTCCCGCAGGGGGTGTGCGGTGTTGGTTAGAGGTCCTGCAGAATATCCGCCATGTCATCGGCGTGTTCTTCTTCCTGGGCCAGGATGTCTTCGAAGATCCGGCGCGTGGTCGGATCTTTATCACCGATGTATTGGATGATCTCGCGATAGCTGTCCACCGCGATACGCTCGGCGACCAGGTCTTCGTAGACCATTTCCTTCAGCGTATTGCCGGCCACGTACTGGGCGTGGGAGTTCTTCGACAGCAGGTCCGGGTTGAATTCCGGCTCGCCGCCCAGTTGCACGATGCGTTCGGCCAGTTTGTCGGCGTGTTCCGCTTCCTGGGTGGCGTGCTCGAGGAACTCCTCGGCGGCGACATGCGCCTTGACGCCATTGGCCATGAAGTAGTGGCGCTTGTAGCGCAGCACGCACACCAGTTCGGTGGCCAGGGATTCGTTGAGCAGGCGCAGGATTTCCTGGCGGTCGGCGTCGTAGCCTTCGGTCACGGCACCGTTTTCAACGTTCTTGCGGGCGCGGTCACGTAAGGTGGCTACGTCAGACAAATGTGAGTCAGTCATCTTGATTCTCCTGGGGCTAATCCGGTTTTGCGCCACGCTCTGCCGGCGTGATCGCTCCAAGTTGTGAGTCCCAGGCAACGCAAAAAGTTTTATCGGATTTTACAACGCGTGCCCCGACAGCCGCGCTTCCTCCTGCAACCACTCAAAAAACGCCCGGACCGGCGGATGCCGTTCGCGGCCCGGTGCGCACAGGGCGCTGTAGCCGGAGCCGTCAACCCGGATCTCTGGCCGATAGGGCACCAGCAGTCCACTGGCGACGGTTTCCGAGACCAGGATATTGCTCGCCAACACCAGGCCCTGGCCGGCGATGGCGGCTTGCAGGGCATAGTGCTCTTCGTCGTATTCCCGCAGGGGGGAAGCGGATTGCAGCCAGTCTTCCCCGGCCTTTTTGCACCAGGCCTGCCAGCCCAGGGCATAGAGCTTGGAGTTGTGCCAGCGCACGCTGATCAAGGTCGGGGTGCGCTCATGGGCCAGGGCGACCTGTTCGGGCGAGCCGTACACCGCAAAGCACTCATCGAACAGGCACAGACTGTGGAGGTTCGCGTAGTCATCGATGCTGTAGCGGATCACCAGGTCGATACTGGCGTCCTGTTGCAAATCCACGACGGCGCAATTGGTGTCCAGGCGCAGGCTGATAGCCGGGTGGGCGGTATAAAAGCGTCCCAGGCGCGGTACCAGCCACAAGGCGGCGAACGCGGGCGTGGTAGACAGCGTGAGATGGCCGGCGCTGCGTTGCGGGCGCAGGGTGTCGACGCTTTGCGCGACGTCCAGCAGTGCGCCATGCAGGCTGTGAAACAGTCGCTCGCCACACTCCGTCAGGCGCACCTGGCGCGGCAGGCGTTCGAACAAGGGTACGCCGAGCCAGGTTTCCAGGGAGCGAATCTGGTGGGATACCGCCGTCGGTGTCACTGACAGCTCCTGGGCGGCGGCCTTGAAGCTCAGCAGGCGCGAGGCCGATTCAAAGGCGCGCAGGGCGGTCAGGGGCAGCGAGGCAAACATGTAAGACTCCATGGATGAATTGAACTCATCCAAAGCAACTATTGCTCATTTGTGAGGCACGCGGCTCGTCTCTAGATTTGTGCGCAAGAGAGGCCGCCATTGAGGTCGCCTGAGTCTAGCGTGTGAAGGCCTACAGATGAAAAAAATGCTTGCGATCCATTCCAGCCCCCGTGGTGAGCGTTCCCATTCCCGGCGCCTGGCCGAGGTGTTTCTTGCTGCGTGGCATACCGCAAACTCGGACGCGCACCTGACTCGTCGCGAAGTCGGCCGTGCGTCGATTCCCCATGTCAGCGAAGCGTTCATCGCCGCCAGCTTCCACCCCGAGCCGCAGTCGATGCCCTTGTCCATGCACGCCGATTTGCAACTGAGCAATGAGCTGGTAGCCGAGCTGGTCGAGCACGAACTGCTGGTTATTTCCGTGCCGATGTACAACTTCGGGATTCCCAGCGGCCTCAAGGCTTGGATCGACCAGATCGTGCGCATGGGCCACACCGTGGATATCACCCAGGACAGCCAGGGCATCGCCCACTACCAGCCGTTGCTGTTGGGCAAAAAGGCATTGATCATCACCAGTCGCGGCGGCAGCGGCTTTGGCCCGGGCGGTGAACACGAGGCGATGAACCATGCCGATCCCCACCTGCGCACCGCGTTGGGGTTTATCGGCATTGAAGACGTCACGGTGATGGCTGCCGAAGGTGAAGAATCTGACCCTACCGTTTTCCGCCGCTCCTGCGATGCGGTCGAAGGCCGGTTGCGCGATTTGGCCGGGAGCTTCTGAGGTGTCCTGGCTCTTCCTGCTGATTGCTGCCGGGTTTGAGGTGACCTTCGCCATGGGCATGAAGTACGCCGACGGTTTCACCCGGCTGTGGCCCTCGCTGATCACCGTGGTTGCGGCGGTCGGCGGGATCTACTTTCTGACCCTGGCCATGCGTGAATTGCCGGTGAGCGTCGCCTACCCGATCTGGACCGCCATTGGCTCGCTGGGCACGGTGTTTCTCGGGTTTGTGCTGCTGGGGGAGAGCCTGACGGCGATCAAGCTGGTGTCGGTGGGCCTGATCGTCGCCGGTGTGGTGGGCCTTAAATAGCGTCAGGCGACGCTGACCTTGCTGCGAACCGGTGTCGTCCAGCGCTCCGACAAAATCACCCCGCCCAAGGTCAGCAAACCGCCCACCAGGTGATACATCGCCAACTGCTCCTTCAGCACCACCGCCGCAATCAGTGCGGTGATCAACGGCAGCAGGTTGAAAAACAGCGTGGTACGGCTCGGGCCCAGGGCCTTGACCGAGTGCATCCATGCCAGCGGCGCCAGCATCGAGGCCAACAGGCAGGCGTACAGCACCAGCGGGATATTCGACCAGCCGAGGCCAGCCTTTTCGGAGAACAGGAACGGCGGAAACAGCACCACCACCGCCACCAACACCTGCAAATACAGCAACACCAGCGGCGGCAAGCGCAGCCGCCATTTTTTCAGCAAGGTGCTGTAGACCGCGTAGGCGAGGGTGGCCACGAGCATCATCCCGTCACCCAGGTTCAGCCCGTGTTGCAGCAGGGCACCGAGGCTGCCGGCGGACACCACCACCACCACGCCGGCGAACGACAGCACCGCACCGGTGAGGGCGCCGAAGGTCAGGCGTTGGCCAAGGCTGATGATCGCCGCGGTGAGGGCCATCAGCGGCATCAGCGAGAGGATGATGCCCATGTTGGTGGCCGAGGTCAGGGTCGCGGCGTAATACGCCAGGCTCTGATACACCGCCATGCCCAACACACCGAGGATGAAGATCTTGCCCAGGTTCGGGCGAATCAGCGGCCAATTGGCAATCACGGGCTTGAGCATGAACGGGGTAAACAGCAGGCCGGCCAGCAGCCAGCGATAAAAGCCGATCTCGGCAGGGAAAATCGTCCCCACGGCCAGCTTGTTGACCACGGTATTGCCGGCCCAGATAAAAATCGCCAGTAACGGATAAGCGTATTGCATGGAAAAGAACCTGTTGTGTCTATGTGGGGCGATTATCCTTTGTCTGGATCGATGCCTATACTTCGATCCAGCCATCCGACCTATGTATTCAGACAATATGCTCAAGAAGTACATCAACCTTCCCGATTTCGACCAATTGCCGTCCCCGGTGTACTTCCGTTATTCGGAGTTCGAGGCCGACACCCACGCCAGCGCCCACCAGCATGCCTGGGGCTCCTTGGACTACTCGGCCCGCGGCGTGATGCGCTTTGAAGTGGCGGGCAGCCGTTTCATGTCGCCGCCGCAATACGCGGTGTGGATCCCTCCGAACATCCAACACAGTTCCTACAACGCCCAGGCGGTTGTCTACCGCTCGGTGTACCTGGCGCCGACGTTGTGCGAGCAGTTGCCGGCGCAGCCGTGCACCCTGACCATCAGCGACATCCTCAAGGCGATCCTCAGTGACTTCGCCGAGCGTGACGTCAACATTCCCGAGAGTGAAGACGATGTGCGCCTGGCCCAGGTGCTGGTGGATCAGCTCAGGCGGGCGCCGGTGCATGATTGCTTCCTGCCGTATGCCAGCCATCCCGGGTTACTCAGCGTGCTGGAGGGCATGCAGGCCGACCCCGGCGATAACCGCCCGCTGGCCCAGTGGGCGTCCCGGGTGCACATCAGTGAGCGCACCCTGGCCCGGCAATTCGCTCGCGAACTGGGGATGAGTTTCGGCGAGTGGCGCCAACGTCTGCGTTTTCTCGCGTCCATCGAAGCGTTGGACAGCCCGCGCAGCGTCCAGGAAGTGGCGTTTGACCTGGGCTACAGCACCGCCTCGGCATTCATCGCCATGTTTCAACGCCAGGCGGGCTGCACCCCGGAGCAGTACCGTCGGACGAATATCCGCAGCAGGTGAACGTGTAACAGGGTTTGACTACACTGCTGGAGAGGCCGTGCCCCTCGGTACGGTAACAGGGAGAAAACTCCATGAAGATGCTGCGTATTCCGTTGTTGATGATGGGCTTGCTGCTGTGTTCCCAGGGCTTTGCCGCGACGGCCGCACAGACGGCCCAGCAACAAAAAATGACCACGTGCAACGCCGAAGCCAAGACCAGTGGCAAGACCGGTGACGATCGCAAGGCATTCATGAGCACTTGCCTCAAGGCTGCCCCGGCCGCCAACGACGCCAAGACCCTCACGCCACAGCAGCAGAAGATGAAAGACTGCAACGCCACGGCGAAAACCCAGGCGCTGGCCGGCGATGCGCGTAAAACCTTTATGAGCACCTGCCTGAAGAAATAATAGCCGGGTGCCATAGAAGGCTGCGACACTCACACACAGCCCTCTGTTGTCGGTAGGAGCGAGCGTGCTCGCGCAGAACGTTAACGAAAACGCGTTCATCCTGAATAAGCGTGGCTTGCTTGCGTTTTTCGCGAGCCAGCTCGCTCCTACAAGTAACAGCATCTTTTAACGCCGTTCGTTTTGAGGCTGTATGCCAACGTTTTCTCAGCGTCACGTGTTGTTGTTGATCAGTTGCGTGCTGATTTTTGGCGGGCTGCTGCTGGTGTTGCCGTTGAAGTTGCTGCCCAGCCTGCTGGCCGGGTTGCTGGTGTATGAGCTGGTCAATATGCTCACCCCGCAGTTGCAGCGGTTGATCGAAGGCCGGCGTGCGCGCTGGTTGGCGGTGGCGTTGCTGGGGACGTTGATCGTCAGCATCCTGACCCTGATCTTTGCCGGGGCCATCAGCTTCCTGTTGCACGAAGCGGAAAACCCGGGGGCTTCCCTCGATAAATTCATGGGCGTGGTTGACCGTGCCCGCGGCCAGTTGCCGCCGTTTCTTGACGCCTACCTGCCGGCCAGCGCCGCCGAGTTTCGCGTGGCCATCGGCGAATGGCTGAGCAAACACCTCAGCGAACTGCAACTGGTGGGCAAAGACGCCGCGCACATGTTCGTCACCTTGCTGATCGGCATGGTGCTGGGCGCGATCATCGCGTTGCAGCGGGTGCCGGACCTGACCAAGCGCAAACCCCTGGCAGCCGCCCTGTTTGATCGCCTGCACCTGCTGGTCCAGGCCTTTCGCAACATCGTCTTCGCCCAGATCAAGATCGCCGCGCTGAACACCGCGTTCACCGCGATCTTCCTCGCCGTGGTACTGCCGCTGTGCGGGATCCACCTGCCGCTGACCAAGACCTTGATCGTGCTGACGTTTCTGCTGGGCCTGCTGCCGGTGATCGGCAACCTGATGTCCAACACCCTGATCACCATCGTGGCCTTGTCGCTGTCGATCTGGGTCGCGGTGGCGGCGCTGGGCTACCTGATCGTGATCCACAAGGTTGAGTACTTTCTCAACGCGCGCATCGTTGGCGGGCAGATCAGTGCCAAGTCGTGGGAGTTGCTGTTGGCGATGCTGGTGTTCGAAGCCGCCTTCGGCCTGCCGGGGGTAGTGGCGGGGCCGATTTATTATGCGTACTTGAAGAGTGAGTTGAAGCTGGCGGGGATGGTTTAACAGCCAGCACCGGCACTTTGGCGGGAGGGCTGTTGTGGCGAGGGGGCTTGTCCCCCGTTGGGCTGCGAAGCGGCCCCAAACCAGGTAACGCGTTTAATCTGAAAAAATGCGTTTACCTTGATGGGGCTGCTTCGCAGCCCAACGGGGGACAAGCCCCCTCGCCACAACAAGCTCCTTCAGCAAAAGGAGTGGGGTTTGTCACTCAGTAGCCATACCGCTTGCTGGCCTCAATCGCCAGACCACTGCCGATACTGCCAAAGATATTGCCTTCCACATGCCGCGCATTCGGCAGCATCGCCGAGATGCTGTGGCGCAGGGCCGGAATCCCGCTGGAACCCCCGGTAAAGAACACCGTGTCCACCTGGGCCACGTCCACCGAGGCGTCGTTGAGCAGTTGGGTCACGCTGTTGCGCACCCGTTCCAGCAAGCCATCGATGGCCGATTCGAACAACGCCCGGCTCAACTCCACGCTCAACCCCGGCTCAACCCGGTCCAGCAGCACATGGCGGCTGTCCTGTTGCGTCAGCTGGATCTTGGTTTCTTCCACTTCCATCGCCAGCCAGTGCCCGGCGCGCTGTTCGATCAGGTTGAACAGGCGGTCGATGCCGCCGGTGTCCTCGATATCGTAGCGCATGCTGCCCAGGGCCAGCTTGGATTTTTGCGAGTACACCGAGTTGATGGTGTGCCAGGTCGCCAGGTTCATGTGGTGGCTGGTGGGCATGTAGGCGCCGCTTTTCATGCGGCTGCCGTAGCCGAACAGCGGCATCATGCCGGCGAGGGAGAGCTGCTTGTCGAAGTCGGTACCGCCGATGTGCACACCGCCGGTGGCGAGGATGTCGTCGTGGCGGTTGTCGATCTGGCGACGCTCGGGCGACAGGCGCACCAGGGAGAAGTCAGACGTACCACCGCCGATGTCGACGATCAGCACCAGCTCTTCTTTCTCGATGGTGGACTCGTAGTCGAAGGCCGCGGCAATCGGTTCGTACTGGAACGAGATGTCCTTGAAGCCGATCTTGCGGGCCACGTCCACCAGGGTGTTTTCGGCTTCCTGGTCGGCCATCGGGTCGTCATCGACGAAAAACACCGGGCGGCCCAGCACCACTTCGTCGAATTCACGACCGGCGGTGGCCTCGGCGCGGCTCTTGAGTTGGCCGATAAACAGCGCCAGCAGGTCGGTGAACGGCATGGCCGTGCCCAGAACGCTGGTGTCGTGCTTGATCAGCTTGGAACCCAGCAGGCTCTTGAGGGAGCGCATCAGCCGGCCTTCGTAGTTTTCCAGGTACTCGTGCAGGGCCAGGCGACCGTATACCGGGCGACGCTCCTCGAAGTTGAAGAACACCACCGACGGCAGCGTGATCTTGTCGTCCTCCAGCGCGATAAGCGTTTCCATGCCGGGACGAATCCAGCCGACGGTGGAGTTGGACGTGCCGAAGTCGATACCGCAGGCACGGGCTGGGGAAGGGTTTTTCATGTCAATCGGGTTCCGGTTGAAAAACGGCCGCGCAGTGTATGCCACCCGCGTGCAGATGCGTAGGCCGACTATCCGCTAAATACAACGCACTTGTTACCTTGAAAGCCCGGGCTTTGCCCCCAAATCCTCCCCATACCGTTGGTGGCTGCAAGATTGTGCCTGCAGCGCCGATAAACTTCTGACGCACCCCCGGGTCACAAGATTGAGATCGGTCAATCCAGACGCCGCAAACAGGCGCATGCTGTGACGCTGGCAGTGCGATATCGATAATGGATGGTGATACCCCCGATGGACTTCAAAGACTATTACAAGATTCTCGGTGTAGAACCGACCGCTGACGACAAGGCGATCAAGGCCGCCTATCGCAAGCTGGCGCGTAAATATCACCCGGACGTGAGCAAGGAAAAGGACGCTGAAGCCAAGTTCAAGGACGCGTCCGAAGCCTATGAAGCGCTGAAAAGCGCCGACAAGCGCGCCGAATACGACGATTTGCGCAAATACGGCCAGCATGGCCAACCCTTCCAGGGCCCGCCAGGCTGGCAGAGCCGTGGCGGCTATGGGGGTGGCGCAGGCCAGGACACAGGCGACTTTTCCGACTTCTTCAGTTCGATCTTCGGTTCGCGCGGCAATGGTTTTGGGGGTGCCCAGGGCCGCAGTGCCGGGCGTCGAGGGCAAGATGTGGAAATGGAACTGCCGGTCTCCCTCGAAGAGACCCTGTCCAACGAGTCCAAGCCGGTCACCTTCCAGGTGCCGCAGTACAACGGCGCCGGCCAGCACGTCAGCAACACCACCAAGAGCCTGAACGTGAAGATCCCGGCCGGTGTGGCCGACGGCGAGCGCATCCGCCTCAAGGGCCAGGGCGCGCCGGGCATTGGCGGCGGCGCCGCGGGTGATCTGTACTTGATCATCAAGTTCGCGGCACACCCCAAATTCGATGTGGAAGGCGAAGACCTGATCATCACCCTGCCGCTGGCCCCGTGGGAGCTGGCGTTGGGTACCGAAGTGGCGGTGCCGACCCTCACCGGCAAGATCAACCTCAAGGTGCCGGCCGGCAGCCAGAACGGCCAGCGCATGCGCGCCAAGGGCCATGGCTTGTTGAACAAGGCCGGGCAGCGCGGTTACCTGTTTGTGCAACTCAAGGCGGTGATGCCGAAAAACACCGACGACGAGGTCAAGGCGTTATGGCAGGAGTTGGCGACAAAGGCCGCTTTCGATCCAAGAGAATCCTGGAGTAGCTAACGATGAGCAGTCCCCGTTTGGTTCAAGTGAACATGGCAGAATTCTGTGAGGCCACCGATTTGTCGGTGGCCTACGTGATCGAAATCGTCGAGCACGGCATTGTTGAACCGGTGGGGACGAGTCCCGAGTCCTGGCGCTTCACCGATTACGAACTGGCCTTGGCCAAGCGTGCGTCGGCGCTGCAAAAAGACCTGGAGCTGGAATGGGAAGGCGTCGCCCTGGCGCTGGACCTGCTGGAAGAAGTGCAGCAACTGCGCGCCGAGAACCAGATGCTCAAGCAGCGCCTGGGGCGCCTGGTGGTCGAGTAACCGGGCCTCTACATAGTTACACCCGACCTTGGAACCGAGCTGATTAAGGTAATCACCTTTCTCCTCTTCCAAGGTATTTGCTTATGCCAGACCCTCAAGCAGCCGACTCCGCCGTCACGGTGTCCGCAGAGCTGGGCCAACATTACCAACACATCAAAGCCGCCATCCCCCCGAGCCTGATCACAGCGTCGCCCTCCTTGCGCGCCTCGGTACGGCAGGTCAAACCGGTGATTCCCGGCTGGTTTGCGGCCACCGGCGCGGAACAGAAGAACCAACTCAAGGCCTGTCTCGAGGCCAGCTTCAAATCCCATGCCGCGCTGGATCAGTCCATGGACAAGGTCCAGGACATCAACGATTTCGCCAAGCCGTTGCTGGAAGCCGCCCTCAAGGCCGCCGGCCATGTGCTGGATGTCGAGCAAACCTGCCTGCGACTCTACTGCCCGGTGGAGGACGCGTTTGGCGTGCGCACCGGAGGCTTTCGGGCCAAGACCCTTTCGCTGTTGCAGGCGGCGCTGAACAATTTCGAAGAGCCCGAAACCCGCGCCGGGTTTTTCAACAGTGCCTCGGGCTTTATCACCGCGCCCGATGCCGAGGGCCATTTCGAGCGCCATGCCACGTCGCTGAAAATCGACGTGTTTACCCGGTTGTGCCGCGACCTGGACCTGGGCAAACAGTACCAGGCGCACCTCACCACCTTCCTGCGTCCGGCGCAGACGGTGTCGCAAAACCTGCTGCGGGAGCGGTTTGTCACCGCTCAGAAAGATGGGTTCAAGGCGGCGGCCTACCTGGCATTGCTCAAGGGCGACATTGGCCAGGACGATTATGCCCTGCTGCTGCGGGTGGCCAGCGGCGAGCGCAACATCATGCTGGGCGACCGGCAGATCTGGTATCGCCGGCTGTGCCTGATGAACCTGCGTTTGCAGGGCTGCGTGATCATCGACCCGTGCGTTAAATACCGCTATGCGAGTTGGTTTATCGCCTACATTCCCGACGACCCGGAACACCCGATCAAGCGTTATGAATCCTTCGCCGAGTTCCGCGCGGAGCTGACGCGGCAGATGACCGTCTGGCCGCCCCAGCCGGGCGGCCGTCCCAGTGTGGTGGCGCCCACCAATTATCAGCAGTTTTTTGCCCGCTTCGTCGCCCGCAAAGACCTGGCGTATTACTACCGGCGCTTTACCGAACTGGTGCCGGATGCGCCGCCGCAAAGCTTCGCATTGAAGTGGCTGCGCTCCGAGCAGGGGCAATTCTGGTCCCAGGTACTCACCCCGCAGCTGACCCCGATCACCTCGATCCTGGGGGACCCGGCGCACCGCGTGCGGATTGCGTCAAAGGCGCCGAACCTGAACATCAATGCCGATTCGCTGAAGGGCCTTTGGGTCGATGTGGACCTGTGGGATGAACTGTACGAGGGCACCGTGCAGCGCCTGTTCGACGATGCCCTGACCATGGCTGTACCCACCGCCATGGCCGACGCCAACAACCGCTCCCGGCGCCTGGCGCACTACATGAGCATCGGCCTGTTTGCCCTGAACCTGGTGTCGATGGTGGTGCCGCCCCTGGGCACGGTGATGGCGGTGGCGATGGCGGCTCAGGTGCTTTACGAAGCGCTCGAAGGCGCCATCGAACTCAGCGAGGGCGACCGCGAAGCCGGCTGGTCCCATATCGGCGACGTCATGGAAAACCTGGCGATGCTGGCCGTCGGCGGCGCCGCGTTCCATGTCACCGTGTCGCCGTTTATCGAGGGGTTAAAGTCGATCACGTTGCCGTCGGGCGAAGTGCGCCTGTGGAAGCCGGACATCCAGGCCTATGCGCTGGAGGTTCAACGGCCAACAACCGCGGTGCCCGACGAGGCGGGGCTGCGTCGCGTCCAGGAAACGCACGTGCTGGACCTCGACGGCAAGCGCTACGCCTTGAAAGCCGACCCGTACCCCGGCCAATACCGTATCCAGCACCCACGCCGGCCGGACGCCTATCAACCCGCCGCCCGCCACAATGGTTCGGGTGCCTGGACCCATGAGGCCGAGCGGCCGCTCGAATGGGAAGGCCCGACATTGATGCGGCGCCTGGGGCGCGTCGTGGAGGGCCTGGACGATGCACAGCTGGAGGCGATTCGTCGGGTCTGTGACATCGACCACAGTGTGTTGCGCCGGCTGCATGTCGAAAGCGAGCCGACCCCGGCGACGCTGCTGGACACGGTGCGGCAGTTCCGGGCCTACGACGATGTGGTGCGGTTGAGCGAACAGATTTTCGTCGGGCAGTTATCGCCCGACCTGGCCCCCTATGCGGCGTCCCTGATGGTGGAGATGCCCCGCTGGCCGGTCGGCAAGGCCATCGAAGTGTTCGAGGGCGAGGGCCCGCAACGGGTGGCCATCCAATATGGCGATACGGCTGCGCCTCTGGGGGGCCTGATCTCCATCAGCCGCGCCGACCTGATGAACGGACAATTGCCCGCCAGGGTGGTGGCGGCATTAAGTGACCAAGCGCTGCAAGGGATGCTCGGGCAACACCTGCCCCCAGAGCCCCGATTGCGCAGCCAGCGCTTGCAGGCACGACTGGGGGATTATGCGCAGCAGCACCGCGCTCGGCTGTTCCGCAGCCGCTATAGCGAGCGGGTCGTACCCAGCAGCGTGGCGGTGCAGGTGCTGCAACGGGATTTCCAAAGCTTGCCGACGATCCTCGCCCAGGAACTGTTAAGCGATGCCAGCGCCGCTGAGCTGCAAGCCCTGACCGGGACCCGCAAAATCCCCTTGCGCCTGGCGCAGAAGGCCCGCGAACTGCAAGCCACGCAGCGCCTGACCAAAGCCTATGAAGGGTTGTACCTGGAGGCACTGGCCAGCCCCGACACCGAAACCCTGGTACTCAATACCCTGGAAACCCTGCCGGGCTGGAAAGACGGTGTGCGCATTGAGGTGCGTGAGGATGCCTACGACGGTGAGTTGCGCGCCCATTACGGCCCAGTGGACGCTCCGAATCTCAAGGTGTTGGTCAGGATCTCCGAGGGCCGCTACCAGGCGTTTGACGGGCAGGCGGGGCAATTGCATGGCGTCGACACCTTGTACGAAGCGTTGCAGCACGCCCTCACCGATGCCCACCGCCGGGCTTTGGGGTTGCCCCATGTGGGGCAGGGTGTGGAGTTGAAATTGAAAATCCTGCAACACGCCTTGCCCCGGGATCGGCTGCGGGAGCGCTTGGGCGTGAGACCGGCCGGCCGGCCGTTCTTCAAGCCGCCTCAGGCCCTGCCCGGCGGCAGGCGCGGTTATCAGCCCGGACTTTTCCCGGATCACCGACATGCGCTCGCTGTTCCTGAACAATGCGCAGCTCCAGACCTGGCCCGAAGGGCTGACGCAGCAGCCACGGCTGGACCATGTCGAGCTGTCCGGCAACCGTATCACCACGATCCCGGAGGCGGTCGTCGCACCGGCTGCCGAGCATCTGGAGCCGATGGCCCGTATCAACAATGTGACCTTTCTGGCGGGCAACCCGTTGTCTGAAGTCGCCCAGCAGCAGTTACGCGACTACTGGGTTCGCCTGGAGCGAGAGCGCCCGGACCTGGTAGGCGACAGGCGTCAACAGGCGTTCGAATACCGGCCGGCGGAGATCGAACCGCCCACCCATGTCCGGGTCGGGCCGGCACGCCTGGGCATTCAGGCGCGCACCGAGCTGCAACGTTGGGTCCGGGATCTGTCGCCGGAGCAGGTCGAGCCACGGCAGGTGCAGTGGAGCGGCCTGCGTCAGGCTGACCGCAGCGACGGCTTCTTTCGTGTGCTCAGTGATCTGGAATCCCCCGGCGCCGGCCACGGTGACCTGCAGCGGCGGGTATGGGAGGTGATCGACAGCATGACCCAGGCCACCCCGAAATCCGACGCCCTGCGCGAGCGCATGTTCGAGTGGGCGGGGCGTGCGGCGTGCTGTGACCGCGCCGCCTTGACCTTTAGTAACCTGGAGATCATGACGCTGGTCTACCGGGCCGAAGCGCTGGCCCTGGACGGGCAGCAGGGCGCGGCGCTGCTGCGACTTTCCAGAGGGTTGTTCCGCCTGGATGAAATCGAAAAAATCGCCCTGGAGGATATCCAGCGCCGCACCGTGGCGATCCACGAGACACCGGGGTTAACCCCGGAGCAAAAAGCCGCCCGGGTCGCACGGCTGGAAGATGTCGAGATCAAGCTGGCCTACCGCTATGGCCTCAAGGACCGCCTGGCGCTGCCGGCCCAGCCGAACCAGGTGCGGTTTACGGCCATGGCGGATGTCACCCCGCAGATGCTCGACCAGGCCTATGCCCGTGTGATGGCCCTGAACAATTCCCCGGCGGAATTCCAGGCGCTGATCGCCCGGGAGTACTGGACCGACTATGTCACCCATACCTCGCGGTCGCAGTTCGAGGCACAACGGGCGCCTTATGAAACGCGCCAGGCCAGCCTGCATGAGCGCTTTCAATCCGGCGAACTGACGGAAGCGGCCTACCAACAACAATCCGCGGACCTGGAGGCGCAATTGCAGATTGAAGAGGCCGGGTTGATCCAGACGTTGAGCCGACAGTTACTGGCTGAGCATCCGCTCTGACGGTAAAGCCCCGGGTACTCACGTAGCCGGGGCGTTGGGCGATCTAGAACAGGAAATAGCGCTGGGCCATGGGCAGCACATCCGCCGGCTCACACCACAGCAACACGCCGTCGGCTTTCACCTGATAGGTCTGCGGGTCGACCTCGATGTCGGGCAGGTAATCGTTGTGGATCAGGTCGGTTTTCTGCACCGCGCGGCAACCCTTGACCACCGCAATTTTCTTCTTCAAGCCCAGTTGCTCGGGCAAGCCTGCCGCCAAGGCCGCCTGGCTGATAAAGGTCAGGCTGGTAGCGTGCAATGAACTGCCGAAGCTGGCAAACATCGGGCGGTAATGCACCGGTTGCGGCGTCGGGATCGATGCGTTGGCATCGCCCATCAGGCTTGAGGCAATCGCGCCGCCTTTGAGGATCAGCGTCGGTTTGATTCCGAAAAACGCCGGGCGCCACAGCACCAGGTCGGCCCACTTGCCCACTTCGATCGAACCCACTTCGTGGCTGATGCCATGGGTGATCGCCGGGTTGATCGTGTACTTGGCGATGTAGCGCTTGGCGCGGAAGTTGTCGTTGCCTGCGCCGTCACCCGGCAACGGGCCGCGCTGTTTTTTCATCTTGTCGGCGGTCTGCCAGGTGCGCGTGATCACTTCGCCGACCCGGCCCATGGCCTGGCTGTCGGAGCTGATCATCGAGAACGCGCCGAGGTCATGCAGGATGTCTTCGGCGGCGATGGTCTCGCGGCGGATGCGGCTTTCGGCGAAGGCCACGTCTTCGGCAATGCTCGGGTCCAGGTGATGGCAGACCATCAACATGTCCAGGTGTTCGTCGATGGTGTTGCGGGTAAATGGCCGGGTCGGGTTGGTGGAGCTGGGCAGCACGTTGGGGAAACCACAGGCCTTGATGATGTCGGGTGCGTGACCGCCACCGGCCCCTTCGGTGTGGTAGGTGTGGATGGTGCGGCCCTTGAACGCGGCGAGGGTGGTTTCGACAAAGCCGGACTCGTTGAGGGTGTCGCTGTGGATCGCCACCTGCACGTCGTACTCGTCGGCCACGCTCAGGCAGTTGTCGATGCTCGCCGGTGTGGTGCCCCAGTCTTCGTGCAGCTTGAGGCCGATGGCGCCGGCCTTGACCTGTTCGATCAGTGGCTCCGGCAGGCTGGCGTTGCCCTTGCCGGTGAAACCGATGTTCATCGGGAACGCGTCGGAGGCCTGCAGCATGCGCGCCAGGTGCCATGGGCCCGAGGTGCAGGTGGTGGCGTTGGTGCCGGTGGCCGGCCCGGTGCCGCCGCCGATCATGGTGGTGACGCCGCTGGTCAGCGCCTCTTCGATTTGCTGCGGGCAAATGAAGTGGATGTGGGTGTCGATGCCGCCGGCGGTGAGGATCATGCCTTCACCGGCAATCACTTCGGTGCTGGCGCCGACGCAGATGGTCACGCCGGGCTGGATGTCCGGGTTGCCGGCTTTGCCGATGGCGAAGATGCGGCCGTTTTTCAGGCCGACGTCGGCCTTGACGATGCCCCAGTGGTCGATGATCAGCGCGTTGGTGATCAGGGTGTCGACCACTTCGGCGGCCAGCAACTGGCTCTGGCCCTGGCCATCGCGGATGACTTTGCCGCCGCCGAATTTCACTTCTTCGCCGTAGACGGTGAAGTCCTGTTCGACTTCGACGAACAGCTCGGTGTCGGCCAGGCGGACCTTGTCACCGACGGTGGGGCCGTACATGTCGGCGTAGGCTTGTCTGGAAATCTTCATGTGCATGCCTTGAGATTCAGGAAAGTTTGAAATCGTTCGCTTCGCTCTCTATCGCGGGCAAGCCCGCTCCCACATTTGGAACGCATTCCCCTGTGGGAGCTGGCTTGCCTGCGATGAGGCCCGAGCAGACACCAGAAAAACTACAGGTCGCCCATGATGCGTCCGGCAAAGCCGAACACCCGGCGCTTGCCGCTCAACTCCACCAGTTCCACCTCGCGGCTTTGCCCCGGCTCGAAGCGCACGGCCGTGCCCGCCGGGATGTTCAGGCGCATGCCGCGGCTGGCGGCACGGTCGAACGTCAATGCGTCGTTGGTTTCGAAGAAGTGATAGTGGGAACCGACCTGAATCGGCCGGTCGCCGCTGTTGGCCACGCTCAGGGTGGCGGTGCGCCGGCCCACGTTGAGTTCGATGTCGCCAGGCTGGATCTGAAATTCGCCAGGAATCATGCAGGTTGTCCCAGGGTCTTGAAGTAAATGGCGGTCGGGGTGTAGCGCCCGTCCGGGCTTTGGCAGTAGTTGGGCAATTCACCGATCTTGGTGTAGCGCAGCGACTGGTAGAAGGCTTCGGCGTCGGAGCCGGCTTCGGTGTCCAGGTACAGCAGCCCGCGTTTGTACTGGCGGGCGCTCAGCTCCAGGGCGTTCATCAACTGTTGGCCCAGGCCCCTGCGCCGTGCCTCGCTGTGCACCAGCAGTTTTTGCACCTCGGCACGGTTCAGGCCGTTGGCTTTCTGGCACAGCGCCAATTGCACGCTGGCCACCACTTGTTCATCACGCACCACCACCCACAGCAGCAGGCTGGCGTCCTCGACGCTCGCCTGCACGCTGCTCAGGTAGCGGCGGGCCTGGGCTTCGTCGAAGTCGGCCATGAACCCCACCGAGGCGCCATGCTTCACGGCGTCCAGCAACAGCTCAACCAAACCCTGACGGTAATGGGCAAAACTCTCGGCATTGACTCGACGCAGTTGGGCGGCGTTCATCGGTGTCACTCCTTGGGCGGCGCAGCGCCAGGGTTGAGTGTCAGTTGCATGAAGGTCAGGTCGAGCCAGCGCCCGAACTTGGTGCCCACCTGGGCCATCTGCCCGGTGGTGATAAAACCCAGGCGCTCATGCAGGCGGATCGACGCCTGGTTGCCGCTCTCAATGGCGGCAACCATCACGTGTTTGTTGCAGGTCTTCGCCCGTTCGATCAGGGCTTGCATCAATTGCGGGCCGAGGCCTTTGCCGCGTTGGTCGCTGCGCACGTACACCGAGTGCTCGACCGTGTGGCGAAACCCCTCGAAGGGTCGCCAGTCGCCAAACGAGGCATAGCCGGTGACCTGGTCGTCCTCGACGGCCACCAGGATCGGGTAAAACTGCGCCTGGCGGGCGCTGAACCAGGCCTGGCGGTTGCCCAGGTCAACCGGTTGTTCGTTCCAGATGGCCGTGGTGTTGAGGACGGCGTCGTTGTAGATATCGCGAATCCCTGGCAAGTCGGCATGCACCGCCTCACGAATCAAAAAGGACATGGCCGGGCCTCAGGCGATGGGTTGGTGGACGGTGACCAGCTTGGTCCCGTCGGGGAAGGTCGCTTCCACCTGGATGTCCGGGATCATTTCCGGAATGCCTTCCATCACCTGCTCGCGGGTGAGCAGGGTGGTGCCGAAGTGCATCAGTTCGGCCACGGTGCGGCCATCGCGGGCACCTTCCATCAGCGCGGCGGAGATGTAGGCGATGGTTTCCGGGTAGTTGAGCTTCACACCGCGCGCCAACCGCCGCTCGGCCACCAGGCCGGCGGTGAAGATCAGCAGTTTGTCTTTTTCCCGTGGGGTCAGGTCCATCGTTCAAGGTCCACTATGAAATACATTCGTAAAAACACTGGAGATCCAATGTGAAAGCTGCTTTCTGTGGGAGCTGGCTTGCCTGCGATGCTGGCGACTCGGTAGGGCTCATGCACCGAGGTGATGCCATCGCGGGCAAGCCCGGCTCCCACCGGGAACAGGGTCAACGTTTGATCTTCATGTGCTCCAGATTCTCGGTGATACCGCCTCTCGGCCTAATACAGCCGGGCGCAGCAGGCGCCACAACTCAATCAGCCAGCCTCGCGCCAACAGTGCTTCACTGGCCAGGCAACGGGCCACCAGCAGGCCGGGCAGTTGGGTCAAATCGCCGCGTACCGCGTGGGGTAACGAGCGGCAGCGTTCGAGCAGTTCGCTGTCGATTTCGCCGCTCACCAGCAAGGTCGCAAACACCGGTTGCCCATCGAGCCCGATGGGCGAGTCGAGCAAACCGTCGGCGCCCACAATGCGCTGGCGCTCATGCCAAATCAACTGGCCGTCGCGGCGGATATCCAGGTGCGACTGGAAGTGCCCGAGGTCGAAACGCTCGCCGCTGGCAGGGCGTCCCAGGGCCACCACGTCCCAGTAAAACAGCCGCGCGTCGCCTTGCAGGTCGATGCGGGTGGTGAGTTCGGCCTGGGCGGCGCTGAACACGATGGTCTCCTGGGGCAGCCATTCCAGGGTGGCGCCCGCCTCAACGGTCAGCGCCAGCTGCTGATAGGCCGGCCCGCCGGCGCGGTACCACTTGGCCGCGCCGGGGCTGGTCAATTGCGCCCAGGCACCTTCGGCCACATGGGCCGTGATATCGAGGCGATCACCGCCGGCAATCCCGCCCGGCGGGTGCACGATGATGTGCTGGCACACCTCGGGGCCTTCGGCGTACAGGTGCTTTTGCACCCGCAGCGGGCCCAAGTGGCGGCGCATCACCGGGCGTGTGGTGTCGCCGAAACGCGCGTAGCCGAGTTCCAGCTCGGCGTGCCAGCTGGGGGTGAACAGCGCGGTGGGGGCAGGTAGGGTCATGGTCAGTGCTTATCGTTAGGACGCTACAGATTAGATCGTAACGAGTCCGCGCACACCCTCGCTTTCCATATTTTCTCCACGGCCTTGCTGGACGATTTCGCCCCGGGACATCACCAGGTACTGGTCGGCCAGTTCGGCGGCAAAATCGTAGAACTGCTCCACCAGCAGAATCGCCATGTCACCGCGTGCCGCGAGCTTCTTGATTACGGCGCCGATCTCCTTGATCACCGAGGGCTGGATGCCTTCGGTGGGTTCGTCGAGGATCAACAGGCGCGGGCGGCTGGCCAGGGCTCTCCCGATCGCCAGCTGTTGTTGCTGGCCGCCGGACAAGTCGCCGCCACGGCGTTGCTTCATTTGCAGCAACACCGGGAACAGTTCGTAGATGAACGCCGGGACTTCCCTGGCTTCGGCGCCGGGGAAACGCGACAGGCCCATCAGCAGGTTTTCTTCCACCGTCAGCCGCCCGAAAATCTCCCGGCCCTGGGGCACGTAGGCGATGCCGGCGTGTACGCGCTGGTGCGGCTTGAAGCCGGTAATGGCCTTGCCTTCCCAGTTCACCGCGCCTTCTTTGGCGGGCAGCAACCCCATCAGGCACTTGAGCAGGGTAGTCTTGCCCACGCCGTTGCGGCCCAGCAGGCAGGTGACCTCGCCGACTTTCACCTCAAAGGAAAGCCCGCGCAGGATATGGCTACCGCCGTAGTACTGGTGCAGCTTGTCGACTTGCAGCATGTTCAAAACCTCCTCAATTCCTTGTGGGAGCTGGCTTGCCTGCGATACAGGCGACTCGGTGTATCAGTTGCACCGTGTCGATGCCATCGCAGGCAAGCCAGCTCCCACATAAAGCATCAGCGACCGAGGTAAACCTCGATCACCCGCTCATTTTCCTGCACCTGTTCCAGCGACCCTTCGGCCAGCACGCTGCCCTGGTGCAACACGGTCACGTGGTCGGCAATCGAGCCGACAAAGCCCATGTCGTGCTCCACCACCATCAGCGAATGCTTGCCCGTCAGGCGCTTGAACAGCTCGGCGGTGAATTCGGTTTCGGCGTCGGTCATGCCTGCCACCGGCTCGTCCAGCAGCAACAGCTGCGGGTCTTGCATCAACAGCATGCCGATTTCCAGGAACTGCTTCTGGCCGTGGGACAGCAGGCCGGCGGGGCGGTTGACCGAGGCGGTCAGGCGGATGGTGTCGAGCACTTCGCTGATGCGGTCTTTCTGCTCGCCACTCAAGCGCGCCCGCAGGCTGGCCCACACTGACTTGTCGGTCTTCTGCGCCAGCTCGAGGTTTTCGAACACGCTCAGGGCTTCGAATACCGTGGGTTTCTGGAACTTGCGACCGATGCCGGCCTGGGCGATCTGCACTTCGCTCATGCTGGTCAGGTCCAGGGTTTCACCGAACCAGGCCTTGCCGTGGCTGGGCCGGGTCTTGCCGGTGATCACGTCCATCAGCGTGGTCTTGCCCGCGCCGTTGGGGCCGATGATGCAGCGCAATTCGCCGACGCCGATGTACAGGTTCAGGTCGTTCAACGCCTTGAAACCGTCGAAGCTGACGCTGATGTCTTCCAGGGTCAGGATGGTGCCGTGGCGGGTGTTCAGGCCTTTACCCGCCGCCTGGCCGAGACCGATGGCGTCGCGGGCGCTGCCCTGGTCTTTGTTCGGTTCCAGAATGGGTTCGAGCATAAATTCGGCCGTCGCGGTGATTCTCATTGGTCGCCCCTTTTCTTCAGCAGGCCGATCACGCCCTTGGGCAAATACAGGGTGACGAGGATGAACAGCGCCCCGAGGAAGAACAGCCAATACTCAGGAAAGGCCACGGTAAACCAGCTTTTCATGCCGTTGACCACACCGGCGCCCAGCAACGGGCCGATCAATGTTCCGCGCCCCCCGAGAGCCACCCACACCGCGGCTTCGATGGAGTTGGTCGGCGACATCTCGCTGGGGTTGATAATGCCCACTTGCGGCACGTACAACGCCCCCGCCAAACCGCACAACACCGCGCTCAACACCCACACAAACAGCTTGAAGCCGCGTGGGTCGTAGCCGCAGAACATCAGGCGGTTTTCCGCATCCCGCAGAGCCGTCAGCACCCGGCCGAACTTGCTCTGGGCCAGGCGCCAGCCGATGTACAGACTCGCCACCAACAGCACCACGGTGGCCACGAACAACGTTGCCCGGGTACCCGGTTCGGTGATGCCAAACCCGAGGATGCTACGGAAATTGGTAAAGCCGTTATTGCCGCCAAACCCGGTCTCGTTGCGAAAGAACAACAGCATCCCGGCAAACGTCAGGGCCTGGGTCATGATCGAGAAATACACGCCCTTGATCCGCGAACGGAAGGCGAAGAACCCGAACACCAACGCCAGTAAACCCGGGGCCAATACCACCAGGCACAGGGCCCAGAGGAAGTGTTCGGTGCCCATCCAATACCAGGGCAGCTCAGTCCACGACAGGAAGGTCATGAACGCCGGTAATTCATCCCCGGAGGCCTGGCGCATCAGGTACATGCCCATGGCATAGCCGCCCAGCGCAAAGAACAGGCCGTGGCCGAGGGACAACATCCCGGCATAACCCCACACCAAATCCAGGGCCAGGGCAACGATGGCGTAGCACAGAATCTTGCCCACCAGCGTCAGCGTATAGGCGGAGACGTACAGCGGATTTTCCGGTGACAGCAGGGAGAACAATGGCAATGCCAGCAGCAGGGTCAGCACCACTGCACCGACTGCGATGGTCACCTTGGGGCCGGCCTTTTGCGCGGCCGTGAGCATCAATGGCTGGTTCATCAGTCGATCACCCGTCCTTTCAGTGCGAAGAGTCCCTGCGGGCGTTTCTGGATAAACAGAATGATCAGCGCGAGGATCAGGATCTTGCCGAGCACGGCACCGATCTGCGGTTCGAGAATCTTGTTGGCGATGCCCAGACCGAAGGCAGCCATGACGCTGCCGGCCAACTGGCCGACGCCACCGAGCACCACCACCAGGAACGAGTCGATGATGTAGCTTTGGCCGAGGTCCGGGCCGACGTTGCCGATCTGGCTCAGGGCCACGCCGCCCAGGCCCGCGATGCCGGAGCCGAGGCCGAAGGCAAGCATGTCCACACGCCCGGTGGGCACGCCGCAGCAGGCGGCCATGTTGCGGTTCTGGGTCACGGCCCGCACATTCAGGCCCAGGCGCGTCTTGTTCAGCAGCAGCCAGGTCAGCACCACCACGAACAGCGCGAAGGCGATGATCACGATGCGGTTGTACGGCAGCACCAGGTTGGGCAGCACCTGAATCCCGCCGGAGAGCCACTCGGGGTTGGCCACTTCAACGTTCTGCGCACCGAACACCAGGCGCACCAACTGGATCAGCATCAGGCTGATGCCCCAGGTGGCGAGCAGGGTTTCCAGGGGGCGGCCGTAGAGGTGACGAATCACCGTGCGCTCCAGGGCCATGCCGATGGCGGCGGTCACAAAAAACGCCACCGGCAGCGCGATCAGCGGGTAGAACTCGATGGCCTGGGGCACGTAGCGCTGCATCATCAACTGCACCACATAGGTGGAGTAGGCACCGAGCATCAGCATCTCGCCGTGGGCCATGTTGATCACCCCGAGCAAGCCGAAGGTGATCGCCAGGCCGAGCGCCGCCAACAGCAGGATCGAGCCCAGGGACATGCCGCTGAAGGCCTGGCCGAGGATCTCGCCCACCATCAGTTTGCGTTTGACCTGGGCCAGGCTGGTCTCGGCGGCGGTGTGCACCGTGGCGTCGGCTTCGACGCCGGGGGCGAGCAAGGCTTCCAGGCGGGTGCGGGCCAGCGGGTCGCCGGTGCCGCCGAGCAAACGGACGGCGGCCAGGCGCACGGCGGGGTCGGTGTCCACCAGTTGCAGGTTGGCCAGGGCCAGGCTTAAGGCCGCGTGTACGTCGTCGTTGGTTTCGCCGGCGAGTTGCTGGTCGAGGAATTTCAATTGCGCAGGTTGCGCGCTTTTTTGCAGGGTCTGGGCAGCGGCCAGGCGCACCTTGGGGTCGGCGGCAAGCAGTGCCTGGCTGGCCTGCACGTTGTCGATCAGGCCGCGCAGGCGGTTGTTCAGGCGCACGGTTTTGGTTTCGCCGTTGACGCTGATCTGGCCTTGTTGCAGGGCGTCCACCAACTCGATGCGCGCCGGGTCGGGCTGGGCGGCCCAGTCCTGGAGCAGCTTGGCTTGTTGCATCGGGTTGGCGGCAAGGAAGTCTTCGGCGTCGCTGGCGTGTGCGGCGAAGGGCAGCAACAGCAGGGCGGCGAGGATGAAGCGGTGGAGGGCAGTGGGCATATTCTTGGGCCTTGCTCGAACAAATGTGGGAGCTGGCTTGCCTGCGATAGCGGTGCATCAGACATACCGAGGTGTCCGCATCGCAGGCAAGCCAGCTCCCACAGGGTTTGTGTCAGCTCTCAGGTGCCGACACCCCTTGGTTCAGTTGCTCTTGACGGCGTAATCCGGCTTCTTGTCATTGCCAGGGATGTACGGGCTCCAAGGCTGTGCACGGATCGGTTCCTGGGTCTGCCACACCACCGAGAACTGCCCGTCGGCCTGGATCTCACCGATCATCACCGGCTTGTGCAGGTGGTGGTTGGTCTTGTCCATGGTCAGGGTGAAACCGGACGGCGCCGCGAACGTCTGCCCGGCCATGGCTTCACGCACTTTGTCGACGTCGGTGGACTTGGCTTTCTCCACCGCCTGCGCCCACATATGGATGCCCACGTAGGTGGCTTCCATCGGGTCGTTGGTCACGGCTTTATCCGCGCCCGGCAGGTTGTGGGCCTTGGCGTAGGCTTTCCAGTCCGCCACGAATTTCTTGTTCACCGGGTTCTCCACCGACTGGAAGTAGTTCCAGGCGGCGAGGTTGCCCACCAGCGGCTTGGTGTCGATGCCGCGCAGTTCTTCTTCACCCACGGAGAACGCCACCACCGGCACGTCGGTGGCTTTCAGGCCCTGGTTGGCCAGCTCTTTGTAGAACGGCACGTTGGAGTCGCCATTCACGGTGGAGATCACGGCGGTCTTGCCGCCGGCCGAGAATTTTTTGATGTTGGCCACGATGGTCTGGTAATCGGCGTGGCCGAACGGGGTGTAGACCTCTTCGATGTCTTTATCCGCTACCCCTTTGGAGTGCAGGAACGAACGCAAAATCTTGTTGGTGGTGCGTGGGTACACGTAGTCGGTGCCCAGCAGGAAGAAGCGCTTGGCGCCGCCACCTTCTTCGCTCATCAGGTATTCCACCGCAGGGATCGCCTGCTGGTTCGGCGCCGCACCGGTATAGAACACGTTCGGCGACATCTCTTCGCCTTCGTATTGCACCGGGTAGAACAGCAAGCCGTTGAGTTCTTCGAACACCGGCAGCACCGATTTGCGCGACACCGAGGTCCAGCAACCGAACACCACCGCGACCTTGTCCTGGGTCAGCAACTGGCGGCCTTTTTCAGCGAACAGCGGCCAGTTGGACGCCGGGTCGACCACCACCGGTTCGAGCATCTTGCCGTTCACACCGCCCTTGGCGTTGATCTCGTCGATGGTCATCAGCGCCATGTCTTTCAGCGAGGTCTCGGAGATCGCCATGGTCCCGGACAGCGAGTGCAGGATGCCGACCTTGATGGTCTCGGCGGCCTGTACGGTCCAGGTCATGCCCATCGCGGCGATGGATGCGGACAGTGTGAAAGCCTTGATCAAGCTGCGACGCTTCATTGTGCAATCTCCATGACTCAACGTTGTGATGAGGGAGTGATTGCAAGGGGTGTGCCTAGTCGGCCAAAGGCAGGAAATGGTCGTTTTTGCAGCGTGGCGAGCGGCGGCGGCGCACCATGAACTGGCACCGAGGGCGTGCTGGTGCGCGAATGTGCGCTACAACAGGGCGATGGCGAAAAGGGCGTCAGCGCTTGCGCATCAGCCCGATAAAAAACAGCCCGCCGATGGCCGCCGTGGCCACGCCTATAGGCAGGTCTTCCGGGGCGATCATCGTGCGGGCAGCCACATCGACCCACACCAGGAACACGCTGCCCAGCAGCACGCACACCGGCAGTAACCGGCGATGCTCGGCACCCACAAGACGCCGGGCAATGTGCGGCACCATCAGCCCCACAAAGCCGATGGAGCCGCTGATGGACACCAGCACGCCGGTCATCAGCGAGGCGATCAAAAACACCTTGAGCCGCACGTTGCGTGCGTTCAGGCCCAGGGTCACGGCGGTCTGTTCACCGGCCATCAGCGCGTTCAGCGGGCGCGCCATCCCCAGCAGCAACACCAACCCGATCAATACCGTGGCGAACGGGATCGCCAGCAGTTCCCAGCGCGCCAGGCCGAGGCCGCCGAGCATCCAGAACATCACCGCCGACGCCGCGCGGTGGTCGCCCATGAACAGCAGCAAGTTGGCCACTGCCATCATCACGAACGACACCGCCACACCGCACAGCAGCAGCCGGTCACTTTCAAGGCGACCGTTGCGACTGGCCACCGCCAGCACCACGATCATGCTCAGCAAGGCGCCGATGAACGCGGCGATAGGCAGGGTCAGCAGGCCGATCACTTCGCCCACATGCAGCACCACGATCACCGCGCCCAGGGTGGCGCCGGAGGTCACGCCCAGCAGGTGCGGGTCTGCCAGCGGGTTGCGTGTGACGGCCTGCAACACCGCACCAATCAACGCCAGCCCGGCGCCCACCAACGCGCCCAGCAACATGCGCGGCACACGGATCAGCCATACGATATGTTCCTGGCCGGCCGTCCAGTTCGCCTGGCCAATGCCGAAGGCTTTATGCAGCAAAATGCGCCACACCACGTCCACCGGCACCCGCGCCGAGCCGAACCCCAGCGAGACCACGCAAGAGATCAGCAACAACGCGCCAAGGGCACTCAGCAGCAGGGCATAGCGACGGGTGATCATTCGCCGTGGAACCCCTTGGCCAGGGTTTCAACGGCCAGCACGTTGTCGATGCCCGGCGTGGCCTGCACGTAGGGAATCACGATAAAGCGCTGGTTCTTGATGGCGTCCACCGATTGCAGCGCCGGGTTGTCCAGCAGGAACTGCTCTTTTTGGTCGGCGGTGATTTCGCTGTAGTCGACGATTACGATGACTTGCGGGTTGCGCTCCACCACGGTTTCCCAGTTGACCCGGGTCCAGCTGGCGTCCACGTCGTCGAGGATATTGCGCCCGCCGGCGGCGTCGATCAGCGCCTGGGGCATGCCCAGGCGGCCGGAGGTCATGGCGCGGTCTTCGCCACTGTCGTAGAGGAACACGCGAGGCTTGTCGGCCGGCAGGCTTTTCTGCACCTCGGCTACCTGCGCCTGCATCTGCGCGATCAGCGCATTGGCGCGGTCCTGTACGTCGAAAATCTTGCCCAGGTTGCGCAGGTCGTTATAGGTGTCTTCCAGGGTGGCGGCCGGGCGCTTCATCACGAAGGCGCAGGACTCGGTCAGCTCGTAGACGTTGATGCCCAAGGGTTGCAAGGTTTGCGGGGTGAGGTCGCCACCGACGCGCATGCCGTAGTCCCAGCCGGCGAAGAAGAAATCGACGTCGGCGTTGAGCAGGGTTTCCACCGACGGGTACTTGCTCGCCAGTTCCGGCAGGCCGTCGAGGATCTGTGCCATTTCCGGGGTCACCGACTTCCAGCCGGTGACGCCGCTGTAGCCGGCCATGTGCGACTTGAGGCCCAGTGCGAGCATCATCTGGGTCATGTTGATGTCGTGGCTGACCGCGTGTTTCGGCGTCTCGGCGAAGGTCACTTCGCGGTTGCAGCTTTTGATTGTCAGCGGGTAATGGGTGGCTTCGGCGAACGCTTGAGAAGTGCCGAGCAGCAAAGCGAGAGACAGCAGGGAGCGCAGGATCATGATTGGGTTATCCAGGTAATTCGGGGGTAGCCGGACAAGGGGTGAGTGTCGATCAATGCTTCAACGCCGAACACCTCGCGCAGCAGCTCGGCGGTCAGTACTTCGTGGGGTGTGCCGCTGGCGACGATGCGCCCGTGGTTGATCACGTACAGGCGATCGCAGAATGCGGCAGCGAGGTTCAGGTCGTGAATGCTGGCCAGGGTGCCGATGTTCAGGCGCTTGACCAGTTGCAGCAATTGCAGCTGGTAGCGTGGGTCGAGGTGGTTGGTCGGCTCGTCGAGGATCAGCAGTTGGGGTTGCTGGGCCAGGGCGCGGGCCAGGATCACCCGCTGCTTTTCACCGCCCGAGAGGGTCGCGAAAGCGTGGTCTTCGAAGCCCAGCAGGCCGACGTTATCCAGGGCCTGGCGGATCAGGTCACGGTCTTCAACCGTGTCGCTGTCGAACAGGCCCTTGTGCGGTGTGCGGCCCATGGCGACCACTTCATCCACCCGCAGGCCGAACGTATCGGGAAATTCCTGGAGCACCACGGCGATACGCTGCGCGCACCACTTCGAGGATTGCTTCCACACATTCTGGTGTTCCAGCAGCACCTCACCCTCGGCCGGCTTGCTGAACCGATAGGCACAGCGCAGCAGGCTGGTCTTGCCGCTGCCGTTGGGGCCGATCAACCCGACAAACTCACCGGCGCTCACGTGCAGGCTGGCGTCACTCAGTTGGAACTGGTGATGACAGTACTCGTGGCCTGGCGGGGTCCAGGCGAGGGCGGTGAGGTTGAGTGAGGTCATCTTTACTCTCAGGTCCAACACAGGACAAATGTGGAAGCGGGCTTGTGTGGGAGCGGGCTTGCTCGCGAAGGCGGTGTGTCAGCCAACATTTCAGCGACTGACCCACCGCCTTCGCGAGCAAGCCCGCTCCCACATTTGGACCGTGTTGCGTTCAGTTAAAAGGTGTAATCCGCCGTCACAAAGAACGACCTGGGCTCACCCAGGATCCATTGCTGGCCGTCATTGTATTGGCTGACGGCGTACGTGCGGTCGAACAGGTTATTCAATTGCAGGCCCAATGTCGTGTTGCGCATGGCTTTCCATGACACGGTGGCGTCCACCACGGTGTAGCTCGGCACTTCGCTGGTGTTGGCGGTGTTGGCAAAACGCGCGTCGACGTAACGCACGCCGGCGCCTGCGCGGATGTCGTCGGTCACCGCTTTGCTCAGCCACAGGTTGGCGGTGCGGCGCGGCACGTCGGTGGGGCGGTTGCCGTCGCGGGACACGGCCTGGCCGTTGACCACTTCGGAGAAGTCGTCGTACTGCGCCCGCACGATGGCGGCATTGGCTTGCAGCTGCCAGGCGTTTGGCAGTTGCAGGTCGAGGCTGGCTTCCAGGCCGTTGGACGACTGCTGCCCCACTTGCTCCTTGAGGTCGGTGCCGGGAATGCTCACCAGCAGCTTCTTTTTAACGATGTGGTAGGCCGCCAGGGTCCATTCGCCACGGGAGTCCCAGAACGCTTGCTTGAGGCCGATTTCGGTTTGCTTGGCGGTGGACAGGCCGAATTGTTGCTGGCTCGGGCTCAGGGTAATCAGGCTGCCGACGCCGTCGGTGCTGGTGGCGTACTGGCCGTAAACCGAGGTGTCCGGGGTGATCGCGTAGACCAGGCCGGCTTTCCAGTTGTTGCCGGTGAAGGTCTTGTCGGAGTCGCTGCCATCGATCAGGGATTCACGGTCGATGTGTACGTAGTCGCGGCGCACCCCGGTGACCAGCGATAGCTTATCGGTCAGTTGCAGGCGGTTTTCGGCGAACGCGGCCAGTTGCTTGGTGGTGCTGACGGACTGCGGAATGAACGGGCTGGCACTTTCAAATGGCTGGGGTACCGGGTGCAGGATGTCCACCGGCTGGCCGTCGTCCGATACGTCATTGAACGGCGAGTTGCTGGCGAGGCGGAAGCGAATGCGGTTGTACTCCACACCTGTCACGGTCTGGCTGTCGAGGCCGAACAGGGTGTGCTTGAAGGTGAAGGTCTGGCGGTCGCCGACCTGTTCCTGATTGTGCTTGATGCCCAGGTAGCTCTGGCGCACCAGCCCGCCATTCACATAGTTGTAGCTCTCGGCGTTCTGCCAGCGGCGCTGGTTTTTCAGGTACGACAGTTCGTTGGTGGCGGTGACGTTGTCGTTGATCTGCCACTCGCTGGTCAGGCGCGTCCACTGGTCGTTGTAGTGCTGGATATCGTTGCTGACGTTGTAGTTCTTGTCCCGCAGGCCCTTGTGCAACTGGCCGTTGATCAATGGCGTGCCGTAATCGTTTTGCGGGCTCTGGTCGCCGTAGTCGGTGGCCAGGGTGAAGCTCAGGTTGTCGGCCGCTTGCCAGCGCAGGGCACCGCTGACGAAGTCGCTGCTGGAGTCACCGCGATCGATGAAGCCGTTGCTGCGCAGGCGGTTGATGTTCAGGCGGTAGCTCAGGGTGTCGGTGAGCGAGCCGCCGCTGTCGAGGGCTTGCTGCTGGCGATCATAAGAGCCGTACCCCAGGCGGACGTGGTTTTCGATGTCGCCCTCGAAAGGCTTTTTCGGGATCGTGTTGATCACTGCTCCGGTGGCGCCCTGGCCGTACATCACCGAGGCCGGGCCGCGCAGTACGTCCACCCGCTCCACGGACCAGGTGTCGACCGGGAAAGTGGACGTGCCCGCGCCATCGAACATGCGGGCGCCGTCGTACAGTTGCAGCACCGAACTCTGGCCGGTGAAGCCCCGCGCCGACAGCGAGGTGCCACCGTCGCCTGGCGAGCCGGTGCGGCTGATGCCGGTGGCGCGGGAGATGGCGTCCTGCACCGTGGCATCGCCCCGTTCGCGGATCTGCTTGCCGGTCTGGCTTTCAACGCTGCCAGGGGTTTGCAAGGCGGTAAGGTTCAGGCGTGAACCTGCCGTGGTCGGGGTGTTCAGGTCGACGCGCTCGTCGTCGACCGCCGGCGCGGAGACGGCGCTGGCGGGAAGAGTCAGGGCCTGGGCACTGTTATGCAGGGCGAGCAGGCACAGGCCGGACGCAAGGTACTTGTTCATCGGACGATAAATCGCTTCTTCGAGGCGGTGCTCGCCGCACGGTGCGGCGAGCCGGGAATAGACAGCAAGTGTTATAATATAACACTTGTGGTGGCGTGGGTGAAAGCCCGCGTAAGACTACCTAACGCCTCTATATGGGGCATCTCGCCTGTTTCATGCCGAACCTGAGGCAGATTCACGTTGGCTGAAAAGCCGCGAAAGCACCAGCCGATCCAGCGCCCAGACCACAATCAACGAGGCACCCACCAGCGGAAAGACGATCGCCAGCCCGAGCATGATCACCATCGCGGTTTTCCATTTCGGCAGGTCGTGGCGCAGCGGCGGAACCCCGAGGCCGCCCTGTGGCCGGCGTTTCCACCAGATCACCAGGCCGCTGACGGCACTGAGCAGGATCATCAGGCAAATCAGCAGCACGATGATCTGGTTGACCACGCCAAACATCTTGCCTTCATGCAGCATCACGCCGGATTCGGTCACCCGTGCCACGGTGTTGTAGTGTTCCCAGCGCACGTCGGCCAGGACCTTGCCGGTGTATTGGTCTACATGCAGGGTGGCGTCGTTGCGGGGGTCGTTGGCGAATACCGCGATGGTGAATACACCTTCGGCGGTGGTGGGGAAGGTGATGCTGTAGCCGGGCTCGACCTTGCGTGAGTTGGCGAGGTCGGCCACCTGTTGCAGGCTCACGGTGGGTGCGGCCGGGCCTTTAGTCATGCCGCCATGCTTCATGTGCTCGGCATGCTCGCCGGACATCGGCATCGGCGTGTTTTCCATGGCCCACGGTACGGTCTGCTGGCTTGCGGTGTTGAGGCTGCGGGCCTGCTGGTCGGACTGCGGCACGTTGTTCCACATCGCCGCCGGGAATTTATTCCACAGCTCGGCGTATTGCTTGCCCCAGAAGCCGGTCCAGGTCATGCCGCTGAGCAGCATCACCAGCAGGAACGCCGCGCCCCAGAAGCCCGCCACCGCGTGCAGGTCCCGCCAGAACAAACGGCCGCGACTGCCCAGCCGGGGCCACAGAATGCCCGCCGCCGACGTGCCTCGCGGCCACCACAAATACAGGCCCGAGATCACCAGCATCACGCCCCAGCCGGCCGCCAGTTCCACCAGGCGATCGCCGACGGTGCCGATCATCAACTCGCCATGCAGCGCGCGGGCGATGGCTTGCAGGTTGTACGTGGCGTCCTGTTCGCCGAGCACAGTGCCGCGATACGGGTCGACGAACACGGTCACGTCGTGCCCGTTGTTGTGCATCACGAATTGCGCGCTGCTGGTGGCGTCGGCCGGTGGCAGGTACTTGCTGATTGTGCCGTGTGGGTAGGCCGCCTGGGCGCGTTGCAGTTGCTCGTCGGCACTCAGCGCGTGCTCGGCGCTTTGCACCGTCAGCAGGTTGCCGTACATCAGCGGGTCGAGCTGGGGTTTGAACAGGTAGACCATGCCGGTCAGGGCCAGCAGCACCATGAACGGCGCGACAAACAGCCCGGCGTAGAAATGCCAGCGCCAGGCCAGGTTGTAGAAGGAAATCTTGGGTGGGTTCATCAGGGTGTGCTCCGCAAAGGCTTGGAATTTTTGTGTTATCGAGGCCGCCATCGCGGGCAAGCCCGCTCCCACAGGGGAATGCATTTCAACTGTGGGAGCTGGCTTGCCTGCGATGCTCTTAGAAACTCATGTCCACCTTGGTCCAGAGCGTGCGCCCCGGTTCCTTGATGGCTTGCGGGTCATTGGCCGGGTAGCCGAACCCGGCGTTGCCGGCCAGGTTCAGGTGCTCGGCGTACGCCTTGCCGAACAGGTTGTCGACGCCGGTGCTGACCTTGAAATTTTTGTTGATGCGATACGCCGCGTTCAGCGAGAACACGCCAAACCCCGAGCTCTTGTCGAAGTCCTTGCCGACCACGTTGCCCTTGTTCTGGTCGATGCGGTTTTGCGCCGCGACCACCCGCCATAAGGCGCCTGCGCTCCAGTCGTCCTGGCTGTAGGTCAGGCCGAAGCGTGCATCCAGGGGCGGGATTTGCGGCAGCGGTTTGCCGTCGCTGGTGTTCTTGCCCCAGGCGTAAGCGAAGGTGGCGTCAGCCTTCCAGTTGGACGTCAGCTTGTACGCCGCGCCCAGCTCGCCGCCCATGATGCGTGCGTCCACATTGCGCGCCTGGGAGGTGGTGCCCATCATTCCCGGCTGGTAGTCGAACAGGATGAAATCACGCACCTGGCCGACGTAGCCCGAGGCCCAGGCGTCGAGGTCGGCGGATTTGTATTGCAGGCCGAAATCCAGTTGGGTGGTTTTCTCGGGCTTCACGCCGTCGAAGGCATTCACTGAACCCACCGACCCGGTATCGGGGGAAAACAGCTCCCAGTAATCCGGGAAACGTTCGGCGTGCCCGAGGCCTGCGTACAGCGTTGTCGGGCTGTCGGCCAGGTCGTGTTCATAGCGCACAAAGCCCGAAGGCAGCGTATCGGCGCGAGTGTTGCCGGCGGTGGGGTTGGGGCTGCTCATCATCCCGGAACCGAGGGTTTGCCGGAAATCCTTGGCCGAGGCGCGGTCGACACGGGCGCCCGTGATCAGGCGATCGCGGTCGGCGGCGTACCAGGTCAACTCGCCAAACACCCCGTAGTTGTGGAAGTTGGCGTCCTTGCTGCGGGGCAGGTCCTTGTAGGTGTCGACGCCCATGGCGCTGCGTTCGCGGTGCTCGTTGGTCTGCGCATCGATGCCGCTGATCAACTGCACATCGGCCCAACGCCAGGTGGCCTTGATGCGTGCGCCGAGGGTGCGGCGATCGACGTTGGCCGCCATCGGCCCGGCCATCATCCCGGTGCCCGACGGGACGCGCAGGGTGTAGTTGTCCATCACGTGGTCGGCGTAGTTGTAGTAGACCTGGGCCTCGACCTTATCCAACACCTCGCCGATGTTGGACTTCTCGAAGCGCAACCCAAGGCTTTCACGCAAAAATTGCGAGCCGTCCATGCCGCGCCCGGCGTAACGGGCTTCGCCATCGCCACGGCCGGCGGTGAGTTCCAGCAGGGTGTCGGCGTCCGGGGTCCAGCCCACGGCCACGTCGCCGTTCCACTTGTCGTAGCGCGAGGCGACGGTGTCGTGGTTGCCGTCCTTGTAGTCGTCGGCGTGGGCCTGGTTGCCGATCACCCGCACATAACCCAGCGGCCCACCTGCGGCTGCGTCGACGACCTTATCGAAACGCCCGTTGGAGCCCGCCAGGATGCTGGCGTTGACCCGCGTGCCCAACTCGCCGAACTGCTCGGGCTCGCGCTCGAACAGGATCGTGCCCGCCGAGGCGCCCGGGCCCCAGAGCACGGTTTGCGGGCCCTTGATCACGGTCAGCTTGTCGTAGGTTTCCGGCGAGATGTAGGACGTGGGTGCGTCCATCCGGCCCGGGCAGGCGCCGAGCATCATGCTGCCGTTGGTGAGGATATTCAGGCGCGAGCCGAACATGCCCCGCAGCACCGGGTCGCCATTGGTGCCGCCGTTGCGCACCAGGGCGAAGCCGGGGATGGTCTTGAGGTAGTCGCCGCCATCGCTGGCGGGCACCGGTTGGCGCGGGTCCTTCGGGTTGGTGACAACGGTCAGCGGCGAGCTGGGGGCGATCGCGGTGATCACCGTCGGGCTCAACTCATTCTGGTCGGCGTGGGCCTGCGTGGTGAGCAGTGCGCCGCATAGAACGGCGAAAACGGGAGTACATCCCAAACGGGTGTCAGCAGAAAACCTGGACATGAAAAATTCCATCATTCAGTCGTAAACAACACGGCCAGCAGCCTGCGGCTGTCTGTCTAAAGTCGGCCGGGGTGAAGTAACGGTGTGAAGTGCTTACGCGATGACGGGCGGGGCGCGGCTGCGGGCGCCGGGGAAGACGGTTTGCCGGGCATGGCCCAGGCGTGGGGCAGGGGTTATGGCATTGGCGGGCGGCGGGCTGCCGAGGGTGACAAACGACACGCTGCCAGGCAGCGCCGGGCAACTGAAGAGCAGGCTGCAATAGCCGCACTTTTCCCAGAGCACGTGGTGTTCGTCGGGGGCCTTGTGGTGTTCGGCTGGGGGCTTGGCGTCGCCATGGCAGCTCGGGGCGTCCATGGACATTGCCATGGACATACCGGCGTGATGGTCCATCGGCATCGCTTGGGAAATCAGCGGACCGATAAAGATCATCAGCATGGCGAACAGGCTGATCCAGCTGCCGCGCATAAGGCTCATCGGCTTACGGCGGTGTGGTGACAACCTGGCGCGAGGGGCGCCCATCAAGGTTTATCTACTGGGCGTGCATGTGCTCGTGGCCGGCCATGGGCGGTTGCTTCTGCACCGACACTTCCACCTTCACCGGCCCGGCTTTCTCGAAATTCAGGGTCAGCGGGAAATGCTGGCCGTCGCGCAATACGCTGCGGTCCTTCAGGTCCAGCAGCATCACGTGGTAGGCCATGGGTGCGAACGTCAGGTCGCCGTTGGCCGGAACGGCGACGCTGGTCACCTGCTGCATCTTCATCAAGTCGCCCTGCATCACATGCTCATGCAGCTCGGCCTTGGCGGCCACGGGCGTGTCGACGCTGAGCAGGCGATCGGCATGCTCGCCCTGGTTATGAATCACGAAATACGCCGCGACGGTCGGCGCGTTGGGCGGCAGCTCCTGGGACCAGGGTTCGCTGACCATCAGTTCGCCGACCTTGAAGTCTTCGGCATTGGCAGCAGCACACACCGGCAGCAACAACGCAGCCAGAAGCAGGGAAGATTTGAGCATGGCAGTTCTCCAGAACGGTTCTAAACGCAGTTCACTTGCGAAGTAATCAGACCGTTGGAGAGGCGCGGGGGTTAAGGCTTGGCCATTGCTGGCGCGGGGTTGGGGATTGCAAGGACGGCGCAGGCAGGTCTTGCACCGCGTCGAATCGTGGGAAATACAGCGTGGGCGAATGCCCCGGCAGCGCCACCAACGGCGCCGAGCCCGAGCAACACCAACAATGCTGCATGGTGGAGTGATCGTCCTGCTGCGGCGCCGGAATCTCCAGCTTGCCCAGGGCAATCGCCGTCAGCTTGTTGGCATTGGAGGAGCAGAAACCGCCCCACAACAGTTGATCGAGGGCGTTGTTCGAACCTTGCATCGCCCCGGCCATCGGCATGGCAAACGCATTGAACAGCACTGCAAAGCAGGCGATCCAGGCAATTGCAAAGCGTTGACGGGCCATGGCGGACAATCCGTAGGGTTAATCGATCAGGCGGGTATTTAGCCTGATCGGGGAGGATAAGTAAAAAGGGGCGGTGTGGTTTGGTGTCGCAGTGCTGGGTTTCAGGATAGACGGGAACTGAGGGATTGTATTCGGCTATTGCCTGGTATTCAGCCTGCGGGTTGCTCGGGCAATGGTCTCTCGCGCTGTGCTGACCAATGAGCCATCGCCTGGGTCTTCTTCGATGCAGGCTTCCAGATAAGCGTCGATCTCTTCTTGTGTTCGTAGATGGTTGGCAGCATCGAAGCGCGTGAACTGTGTCTTTGTGTCAGGCAGGCATTGAGCTTTTTCCAGCCATTGGTTTAATCGTACTGCGATGTCGGGCTCATCTGATTTCAATGCGTCCGCTTCAAGGCCAAGCGCGTGCGCAAGCTCGGGATTCGCGATTATGTGTTCGATAATCGTATGTTCAGCAGGTCGAGTTAAGCGCCGGGGACGGGATTTTTCAGTCATGCGATGAACCTCATGTTTAACGTCGGTGGACGAAATGTTGAAGATCATCGCCAAGGGAATACTTATTCTGGTAGTCAGCGGATTCTGGTGTCTGTGTAGGCAGCTTCTCATTGGGCCTCCATGCAACCTGGATACGGAAGTGCTCCACAGAAATTTCCGACAGTGATTTGAGGTTGTCCCTAGGAAACGCAATCTCTAGTCTCCGTACACCACTGCAAACTCAGTGGTCGGGCGTCGCGGCCCGGATTTCTTCAGACGCAAAAGCGTCATCGTGTCCTTTCAGTTGGCGCTTTTTTATCGTCTACTGTGCGGCACTATGGTGGCTGTGCGCGGGATACCTTCGGGTATGCCGGTGTTCTGGAGAGCCGGTCCGCGAACCCGCGTTCAGCTACCACCCCCATCGCATCGCGGCGATCAGTGGTAGCTCCTTTGTACTTCTCCGGAGCTTCACAATGATTAAACCTACCCCTAATCCCCCCTTTCGGCTGTTCACCGTAGCCGACGGAATCAGCACCGAAGACCTGTTGGTCAACCTCATTGAAACACTCGCCTCGGCCAACGCGCTGAGTTGCGACTTGGCGTTTAGCCTGGAAGGATCGAAGCGAGAGGAGTTGCTGGGCGTTGCTCAGTTGATCGAACTGGCGGAGTTGCTGGCTGATCGGGTGCACGAAGGTGCCGGACAGACGGCCGCCGCGAGGAACTAACTGACCGACGCAGATTAGTGTGGGAGCTGGCTTGCCTGCGATGGTATCGCTGCGGTGTATCTGAACGACCGCGTCGTCTGTATCGCAGGCAAGCCAGCTCCCACCTTTGTTTCGTGTTGCGTCATACAGACTGGAATGCTTCCAGTACCGAGTTGACTGTCGTGAACTCCCTATCCACCTGCGCCAACACCGGCCGCCTCAACACCAACACCGGCACCCCCCGCTCCCTTGCCACTTCCAGCTTCGGCTCCGTAGCGCTGCTGCCGCTGTTCTTGCTGATCAGCACATCAATCTGCCGCCGCTCAAACAACGCCCGCTCGTCCTCGATCAAAAACGGCCCACGGGCGCCAATCACTTCGCAGCGTTCATTGCCGGGGTACACGTCCAGTGCGCGCAGCGTCCAGAATTGTTCGGCGGGGATTTCATGCAGGTGTTGCAGCGGCTCGCGGCCCAGGGTGAACAGCGGTCGCTTGAAGGGTTTCAGGGCTTCGATCAGCTCGGCCCAGTCGCTGACGTCGCGCCAGTCATCACCGGCCTGTGGCTGCCATGCCGGGCGGCGCAGGGCCCAGCAGGGAATGCCACACACACCCGCGGCATGGGCCGCGTTGGCGCTGATCTGCGCGGCGTACGGATGGGTCGCGTCCAGCACCAGTTCAATGCCTTCGTCGCGAATAAACTGCGCCAGGCCTTGCGCACCGCCATAGCCGCCGACGCGCACCCGGCAGGTGAGATCCGTCGGTACGCGCCCCACACCCGCCAGGCTGTAGATATGCTCGGGGCCCAACGTGCGGGCGATGGCCAGGGCTTCCGTCACGCCGCCCAATAGCAGGATGGGTTTCATAGCGGCTTGGTCACGTCCAGCAAGGTGATCGGCAGTGCCTGGCGCCAGGTATCGAAGTCCCCCAGTGGCTGGGCCTGGGCCACATGAATGCGGGTCAGCTCGCCGCCGTGTTGTTCGCGCCAGGCCATCAGGGTCATTTCGCTTTGCAGGGTCACGGCGTTGGCCACCAGCCGGCCACCGGGGCGCAGGTGCTGCCAGCAGGTGTCGAGCACGCCGTCACGGGTGACGCCGCCGCCGATGAAGATCGCGTCCGGCGCTTCCAGGCCTGCGAGTGCGTGGGGCGCCGTGCCGCGAATCAGTTGCAGGCCGGGGACGCCCAGGGCATCACGGTTGTGTTCGATCAGCCGTTGCCGGCCTTCGTCGGCCTCGATGGCCAGCGCGCGGCAACTGGGATGAGCACGCATCCATTCGATCCCGATGGAGCCGCTGCCTGCGCCCACGTCCCACAGCAATTCGCCGGGCATTGGCGCGAGGCGGGCGAGGGTCATGGCGCGCACGTCGCGCTTGGTCAGTTGGCCGTCATGCTTGAAGGCCGAGTCCGGCAGCCCTGCCAGGTGTGACAGGCGCGGAGTGTTGGCGTCGGTCATGCAGTCGATGGCCACCAGATTCAACGCGGCAATCGGCTCGTTCGGCCAATCCCGGGCGATGCCGTCGATACGTCGTTCAGCCGGCCCGCCGAGGTGTTCAAACACGCTCAGGCGACTGGCGCCAAACCCGCGCTCGGCCAACTGCGCTGCGATAGCCGCCGGGCTCTGGCCGTCATTGCTCAGCACCAGCAAACGCACGCCGGTGGCCAGGTGAGCATTCAGCGCCGCCAATGGCCGGGCAACCACCGACAGCGTCACCACATCCTGCAACGGCCAGCCCAACCGCGCCGCCGCCAGCGACACGGAAGACGGCGCCGGCAGAATCAGCAGCTCATCGGCCGGCACCTGCCGCGCCAGGCTCGCGCCTACGCCATAGAACATCGGGTCACCGCTGGCCAGCACGCACACCGCCTCACCACGCCGTGCCAGCACCGGCTCCAGGGAAAACGGGCTGGGCCATAACTGGCGCTCGCCACGGATACACACCGGCAACAAGTCCAGCTGGCGTTGGCCGCCCACAATGCGAGAGGCGCGCAACAGGGCGTGCCGGGCGTTTCTGCCCAGGCCTTTGAAGCCGTCTTCACCGATGCCTACTACCGTCAGCCAGGGCGACATATGAATTCCTTGAACGACATCCGACGGGCAGGCTTTTCATGCCGCCGGACAAAGCAGGCATAATACCGCGCCTTTACCTGTGAACCGGTAGCCCTGTGAAACCAACACCACCGTCCAATACCTTGCGCCCCTCGGCTTGTCCGGGGTTGCTGCGTATTGTCCAGGCGTTGGATGGCGGGATCTGCCGGATCAAATTGGCCGGTGGTTCGATCCGCGCCGAGCAGGCGTTTGCCGTGGCCGACGCGGCCCAGGCCTATGCGGGCGGGGTGATTGAGGCGACCAACCGGGCCAACCTGCAAATACGCGGGATAGGCGCCGAACAGGAGGCGTTGATCGCCGCCCTGCTGGCCGCCGACCTGGGCCCCAGGAGCGCCGCCGGGGACGATGTGCGCAACCTGATGCTCAGCCCCAGCGCCGGCATCGACCGCGACATGCTGTTCGACACGCGGCCGTTGGCCGACCAGATCCTCGCCACCCTGGAAACCCATCCCCGTTTCCATGAACTGTCGGCCAAGTTCGCCGTGCAACTGGACGGCGGTGAAGCCCTGGCCATGCTCGAACACCACCACGACCTGTGGCTGTCGGCTTTCCAGGCTAATGGCCAGACGCTGTTGGCGTTCGGCCTGGCAGGCTGCCCGGCGCAGGACGCGCCCTTGGCGGCCGTACCTTTGGCGCAAGGCCACGCATTGGTGGTGGCGGTGCTTGAACAGTTCCTTGAGCTGGCTCGGCCCGATCAAACCCGCATGCGGCACCTGCTGGCGGAAACGCCTGTGGATAACTTTGTCGGGCAGTTAAACCTGCCATGGCAGCCGCTTGATGGCTTTTCACGCCGCGCCAATCCCGCGCCGCTGCACCTGGGAAGTTATCCACAGCGTCAAAGCAATCAGGTCTACGTCGCCGCCATTGCCCCCTTGGGCCGCCTGGATTCGGCGATGCTCAGGGGCGCCGCCCAACTGGCCGTCGACCATGGCGACGCCACCCTGCGGTTCACGCCCTGGCAAGGCCTGCTGCTGCCCAATATCCGGAATGCGGCGGCGGTCACCGAGCGCCTCGAACAGCTTGGCTTTCTGTGTTCAGTGGACCAGCCCCTGGCACGCCTTATCGCCTGCACCGGTTCCAGCGGCTGCGCCAAAGGCCTGTCCGACACCAAGGCCGACGCCTTGCAACTGGCAACACTTGCCCCCGGCCACACTGTGCACCTGTCCGGCTGCCCGCGTTCCTGCGCTGCCGCACACACCGCGCCGGTCACGTTGCTGGCGGTGAGCCCCGGCCACTACGACCTCTATTTTCGCGACGCAGGCCTGCCCGGTTTCGGCCGCCTGCACGCGCGCACTCTTTCTATTGAAGCGGCGGGCGCCGTGTTGCGCGCCCACCCACGGAGCAACACCGATGATTGATTACATCCGCGACGGTCAGGAGATCTATCGCAACTCCTTCGCGATCATTCGCGCAGAAGCCAAGCTGGATAGCATTCCTGCCGACCTGGAAAAACTCGCCGTGCGGGTGATTCATGCCTGCGGCATGGTCGACGCTATCGACGGCCTGCAATTTTCCGAAGGTGCCGGCAAGGCCGGGCGCGAAGCCCTGGCCGCTGGCGCGCCGATCCTGTGTGATGCGCGGATGGTCTCCGAAGGCGTGACCCGTACGCGCCTGCCGGCCAACAATCAGGTGATTTGCACATTGCGCGATGACAGCGTGCCGGAGTTGGCCCGCGAGCTGGGCAACACCCGCTCCGCTGCCGCCCTGGAACTGTGGCGCCCGCACCTGGAAGGCAGCGTGGTGGTGATCGGCAATGCGCCGACGGCCTTGTTCTACCTGCTGGAAATGCTCGACGCCGGCGCGCCAAAACCCGCGCTGATCCTCGGGTTCCCGGTGGGTTTTGTCGGCGCTGCCGAATCCAAGGCCATGCTGGCTGCAGACAGCCGTGGCGTACCGTTCGTGATCATGCAGGGCCGCCTGGGCGGCAGTGCGATGGCCGCCGCCGCGGTGAACGCCTTGGCCACGGAGGTCGAATAATGCCGGCACGCGGACGTTTGATTGGCCTGGGCGTAGGCCCCGGTGACCCGGAACTGATTACCTTGAAAGCCCTGCGCCTGCTGCGCGAATCGCCGGTGGTGGCGTACTTCGTGGCCAAAGGCAAGAAGGGCAACGCCTTCGGCATCATCGAAGACCATCTGGTGCCCCAGCAAACCCTGATGCCGCTGGTGTACCCGGTGACCACGGAAGTATTGCCGGCGCCGCTGTCCTACGAGCAAGTGATCAGCGATTTCTACGACACCGCCAGTGTCGACGTGGCGGCGCACCTGGATGCCGGGCGCGACGTGGCAGTGATCTGCGAAGGCGACCCGTTCTTCTACGGTTCCTACATGTATTTGCACGACCGCCTGGCCGAACGTTACGAAGCCCAGGTGATCCCGGGCGTGTGCTCGATGCTCGGTGGCGCCTCTGTGCTGGGCGCGCCGTTGGTGTACCGCAACCAGAGCCTGTCGGTGCTTTCCGGCGTATTGCCCCATGACGAACTCAAGCGTCGCCTGGCGGATGCCGATGCGGCGGTGATCATGAAGCTGGGGCGCAACTTCACCAAGGTGCGCCAGGTATTGGAGGAGTTGGGGCTGGCGAGCCGGGCGTTGTACGTCGAGCGCGCGACCATGGCCAATCAGAAAATCGTCGCCCTGGACCAGGTCGATCCAACGTCCTCGCCGTACTTCTCGCTGATCATTGTTCCCGGCGAAAGGTGGCAAGGCTGATGACGGCTCCCGCGATTGTCATCCTGGGGCAGGGCAGCCTCGCCACGGCCCGGGCTATCCAGCAGGTGTATCCCGACGCGTTGATCCACGGCCTGGCCGGACGGGTCGAGGGCGCAGACCAGCCCTACACCGAATTCGGCGCTGCCGTGCGCCAGTTGTATCAACAGGGCACGCCGATCATTGCGTTGTGCGCCGCCGGGATAGTGATCCGCACGCTGGCGCCGCTGCTGTTGGAGAAAGGCGTGGAGCCTGCCGTGCTCGCGGTCGCCGAAGACGGCAGCGCCGTGGTGCCGCTGCTCGGCGGCCTCGGTGGCGTGAACGTACTGGCGCGGGAAATTGCCGCCGCCTTGGGCGTTGCCGCTGCGATCACCACCAGTGGCGAGCTGCGTTTTGGCACCTGCCTGCTTAATCCGCCCAGCGGTTATCAACTCGGGGATCTGGAGCTGGGCAAGCGTTTTGTGTCGGACTTGCTGGCGGGCGAATCGGTGCGCATCGAAGGCGCGGCACCGTGGCTGGACCAAGCCAACTTGCCGCAGGATCAGCAAGCGCGTCTGGCGATTCATGTGGGCAGCGCCGAGCGCACGCCTGCGGCTAATGAACTGCTGATTTACCCGAAGAACGTGTTGGTCACCTGCCAGCCGGGGCCGCAATTGGCCGGCCGCATTCGTGCGGCGTTGCAGGACGCAGGGCTCGCCGTGCAGTCCCTGGCGTGTTTGCTGGCAGCTGAAACCGAGATGGCCGATTCGTCGTTGCATGAAGCGGCATTGGAGTTGGGCGTGCCATTGCGCTTCGCCGGTTTGGAGACGCCAGCGGACATTGCGATCACGTTGTCCGAGGCACCTCTGGACCTGTCCCAGATCGGTCGCCCCCGTGGTCGCTTGGCGGTCATCGGCCTGGGCCCCGGCGCTGCCGAACTGATGGTGCCCGCCGTGAAGGCCGAGCTGGCCCGCTGCACCGATGTGCTGGGTTACGAAACCTACGTGCGCATGGCCGGGCCATTCCGGCCGGACCAGATCCAGCATTGCACCGATAACCGCGAAGAAATGCAGCGCGCTCGTCACGCCTTTGAGCTGGCGGCGCAAGGGCGTTCGGTGGTGGTGGTGTCTTCGGGTGACCCGGGCGTATTCGCCATGGCCGCCGCGGTGATCGAAGCCCTGCACGAATCCGGCAACCCGGCCTGGCATCAGGTCGACCTGGAGATCCTGCCGGGCGTGTCGGCATCCCTCGCCACGGCGGCCCAGGCGGGTGCGCCGCTGGGGCATGACTTCTGCGTGATGTCGCTGTCGGACAACCTCAAGCCCTGGGCGATCATCGAGAAGCGCCTGGACCTGGCGTCCCAGGCCGACCTGGCGTTGGCGTTCTACAACCCGATTTCCCGTGCGCGGCCCTGGCAGTTGGGGCGCGCCCTGGAGATCGTCGCTCAGCACCGCACGGCCGAGACGCCAGTGGTGTTGGGCCGCGATATTGGCCGCCCGGGCCAGACCCTGCGCGTCACGACCCTGGGGCAACTGACCCCGGAGCAAGTGGACATGCGCACCATGGTGCTGATCGGCTCGTCCACCACCTGTGTATTCCCCCGGGCCGGTGGTGGCGAGTGGGTGTACACGCCACGTTGGTACGGCGAGAAGCCCGCGTCCTGAAAACAGCGGCGGCCCTGCAAGGGGGCCGCTTTGAAAAGTCAGTACGTGGTGGAAGAACGGTCTGCCTGCCCAACGTTTTTTTGCGTCAGGTCGAGTCGTACCGTTCTCTACTGACTGAAGAAAAACACGGCGCCTTTCCTGAGTGCCGGTTCATCCCCAACGTTTACTCAGCTGCGCCGCCGGCGGTGATTTTTCCTGCACAGTGCGGCGGTTTCTTTGGCCAATTTCCAGCTGCCAAAAATCCCTGGCAATTCGACTAGTGTTGGCGTTAAGCCCCATGTTGGGGGTTATGGAGAATGGCTATGGAGCGACATAACAGACGGATCAACAATGCAAAACGCAGGAAGCTGATTGCCGCTTACCGGCTTCCGGGCGCGTCCGGACCGTCATCGGGGTTGAGCCCGTTGGTGACACCCGAGGGGGACGACGCGTTGGACGCGGCGGTGGTGAACAACAGTGTCATGTCGTTTGTGGACGGCATGACTCACCTCAACAAAGAGTACACCCGCAAAAGCTATTTGCTGGCGAGCAGCTACGTCAGCGATGTGTTGCGGATCGGCCGGGGAACGGAGGCCTGGTACAACGAATTTATCAAGGTGATGAGCAGCCTGGGCTGGATGCCGGTCCGCAGCAGTTTCGAGCGGGTGTACACGACCCGCAAAGGACTCTCGGTGCAGTGGGCGGCGCTGAATCTGGTGGCGGCCACCGTGGCCTCGACGTTCCTGTCGGGGCCGCTGATCAGCGCGCTGCCCAAACGGGTGGCGGAGGCCGTTGAAGCGCTGAAACAGCTCCCGGCGTCATTCGAGTTGTTCAAACGAAATACCACCATCCGCGACGGTGGTGATTTTGGCTTGGCGTCCTGCTCGGAAACGGCAGGGGAGGTCTCGATGGTGCTGGTGACCTACAGTGCCCGCGGCGTCAGCAAGCAACTGGGCGTGCCGTTTCTGGAGTGGGACAGTGCATCCATTGAAGCCTTCAGTGGCCGCACCTGCCTGGTGTTGAACAGTGCGGTGGTCAACGAGGCGTCGATTCAACTGCTGCGGGACAGCGCAGGGGACAAGGTCCGCCTGGCCATCGCGAAATACAGGATTTGATCTACGGCACCAGGTAACCGCGTACACCGGTGAAGATGATTTGCGCGGCCAGGGCACACACAAACAGCCCCATCAACCGGCTGACAATTTGCAAGCCCTGGTCGCCGAGGATGCGCTCGATTCGGTTGGACAGGTACAACACCACGCCCACCGTCAGGCTGGCCAGGGCGATGCTGAGGATGGCGGTGATCTTGTCGTCCCAGTGGGGCTGGCTGACGCCCATTACCAGCAGCGCACCAATGGTGCCGGGGCCGACGGTCAGGGGGATGGTCAGCGGTACGATGGTCACGTCCTGCTGCACGTTGTCGGTCTGCACGGCGGACTTGCCTTGAGCCATGCCCAGGGCCGAGATAAACAGCACACTGCCGGCGCCGATGCGGAAGGCGTCGACGGTGATGCCGAACACACTGAAAATCACCCGGCCGAACAGGTAGAGCAACACGCTCGAGACCAGGGTGGCGAGGGCCACTTTCCAGGCCAGGCGCCGCCGCTCCTTGCTGGAGTAACCGCGGGTCAGGCTGATAAAGCAGGAGAGCACGAAGAAGGGGCTGTAGAGCACCAGCATCTTCAGGTAAACGCTGAATAGCACATGGAGCATGGTGGGAGCTCACAGCGAAAGAGGGCGAGCGGGAGTTTATCAGGCCTGTGACGAACGGGCTGCACTGATCCCCTGTAGGAGCGAGCTTGCTCGCGAAGGTCGTTAACGATAACGCGGGCTTTCTGGTTTAACGCGGCGCTCTCAGGTTCTTTGCGAGCAAGCTCGCTCCTACAGGTGGCGCGTCGTCAGGGCGTAGGGGCGTGCTCCGGCCGCTGTGCCCGCTGCGCCACCCAATATTCCACCAGCTCACGCAACTGCGACAACTCCACCGGCTTGGCCATGTGCCCGTCCATCCCGGCCTGGCGTGCACGCTCTTTATGCTCTGAAAGAATGTGCGCCGTCAGCGCCACGATCGGCGTGCGAATGCGCTGGTTGCTGACTTCCCATGCCCGCAGTTGCTGGGTGGCGGAGAAACCGTCGAGGATCGGCATTTCACAATCCATCAACACCAGGTCGTAGCGCTGGGTCTTCATCGCCTGCAGGGCTTCTTCGCCGTTGCTGGCGGTGTCGGGCTGCAGGTTGAGCTTGCCGAGCATGCCGCGAATCACCTTGGTGGAGATACTGTTGTCTTCCGCCACCAGAATCTTGAAATCACTCGGCACCGTCACGGGAACGGGGGCGCTGATCGCTGCCTGGCGAGGCTGCACGGTGCCCTTGCTGCGTTGGGTCAGTTCGTCGGCGAGCGTGGTCTTGAGGGTATAGCCGGCCACAGGCTTGGCGAGGATGCGTTTGATCCCGCAGTTGCGCGCGATGATCTTGCTCGGCGCATTGCTGATGCCGGTGAGCATGATCAGCAAAATGTCGTGGTTCAGGCTCGGGTCTTCCTTGATCTTCGCCGCCAGTTGCATACCGGTCATGCCGGGCATGTTCTGGTCCAGCAGCACCACGTCGAAATAATCCCGCAGGTGCGCCTTGGTGCGCAGCAGGGCCAACGCCTCCTTGCCCGATGGCACCGCGCTCACGTTCAGGCCCCACGCCGTGCATTGCTGCACCAGCACTTTGCGGCAGGTGTCGTTGTCGTCCACCACCAGCACGCGGGCGCCCTTGAGCGGGCCGTCGAGGTCGGAGGTCGGATGCTCCAGGCGTTCCGGGTCCAGCGGTAAGGTCAGCCACAGGGTGCTGCCCTGTTGGCTGCCGCTCTTGATGCCGAACTCGCCGTTCATCAACAGGATCAACTGGCGGGCGATGACCAGGCCCAGATGGCCGCTCAAGCGGGTGGCAGACAGGAAGTTCTTGCTGTGCAACTCGCTGTGCAGCAGGGCGTCGCGCTCGGCGGGCTCCATCGGCAGGCCGCTGTCTTGCACGGCAATGCGCAGGCGCGGTTTGCTGCTGCGCTCGTCCAGCGCCACCACGATCAGCACTTCGCCTTCATCAGTTTTTTGCAGGGCGTTTTCCAGCAGGCTCAACAGCGCCTGGCGCAGGCGCGTCGGGTCGCCGCTGATCACCCGTGGCACTTGTGGCTGGATAAAGCTGATCAGCTCGACATTCTGCTGTTCGGCCTTGGCGCGGAAAATACTCAGGCAGTCTTCGATCAACGCGTTGAGGTCGAATTGCACGTCGTCCAGCTCGATCTGCCCGGATTCGAGCTTGGAGATGTCGAGAATCTCGTTGATCAGGGTGAGCAGTTCATTGCCGGCGCTATGAATGGTTTGCACGTAGTCCCGTTGCTTGACCGACAGCGGCGTACCCAGCAGCAGTTCGGTCATGCCCAGCACGCCGTTCATGGGGGTGCGGATTTCGTGGCTGATCTTCGCCAGGAACTCGGCCTTGGCGGCGATTTCGGCATTGCTGGCCGCCAGGTCGCGACTGAGGCTGAAGTTGTCTTCAGTGATAGCGCGTTGGCGTTCGCCCAACGCCAGGCTCATCAACAGGCCGCTGAGGCAGATAAAACCGAGCAAGGTGACGATCAAGCCTTGGGGCGCCACCAGTGTCAGGCCCAGCAAGGCCGGCAGGATGATCAGCGTGCCAATGTTGAAGATCACCATCGCCAGCATGAACAGGCGCGCCGGGCGATAACCTTTTTGCCAGTGATAGGCCGAGACGAACAGCATGCTCAGGCCGGCCAGCGCCACCAGGGCGTAGGTGATGATGTTCAGGGGCAGCGTATTGACGAACAGCAGCAACAGCCCGACCAGGACGATCAGCAGGATATCGGCCATCAACAGCTTGTTCAGCGGGTGCGGGCCCAGGGGGGCAAAGAAACGGTAAGCGAACATCAGCCCGCACGGTGCCGTCAGCAGCAGGGCGAGGTAGGCGCCGGGGGTTTGTACCGCGTGCCAGTTCGGCAGCCACGGCCCCACCACGTTGAGCAACAGCGCCAGGCTGAGCATCAACAGCACTTCGCAGGCGGCGAGCCACAGGCTGCTGCGGGAGCGATGGTAGGCGTAGCGGGTCAGGTTGTGCAGGATCAGCATCACCAGGCAGCCGAACAGCAGCCCGTAGATCAGTGTCTGGTTCTGGTTGGCCGCAGCCAGTACCGCGGGCTCCAGGGTGATGTACGGGCGCAGCTCATGTTCCGAGACCATGCGCAGGTACACGTCCAGCGGCTTCTGGCTTTGGGGCATCGGCAGCATGAAGTCGCTGCTGGGCAGCGGGCGCTCGGCCTGGGGCTGGCGGGTGCCGGTGGCTTGCTGCTCCACCAGGGTGTCGCCGTCGAGCACGTACAGGTTCAGGTGTGACAGGTCGGGGGCGAATACTCGCAGCACTTGCTCGTGCTTGCCGGGTTGCAGCCTGAAGCGTACCCACAACGCACCGTCCGGCTGCGCGGCGGTAATCCGGTCCAGTTCGATGGGGCTGAATTGATTGATATAGCGGGGCGAGCGGATATCGCTCAGTTGCAGATCGGCCTGTTCATCAAGCAATACCGCCCAGCCACTGCCTTGTGCGGCGGCCTGGGCCGGAAGCAAGCAGAGCAAGGTCAGCAGACTGACAGTGAAACCTATGGCGATCCTGAGCCAGCGCACGGCGAAATCCCTTCGTAGGTTGATGCATGGGTATAACTATGCGCGGGGCCACAAGAGTAGGGCAAGGGCCAAGGGCCCCTGCCTAACCGAACGGATAGCTGTTTACTGACTTTCGCCACGCTCACGGGCAATGGCGCGGTAGCCAATGTCAGTGCGGTAGAAGCAGCCCTTCCAGTCGATCTTCGCCGCCAGCTTGTAAGCCTGTTGCTGGGCGGCATCTACGCTGCTGCCCATGGCGGTTGCGCACAATACGCGGCCACCGGCAGTGACGACCTTGCCATCCTTGAGCGCGGTGCCCGCGTGGAACACCTTGCCTTCCAGCGTAGCAGCCCCGTCCAGACCTTCAATCACATCGCCCTTGGCGTAGTCGGCCGGGTAGCCGCCGGCAGCCAGCACGATGCCGACGCTTGGGCGCGGGTCCCACTGGGCTTCGACTTTGTCGAGCGCCTGGGCCAGCGCGGCTTCCACCAGCAGTACCAGGCTCGATTGCAGGCGCAGCATCACCGGTTGGGTTTCCGGGTCGCCGAAGCGGCAGTTGAACTCGATGACTTTCGGGTTACCGGCCTTGTCGATCATCAAACCGGCGTACAGGAAGCCGGTGTACACGTTGCCTTCGTCCGCCATGCCGCGCACGGTTGGCCAGATCACCAGGTCCATCACGCGTTTGTGCACGTCGGCGGTGACCACTGGGGCCGGGGAGTAGGCACCCATGCCGCCGGTGTTCGGGCCGCTGTCGCCGTCGCCGACGCGTTTGTGGTCCTGGCTGGTGGCCATCGGCAGCACGTTCTTGCCGTCGACCATCACGATGAAGCTGGCTTCTTCGCCGTCGAGGAATTCTTCGATCACCACGCGGGAACCGGCTTCACCGAAAGCATTGCCGGCGAGCATGTCGCGCACGGCGTCTTCGGCCTCACTCAGGGTCATCGCAACGATCACGCCTTTACCGGCGGCCAGGCCGTCGGCCTTGATCACGATCGGTGCACCGACCTCACGCAGGTAAGCCAGGGCCGGCTCGATCTCGGTGAAGTTCTGGTAGTCGGCGGTCGGGATCTTGTGGCGCGCCAGGAAATCCTTGGTGAAGGCTTTCGAGCCTTCCAGCTGGGCGGCGCCGGCGGTTGGGCCGAAGCAGTCCAGGCCACGGCTGCGGAACAGGTCCACAACGCCGGCCACCAAGGGCACTTCCGGACCGACGATGGTCAGGGAAACGTTTTTCTCGGCAAAGTCCGCCAGCTGCTCAAGGGCCAGAACGTCGATGGCGACGTTTTCGCACTTGGCTTCAATGGCGGTGCCGGCGTTGCCGGGTGCAACGAACACTTTCTGGACGCGTGGGTCCTGGGCAACTTTCCAGGCCAGGGCGTGTTCACGGCCACCGCTGCCAATGATCAAAACATTCATTTCAAAAACCTCAAATTCTGTAAGGCGCCGCTGGAGCGCTTTAATGTGGAGCCGGACTCTTGTGGCGAGGGAGCTTGCTCCCGTTCGACAGCGCAGCTGGAGCCCGCTTTTGGGGGCGCTTCGCACCCCAGCGGGAGCAAGCTCCCTCGCCACAAAACCGGCTCCCACATTTCGATCAAGTTGGATCAGTGACGGAAGTGGCGCATGCCAGTGAAGACCATGGCGATGCCGGCTTCATCAGCCGCTGCAATCACTTCAGCGTCACGCATCGAGCCGCCCGGCTGGATCACGGCGGTCACACCGGCTTTCGCGGCATTGTCCAGGCCATCACGGAACGGGAAGAAGGCATCGGATGCCATCACCGAGCCCTGCACCTGCAAACCGGCATGTTCCGCCTTGATCGCTGCGATACGGGCCGAGTTCACGCGGCTCATCTGGCCGGCGCCGACACCGATGGTCTGGCGGTTCTTGGCGTAGACGATGGCGTTGGACTTAACGTACTTGGCGACTTTCCAGGCGAAGATCAGGTCGTTGATTTCCTGTTCGGTCGGCGCGCGTTGGGTCACCACTTTCAGGTCGTCACTGCCGATCATGCCGATGTCGCGGCTCTGTACCAGCAAGCCGCCATTGACGCGCTTGTAGTCCCAGGCGGCGGCACGGTCAGCCGACCACTCGCCGCAGGCCAGCAGGCGCACATTGGCCTTGGCGGCAACGATGGCGCGAGCTCCTTCGCTGACGGACGGGGCAATGATCACTTCAACGAACTGACGCTCGACGATCGCCTTGGCGGTCTCGGCATCCAGTTCACGGTTGAAGGCGATGATGCCGCCGAAGGCCGACTCGGTGTCGGTGGCGTAGGCCAGTTCGTACGCCTGGCGGATACCGCCTTCAGCGTCGGGGCTCACGGCCACGCCGCACGGGTTGGCGTGCTTGACGATCACGCAGGCGGGCTTGACGAAGCTCTTCACACATTCCAGCGCGGCGTCGGTGTCGGCCACGTTGTTGTAGGAAAGCTCTTTGCCTTGCAGTTGGGTCGCGGTGGCGATGCCCACTTCGGCCGGTTTGGCTTCCACGTAGAACGCCGCGCTCTGGTGCGGGTTCTCGCCGTAGCGCATTTCCTGGGCCTTGATGAACTGGCTGTTGAAGGTGCGCGGGAACTGGCTGCGACCTTCTGTGCTGAGGGTTTCAGCGGCCTGGTTCACGGTGCCCATGTAGTTGGCGATCATGCCGTCGTAGGCGGCGGTGTGTTCGAAGGCCTTGAGCATCAGGTCGAAGCGCTGGGCGTAGGTCAGGCCGCCGGCTTTCAGGCTTTCCAGCACGTTGGCGTAGTCGCTGGCGTTCACCACGATGGCCACGTCTTTGTGGTTTTTGGCTGCCGAGCGAACCATGGTCGGGCCGCCGATATCGATGTTTTCGATGGCGGTCGGCAGGTCGCAACCTGGCTTGTTGATGGTGGCTTCGAACGGGTACAGGTTAACGGCCACCAGGTCGATCGGCTTGATGCCGTGTTCGGTCATGATGGCGTCGTCGATACCGCGACGACCAAGGATCCCGCCGTGGATTTTCGGGTGCAGGGTCTTGACCCGACCGTCCATCATTTCTGCGAAGCCGGTGTAGTCCGCCACTTCCACTGCGGCCACGCCGTTGTCCTGCAGCAGTTTGAAGGTCCCGCCGGTGGAGAGAATCTCCACGCCCAGGGCTTCCAGCTCCCGGGCGAATTCGAGGATCCCGGTCTTGTCGGAGACACTGATCAAGGCACGGCGGATCGGCAGGCGGGTAGTCTGGTCGGTCATTTCAATTTCCATCAAAAGCAAAGGAGTCAGCAAAAAAGGCGTCCGTTTTTACGCGGGCGCCTTTCTGGTTTGATTGAATGCTTACAGCAAATCGTACTGCTTGAGTTTCTTGCGCAGCGTGCCACGGTTCAGGCCGAGCAGCTCACTGGCCTTGGTCTGGTTGCCCTTGACGTAGTTCATCACGCTTTCGAGCAACGGGGCCTCGACTTCGGAGAGCACCAGGTTGTACACGTCCGTGACGGCAGCGCCCTCAAGGTGGGCGAAATAATTGTGCAGCGCCTTCTCGACACTCCCGCGAAGGGTCTGGCCTTCTTCGCTCGGCGTGTTGAGGTGCTGTTTCAAATTGACGTTGTCGCTCACGGGTGTTGTTCCACTCACTAAAGTCTCGGTCATCATCGTCATGCGGCCACCCCTTCTCCGTCCCCTGTCACCAGGCTCTTGTAACGCTCGCAGAAGAACTCACGAACGTTGGCGCACTGTGCTTCCGTATCATCCAAACGATTGAAGTGGGCGCGAAACTCCCTGGCGCCCGGCAAGGTTGCGAGATACCAGCCCACATGCTTGCGAGCAATGCGTACTCCCATCACGTCTCCATAGAAGGCGTGCAGGGCGGCCAGATGCTCTAGCAGAATACGTTCCACCTCGATCAACTCCGGTGCCGGCAAGGTTTCGCCGGTACGCAGAAAATGGTCGATCTCACGAAAAATCCACGGCCGCCCCTGGGCAGCCCGGCCAATCAACAGGCCATCGGCACCGGTCGCGTGCAGTACGCGCCGGGCTTTCTCGGCTGAATCGATATCGCCATTGGCAAAGACGGGAATCGACACCGCCTGCTTGATCGCGGCGATGGTGTCGTACTCGGCTTCACCGGTGTAAAGGTCGGCGCGGGTGCGGCCATGCACCGCCAGCGCTGTAATGCCCGCCTGCTCGGCGATCTTCGCCACCGTCAGGCCATTCTTGTTGTCCCGGTCCCAACCGGTGCGGATCTTCAGGGTGACCGGCACATCCACTGCAGCGACTACGGCATGCAGGATCTCGCTCACCAACTGCTCATCCTTCAACAGGGCGGAGCCTGCGGCCTTGTTGCAGACCTTCTTGGCCGGGCAACCCATGTTGATGTCAATAATCTGCGCCCCCAACTCCACGTTGGCCCGGGCCGCATCCGCCAGCATTTGCGCATCACCGCCGGCGATCTGTACCGAGCGGGGCTCGGGATCACCTTCATGGATCATGCGCATCCGCGATTTGCGGGTGTTCCACAAGCTCATGTCGCTGGTAACCATTTCCGAGACTACAAGCCCTGCGCCCAATCGTTTGCAAAGCTGACGAAAGGGCTGGTCGGTGACGCCCGCCATGGGGGCGAGGATCAAGCCGTTGTGCAATGTGTATGGGCCGATGCGTACCGCCGACATAGGACTTCCCTGTTGTGGGGCCGGATCATTAGAGTTCGAAAAAGGGTTGGCATGATACCCGCTCTCGATGACTGGATAAAGGCTGAATTGGATAAAATCTGAACAGTTACTTTCTTATCGCCGCCGGTTTGGTCGAAGGCGGTGCAGTCAATAATCTGCCGTCAAACCCCGGCCCATGCGCCGGTTCACTCGGGAGAGTGGAAGCTCAGGCTGTAATTCACTGCTTTGTTGCCCGGGTCGAGAATGTCCAGGGCAATGTGGATCGGCGTCTGGGAGGGCATCTCGGTCTGGCCGGCCAGCTCGCCGCTGAGGTATTCGGCGGGCTTGAAGCGACGACTGGCGATCATATTCCCGTTCATGTCCGCGAAGCGTAGCTCCAGCAGCGGGAACGGTTGGGAGAATGTCGCGCGGTTATAGATGATCGCGTCCACCACCAGGGCGCCGGCAAATTCCGGGTGGCTGCGCACCACCAGGTTGCTGCTCTTAATGTGGGCGATATCGACCCGTGATGGCACCGTGCAGCCCAGTGTTGGGCACAGTTCCTGGAACCACGGGCGATAGGCATCCTGGCGTGCCAGGTCGTCGAATTGGTAAGCGACGTACTGTCCCGCCAGGCCGGCGGCGGCCAGCAGCACCAACAACCCCCAGAACAGGCGGCGGCCCCAGCCGGAGGCGCGCTTCTGGGAATACAGGTGCAGTGGGTCGTCTTCCAGGTCCTGCAGCATGTCGTCGTGAGCGCTGGCCTCGGGGCGAGGGCGCTTGCGTTTTGGCTGCGGGCGCTCCGGTTGCCGGGGTTCCGGCTCGACGGTTTCGGCGGTTACCGGCGGGTCGAGGTCGTCATCGGCAAGGCGGCTGTGGAGTGCAGGCTCGTCGTCAGGCTCAACGGCTTCAAACGACATCGACGGCTCGGTGCGCTTGGGTTTGCCCGGAGTTGCCTTGGCCGGTTGCGGTGGCTCGTCGGCGGGTTGCGGGGCTTGCTCCCGTTCATCGCGCGGCTCACTGAACAGGCTGGCGGCCCATTGCTCTTCCTCGGCTTTGGCCGTGTCACGGCTGGCGTTGAGGGTGTCTTCCTTTTGCCGACGGTCGGCGCCCTGTTGGCGACGGTCTGCACCCAGGGGCTGGGTGTGTTGAATCTCGCGACGTTCCAGCTTGGCCAGTTCTTCGTCAAGGTCCAGGTTGTCCAGGTCCAGCTCTTCGGCGGTCCATTGTTTCTGGCTGATGGCCCGCGGTGCTTCGGGTGGCGGTTCTGCCGCCGCCGGTGGCTCTGCCACAGGCGATGCCTGGGGCGCGGGCGCACTGGCGCGCTGCTCCAGTAATTGGCGCGCGGCATTGAACACTTGCAGGCATGAGCCACAGCGCACCACGCCACGGGCCACGCTCAATTGAGCATGGCTGACGCGAAAGCGTGCTTGGCAATGTGGGCACTGGGTGACGAAACTGTCGGTCATGCGGCCATCCGATTCATGCAAGCGCTCATTCTAGCGCCGACGACCGCTGATGCGTACCCAGCCATCGCGGTTGGCGATCGGATCCAGCTCGAAATCCTGGGCATAGGCGGCGGCAACGTCTTCGCCTTGTTCGGCGAGGATGCCCGACAGCGCCAGGCGGCCGCCCGGCTTGACCAGGCTCGACAGCTGCGGCGCCAGCGAAACCAGTGGCCCGGCGAGGATGTTGGCCACCAGCACGTCGGCCTGTACCTGGGGCAATTGCTCCGGCAGGTACAGCGGGAATTTCTCTTCAGCGATGTGATTGCGCCCGGCGTTATCGCGGGAGGCTTCCAGGGCCTGCACGTCGATATCGGTACCGACGGCTTCCTTGGCGCCCAGCAGCAGGGCGGCGATGGCCAGAATCCCCGAGCCGCAGCCGAAGTCCAGCACGTTGCAGCCGTGCAGGTCCTGGCCGTCGAGCCATTCCAGGCACAGGGCCGTGGTGGGGTGGGTGCCGGTGCCGAACGCCAGGCCCGGGTCCAGCAGCAGGTTCACCGCGTCAGGCTCGGGAGCCGCGTGCCAGCTCGGCACGATCCACAGGCGCTGGCCGAAGCGCATTGGCTGGAAGTTATCCATCCAGCTGCGTTCCCAGTCCTGGTCTTCGATGATTTCGCTGTGATGCTCCGGCAGTGGGCCGCCGGTGAGCAGTTCCAGATGGGCCAACACGCTGGCGGCATCGGTGCCGTCTTCGAACAGGGCCAGCAGGTGGGTGTGGGACCACAGCGGGGTGGTGTTGAGCTCGGGTTCGAAGATCGGCTGGTCTTCGGCGTCCATGAAGGTTACCGACACCGCGCCCACTTCGAGGAACGCGTCTTCGTAGGTTTCGGCTTGTTCTGGGCTGATGGCGAGACGGACTTGCAGCCAAGGCATGGCGGGCACCTTTGAAAAAATGAGTGTGCAGCAGGGTAGGGCTGCGAAAGCGCGCAAGTTTACGCGAGCGGCGGGCAGAAGACGACACCACTGACTGAACGCAGGCTAAATGTGGGAGCTGGCTTGCCTGCGATAACGGAGTGTCAGCGGAGCATTACCTCACTGACCCACCGCCATCGCAGGCAAGCCAGCTCCCACAGGGTTTTGTGGTGTTTTTTGTATCCCACAAACAACAAAGCCGCCCGAAGGCGGCTGTGTTGGGTGGATCACTTCGCTTACTGATTAGCCAGCTTGTGTTCCAGGTAGTGAATGTTCACACCACCTTCGCAGAAGCCTTCATCGCGAACCAGATCCCGATGCAACGGGATGTTGGTCTTGATGCCGTCTACCACGATTTCGTCCAGGGCATTGCGCATGCGTGCCATGGCTTCATCGCGAGTCGAGCCCCAGGTGATCAGCTTGCCGATCAGGGAGTCGTAGTTCGACGGAACCTTGTAGCCGCTGTACAGGTGGGAATCGACGCGAACGCCGTTGCCGCCTGGTGCATGGAAGTGCTTGACCATGCCTGGGCTCGGGATAAAGGTTTTCGGGTCTTCGGCGTTGATCCGGCACTCCAGGGAGTGGCCGTGGATCTTCACATCATCCTGGGTAAACGACAGCGTGTTGCCAGCGGCGATGCTCAGCATCTCCTTGACGATGTCGATGCCGGTGACCATTTCCGATACCGGGTGCTCTACCTGCACACGAGTGTTCATCTCGATGAAGTAGAAGCGGCCGTTCTCGTACAGGAACTCGAAAGTGCCTGCGCCACGGTAGTTGATGTCGATGCACGCCTTGACGCAACGCGCCAGAACTTCGGCACGGGCGGTTTCATCCAGGCCCGGTGCCGGTGCTTCTTCAAGCACCTTCTGGTGGCGACGCTGCAACGAGCAGTCACGATCGCCCAGGTGAATCGCGTGACCCTGGCCATCGGAAAGCACCTGGACTTCCACGTGACGTGGGTTGGTCAGGTATTTTTCGAGGTAGACCATCGGGTTGCTGAACCAGGCGCCCGCTTCTTCGCGAGTCTGCTTGGCCGCTTCGATCAGGTCTTCTTCCTTGTGCACAACGCGCATGCCGCGACCACCGCCGCCGCCAGCGGCCTTGATGATCACCGGGTAACCGACTTCGCGACCAATGCGCAGAGCGGTTTCCGGGTCTTCAGGCAACGGGCCGTCGGAGCCGGGCACGGTTGGCACGCCGGCGGCGATCATGGCGTGCTTGGCCGATACCTTGTCGCCCATCAGGCGAATGGTGTCGGCTTTCGGACCGATGAAGGCAAAACCGGATTTTTCCACCTGTTCGGCGAAATCGGCGTTTTCCGCGAGGAAACCGTAGCCTGGGTGAATGGCGGTGGCGCCGGTCACTTCAGCGGCCGCGATGATCGCCGGGATGTGCAGGTAAGACAGGTTGGCAGGCGCCGGGCCGATGCAAACTGTCTCGTCCGCCAGACCCAAGTGCATCAGCTCTTTGTCGGCAGTCGAGTACACCGCGACGGTCTTGATGCCCATTTCCTTGCACGCGCGCAGGATCCGCAGGGCGATTTCGCCGCGGTTGGCGATCAGGACTTTTTCCAGCTTCGCAGGTTTCAACATCGTTGGCTCTCCGCGGTTCAAACGATGGTGAACAGCGGTTGGTCGAATTCAACCGGCTGACCGTTTTCTACCAGGATGGATTCGATCACACCGGCTTTTTCAGCCTGGATGTGGTTCATCATCTTCATCGCTTCAACGATGCAGATGGTGTCGCCCACTTTGACGGTCTGGCCGATTTCAACAAAGGCTGGCGAAGTCGGTGCCGGGGTGCGGTAGAAGGTACCGACCATTGGCGACTTGACCACGAAACCGTTCAGTTTCGGAGCAGCAGGGGCTTCGGCAACGGTCGCAACCGGAGCGGCAGCCACTGGCGCAGGGGCCGGCGCTTGCATCTGTGGTGCGTAGAACTGTTGGGCCGGAGTCTTGCTGTGACGGCTGATCCGTACGGATTCTTCGCCTTCCTTGATCTCCAGCTCGTCGATACCGGATTCTTCCAGCAGTTCGATCAATTTCTTAACTTTACGGATATCCATGAATCGTCAACTCCCAAAGGGTCGGTCAGGGGCGCTTGGCCGTGTCTTCAAGCTGTTCCAGGGCGGCCTCCAGGGCCAGTCGGTAACCGCTGGCGCCAAGGCCGCAGATCACTCCTACCGCAACGTCGGAGAAGTAAGAGTGATGGCGGAAAGGTTCGCGTTTGTGCACGTTCGATAAATGCACTTCGATGAATGGGATGCTCACCGCCAGCAGCGCGTCACGTAATGCAACGCTTGTGTGCGTAAAAGCGGCGGGATTGATCAGGATAAAGTCCACGCCTTCGCTGCGCGCGGCATGAATGCGATCAATCAATTCGTACTCGGCATTGCTTTGCAGGTAGAGCAGATGGTGGCCGGCATCACGTGCCCGTCGTTCCAGATCGAGGTTGATCTGTTCGAGGGTCACTGCCCCGTAGACGCCCGGTTCGCGGGTGCCGAGCAGGTTCAGGTTGGGTCCGTGAAGAACCAGTAAGGTCGCCATCGGCTGTTCCTTGTTATTGATGTGGGCACGGTAGAACCCGGCGACTATGCCGCAAAGGGTTTGTGACTGTCCAGTTCTATGCAGTAGGCAGCACGATTAGCGAGGATTGCGCAAAATATGTGACCGCATGGCTGAATCCGGTCAGTGTGGGAGCTGGCTTGCCTGCGATGGCGGTGTGTCAGTGTCAGGTTTTTTGACTGATTCACCGCCATCGCAGGCAAGCCAGCTCCCACATTTGGTCAGACGCGGAATGCCTGCACGGCGGTATTGAGTTGCCCGCCAAGTACCAATAAGTCCTCGCCCTGGCGGCGTCCCTGGCCAATTCGCAGCAAGTTGTCCTCGCCCAACTGGTGAATCCTCTCACTGTTATCGCGGATTTCACTCACGGCGCCACTTTGCTGGGCGGTGACATCGGCGATCCGCACCGCGGTGTCGGAAATGGTCTGGATCGCCCCGACGATTTCATCCAGCGCCCCGTCGGCCGCCTGGGCTTGTTCGGCGGTGGCTTCGGCATGTTCGACCTGGGCGCGCATGCCTTCCACCGATTGCCGGGCGGCGGTTTGCAGGCCGGCGATCAGGTGCTGGATTTCGGCGGTGGCGCCGGCGGTGCGCTGGGCCAGGGAGCGTACTTCATCGGCCACCACGGCGAACCCGCGACCGGCTTCACCGGCCCGGGCGGCTTCGATGGCGGCGTTCAAGGCCAGCAGGTTGGTCTGGTCGGCAATCGAACGAATCACGGTAAGTACGCCGCCGATGGTGGCGGATTCCTCGGCGAGTTTCTCGATCATCTGCGCATTGATCTGCACTTCTCCTACAAGTGCGTGTAAACCGGTCAGGCTCAGGCCGATCACCCGTTGGCCCTGTTCCACGGCCTCACCGGCGCTGCGGCTGGCTTCGGCGGCCTGGCTCGCATCGCCGGCGACTTGCTGGATCGTTGCCTCCAGCTCACCCAGGGAATCGCGAATCTGCGCCGTATCACCGGCCTGGCGCTCGGCGCCATCGTGCATGCCGCTGCTCAGTTCCGCCAGCGCGCTGCTGCTGCCGGCCACCTGCTCGGCGTTGTCACGTATGGTGCCCACCAGGTCCACCAGGTAGGCCCGCAGGCGGTTCAGGGATTCTTCGATAGCGTGCAGTTCGCGGTTGGTCTTGCCCAGGGCAATGGGCTGGCTGAAGTCGCCCTCGGCCCAGGTGGACAAGGCCGGCGCCAGGTTCGTCAGCACCCGCGCCAGGCGTCGCTGCAAGGTGTCGATCAACAGCGCGATCAGCAAAATCAGGCCGATCATCACGCCTTGCATCAGCCGCACTTCGCCCTGGATCTGCGCATGCTGGGCCCGCACCACGGGCTCCAGCCCGGCGATGGCGTGCTGCACGGCGTTGATTTTCAGGTGGGTGGCGCTGGCCAGTTCCGTGCGTTGCTGGATTTGCTCGCGGGTGCGTTTCAGCTCGGCGGGGTAGCGTGTGAGCAGGCTGTTGAGTTCGCGCTTGAGGTCGACCCCGGTGTCTTCAGTCACGGTTTTTTCGGTGTTTTCCAGGCCCATCATGGCCGAAAAATCGTCGGTATTGGACTCGCTGCTGGCCGTCACACCCAGCAACGGCAGTTGCCCCAGCACGTCAGCCTGGGTGCGGATATTGCTGACTTCGCGTTCCACATCGTCGGCCAGTTCGCTGCGCCCGCTGCTCACCAGTTTGTCCCGGGCCAGGGAGAGTTTGGCCAGGTGCTGGGAGGCTGCCAACAATGGCGGCAGATAACGCGCCGCCTCGGGCGAACTGACGCCACTGGCGTACTGGTTCAGTTGCTCCAGGTTGGCACCCAGTTCGCGTTCGGCTTGCAGCAACAGGGCTTGCGGGTCGCCGGCCAGTTTGCCGGCGGCGAGCAGGTCAGTTTTGCTGAAGGTGTCCAGGTCCGCCAGGCTGGGGCGCAGGTTTTGCGCCAGGTCTGCGGGTAATTCATCCAGGTGCTGCAGCAGGTTTTCCAGGCTCTGGCTCGCGCTGCTCAGGCGCAGGGCGTCGCCGCTGGCGAGGTAGTCGTCGATGTTGCGGGCGGCCTGGTTCTGAAAGGTCTGCGACAGGCCCAGGTAGCGCTCCATCAACAGATAGGGGCGTTCCAGGGCGCGTTGCGACCACCAGAGCGTCGCGCCCAGGGCCAGGCAAACGGCGACCAGCAGGAGGGTGTTCAGATTCGTCAGCAGCTTCAGGCGCATGCGTGGTTTCAACCGACAGCAGAAGTAAGTGCCTGAAGTTATTGCGTTTCTATTACAGAGTTATGACGGATTCGGTGGATTCCGGTGAAAAGGTGGCACTTTGCTTTGATGCCCGGGCCGACATCACCCGGTTACGCCCTGCATCCTTGGCGCGGTACAGCGCCTCGTCGGCCTGGGCCGCCATCATCAGGCTGTCGGAGCCGTCGCACAGCTCCACCACGCCCGCACTGAAGGTGCACCACAAATCCTGCGGCTGGGCCGGGTAGTGAATCTCGGCAAAGCGCCCACGGATTTCGTCGAGCACTTTGCAGGCGGCGTCGAGGTCGGTGTCGGGCATCACGATGGCAAATTCTTCGCCACCGTAACGGCCTATATAGTCGGTCTTGCGCAGGCGCTGTTTGAGGAACAGGGCAAGGCTCTTGATCACCCGGTCGCCCATGGGGTGGCCATGGCTGTCGTTGACCCGCTTGAAGTGGTCGATGTCGAGCATCGCAAAGCTCAGCGGCTTGCCCTCGCGGCGAGCGCGGAAGCTGCAGTCTTCGAGCAGCTGCAAAATGTGCGTGTGGTTGTACAGCCCGGTGAGGCTGTCGCGCACCATCCGCGCCTTGAGGTTGCGCGCCCGCGCCGCGCGGTTGCGCACGGTGGTGATCAGGTGCCGAGGCTTGATCGGCTTGGTGAGGAAGTCGTCACCGCCTTCGCTCATGGCGTCCAGTTGCTTGTCCAGGTCGTCTTCGGCCGAGAGGTAGATGATCGGCACGCTGACGTAGCGGTCGTTGTGGCGGATCACCTTGGCCAGTTCGGTACCGGTACAGGCTGGCATATACATGTCGAGGATGATCAGGTCGGGCTGGAAGTCCGCCAACTCGGCCATGGCCTGGATCGGTTCGATCAGGGTGCGGGTGACGATGCCGGCGCTGTTGAGCAGGCGTTCGGTGTGCATGGCCTGGGCGCGCGAGTCGTCGATGATCAGCACTTTATAAGGCTCGTACTGAGCGACGCAGGTCAGCACTTCGATTTTTTCCAGCAGGCTCGAGGCCTCCAGGGTGCCGGTGAGGAACTCCTGGCCACCGGCGCGCACGGCGGCCAGGCGGGTGGGGGTGTCGGTTTCATGCAGGCTGAAAAACAGCAACGGCAGCTTGTGTTCCAGGCCCTCCTGGGCTTCGGCGGCGAGTTGCAGGCCCAGGCCGGTGCCGCAGAAGTCCACATCCATCACGATGGCCGCCGGCAAACGCTCGGCCATCGACGAGCGAAACGCCGCCACGCTGTCGAGGGACTGGGCACTCAACCCGAAAAACTCCAGTTGCTTGGCCAGGCGTTCGGCGCGGTCGTGATCGGCCAGCATCACGTAGATCGGCTTGCGCATCGGCGGCAGCAGGGTTTGTTCCAGCTGGTCGCCCTGGCGCAGGCCGGTGCGCGACAGACGCTGCATCAAGCGGTTGAGTTCGGTGATCAGGTGGCTGCTCAGGCGGCCGCGGTTGTCGTCCACCGCCTTGAGTGAAGCGCTGATCAGGTGCGCCAGTTGGCTGTGCTCCGGCTGCTCGAAGCGCTCGGCAAAACGCAGCAGGCGCAGGTTGGCCTCACTGAGCTCGGACAGGTCAGTGGTCGACCATTCGCTGCATTGCAGGCGCTGCCAGATCTCAAGAATTTGACGTGCCTGATGAATTACCCGCTGGGCAAAATGGTGCTTGAGACGCTCACGGCTGGGGTCTTCTGGCTCGGTCATATCCTGACTACTAGTTAGGCTGCATGCTGAGGTCGAACTGATGGCTCTATGCTAGCACCTCTTTTCCGTTGCACGAGTGTCATACGTCAATTAACTGCAAGGTCCTGGATATTCATTTCCCGACCACACAGTCGCGCGGGCGTAAACAGCGTGCATCCTTTATAGTCGAGCCGCGCACTCGCGCCACCCCGACTAAAAGCGCCCCGATGCTCGGCACGATGGGGTAGGGTTGTGGTCGTAGCTATTGAACTCAAGTGATTGAAAGGATATCGCCATGCTGGACTGGAAAAACCGCGCAGGCAGTGCAAAGGGCCCGGCCCCCGAAACCAAGTCGGCCCCCCGCAGCTATTTCCGTAATCTGCTGATGAGCCGTGCGCTGCTCTCGCTGGTTGCGTTGTACCTGTTGGTCACCGGCGCCCTGGGTTGGTACTGGAGCGAAGAGCCCGCGTTGTTCCCGGTTCAGCAGAACGCGCAGATTGCCGCCGAGAAGGAAGGCAAGCAGATGGTGGTGGGCTTCACCACGGTCGAAACCCTCAAGACGGTAGTGGGCACCCTGCTGAACAAGCCGGGCGGCTACATTTCCAACGACCGTTTCCCGCCAGGCCTGTGGATGGACAACATGCCGAGCTGGGAATACGGCGTGCTGGTTCAGGTGCGTGACCTGACCCGTGCCCTGCGCAAAGACTTCGCCCGCTCCCAGTCGCAGTCGGCGGAAGACGCGGACCTGGCCAAGGCCGAGCCGCGCTTCAACTTCGACAACAAGAGCTGGGTGCTGCCGTCCAGCGAGTCGGAATACCAGGAAGGCATCAACTCCCTGAGCCGCTACGAAGCGCGGTTGTCGGACCCGAATCAGAAAGGCGCGCTGTTCTATGCCCGTGCCGACAACCTGAACAACTGGCTGGGTGATGTGGCGACCCGCCTGGGTTCGCTGTCGCAACGGCTGTCGGCCAGTGTGGGCCGGGTCAAACTCAACACCGCGCTGAAAACCGAAGCGCTGGCGCCGGGTGAAGTGCCGCAGGTCGACGAAGAAGTGGTGGAAACCCCATGGATGCAGATCGACAACGTGTTCTACGAAGCCCGTGGCCAGGCCTGGGCCCTGTCCCACCTGCTGCGTGCCATTGAAGTCGACTTCGCCGACGTACTGGCCAAGAAGAACGCCACCGTCAGCGTGCGCCAGATCATTCGTGAGCTGGAAGCCTCCCAGGAACCGGTGTGGAGCCCTATGATCCTTAACGGCAGTGGTTTTGGCATCCTCGCCAACCATTCGCTGGTGATGGCCAACTATATTTCCCGGGCCAACGCTGCAGTGATCGACTTGCGTCAGCTCCTGAACCAGGGTTGATGATGGACGCTTCCTCAAAGGAGGTTGCGCACCGCGCAGCCTCCGACGCCGAACTGATTGCCTGGGTCGACGAACACGACAACCTGCTCGGCTCCCTGGTGCGTTCCGATCTGCGCCAGCGCGGGCTGATCGGGCGCTGCACCTTTATCTTCCTGTTCAATTCTGCCGGTGAGCTGTGTGTGCACCGGCGCACCCTGAGCAAAGCCATGTACCCGGGTTTCTGGGACACGGCGGCGGGCGGGATGGTGGCGGCCCACGAGACGTACGCCGAGTCGGCGGCCCGGGAGCTGGAAGAGGAACTGGGGGTCAGCGGTGTCGAGCTGACCGCTCACGATCACTTCTATTTTGAAGACGGCGACAGCCGGCTCTGGTGCACCTCGTTCTCGGCCGTGTGGGACGGGCCACTGCGGATCCAGCCGGAAGAAGTCATGGAAGCGCGCTTTCTGCCACTGTCGACGGTACTTGAGGAGGCCGAGCAAAAGCCTTATTGCCCGGATGCGCAGGAAGGCTTGCGTCGTTATTTGGCCCGGCGTCGCTAAAGTTGCATAAATTGGCGCCATTTGACTCTTAGCAAGGGGCGTTTTTGCCGTTACACTGCGCGACTTTTCAAGCTGAACCGCTGTTGTTCCACCCTGTAGGCGCGAGCTTGCTCGCGAAAAACGTAAGCACGACGCGTGCTGTCTGAATGCCCGCGTTATCGTTGACGATCTTCGCGAGCAAGCTCGCTCCTACAGTGGGTTGAATACCTGCGGCTCAGTAGCGCTGCCCCTGCCTGAGTGGGGCTTCGCGGTCGATGACCCCATCGATCAGTCTTTGTCCTCCCAAGAGGATTGCCGGTGGCCAAAAAAGCCGCATCCTTCGCCGCCCTTGGTGGCCTGGTATTTTCCACCGACGCAGGTCGACATTGCCCGGACTGTCGCCAGCCCGTGGATTCATGCACCTGCAAAACAACCCTGATTCCCGAAGGCGATGGCATTGCCCGCGTACGTCGCGAGAGCAAGGGCCGTGGCGGCAAGACGGTGACCACCATCACCGGCGTGCCCCTGGCCGAAGATGCGCTGAAGGAGCTGGCCACCACGCTGAAAAAGCGTTGTGGCACCGGTGGCGCCCTGAAAGACGGCATCATCGAGATTCAGGGCGACCACGTTGAGTTGCTGTTGGCCGAGCTGATCAAGCTGGGTTACAAGGCGAAGAAATCCGGTGGCTAGCAGCCTCTGTGAAAACCACCCCGATAGCCCGCTGGCTGAACGCGAACTGTCGTCCCCATGGTTTTCACAGAGCCTGTTCCTGACCGGTGTCTAAACTCTGTCCTGCTAGCGGGGTCTACCCCTCTCACAGGCAAATCGTCATTTTCATTCTTTAGACTGCGCCAGCCTCGAAATTGGGCCCGGTGCACTTCGACTTCATTTATAGGGGACTTCGATGTCCGTACGACGCACACGCAAAGACGATGGCAGCCAATGGACAGTTGCGGACAGCCGCAGTGTTTACGGGATTCGCCATTGGGGGGCCGGGTATTTCGCGATCAATGATGCCGGTCGCGTTGAAGTCCGTCCGAACGGCCCGAACAGCACGCCCGTCGACCTGTACGAGCAAGTGGACGAGCTGCGCAAAAGCGGCCTGTCCTTGCCGTTGCTGGTGCGCTTCCCCGACATCCTGCAAGACCGCGTACGCCAGTTGACCGGTGCCTTCGACGCGAATATCGAACGCCTGGAATACCAGAGCCAATACACCGCGCTGTACCCGATCAAGGTGAACCAGCAGGAAGCGGTGATCGAGAACATCATCGCCACCCAGGACGTGTCCATCGGCCTGGAAGCCGGCTCCAAGCCCGAGCTGCTGGCCGTGCTGGCCCTGGCCCCGAAAGGCGGCACCATCGTGTGCAACGGGTACAAAGACCGTGAGTTCATCCGCCTCGCGCTGATGGGCCAGAAGCTCGGCCACAACGTCTTCATCGTGATCGAGAAAGAATCCGAAGTGGGCCTGGTGATCGAAGAAGCCGCCAACCTCAAGGTCAAGCCACAGGTGGGCCTGCGGGTGCGTCTGTCGTCCCTGGCCTCGAGCAAGTGGGCAGACACCGGCGGCGAGAAATCCAAATTCGGCCTGTCGGCGGCGCAACTGCTGTCGGTGGTCGAGCGCTTCCGCGCGGCCGGCCTGGACCAGGGCATCCGCCTGCTGCACTTCCACATGGGCTCGCAGATCGCCAACCTGGCCGACTACCAGCACGGGTTCAAGGAAGCCATTCGTTACTACGGCGAACTGCGCAACCTCGGCCTGCCGGTGGACCACATCGACGTGGGCGGCGGCCTGGGCGTGGACTACGACGGTACCCACTCGCGTAATGCCAGCTCCATCAACTACGACATGGACGACTACGCCGGCGTGGTGGTGGGCATGCTCAAGGAATTCTGCGACGCGCAGAGCCTGCCGCACCCGCACATCTTCTCCGAGAGCGGCCGTTCACTGACCGCCCACCACGCCATGCTGGTGGTGCAGGTGACCGACGTCGAGAAACACAACGACGACGTGCCACTGATCGAGAACAAGGAAAACCTGCCGGAAACCGTGCAGTGGCTGGTGGACCTGCTGGGCCCGACCGACATTGAAATGGTCACCGAAACCTACTGGCGCGCTACGCACTACATGAGCGACGTGGCCACCCAGTACGCCGACGGCAAACTGACCCTGGCTGAAAAAGCCCTGGCCGAACAGTGCTACTTCGCCGTGTGCCGCCGCCTGCACAACTCGTTGAAAGCCCGCCAGCGCTCGCACCGCCAGGTGCTGGACGAACTCAACGACAAGCTGGCCGACAAGTACATCTGCAACTTCTCAGTGTTCCAGAGCCTGCCGGACACCTGGGCCATCGGCCAGGTGCTGCCGATCCTGCCGTTGCACCGACTCGACGAAGAGCCGCTGCGTCGTGCGGTGCTGCAGGATTTGACCTGCGACTCCGACGGCAAGATCAAGCAGTACGTTGACGAGCAAAGCATCGAGACCAGCTTGCCGGTGCACGCGGTGAACGAAGGCGAGGATTACCTGTTGGGGATCTTCCTGGTGGGTGCCTACCAGGAAATCCTCGGCGACATGCACAACCTGTTCGGCGACACCGACTCGGTGAACATCTACCAGCGTGAAGACGGTTCGGTGTACAGCGCCGGGATCGAAACCCACGACACCATCGAAGACATGCTGCGCTACGTGCACTTGTCGCCGGAGGAGTTGATGACTCACTACCGTGACAAGTGCGCCAGCGCGAAGATCACGGCGGCGGAGCGGACCCAGTTCCTGGACGCGTTGCGCCTTGGGCTGACGCGTTCCTCTTACCTGTCCTCGTAAGTACACCGCTCCCAAGGTAGACCCGGCTCTAATGTAGGAGCCGGGCTTGCCCGCGATGGCGCAGTGTCAGGCAGCCAATGGGCTAGCTGACCCACCGCCATCGCAGGCAAGCCAGCTCCCACATTTGATCAGCGTTTTGGCAGTACCCTCCTTATAGGGCCTGAACGATGTCGAAAAAGCTCCTGCAAGCGTTCACCCTGGCCATCGCCGCGCTGCTGTCGGCCTGCTCCCCCATCAAAGTGCTCAACGCACTCACCCCCACCAGCACCTTCACCAAAACCTCCGCCATCGCCTACGGCGATGACCCCCGCCAGAAACTCGATATCTACCGCCCCGTCACCGCCTTGCCCGACGCGCCAGTCGTGGTGTTTTTCTACGGCGGTAGTTGGAACAGCGGCTCCAAGGATGACTACGGTTTTGTCGGCGAAGCCCTGGCCTCGCGCGGTATCGTGGTGGTGATTGCCGATTACCGGCTTTACCCGCAAGTGCGCTACCCGCTGTTTTTGCAGGACGGCGCCCAAGCCGTCGCGTGGGCGTATCAGCACAGCGCCGAATACGGCGGCGATCCCCGCAAGCTGTATGTGATGGGCCACAGCTCCGGTGCCTACAACGCCGCGATGCTGGCGCTGGACCCACAGTGGTTGGCCGGGGTCGGTCTGTCGCCGTCAGTGTTCAAGGGCTGGATCGGCCTGGCCGGGCCGTATGACTTCCTCCCCATTGAAAACCGCGATGTGCGCCCGGTGTTCTTCTACCCGGACTCACCGCCCGATTCCCAACCCATCAACCACGTCAGCCACGACGCACCACCTAGCCTGTTGATTGCCTCGGTGGACGACAATCTGGTCAACCCCAAACGCAATACCGGCGGGTTGGCGGAAAAGCTGCGGGCGGCGGGCGTGCCAGTGGAGGAGTTCTACTTCACCAAAACCAGCCATGCGACGCTGGTGGCGTCCATGTCCCGGCCGCTGCGCTGGCTGGCGCCGGTGCTGGATCGGGTAACCGCGTTTATCAAGTTCACACCGGGCCAGTAAGCCAGCGGTCTTGCTTGTTCAGGCGCCAGGCAATCGCCCACAGCGTGAGGCTGCGCAGGGCCATGAACAGCAGGAAGGTCATCCACAGCCCGTGGTTGCCCAAGCCCTGCAAGGCCCAGGCGAAGGGCAGCACAATCACCACCGTGAGCAGCATGCCGTTGCGCATTTCCCGGGCGCGGGTGGCGCCGATAAACAGGCCGTCCAGCAGGTAGCTCCACACCGCAATCAGCGGCAGCACCGCGAGGTAGGGCAGATAGATGTCGGCGGTTTCGCGCACGCTCGGGATGTCGGTTTGCATAGCGATAAACAGGTGGCCGAACACCGCGAACAGGATCGCGAAGCCGATACTCGCCAGCAGCGACCAACCGCACGCCACCACCAGTGAGCGGCGCAAGGCTTGCCGGTCGTGGGCGCCGATGGCGTGGCCGCATAACGCTTCCACGGCGTGGGCCAGTCCGTCCAGGGCGTGAGCCGTCAGCAGCAGGCCGTTAAGCAGCAGCGCGTTTGCCGCCACCGTCGCATCACCCAGTCTGGCGCCTTGCACGGTGATCATGAAAAACACCGATTGCAGGGCCAGGCTGCGGATGAAGATATCGCGGTTTACCGCCAGCAGCGGGCGCCAGCTTTGCCACAGTTTGAGGGCGGCCCAGGCGATATGGCCCGGGTAGGCCCGCAGGGCTTTTTGGGTGAGGGCCAGGCCGAGGAGGGCGCCGGTCCATTCGGCGATCACCGAGGCGCGAGCCGAGCCGACCACACCCCAGTCCAGCCCGAGGACGAACCACAGGTTGAGGGCGATATTGACGAGGTTGGTGGTGAGCAGGATCGCCAGCGGCGCGCGGGCGTTCTGGGTGCCGAGGAACCAGCCCACCAGCGCGTAGCTGGCCAGGGCCGCGGGCAGGCCGAAGAGGCGGGTGTGGAAGAATTCGCGGGTCAGTTGGTTCAGCTCGGACGAGGGCTGCATCCAGTCCAGCACCAGGCCGCTCAACGGAATGCCGATGCTGCCGAGCAACATCGCCAGGCCCAGCGCCAGCAGCAAGCCCTGCAACAGAATCTGCCGCAGCGCCGCGCCATCGCCGCGCCCGGCGGCCTGGGCGGCAAAGCCGGTGGAGCCCATGCGCAGGAAACCCATGGCCCAGGCCAGGAAGGTGTACAGGCTGGCCCCCACGGCCACGGCGCCCAGTTGGTGGGCGTGGGGCAGATGGCCGATGACCATGCTGTCCACCAGCGCTACCAATGGCACGGAGATGTTCGACAGGATCATCGGCGCGGCGAGGGCCCACACGCGGCGGTGGGTGGGGCGGTCGCGCCAGTCGGTCAGCAGGGAAGTCATGCGGGCTCCTTTGGGGAGCGGTAGTGTAACTGGCTGTACGTATATCTGTTGCCTGGGCGATCGCTATCGCGGGCAAGCCCGGCTCCCACACTTGGAATGCATTCCCCTGTGGGAGCTGGCTTGCCTGCGATAGCTGACGGCCAGGCAATGAAGGCTTAAGTCTTACGCGGGTGCAGGCATTCGATGGAGCGGTCGACGGTGGTCTTGGCAATTTCCAGCAAGTGCCACACCGCCAGGATCTTCGCCCGCTGCGGGCTCTCCAGCAGCTCGCCACAATCAAGCGCAGTGGCCGAGGCGCTGCTCAGCAGGCTGGCGGTGTAGAGCAGGGAGTCTTCGAAGCTCAGGTCTTCGTTGATGGTGTGGAAACCCTGCGAGGGCAGGTAGTGTTCGAGGGCGCGGTTGAAGGCGGCGCGGTCTTTGAGGAGGTCGCTGGGTGGATCGGGGACAAGCTTATGCATGGTGTAACTCCACTAGAAGGTAAGGAGCTGACACCCGCGCGACTAAACGAGGGTGGCGGCTGTACGCAGGTTAGTCGACCGGCTAGTGGAACCCGGCGCACCCGAAGGTGCCCTGCGCACAGCCGCCATGAAGCATGGCGACAACTTGCGCTCACTAATTCCGGGCGACTAAACCCGATCACTGATATGCAGTGAAGGGCCGAAGACTAGCCACCCATCCCAGCAGGCACAAGGCCGAAAGATTGTCTCGGAAACGTCCCTCAAATTAAAGGGATTTACCCTGCTGGCCCTTTATTAATGCACCACCCAACTGAGCACCCACAGCCCGAGCATCAGCCAGATAATTCCCATGATGATCGACGCCCGCATAAACGCGCGTACCGCCGAATAGAGCAGCATCAGCCCGATAATCAGCATGAGGATGCTGATGATCGAGGTGTCCATGCCTAAGGATCTGGACAGCCCGTCGACAAAGTCGCCGCCCGCGTGGGACAGGGTGTTGAACAGCCCGCCGAACAACTCGACGATAAAGTGGATGATCTGGCCGATTTTGAGACCCAGCCATCCGAAAAAGTCTGTTTGCATGTGTGTGTCCTGATAAGACGGTGGGCGTAGCTGCCGAACCTGAGCCTTTGGTCGTTATTGGCCCAAGCTAGTTCCCTTCTAGCATAGAGGTTTATGGGCCGCAGGGATTCACTTGCCTTCGCGCGGCTTGCGCCCGAAGCTATACACCTTCAGGAGCCCCTCATGAACCTCGAACACCTCACCGAACGCCTGCACCGCATCCGCGATACCAACGACTGGAAGCAGTTCCACAGCCCCAAGAACCTGGCGATGGCCGCCAGCGTTGAAATGGCCGAGCTGGTGGAGATTTTCCAGTGGCTGAGCGAAGACCAGTCGCGGCAGTTGCCCGCCGATAAACTCGCCCACGCAGGCCAGGAAGTCGGTGACATCGTGCTGTATCTGCTGCTGTTGTGCAGCGAGTTGGGGTTGGACATGGCTCAAGTGGTACAAGCCAAACTGGCCGACAGCGAACGGCGGTTTGCCAAATGAGTGACCGTCATTTCGACCAGTTGGCCACCCGCTTCGCCGAGAAGATCTACGGCGGTGCCAAGGGCGCGATTCGCCTGGCGGTGCTGCAAGCCGACCTGATTGAAGCGCTGCCGGACCGCCCGCTGCGGGTGCTGGACATCGGCGCGGGCCTGGGCCATATGTCGCTGTGGCTGGCCGAGCGCGGCCATGACGTGACCCTGGCCGAGCCTGCCGAGCCGATGCTTGAAGGCGCCCGCCAGCGTTTCGCCGAAGCCGGGCAAACGGCGACCTTCATTCAAGCGCCCTGGCAAGATCTGCTCGGCCAACTCACCGAACCCTACGACCTGGTGCTGTGCCACGCCGTACTGGAATGGCTGGCCGAACCCCACGCGATCTTGCCGGTGCTGCACCAATTGACTGCGCCCGGTGGCTGGCTGTCGCTCGCCTTCTACAACCGCGACGCACTGATTTACCGCAACCTGCTCAAAGGCCACTTCCGCAAAATGCGCAAGAACGACATGGCCGGCGAAAAACAGAGCCTCACGCCGCAACAACCCCTGGACCCACGGGAATTGGCGACGCAACTCGAGGGCCTGTGGCAGGTCGAAACCCAGAGTGGCGTGCGGGTGTTCCATGACTATATGCCGGTGGAATTCCAGGCCCGCGCCGAGTTACAGGACTTGTTGGAGATGGAGCTCGCACACCGTCGTCACCCAAGCTTTGCCGGACTTGGGCGTTATTTGCACTGGATCTGCCGTCCGGTTTAAGCGGCCCAGTCTGCGGAGGTCGAAATGAAGCGCTGTCTTGGACTGATCCTGTTGGGCCTGGGCCTGGCGGGTTGCCAGAGCCCCAACCCGTATGTGGCGGCATCTGCCCCGATGCCGCCGGCGCCTGCCCAGGCGGCCAACACCTTTGATGCCAGCGCCTACCCGGCGCCGGTGCGCGACTATGGTGCCTACCGCAGTTGGGCCTGGCTCAACAACCAACTGCCGGCGGGCTCGGCCTGGGCCGACTCGGCGCAGATTGCCGAAGCGGTCAGCGGGGCCCTCGACCAGCGCGGCCTGCGGCCCTTGCACGACAACCGCGCCCCGGACCTGTTGGTGAGCGCCGATGTGCGCCTGGAAAAACGCCTGCGCCAGGTCCAGGACGATTACGCCTACGGTGGCGGTGGCTATAACCGCTATGGCAACGGCTACGGCATGTACAACACGGTGCCGGTGGTTCGCACCTATGAAGTGACGGTGGCCGTGGCGCGTATCAGCCTGTTCGATGCGCGCACCCGCCAACCGGTCTGGAGCACCAGCGCCGAAACCGCGAGCCAGGGCAGCCTCAGCGAACGCGCCGATGCCCTGCGTGAGGCGATGCAAAAAGCATTGACCGCCTACCCGCCCAGTTAGCAGCTATTCTCATCTCAGGCTCAGTGTGTCTTTTGGAGAACAACCATGCTTCGACGTATTGCTGCACTTGCTGTTGTGGTGTTGCTGGGTGGCTGCCAGACCAGCCAGGTCAACCACGATTTTGACGCCAGCCGGGACTTTGGCGCGTACCGCAGCTGGAGCTGGAAAGAACCCGCGTTGCAATACCGCCCCGATGACCCGCGGATCAAGAGTGACCTCACCGAACAGCGCATCCGCCAGGCCGTGGGCGAGCAACTCGACCAGCGTGGCTTGCGCCCTGCGGCGCCGGGCACCAAGGCTGACCTGAATGTGCAGACTTACCTGATCGTTGAAGACCGCCAGCAACAAGTCACCACCAACTACGGCGGCGCCTGGGGCGGCCCGTGGAATGGTTACTGGGGCGCGCCGATGTACAATGAAACCCGCAACATCACCTACAAGGTCGCCACCATCCAGATTGATTTGCTCGACGGCAAGGACGGCAAGCTGGTGTGGCGTGGCAGCGATGAGCAAATCCTCGCCAGCTCCCCTGAGCCACAGGACCGTAGCGCCGCTATTCGTGCCACGGTGACCAAGGTGCTGTCCAACTACCCGCCGCATTGATTACCTGATCAGCCCTCCGCCAGTCGCCGATCTATGGCGACTGGCCTGCAGCCCCCGCCGCTCTTGACTACACTCCCAGGCAACACAGGAGAGTAAGCGCTCGGCAGTGTGCCGGCAAAGGAGTGCTCGATGTCTCTTCGACTTCGTTCCGGCCGCCTGGCCGGGTACGCAAGGCAACGTGGTGCGATTGGCTTGATAGCGGCCGTGACCTTGGGCACGGCCTTGGTATTCCTGTTGCTGGTGATCGACAGCAGTCGTTTGTACGTGGAAAAGCGCAAGTTGCAGTCCATTGCCGACATGGCGGCATTGGAAGCGGTGCAGCGCAAGGGTGATTGCCTGCCCGCCACCAACACCGCGCCCACCTATGCCGGTGCCAGCGCCGTGCGCAATGGTTATGTCATCCCGCCGGGAAGCGCCCTGATAGTGACATGCGGGGTGCTGGCAACCGGGGCGACTAACCAGCGGGTGTTCTCTGCAGACTCGACCAAGACCGATGCCATCCAGGTGATAGCCTCGCGCCCGGTAATGACCAGTGTTGCCGGGGGCCTCTGGGCAATGGCCAATGGCAGTGGATACAACTTGAACACCCAACTGTCTGCCGTCGCCGTGGCGGCGCCGAAGATCCTGCCGCCCCAGGCGCAACTGACGATCAAATCAACATTGGTTACGGTGGACTCTACCAAGTCGGCCGCGTTGAACCTGTTGTTTGGCCAACTGTTGGGCGGCTCATTGAACCTGAGCGTGGCCGGCTGGCAAGGCTTGGTAGACACCAATATCAACCTGCTCAGCTACCTCAACCAGTTGGCGTTGAACGTGGGGGTTACGGCGGGTGCCTACGATCAACTGCTGACCAAGACCGTCAAAATCAGCCAACTGCTCGATGCGGCGATTACGGTGCTCAATGCCGGTGGCAGTACGGCCAGCGTGGCGGTCAGTGGCCTCACCAGTATCAACGCGATAGTCGGCAATCTGGATGTGACCCTGGGCAACCTGTTGCAGCTGCAAACGGGGGCGGTGTCTGCGGGACTGAACACCAGTTTGAACGTGTTTCAACTGGCCGAAGCCTTTGTGCAGTTGGCCAATACCAAGAACGGAGTGGTGGCGACCATCCCGGTGAGTATCCCGGGTCTGGTGAATGCAGGCGTTCAGGTAAAGGTGATTCAGCCACCGCAGTTGTCAGCGATCGGTGACCCTACCTATGCCAAAGATAAAACCTCAGCGACGCGAATTTATGTAAGAACGGCTCAAATGAGCGTTGGCCTGACTCTGGGCTTGCCGGTACTGGACTTGCCCGTGGTGGACGTCGCCTTGAACGGCTTGGTCGGGCCACTTTCAGACGTGTTGAACAACCTGTTGAGCTTGAACTTGGGAGGGACCATCAATTCGGTGCTGTGCCTGCTGGGCGGCTATTGCCAGATGACGAACCTGCAGGTGCTGTCGTCTTCCTCAAATCCGCCAGCGGCCAGAATAGATGTGGTGCTTCAGCTGGGCTCGGCGGAGAGCTACGTCACCGGATTTACGTGTGTGAGCGACGCGACCAAGACCCTGACCACTCAAACCAACGCCTCGATCGTTACCGTACAAGTTGGCCAGAGTCCGCAGTTGATCAATGCGTTTAACAGCAACACCACGCTCAATCCGATTCCGCCTTTACCAGTGGTGGATATCGGGGCCATTACCTGTTTCAGACCCTTGCTGGGGCTTGGCCCGACGACGTGCGACCCCGCGACCCGCAAGCCTTTTTACGGTGGTGGTATTGGCCTCAGCATCAATAGTTCGGTGGGCGCTGCGACGAGTGCTATGCCTCCCTACACGTACCTCCAACCACCGGAAATCAACCAGCCGCCGCAGTATTACGCGTCATCGACAACCAGTCTTCTCAGCGCGATCAGCAACGCGTTAACGGGGATTCAGTTCCAGGTCTACAAACCAACGGGGTTCAATCTGCTTGGAGGATTACTGGCGACGACAGGCACATTGCTCAACGGGCTCAATAGCTCCCTGGGCACGATTATCGGCGGAGTGCTCAGCCCGATCCTTGATCCATTGGTGAACACCTTGCTGTCGAACCTTGGAGTGAACCTGAATGCGGTGGAAGTGGGCGCCAACCTCAGTTGCCGGCCTCACGGGCAAGCGGCCCTGGTGAACTAGGCCTCGACCACCGGCAACTCCACACAAAACCTCGCCCCATGCTCACTGTTGGCGACGCTCAACTGGCCGCCCATGTTCTCGACGATGCCGTAGCTCACCGACAACCCCAGCCCGGTGCCCACGCCAATCGGCTTGGTGGTGAAAAACGGTTCGAAAATCCGTTCCAGCAGCCGCGGGTCGATGCCGCCGCCGTTGTCCTCCACCCAGATCCGCACGTGTCGGCTGTCGTGCTCGATCTGCACCGAGATCCACGGTTGCAGGTCGCGGTCGTGTTCGCGCTTGCTCAGCAGGGCATCGCGGGCGTTGACCATCAGGTTGATCAGCACCTGTTCCAATTGGTCGACATAGCCTTTGACCTGCACCGCAACGTCCGCCTGGGTCACGCGCAGGTCTACACCTTTGCCACGCATGCCTTCACTGAGCAACGACAGGGTGCCTTCCACGGCCTGCACCGGGTTGAAGGGTTGTTGTTCGACTTCCGAGCGGCGGCCAAACACGCGCATATGGTCCACCACGCGGGCCGCCCGCTGGACCTGCGCGTCGATGCGCTGGAGCTTTTCCGTCAGGTAGTCGATCTGCGCATCGCCGTTGCTCAAGCGCTTGAGTACGTTGACGATGGCCATGCGCATCACATTCAACGGCTGATTGATCTCGTGGGCCAGGCCGGTGGCCATTTCGCCGAGGGTGGCCATTTTTGCGCTTTGGGTCAGTTGTTGCTGGGAGCGGCGCACTTCGGTGTTGTCCCGGCCCACGGCCTGCACTTCCTGCAACTGGCCCTGTTCGTCGAACACGCCGCGGTCCGACCATACCCACCAGGCGTGCGTACGCCCCGGCAGTTGCAGGCTGATTTCGGCGGTGCTCACGGGGAACTCCGGGGTCAACTGCCGGATGCGCTGCACAAAGGCCTCGCGCTGTTCGTCGGACAGCCACTGGCTGAGGTTCATGCCCGGCAGTTGCTCGGGCAGGCACTCCATGTAATTGGCCAAGGGGGTATTGCCGAAGGTCAGGGTCAGGTCCGGGCGATAGCGGCAGATCATGGCCGGGGAGTCCTCCACCAGAATCCGGTAGCGCTCCTCGCTCTCCTTGACCCGTTGCGCCGCCAGGGTGGCCTCGGTGACGTCCAGCCACAGGCCCACGGCTTCCACGGGTAACCCCAGGTCGTCGCGCAGCAGCCGGGCTTCGTCCAGCAACCAGTGGTAATCGCCCTGTTTGTCGCGGACGCGGTAGCGGCAGCTCACGTGGCCTTCGCGCAGCAGTTGGCGGGTACGGTCGAAGTAGAGGTCGCGGTCTTCGGGGTGGACCCATTCGTTCAGCGCCGCCGGGGTGAAGTCGGCCAGGGTGCGGCCCAGCAGCGGCAGCAGGCTGTCACTGAAGAACACCGGTTGCAGCGTACCCTCGACGTAGCGCTGCACGTAGATCACGGCCGGGGAACTGGCGATCAGGTTATCCAGGCGGGCGTGGGCGGCGGCGGCCTGTTGTTGCTGGTTTTTTATGTCGCTGATGTCGAGCATGAAGCCCACCAGCCGACGTTGCTCGCCCACCCCCAGCGCTTGCCCCTGCACGCGGTACCAGATGGGGTTTTGCGCCGGGTCGCTGCGTTGCAAGCGAACGCTGGTGGAGAGTGGCTTGCCCAGGTGCTTGAGGTCTTGCAGGCGGCTGGCGAGTTCTTCGCGGTCGGCGGGGTGAATCAGGTTGAGCCACATCGGCAACGACAGCCGTGTGGTGGTCTCACCCTGGCTGAGGGTGTGCAGCAACTGCGGGGCGAGTTCAATGTCCTCACTGTGGGGAGGCAGCTCCCACCAGCCGGTACCGAGCAGGCCCTGCAGCGCGTCGACGCGATCCAGCTGCTGCTGATGACGCTGTTCGCGCAGGCGGCTGAGCAACGGCATGGCGAGGGCGGCGGTCAGTTGCAACCAGTCGCGGTCGCTGGTGTGTTCCTGGCGGCTATAGAAACCGCACAGCAGCCATGCGCCTACACCGTTGCCGTCCCGGTAAGGCACCAGAAAACCGTCGGCATTGCCAAACAGGCCTTGCAGGCGCGGGTGGTCGCTGTGGCCACGGTGCACCTCCAGGCTCATCGGCGCCGTACCGCCCAGGCTGTCAAGGCTGGCGCCCAAGGCTTGGCCGTTGCTCCAGAGTGCCGCCGCGTCGTGGGCGGTGTAGCAGCCCTGGATACGCCATTCCTGGCCCTGTTCATCCAGCAGGGCGATGGCGACACAGGGGACGCGCCAGTGCTGGGAAAGGGCCTGGAGCGTGTCGTGCAGTATCTCGGGCAGGCGCGTCAGGCTGCATACCCGCAGCTGCTCGCTGATCTGATCGCTCACCCGCTGATGGTGTTCGCGCACCTGAGTGAGTTGGCGGTGGGCAATCAGGTCGCCAATGTCCAGCAATTGCAGCAGCCAACCTTTGCCGTCGGGTTGAACCCAGCCGCGGGTATGCAGGGTTTGCCCGGCAAGCCCCTTGAAATCCAGGTCCAGGCTTTGCCCTTGCCAGTCGCCAGGCAGACCTTCGATCACCAGACTGCTCATCGGCGTGAGGTAGTCGAGCAGCGGAGTTGGCTGTTGCGCGGCGGGTTGTTCCAGCCGGTGGCGCAGCGCCCCATGAACGTCCACCACCCGGCCTTGAGCGTCCAGGTAGAACAGCAACGCGGCGGTGGCGGGCACCGCTGTCGGCGCGTCCGTGGCCAGGTGATTGCCGCGTCCGAGCAGGCGGCCGAACAGTTTATCCCCTGAGGTCAAAACTGCATGCTCGATTGGGCGGAAAGCGTGGGAGGCAGCGCGGGGACGGTACCAAAGCCTGGCAGCACCAGGAACGGCAACACACTTTGGAGGCTGGACGTCGGGTAGTTGATGTTCACCGTCAACAGGCCCGCCGGGGTGTAGGTTGCCGTGACGTACGTGGGAAGGAATTTGAACTGGGAAGGGATCCACGACAGTTGTGCCTGGGCCGCCGTGACGGCCTGCTGGGGCAGGGCCGTGGTGTAGTTTGCCGTGGCCGGGTCCAGCGCGACGCTGCGCCTTACACCTTCAGCGGCGGCCTGGGTGAAGGACTGCATCAGCAGTAACGGCAGGCTGTAGCTGACCATGCCATAAAATACGGCAAAAAAAATCATGAAGACCATCGCGAACTCCAGCGCGGCGGCACCTTTTTGCTTTCTAGGGAGGCCTTTTCTCATGACTCGTCTACCCTGACTGCAACTACCTGATATCAGCATAGAATCATTCAGCAAAAAGGGATTTTTTTTACGTGATTCAAAGTCTGGTCCTACTCGTTTGGTTGGCGCTGTGCGCTGTGCAAGATATCCGTCTACGTGAGATCTCCAACCGCTTGACCCTCGGCGCAGGCCTGCTGGCGCTGGTTTACCTGCTCTGGACGGGCACCACCTGGCTTGGCGCACCCGCTGTCGAGGGCGGTTTGGCGTTTGCCCTGGCCCTGCTGTTCACGGTGCCCGGTTACGCGCTGGGCCGTCTTGGCGCCGGTGACGTGAAATTGATCGCGGCATTGGGGCTGGCGACCAACACCTTCTATGTACTGGGCACGTTTATCGGTGCCGGCCTGGCCAGCGCGGCGTGGCTGCTGCTGGCCCCCAGGCTGTGGCCGCTGATGAATCAAGGGCTTAGGAATACCTTGCAGTACCTTGATCCGGCACGCCCGGCCAAGCAGCCGTTCGTGCCGTTTTTGCTGGTGGGTTTCTGCCTGGCCTGGCTTTGGATCCCATTAGTCGCCACGTAGGCTATCGCTATGTACATAGTAGGAAAGTACGTCTACGTTTATGGGTAGGTTGTATAGGAAAGTGGTCGGAATGGATCGGTCGGTCTTTGGCTTGCCCAGGCATGGAGTAGCGCGTGAACAAGCTTACCTCTGAAGTGAAAGTGCTCGTGGTCGACGATCAGCCTCTGATCGTGGAAGAGCTGTGTGAATTTCTTGAAAGCAGCGGTTACCGTTGCGTGCCTTGCCACTCCAGCCAGCAGGCCATCGAGCGCTTTCGCGACGATGCCGAAATCGGTTTGGTGTTGTGCGATCTGCATATGCCAGAGATGGACGGGATCGAGCTGGTCCAGGCCCTGCAACGCCTGGCCGGCAAGCAGCGGGTGTTTGAGGCCATCATGTTGACCGGGCGCGCCGACAAGCAGGACGTGATCAAGGCCCTGCGCGCCGGGATTGCCGATTACTATCAGAAGCCGATCAACCTCGGCGAACTGCTCGAAGGGCTACAGCGCCAGGTCGTGGCATTGCAAGACCGACAGAAAAACGTCGACCTGGGGCATCTGAACCAGAAACTGCAGTTTCTCTCGGCGTCCATTGACGATCTCTATCATGACCTCGACAAGGTGCGCAGCAGCCCGCAATCCACGTTGTCTAGTGATGCCGAGGGCGAGGTCAGTGAGACTGACCGGGTTGAAATACCGGCGATCTTCAATCAGTTGTCTCCGCGCCAGCTGGATGTCGCAAGGCTGGTAGGCAAGGGGCAGACCAACTATCAAATCGCCTGTGAGCTGGGTATCACCGAAAACACGGTGAAACTTTACGTGTCCCAGGTGCTGCGCCTGACCCACATGCACAACCGCACCCAGCTGGCGCTGGCGTTGTCACCGAGTAATTCAGCGGTACGCCAGCGCGTCACTGCCCACTAGTTGCTGCCGCCGCCGGGAGCGGTGCCACCCTGTTTCTGGTCGAAGTACTCGGGAATAGGGTGTTTGTAACTGTCCAGCCAACGTTGCATGGCCACGTCGCGCTCAGCGGGCGTGGCCTTTTGCACGTTGGCGGAGGCCCGTTCGCCGCGGACCTGCAACTGCAGCCAGCCCTCGGTCTGTTTTTGTTGTGGCGAAGAAGGGCCGGGTTCTATTGCCAGTGCCGTCAGTGGCATGCCGGCTAGCAGCAGAGTGGCGAGCAGTGTGAGCTTCATCGTGTGTACTCCCTTCAGAGACCTATTGGACCGGCGCCGTTGGCACGTCGCGGGCAGCCGCAACCTGATCTTTTGGTGCTGTCGCGGTTGATGTGGGCGCCTTGAGTTGCTGTGCCCGGGCCTGGGCCTGCGTCACTTGCTCGGGGCTGAGGCCCATGCGGCTGGCCACTTGTGCGGCTTGCTCCCAGTTGTCCTGGTAGATCATCAGCGTGACCAGATTGACCGCCGCCAGTTGATCACTTTGCTTGAGCTCCATGGCCGTGAGGAACTCAAAGCGTGCGTCTTCCACGCGCCGTTGATTGAGGTACACCACGCCCAGGTCGTTGCGGATTTTCTCGTCGGTGGGCGACATCTTCGCCGCACGTTGCAAGTGCGCCATGGCCTGGCCGTTGTCACCCCGGGCGGCGGCCAGTTGGCCGAGGCCGTGCTCGCCTTCGGCCGCCATGCAGGTGCCCAGCAGGCTGCGGTACAACGGTTCGGCTTCGCTGCGTCCCAGCAGGCGGTACACCTTGGCCTGGCGTTGGCGCACCTGAGGCAGGGTGTCCGGCAGGTTTTGCAGGTTGGCCAGGCTGGCGTGAAGTTTGCCCTCGTTGGCCATATCGTCGGCCAGGTTCAGCGACAGTTCCTGATTGGAACTTGGCTTGGCACAACCGCCCTGAGCGCTGAACCCCGCCCACGGCAGCTGCCCGTTACTGGCACAACCGCCGAGTAACAACAGGCTGCAGGCGATCATCACTGTTTTCATTGCATGTCCTCTCAAGGCGTAAAGGCTTTGGCGATCGCGATAAAGCCTGGGCCGGCCAATACGATCAGTAACGCGGGAAACAGGAACAACATCATCACCACGGACATTTTGGCGGACATCTTGGAGATGTACTCCTGCAAGCGGGTCAGGCGCCGGTCATCCAGCAGTTGCTTGAGCGACTGCAGCGACTTCATCGCACCACCGCCCTGATGCAGAAGCTGCTGAAGGATCAGGCAGGTGTCGGTGAGTTCATCGACGGCCAGCATCAGGCTGGCCTTGTTCAATTCTTCACCCAGCTCCAGCCCGGAATCGACACGCGCCAGCACCAGGCGCAGTTCGGCGGTCAGCACCGGCAACAGTTTCTGTGCGTCGTAGGCCATGACCCGAAGTGCCTGCTCTACGGCCATGCCGGACTCAAACAGGATGCGCACCAGGGGAATGAAGGTCGACACTTCCCGCGCGATTCGATCCTGGCGCCTTTTGGCGAGTGAAACCAGGATTCGCTTGGGCAGCAGGTAACCGATGATCAGGCCCAGCAGGGCGATCACAGAGCCATGCTCGGTGTCGGGAAAAAACAGCTCCAGTGCCAGCGCGGTCAGGCCCAGCAGAAGTATCGGCAACCCGATCTGACAGGCAGCGAACATCGAACGCTGGCTGGCCTTTCTCCAGCCCATGCGATTGAGCAGGGTTTGGGTTTCGTTATCGAGGCTGACGGTGCGCTGGCCGATTCGGGTGCTGCCCAGTTGGTGCAACCACTCGCTCATCTTGTCGCTACGGCCCGGCTCGCCTTGCAGCCGTTGGGTGACCAGGCGTTGTTGACGACGGCTGCTAAAGATATTGGCCAACAGTAGCGATAACGCGGCAAGAAACAATACGGCACTGATCACTATCGCCATCTCAGATGCTCCGCAACATGCGCCACAGCGCCACACAGCCGGTGATTTGCAGGGCGAACGCACCGAGCATCAGGCGTTGGCCACTGTGGTCATCCCACATGGCCATCAGGTACACCGGGTTAACGATCAGGAAGTAGCCCGCGACACTCACCGGCAGCACCGCGAGCACCAGCGCGGTCACCCGGGTTTCACCCGTCATGGCGCGTAATTGCCGGGCGCCCTGGTCGCGCTCGCGAATCATCTTGATCAGGTTTTCCAGCAGCTCACTGGCATTGCCTCCATAGCGGTGGTTGACCTTGAGCCCCAGGGCAAACAGGCGCAGTTCATCTTGTTCATAAAACTCGGCATAGTCTTGAGCCGCGTCGGGCAGGCTGACACCCAGATGCACATTGCGCTTGATGCGGCCCATGGATTTTTTCAGCGGGTCGTCGCTGGCGTCGATGCCACTCAGGATCGCATCCGCGAGGGTGCGTCCGGATTTGAGGCTGCGTACGGCGTGATCGAGCAACTGGGGCAGTTGCTCGATCATGCGGCGCAGCCGGCGCCGGTAGCGAACGGCGATGTACAGGCGTAACGCCAAAGGCGGTACTGCCACCATCACGAACAGGCCTATCCATTGGCCCAGGAGCCCTCCCAACAGGGCGCCAACGGCCCACAGGGTCAGCCACAGGCCCAGGCGTTCGGTCGGCCTGCCAAGGCCGGCACGGATAAAGGTGCGTTCCAGGCTGGTGGCCACCGCGTTGTCTTTCATCGACTGGGGTTGCCCTTCGGCCAGGCGGTCCAGCACCCGGTCGGTCCGGGCCTTGCGCAAACCGTTGCGCATCAGGACGATGCCCAGCACCAGAAGGGCCACGGCAAGCAGGGCGAGTAAAATAGGACCGATCATCAGGTTGCCTCCTACACCGGCAGGTGGCCTTCGTGGCGCAACTTGTCACCGGCCGGGTTGACGGCCTCCCGCAGGAAGCCAAAGCCGGTGCGCTTGTCGTGGCGAAACAGGGTGTTGGTGACGTACACATCCTCGCGTATGCCCACCACCTCCACCACTTCACTGACACAACGGCGGCCGTCGGGCAGGCGCGTCAACTGGATCACCACGTCCAGGGCCGCGCAGATCATTTGCCGCAGGGTTTTTTCCGCCACCACCCGACCGGTCAGGCCCACCAGGGTCTCCAGGCGCAGCAAGGCGTCCTGGGCGTTGTTGGCGTGCACGGTACTCATCGAGCCGTCGTGGCCGGTGTTCATGGCGGTCAGCACGTCGATGACTTCGACACCCCGGATTTCGCCGAGGATGATCCGGTCGGGCCGCATCCGCAGGGCGTTGCGGATCAAGTCACTGGCTTTCACCTCGCCATGCCCCTCGGCATTGGGCGGGCGGGTTTCCAGGCGCACGACGTGGGGATGGCCCAGTTGCAGTTCGGCCACGTCTTCAATGGTCACCAGGCGTTCGCGGGGGTTGATCAACTGGCTGAGAATGTTCAGCAGCGTGGTTTTGCCGGTGCCGGTACCGCCGCTGATCAGGATGTTGCAGCGCTTGCCGACGGCGTCCTGGAAGAACTCGAAAATCGCCTGGTCGATGGTTTGCATCGCCACCAGATCGCTGCTTTTGAGCATGTCCTTGCGAAACTTTCGAATCGACAGGCAGGGCCCGTCCAGGGCAATCGGCGGGATGATCGCATTGACCCGGCTGCCATCGGGCAGGCGCGCATCGACCATGGGCGACGACTCATCCAGCCGCCGTCCCAGGGGCGCGAGGATGCGCTGCATGACCCGCTCCACATGGTGGTCGTCAATGAAGCGCAAATCACTCTGCTGCAGCAGGCCGTCGCGCTCGACGAACACCCGGTGCGGGCCGTTGACCAGAATCTCGGTGACGGTCGGGTCGCGCAGCAGCACTTCCAGCGGGCCGAAGCCGGTCAGCTCATCGACGATCTCTTCGGCCAGACGCTCCATCTCATAGCGGGAAATCGCCAGGTGCATGCGCGTGATGTACTCGGCCACCTTGTCGATCACAAACTGCGCCAGGGATTGGCGGGTGCCTTCCAGCAGGTTTTTCCCCGACTCTTCGATGGCATCGATGATGTAGCGATGCAGCACCAGTTTCAGGCCGTCGTGATCGGTGTTGCCGACGCTGCCGCGTGGGGGAACACCAAACAGCTTTTCGCCGTTCATTTGGTTCTCAGCAGGCGGTTAAGCCAGTTGGAGGAGGGTTTTTCCAGACCTTCGGAGCGTTTTGCCAGGCGCTCGCCCAAGGCCCGCAACGCTTGTGTCAGGCTTTCCCGAGGCGCCAGGGAGAACAGGGTCTGGGCCTGGTTTTTGGCACTCAGGCGCACCTCCGGGCTCCAGGGCAATACGGCGATCACTTCCAGCCCGAAGCTTTTGCCCAGCGCTTCCGAGTCCGGGGCGGCGCCTTTCAGGTAGCGGTCCACCAGCAGGCGCGCATGCTCCAGTTTCATACCTTTTTCGCGCCACAGGTTGAGCACCGCCAGGTTGCGGCGGCAGTCCGGTACGCTTTGGTCGGTGCACCACAGCAATTTGTCGCAATGGCTGACAAAGGTGCGCAGGGCTTCGCTGTCGGGCTGCCCGGTCAGGTTCACCACAATGTGCTGGAAGTGCTGGCGCAGGGCGCTGAGCAACATATAAAGCTCGGCCGCACTGGTACGCTCCAGCGGTTCGTCGTTGTTGTGGTAGGCGAGGATGCGCAGGCCGGCTTCGGCCGACGTGAATGCGCTGTTGATCAGCGTGGAGTCCAGGCGTCGCAAGTGGCGCAGGGCATCGCCGAAATGAAATGAGCTTTCCAGCCCCAGCAGCGCCAGGCTGTCTGCGAGGGGCAGGCCCAGGTCGAGCAATAGGGTTTGCTGCCCGCTTTTTTGCACCACCAGCGCCAGGTGGCTGGCAATCAGTGCGCCGTCGGCGTTGCCTTGGGTGCCGTAGAGCACGGTCAGCCCGCCCAAATGGGCATTGTGGGTCACCGCCGGCAAGCGTTTGCTCAGGCGGCGAACCAGGCCGGCGACTTCACTGGAGCGTGAGCCGTAGGCGACGAAATCCCGTGCGCCGGCGCGCATGGCATTGAGCACCAGCTGGTTGTCCATACCATCGCCCAAGGCCACGATGGCAAGCATGGGCTTGGCTTCCAGGGCGCCTTCGATCAGGGCGCACTGAGTGGTGACGTGTTCACGGTCCAGGCCAATGAACACCAGGTTGGCGAACGTCACATCCACCAGCCCCAACAGTTCATCGAGGCTGCCGGCGCCGGCGCTGACCACTTGCCCCAAGGGCGCAAGTGCACCCTGGAGCCATTCCAGATCCGTGGTGTTGCGGGTAATTGCCAAAAAAGTCTGGCTCAGGCTTTCGCTCATTCGGACAGTCCACTGCGGCGGTCGAAATTGCCGTTTTCGAGGAAATACAGGCGGTACCAGTTAGGGTCGTAATTGCGCAGTTTTTCCCCAGGCAACGAGGGCAGTTGCGCGTTGGCAGCCAGCGGCTGAACGAGGTGTGGGGTAACAATCATCAGCAACTCTTTTTCCTGGCGGCTGACGCTGGAGTCGCGAAAGAACGCACCGAGGATGGGGATGTCGCCCAGGCCCGGAAACTTGCTGACGCTGGAGGTGTTGTTAGTACTGATCAGGCCGCTGATCACGAAGCTTTCGCCGTCGGCCAGGGAGATGCTGGTGTCGGTGCGACGGATCGTCAGTGCGGGCACCGAGATACCCTGGATGGTGACCGCGTTGCTGTAGTCCAGCTCACTGACCTCCGGCGCGACCTTCAGGGAAATTCGCCCATGGTCGATGACGGTTGGGGTCAGCGTCAGCCGAATGCCGAACTCTTTGTATTCGATGGAGATCGTGTTGCTGCCGCTGCTGGGCACCGGGATCGGTACTTCGCCACCGGCGAGGAAGGTCGCACTTTGCCCACTGAGCGCCACCAGGCTCGGGCGGGCGAGGGTGTAGGCAAAACCGCTGCTTTCCAGGGCGTTGATCATGGCCGAGACACGCCCGCCGCCAAAGCCGATGTTGAAGGTGTCGTTGTTCACCGGCAGCCCGCGAAATCCTGTGGCCGCCGCGTTGGCGACATTGTTTGGGGCGCCAAACAGAAAGTTGCCGCCCCGGCCAAAGATCGACGTACTGGCCTCCTTGAGCTTGGTACGGCTCACTTCCACAAAGCGAATGTCGGTTTGCACCTGGCTGGGCAGCGTCGGGTCATCGGACGGCGACAGGGCCAGGCTGGTCAGGGCCGAGGTGGCCTTGCCTTGCACAAACACCATGCTCTGGCGCGGGCTGCTGGAGCAGGCCGTCCAGACCATCAGGCTGGTGGTGCCAGAGGCGATGCCGGTGAGCAGGAACGCCTGGTTGCCATTGACCTGCACATCGGCCACTTTCGGATCGCCAATGGCCAGCCGCGTAATTGCGACTGGCGATTGAATGGCCTGTTGAGTGCCTTCGCCCACCTCCAGCACCGCCGGCAATTGGCCCAGGCCTGCGCAATTACCTGACGCTGCGAGTGCCGCCCCGACGGGCAGGCTCAGGGTGAAAAGAGCCCCGAATACTCGCGAAAAAAACCAAACGGAACGACTGCTCATTCAAGGCATCCTTAGCGCTTTCAGGGCGTTTGTTGAGTCACCTGGTTGCCGCGTATTACCTCGACACCCGAGCGTTTTGAAGCACTACTGGCTGTGGTTGGGCCGAAGCTGTTGGCGGGAGCCTGGCTGAAGGACAGTTGGTTGAACTGGTAGAGATCACGCTTGGTGTTTTCCAGGTTGATCGCGGACTCCGTTTCACCGGCCCAGTATTGGCTCAGCAGTTGTTCGTCAGCACTGCGTACCGCCAGGCGCAATACACCGGATTGGGCAGCGAGCATCAGCCGGCTCAAGAGCTGCTCCGGTACGGCGAGGAGCACTGTGCGTGCACTGGTGCGACCTTGCTGTGCTTTGAGTTTTTCGTCTGCGGTGGTCGGGGGAGCAGTGCCGGGAGTGCCATCGTTGGTCAGCCCCAATTGATCGCCCACGCCCAGCAGGCGCAAGGCGGGCACGACCACTTGTGCGGACTGCTGCGGGTTGCTGGCTTCCTGGCGCAGGAAGAGCAGGACGTCCACATAGTCCCCCGGGGCAAGTTGCCCGCTGGCGCCGATCACTTCATCCACGGCAACCGCCAAGGCGCGCTCGTTGGGGCGGATCATCCGTGCCAGGGGGCCGCCGGAGTTGAAGCTCTCCTCGGTCAGCCAGGTACCGGCCGACAGCGGCCGCCAAGGGACCTTGCCCACGGCCTGGTCGAGGCGGGTCAGGCTGCCGGCGGGAACGGTGCGCAGCCTTTCCAGGGTCAGGTCAGCGGCGGTGAGTGCAACAAACGGTGCAACATCGTGGGCCAGGACTACCACGGGTTGGCGTGTCTGGTCTTCGGCGACGGGTTGCACCACTTCAGGTGATGGGGTCGCGGGCGGTGCGACAGGGGCAGGGCGGCTGAGTACCAGGCCCCAGTAGCCTGCAATCAGCGCACCCACCAATAGCAGTCCGGCGAGGATCAAGCTAATGCGACTGTTCATGAAGGCTCTCCTTTTCCTGCTGCATCCACTGCTCTTTCCTACTAATACCTGCGTATTCGGATCGCTTCGAACGTCTAACTATTTCGCTATTTGAAGGTAGTTCAGCTAGGACGAAATGCCATTACTGGGCAGAAAATATCTGCAGAACCTCTGTAAAAGTTGGATTTTTGGCGCCAACCGGCCGACTAATACTTTGTGATTAATCAGTTCTTACAGTTGTTGGTATGGGGTTTGTTGACAATGCTCTAGTGGCACACCGGAATCATTTTGTGATGCCGCGGTACCAGCGCCATGGGCGCAAAGGAGAAGTCATTATGTTCCTTGATCTTATTCGTATGGGTTTCATCAAAGTCCAGATTTTTTTCTATTCGAAAGAGGGCGCATCGGGTATTGAGTACGCACTGGTTGCGGCAATGGTTGCCGTGGCGCTGGCTGCCTTTATTACACCCATCCGGACGGCGATAACCAACGTCTTTACTTCCATACAGGCCGCCATTCATACCTGACCCTGGTCCTCGCGCAAACACGTGCGGGTCCCGCTGAATGATCTATTGCGCATTAGGCATTTCTCCATGAACTCCTCTTTGTCTCCCCGGCAACAAATCCTTTTGGTGGACGACGAAGAGGACGCCCTTATTGAACTGGCCGAGTCGCTGGAGAATGAGGGCTTTGTCTGTTTCACCGCCACGTCGGTCACCTTCGCTTTGCAAGAGCTGACGCTGCACCCCGATATCGCCCTGGTCATCACCGACCTGCGCATGCCCGAGGAAAGTGGTATTTCCTTGATCAAGCGCCTGCGCGAACACACCTCCCGCCAACACCTGCCGGTGATCGTGATGTCTGGCCATGCCGAGATGGATGATGTCAGTGACATGCTGCGCTTGCAGGTGCTCGACCTGTTTCGCAAGCCGATCTACCTGGTGCGGCTGATCGACACCCTCAACAACCTTTTTCCCATCCCCAAAATCAGACTGATGTAGGCGCGAGCTTGCTCGCGAAAGACGTCAACGATAACGCGGGCAGTCTGGTTCTCCGCGTTGTCTGGACATTCTTCGCGAGCAAGCTCGCTCCTACAGTGGGGTTCAGAGTTGGTAGCTGAAACTCAGGGTGTACCGCGGCCGTCGATTGAAGCTGTCCAGGGCGATGTCTGACATTGGTTTGGCCGCTTCCAGCGCAATGTTGTAGTACTTGTTATCACCGAAGCGCAGGCCCACGGCCGCCGATGACATGTTGTTGCCCTTGACCGGCAAGTCGTTGAACCAGGTTTTGGCCTTGTCCAGCACCACGTACGGTTGCAGGATCCTCACCCACTCGCCGCTGCGGTTGAAGCTGTAGTTGACCTCATACGCCACGCCCCACCCCTTGTCGCCCGAGCCTTGGTCATCCGGGTAACCCCGCCCGAAATTCTGCCCGCCGAACGTCGCGCGTTCGCTGTCGGGCAAGGTGTCGTTGCTCCAGTAGAAGGCCGCCGATGCCACGCCTTGCCAATTGTCGAAGAACTTGTCGCTCTGCACGCCCGAGAGGCGCAGGCGGAAGAAGTCGATGTCGGGTTTTATGCCCTCCAGGTCACTGCGGGTTTTGGCGCCCAGGCCGTCGATGCCCTGGTACAGGCCGGCGCTGAGGATGCGCAATTGGCGCGGGTCGGACTTGCGCCAGTCGCCTTCAAAGGCCAGGGCGCGCAGGTTGGTTTCCAGGTCGAAACGTTGGGGGAAGCCCACCAGTTGATAGCGGGTGGTCTGGTCCACGGCATAGAGCCGCGTACCCAGGGTTAATGACTCGGTGGGCGAGGCGATCAGCGGGTGGCTGAGGCCGACGGAATAGCGGTCGATTTCCTGGTGTGGCTTGAGTTCAAAGCCGCCGTCCAGTTGCACATTGCTGCGCGGGTCGGCGCGGTAGCGCTCGGCGTTGACGACCAGCTGGGTGCCCTCGGCATTCACGAACTGGCTGTAGCCCAGGCGGTAGTAATGCTCTTTGTCGTCACCCGGCGGGAACAGGCCGCTGACGCTCAGTTGCTCGCCCATGGAGGTCTGGGAGTTGCTGGTGGCGGTGATCAGGGCCTGAAGGCCGCCACGGCTGTCGTCCGTCATGCTCATGCTGCTGGTGAAGGGTTTGCGCGTGGCCTGGATCTGCATGTGCGTGCCGCCATCGGTGGTGCCCGGCGGCGGCACTTGCGCCTGCAGCGTCACACCCGGAATACGGCCCATCAGCGTGGTGTAGCGTTCGAAGGTCTTGCGGGTCAGCGGGCGCTCGGCCAGCAGCTTGGCCGCCAGCTTGTCGATGTAGGCCGAGACTGAACCGATGTCGCCCTGCACGTTGTAATCCTTGATGTAGCCCTCCACCAGTACCACGTGCACCAGGCCGTTTTCGAAGCGCTGATCGGGCAGGTAGGCGTAGGACAACAGGTAGCCGTCCTGCTGGTAGCGGCGGGTGATGCCGCGGGTGGCTTCGATCAGTTGGGCGACGGTGGTTTCATGGCCAATCAGCGGTTCGAAAACCTGGGCCACGTCCTTGAGCGGGTAGACCGTTCCGCCGTCGATTTGCAGCTTGCGGATGGTCACTTTGGTGTCCATCAATAACGGCTGGCCCTGGGTGGCCGCAGGTTCCGGTAACTGGGTTTGAGGTGTGACCGGGCGGTAGGCATCGGCAGGGAGGTTGGGGACCGGCAGGTTGCGAATGGTGTCGTTGCTGTTGAGGAAACTGGGCAGGGTCTCGGCGTGGACGCTGGAAGCAATGAGGGTGAGCAGAAACAAAGGCGTGAGGGCGCGCATAGGACACTCCATGGTCAAACTGCAGCAGCGTTTCGCGGGTTCCCGCCGGGTTCTGGCGCCCGGTTCGGGAGGGCCGTTCACTGGCCAATAAAAAAGACGAGAGACTCATCAGAATCTCTCGTCTCAACCAAGCGTAGGCGCTGTATGGGAGGCCGTCTAATGGCCAGGTGCAATTCTATTTTTTGCCGGTCAGCCCGCCGAGCAAGCCGCCCAGGCCACCGCCGGTGTTAGTGGTTGCAGTGCCTCCGGCAGAGGCGCCGGCACCCAGGTTCAAGCCGCCCAGCAGGCCGCCACCGCCAGTGGCAGTGCCACCGGTTACCAAGCCACCCACGGACGCCACGGTGCCGCCGACTGTGTTGAGGGTACCGCCCACGGCGTTAGTGATCGGGTTGGCGTTGGCCGCCGTCAAGTTGGTGCCCAGGCTGCTGACCGCGCCGCCGACCTGAGTGACCAGACCGTTCACCGGTGCGCCGATCCCGGTGCTGGTGCCAATGTTTTGCGTCAGGTTTGCAACACCCGAGGTCACAGGGTTGAGCGCTGCGCCGACGTTGGTCGCCAGGCCGCCGATGGGAGCGCTGGCGGCGGTATTGGCCACGCCATTGCCACCGATGAGTGTACCGAGGGACGCGACGGTGTTACCGACTTGGCCGCCTGTGACGCCAGCAGCACTGACGGTGCCGTTGGTGTTGCCGATATTCAGGCCGTTGCCCACGTTGGCGACAATGCCGCCGACGAGTTCAGGCAGGCCCGATTGAGGGGTGGTGGTTGTTGGATTGACATAGCCGCCCGATTTATCAAGGGTGGTGCCAACGCCTGTCAGCACACCGCCTACGAGCGTCCCGAGCGGGTTGCCTGTGCCGCCGGCACCGGCTACCTGGCCGCCAAGGCCTGCGACAGTGGCGCCGACTTTATCCAGTACGCCACCGACCGGGTTGCCCAGGCCTGTCTTGTTGCCAAGGTTGCCGGTGGTGTTTTCCAGCAGGGATACCACTGGCACCAGTACGCTTTTACCGACGGTATTGGTCACGCTGCCCAATGGGCCGGTCGTGCTGGCAGTGCTCAGGGTATCGCCGAGCATGGTGACCGCCTGGCCAACCTGATCAACCAGGCCGCCTGCTGCGCCGCCCACACCTCCGGTTAAGCCACCTACAACAGGGATGCCACCCAGCGTGGTGCCCAGGGACTTGCCGGTGTTGGACACGCCGGTACCCAAGTCAGCAACGCCATCGGCCACACCGGCTACGGTGGTGCCCAAGGCATTGCTATTGGTGCCCAGCGTACCCAGGCCATTGGTCAGGCCGCTGCCGATGCTGTTGACCGCAGTGCCTGTCGCCGTGACCAGCCCGCCGGCAGTGGTGCCGACAATGGGGACGCTGGTCAGGGTTGTGCCCAGGTCACCCACTGCGGTGCCGACATTACCGACGACACCGCCCACGGCGCCAACCACTTGGCCTGTGACCAGGGGAGTGGTCGAACCTGTTCCGCCGCCAGTACCACCGCCGGTGCCTCCACCCGTGCCTCCACCCGTACCTCCGCCAGTACCGCCACCTGTGCCGCCACCGGTACCTCCGCCAGTACCGCCGCCTGTGCCGCCATCGGTGCCACCGCCGGTACCGCCGCCTGTGCCGCCATCAGTGCCACCGCCGGTACCACCACCCGTGCCGCCGCCCGTACCACTGCCGCTGCCGGAATCCGGAGATGACGCTGCAACACTGCTGTGATGACCACCACCACCGCTGCTGCAGCCTCCGAGGCTTACTGCCAGAATCAGGGCCAGCGCGGTACTTGCTTTCCACAACACGACTTGAGTTTTCATGATTGAGTTCCTTGCACCTGGTACAGCCTTTGTTGTTATCGAAGTTCGCTGTTTCTATGGGCAGCGATACATTCGTCCGTTATGGCCATAACAAACCCGGGTGCTTTTTTGCACAACGCTCAACTTGGTATTAACGATTTATATACACGCAGGGCGGGGCCGCTTAGTGACTAATACCAAGGGTGTATCAGGGGGTGGGGGAGAAAAGGGGATGTATTTAAAATCAGGGGGTTAATAAAGTTAGCGGGCTATCAATAGCCCGCTATTACTTAAGGTGTATATATACAATTAATCAGGAAATCGGGCGCCAGCGGCCAATCATATGTTCAATATCCCCGCTGCCCTTTAGTTGCAACTCGCCGCGGGAGCCGGCGGCACTGGTCAATAAGCTCACTTCGCCAGGTAAACGCACCGGTTTTTTGAATTCGACGTCTATTTCGATATTGGCCGCCGGCAAGTGCTCGCTCAGGGCGGCCAATGTGCGTGCCTTGTTCCATAACCCATGGGCGATGGCCTGGGGAAAGCCAAATAACTGGGCAGCGAGCGCACTCAAGTGAATCGGGTTGTAGTCGCCGGACACCCGGGCGTAGCGTCGCCCGATATCCGCGGGGGCTTTCCAGCGGGTCAACTCGCTGACGCTGGCAGCGGCCTGCATTGGGTTATCCGCCGCAGCGCCATCGAGTTTCACCCCGCGACAGAGCATCCGGCTTTCGGCTTCCCAGAGCAGCCCCAGTGAATCCTCGACCGTGGTAATGATGTCGAAGGTTGCGCCCTTGGCATGGGCCTGCAAATTCTGCGCGTAGACGCCCACCGTCAGGTCACTCACACCGCCCAACGGGCGCAGAATGCGGATCCGGTTGCTCAGGTGGATCAACCCCAGCAGCGGAAAGGGGAACGCCTTGTCGGTGAGCAATTGCATCTGCAGGCCGAACGCCAGGATGTGCGGGTAGGTCGCCGGCAGCACAGGGCTCTCGGCAAACCCGCAGACCTTGCGATAGGCGGCCACCTCTTTGGGGTTCACGCTGACCCGGCAGCGCAACCCCTGCGCGGGCAACGTGGTGCCGGTGATCTTGCGCTTGAGTGCCGCGCGCCAATACAGCGGCGGCAGAAAGGGGGTGCTGCCTAATGTGTGCCACTCCATGCTTACGCTCCCAATAGACTTTGCCCACACACCCGCAGCGCCTGCCCGCTGACTGCGCCAGAGCCAGGCTGACCGAGCCAGGCCACCGCTTCGGCGACGTCCTGGGGCAAACCGCCCTGGCCCAGCGAACTCATGCGCCGCCCGGCTTCACGCAAGGCGAAGGGAATATGGGCGGTCATCTGGGTTTCGATAAAGCCTGGGGCCACGGCGTTGATGCTGATCCCGCGCTCACCCAGCAACGGCGCCCAGGCTTGCGCCAGGCCGATCAGCCCGGCCTTGCTCGCGGCGTAATTGGTTTGCCCGCGATTGCCGGCGATGCCGCTGATGGACGCCAGCAGCACCACGCGGCCGTTGTCGTGCAGGGTGCCGCTGTCCAGCAGCGCCTTGGTCAGCACTTGCGGGGCGTTGAGGTTGACCGCCAATACCGCGTCCCAATATTCAGGCGTCATGTTGGCCAGGGTTTTATCGCGGGTGATGCCGGCGTTGTGCACCACGATGTCGAGGCCGTCCGGCAGGTGTTCGATCAACTGGGTGGCGGCGTCTTCGGCGCAGATATCCAGGGCAATGCTGTGGGCGCCGAGGCGCGCGGCCAGGGCATCGAGGTCGGCTTTGGCGGGTGGCACGTCCAGCAGAATCACCTCGGCACCGTCACGGGCCAGGGTTTCAGCGATCGAGGCGCCGATGCCACGGGCGGCACCGGTCACCAGTGCCTTAAGCCCGGCGAGGGGGCGGGTCCAGTCCGCGACCTGGGTCGCGCAGGCCTTCAGGCGAATCACTTGCCCCGAGATGTAGGCACTTTTGGGCGAGAGGAAAAACCGCAACGCACCTTCCAACTGGTCTTCGGCACCGTCGCCCACGTACAGCAATTGCAGGACGCCGCCGCTGCGCAGTTCTTTCGCCAATGAGCGGCTGAAGCCTTCAAGGGCCCGCTGGGCGCTGGCGGCGAACGGGTCGCTGAGGCTTTCCGGCGCCCGGCCAAGGATCACCAGGTGCGCACTGTGGTCGAGATTTTTCATCAGCGGCTGAAAGAATTCCCGCAGCTGTTTGAGTTGATCGGTGTGCTGCAACTGGCTCGCATCGAACACCACGGCCTTGAGCTTGGGCCCGTGGCCGGGAATCCAGGGGGTGGCCGTGGACGGTTCGGTGCCGTAGCTATAGATAGCGTCGGTCAGCTTGTTGGCAAACGGCAGGATATGGGTCGCCAGCGGGCCACCGCCGATCAGCAGCGCACCCTCCACCGGACGCAGGCGTCCGGCCTGCCAGCGTTCCAGGCGTACCGGTGACGGCAGGCCAATGGCGGCGACCAGGCGATGGCCGAGGCTGGAGTTGGCGAAGTCGATATAACGGTCAGACATGGAACGCTCTCCGAGTGCTGGGGTTCAAACGGTGGACCATCAAGAGGTGAAAGTCGTTCGATTGAGCCTAGGCTAGTCTCAAAGACTCACCCCACAACCTTCAGGGAGCTTTCCATGACTCAATTGCGCCGTGTAGCGATCATTGGCGGTAACCGCATCCCCTTCGCCCGCTCCAATGGCCCTTACGCCACGGCGAGTAACCAGGCGATGTTGACGGCGGCGCTGGAGGGCCTGATCGAACGCTACAACCTGCACGGCCTGCGCATGGGCGAGGTGGCCGCCGGTGCGGTGCTCAAGCATTCCCGGGACTTCAACCTGACCCGCGAGTGTGTGCTGGGCTCGCGCCTGTCGCCGCAAACCCCGGCCTACGATATTCAGCAGGCCTGTGGAACGGGCCTGGAAGCGGCCTTGCTGGTGGCGAACAAGATTGCGCTGGGGCAGATCGAATGCGGGATTGCCGGCGGCGTCGACACCACGTCCGACGCGCCCATCGGGGTGAATGAAGGCCTGCGCAAAATCCTGCTGCAAGCCAACCGCAGCAAATCCATGGCGGATAAATTAAAAGTCCTGTTACAACTTCGTCCCCATCACCTCAAGCCAGAACTGCCGCGCAATGGCGAACCGCGCACCGGTTTGTCCATGGGCCAGCATTGCGAGTTGATGGCGCAGACCTGGCAGATTCCCCGCGCCGAGCAGGATCAGTTGGCGCTGGAAAGCCACCAGAAAATGGCCGCGTCCTATGCCGAAGGCTGGCACAACGATTTGCTGACGCCCTTTCTCGGCCTGACCCGCGACAACAACCTGCGCCCCGACCTGACCCTGGAAAAACTCGCCAGCCTCAAGCCCGCCTTCGAGCGCAGCGAAAAAGGCACCCTCACCGCCGGCAATTCGACGCCGCTGACCGACGGTGCCTCGCTGGTGCTGCTGGGCAGTGAAGCCTGGGCCAAGGAGCGCGGCTTGCCGATCCTGGCTTACCTGCGTGATGGCGAAGCGGCTGCGGTGGATTTCGTCAACGGTGCCGAAGGCCTGCTGATGGCACCGGTGTATGCCGTGCCACGCTTGTTGGCCAGGAACGGTCTGACGCTGCAGGACTTCGATTACTACGAGATCCACGAAGCGTTCGCCGCCCAAGTGTTGTGCACGCTGAAGGCCTGGGAAGACCCGGAATACTGCAAGACCCGCCTCGGGCTGGATGCGCCGCTGGGCGCCATCGACCGCAGCCGGTTGAACGTCAAGGGCAGTTCGTTGGCCGCCGGGCATCCGTTTGCGGCCACCGGCGGGCGTATCGTCGCCAACCTGGCCAAACTGTTGGACGCGGCCGGGAAGGGCCGGGGCCTGATCTCGATCTGTGCTGCCGGGGGCCAGGGCGTCACGGCGATTATTGAGCGCTGAATTGTACTGTTGATGAACAACAACCCCTGTAGGCGCGAGCTTGCTCGCGAAGGTCGTTAACGATGACGCTGGCATCCTGAATCAACGCGGCGCCCTCGGGTTTTTCGCGAGCAAGCTCGCTCCTCAGGGGATTGCGGATTAATCTGGCATATTGGATGCATTCTTAAGCGGTCAAAGGTCGGTACCCTCTCCCCGCGGCGAGAGGATTGCCGTATAACGAGTGCCATACGCGTGTTTGGTAATAAAGGACCCACAATAAAAGCTGATGAAGACTCCTAAACGCATTGAACCCCTGATCGAGGACGGTCTGGTCGACGAGGTGCTGCGCCCACTCATGAGTGGTAAAGAAGCAGCTGTTTACGTGGTGCGCTGCGGCAACGAGTTACGTTGCGCCAAGGTCTACAAGGAGGCGAATAAACGAAGTTTTCGTCAGGCGTCCGAATACCAGGAAGGCCGCAAGGTCCGCAACAGCCGTCAGGCCCGGGCCATGGCCAAGGGCTCCAAGTTCGGCAAGAAAGAAACCGAAGACGCCTGGCAGAACGCTGAGGTCGCGGCGTTGTTTCGCCTGGCCGGTGCGGGCGTTCGCGTGCCCAAGCCGTACGACTTCCTTGAAGGCGTGCTGCTGATGGAGTTGGTCGCCGATGAATACGGTGACGCGGCGCCACGGTTGAATGACGTGACGCTGGACCCGGACCAGGCCCGCGAATACCACGCCTTCCTGATTACCCAGATCGTGCTGATGTTGTGTACCGGCTTGGTGCACGGTGACCTTTCCGAGTTCAACGTGCTGCTGACGCCGACGGGCCCGGTGATCATCGACCTGCCCCAGGCGGTGGATGCGGCAGGCAACAACCACGCGTTCAGCATGCTGGAGCGGGATGTGGGCAACATGGCTTCCTATTTCGGGCGCTTTGCCCCGGAATTGAAGAAGACCAAGTACGCCAAGGAGATGTGGGCGCTGTACGAAGCCGGCACTCTGCACCCGGCCAGCGTCTTGACCGGCGAGTTCGACGAGCCGGAAGAGTTGGCTGACGTGGGCGGGGTTATCCGCGAGATCGAAGCGGCGCGGCTCGATGAAGAGCGTCGCCAGGCGATTCGCGCGGCAGACGATGCACCTCCGAGCAAAGCCTCGGAAGAGCCTCCACCGCCGCCCTGGATGCAGTGATCCAACGGCGAGTGGATGTCCAAATGTGGGAGCGGGCTTGCTCGCGAATGCGTAGTGTCAGTCAATACATCAGTTGACTGATCCACCGCTTTCGCGAGCAAGCCCGCTCCCACATTGTTATGTGCAGTCAGTTAAATCTCTTCAGGCGCAACAACTGCCCGACGCCAACTCCTTGAGAATCGGGCAATCCGGCCGGTGGTCACCCTGGCAGTGCTCCACCAGGTCCTGCAACGTATCGCGCAATTGCCCCAACTCGCGGATCTTCTGGTTCAGCTCATCGATATGCTGGCGGGCCAGTGCCTTGACGTCGGCACTTGCGCGCCCGCGGTCTTGCCAGAGGGTCAGCAGCTTGCCGACTTCCTCAAGGGAAAACCCCAAATCCCGCGAACGCTTGATAAACGCCAGGGTGTGCAAATCGTCGGCGCCATAAATGCGGTAGCCGCTGTCGGTGCGATGGGCCGCTTTCAACAAACCGATGGACTCGTAATAACGAATCATCTTGGCGCTCAGGCCGCTGTGGCGTGCTGCTTGGCCAATGTTCATGGACGCTCGTCCTCCAGATCCTTGGGTTTCCAGGTTTTCAACAACAGTGCGTTGCTCACCACGCTGACGCTGGACAGGGCCATGGCCGCACCCGCCATGACCGGGTTAAGCAAGCCGAAGGCGGCGAGCGGAATACCGATCAAGTTATACACAAAGGCCCAGAACAGATTCTGACGAATTTTCGCATAGGTTTTGCGGCTGATTTCCAGGGCGGCGGGCACCAGCCTTGGGTCGCCACGCATCAGGGTAATGCCGGCCGCGTGCATGGCCACGTCGGTGCCGCCGCCCATGGCGATGCCGATATCGGCGGCGGCCAGGGCCGGCGCGTCGTTGATGCCGTCGCCGACCATCGCCACGACGCCGGTCTTTTTCAGCTCGGCGACGGTGGCGGCCTTGTCGGCAGGCAGCACCTCGGCGTGCACGTCGTCGATGCCCAGGGCTTCGGCGACCACGCGGGCACTGCCACGGTTATCGCCGGTCAACAGGTGGCTGCTGATATGCCGCGCCTTGAGTTGTCGTATCGCTTGCAGGGCGCCCGGTTTAAGCGTGTCGCCAAAGGCAAACAAGCCCAGCACACGTGGCTGCGGGCCTTGCTCGATCAGCCAGGACAACGTGCGGCCCTCGGCCTCCCAGGCGCGGGCCGAGTCGGCGAGGTCGCCGGTGCTCAAACCGGTGTCTTCCAGCAGGCGACGGTTGCCCAGGGCCAGTTGCCGACCGTCGAGGGTGCCGGCAATGCCACGCCCGGTAAGGGATTGGCTGGCGCTGACATCGGCCACGTTCAGGCCTTGTTCGGCACAGGCATCGAGCACCGCCTTGGCCAATGGGTGTTCACTGCCGCGTTGCAGTGCGCCGGCTTGTTGCAGCAGGGCCGCTTCATTGCCATCGACGGCCGCCAGGTGCGCAATTTTGGGGGCGCCGGAGGTCAGGGTGCCGGTCTTGTCGAACACCACGGCGCTGACTTCGTGGGCACGCTCCAGGGCTTCGGCGTCCTTGATCAGGATGCCGTGGCGAGCGGCGACGCCGGTACCGGCCATGATGGCGGTGGGCGTGGCCAGGCCAAGGGCGCAGGGGCAGGCGATCACCAAGACGGTCACGGCATTGATCAGCGCGACCTCCAGCGGGGCGCCATACAGCCACCAGCCGATCAGCGTGGCCAAGGCCAGCACCAAGACCACCGGCACAAACACCTGGCTGACTTTATCCACCAGTTTCTGGATCGGTGCCTTGGCCGCCTGGGCGTCTTCCACCAGGCGGATGATTCGCGCCAATACGCTTTCTGCGCCAAGGGCCAGGGTGCGCACCAGCAGCCGGCCTTCGCCGTTGATGGCGCCGCCGGTGACGGTATCGCCCGGCTGTTTCGGCACCGGCAGGCTTTCACCGCTGATCAGGGCTTCATCGGCGTGGCTTTGGCCTTCGACCACTTCACCGTCCACCGGGAAACGTTCGCCGGGCTTGACCAGCACCAGGTCATTCAGCTTGAGGGCGGTGATGGCAACGTCTTGTTCGCGGCCATCGATCACCTGAATCGCCCGCTCCGGGCGCAAGGCTTCCAGGGCGCGAATAGCGCTGGCGGTCTGGCGTTTGGCGCGGCTTTCCAGGTATTTGCCCAGCAGCACCAGGGCAATCACCACCGCCGACGCTTCGAAATACAGGTGCGGCATATGGCCCGCGGTTGCGGTGAGCCATTCATAAATACTCAGGCCGTAACCGGCGCTGGTACCAATGGCCACCAGCAGGTCCATATTGCCGGCCCCGGCGCGCACGGCTTTCCAGGCGGCGATATAGAAGCGCGCACCGAAGATGAACTGCACCGGAGTGGCCAGGGCGAACTGAACCCAGGCCGGCAGCATCCAGTGCAGGCCGAAGGGTTGCACCAGCATCGGCAGCACCAACGGCGCGGCAAGCAGGATCGCCAGCAACAGCGACCAACGCTCATGGCTCAGCCGTTGTTCCTGGCTGGCCTGGGTGGCGGTTTCGCTTTGGGGCAGGGTGGCGGTGTAGCCGGCCTTGTCGACGGCGGCGATCAGGACGTCGGGGTCCATTTGGCCGAGCACTTCAATATGGGCGCGTTCGTTGGCCAGGTTGACGCTGACGCTTTGCACCCCGGGCACTTTGCCCAGTGCCCGTTCAACCCGACCGGCGCAGCTGGCGCAGGTCATGCCGCTGATGGGCAGGTCGAAAGTGGTGGATCCGTTCATGGGCAGTACTCCAAGAGAGATTGCCCTTAGGATCAACCTTGACCTGTGGGGAAGGTCAAGGCGCTTTTTTACTGTAGGAGCGAGGGGGACGCCTAGTTCTTGCTCGCGAAAAGCCTGAGGGCACCGCGTTTATCCAGAATGAGCGCGTCATCGTTGACGTTTTTCGCGAGCAAGCTCGCTCCTACAGGTTTTGGCGGCTAGTACTCCAGTGCCGCCGGCTTCAGGTACATGCCGTCCGGCCCTTGTGCGATACGCAACTTGCGCACGTCGCCTGCCTTCAAGGTGATGTTCTGCGCCGGTGGCGCGAGCATGCCCGGCAAACAGCCCGCCGACTGGCCCGGCAACAACTTCAGGCGCAGCGACACATTCCCGGCCGGCAAATTGAACGAGGTGGCCTGCTCCTGGAACAGCCGCCCGGCCAACTGGTCCTGAATGTACAAGCCAATCTCGCAGTTGGTCGGCACTTCCAGGCGCTCCCGGGAAATGATCAGCACCGCATAATCTTCATCCGCGCTGGCCGGTGGCACAGCAGCAAACAAGCCCAACAGGCTGACAAGGCCAAAAAACGACCAGCGCATGGCGAATTCTCCGAGGTTCACATCGTGGATAGGTGCAGCTTGGCCGAGGGCGCGAATGAATGCCAGCCCGGCCGATATTTTCAGAACTTGACCTTGCCATCGTGGCAAGGTCAAAACTTGCGGCAACCTCATCAAAGGAGTCATGTCATGCAAGTATTCAGCGTTGAAGGAATGACCTGCGGCCACTGTGTTCGCTCGGTAACCCAGGCGGTGCAGGGCAAGGACCCGGCGGCCAGCGTACGCGTTGACCTCGCGGCAAAGGAAGTCGGCGTGGAAAGCAGCCTGCTGTCGCCGGCGGAGGTGATCAACCTGATCAGCGAAGAAGGCTACAGCGTCAAGCTCGCCTGATTTTCTGATAGTTAGCGAGCTAACTTAATGTTCAAGGCACCCATGCCCGGCTAGACTGTCGGGCTGCCGACTCTTCCAGGTGCCTGATGAACCTTCGCATAATCCTGATATTGGGGGCCTTGAGCGCGTTCGCGCCGTTGGCCATCGACTTCTACCTGCCGGGCTTCCCGGCCATGGCCGTGGCATTCGGCACCGATGAAAAACATATTCAGCTGACCTTGGCCGTGTACTTCACGGGGCTGGCGATCGGCCAGTTGATCTATGGGCCGCTGGCCGACCGTTTTGGCCGGCGCGGGCCGCTGCTCAGCGGTGTCACCCTGTTTACGCTGGCGTCCTTCGCCTGTGCGTATGCCCCTTCCCTGGACTGGTTGATCGGCGCGCGTTTTGTCCAGGCCCTGGGCGGTTGCGCCGGCATGGTGATCTCCCGGGCGGTGGTCAGTGACAAGTGCGACGCCGTGGGCTCGGCCAAGGTGTTTTCCCAATTGATGCTGGTCACCGGGCTGGCGCCGATCCTCGCGCCGCTGGCGGGCGGGGTGATGGTGGGTGTGTGGGGCTGGCAGTCTATATTTCTTGCGTTGACGGCGTTCAGCGTCATGGCGGCCATCGCGGTGGCGGTCGGGTTACCGGAAAGCTTTCCCGCCCACCAACCGCGCCAGCCGCTGTCGGGTGCATTGCGCCAGTACGGCCGGTTGCTGTCGGACCGGGTGTACCTGGGCTATGCCTTGACCGGTGGCATCTCGATTGCGGGCATGTTTGCCTACATCGCGGGTTCGCCTTTCGTCTTTATCAAACTCTATGGCGTGCCCGCCGAGCACTATGGCTGGGTCTTTGGCTCGAACGCTGCGGGTTTTATCCTGGTCGCCCAAGTCAATGCGCGCCTGCTGGCCTCCCGCGGCCCGGCGTTTTTGTTGTCGCGCACGGTGTGGGTCTACCTGGCGGCGGGCCTGTCGTTGCTGGCCATTACGGCGCTGCGGACTGACGTGTTGTGGCCACTGCTGGTGCCGCTGTTTATCTGCATCGCGAGCCTGGGCTGCATTTTGCCCAACACCTCGGCCTGCGCCATGAGCGGGCAGGGCGCACGGGCGGGCAGCGCGTCAGCGTTGCTCGGTTGTATTCAGTTCGGCGTGGCGGCGGGCGCGGCGTCGTTGGTCGGGGTGTTGCACGACGGCACGGCGATGCCGATGGCGATGGTCATCAGCTTGTGTGGCGTGCTGGCCGTAACGTTCGCGATGCTGACCCGGCGCCTGCAGCGCCAACGGGCACTGCAAACGGCAGAGTGAGCGGGTGTCAGCCAACAGAGCGCTGCTGGCTTTCGGGGAATCGGTGAGGTGCCTGGATGCGGGTTTGCAGGGTGTCGGCAAACGCCCGGGCTTCGGCCTCACTGCGGAAGGTAAAGGCGTTGTGGTCGAGACGCACCTGCCATTTGTGGCCTTCGGATCTTGCTAGCGCTTTTATCAGGATCTTCATTGCTGACTTCCTCACGTAAAAGATTGCGTGGCAAAGGCCGCCAATATAAACCCGAATGCGCTCACAAATATGACAAGGATCAAGTCTCTGACTAGCGGTGTCGTCCATTACTCAGGTGAATAACAGACGACACTGACAGATCGTTTGGTTAGAACCCTTCCAGCACGATTTTGCCCTTGGCCTTGCCGCTTTCCAGCAGTTCGTGGGCGCGGCGCAGGTTGGCCGCATTGATCACGCCAAAGTGCTCGCCCACCGTGGTTTTCAGGGTGCCGGCGTCGATCAGTTCGGCCACGCGGTTGAGCAGGTTGTGTTGCTCGATCATGTCGGCGGTCTCGAACATCGAGCGGGTGTACATGAACTCCCAATGCAGCGACAGGCTCTTGCGCTTGAGTTTGCTGATGTCCAGCGCCTTGGGATCATCAATCAGCGCCAGTTTGCCCTGGGGAATCAGCGCTTCCACCAGTTGGTCCAGGTGCTGGTCGGTCTGGGTCAGGCTGGCGACGTAGTTCACTTGCGGGTGGCCGGCTTTTTTCAGTTCTTCGCTCAACGGTTGGCTGTGGTCGATCACCAGGTCGGCCCCCAGGTCCTTGGCCCACGCTTGGGTTTCCGGGCGGGAGGCGGTGCCGATGACTTTCAGGCCTGTGAGCTGTTTCGCCAGTTGAGTCAGGATCGATCCCACACCACCGGACGCACCGACAATCAGCAGGCTCTGGCCTTCATCGGCCTTGCCTTCGCGCACTTGCAGGCGTTCGAACAACAACTCCCAGGCAGTGATGGCGGTCAGTGGCAGGGCCGCAGCGTCGGCGAAACCCAGGGTTTTTGGCATGTGGCCGACGATACGTTCATCCACGGTGTGCAATTCGCTGTTGCCGCCGGGGCGTACCAGGGAGCCGGCGTAGAACACCTTGTCGCCCACCTTGAACAGGCTGACTTCGCTGCCCACGGCCTTGACCACGCCGGCCACGTCCCAGCCCAGCACTTTGGCGGCGCCGTTTTCCGGGGCGACGTTCTGGCGCACCTTGGTGTCCACCGGGTTCACCGAGATGGCTTTGACTTCCACCAACAGGTCGCGGGGGCCGGCGACCGGTTCTGGCAGTTCGATGTCTTGCAGGGATTTTGGATCGTTGATGGGCAATGCGGCGTAGTAGGCGATGGCTTTCATGAGGGTTTCCAAAAAAGGGGGCAGTGGGTCAGGCAAGAAACTTCAGGCGCTTGAGGTCGAAATGCTCGAGCACGTCGGCAGCCTTGGCGCGGAAGTTCTGGATGTGGGCGCTCTGGTCGTGGTCGGCCAGTGCGGCGTCGTCGCTCCAGCGTTCGAGCATGTAGAAGGTCTCGGGGTGTTGCAGGTCCTGGTGCAGGTCGTACTGCTGGCAGCCGGCTTCGACGCGGGTCGGTTCCAGCAGCTCGCGCAGCAAGGTTTCCAGGGTGGCGTGTTGGCCGGGTTTGGCGATCAGCGTGGCGATGACGTTAAAGGCAGCGGACATATTCGACTCCAGACACGTGATGAACGGGATGGACAGATGATTGGCTATTTCTCTCGAAGATAAAACCCGCTAAAAGAGCAGTCTCTTTCAATGTTTTTTTGATAATAGGCGGTCAGCGTGCTGCGCTTTGATGACTTGCAGTTGTTTGTACGTGCGGCAGACCTGGGCAGCCTCTCGGCGGCAGCGCGAGTCATGGACATGTCGGCGGCGGTGGCCAGCGCCGCGTTGAAGCGCATCGAACAGCAACTGGGGGCGCGCTTGTTGGCGCGCTCTACCCGTAGCCTGCGCCTGACGGCCGAGGGTGAAGGCTTTCTGGAGTACGCCCGGGCCGCCTTGAGCAGCCTGGACGAAGGCCGGCGGTTACTGGCCAGCGGCCAGGACCAGGTCAGCGGGGTGCTGCAACTGTCGGCACCGTCGGATTTCGGCCGCAACCAGTTGCTGCCCTGGCTCGATGAGTTCCAGCGCGAATACCCCGAGCTGAGTGTGCGCCTGCTGTTGGGCGACCGGATTGCCGACCTGTTCCGCCAGCCGGTGGACATCGCCCTGCGCTACGGCGAACCCGAAGACTCCAGCCTGATCGCGTTGCCCATCGCCCCCGACAACTACCGCGTGCTCTGCGCCGCCCCCAGCTACCTGGCACGGCATGGCGAACCCCGCCATCTGGAGCAACTGACCCAGCACAACTGCCTGCTGTATATGCTCGGCAGCCGGGTGCACGACCATTGGGGGTTCAGCGATGGCAAACGTGACGTCAGCCTGACGGTGACCGGCGACCGCTTCAGTGACGACGCCGATGTGGTGCGCCGCTGGGCCGTGGCCGGGGTGGGTATTGCCTACAAATCCTGGCTGGACGTGAGCAGCGATGTGCTGGCAGGGCGACTGCGCCTGATCCTGCCGGAGCTGCGGGGCGAGCGTACGCCACTCAATCTGTTATGCGCCCATCGTGCGCAACTGAGCAAGCCGATCAATCTTCTGCGGGAAATGCTCGTTGCCCGCTGTGCGAGATTGACTGCGCAGTTGCCGGAGCGATCTGCCTCTACACCATAACCCCGGGAATATAGGGAAATTTCCTTCAGTCCTTGTCCTTGGTTGTGCTGTAAGACGGCACGGAACCCGGCTTTTTCACGCTTATACTTTTGCCCGAACCGCAGCAGACGAATGCTTCAACAGGGAGTGAATGAGCACATGGAACAGGCACCTTGCATCAGTCAGATCGCCACCTTGCTGGCCGACCCGAAACGCACCGCGATGGTGTGGGCGTTAATGGACGGCTCGGCGAAACCCTCCGATGAATTGGCTGCATTGGCGGGGCTGACACCGGCTTCGGCGAATGCTCATCTGAGCCGATTGACCGCCGGCGGCGTGCTGCGGGTCGAAGCCCGTAGCGGCAAACGGTTCTTTCGGATGGCCGCCGCCGATGTGGGGGCCGCCGTGGATGCGTTGGCTTGCACCACCATGGCCAGTGTGGCCCGCAGCACACCCACCCATTCCCGGTCGCTGATTGCACCGGCTGCGTTACGGCGGGCCAGGCTTTGCCAGGGCCATTTGGGCGGCGAGCTGGCGGCGGGCGTGTATCAACGAATGATGGCGGCCGGGTGGATAGAGCGCCCGGAGCAGCGCACTGAAGTGACGCCCTTGGGGGCACGTAAACTCGAAGGGCTGGGGATTTTCACCCAGGCGCTGGCTCAACCGATCGTGTGCGATTGTTTTGATTGGAGCGAACAGCAGCCGCATGTGGGCGGTGCGTTGGGGGCTGCGCTGTTGCAACTGTGCATGCAGTCGAGCTGGGTCAGTGTGGTCAATGAGTCCCAGGCGTTGCAGGTCAGTGAAGCCGGGCAACTGGAAATTGCCCGGCTTGCCGCATCGGTCGCTGATTAAGGCTTGACCAACCGCGCATCCAGGCTGTTTTGCGCCAGGCGTTTGGCCTGGTCCTGGGTCATGCCCAGGGAGGTGTACAGCGCATGGAAATTCTCGGTGACATAACCGCCGAAGTACGCCGGATCATCCGAGTTCACTGTGACCTTCACCCCACGCTCAAGCATGTCGAGGATGTTGTGCTGGGACATGTCGTCGAACACGCAGAGTTTGGTATTGGACAGTGGGCACACCGTCAGCGGGATCTGCTCGTCGATGATGCGCTGCATCAGGCGCTCGTCTTCAATGGCACGTACGCCATGGTCGATCCGCTGGATCTTCAGCAGGTCGATGGCTTCCCAGATGTACTCCGGCGGGCCCTCTTCACCGGCGTGGGCGACGGTCAGGAAACCTTCATGGCGGGCACGGTCGAACACGCGCTGGAACTTGCTCGGCGGGTGGCCCATTTCCGAGCTGTCCAGGCCCACGGCGACAAAGGCGTCACGGAACGGCAGTGCCTGGTCGAGGGTTTTCTCGGCTTCTTCTTCGCTCAAGTGGCGCAGGAAGCTGAGGATCAAACCGCTGGTGATGCCCAGTTGCTGCTCGCCGTCTTTCAACGCGGCAGCGATGCCATTGAGCACCACTTCAAACGGCACGCCACGGTCGGTGTGGGTCTGCGGGTCAAAGAACGGCTCGGTGTGGATCACGTTCTGCGCCTTGCAGCGCAGCAGGTAGGCCCAGGTCAGGTCGTAGAAATCCTGGGAGGTGCGCAGTACATCGGCGCCTTTGTAGTAGAGGTCGAGAAACTCTTGCAGGTTGTTGAAGGCGTAGGCCTTGCGCAGGGTTTCGACGTCGTTCCAGGGCAGCGCGATCTTGTTGCGTTCGGCCAGGGCGAACAGCAGCTCAGGCTCCAGCGAGCCTTCCAGGTGCAGGTGCAATTCAGCCTTGGGCAGGGCGTTGAGCCAATCGTACATTTATAAATTCTCATCAGGTGCAATGGCGGCATTCTACAGGCGCACGCCGAAATAATCGGCAAAACCTGACCAAGCGGTGAGCATCCGCAGGCGTCGTGCAAGCAGTGCGTGAACTAAGGTGTAACGAAACGTTAGCGGTGTGGTGCAGTCTGTACCCCATCAATGACTGATTTGCTGCACTAAAAGGCCCGGAATGCTCACATCCCTCAAGCAAGAAAAATTCATGCTGCTGGCGCTGATTGCCGCCATTGCGGCCTACCCGCTGGAGCACTGGATGCTGCACAGCGGGCAGACGGTGGCGCTGCTGGGCGGCCTTGCGCTGATCGGTTTTATCGTCGTGGCCTCGATGCGCGTCGCCCATCACGCCGAGCAACTGGCGGAAAAGGTCGGCGACCCCTACGGCACCATGATCCTGACCCTCGCCGCCGTTTTGGTGGAAGTGGTGATTCTGGCGATCATGATGAGTAACGAGCCCTCGCCGACCCTGGTGCGCGACACCATCTATTCGGCGGTGATGCTCGACATCAACGGCATCCTTGGCCTGGCTGCGCTGATGGGCGGGATCAAGCACGGCGAACAGTCCTACAACGACGACTCGGCACGGAGCTACAGCGTGATGATCCTCACGGCCATGGGGGTGTCGATGGTCGTGCCGGAATTTATCCCCGAGGCCGACTGGAAAATTTACTCGGCCTTCACCATCGGCGCGATGGTGGTGCTCTATACCCTGTTCCTGCGGATGCAGGTGGGGCCTCACAGTTATTTCTTCAGCTACAGCTACCCGGAAAAGCGCCGCAAGAAACAGCCGGAAGAAGAGTCGCCGCCGATCAACCTGGCGTTCTCCATCGCAACTCTGGTGTTTGGCGTGATCGTGATTGGCGCGTTGGCTGAAGTGATGTCCAAGACCCTCGACCTGGGCCTGGAAGGCACGGGCGCTCCACCGGTGATCACGGCGATCATCGTGGCCGCAATTTCCGCCGCCCCGGAGATTTTGACCGCATTGCGCGCGGCGCTGGCCAACCGTATGCAATCGGTGGTGAACATCGCGCTGGGTGCGTCGCTGTCGACGGTGATTTTGACCGTGCCGGTGATGGAAGCCATGGCCTTGTACACCGGCCAACCGTTTCAGATGGCGATGACGCCGGTGCAGACGGTGATGGTGTTTATCACGTTGATCGTGAGCGCGATCAACCTCAACGATGGCGAAACCAACGCCATCGAAGGGATGACCCACTTTGTGTTGTTTGCGACGTTTATCATGCTGTCGCTACTGGGGTTGTAATTTTTCCTGAGTACACCGCTGATCAAATGTGGGAGCTGGCTTGCCTGCGATAGCATCACCTCGGTGCAACTGAAAGACCGAGGTGATGCTATCGCGGGCAAGCCCGGCTCCCACATTTGATCTGTGCCTGGCTTAGATCCCGCTGATCAGCGCCCGCGCCGCCTGGCTGTGATCGGCGATCAACCCCTTCAGATCCAGGCCCTCGACCTGCCCGTCGATCACCCGCCATTTGCCGCCGACCATCACCCGGTCCGCCCGATCGGCGCCGCACAGCAGCAGTGCCGAAATCGGGTCGTGGCTGCCGGAGAAGCGCAGCTCATCGAGTTTGAACAACGCCAGGTCGGCCTGTTTGCCGACGGCCAGTTCGCCGATATCGCTGCGGCCGAGTAACTGCGCCGAGCCCTTTGTCGCCCAACCTAACACCAGCTCCGGGGTGATCTTCTCTGCCCCGTAACGCAGGCGCTGGATGTACAGGGCCTGGCGTGTTTCCAGGATCATGTTCGACGCATCGTTGGACGCCGAGCCGTCCACGCCCAGGCCAATCGGTGCGCCAGCGGCGAGCAGGTCCAGGGTCGGGCATATCCCGGAAGCCAGGCGCATGTTGGAGCTCGGGCAATGGCAGATCCCGGTTCCGGCAGCGCCCAGGCGTGCGATTTCTTCCGGGTTGAAGTGAATGCCATGGGCCAGCCAGGTACGCGGGCCCAACCAGCCGACGCTGTCGAGGTAGTCCACGGTACGCAGGCCGAAACGCTGCAGGCAGAAGTCTTCTTCGTCGAGGGTCTCCGCCAGGTGCGTGTGCAGGCGCACGTCGAGGTTGTTCGCCAGTTCGGCGCTGGCTTCCATGATTTCCGGGGTGACGGAAAACGGGGAGCAGGGCGCCAGGGCGATCTGGATTTGCGCGCCGTCGCCGCGCTCATGGTACTGGCGGATCAGGCGGCGGCTGTCTTCCAGAATCACTTCGCCCTGTTGCACGGTTTGCTGCGGTGGCAGCCCGCCGTCGGCTTCGCCCAGGCTCATGGAACCGCGGGTGAGCATGGCGCGCATGCCCAGTTCGCGCACGCTGTCGACTTGCACGTCGATCGCCTGTTCCAGCCCGTCGGGGAACAGGTAGTGGTGGTCCGCCGCCGTGGTGCAGCCTGAGAGCAGCAACTCAGCGAGGGCGACTTTGGAGGCGAGTGCGAGTTTTTCCGGGGTGAGTCGGGCCCACACGGGATATAGGGTTTTCAACCAGGGAAACAGCGGCTGGTTAACCACCGGCGCCCAGGCGCGGGTCAGGGTTTGGTAGAAGTGATGGTGGGTGTTGATCAGCCCCGGCAGCACCACATGCTCACGGGCATCGAACACTTGTCCACAGGGCACGGCGGGTTCTTGGCCCCAGCCCAGCACTTCGGTGATGACACCGTCTTGCAGCACCAGGCCGCCACGGGCATCGAGGCCATTGGCAGTGAAAATCGCGAGGGGGTTTTTTAACCAGATACGGGTCGCAGGCATTGGCCGGCTCCTCTGAATGATGGGTTCAGGTTTGCCAGCTCAGTGTTGCCCTGTCTGCTGATCCAGGGTCGCCCGGGGAGGGCGAGGTGCGCAGTTTACGTGTGGATCGTTATCGACGGCAATCGGTCGATAACGATCCCGGGGTTTTTACCAGGCGATGGTGTCGCCCTTGTAGTCCACAAAGTGATGGCCGCCCTTACCGGTGTAGGCATTCACCTGGTCGACCAGGCCGCGCACGCTGGTGGGCACATCGATGTGGGCGTTTTCGCCGCCCATGTCGGTTTTCACCCAGCCCGGGTGCAACGACAGCACGGTCAGTTTCTGATCGCCCAACTGGGTGACGAAACTGTTGGTCATGGAGTTGAGGGCGGCCTTGCTGGCTTTGTACAGGGCCAGGTCCGAGCCGTCGGGGATGGTGACGCTGCCCAGGATTGAACTCATGAAGGCCAGCACGCCAGTGCCCGGGCGGATCTGCCCGACAAAACGCTGGGCCAGGTTGATCGGTGCCACGGCGTTGGTGAAGAACAGTTGGCCGACTTCAGCCAGGGTGGCGTGGCCCGGTTCCTGATTGGCCGGCCCTTTGACGCCGGCGTTGACGAACAGCAGGTCGAAGGTTTTTGCCTTGAGGCGCTGGCTCAGGGCGATCACGGCCTGCTGGTCATCCATGTCGAGCTTTTCGATCTGCACCGGGCCCAGGGCTTTCAAGGCATCGGCCTTTTGCGGATCGCGCACGGTGGCGGTTACGTCCCAGCCGTCCGCCAGCAGTTGCTTGGCCAGGCCAAGGCCCAGGCCCCGGGAGGCTCCGATAATCAGTGCGGTTTTTGAAGTGGACATGAATGGCTTCCTTTGACAGTGGAGGTTCACGGGTTCAGTGGACAACGCTGGCCGAGTCTTTGCTGCAACTCTTGGCGCAGTTGGTCGAGTTCGGTGATGCGGGTTTCGATCAGGTTGAGCTTGTCTTGCAGCAATTGCGTGACAGCGCTGTCGGGGTCTGGCGCTTGCCATAACGCGCTGACGCTGCTGCCGATTTCACCGAGGCTGAAACCCAGGCGCTGGGCGGTCTTGATGTACAGCACCAGTTGCACCATGTCGGCGGGGTAGTCGCGGTAACCGTTGGCGCTGCGTTGCGCGGCAATCAAGCCGCGCTGCTCATAGAAGCGCAGGGTGTCACGGCTGACCTGGCTGGCCTGGGCTAATTCGCCGATACGCATGTCGAGGGCTCGAAGGGGCTTGACCCTGGAGCATACTCCAGGCTTTAGCGTGCTGGCTTCTCGAATTGAAGGAGCTTGCTGTTATGTGGACTGCACACCAATACCGTCGACTGGTTCGGGCCAGCGGCTGGTACGACCTGATCGTCACCGCCGCACTGGTCACACCCTGGACGTTTGACCTGCTGCATAACGCCCTGGTGGCGCTGAACCTGCCTGGCGAGCTGCCGCCGTTCGCGCCTGTGCATAGGTTGATGGCCAACCTGATGGGCTCGATTGTCTGCGTGTGGTCGGTGTTGCGAATCCGTGATCCCCAAGCGATCTTCGGCCGCTACGACGCCGCGGGCCGGGTGCTGTTTGCCACTTGGCAGCTTTACGCACTGGCCCACGGCGCAAGTTGGGTGTTGTTGATTGTCGTGGTGTTTGAAGTGCTGTGGTCGGGGGCGCAGTTGATGCCGGTGCGCGAGGCGGAAAATTGATCAAAAAATGATCAGTTGTGCCGGGGCGTTGCGGGCTCTGCCGCCGGGTCACTCTTGCACGGGTTATCCACAGGTTGCTCCACAGGAATTGTGCGCAAGCGTGATCGGTGGGTATAAGCGCTGCGGCCCTTTGTTCTAAAGGACATAACCCGCCTAACTGACTGTTTTTGAGTCGGATTAATACTTTAGTGTGGTCGTCTGAGCAAAAACTGAACAACCGCCTGAAACCCTTGTGACAGAAGGGTTACAGGCGAGTGTGCTCAGGTTATCCACAGGCAGGTGCACAGTAGATGTGGGCAGTTTCAACGCTGCAGCAGAATGCGCCCACGGCTCAGGTCGGCGAGCTGGGCTTGCAAGGTGTCGATGTGGGCTTCACCGAGGGCCAATTGCAGGTCGACGCCGTTGGCGGTGAAGGTTTCTTCCGCCACCAGGCCGCCCAGTTCGGCCACCCGTAACTTCACCAGTGGCAGCTCGGCAAAACCACAGGAGCAGCTCAGTGGCACGCGTTTGATCAGCTCAACGCGTTCGGCCGCTTGCAGGCATTTGTTGGCGCCGCCGCCATAGGCACGGGCGAGGCCGCCGGTGCCCAGTTGGATGCCGCCGTACCAGCGGATCACCAACACCACGATCTGGTCGCAATCCTGCGCTTCGATGGCGGCCAGGATCGGTCGCCCGGCGGTGCCGCCGGGTTCGCCGTCATCGTTACTGCGGTATTGGTCGCCGAGTTTCCAGGCCCAGCAGTTGTGCGTGGCGTTCAGGTCGCTGTGTTGGTCAATGAAGGCCTGGGCGTCCTGAGGGCTGGCGATGGGGGCGGCGAGGGTGATGAAGCGGCTTTTGCGAATTTCTTCGCGAAACTCGCAAAGGCCGGTAAGCGTGAAAGGCATGGGTAACTTCGTTTAGAGGGCCGGCTTGATGCCACAGCCTTTGAGAATGATGTGGATAAGGTTGGTGCCGGCGTCTTCCATGTCTTGCTTGGTCAGTTTGGTGCGCCCGGTCACGCGGCAGATCTGCGTGGCGAAGTCGGCGTAATGCTGGGTGCTGCCCCACAGCAGGAAGATCAGGTGCACCGGGTCGATGGGGTCCATCTTGCCGGCGTCGATCCAGGCCTGGAACACCGCCGCACGGCCACTGAACCAGGCGCGGTAGTCCTGGCTGAAGTATTCGGTCAGGCATTCACCACCGCTGATGATCTCCATCGCGAAGATCCGCGAGGCTTGTGGCTGGCGCCGGGAGAATTCCATCTTGGTGCGGATGTAGCGCGTCAGGGCTGCGGCCGGGTCATCCTCGGCGGTCAGCGTGTTGAAGGTGCTGTCCCACAGTTCGAGGATGTTGCTGAGCACGGCAATGTACAGGCCCAGCTTGTTGGTGAAGTAGTAGTGCAAGTTGGCTTTCGGCAACCCGGCACTCGCCGCGATGGTGTTCATGCTGGTGCCTTTGTAGCCATGACGGGCGAACTCGTCTTCGGCAGCCTGCAAAATGGCTTGTTCGTTCTTTTGCCGAATGCGGCTTGCAGGTTTTCCGGCGTGGTTGCTGTGGGCAGGAACTTCGAGGCTCATGGAGGTTTCCGTGCAGATCGATGAATACGACGTGTGCACAGATAACCCACCCTCAAGCCCCAGACAAGTCCCGATACGATAAAACCGTCAAAGCGGTTCCAGAGTGTCGCTTTCCAGGGCCCGGTTTGCGGCATCCGTGGTGGCCTTGGGTTCAGGCAGCAACAGGCACAACACAATGGCGGTCAAGCCGCCGCTGGTGATGGCCGAGTCAAACAGGTTCTGCACCAGCGTGGGCATCAGGTGCAGCAGGTTCGGCTGGGCTGCGATCCCCAGGCCGACGCCGAACGAGGTGGCGATGATCAGCATGCTGCGGCGATCCAGCGGGGCCTGGGCGAGGATGCGCACGCCGGCGGCGGCCACGCTGCCGAACATCACCAGGGTCGCGCCGCCCAGCACCGGCTTGGGGATTTGTTGCAGCACCGCGCCAATCAGCGGAAACAACCCGAGGCAAAACAGCACCACGCCGATGTACAGGCCGACGTAACGGCTGGCGACGCCGGTCAGTTGGATCACACCGTTGTTCTGGGCAAAGGTGGTGTTGGGAAACGCGCTGAAGGTGGCGGCGATCATGCAACTGATGCCATCCCCCAGCACGCCGCCCTTGAGCCGGCTTATATAGGAAGGGCCGCTGATGGGTTGGCGAGCGATCATGCAATTGGCGGTGAGGTCGCCGACGGTTTCGATGGTGCTGATCAGATAAATCAGCGCCACTGGCAGGAAAGCGCTCCAGTCGAAGTTGAAACCGAAGTGGAAGGGTGTAGGCAGGCTGATCAGTGGCAAGTCAGGCAACGCTTGGGGCACAAGTTTGCCGCTGAACCAGGCGGCGAGGCTGCCCAATGCCAGGCCGATGATGATCGCGGAGAGACGCACCCACGGGGTGCTCGAGCGGTTGAGCAGAATGATCGTCAACACGACGAACAGGCCCAATGCCAGGTTAGTGGGCGCGCCGAAGTCCGGGGCATTGAAGCCGCCGCCCAAGTCGGTGATGCCGACCTTGATCAGGCTGATGCCGATCAGGGTAATGACGATGCCGGTTACCAGCGGCGTGATGACCCTTCTGAGCTGGCCGATGAAACGGCTCAACACGACCTGCACCGCCGCGCCGAAGAAGCAAATGCCGAAAATCATCGCCAGGATGTCTTCCGGGCTGCCGCCACGTTGCTTGACCAGGAAACCCGCCGACAACACCGCGCCTAGAAACGCGAAGCTGGTGCCTTGCAGGCAGATCATCCCGGCGCCAATCCCAAATGGCCTGCGCGCCTGGATGAAGGTGCCTACACCCGAAACCATCAACGCCATGCTGATCAGGTAGGGCAGGTGGGCGGTCAGGCCCAGGGTGGAGCCGATGATCAGCGGGGGGGTGATGATGCCGACAAACGCGGCCAATACATGCTGCAACGCGGCAAGCAAGGCGGGCAGTGGTTTGGGGCGGTCGTTAAGGCCGTAGATCAGGTCACTGGGGCTTGAGGATTCTGGCGGCATGGCGGTGGGGACTCATGGCTGACGGTTTGAGATCCCCTTGCCTTGCAAAAAGCTGTCCAGTTGCTCAGGTTTTAACGTGAGGCCCGCGCTAGCGCGTTGCGGCCAAACTTTCGAGAAAGCTTTCCAGCACCAAATGAGGGCGACGGCCCTTGCGCGTGACCGAAGCGAGGCTCAAATCGTAAAAACGAGTAGCCGGTTTCAGCGCACGCAGTCGTCCTTGTTGCACCCACAGGCTGGCGTAGTGGTCGGGCAGGTAGCCGATGTAACGACCGGTCAGGATCAGAAAGGCCATGCCTTCGCGGTCCGAGGCGCTGGCGGTGCAATTGAGCGCCTGGTAGTGCGCCTGGATATCGGCGGGCAGGCGGAAGGTCGGGGCGATGGCGTCCTGGCTGTTGATCCGCTCGTCGTCCAGTTGCTTGTCGTCGGCGTAAAACAGCGGGTGGCCCACCGCGCAGTAGAGCAGCGAGCGTTCGCTGTACAGCGGCTGGTATTCAAGGCCGGACAAGGCGCTGGCCTGGGGGACGACGCCCACATGCAGGCGGCCGTCGAGCACGCCTTGTTCCACTTCATTGGGGGCGATCATGCGGATCTGGATTTGCACGTCCGGGCCGCGTTCTTTCAACTGGGCCAAGGCGTGGGTGATGCGCATGTGGGGCAGGGTGACCAGGTTGTCGGTCAAGCCGATGATCAGCTCACCGCGCAAGTGCTGGTGCAGGCCGTTGACCTCGGTGCGGAAACTTTCCAGGGCACTGAGTAACTGCAACGCCGACTGATACACCTCGCGTCCTTCCTCGGTCAGGGAAAACCCCGCCCGCCCGCGTTGGCACAGGCGCAGGCCAAGGCGCTGTTCCAGATCACTCATCTGCTGGCTGATGGCTGAGCGACCAATCCCCAGTACGGTTTCCGCCGCCGAGAAGCCGCCGCACTCCACCACGCTGCGAAAGATGCGCAACAGGCGGATATCGAAGTCGCTGACTTGGGCCAGTGGGTCGGGTCGACGGCTGCTCATAGTTTAGTGAAGGCCTGACTGAAGGTTAGAAGAGTTGAATTTCACCGACTTTATCCCCGTGGCAATTTAGCTGCAACAACGCGTTTCAAATCCCTACGCTGCCTTTTGCCTTGCGAGGTTTTGCTCATGAACATGCCCGAAAACGCTCCGTCCACCCTGGCCAGCCAATTGAAGCTGGACGCACACTGGATGCCGTACACCGCCAACCGTAATTTCCATCGTGACCCGCGCCTGATTGTGGCGGCCGAAGGCAGCTGGTTGACCGATGACAAGGGGCGCAAGGTGTATGACTCGCTGTCGGGTCTGTGGACCTGCGGCGCCGGGCACACCCGCAAGGAAATTCAGGAAGCGGTCTCCAAGCAACTGGGCACGTTGGACTACTCGCCCGGCTTCCAATACGGTCATCCGTTGTCGTTCCAGCTGGCAGAAAAGATTACCGACCTGACCCCGGGCAACCTGAACCACGTGTTCTTCACCGACTCCGGCTCCGAGTGCGCCGATACCGCGGTGAAAATGGTGCGTGCGTACTGGCGCCTGAAGGGCCAGGCGACCAAGACCAAGATGATCGGGCGTGCCCGTGGTTATCACGGTGTGAACATCGCCGGTACCAGCCTGGGCGGCGTCAACGGCAACCGTAAGATCTTTGGTCAGGGCCTGATGGATGTTGATCACCTGCCGCACACCCTGTTGGCGAGCAATGCGTTCTCTCGTGGTATGCCGGAGCTCGGCGGTATTGCCTTGGCGGATGAGTTGCTCAAGCTGATTGAGTTGCACGATGCGTCGAACATCGCGGCGGTGTTTGTTGAGCCGATGGCGGGTTCCGCTGGCGTACTGGTGCCGCCGCAGGGTTACCTGAAGCGTCTGCGTGAGATCTGCGATCAACACAACATCCTGTTGGTGTTCGACGAAGTGATCACCGGCTTCGGTCGCACTGGCTCGATGTTTGGCGCCGACAGCTTTGGCGTGACCCCGGACCTGATGTGCATTGCCAAGCAAGTCACCAACGGCGCGATCCCGATGGGCGCCGTGATTGCCAGCACCGAGATTTATCAGACATTCATGAACCAGGCGACGCCTGAGTACGCGGTGGAATTCCCACACGGGTACACCTACTCGGCTCACCCGGTGGCCTGCGCGGCTGGTCTGGCGGCACTCGACCTGCTGCAGAAGGAAAACCTGGTGCAGAGCGTGGCCGAAGTCGCACCGCATTTCGAGAATGCGCTGCACGGCCTTAAGGGCAGCAAGAACGTGATCGATATTCGTAACTATGGCCTGGCCGGTGCGATCCAGATTGCGCCGCGCGATGGTGATGCAATCGTGCGTCCGTTCGAGGCCGGTATGGCCTTGTGGAAAGCCGGTTTCTACGTGCGCTTTGGCGGCGATACCCTGCAGTTCGGGCCAACGTTCAACAGCAAGCCGCAGGACCTGGATCGCTTGTTCGACGCGGTCGGCGAAGTGCTGAACAAGATCGACTGATTTCTCCTTCTATATAGAACACCTTTTCAGGAGCCCTGCATGAGTCTCATCCAGCATTTGATCAACGGCCAACTGGTGACCGAGAGCGGTCGCACGGCCGACGTGTACAACCCATCGACCGGCCAGGTGATTCACCAGGTGCCGTTGGCCAGCCGTGAAACCATTCAAAGTGCTATCGACTCGGCCAAGGCAGCTTTCCCGGCCTGGCGCAACACGCCACCGGCCAAGCGTGCCCAGGTGATGTTCCGTTTCAAGCAGTTGTTGGAGCAGAACGAAGCGCGCATCTCCCAGCTGATCAGCGAAGAGCATGGCAAGACTCTGGAAGATGCCGCGGGTGAGCTGAAGCGCGGGATCGAGAACGTGGAGTACGCGTGCTCGGCGCCGGAAATCCTCAAGGGCGAGTACAGCCGTAACGTCGGCCCGAATATCGACGCCTGGTCTGATTTTCAGCCGTTGGGTGTGGTGGCGGGTATTACGCCGTTCAACTTCCCGGCGATGGTGCCGTTGTGGATGTACCCGTTGGCGATCGTCTGCGGTAACTGCTTCATCCTCAAACCGTCGGAGCGTGATCCAAGCTCGACCCTGCTGATCGCACAACTGTTGCAGGAAGCCGGCTTGCCTAAAGGTGTGCTGAGTGTGGTGCACGGCGACAAGGGCGCAGTGGATGCGCTGATCGAAGCACCGGAAGTCAAGGCACTGAGCTTTGTAGGATCGACGCCGATTGCCGAGTACATCTATTCCGAAGCCACCAAGCGCGGCAAGCGTGTGCAGGCGTTGGGCGGGGCGAAGAACCATGCGGTGTTGATGCCGGATGCGGATCTGGATAACGCGGTCAGCGCCTTGATGGGGGCCGCGTATGGTTCGTGCGGTGAGCGTTGCATGGCGATCTCTGTTGCTGTGTGCGTGGGCGACCAGGTGGCGGATGCGCTGATCGCCAAGCTGGTGCCGCAGATCAAGGCGTTGAAGATTGGTGCGGGCACTTCCTGTGGCCTGGACATGGGGCCGCTGGTTTCCGGCCAGGCGCGGGATAAAGTCAGTGGCTATATAGAAGACGGCGTTTCTTCGGGCGCTGAGTTGGTGGTTGATGGCCGTGGCTTGAGTGTTGCCGGTCACGAAGAGGGCTTCTTCCTGGGCGGCTGCCTGTTTGATCGCGTGACCCCTGAGATGCGTATCTATAAAGAAGAGATCTTCGGGCCGGTGCTGTGCGTTGTTCGGGTGAATAGCCTGGAAGCCGCCATGCAACTGATCAACGACCATGAATACGGTAATGGCACCTGCATCTTCACCCGTGATGGTGAAGCGGCGCGGCTGTTCTGTGACGAGATTGAAGTGGGCATGGTTGGCGTCAACGTGCCGTTGCCGGTGCCGGTGGCGTATCACAGCTTTGGTGGCTGGAAGCGTTCGCTGTTTGGCGACCTGCATGCTTATGGGCCGGATGGGGTACGTTTCTATACCCGTCGCAAGGCGATTACCCAGCGTTGGCCGCAACGGGCCAGCCATGAGGCTTCGCAGTTTGCCTTTCCCAGCTTGTAAGTTCGCGTAATAGAAGGCCGGCCCCTTGGGGCCGGCCTTTGCTTTTCCGGGCTTTTTTGACCGATATGACAGTATTGTGAAAAAAGGTGTTGACGGCAGATTCTGGAAGTCTATAATTCGCCCCACTTCAGGCGCAGTCGAAACGGAAAACTCCTTGGTAAACAAAGAGTTATGTAGGTTTCGATAGCGAGTTGCTTCAGATCATCGAAGCCCAGAAGGAGTTG
>NZ_JACARC010000031.1 GCF_013386825.1 Pseudomonas sp. IPO3778
ACAAAATTTCTGACACCCCCCTTTTCCAAAAGTGACCCGCTGTAAGAGCGGAACCCTAAGTGGCCGTTACCTAAATAACGGATATGCCCAACTGCTGCGCAGTGCAACGGGAGCAAGCTCCCTCCCCACAGGTGACTCGCCGTGGCTAAAGCATCACGCTGAAACCGACCACGCCAGCCAACCCGCAAAGACAAGCCACTCCCGCACCATAAGCCACCGTACGCCACGGCTGGCGCCCGCTCAGGTACATCAGCGTATGCATCACCCGGGCCACGGTGAACGTGCAAAACAGCCATGTCGTGGCAGCGCCGGTAACCCCCAATGCCACGCACAACCCACCCAGAACGAAGAACAACGGAATGTTCTCCAGGTCATTGGCCCAGGCCCTCGCACCTCGGCTGACTTGCGGCAGCTCCTGCACGCTGGCCGCCCGCTTGAAGAAGCCGGCATCCTCGCTGTTCGTAAACGCCAAATGCCTTAGGCGGAAGTAGCCTTGATAGCAGGAGATCGCCAACATCTTGATGAACAGCACCAGCACACACAGGGCATAGACCTTCATCAACGACTCCCTGACGGTTCGCGGAACCCGTTGACCACGAGATACAACAGCGGCCCCACGGACACAAAAACCGCCGTTATCAACCAATACGGCAGCACCGATGCCAGTGACTTTCCTCTGGCCCGCGCATCCCGGTACATCCACACGCACGCCATCACTGCCATCAGGTACAGGTCAATCACCACCTGGGCAGTGTCCGGCCTCGCCATCAATTCACGCCCGAACGCCATGAGCGATTGCTCGGCCATGAGCATCGTGATCACGGTGTACAGGGCAAACGCCAACAACCCGACAAGGGCAACCCAGGGCCTGTGCATGTTCTCCTCCTTGGAGACGACGGTTCGGAAAGCCACACATTAGTGATAACGTCCTTCCCCTCTCAATGACCTCACAGGTCATCGACACTCCCTCCCCGCACGGCCAGAGTCAGCCCATGAGCAGCCCACCTTTCCCCCGCGCCCACCCCGACACCACCGCTGGCGCGCAACTGCGCGTGCTGCGTCGGCAAGCCCGATTGAGCCAGTTGGAACTGGCGCTGATCACGGGGGTTTCCCAGCGCCACTTGAGCTGTATCGAAACCGGCCGCGCCAAGCCCGGCCCGGGCACCTTGCATAATCTGTTGATGGCCCTGGAGGCCCCGCTGGAGCAGTGCAACAACGTATTCCTGGCCGCCGGCTTCGCGCCGCGTTATGAGGCCACCCCGCTCGCTTCGCCGTCGATGGAGGCCATTCGTGAGGCGATCAGCCATGTGCTGCACGCGAATAATCCTGCGCCGGCAATCGTGCTGGGCAGCCACTGGGAAGTGCTTGGCGCCAATGCCAGCACCCAGGTGTTGTTCGATCTGGTGGGGATCCAGCCGGAGGCGGCTGAAGGGCTGAATCTGTTGGTCACCCTGCTGCAGCCAGGTGGCCTGGGTGATCGCTTGATCAACGCTGAAGAGATCAGAACCGTCGCCTGGCAGCGGGCAACCCGCGAGGCGTTGGGCAATCCGGAACTCGCCAGGATTCTAGAAAGACTGCCGGCGCCGCAAAGCCCCGACGCATTGGCCAATGAACTGCCGCCACTGATGCTGACCCGGGTCAATTCACGGGAAGGCGAGCTGAACTTCATGTCGACCTTCACCACCTTCGGCATGCCGCAGGACATCACCGTGACGTCGTTGCGCATCGAGCATTTGATTCCAGCCGATGCGCACACGTGGCGGGTGATGACTGCCGCCTACGAGCAGTCATCGGTAAGGTAGCCCCCCGTGGCGGGTCCGTCAGTTATGGGTCGTATTTTGCCCGCCATAGCTATTGGCGCGGCTCTTGGAGGAGGAGCCGTTGCTGTATTGGGTGTCTTGCCCGCCATAGCTATTGGAGCGGCTCTTGGCTGAAGTGCCATCGCTGTATTGAGTGTCTTGCCCACCATAGCTGTTGGATCGGGTCTTGGCTGAGGTGCCGTCGCTGTATTGGATGTCCTGCCCGCCATAACTATTGGAACGGCTCTTGGAGGAAGTGCCATCGCTGTATTGGGTGTCCAGCCCGCCGTAGCTATTGGCGCGACTCTTGGAAGAGGTGCCATTGTCGTATTGGCAATCGGCCCCACCGTAACTGTTCGCCCTGCACGTGTCGGCAACCGCCTGATACAGCGGCGCAGCCAACAAAACCGTGCCCAGCAAAACGACCTTAAGCTTCATGTTAACTCCCTGTGAGATGGCGATGCGCTACTACAGACTGGAGATTCTGGACTTAGTTTCCAGCGCGCTGAAAAATGACCCTCACACAGGCCCAAGTGGCAACGCCTTGCCCATCCCGGCAACCCCTGACCACACCGCTGCCCCGACAACACGACCAGTGCCCCGCCCCACAAGGCCCGGAGCCAATGGCCCGGGTTTTGCTACGTTTCTGCTACCAACAAGGGAGCCGCACCATGATAGGAAGCACGACAAGTCTGTTTGCGCTGGGACAGAAGGCACTTACCCAGTCCATGGAAAACGGCACGCTGCGGGCCGGGCGGATTGAGGTCATCAACGCCACGCCAGAGATCAAGGCCAAGCTGGAAGCCAGCTATCAGGAGCAAGTGCGCTCGACCGCACAGACCGTTGCCACCGCCAGGGCCAACCCCTCCTGGGCAACCTTCGACGACAACAGCAACGCTGTCCAACTCCCCGATGTGCAGTCCCTCAGCAAAAGCGACGCCACCCATGTGGCCAACGGTGTTCAGTACCTGCTGGACATCGGGCGCCTGGACGGCAAGACCATCACCGCGAAAAACGGTGAGCAGTCGACCGATAACATCGGGGTCTACAAGGACTGGCTCCAGGCGCAGATCGGCGTTGATGTGCAGGCCTGAGACGGCTCACAGCATCGGCACGGCAATCAGCAAAATCGCCGTGCCATGGGTGGCCGTCGCGGCCACCACGCCATAGCGCATCCGCACCCCGCCGCAGGCCAGGCCTTCAATCAGGGTAAACGCCAGCACCGGCCAGCCCAGCTGGGTCACGCTCAACGCCAGGAACGAATGGCACGCGGCGAACGCCAGCGCGCTGATCAATGCGGCGCGCAGTGGCGTGACGTGTTGTTCGAGGTAGCCCTGCAAGAAGCCGCGAAACAGCACCTCTTCCAGCGCGTTGGCACAGTAGGCAAGCACCAGCATGCCCATCAGCCAGGTCCAGTAGCCCGGGATGGCCGCCGCTTCAATGCCCTGATACAGCCGCAATGGCAGGCCGATCAGACACCCGGCCACGAGCCCCACCGCCAGGCCCGCCGCACGGTTGCCCTTGAACAGCACCGTCAGTTGCCACAACTCCGGCGCCAGGCGCGCAAGCAGCGCAATCAACCCAAGGGATAAACCGCCCAGCGTGGCCAGCACGAAGGGGTTGGCGGTGAACCCAATCTGCACCTCGCGGCTCAACGACCACATGCCCAGCGGCGTCATCGCATCACGCATCAACACGAATGCCAACAGCAGGATAACGATGCGCACGCCCGGCAATGTTTTCGGCGTGAGGCCAAACCACAGGCCAAACAGAATCAGCCCTGGCAGCAGATACAGCCCATAGTGGATCAGTACCGCAAAAGCCTCGGCGATCACCCGGCGTCAGCCCTGTGCCACAGCGACCATGTCGATTTCCACCGCCGCGCCCTTGGGCAGTTGCAACACACCCACCGAGGTGCGGGTGTGGGCGCCGGCGGCGCCCAGGATCTCGTTCAACAGGTCAGACGCACCGTTGGCCACTTCGCTTTGCTGGTCAAAGTCATCCGCGCTGCGCACGTACACGTTGATCTTGAGGATCGCCTTGACCTGGTCCAGGGAACCCAGCGCCTGCTTGAGCAACCCCAGGCACCGCAACGCGCTGACGCCCGCGGCAATTTGTGCGTCGGCCAGGCTGAGGCTGTCGCCGACCTTGCCGGGCAGCACGATGGCGTCACCCACCCGAGGGATCTGGCCACTGATGTAAACGTGGTTGCCGTCCCTCAGCAGCGGCGTGTAGTTACCGCCGATCTTGAACTCAGTGAGTTGATAACCCAGGCGCGCCATGGCCGCCGCGTACTTTTGATCCGGTGTCATGTTTTATTGTCCTTACTGGCTGTTACGGCGCTGCCATTCATCCACCACATCGCCCATGGTCTTGGGGATGTCGTTGCGAATCCACGCCATGAAATCGCGGTTGAACCTGAACCCGGCACCGCAGTGCTCAAGCATGAAGCGGCGCACATTCTGGGTGTTTTTGTACTGTTGGGTCACACGGGTGCCGCGCTGGATTGAGTCACTGTGCCAATCAAAAGGCATTGCATTCCCTCGCCGGTTTTCGTGTTCCGGCCACAGCATAGCCATGTGCCATTTCTACGGGAAGTCCCGGGAATTTTATTGAATGTGATACGACGTCCCATCACACAACATTCACCTATATGCAGGACTCATAGAAATTTCACTTTCCTTGATCGCCCAAAATACGGCATGGTTGTACGACGACTACAAGCACTCGCCCGTGTCGTACCAGTACCCACAACAACAAGGAAACACCCCATGCAAAACGTCAAGGTTCTGATTGGTTTTCTGTGCCTGTTCAGCGGCTACGCGGCCGCCGCCCCTGCCGCGACTGACAAGGATGTAGCGGCTGCGGTCGATCGCATGACCCAGGCCATGCTGCACAAAGACATCCCGCAACTGCAGGCCCTCACCGCCAACAACCTCACCTACGGCCACTCCAGCGGCAAGATCCAGAACAAGCAGGAATTTATCGCCGACATTGAAACCGGCAGAAGCGGCTTCAAGACCCTGGAAATGCAAAAACAGACCATCACCCTCAATGGCGACACCGCCCTGGTGCGCAACCACTTTTCCGCACAGGCGGTGAACAGTGGCGTTGAAGTGCCCACCGAAATTGAAAACTTCCAGGTCTGGCAGAAGCAGAAAGGCAAGTGGCTGCTGATTGGGCGTCAGGCGTACAAGTTCTGATAACAGCCGGATGCTTTCCTGTGAACAGGCAGCTTGCTGTGGTGAGGGGGCTTGCTGTGGCGAGGGAGCTTGCTCCCGCTGGGCTGCGTAGCGGCCCCAAAAAAGCGGGAGCGCTGCGCAAGCTCCCTCGCCACAGGGGCTCCCGGGCCACACTCAAAAAGGGGTAGGATCGCGCTTTAACCAAACGCCGAGCCTGAACATGGACTTTCACTCCCTACTCGCCTACACCCTCGTCGCGGCCCTTGCCATCGCCAGCCCGGGCCCGGCGATCCTGATGGCGCTGAACAACAGCCTGGCCTATGGCGCACGCTCCACGCTGTGGTCTTCACTGGGAAATGTCAGCGGCGTGTTCTGCGTATCCGCCGCCGCGATGCTGGGGCTGGGTGCGTTGATCCTCAGTTCCGAATGGGTATTCAACGGGGTGAAACTCCTCGGCGCCGGCTACCTGTTTTATCTGGGTGCCAAGAGCCTGCTCAAGAAAAACCCACTGCTGGCTGCCAACTCCCAGGCACCGACGCGAGTCAACGCCCCGTCTCCCTGGAAGCTCTACAAACTGGCGTTCCTGACGGCCGTCACCAACCCCAAGGCCGTGCTGTTTTTTACCGCGCTGTTCCCGCAGTTCATTAACCAGCACGGCGCATTGCTCCCGCAGTTTATGGTGCTGACCCTGATTTTCATGGCGCTGTCGGCGTTGTCGCTGACCCTGTACGCCCTGCTCGCCGCACAGGCCAAGGGCTTGCTCGCGCGCCCCACATTTTCCAAATGGGTGGACCGGGTGGTGGGCTCAACCTTTATCGCGTTCGGCACGCTGCTGCTGACAATGCGTCGGCAGACGGCCTAGTACGCCTGCACCGCCCAACGTACCTTCACCAGCGCTTCACGCAATACCTCCCGCTCCACCGACCCCAGCGCCACCCGTATGGCATGGGGCACGTGGGCCGACACGGCGAACGGCTCGGCGGTGGACACCGAGATATTATCCCGCGCCAGCGCCATGGTGATCTGGTCGGCGCGGGCGTCTTCCGGCAAGGGCAGCCACAAGAAATACGAAGACGGATGGCGGATCACGTTGAGCCCCGCCAACACCTCATTGGCTACCGCCTGACGCGCCTGGGCATCCTCGCGCTTTTGCGCTTCCAGTTGCTGCACCGTACCGTCGTCGATCCACGCAGCCGCGACGGCAGTCATCACCCCCGGCGTGTTCCAGGTGGTGGCCATGACCGTACGTTCCAGCGCCGCCATCCACTGCCGGGGCGCGGCGACGAAACCGACCCGCAGCCCGGTGGCGACGCTCTTGGACAGGCCCGACACGTACACCGTGCGCTCCGGCGCCAGCTCGGCCAACGGTGGCGGCGGGTCTTCGGCCAAAAACGCGTAGGCGGCGTCCTCGATCAGGATCAGGTCATGCCGACGGGCAATCGCCACCAAGTGCTCCCGTTGCTCCAGGCTGATCACCCAGCCCAACGGGTTATGCAGGGTAGGCATGCTGTACACCGCTCGAACCGGGCGCCGGGCACAGAGCTTTTCGACAAAGGTCAGGTCCGGCCCCGTCGGGGTTACCGGAATCGCGACAATTTCAAGGTGCAGCGTCTCGGCCAGCACCTTGAACCCGGAATAGGTCAACGCATCCACCGCCACCACGTCGCCGGGCTTGAGCAGGGACATCATGGTCACCGCCAGCCCGTGCTGGGCCCCGCTGACGATCAGCACCTGCTCGGCGTGCACCGTCAGGCCACGACTCGCCAGATGCCGCGCCACCGCCGCCCGTTCATGCAAGCGGCCCGCGTGGGGTTGATAGCGCAGCAGTGCGGCCAGGTCGCCGGACAGCGCCAATTGGCGCAACGCGGTGCGCAGCAGGTCGGTCTGGCCCGGCAGCGACGGGTAGTTGAAGTTGAGGTCGATCATGCCTGCCGCCACCGCGATCTGGCCCACGCCCTGCCCCGGCGACAACGCAATTTCCCGCACAAAGGTCCCGCGCCCGGTCTCGCCGCTGACCAGGCCCATGGCCTCCAGCTCGGTGTACACCCGGCTGGCGGTGACCAGTGCCAGGCCATGGCTGGCGGCCAACTGGCGATGGGTCGGCAAACGGGTGCCTGCGGCCAGCGTGCCCGAGCGGATATCCCGGGCGAAGGTGTCCACCAAGGTCTTGTAGCGGGCGCGAGGCATAGGTGATGTATCCATGACAATTCTTTGATTGTCTCAATGGTGAATCATAGGATGCGCAGGACGCAACTTATCCTTATCGAGCCCGACGCCCATGGAACGCACCACTCACCTCAACACCCGGGAACACAACGCCGGCGGCTGGATCAATGGCTTTATCGGCGTGGTGATCTTCAGCGGTTCGCTGCCGGCCACGCGCCTGGCGGTGCTGGAATTTAATCCGGTATTCCTGACCGTTGCCCGGGCCACGCTCGCCGCCCTGCTCGGCCTGTGCCTGCTGTGGCTGTTCAAGGAAAAGCGCCCGGCCCGCAGCCAACTGTTGCCCCTGGCGATCGTGGCGCTGGGGGTGGTGATCGGCTTCCCGCTGCTCACCGCATTGGCCTTGCAGTACGTCACCAGCGCCCATTCCATCGTGTTTGTCGGCCTGCTGCCCCTGGCCACGGCGGTGTTCGGCGTGGTGCGTGGCGGCGAGCGGCCCAAGCCGGTGTTCTGGCTGTTTTCGATCCTGGGCAGCCTGCTGGTGGTGGGCTACGCGGTGTCCCAAGGCCTGAGCGCCGCGCCCCTGGGGGATTTGCTGATGCTGTTGGCTATCCTGGTGTGCGGCCTGGGTTATGCCGAGGGCGCCAGGCTCTCGCGCACCCTGGGCGGCTGGCAGGTGATCTGCTGGGCGCTGGTGGTGTCGCTGCCGATCGTCGCGCCACTGGCGGCCGTCCTCGCCCCGCCGTCGTTTACAGGCATCAGCCTGCCGGCCTGGCTGAGCCTGGCCTATGTGTCGCTGTTCAGTATGCTGATCGGGTTTGTGTTCTGGTATCGCGGGCTGGCCCAGGGTGGCATCGCCGCCGTGGGGCAGCTGCAGTTGCTGCAACCGTTCTTTGGGCTGGCGCTGGCGGCCACCCTGCTGCATGAACAGGTCAGCCTGGGCATGCTGGTGGTGACCGTCGCGGTGATTGCGTGTGTGGCCGGGGCGAAGAGGTTTGCCCGCTAGCGCTCAGGCGCAACCATCTTGAACTTGATGGTGATGGCATTGGACACCACGCTGTCCGCCCACTCGCCCGCGCCAATCTTGAAGTCGTCGCGCTTGAGCACGAACTCACCGTCGAACACACCAATGCCGCTCTCCTCCTTGAGGGCCACCTTGACCTCCACGGGTTTGGTCTGGCCCTTGAGGGTCAGGTTGCCGCTGAACAGGTAACGGTTGCCGCCCAGGTCGGTGATGTGGGTCGACGTGAACGTGCCCACCGGGTAGGTGGTCATGTCGAACCAGCCGGCCTTGGGCAGTTCGGTGTTGGCGTCGTCGCTGCCGGCGTTGATGCTCGGTAGCTGGATGGTCAGTACGGTGCTCGCGGCGGCCGGGTTTTGCGTGTCGAAATGCAGGGTCGCCGAATACGTGCCAAACGTGCCGTACACCTGCTGGCCCATCTGGTCGTAGGTGAAGCTGATGGTGCTGGCCGCCGGGTTGACGTCGGTGTACTCCACGGCATACGCGTTGGACAAGGTGCCGAGGAAGAGGAAGACAGCCAGCAATCTACGTTTCATGGGATTCTCGAGTGGGAATAAAACACGCTGTGCAGGAGTAACAGCGTAGGTGCTGGATTTATTCCCGTGCCTGAGATTAGGCTCGTGCCCCGACGGAACTCAAACAACAAGGAGCCACGATGCCCGCGCTTTCCCTGCAAGACACCACCGCCCCCGAAGGCGTGTGTTATGGCTGCGGCAGCAGCAACCCCCACGGGCTGCACATCAAGAGCCGCTGGCACGCCGACGGCATCCACGTGATCGCCGAGCACCAGCCCGACGCCCAATACTGCGGCTGGCCCGACCTGGTCTACGGCGGGTTGATCGCGATGCTGGTGGACTGCCACTCGAACTGGACAGCCATGGCCTACCACTACCGCGCCGAACACCGCGAACCCGGCAGCCTGCCGCGTATCGACTGCGTGACCGGTCACCTGGGCATCAAATTCATCAAGCCAACCCCGATGGGCGTGCCGCTGACCTTGCGCGCCAACGTCGAGGGTGACGTCGGGCGCAAAACCCGCGTGGTGTGCGAGGTGTACGCCGACGGCGTGCTGACGGCGATCGGCGATTCGGTCTTCGTGCGGGTCGACACCGGGCAATTGGCCGCCGCTGCCCATGGCCGGGAGGCCTGATACTGGTCTACATTCAGTCCCACCGCTAATCGAGGACGCCACCGATGACTCGTCTGACCGCCAAAGACTTCGCCCCTGAACTGCTGGAGCTTTACGACGGCTACGCCCACGGCAAGATCAACCGCCGGGAATTTCTCGACCGCGCGGCACTGTTCACCTTTGGCGGGCTGACCGCCTCGGCCCTGCTGGCCGCCCTGAGCCCGAACTACGCCCTGGCCGAACAGGTGAAATTCACCGACCCGGAGATCGTCGCCGACTACATCACCTACCCGTCCCCCAAGGGCAACGGCACGGTGCGCGGCTACCTGGTGCGCCCGGCCAAGGCCACCGGCAAGGTGCCGGCGGTGGTGGTGGTGCATGAGAACCGTGGGCTGAACCCGTACATCGAAGACGTGGCCCGCCGGCTGGCCAAGGCCGGGTTTATTGCCCTGGCACCGGATGGCTTGACCTCAGTGGGTGGCTATCCCGGCAACGATGAAAAAGGTGTGGAACTGCAGCAGAAAGTCGACCCTGAAAAACTGATGAACGACTTCTTTGCCGCCATCGAATGGTTGATGCACCACGATGCAAGCACCGGCAAGGTGGGGATCACCGGGTTCTGTTATGGCGGCGGCGTGACCAATGCGGCGGCGGTGGCGTACCCGGAATTGGGGGCGGCGGTGTCGTTTTATGGCCGCCAGCCGGAAGCCAAGGACGTGCCTCGGATCAAGGCGCCGATCATGTTGCATTACGGCGAACTGGATACGCGGATCAATGAGGGCTGGCCGGCGTATGAACAGGCGCTGAAGGCCGCGGGCACCACCTATGAGGCGTTTATCTACAAGGGCGCCAACCATGGGTTCCACAACGATTCGACGCCGAGGTATGACGAGGCGGCGGCGAACCTGGCGTGGGAGCGGACGCTCGGTTGGTTCAAGAAATACCTGGCCTGACGACAACCTCACTGTAGGAGCGAGCTTGCTCGCGAAGAACGTCAACGATAACGCAGCGCATCTGGTTTACCGCGGCGCTCTCAGGTTCTTCGCGAGCAAGCTCGCTCCTACAGTGGGATTTTCATCAGTGCTCCAGCGCATACCGCCGGCAATGATTCAAATACCCTTCCTCATGGCTCCCCACCAACTGCACCACGCTGGTCCACAGCCACGAAGGCGCGTCCAGCTGCTTCGAGCGGTTCTCCTGCAACATCGCCATCCAGTCCTTGCGGGTGTCCCGGTCCATCTGCCGTGCATGGGCCACGCCCACTACCCGCGCCAGGTACCCGGCCGCGTGCATCGCATCAATCTCACTCAGTTCATCCAGTTCCAGCTTCATGTCCTGGGGCAGCAACTCGCGGATAAAAAACCCGTGGTCCAGAAACCGCGTTGCCAACATCCGCTCCCCCAACGACGGCGACAGGTGCCGCGCGCCCTCCACCACCCGCCGGCCATTGTCCCGCGGCATCTTCGCCCGGGCCGCACGCGGCGCCGCAGCGCCTACCGCTTCCTTGATATCGATCAGGCAGTAGTCCTGATCATCCTTGTCGCCTACCCCCAGTAACACCGCATAACGCAACAGCCCAAGGGAGCTGCACCCCTTGACCCAGTACGCCGAGTCCAGCAACTCAACCTCGGCATCGTTGGACCGGCCTTTGAGGGAAGTGACCAGGCGGTGGATGTCATCCGAAGCGCACAGCGTTTCAAGGGCTGACTTTTCCGCCCGTGACAACGACCAGAAATGCTTGCCCAACGGAATCGTCGGCCGGGTGTTTTCAATGCGCTCACGGGCCAGGTTTTTCCAGGTGCGCTCCACCGCGCTACGCATCCCGGCCTTGACCTGGGACGGACGCGGCGGCGCCTCGTCGGGCTTGTCTTTGAACGCCTGGGCGTAGCCCACCATCATTTCTTCGAGCATGCGGGCGGTGGTCACCCCCGGCAGGTCCGAACCCCGTGCAGCGGTGGCCAGGGACAACGCCAGGCGCACCAGGTCGTGGGCCGGGTTACCGATCACCGTCTGGTCAAGGTCACGAATATGCATATCGATCCGGCCCTTGGTGTCGCCCGTGGGCCCGAGGTTGCCGGCGTGGCAGTCGCCGCAGATCCAGATCGCCGGCCCGTGGGGCAAGCGCCGGCCGCGCTGGCTGTGCAGCCACTCATAAAACTGCACCGTACTGCCCCGCACATAAGCGTGGGCGGAGCGCGCCATCTTCAAGTTGCGCAGTTGCGTGAGGTGGGGCATTCGCGAAGAGGGACGCGGGATTTTCATAGGGGCACTCGTCATGGGGATACGGTAGAGGGTAGCCCGCCGCGAATGTTTCATTTTGTTTCAGCGGATTTTATTAATAAGCCACGCCAAATAATCCCACTGCAATCGGTCTTTCTATTTCTCCCGTGCCCGGGACTAGCATCGGGTCCACTCGATGCAGCGAGTCACAACCCTAACTGCACACATCCCCCAAACACTGCCGCCCTAACAAAAGAGATAACGCAGATGAATGAAGTGATGAACACCGCACCCGTCAAGATCAACCTGGTCAAGGCCCGAGGCTCGCTGGTATGGGACGACCAGGGCAAGGAATACATCGATTGCACCGCCCAGGCCTGGTCAAACAATTTGGGGGCGAATGACCCTCGGGTGGTGGAAGCCGCCGTCGCGCAATTACGCGAAATGACCCACATCCGCCCCAACTTCGGCTCGCCCGCCCACACCCGGCTGGTGAAGAAGCTGCGGGAAGTCTCCCCGGGCGCCCTCAACCAGATGGGCTTTGCCCTGCATGGCAGCCTCGCCGGTGAGATGGCGATGAAACTAGCCTTCAAGAACCGCCCCGGCGCGCAAAACCTGCTAGTGCTGCAAGACGGCTACCACGGTCGCTCCCTCGCCACCCTCGGCGCCAGCTGGCCTCATCCGAACAACCCGTTCCTGGCGATTCAACCGCGCTTCACCCGCGTGCCCCATCCCAACCCGTACCGCACGCGCCTGGGCATGGACCCGGAAACCGAGTCGCAGTTGTGCCTTGGCCTGCTGGAAGAAACCATCCTCAAAGGCGTCGACGGTGGCGTGGCGGCGGTGATGATGGAACCGATCCAGGGCAATGGCGGGCATATCGAATTTCCCCGTTCCTACTACAAGGGCGTGCGCGAGATCTGCGACCGCCTGGGTGTGCTGCTGATTTTTGATGAAGTGCAGACCGGCTTCGGGCGCATGGGCACGATGTTTGCCGCGGACTATTACGACGTACTGCCCGACATCATCGTGTTCGGCAAAGGCGTCGGCGGTGGCTTCCCGCTGGCCGGGATCCTGGCGGATGACAAGCTCAAGTGGTTCGACGAAGGCGAAGAAGCCCTGACCTTCGGCCACTTCCCGGTCTCCCTGGCGGCCGGCTACGCCGCGGTGGACGCCATCGTCGCCGACAACCTCTGCGAAAAAGCGCGGGACTCCGGCGACTACATCACCGCCCGCCTCAAGGAGATGCAAACCCGTCATCCGTTGATCGGCGACGTACGCTGCCCCGGCCTGATGGCGTCCATCGAACTGGTCAAGGACCGCACCACCAAGGAACCGGCCTGCCGGGAATCCCAGGAGGTGTATCGCCTTGGGGTGGAGCGCGGCGTATTGTTTGGCGAAAGCCGTTACGCAGGGCTGGGCAACCTGATCAAGGTCAAGCCTCCACTGGATATCGAACGCCCGTTGCTGGCCAAGGCCCTCGACGTGCTGGACGAGGTGATGGGCATCATCGAGGAGCAACGGCCATGAGCACATTCGTCGAAAACACCGTGACCGCCCCGCCGAATGCCCAGGCGCCGTTGTCCAGCGACGACGCCGACCTCGCCAGCCTCGGCTACGAGCAAAAGATGCACCGCACCATGAGTTCATTCACCTCGTTTGCCCTGGCCTTTTCCATGGTCTCGATCAACACCGGCGTGGTCACGCTGTTCGCCGACCCGTTCAACCGGGTCGGTGGCATCGGCATCCTCCTGTGGCTGCTGGTGATCCCGCTGGTGTGCTGCATCGTCATGGTCTACTGCCACCTGGCCGGGCGCATTCCGCTCACCGGCTACGCCTACCAATGGTCCAGCCGGCTGGCGGGCAATCACTTCGGCTGGTTTACCGGCTGGGTCGCCTTCACCTCGTTTGTCGCCGGTACCGCCGCCACCTCGGCGGCCATCGGCACGGTGTTCGCACCGGAGATCTGGGCCAACCCCACACAGGGCCAGATCCAGGGCCTGAGCATCGGCGCGACGCTGGTGGTGGGCCTGCTGAATATCTGCGGGATACGCCTGGCCACGCGGATCAACGACATCGGCGCGATCATCGAAATCATCGGCACCGTGCTGCTGGCGATTGCGTTGTTCTTCGGGGTGTTTTTCTTCTTCGAACACACCCAGGGCGTGGCGATCCTGACCTCGGCGCAACCGGTTGGCGGCGCCAGCATCAGCTTCACCACCATCGCCCTCGCCACCTTGCTGCCGGTGTCGGTGCTGCTGGGCTGGGAAGGCGCGGCTGACCTGTCCGAAGAAACCAAAGACCCCCGTCGCGCCGCGCCCCGGGCGATGATCCGCGCGGTGCTGGTCTCCAGCGTATTGGGCTTCGTGGTGTTCGCGTTGCTGAGCATTGCGATCCCGGGCTCGGTCAGCGAACTGCTCAGCCACAGCGAAAACCCGGTGATCAATATCGTGCGCCTGCAACTGGGCAACGCCGCCGGCATCGGCATGATCGTGATCGCCTTTGCGTCGATCCTCGCCTGCCTGATCGCCAATATGGCGGTGGCCACGCGCATGACCTTTGCCTTGTCCCGGGACAACATGCTGCCGGGCTCCAAGGTGCTGGCGAAGATCAACCCGCACTTCGGCACGCCCGTCGGCGCCATCGTGCTGATCACCGCCATCGCCGTGCTGCTGAACCTGGCGAGCGGCGGGTTTGTCACGGCGATCTACTCGATGGTCGGCCTGACCTACTACTGCACCTACCTGCTGACGCTGATTGCGGCGTACCTGGCCTATAAAAACGGGCGGATGCCGGGGGCGCCAGACGGTGTGTTCAGCCTGGGGCGCTGGTTGTTGCCGATGATCCTCCTCGGCGGGCTGTGGGCCATCGCGGTGATCCTGACCCTGAGCGTGCCGGAAGAAAGCCACACCGGCGCCATCACCACCGGGGTGACACTCGGCGTCGGCGTGCTGTGGTGGGTGTTCTCGCTGCGCACACGCCTGAACAATGGCAGCGCCGGCTGTAGGAGCGAGCTTGCTCGCGAAGAACGCGAACGGTAACGCGTTTATGCAGGATGAGCGCGGTGCTCTCAGGTTTTTCGCGAGCAAGCTCGCTCCTACAGTGTGGCGAGCAGCCGGCGCTGACCACTGTAGGAGCGAGCTTGCTCGCGAAGAACGCGAACGGTAACGCGTTTATGCAGGATGAACGCGGTGCTCTCAGGTTTTTCGCGAGCTAGCTCGCTCCTACAATGGTCAGCGCCGGCTGCTCGCCACTTCCATCGCCAACTCGGCAAAGTTGCGTGCCGCCACACTCGGATGTGGTGGCAACGCCACCGCCACCTCACACATCGGCATATCGCTGATCACCGGAAACGCCAGGCCAGGCCGCGCATAAAAGCGTGCAGTGGACAGCGCGGTAATACTGATCCCACGCTCCGACGCCACCGCCTGCAACTCGGTCTCCACGGTGGAGGCTTCGTGGACGATGGGTGCCGGCAGGCCGTTGCGGTACGCGTCGGCGGTCCAGAAGCTGCGCCACACGCCCACGCCCGGTGCGGCAATGATCGGCTCCTCCAGCACGTCGTAGACACTCACACTGCTCTCCCCGGCCAACCGGTGGCTGGACGCCAGGCACGCCACGCAGGGTTCGGTCACCAAGGTGTGCAACTCGATATCCGGCAGGCCCAGCGGCGGGCGCAGCACTGAGACGTCCATGCCTTCGTCGATCCCGGCATGGGGCGAGCCGAAGTCATACTCGCGCACCACCAGTTCGATCTCCGGGTAGCGTTTGGCGAACACGCTGAGGATCTGCGGCATCAAGTCCACACCGGCGCCGATCAGGAAGCCGATATTCAAAGAGCCGCGCACCCCGCGTGCATGCTCGTGGGCGGTGCGCACCAGGCGGCTGACCCCGTTGACGATTTCCCGCGCCTCTACCAGCAATGCCAGGCCGGCTTCGGTCAGTGCCACGTTGCGGGTGTTGCGCTGGAACAGCTGCACCTCCAGCAGGGCTTCAAACTGGCGAATGGTCTGGGACAGCGCCGGTTGCGAAACATGCAGGCGAGTCGCCGCGCGCACAAAACTGAGCTCCTCGGCGACGACCACGAAGGCCTTGAGCTGACGGATGTCCACACCGGAAGTTTGCATCGGGGTTCCTTGTGATAAGCCTTTGGGCCGAAGGTGAGAATCGCATGAGCCATGACACCAGGGACAGCACAAATCCTTTGGTAAGGGCTTGTCTTGTGGTGAGTGGGCTTGTCCTGTAGTGAGCGGGCTTGTCCTGTGGCGAGGGGGCTTGTCCCCCGTTGGAGTGCGAAGCGCTCCCGCTTTTTTTAGGTTCATCACGGATTCCCGG
>NZ_JACARC010000032.1 GCF_013386825.1 Pseudomonas sp. IPO3778
ACGGTTACCGGGATAGCGAGTTCTTCTTCATGAAGATCAAGAGCGTCTTTCCCGGGAATCCGTGATGAACCAAAAAAAAGGCGACCTCAGGGTCGCCTTTTTTATGTCAGTGGATTGAGTGAATCAGCGAATCGCCAAAGCACCCTGATACACCGTTGGACCTGTCGGCTGCTTGCTCACCGAGCCGCCCTTGGTTTCCGAACTGACCATCAGCGTCACCGGTTTGCTGATCGACGCCTGCTGGCGCGGGTTGATGCCAATGATGCCTTTGCCGTCTTCAGGCAGCAGGCCCAGCGATACCGGTGCGCCGTCAGCCGGGACGGCCCACAGTTCCAGGCTTTGGTCCGGCGCCGGCGCGGTGGCGGCGATCGGCTGCACTTCGAGGTAATCCTTGTGGGCCACGATTTGCGTGGCCGGCTGCTGGGTAGTGTTCACCAGCAGTGCGGCAGACTTGACGCTGTCTTGGGTGTAGAGCGCCCCGCCGACGCCCGCCACTACCACCACACAGGCGCCGATGAACAGGCGCGGGCGGCTCCAGAATGAAGGCTTGTGCTCAATCACTTGGGGGTTGATCGCAGTCATTAGGCTCTTCCTGACATATTTTGTAGTCTTTTATGGACCCAGGTTACGGCGATCAGTTCCTCAATCCATCGACTCGAGCCTGGGATCAAAGTGATGCCAATTGGCCTTGATACAACACCGGCCCGGTCGGTTGCCCGGTTGGCGAGCCACCTTGCGGCTCAAGACTCACCGCCAGCGTCAACGGCGCCGTCAGCAGTGCCTGCTGTTCCTTGCTCAGCTGAATCCGGCCTTTACCCGACACGGGCACCAACCCGAGAGAAATCGGCTTGCCCCCCGGTGGAATCGCCCACAGCTCCAGGTCCCGTGCCTGCTCCACTGCGGCCAGCGTCAGTGGTTCAACCTGCAGATGGTCGGCGTACGCCTGGATCTTCAACGCCGGTTGCTGGTCAGCCGCCACCAGCGTGGCGTTGTATTCCACTCCAAGGTCGCGCTGGTACAGCACACCCACCAACACGGCGATCACCACCCCGCACGCCGCCGCCAACAACCGCAGGTTCATCCAGAACGGTTTCTTCGCCGGCATGTGCAGTACTTGCGGTTCAATACGCGCTTTGATCCCTTCCCACACATGATCCGGCACGGGCCGCTCGGGTAAAGGTCCGGTCAGGCTGGCGAGTGCATCCTGCCAGTGCCCCAGCTCGACCCGCAGGGCGGCATCGTCCAGCAGCAGGGCTTCAAAGCGCCGGCGGGCGGTGGTGGGCATCAGCCCTATGGCGTAGTCGGCCGCGAGGGCGCGGCGCAGAGCGGTGGTCTGGTAGTTCATGATTCAAGGCACCTGCGCAGGCGCTCCATGCCTCGGCGAATCCAGGATTTGACCGAGCCCAGGGGCGCCGCCAAGTGGTTGGCCAGTTCCGAGCAGGACAGGCCCTGGAAGTAAGCCACGGTAATTGATTGGCGCTGCATGCCCTCAAGGCTGTCCAGGCAGCGGTTCAGGGCGTGGGCCTCACGCTCGCTGTCGAGCAACTCATGGGCGCTGGGGCTTTCGTCGGCCATGGCGTCCTCCTGGCCTTCGCTCAAGGGGTGTTCGCGGTGTTTGCGCAACTGGTCGATGGCCAGGTTGCGGGTGATGTTGATCATCCAGGTCAGCGGCGCCGACAGGTGGGCTTCATAGCGCGAGGCGTTGAACCAGATGCGCACGAAGCTCTCTTGCAGCACCTCTTCGGCCAGATCCTGGCGCCCCATGAACCGCAGGGCGACACCGTGCAAGCGCGGGGAAACGCTGCGATAGAGCGTTTCGAACGCCTGGCGGTTACCCAGGGAACATTGGGCCAGCAATTGCCGTAGCTGATCAGCGTCGTGAGTCGAAATGGGGCTTCTCCAGGCACTTGCAACAGGGCGATGGGACGGCGCACGGTAAAGCGAGCAGGCTGAGGTTAGTCCAGCTTGGGCATTCATTCCATCTACCTCCGTGCGGCTCGTAGTGGATATACGCAGGGCACGGCGATTCGGATGCAGTGGTTTTCTGAACTAATCTGCAGGGAGGGAACAATCCTTCGGCGCACCCAGTCAAACCCCTGCTTTTAGCGCTTACTTTCAGAGGTTGTCTTGATGAAGATTTCACGCGGTTTTGCCCTGTCCTGCTTGTTGACCGTAGCGGCCAGCCCGGTGTTTGCGGCCGGTTTCAGCCTCGGCGATGTAGCCAATGCCGTTTCGGGTGCGCAGGGTGGCGACAAGGCGGCAGCGGCTGCACCCACCTCACAGACCGCCGGTCTGCTGGGCGCCCTGACCTCGCAACTGAACGTGACCCCCGAGCAGGCGGTTGGCGGCACCGGCGCGATGCTGGGCCTGGCCAAGAATAAACTGGGTGGCGGCGACTATTCCCAACTGACCCAGAGCGTTCCGGGCCTGGACAAGCTCTCCGGCAGCAACTCCCTGGGCAGCCTCGGCGCCCTGAGCGGCATGCTCGGCCAGACCGGCGGCAGCAAGACCTCGGGCCTGGATGGCGTACTGGGTAACGTGAAGGACACCAGCGACCTGAATACCGCGTTCAGCGCCCTGGGCATGGATGACAGCATGGTCGGCAAGTTTGCCCCGGTGATTCTGCAATACCTGGGCGGCCAGGGCGCCAACAGTTCGGTGCTGGGCAAGCTGGGCAGCATCTGGGGCGCCGGCAGCTAAAGGCCTTCCCGTCGGCGTTGCAGTTCCTGCGGCTAAATCGCCGTATTTACCATTGTTAATGGGACATACGGCGCAATGAGTTGTGATAGGGCGCCAGGAACCGTAGGACATGAGCTCACCACCTAAGAGTTACCTTTTTGAGTCTCGCGATAAGCGGCCTTTTGAAGGTAAATCAACTGACTTAGTGGTGACCTCATGACTTTGGTAAACGCTCCGCAAACTGCACCGAACGCTTTTTATCCTCAACTCACCGGGCTGGTCGGCCGGCCTGCTGAAACTCCCCAAAATCTGACGCAAAGCTTGGGGCTGCCTTCAGATCTGGTACAGAGTTTGCGCAATAGCTTGCAGGCTGTGCTTGAGGGAAACAATCCTGAGCGGGCAGTGAATAACCTGATGGCTGACCTGGAAAAATTTAAGACTTTTTACCATTCTGAAAACGGGACCGGCACCCCAGGAGCCAAAGAATGGCCAGCCGACAAAGGGCTTCCAACCAACTTCAAGGATTTTGTGAAGACGGCTGACGGCACGGCAAAAGAGTTCACTGAGGCCCAAGAATGGCCCGCCGACAAAGGAACTCCAACCAACTTCAAGGATTTTATGAAGACGGCTGACGGCACGGCAAAAGAGTTCACTGAGGCCCAAGAATGGCCCGCCGACAAAGGAACTCCAACCAACTTCAAGGATTTTGCGAAGGCTTCTGACGGTACGGTAAAAGAGTTGCCAATCGACGACAGCGGTTCTGTGCAGAATTCGGCCCCGACGGTGAGCACTGCAGCCATTGAGGTGATTGCACAGCTCGGTAAGTTCTTGAGCGCTACGACTACCGGAACAGACCTTAAGGCCGCAGCGGATGAATTGAGCTTGGCTTTGCAAAAGTTGTCAGAAAAAGGCACGCCTGAGCAGGCCCGCAACGCCATGGCCGAAGCTCTGGGTTTGTCGGTTTGAGTCAAGGTGTTCAAGGCGCGCGTTTGAGTGATTCAGCATCCACGACCGGTGCTTTTATCTGAAATACTCTTGAATGCGTTGGTCTTTCTCCCTCCAGAGCTGGTTGACCCAGTTCTGGACGGTCTGGCGAAACGCCGGATCGTTCTCGTAATCCCCCTGCCACAACGCCGGATCCAGCTCACGGGTACGGATATCAACGATCACCTTCGGCACCGCGCCGCTGATCAAGTCCCAGAAACCCGGAATGTGCTCCTGTGGATAAACCACGGTGACGTCGAGCACCGCATCCAGCTGTTCGCCCATCGCCGCCAACACGAACGCCACGCCGCCCGCCTTGGGCTTGAGCAGGCGCTCGAAGGGTGAACCCTGCTGTTGACGCTTGGCCTCGGTGAACCGCGTGCCTTCCAGGTAATTGACCACCGTGACCGGCTGGCGCTTGAACAGCTCACAGGCCTCTTTGGTGATCTTCAGGTCCTGGCCCGCCAGCTCCGGGTGTTTGGCCAGGAACGCCTTGCTGTAGCGCTTCATGAACGGGTAATCCAGCGCCCACCAGGCCAGCCCCAGGAAAGGCACCCAGATCAGTTCCTTTTTCAGGAAGAACTTGAAGAACGGCGTACGCCGGTTGAGGGTCTGGATCAGCGCCGGAATGTCGACCCAGGATTGGTGGTTGCTGATCACCAGATAGGAGGTGTCGCCCCGCAGGTCGTCACCGCCGCGAATGTCCCATTGGGTGGGGATGCACAGGGCGAAGATCAGCTTGTCGACCTCGGCCCAGGTTTCAGCGATCCACATCACCGCCCAGGAGGCATAATCGCGAAAGCGACCGGGGGCCACCAGTTTGAGCAGGGCAAACACCATCAACGGCCCGAACAGCACCAGGGTGTTGAGCAATAGCAGCAATGTGACGAAACAGCCGGTGAGCAGGCGGCGCATAAGTAACTCTTGGAATCATTTTTGGCCCGCCATGATAAGCAGCTTGGGTCTAGAGGCCAAATCGCAAATACGCTTACGAATGTTTCACAGCGGGCTGGGTATGTTGTGTGATCTAACTAAGCGGCGGTTTTGCAGTCTAGAATTGGCCCACCTATTTCAAGGAAACCTCCTACGTGAAATCCATCCTTGCCCTGCTAGCACTCGTGGCCTTGCCTGTCATGGCCGCCGAGCCGACCCTGTACGGTCGCTACGAATACATTCAACTGCCGGAAATCGGCGAGACCTTCAAGGCCAAGATGGATACCGGTGCGCTGACGGCCTCGCTGTCGGCCCGGGACATCGAGAGCTTCACCCGTGATGGCGATGACTGGGTACGCTTCCGCCTCGGCGGCAAGGACGCCACCAACAAGGTCTACGAGCACAAGGTCTCGCGCATCAGCAAAATCAAAAGCCGCGCCGACGAAGATGACGACAAGGACGAAGCCACCGTGGCCAAGCGCCCGGTGATCGACCTGGAAATGTGCCTGGGCAACGTCAAGCGCACCGTCGAGGTCAACCTCACCGACCGCAGCAGCTTCAACTACCCGCTGCTGATCGGCGCCAAGGCCTTGCGTGAATTCGGCGCTGCGGTAAACCCGGCACGTCGCTACACTGCCGACAAACCGGACTGCTGATTGAGACCATGCCGCACATCCTGATTGTCGAAGACGAAGCGGCCATCGCCGACACGCTGATTTTCGCCTTGCAAGGCGAGGGCTTCACCACCACCTGGCTAAGCCTCGGCCAGGCGGCGCTGGCCCATCAGCGGCAAACCCCGGCCGACCTGATCATCCTCGACATCGGCCTGCCGGACATCACCGGCTTTGAAACCTGCAAGCAATTGCGCCGCTTCAGTGAAGTGCCGGTGATATTCCTCAGTGCCCGGGATGGCGAGATTGACCGGGTGGTGGGCCTGGAGATCGGCGCTGACGACTATGTGGTCAAGCCGTTCAGCCCACGGGAAGTGGCGGCGCGGGTACGGGCGATTCTCAAGCGCGTGGCCCCGGTGGCGACGCCGGCGGTGTTCCAGGTGGACCATGAGCGGGTGCAGATTGGTTACCGTGGCCAGGCGCTGAGCCTGACGCGGCATGAGTTCCGTTTGCTCAATTGCTTGCTGGAGCAACCTGAGCGCGTCTTCAGCCGCGAACAGTTGCTGGACGCCGTGGGCGTGGCGGCGGACGCAGGCTACGAGCGCAATATCGACAGCCACATCAAAAGCGTGCGCAGCAAATTACGCACGGTGGCCCCCGACGCCGAGCCGATCCAGACCCATCGCGGCCTCGGCTACAGCTACAGCCCGGGCAACAGCTGATGCGCCTGGGGATCCGGTTCTTTCTGGTCTATGCGCTGTTTATCGGCCTGACCGGTTACTTCGTGCTCAGCACGGTGATGAAGGAAATCCGCCCCGGCGTACGCCAGTCCACCGAAGAAACCCTGGTGGACACCGCCAACCTGCTGGCGGAAATCCTGCGGCAGGACGTGAAGAACGGCACCCTCGGCCAGAGCCATTGGCCCGAACTGCTCAAGGCCTACGGCGAACGCCAGCCGGGCGCGAATATCTGGGGCCTGCCGAAGAACCAGGTCAACCACCGCATCTACGTCACCGACGCCAAGGGCATCGTGTTGCTGGACTCCACCGGCGAGGCGGTGGGCGAGGACTATTCGAAATGGAACGATGTGTACCTGACCCTGCGCGGTGAATACGGTGCGCGCTCCACCCGCAGCGAACTGGACGACCCGGCCTCGTCGGTGATGCACGTGGGCGCGCCGATCCGCGATAACGGGCAGATCATCGGTGTGGTCACCGTGGCCAAGCCCAACAGCTCGCTGCAACCCTATGTGGACCGCACCGAAGACCGGCTGCTGTGGTACGGCGCCGGGCTGGTGGGCCTGGGCCTGCTGTTTGGCGCGCTGTTGTCGTGGTGGTTGAGTGTCGCGCTGCGCCGGCTCACGGCGTACGCCCAGGCGGTGAGCGAAGGGCGGCGTGCCGAGTTGCCGCACTATCGCGGCGGTGAGCTGGAGCAGCTGTCCACCGCCGTGGAACACATGCGCACCCAGCTCGAAGGCAAGGCGTACGTCGAACGTTATGTGCACACCCTGACCCACGAATTGAAAAGCCCGCTGGCGGCGATTCGCGGCGCGGCGGAGCTGTTGCAGGGCGACATGTCCCGCGACCAGCAGCAGCGTTTCGTGGGCAATATCGACAGCGAAAGCGCGCGCTTGCAGCAGTTGATCGAACGCCTGCTGAACCTGGCGCAGGTGGAGCAGCGCCAGGGCCTGGAAGACCAGGCCAGTCTGTCGTTGGCAGCGCTGGTGGACGAAGTGCTCCAGGCCCAATGCGCACGCATCGAAGGCGCCGGGTTGCAGGTCGAGCAGGCGATTGCGGCAGATGTGCAGGTGTATGGCGAGCCGTTCCTGCTGCGTCAGGCCCTGGGCAACCTGCTGGACAATGCCCTGGATTTCACCCCGCCCGGCGGCACATTGCGGTTCAGCGCCCGGGCCGTGAATAACGGCATCGAATTCATGCTGTTCAACCAGGCCGAACCCATCCCCGAATACGCCTTGCCGCGCCTCAGTGAACGCTTCTATTCCCTGCCGCGCCCCGCCAGCGGGCGCAAGAGCACGGGCCTGGGGCTGAATTTTGTCGAGGAAGTGATGAAGCTGCACGGCGGCTCATTGCAGATCGGCAACGTGCCCGGCGGCGTGCAGGTCAAACTGCATCTCCACACAGTCTCCACATTCCCTTCATAAATCCCCCTCACGCGCTGCCCAGACTCTCCCCCATCAAAACAGGGAGAGCTTCATGAACCGCAATCTGCTTTTCAAACTGGGCGCCATCGCGCTGCTGATCGTGTTGTTGTTGATTCCGTTGCTGATGATCCACGGGGTGATTACCGACCGTCAGCAACTGCGCGACGACGTGTTGCAGGATATCGCCCGCAGTTCCAGCTACAGCCAGCGCCTCAGTGGCCCGGTGCTGGTGGTGCCGTATCGCAAGACCGTCCGGGAGTGGAAGCTCAATGAAAAGCTCAACGAACGCTACGAAGAAACCCGTGAGGTGCGCGGTCGTCTGTATTTCCTGCCGGAACACTTTGCCCTCGACGGCCAAGTGCAAACCGAAGTGCGCGCCCGGGGCATTTACCAGGCGCGGCTGTTCCATGCCGACAGCCGTATCAGCGGGCGGTTTGTGTTGCCGGAGCAATGGGGCATCAAGGAAAACATTGCCGATTACCGCTTTGATACGGCGTATCTGGCGGTGGGTATCAGCGACATTCGTGGCATCGAAAACGCGCTGAAGCTGGAGCTGGGCAGCCAGCAACTGGCGTTTTCGCCGGGCACTCAAGTGGCGTGGCTGGGGGAGGGCGTACACGTGATGCTGCCCGAGCAGGACAGCAAAAAACCGGCGTCTTTTGACTTCGCCTTCGACCTGCGCCTGCAAGGCACCGAGCAACTGCAAGTGGTGCCGGTGGGCAAGACCAGTCAGGTCAAGCTGGCGTCGAATTGGCCGCACCCGAGCTTTATCGGCAACTTCCTGCCGGCCCAGCGCGAGGTCTCTGCCCAAGGCTTTACGGCCAATTGGCAGACCACGTTTTTCTCCACCAACCTGGAAGAAGCCCTGCGCGGCTGCGCGTCGGACGCGGTGTGTGACGACTTCAACGGCCGCAGTTTTGGCGTGAGCTTTATCGACCCGGTGGACCAGTACCTCAAGAGTGACCGGGCGATCAAATACGCGCTGCTGTTTATCGCCCTGACGTTCGCCGGTTTCTTCCTGTTCGAGGTGCTCAAGAGCCTGGCGGTGCACCCGATCCAGTACGCACTGGTGGGGGTTGCCCTGGCATTTTTCTACCTGCTGTTGCTGTCGTTGTCGGAGCACATCGGATTTGGCCCGGCCTACCTGATCTCGGCGGCTGCCTGTGTGCTGTTGATTGGTTTTTACGTCTGCCATGTGTTGCGCAGCGTCGCCCATGGCCTGGGGTTTTCAGCGGGGTTGGCGGCGTTGTACGGCTTGTTGTACGGGCTGTTGAGTGCGGAGGATTACGCGTTGTTGATGGGTTCGCTGCTGTTGTTCGGGTTGCTGGGCACGGTGATGGTGCTGACCCGCAAGCTGGACTGGTATGGAGTGGGCAAGCGATGAGCCGGTCGTTGGGGTTGCGGGAAGATCAGCAGGAGGGGGCCCGCTTGGTGGCGAGGATTATCGGCTTTCTCACCGATTCTGCCGTCCACTGTAGGAGCGAGCTTGCTCGCGAAGAACCTGAGAGCGCCGCGTTAAACCAGATGCGCTGCGTTATCGTTGGCGACTTTCGCGAGCAAGCTCGCTCCTACAGGGAGGGCGTGGCGTTTAAATAGGCGGCTGGGTCTGCAGCATCGACGGGCGCTGACTCACCTCGGCATACCACGCCGCCAGCTTCGGATGGCTGGACCGCCACTGCATGCCCGGGTGGCGGAAGTCCAGGTAAGCCAAGGCGCATGCCACGCTGATCGCGGCCACGTCAAACGGCCCGGCCAGTTCGGCGATGGCGTCCTGTTCCAGCATGTCGAGGGCGCGGCGGATCTTGTCGCGCTGCCCTTCCAGCCACAGGTCCCAGTGTTTTTCCTCGGGACGCATGGCGGTTTCATAGCGCACCAGCACGGCGGCATCCATGATTCCGTCGGCGGTCGAGGCCAGGGTCAGGCGCCGCCAGCGGGCCGGGCCGTCGCGGGGGATCAGCGGGGTGCCGGTATGTTGGTGGTCGAAGTAGTCGAGGATCACCCGGCTGTCATGCAATACGTTGCCGTCGGCCAGGCGCAGCGCGGGGATCTTGCCCAGCGGGTTATCCAGGATCACATCGGCGTCAGGTTTGACCGGCGTGGGCACGCAGGCCTGCAAGGTCACGCCGTCCAGTTGGCCGGTCTCGTGCAACAGCACCCGTACTTTGCGCACAAACGGCGAGGCAGGGTTGTGGAACAACGTCATGCTAGGGGTGGACATGGGCATTCCTCTGTAGGAGCGAGCTTGCTCGCGAAAGGCGTCAACGATAACGCAGCGCGTCTGGTTTAACGCGGCGCTCTCAGGTTTTTCGCGAGCAAGCTAGCTCCTACAAAAGGCCCATACCCCAATTACCGCCGGAATACCCAGCCCGACCCAGCTCAACGAATCCCACAACCCGTCCCCCAGCAGTGCTGCAAACAGCCCGGCCGCACTCAGCAGCCCGATGGCCAGCGGAATGCCAAACACCTTCCAGAAACTCGACTGCCGCGGCTTCATGACGTGGCCGCCTTGCGCCGCACCCACCACAGGTACACGCCACTGCCCAGGACGATGATGGTCAGCACGTCCAGCACCGCCCAGAGGATCTTCATCGGCATGCCGCCGTAGTCACCGAAGTGCAGCGGCTGGGACATGCCCATGGCGTCCATGTACCACGGCCGTTCGGCGATGGCGGTGACTTCCAGGTTGCTGGCGTCGATCAACACCGGCGTCAGCAGGTGCGAGGTCAGGTGGGTGCTGCCTTTCATGAACACCGCGTAGTGATGCTCGCTGGAAAAGCGTGTGCCGGGGAACGCGATAAAGTCCGGCTCCATGCCGGGAGCGGCCTTGGCGGCGATCGTCAGCAGGTCGGTGGCGGGGGCGCGCAGGGTCAGCGGCGGGGCATTTTTGTAGGGTTCGATCATCGCGCTGAGGCTGTCGGTGCGCCAGGCGGCAATGATCAGGTCGGCGCAGGCGCTGATCACCCCGGTCACGCCCACCACCAACGCCCAGGTCAGGGTGACCACGCCGATCAGGTTGTGCAGGTCGAGCCAGCGCAGGCGCGTGGATTTGTCCTGGCGCACCGTGGCGAACTTCAGCCGGCGCATGAACGGCAGGTACAACACCGTGCCGGAGATGATCGCCAACACAAACAGGATGCCCATGAACGCCAGCAGCAACTTGCCCGGCAGCCCGGCGAACATATCGACGTGCAGGCGCAGCAGCACCATCGTCAGCCCGCCGTTGGCCGCAGGGGTTTCCACGGCTTCGCCGGTGCGGGCGTCGAGCATGAAGGTGTGGGAAGAATTGGGCTCGGTACCGGCGGTGGCGGCCATGATCGCGATCACGCCGTTCTTGTCGTCTTCGTCCCAGGCCAGGTATTGCATGGCTTCGCCGGGGCGATGGGCCTGAGCCTTGGCCACCAGTTGTTCGAGGTTCAGTTGCGGGGTGTCGGCGGGCATTTGCGCCAGCTCGGGCTCGTTGCCCAGCAGGTGATCGATCTCGTGGTGGAAGATCAATGGCAGGCCGGTGAGGGCGAGCAGCAGCAGGAATACGGTGCAGACGAGGCTGGTCCAGGTGTGGATGAAGGACCAGCGGCGGATGGTTTTGCTTTTCATGTTCTAGCCTTCAGACACACCGAAGCCGCCCACGGGGGCGGCCTGGTTGTTAACTCAGTCGATTACCACTGGTAGGTGGCACTGGCGACCACGCTGCGTTGGTCGCCGTAGTAGCAGTAGGAAGCATCACAGGTGGAAATGTAATCCTTGTCGAACAGGTTGGTGGCGTTCAGTTTCACCGATGCGCCTTTGAGGCTGTTGTCCAGGCGACCGAGGTCGTAATGCACGGACGCATCGAACACGGTGTAGGCGTTGGCCTTGCCCAGCCAGGTGTTGCCCTGGTCGCCATAGGTGTTGCCGGTGTAGCGGGCGCCCGCGCCAATCCCGAAGCCGTCGAGCACGCCGGCGTGCCAGGTGTAGTCGGTCCACAGGGAGGCTTGCTGGTTAGGCATCAGTTGCAGGCGGTTGCCTTTGTATTGGCCTTTTTGAACTTCAGATTTGGCCAGGGTGTACGCCGCGATGACCTTAAGGTTGTCGGTCACGTCGGACACGGCTTCCAGTTCCAGGCCCTTGACCTTCACTTCGCCGGTCTGGTCGGTGATGGATTGGCCACCGGCCCCGAAGCTGGTGACCAGCACGTTCTTTTGGGTCAGGTCATACACCGCAGCACTCAGCAGGGTGTTTGAGCCGGGTGGCTGGTACTTGACGCCCAATTCCCACTGCTTGCCTTCGGTGGGTTTGTAGGACTCGGTGGGCGAGACGCTGGCGTTGCTCGCCGGCTGGAACGATTCGGCGTAGGAGAGGTACGGCACGAAGCCAGAATCGAACACATAGCTCAGTGCGGCGTTGCCACTGAAATTCTTGCTGCGGTCGGTATTGGTTGCATCGTTTTTGTTGAAGTACGTGGTGCCTTGGTGCACCCAGTCTTCGCGACCGCCGAGGGTCAGGCGCCACTTGTCGAGGGCCATCTGGTCCTGGGCGTAAAGGCCGGTCTGGATGGTTTTCTGGTTGTAGTCGTAGTAAGCCGTGGAGCGCGCAGGGCGCACAACTGGTTGGGTGTTGATCGGGTTGAAAATGTTGACCGTCCCGGCGCCGCCGAAGATCGACAGGTATGAGGTGTCGGTGCGTTGGTGGTCCAGGCCGAGCAGCAGGGTGTGGGTGATGTCGCCCGTGGCGAAGTCAGCCTGGAAATTGTTGTCGACGGCGAACTGGCCGATGTTTTCGTCCACGTTGGTCGACGAGCGGCTGGTGTTGCCTTCGGCATCAATGGTCGAGTACCCGTAGGAGCCGACGGTCAGTTGCTGGAAGGACAATTCCGACTTGGTGTAACGCAGGTTCTGCTTGAACTGCCAGGTGTCGTTGAAGCGATGTTCAAAGGCATAGCCCAGGGCGTAGTAGGTGCGGTCGTAGTACTCGTAGTCCGGGTCGCCCAGGTTCTTGTGGTGTGACACATCGCCCAGTGGCGAGTGAATCTTGGTGCCTACAATCGGCAGGAACTGACTGGTGGCGCCCGTATCGTCGCGAGTGAACTGCGACAGGAAAGTCAGCTTGGTGTCGGTGTCGATATTCCAGGTCAGGCTGGGTGCGATGTTGTAGCGCTTGTTGTCGATGTGATCGACCTGAGTGCCGGCATCGCGCACCACGCCGCTGAGGCCGTAGAGAAATTTACCTTCATCATCAATCTTGCCGGTGCTGGCGAAGTTGATCTGGCGATAGTTGTCACTGCCGTATTGCACCTGGATGGCATTGCTCGATTCAGCGCTGGGGCGGCGGCTGACCATGTCCAGCAGGCCGCCCGGCGGGGTCTGGCCGTAGACCGACGAGGCAGGGCCCCGCAGCAGCGCGAGGCGGTCGAGGTTCCAGGTCTCGGCTTTCGGGTTGGCGTACACGCCGCGAGGCAGCGGCAGGCCGTCGAGGAATTGGGTGGGTTCGAAGCCGCGCACACGCATCCAGTCGTAGCGGGTGTCACTGCCATAGCTGGCGGACACGATGCCGGGCATGTACTTGACGGCGTCGTCCAGGTTCTGGACGTTGCGGTCCTGCATTTGCTCGCGGGTGGCGACCGAAATCGAGCGCGGGGCTTCGACCAGTGCCGTATCGGTCTTGGTGCCGGCAGCGGTGCGACTCGCCAGGTAACCATTAACCGGCCCCCACGCACTTTCCGCATCGGCCTGGCCCGTAATGCTCGTCTCCGGCAACGCCACAACCCCATCGGGAATCGCTACCAGGCTGAAGGTACCCGCACTGCTTTGCTCCAGTTGCAGGCCAGTGCCACGCAGCGCCTCGCGCAACGCACCCGGCGCATCAAACTGCCCTTTCACCGGTGCAGACGTCTTGCCCGCCGCCAACCCAGGGTTGAGCGTCAGCGCCAAGCCGGCCTGGCTGGCGATCTGGTTCAGGGCGGTGGCCAGCGGTGCTGCCGGCAGGTTGTAGGCGCGCACACTGGAGGCCTGTTCGGCGGCGATCAGCTGGGTGCTGGCCAGCGGGGCGCTGAGGGCAATGGCCACGGCCAACAGGCTGGGGCGCAACAAGGTGTCTAGCGTGCGGGACATACGGCGGCTCCTGAATGAAAATATTTCTCAATTGCCTATGTGCCGAACGAGATGCAGAAAGTGATAGGGCTGAATGAAAATAATTTGTATTTGATGAGCGGGGGTGACTTTGCGGGCCTCATCGCAGGCAAGCCAGCTCCCACAGTGGGCCAGGTTTATCAGGTTGAACACCGTCCACTGTGGGAGCTGGCTTGCCTGCGATAGCAATCGTTAAGCCGTCCCAAGGCTCAAGGTTGTGCCGCAGCCTTCGGCACCACCTCAACCCACCACGGCGTGTGCTGCTCGATGTGCACCGGCAGGGTCGGCAGCAACGCGTTCAGCGCCAGCTGGGTGTCGTGCAGCGGGAAGCTGCCGGTGATTCGCAGGTCGGCCACCTGTTTATCCACACCCAGGTACCCGGTGCGGTAGCGGCTCAGCTCAGCAACCACATCGCCGAGCCGCGCGTTGTCCACCACCAGCATGCCGCGGGTCCAGGCGTCGGTGCCGGGGCTCACGGCCAGCATCGGGCCGAGGCCGTCGCGGCGCATCAGCACTTGCTGGCCTTCCTTGAAGATCTGTTCCTGGTGCAGCGCCTCCGGCTGCGCGCCGACGGCAGACTGCAACACGCTGAGGCGCGTGCCGTCGTCTTCGCGCTTGACGATAAACCGCGTGCCCAGGGCGCGCAGGCTGCCTTCGCGGGTTTCGACAAAAAACGGGCGGGCGTCGTTGTGGCCGGTTTCGACGAGGATCTCGCCTTCCTGCAACACGATCAGCCGGCGTTTCTCGTCGAAGCGCACATCGATGGCGCTGTGGGTGTTGAGGTTGATCACGGTGCCGTCGGCCAGCTTCAACGTGCGTTGTTCACCGGTGGCGGTGCGCTGGTCGGCCAGCCAGTAGTTCAGCGGTAGGTAGCGCTGGCCGGCGAACAAGGCCAGGCCGCACACCAGCACCACACTGGCCAGGCCGCTGCCGAGCTTGCGCACGCGGCGGCGAATGCCCTCGCGCGACTGCAACAGCGCCGCACGCGCCGGGCCCGAGGCCACGCTGAAACGCTGATCGAGCATGCCCAACTGGCGCCAGGCCCGGGCGTGTTCTTCGTCGCCGGCCAGCCACTTGGCAAACTCTTCTCGCTCCACGGCGCTGCCGTCGCCCGAATCCAGGGACAGCTGCCAGGCAATGGCCGCGTCGAGCACCCGTGCCGACACCGGCTTGGAACTGGCCGGGCTCACAGAGGCTCGCCATACAGGGCGATATAGCACTGGCGAATGCCCTGGGCCAGGTACTGCCGCACACGGGGCACGGAAACCCCCAGGCGCTGGGCGATTTCGGCGTGGCCCAGGCCATCGAGGCGGTTATAGAGGAAAGCCGCGCGGGCCTTGCTGGACAGTTTGCCCAGCAAGCGGTCGATGGCCTTGAGGTCTTCGAGGATCAGTTGCTGTTCTTCCGGCGACGGGTGTTCGCTTTCCGGGATCAGCATCAGTTCGGTGAGGTACGCCTGTTCCAGCGCGGCGCGGCGGAAATAGTCGAACAGCAACCCTTTGGCGATGGCCACCAGAAACGCCCGTGGCTCGCGGGGTGCACGCAGTTCTTCACGGCCCAGCAGGCGCATGAAGGTGTCCTGGCTCAGGTCTTCGGCGCGACTGGGGCAGGCCACGTTGCGTCGCAGCCACGCCAACAGCCAGCCGCGATGGTCGCGGTACAACGCGCCAACAAGCTCACTCTGGGGACTTTGGGCTGACGACAAGGCAACACCGATCGTGAAGTTTAAACTAACGAGAATTATTCGCGATTGTGGCAGAGGCGTCGTACGGGTGCAATTGGCGTTGGTCGGGTGGCGGCGTAATGACATCTTTTATGATGATGCAGCTTGTTGTGGCGAGGGAGCTTGCTCCCGCTCGGCTGCGCAGCGGCCGCAATCCAGGCAATGCATTCACTCAGTAGGAGAGCGGTGGGCTGGTTTTGGGGGCGCTTCGCACCCCAGCGGGAGCAAGCTCCCTCGCCACGATTAAAAGGAGGGGGCTTGTTTGCGACGTTTCCACTGGCCAAGGCGCTCCTGCAAGGCCTTGGGGCTGTCGATCTGCTGCTGCCGCGCGCGGCTGAACAGAATCAACATCAACTCCGCCGTCGCCAGCGCATCGGCACTGGCATGGTGACGCTCACCCACCTGCAGCTTGAAATGCCCGATCCAGTCATCCAGCCCGGCTTCGCGGATGTTCGCGTCGGGGCACAGCAGCGGGGCGATGTCGGCCACGTCCAGAAAGGTGTGGGTCAGGCGATAGCCCAGGCTGTCCTTGAGGGCCCGGCAGAGCATGTGTTGATCAAAGGGCGCATGGAACGCCAGCAACGGGCTGTCGCCGACAAACGCCATAAAGTCCATCAACGCTTCAGCCGGATCACTGCCCGCCGCAATGGCGCTGGGCCCCAGGCCGTGGATCAGCACGCTGGGGCTGAGCTTGGTCTCGGCCCGTTGCAGGGTGCGTTCGAACAGTTGGGAAAAGTCCACCGCGCTGTCTTCGATCACCACCGCGCCGATGGAAAGTACTTGGTCACGATTGAGGTTCAGGCCACTGGTTTCCAGGTCTACAACCACCCAGCGCTGGTCCCGCAGCGAACCTGCCCCCAGTTCCCGAGGTTTGGGCAGTTGCTCGACCCGACGCTGTTGCGCTGCGTCCAGGCCCGGTTTGGCTTTGCGCAGCCAGCCAAACATGCTCACAGCTGGTACCGCAAGGTCAGGCTGCTTTGCAGGCGTTGGGCCTGGCGCAGGGATTCACGCAGGATGCGCCGGTCGAGGTGGTTGAGGCTGTCGGGGTCGACGCGGTTGGAGTAGGGCAGGTTCTCGCGGGTTTGCAGCTGGTGCTGTTGCATGCGGGTTTGTTGAATGAAGTGATAGGCCTCTTCATAGGCGGCACCGTCGAGGCGCTCGATGACGTCCTTGGCCACCAGTTGGCGCAAGCGCTCCAGGGTGTTGTTGGCGCTGATGCCATTGGCCAGGGCCAGCAGCCGGGCACCGTCGACAAAGGGCGTGAGGCCTTGCACCTTGAGGTCGAGTGTCGCCTTGTCGGCGCCTTTGCGCGTCAGCACGAAGTCCCGGAAGCGCCCCACCGGCGGGCGCTGGCGCAACGCGTTTTCGGCCAGCATGCGCTGGAACAAACGGTTGTCCGCCACCTGATCGAGAATGCCCTGGCGCAGTTGCTCGCACCCTTGCTCATCGCCCCAAACCACCCGCAGATCAAAATAGATGCTCGAACCCAACAGGTTCTCTGGCGTCGCTTCACGAATAAACCCGGCAAAGCGCCGCGCCCATTCCGCCCGGGACAGGCACAGTTCCGGGTTGCCGGCCATGATGTTGCCCTTGCACAGGGTAAACCCGCACAGCGCCAGGCTCTGGTTGACCTGGTGCGCCAGCGGCAACAAGCGGCCACGAATCTCGGCGGCTTCAGCGGCGTCTTTGGCTTCAAACAGAATGCCGTTGTCCTGGTCGGTATACAGCGTCTGCTCGCGGCGGCCCTCGCTGCCGAAGCACAGCCAGCTGAACGGCACGCCGGGGTCGCCCTTGTCGGCCAGGGTCAGTTCGATGACGCGGCACACCGTGTGATCGTTGAGCAACGTGATGATGTGAGTGATCTGGGTGGACGACGCACCGTGGGCCAGCATGCGCTCCACCAACTGGCCGATTTCGCCACGGATTGCCACCAGGTTGTCCACCCGGGGCGCGTTGCGGATGGTGCGGGCCAGGTGCACCAGGTCCACCCGTTGCAGGGAAAACAGGTCGCGTTCGGACACCACGCCACACAGGCGCTGATCCTTGACCAGGCACACGTGGGCGATATGCCGTTCGGTCATCGCAATGGCGGCGTCGAAGGCGCTGTGGTCCGGCGTGAGGAAGAACGGCGCCTGGGTCATATGGCGCTCGATGCCCTGATTGAAGTCGCTGGTGCCGTCAGCCACCACCTGGCGCAGGTCCCGCAGGGTGAAAATCCCCAGGGGCGCCTTGTGCTCGTCGACGATCACGATGCTGCCCACTTGCTGCTCGTGCATCAGCGTGACGGCTTCGCGCAGCGGTGTCTGCGGGCTGCAGCTCACCGGGTGACGCATGGCCAGCTCGCCCAGGCGGGTGTTCAGCGAATATTGCGTGCCGAGGGTTTCCACGGCCTTTTGCTGGACTTGCTGGTTGACCTGATCCAGCAGGCTGCTGACGCCGCGCAAGGCAAAGTCACGAAACGCGCTGGAAAGGGCGAACAGCTTGATAAAGGCCGGCTTGTTCAACTGCAGGCAGAAGGTGTCTTCGGCGGCTTTGTGCTCGGTGCGGGTCGCCCGCTCGCCCAGCAGCGCCGCCAGCGGGAAGCACTCACCGGTGGTGATTTCAAAGGTGGTTTCTGTCGAGTCCGGCCGCTCACCGACCACACGGCCCTGCTTGACGATGTAAAAGTGTTCCACCGGCCCGCCCGAGGGCTTGAGAATGCTCTCGCCGGGGCCGTAGAAGCGCAATTGGCACTGCTCTACCAGAAAACCCAAGTGGGCGTTTTCCATCTGGTTGAACGGCGGGAAACGTTGCAGGAATTGCAGGGTGCCGTGGATGTTCTGCAACACAGCGGTTTTCCCCGCTTGTGTGAAAGCATCAGCTTTACTCATACCTATGACCGCAGTTTTTTTGTCGTTATCGTGCCTCATGGTCGACTTCTGCGCTGCGGGTGCCCATTGGACGTAAGTCTAGGTAGCGATCTGCCTTTCCATGACTAGGGAAAAACCTTACATGAATATCGTCCAAAACCCGTAGAACGCCCACTAGGAAAACTTTCCGACGAAGTGCACATTGTTCGCCCTTCCGGCGATGTCTGAGTTCTGTGCTGGGAGATTGATCAGAACTGCCGAGAAACGTATGTCCGACCACGATATTTTGAGTGACGCCGAGCGCGAGGCCCTGAGTGCTGTTATGCAGGAGCCCGATTTACCCCCACAACGGGTTTTGATCGTGGATGACGACAAGGACTCTCGCGAACTGCTGGCAGAAATTCTTGGCCTGGACGGAATCCGCTGCATGACCGCAGACAGTGGCGAGGCGGCGTGGGACTTGTTGAGTTCCAGCAGTTCCATAGGCTTGCTGATCACCGACCTGCGCATGACCCCGAGCAACGGGCTGCAACTGATTCGCCAGGTGCGCGGGTCCACCCGGGCGGCGCTGCCGATCATCATCATGTCGGGGGACGCCGAAGCGCCGGACGTGATTGATGCCATGCATTTGAGCGTGGTGGACTTCTTGCTCAAGCCCATTGATAGCGTGAAGCTGGCAAAGATGGTGAAGCGGGAGTTGGGGATGGTGCAGTAAAACCCGGCGACCAAAAAAAAGCCCTGATCGAAAGATCAGGGCTTTTTTATTTCCAGCGCTTGATTACAGACCGTTTTTGGCCTTGAACTCCCGGCGCCGGCGGTGCAACACCGGCTCGGTGTAGCCGTTCGGTTGCTTGGTCCCTTCAATCACCAACTCCACCGCTGCCTGGAACGCGATGTTGCTGTCAAAATCGGGAGCCAGCGGGCGGTACAGCGCGTCACCGGCGTTCTGACGGTCCACCACCGGCGCCATGCGCTTGAGGCTTTCCATCACCTGGGCTTCATTGACGATGCCGTGGCGCAACCAGTTGGCGATGTGCTGGCTGGAAATGCGCAGGGTGGCGCGGTCTTCCATCAGGCCGACGTCGTTGATGTCCGGCACTTTCGAGCAACCCACGCCCTGGTCGATCCAGCGCACCACGTAACCGAGGATACCCTGGGCGTTGTTGTCCAGTTCGTTGCGGATTTCTTCGTCAGACCAATCGGTATTCTGGGCCAGGGGAATGGTCAGGATATCGTCCACCGAAGCGCGCTCGCGCTTGGCCAGCTCGGCCTGGCGGGCGAATACGTCAACCTTGTGGTAATGCAGCGCGTGCAGCGCCGCCGCCGTCGGCGATGGGACCCATGCCGTGTTGGCACCCGCCAGCGGGTGAGCAATCTTCTGCTCCAGCATGGCGGCCATCAGGTCGGGCATGGCCCACATGCCTTTACCGATCTGTGCACGGCCTTGCAGGCCGGTGCTCAAGCCGATATCAACGTTCCAGTTCTCGTAGGCGCCGATCCACTTCTCAGCCTTCATGGCAGCCTTGCGCACCATCGCGCCAGCTTCCATGGAGGTGTGGATTTCGTCGCCGGTGCGGTCGAGGAAGCCGGTGTTGATAAACACCACGCGCTCGCTGGCCGCCTTGATGCAGGCCTTGAGGTTGACCGTGGTACGGCGCTCCTCGTCCATGATCCCGACTTTCAGGGTGTTGCGTGGCAGCTTCAGCACGTCTTCGATACGGCCGAACAGCTCGTTGGTGAACGCCGCTTCTTCCGGGCCGTGCATCTTCGGTTTAACGATGTAGACCGAACCGGTGCGGCTGTTCTTGCGGCTGTTGTTGCCGTTGAGGCTGTGGATCGCCGACAGGCTGGTGAGCAGGCCGTCGAGAATGCCTTCCGGCACTTCGTTGCCGTCTTTGTCGAGGATCGCGTCGATCGTCATCAAGTGGCCGACGTTACGCACGAACAACAGCGAACGCCCGTGCAGGGTCACGTCCTTACCGTCTGCGCCGGTGTAAACGCGGTCGGCGTTCATGGTGCGGGTAAAGGTCTTGCCACCCTTGGCGACTTCTTCCGACAGGTCGCCCTTCATCAGGCCGAGCCAGTTGCGGTAAATCACCACCTTGTCATCGGCATCGACGGCGGCGACGGAGTCTTCGCAGTCCATGATGGTGGTCAGGGCGGCTTCCATCAGCACGTCTTTCACGCCGGCGGCATCGGTCTGGCCGACCGGGGTGCTGGCGTCGATCTGGATTTCGAAGTGCAGGCCATTGTGCTTCAGCAGGACTGCGGTCGGCTTGGCGGCATCGCCCTGGTAGCCGATCAACTGGGCATCGCTGCGCAGGCCGCTGTTGCTCCCGCCCTTGAGGCTGACCACAAGCTTGCCGTCGACGATCTTGTAGCCGGTGGAGTCCACGTGGCTGCCGGCAGCCAGTGGCGCGGCTTCGTCGAGGAAGGCGCGGGCGAAGGCGATAACCTTGTCGCCACGCACCTTGTTATAGCCTTTGCCCTTTTCGGCGCCGTCGGCTTCGCTGATGGCGTCGGTGCCATACAGCGCGTCATACAGGGAGCCCCAGCGCGCATTCGAGGCGTTGAGGGCGAAACGGGCGTTCATCACCGGCACCACCAGCTGCGGGCCGGCCATGTGGGCAATTTCATCGTCGACGTTTTGGGTCGAGGCCTGGAAATCTGCGGCTTCTGGCAGCAGGTATCCGATATCTTGAAGGAAGGCCTTGTAGGCCACCGCGTCGTGGGCCTGGCCGGCGTGCGCCTGGTGCCAGGTGTCGATCCGCGCTTGAAAATCGTCGCGTTTGGCGAGTAGGGCTTTGTTCTTCGGCGCGAGGTCGTGGATGACCTTGTCGGCACCGGCCCAGAACTGGTCGGCAGTAACGCCGGTACCAGGAATGGCTTCGTTGTTCACGAAGTCGAACAGGACTTTGGCGACCTGCAGGCCACCGACTTGAACGTGTTCAGTCATTGCTTGCCTCACTCTGCGGAGCTTATGCGCTTTTCAGCTTTTCAATTTACCAATGAAGCCTCTGGCCATGTAAACCGCGAATACCCCGCACCAGTACATGCCGTTGAAGGCGGCTGGGCGGGCTGCGTCGCGGTGCGTGGTTGCCTTGGCAGACATCGACCTAACGTTATGTAGTGCGCGATTGGGCATACTACATGATGAGTTGCGGTTGTGAAAATTAGACTAAATACGTCGTTTAGCGACCCACTTTGGTCATACGGTCACAGCGGGGTACGGGATGTTCTCAAAAAACTATTGGATTGTTCCAGATAAATATAAAAATGGTACACGATTTGTTTTCGCGGGCGCCTGCGTCCACCTTGTAGGAGCGAGCTTGCTCGCGAAGGTCGTTAACGGTAACGCGGGAAAGCTGACACCCAACGGTGCTCTCACGTTCTTCGCGAGCAAGCTCGCTCCTACAAGAAGCCGAACAAGAGGACGACACCATGGACCATCTCGTACTGACTGTCATCGCCCCGGACAAACCCGGGGTGGTTGAGCGCATCGCCCAATGCATCGCCTCCCACGGTGGCAACTGGCTGGAAAGCCGCATGGCGCACATGGCCGGGCAGTTTGCCGGGATTTTGCGCGTGAGCGTGCCGGCGGAAAATCGCCTGGAGTTGATTGGGGCATTGGAAGACTTGTCCACCCACGGCATTCGCGTGCTGTTGGGGGAAAGCAATTCCCTGGCCCCCAGTGAGTCGCAACCGATCGCGATGGCGCTGGTGGGCAACGACCGGCCGGGGATCGTCCGCGACATCACCGCGCTGCTCAGCAAGCAAGGTGTCAACCTGGAGCGCTTGATCACCGACGTGCGCCCGGCGCCGATGAGCAGCGACCTGCTGTTCCACGCCGAAGCCTTGCTGGCGGTGCCGCTGACGCTGCCGTTGGAGACCTTGCAAGCCGCGCTGGAAACCCTGGCGGATGACCTGATGGTGGAACTGGAGCTACGCAGCGAGGAATAGTTGCCCACAAGGTTATGCATGGAAATCTTGCATGGGCCTGTGGATAACCTGTAGAGACCCGCGCCCAGCCCACGCGGGCCGTGGCTCTTCGCCGGTTGAGCAAAAAACGAGCAGTTTCAAGGGCTTGTGCACAAACGCCGGGGACCAGGCTGTGGATAACCTTGGGGTGAATGCCTGCAAGCCAAGCCGGCTGTGGCTTGCAGGGGTTTGTACGTTATTTGATCAGTTTTTCCGCACGGTCAGCCAGGCGTCAAGGCTGTAGACCACCAGCCCGGCCCAGATAAAGCAGAAGGCGATCAGTGTGGCGGGCGCCAAGTGTTCGTTGAACAACAGCACCGCTTCCAGCAGCACCAGGGTGGGCGCCACGTATTGCAGGAAGCCCAGGGCGGTGTAGGGCAAATGCCGCGCGGCGGCGTTGAAACACACCAACGGGATCAGCGTCACCGGGCCGGCGGCTACCAGCCACCACGCCTCAGACGTGCTCCAGAACGCCATCTGCGCGCTGTGTGCAGACGGGTTGAACAGCAGCCATGCGATGGCGATCGGTACCAGCATCCAGGTTTCCACCACCAGCCCGGGCAACGCCTTGACCGGCGCCTGTTTGCGGATCAACCCGTAGAACCCAAAGGTCGCCGCCAGTACCAGCGACACCCACGGCAGACTGCCCACTTGCCATACCTGTTGCGCCACGCCGACCGCCGCCAAGCCTACGGCCACCCATTGCAGACGGCGCAGGCGCTCGCCCAGGATCACCATGCCGAGCAGTACGTTCACCAGCGGGTTGATGTAGTAACCCAGGCTGGCCTCCAGCATGCGGCCGCTGTTCACCGACCACACATACGTCAGCCAGTTGGCCGCGATCAACGTGCCGCTCAGGGCCAGGATCGCCAGGCGCTTGGGGTTGTCCCGCAGTTCACGGAACCAGCCAGGGTGTTTCCACACCATCAGCAACACACTGCCGAACAGCGCCGACCACAGCACGCGGTTGACGATGATTTCTGCGGCGGGAACGCTGGCGATGGCTTTGAAGTAGATCGGGAACAGGCCCCAGATGACGTAGGCACTCAGGCCCAATATGTACCCGCGACGGGGGTTGGCGGCTTGCATGCAGAATCCTTGCTTAGGCAGCGAACAAAGCCGCAATTGTAAGGATATTTGTCAGCCAGTGGGATCTGCTTTTCTGTGGGCGCCGGGCTTGCTCGCGATGCAGGCACCTCGGTGCATCGGTGACACCGAGGTGATGCTATCGCGGGCAAGCCCGGCGCCCACAGAAAAGCGGTCAGAACAGTTTCAAGGGTTCTTCATTGAGCGCCGACAACTGCTCGCGCAACGCCAGCACCTGGTCGCCCCAGTAACGCTCGCTGCCAAACCACGGAAAGCTGTGGGGGAACGCCGGGTCGTCCCAGCGCCGTGCGAGCCAGGCGCTGTAGTGCATCAGGCGCAGGGCCCGCAGCGGTTCGATCAGGGCCAATTCGCGCGGGTCGAAGTCGTGGAATTCCTGGTAGCCGTCCATCAATTCTGACAGCTGCCCGAGGCATTCCTGGCGATCACCGGCGAGCATCATCCACAGGTCCTGAACGGCGGGGCCCATACGGCAGTCATCCAGGTCGACGATGTGGAACATCTCGTCGCGGCACATCATGTTGCCGGGGTGGCAATCGCCGTGCATGCGGATGTTCTTGTGGGGCGTGGCCTTGTAGACCTCTTCCACGCGCTTGAGCAGGTCCCGGGCGACAGACTCGTAGGCCGGCAGCAGGCTTTTGGGAATGAAATTGCCTTCCAGCAGCGTGTTCAGGGAGTCGTGACCGAAATTCTTCACCCCCAGGGCTTCGCGGTGTTCGAACGGGCGGGTGGAACCCACCGCGTGCAAACGGCCGAGCAGTTGGCCCAGGCGATACAACTGGTCGAGGTTGCCCGGCTCCGGCGCGCGGCCACCACGGCGCGGGAACAGGGTGAAGCGAAAACCGGCGTGCTCGAACAGGCTTTCGCCGTTGTGAATCATCGGTGCCACCACGGGCACTTCGCACTCGGCCAATTCGAAGGTGAAGCTGTGTTCTTCGAGGATCGCCTCGTTGGTCCAGCGCTGGGGCCGGTAGAACTTGGCGATCAGGGGCTCGGCGTCTTCGATGCCGACCTGATAGACGCGGTTTTCGTAGCTGTTGAGCGCGAGGATGCGGGCGTCGCTGAGGAAACCGATGCTTTCGACAGCGTCGAGCACCAGGTCAGGGGTCAGTGTTTCAAACGGGTGGGCCATGCGAACTCCTGCGCGCAGCAGGGCGCCGCGTCCGGCCGGGTATGGTAACGCACCGGGGTCGAGATAGGTGGTGACTGTTAGTCCGCCATCGCGGGCAAGCCCGGCTCCCACAGGAGTACTCGGTCAACTGTGGGAGCCGGGCTTGCCCGCGATGGCGCCTTATCAGGCGCCGACGATCCCGCCATCATCCCGACGAACAGCAATCACCGAGGACCGTGGCTTGCCATTCGGCAGGTGTTCCGGCCAGGTCGAGCCACCGGTTTCCCCTGGATGCTGAATCCCCACAAACAGGGTTTTCTGGTCTGGCGAGAAGCTGATCCCGGTCACCTCACAGGCCACCGGCCCGACCATGAACCGGCGTATCTCGCCGGTCGCCGGGTCGGCACACAGCATCTGGTTATTGCCCATGCCGGCAAAGTCGCCACCGTTGCTGTAGTCGCCATCCGTCAGGATCCACAACCGCCCGGCCTTGTCGAAGCCCAGTCCATCCGGGCTGTTGAACATGTTCTGCGGGGTAATGTTGGAGGAGCCGCCCTTGGGTGTCCCGGCATGCACGGTCGGGTTGCCGGCCACCACAAACAAATCCCAGGTGAAGTCGGGTGCGCCATGGTCGTTGGCATTGGCCTTCCACCGCAGGATCTGCCCGTAGACGTTTTTCTCCCGCGGGTTCGGGCCGCCCACCGGCTGGCCGTCTTCGCCGCGCTTGGCGTTGTTGGTCAGGGTGCAATACACCTGGCCGTCGGTGGGGCTGACCACGATCCATTCCGGGCGGTCCATGCGGGTGGCTTTCACCACACTGGCGGCGAGGCGTGCGTGGATCAGCACTTCGGCCTGGCTGGCGAAGCCGCTGTTGGCATCAATGCCGTTCTTGCCGTGAGTCAGCTCGACCCATTGGCCCTGGCCCTTGGGATGGTCGGCATTGCCGTCGCCCGCATCGAAGATCGCCACGTATAAGGTGCCGTGGTCCAGCAGGTCCTTGTTGGCCTTGGGGTTCTTGTGATTGATCTTGTCGCGGCTGATGAACTTGTAGATGAACTCGCCGCGCTCGTCGTCGCCCATGTACACCACGGCGCGGCCGTCGCGGGTTTCAGCCAGGGCGGCGTTTTCGTGCTTGAAGCGGCCCAGGGCGGTGCGTTTGACCGGCGTGGATTGCGGGTCGAACGGATCGATTTCCACCACCCAGCCATGGCGGTTGAGTTCGCTGGGGTTCTTGGCCATGTCGAAACGCGCGTCGTGGGGGTGCCAGTTGATGTCTTTGCTGGCGGCCACCACGCCGTAGCGTTTCTGCCCGGCGTCGAAGGTTTGTTGCGGGTTGCTGCTGCCGAAGCAGTCGGTGAAGTTTTCTTCGCAGGTGAGATAGGTGCCCCACGGGGTCTTGCCGTTGGCGCAGTTCTGGAAGGTGCCGAGGACTTTTTTGCCGGTTTTGTCGGCACTGGTTTTCAGCCACGCATGGCCCGCCGCGGGGCCGCCGAAGCGGATCGGCGAGTTGCCGTGGATGCGCCGGTTGTAGCGCGAGTCCTGGACGAACTGCCAGGTGTCACCTTTGCGCCGCACTTCGATCACCGACACACCTTCGCTGGCCAACGCCTTGCGCACGTCTTCGGCCGATTGCGGCGCGCCGCCGTGGGCATAGAGGTAACGGTAGTTGGTGTATTCGTTGTTGATCGCCATCAGCGCGCGGTTGTCGTCACCGGGGAAGGCGAACAGGCTCATGCCGTCGTTGTTGTCGCCGAACTGCTGTTCCTGAGCCTTGGCCGTGCCGTTGCCGCTGGGGTCGAAGGCCGGCGCGTGCTTGTGCAGTGGCTGGCCCCAGCTGATCAGAACGGAAGCGCTGTAACCGGGCGGCAGGGTGATGGCGTCGCTGGTGGCCGAGGCGATGCTGGTGAAACCCAGCAGCGGGCTATTCGAAGCGGCCCCCACCGCCAGGGCGCTGCGGGTCAGCAGGTTGCCGCCAAGGAACATCGCGGCTCCGCACAGGGCGCCGGCGCCGATAAAACGACGGCGGGTGAGGCCGACCATCTGTTCCAGGTCGGTGGCTTGGTTTTCTTCTAATAGGCTCATTTCAGGCTCCCTGCGGGTTTTTGCAGCCACCTTAGGGAGCGCTCGTGACGAAATTGTTGCAGTTTGAAGCGTTACACCGGAGTGCCCAGCAGCACATTGCTGGGGGAGAACTGCACCTTTACCGGTTGGCCTTCGGCGGCATTGATCTGCGCGAGCGCGTCGGGCCGGGCCAGGGCACACAAAACCTGACCATTGGGCAGGGTGATGCGGACCTCGCTGGGGCCGTCTTCGGCGTCGAGAATCGCCTCGACTTTTCCTTCCAGGCAATTGTGTCCAGGTGTTGCTAGCTGTGAAGCGGCCAGCACGTCAAGCCAGCCGGCCTTGATCAGGGCGACGACTTCAGTGCCGGCCTCCAGCTCCAGGTGCACCGTGCTGTCATGGGTGATCTGTGCATCCAGGCTCAGCCCGCCGGCCAGCTCCAGGCGAATCCGGTCGTTGCGGCCGTGGCTGTCGATGGCGACGACCCGGCCGTGTAACTGATTGCGCGCGCTGGTGCGCAGCATCAGGCGGCCCAGCAGGTTGAAGTCGCTGGCGTCCTCGGCGGAATCCAGCACCTGGGCCTGCAACACTTGCAGGCGCTGGTAAAGGCGCAATACCCGTTGGCCTTCGGCCGTCAGCTTGGCGCCGCCACCGCCCTTGCCGCCGACGCTGCGTTCCACCAGGGGCTTTTGCGCCAGGTTGTTCAGTTCGTCGATGGCGTCCCACGCCGCCTTGTAGCTCAAGCCCGCACTCTTTGCGGCGCGGGTGATGGAGCCCTGTTCGGCAATGTGTTGCAGCAGCGCGATTCGCTGGGGGCGACGGACGATGTGTTGGCTCAGGAGGGTTGGCAGGGACATGGGCACACGCTTCGATGGAATGGGCAGACGTTGCGGGCAGGGCGCCCGCGAGTCAAGTCATGTGCCTGGCTTGGGCGTGCGCGCCAGGCAATACACGTCCACCTGCCGGGCGCCGGCGTCCATCAAGAGCCGGGCGAGGCTGTTGGCGGTGGCACCGGTGGTGAGCACGTCGTCGACCAGCGCCAGGTGCCGGCCTTTGACTTGGGCGCTGTCCGCCAAGGCAAAGGCCTGGAGCAGGTTGCGCTGGCGGGTCTTGGCGTCGAGGTTCTGTTGCGCCACGGTTTCATGAGGCCGTAACAGCACGTGCTCATCGTAAGGAATGTTCAGGTCCTTGCTCAGCCAACGCGCGAGCATTGTCGCCTGGTTGTAGCCCCGTTCCCGCAGGCGTTTGCGGGCCAGTGGCACCGGCAGCAGGCAGTCGGGACGCGCCAGGTCGGCATCCTCATACCGGTGTTGCAGGCATTGCCCCAGCAGGTGCGCAAGTAAATGGCCCAGGGGCCAGCGGGCCTGGTGCTTGAAACGGCTGATCAGGCTGTCGACGGGAAAGCTGTACGTCCAGGGTGCAACCACCTGTTTAAACGCTGGCGGTCGTTTCAGGCACTGGCCGCACACCAGACCCGCCATGGGCAACGGCAGCGCGCACACCTCGCAGGCGTCCATCAGCCAAGGCAACTCGGTTTCGCAGGCGTTGCAGATGGGGTGGGCTGTTTCACTGCTTTCATCACAGATCAAACAGATTTGGTTGCTTTTTAACCAGTTGTAAACCTCGTGTTTGTTCTCAAGTTGACAGTGCATGAATCTTCCTTAAATATGCCGAGCATCCGTGTCGTGCCTGTGGGTATTCCTCCCCACAGGGCTTGCCAAAGCATAATCAAGGAATCGCCCATGAGCGCCAGCATCACTGCCAACCTGCGTCACGATTGGTCTTTGGCCGAAGTCAAAGCGCTGTTCGTCCAGCCCTTCAATGACCTGTTGTTCCAGGCGCAGACCGTGCACCGCGCGCATTTCGACGCCAACCGCGTCCAGGTTTCCACGCTGCTGTCGATCAAGACCGGCGCCTGCCCGGAAGATTGCAAATATTGTCCGCAGTCGGGCCACTACAACACCGGCCTGGAAAAAGAAAAGCTGATGGAAGTGCAGAAGGTCCTCGAAGAGGCCGCTCGCGCCAAGGCCATCGGTTCGACCCGTTTCTGCATGGGCGCCGCCTGGAAACACCCGTCGGCCAAAGACATGCCCTACGTGCTGGAAATGGTCAAAGGCGTGAAGGCCATGGGCCTGGAAACCTGCATGACCCTCGGCCGCCTCGACCAGGACCAGACCGAAGCCCTGGCCCAGGCCGGCCTCGACTACTACAACCACAACCTCGACACCTCGCCGGAGTTCTACGGCTCGATCATCACCACCCGCACCTACGGCGAGCGCCTGCAAACCCTGGCGTACGTACGGGATTCGGGGATGAAGATCTGCTCCGGCGGCATCCTCGGCATGGGCGAGTCCCTTGATGACCGCGCCAACCTGCTGATCCAGCTGGCCAACCTGCCGGAGCATCCGGAATCGGTGCCGATCAACATGCTGGTGAAAGTGGCCGGCACGCCGTTGGAAAACGCCGACGACATCGACCCGTTCGACTTCATCCGCATGCTGGCGGTGGCGCGCATCCTGATGCCGCAGTCCCATGTGCGGCTGTCGGCCGGGCGTGAGGCGATGAACGAGCAGATGCAGGCCCTGGCGTTTTTTGCCGGCGCCAACTCGATTTTCTACGGCGACAAACTGCTGACCACCGCCAACCCGCAGGCGGATAAAGACATGCAGCTGTTCTCACGCCTGGGGATCTTGCCGGAAGCCCGGGAAGAGCACGCCGATGAAGTGCATCAGGCGGCGATCGAGCAGGCGCTGGTGGAGCAGAAGAGCAGCGAGCAGTTCTATAACGCGGCTGTTTAAGCCATTTCTCCTGCCGACGTGCGATCCAGTGTGGGAGCTGGCTTGCCTGCGATAGCGGTCTATCAGACGCATTGATGCTGAATGTGCCGCCGTCATCGCAGGCAAGCCAGCTCCCACAGGGTTGCCCGCGTTCGGTCTGCTTAATCGAGGTCTCATGTCTTTCGATCTCGCCGCGCGTCTTGCGGCCCGTCGTGCCGAACACCTGTACCGCCAACGCCCACTGCTGCAGAGCCCGCAAGGCCCTGAAGTGGTGGTCGATGGCCAGCCGTTGCTGGCGTTCTGCAACAACGATTACCTGGGCCTGGCCAATCACCCGCAAGTGATTGAGGCCTGGCGTGCAGGCGCGGCGCGTTGGGGTGTGGGCGGTGGCGCTTCGCACCTGGTGATCGGCCACAGCACGCCACACCATGAGTTGGAAGAAGCCCTGGCCGACCTTACCGGCCGCCCACGGGCGTTGCTGTTCACCACCGGTTACATGGCCAACCTCGGGGCGGTCACGGCGCTGGTGGGGCAGGGCGATACGGTGCTGGAAGACCGTCTCAACCATGCGTCGTTGCTGGACGCCGGTTTGCTCTCCGGTGCGCGCTTTAATCGTTACCTGCACAACGACGCTGAAAGCCTGGCCAAGCGCCTGGAGAAAGCCACCGGCAACACGCTGGTGGTGACCGACGGCGTGTTCAGCATGGACGGCGACGTGGCCGACCTGCCGGCACTGGCCCGTGAAGCCCGGGCCAAGGGCGCATGGCTGATGGTGGATGACGCCCATGGCTTCGGGCCTTTGGGCGCCAACGGTGGCGGGATCGTCGAGCATTTTGGCCTGAGCCAGGAGGACGTGCCGGTATTGGTGGGCACCCTGGGCAAGGCCTTTGGTACTGCCGGGGCGTTTGTGGCAGGCAGTGAGGAACTGATCGAAAGCCTGATCCAGTTTGCCCGCCCGTATATCTACACCACCAGCCAACCGCCGGCGTTGGCCTGCGCCACGCTGAAAAGCCTGGAACTGCTGCGCTCCGAGCATTGGCGGCGGGAGCATCTCAACGGGCTGATCCGCCAGTTCCGCCGGGGCGCCGAGCAGATCGGCCTGGAACTGATGGACAGTTTCACGCCGATCCAGCCGATCATGATTGGCGACAGCGCCCGTGCCGTGCGTTTGTCGCAGATGTTGCGTGAGCGTGGGCTGATGGTGACCGCGATCCGTCCACCCACTGTGCCCGCTGGCAGCGCGCGACTGCGGGTGACCCTGACAGCGGCCCACAGTGAGGCGCAGGTGCAGCTATTGTTAAGCGCATTGGAAGAGTGTTTCCGCTTGTTAGGCCAGGAGCCCGACCATGCGTGATCGACTGATATTGCTGCCTGGTTGGGGCCTCGGCGTTTCGCCGCTGGAGCCGTTGGCGGCGGCGTTGCAGGGGCTGGATGAGCATTTGCGGGTGCACATCGAACCCTTGCCGGCCTTGGCTTCCAGCGACCTCGACGAATGGCTCGACGAGCTGGACGCCAGCCTGCCGGACAACGCCTGGCTGGGCGGCTGGTCCCTCGGCGGAATGCTGGCTTCAGAGCTGGCCGCGCGCCGGGGTGATCGTTGCTGCGGCCTGGTGACATTGGCCAGCAACCCGTGTTTTGTCGCCCATGACGACTGGCCGAGCGCAATGCCTGCCGAAACCTTCGATGCGTTTCTCGCCGGGTGCAATGCCGATTCCCAGGTCACGCTTAAGCGCTTCGGCCTGTTGTGCGCCAAGGGCGCCGAAGATCCTCGCGGGCTGGCGCGCTTGTTGGTCAGCGGGGCGCCGAATTCGCCTTCTTCCGTGCTGATGACCGGCCTTGAATTACTGGCTCAACTGGACACCCGTGAGGCGTTGCTGGCCTTTCGCGGCCCGCAGTTGCACCTGTTTGCCGGCATGGATGGCCTGGTGCCCGCTGAGGCTTGCGGCGATCTGCTGGCGTTGTTGCCCGATGTTGAAATCGGCCTGATTGAACAGGCCGGTCACGCTTTTCTACTGGAGGACCCCCACGGTGTGGCGGGGGCCATCCAGGCTTTTTTGCATGAGTGCGGTGATGACTGATTTATCCCATGTGCTGCCCGGCGGCTTGCCAGACAAGCGTCAGGTAGCGGCGTCCTTTTCTCGCGCAGCGGCCAGTTACGACAGCGTTGCCGAATTGCAACGCGCGGTGGGCAGCGAGCTGCTGCGGCGTATGCCGGAAGATATTTCGCCGCAACGCTGGCTGGACCTGGGCTGCGGTACGGGTTATTTCAGTCGTGTGCTGGGCCAGTCATTTCCGGACAGCCAAGGCGTGGCCCTGGACATTGCCGAAGGCATGCTCAACCACGCCAGGCCCTTGGGCGGCGCGCAGCACTTTATCGCTGGCGATGCCGAGCGCTTGCCCTTGCAGGACGCCAGCTGCGGGCTGATCTACTCCAGTTTGGCGGTGCAGTGGTGCTCGGATTTTGCAGCAGTGCTCAGCGAAGCGCGTCGTGTGTTGCAGCCCGGCGGTGTGCTGGCGTTTGCCAGCTTGTGCGTGGGTACGCTGGATGAGTTGCGCGAAAGCTGGCGTGCGGCGGATGGCATGGTGCACGTCAACCGTTTCCGGCCATTCAGCGCTTATGAGCAGCTGTGCGCGGCCAGTGGTTTGCGCGTGCATAGCCTGGAGCAGCGTCCCCACGTGCTGCATTACCCCGACGTGCGCAGCCTGACCCACGAATTGAAAGCCTTGGGTGCGCACAATCTGAACCCGGGGCGCCCCGGAGGCTTGACGGGCCGGGCGCGGATTGTTGCACTGGTGCAAGCCTACGAGCAGTTCCGCCAGGCCCAGGGCCTGCCGGCGACTTATCAAGTGGTGTACGCCGTCCTGGAGAAACCTCTATGAGTGCCGCTTACTTCATCACGGGGACCGACACTGACGTCGGCAAGACCACCATCGCCGCCGGCCTGCTGCATGCCGCGCGGCAAGCCGGCAAAAGCACTGCCGCAGGCAAACCTGTGGCGTCGGGGTGCCAGGTGACGCCCAAGGGCCTGCGCAATTCGGATGCCCTGGCGTTGCTCGCCGAGTGTTCGTTGCCGTTGAGCTATGCCGAGGTCAACCCGGTGGCGTTCGAGCCGGCCATCGCCCCCCACCTGGCTGCCCGCGAAGCCGGCGTGGCGCTGACGGTGCAGTCGTTGCTCAAACCCATGCAGCATATTCTGGCCAAGCAGGCGGACTTCACCTTGATCGAAGGCGCGGGCGGTTGGCGGGTGCCATTGGCCGATCAGGACAACTTGTCGGACCTGGCCCGGGCGCTGAAGCTGCCGGTGATCCTGGTGGTGGGCGTGCGGCTGGGGTGTATCAGCCATGCGTTACTGACCGCAGAAGCCATCGCCCACGATGGTTTACCGCTGGCGGGTTGGGTGGCGAATATCATCGATCCCAAGACCTCTCGTCTGGAAGAAAACCTCGCGACCCTGGCTGAGCGACTGCCTGCGCCTTTCCTCGGGAGGGTGCCAAAACTCAAGCAACCCAGCGCCGAAGCGGTCGCCGAGTACCTGCAGTTGGACCTGCTTGACTAGTTTTGCCTATGGCTAAGGCATTATGCCATTAGTGTTTTTAACGGGCGTTTTGCCAGTAGGTCTGCTTCAATGACGGTTCACGATTCTCTTATAGGCAGGTTCACGCCATGGAAATCTCTGGTAGCAGTGCGTTTTACTCGGGGCTGAGCGCGATTCAGACCGGGCAGAACCGTGTCGACCAGGCCGCCGGCAAGATCGCCAGCGCCGCCACTACCCAGCCTTCGGACGCGCAAAATGATCGTTTGCGTTCGGTAGATGCCAATCAGGCAACCAATTCGGCGAGCAATATGGTCGAAATGGCCCAGGGCAAGTTCCAGGTTGAGCTGGGCGCCAAAGTCGCCAAGGCTTCCGACGAAATGCTCGGCACGTTGATCGACACTTACGCATAACCCCCCACTCTTATCGTGCGAGCTGGCTTTCTCTGTGGGAGCTGGCTTGCCTGCGATAGCGTCACCTCGATCCTCCTGATACACCGCGGCGCCTGCATCGCAGGCAAGCCAGCTCCCACGTTGATCCTCACCGCTCGATAATCTTTCTTCACTTTGAATTTTCATGCGGCATTTTGCTGCAGGCCTTGTCGTGCCTGGTGTTGACCTGCGTCATGACAAACGGCATTGGCGCGACGCTTGACAAGGATTGGTCGTAAACGTATGTTTCAAACAACTGTTTGACCGCCATAACACATCCACGCGGTTGTTCATCCCAGATACATCAGCAGAGGTTTATCGCTATGCCTGACTACAAGGCCCCCTTGCGTGATATTCGCTTCGTTCGTGACGAACTGCTTGGCTATGAAGCGCACTATCAGAGCCTGCCGGCTTGCCAGGACGCTACCCCGGACATGGTTGACGCCATTCTCGAAGAAGGCGCCAAGTTCTGTGAGCAGGTACTGGCACCGCTGAACCGCGTGGGTGACATCGAAGGTTGCACCTGGAGCGAGTCAGGCGTTAAGACCCCTACCGGTTTCAAAGAAGCCTACAAACAATTCGTTGAAGGCGGCTGGCCGAGCCTGGCCCACGACGTGGCGCACGGTGGCCAAGGCCTGCCGGAGTCCCTGGGCCTGGCAGTCAGCGAAATGGTCGGCGAAGCCAACTGGTCGTGGGGCATGTACCCGGGCCTGTCCCATGGCGCGATGAACACCATTTCCGAGCACGGCACTCCCGAGCAGCAAGAGGCTTACCTGACCAAGCTGGTGTCGGGCGAGTGGACCGGCACCATGTGCCTGACCGAACCGCACTGCGGCACCGACCTGGGCATGCTGCGCACCAAGGCCGAACCTCAGGCTGATGGTTCCTACAAGGTTTCCGGCACCAAGATCTTCATCTCGGCCGGCGAACACGACATGGCCGACAACATCGTCCACATCGTGCTGGCCCGCCTGCCGGATGCACCGGCCGGCACCAAAGGCATTTCGCTGTTCATCGTTCCCAAGTTCGTACCGAACGCCGACGGTTCGATTGGCGAGCGCAACGCGGTGTCCTGCGGTTCCCTGGAACACAAAATGGGCATCCACGGTAACGCCACCTGCGTGATGAACTTCGACGCGGCCACCGGTTTCCTGATCGGCCCGGCGAACAAAGGCCTGAACTGCATGTTCACCTTTATGAACACCGCTCGCCTGGGCACCGCGCTGCAAGGCCTGTCCCACGCTGAAATCGGCTTCCAGGGCGGCCTGAAATACGCTCGCGATCGTCTGCAAATGCGCTCCCTGACTGGCCCGAAAGCGCCGGACAAGGCCGCCGACCCGATCATCGTGCACCCCGACGTGCGCCGTATGCTGTTGACCATGAAAGCCTTCGCTGAGGGCAACCGCGCGATGGTGTACTTCACCGCCAAGCAGGTTGACGTGGTCAAGTACGGCACCGACGACGAAGCCAAGAAACAGGCTGACGCCCTGCTGGCGTTCATGACCCCGATTGCCAAGGCGTTCATGACCGAAGTCGGTTTTGAATCCGCCAACCACGGCGTGCAGATCTACGGCGGCCATGGCTTCATTGCCGAGTGGGGCATGGAGCAGAACGTTCGCGACAGCCGCATTTCGATGCTGTACGAAGGCACCACCGGCATCCAGGCGCTCGACCTGCTGGGTCGTAAAGTGCTGATGACCCAAGGCGAAGCGCTGAAGGGCTTCACCAAGATCGTCCACAAGTTCTGCCAGGCCAACGAAGGCAACGAAGCGGTACAGGAATTCGTTGCACCGCTGGCTGCATTGAACAAAGAGTGGGGCGAGTTGACCATGAAGGTCGGCATGGCGGCCATGAAAGACCGTGAAGAAGTCGGCGCCGCTTCGGTGGATTACCTGATGTACTCCGGTTACGCCTGCCTGGCTTACTTCTGGGCTGACATGGCCCGCCTGGCTGCCGAGAAACTGGCTGCCGGCACCACCGAAGAAGGCTTCTACACCGCCAAGCTGCAGACTGCGCGCTTCTACTTCCAGCGCATCCTGCCGCGTACCCGCACCCACGTTGCAACCATGCTGTCGGGCGCCAACAACCTGATGGACATGAAAGAAGAGAACTTCGACCTGGGCTACTAAGCCCCGGCGGGTTCATTTAAAAAAGCCGCCGCTCCTTTGGGAGCGGCGGTTTTTTTTTGCGCGTTTTTTGATCGTTCCCACGCTCCGTGTGGGACTGCAGCCCTGGACGCTCCGCGTCCCGCCCCACACCGATAAAAAACCCCAGCCCGGCACTCAGGGATTACGCCACGCGGCCGTTAAAGTGATGGCAATGTGATACGCATCACATTGAATGTGCTTAACTGTGATCAGTGAAGGCACTGTGCCATCTTTTTAGTGGGTCGGAGCTTTACCCTTGTCGCGCGCGTCTGCTGTCCGTTTCAGCCATTTCTTACCTTCACTGCTGTTGCTCCTGGCGGGGCTCTCGGCTGCGTACGTGAAGGATCTCAATGTGTTCTTCACCTCACTGTTCAACGTACTGCCAACCCTGGTGTTGCTGTTGGGCGGCTCGTACTGTGCGGTCTACCGTCGTCAGCGCGAGCTGTTCCTGATGATCACGGTGTACGTCATCTATTTCCTGCTGGACACCCAGACCGATTACTACCGCGACCACGGGCGTGTCCGGGAAGACGCGGCGGTGGTCTTCCACCTGTGTTGCCTGTTGTTGCCCCTGTTGTTCGGCATCTACGCGGTCTGGCAGGAAAAAACCCACCTGTTTCGGGACTTCGTCGCACGGTGCGCAGTGCTGTTCGCGGTAGGCAGCGTGGCGTTGGCCCTTGAGCAAAGTTTCCCCCAAGCGTTGTTGAGCTGGCTGGCCGAGATTCGCTGGCCAGCCTTGCATGGCCGCTGGATGAGCCTGATCCAGCTGTCATACCCGATGTTCCTGATTGGCTTTGTCACCCTGGCTGCGCAGTACTGGTACCAGCCAAGGCCGCTGCATGCCGCGCAACTGGTGGGCTTGTTGGGGCTGTTCTGGATGCTGCCGCAGACGTTCATCCTGCCGTTTACCCTCAACATCATGTGCAGCCAGGTGATGCTGATGATTGCCGCCGGTGTGGCCCACGAGGCGTATCAAATGGCCTTCCGTGATGAGCTGACCGGGCTGCCGGGTCGCCGCGCGCTCAACGAGCGGATGCAGCGGCTGGGCCGCAACTACGTACTGGCCATGAGCGACGTCGATCATTTCAAACGTTTCAACGACACCCACGGCCACGATGTGGGCGATCAGGTGCTGCGCCTGGTGGCCAGCAAGCTGTCCAAGGTCAACGGCGGTGGGCGGGCTTACCGGTACGGCGGCGAAGAGTTTGCCGTGGTGTTCGCCGGCAAAACCCTGGATGAGTGCCTGCCGCACCTGGAGGAAATCCGCGAGATTATCGCCAACTACGACATCAAGCTGCGTAATCTGGACCGTCCCCAGGACGACCAGCAAGGCCGCCAGCGTCGCACGGGCAGCGGCGCGTCCAGCGTATCGGTGACCGTCAGCATCGGTGTGGCCGAGCGCTTGGCCGAGCAGCGCTCGCCTGAAGAAGTGCTCAAATCCGCTGACCAGGCGCTGTACAGCGCCAAGGGCGCCGGGCGTAACTGTGTGGTGGCTGCAGGGCAAACACGCCGGGGAGCGGTACGGGAAAGCGCTGCCGGTTGAGTGATAGTGGTGTATTCAGCGGCCCTAGAGTGATTGTCCGTGGGGCCGGGCAGCAGTAGGTTGAAGGTATCTGCTGCCGGAGACATTGCCATGCCTGACTACAAAGCTCCCCTGCGCGACATGCGCTTTCTGATGGATCACGTCTTTGACTTCCACGGCCACTACGCAGCGCTGGGGGCGAACGACGCCAGCCCGGACATGGTGGGTGCGATCCTCGAAGAAGGCGCGAAATTCTGCGAAAACGTCCTCTCGCCGTTGAACCGTACCGGCGATGAAGAAGGCTGCCATTTCGACAACGGCGTGGTGACCACGCCCAAGGGGTTCAAGGAAGCCTTCGCCCAGTACGTGGAAGGTGGCTGGCACGGTCTGGCGGCCGACCCGGCCTACGGCGGGCAAGGCTTGCCGCTGTCCCTGGGATTGGTACTCGCCGAGATGATTGCCTCCAGCAACACGTCCTGGGGCATGTACCCCGGCCTGACTCACGGTGCGATGTCGGCGATCCACGCCCACGGCACTGAAGAACAGAAAAACACCTACCTGAGCAAACTCACCGCCGGCCAGTGGACCGGCACCATGTGCCTGACCGAAGCCCATTGCGGCACCGACCTGGGGCTGATCAAGACCCGCGCCGTGCCTCAGGCAGACGGCAGCTACGCGGTCACCGGCAGCAAGATTTTCATTTCGGCCGGCGAGCACGACATGAGTGAAAACATCATCCACCTGGTGCTGGCCAAACTGCCGGATGCACCGGCCGGCACCAAGGGTATCTCGCTGTTTATCGTGCCTAAATTCCATGCCGACTCTGGCGAGCGCAACGGGGTGAGCTGCGGCTCCATCGAACACAAGATGGGCATCAAGGCTTCGGCCACCTGCGCGCTGAACTTCGATGGCGCCCGGGGTTTCCTGATTGGTGAGGCGAACAAGGGCCTCAACTGCATGTTCACCATGATGAACCATGCGCGCCTGGGCACCGGCATGCAGGGCCTTTGCCTGGGTGAAGCGAGCTTCCAGGGCGCGATCAAGTACGCCAACGACCGCTTGCAGATGCGTTCGCTGACCGGTGCCAAGGCCCCGGAAAAAGCCGCCGACCCGATCATCGTCCACCCGGATGTGCGGCGCATGTTGCTCACCATGAAAGCCTTCAACGAAGGCAACCGGGCGTTGACCTATTTCACCGCACAGTTGCTCGATACCGCGCACCTGAGTGCTGACGAGGGCCAGCGCCAGGAGGCTGAAGACCTGTTGGCGTTCCTCACGCCGATCTGCAAGGCCTTCATGACCGAAACCGGGCTGGAGGTGACCAACCACGGCATGCAAGTGTTTGGCGGCCATGGCTTCATTCGCGAATGGGGCATGGAACAGCTGGTTCGTGATTGCCGGATTGCACCGATCTATGAGGGCACCAACGGTATTCAGGCGTTGGATTTGCTCGGGCGCAAGGTGCTCGGCAGCCAGGGCAAGTTGCTGCGGGGCTTTACCAAAATCGTCCATAAGTTCTGCGCGGCCAATGCCGAGCATCCGCAACTCAAGGCCCATGTGGCGCAGCTCAACCAGTTGAATCAGCAATGGGGCGAGCTGACGGTCAAGGTGGGCATGGCGGCGATGAAAAACCCCGATGAAGTCGGCGCCGCCGCCCTGGATTACTTGATGTACAGCGGCTACATCATCCTCGCCTACCTGTGGCTGCGCATGGCGCTGGTGGCACAAGAGCAGTTGGACAGCGGCAGCGGTGATGCGGATTACGCCCGAGGCAAACTGGCCACGTGCGAGTTCTACTTCAAGCGCCTGCTGCCGCGAACCGCTGCCCACCGGGGGGCGGTGGAGGCGGGGAGCGAGTGCCTGATGAGTCTGCCGGCGGAGCTGTTTGCGCTTTAGTGACTGTAAAATACCTATTGGTCATGAACAGACCCTATGTGTCTCAAAAGTTGTTCGGGTACACTCGGGGTCTGTAAAACCGACACCACCCGAATCACTTTCAAGTTCTCACGAGGTTTGCCATGGCTGACTACAAAGCGCCGCTGCGCGATATGCGCTTCGTCCTCAACGAAGTTTTCGAGGTCGCCAAACTCTGGGCTCAACTGCCTGCGCTGGCCGATACCGTCGACGCCGAGACCGTTGAGGCAATCCTCGAAGAAGCCGGCAAAGTCACCTCCAGGACCGTAGCCCCGCTCAGCCGTGGCGGCGATGAAGAAGGCTGCCGCTGGGAGAATGGCGCGGTGTTCACCCCGGCGGGCTTCAAGGACGCCTACACCACCTACGCCGAAGGCGGTTGGGTAGGTGTCGGTGGCGACCCGGCCTACGGCGGCATGGGCATGCCCAAGGCGGTGTCGGCCCAGGTTGAAGAGATGATCAACTCCTCGGGCCTGGCTTTTGGTCTGTACCCGATGCTGACCTCCGGCGCCTGCGTGTCGATCAACACCCACGCCAGTGAAGAACTCAAAGCCACTTACCTGCCGAATATGTACTCCGGCGTGTGGGCCGGTTCCATGTGCCTGACCGAGCCCCATGCCGGCACCGACCTGGGGATTATCCGCACCAAGGCTGAGCCTCAGGCAGACGGTTCCTACAAGGTCAGCGGGACCAAGATCTTCATCACCGGTGGCGAGCACGACCTCACCGACAACATCATCCACCTGGTACTGGCCAAGCTGCCGGACGCACCGGCGGGGCCCAAGGGCATCTCGCTGTTCCTGGTGCCCAAGTTCATGGTGAATGCCGATGGCAGCCTGGGCGCGCGCAATCCGGTGACCTGTGGCTCCATCGAACACAAGATGGGCATCCAGGCGTCCGCGACGTGCGTGATGAACTTCGACGAAGCCGTGGGTTACCTGGTGGGCGAACCCAACCGCGGCCTGGCCGCGATGTTCACCATGATGAACTACGAGCGTTTGGGCGTCGGTATTCAAGGCCTGGCCTCCGGCGAGCGCTCTTATCAGAACGCCATCGAATATGCGCGCGACCGCCTGCAGAGCCGTTCGCCAACCGGTCCGAAAGCCACCGACAAGGTCGCTGACCCGATCATCGTCCACCCGGACGTGCGGCGCATGCTGCTGACCATGAAAGCCTCGAACGAAGGCGGCCGTGCGTTCTCCACCTATGTGGCAATGCAACTCGACACCGCCAAGTTCAGCGAAGACGCCACCACCCGCAAACGCGCGGACGACCTGGTGGCCTTGCTGACTCCGGTGGCGAAGGCGTTTCTGACCGACCTGGGCCTGGAAACCACCGTGCACGGCCAGCAGGTGTTCGGCGGCCACGGTTACATTCGCGAATGGGGCCAGGAGCAACTGGTGCGTGATGTGCGCATCACCCAGATCTACGAAGGCACCAACGGCATTCAGGCCCTGGACCTGGTGGGACGCAAGATCGTCGGCAGCGGCGGGGCGTTCTATAAGCTGTTCGCCGACGAGATCCGCCATTTCACCGCCACGGCCGGTGCCGAACTGGCCGAGTTCACCAAGCCGCTGAACGCGGCGGTGGATGACCTGGATGAGTTGACCGCCTGGCTGCTGGACCGCGCCAAGTCCAACCCGAATGAAATCGGTGCGGCGTCGGTGGAGTATCTGCACGCGTTTGGCTACATGGCCTATGCGTACATGTGGGCCCTGATGGCCAAGGCAGCTTTGGGCAAAGAGGCGCAGGAAGACTTCTACGCCAGCAAACTGGGCACCGCGCGGTTCTACTTTGCCCGCCTGCTGCCGCGGATCGCGTCCCTCAGTGCTTCGGTAAAAGCCGGTAGCGAATCGCTGTTTTTGCTGGATGAAGCCCAGTTCTAAGGGCTTGGAGGGCGTGTAAGCAATCTCTTACATGACGTGCTGCTATTCGTCCTCTATCGCCATATTGGATCCACGGATAATCTACTTCACATGGACGTCGCGCAGGAAGCGCAAAGCAACAACACGGACACGTAGGATTCTGCCAGGAAGGCGGAGTGAAATGGATGTCAGGGAAACAGTCTGCAAAGCCCCGCTTCGGCGGGGTTTTCTTTTGCCTGCGAAAAAGTCAGACCGGCGCGTTCATCACGTCTTCCAGCAGCGTGCGCAACAATTCCAGCGTTGCCTGCTGACGCTGCACATCCCGGCATACCAATCCCACTTTCAACGGCACCCGTGGTTCGCTCAACGGTTTCCACAGCAACCCCTTGCTGTTGTGTTCGTCCTGGGAGCGTCCGGGCAGCACTGTCGCCAACTTGGTGTGGGGCAGGCTGTCGAGAATCCCCACCATCGTATTCAACTCGGCCTGCACTTGCGGGCGTCGGCCCAGGTTGGCCAGTTGGCCTTGCCATATCTGCCGCACCTGAAACTCTTCCCCGAGCAGTAACATCGGCAACTCGGCGGCCTGCTTCAAGGAGACTTTCTTGAATTCCCGCAGCGGGTGATCAGACGGGATGACCACCTTCAGTTCATCTTCATACAGCAGCACGCCGTGCAATCCCGGCTGGCGCGGTGGCAGGTAACTGATGCCGATATCCAGCGAGCCATTGAGCAGCCGGCGCTCGATTTCCATACCGGTCAATTCGTAGATTTGCACCACCAGGTGCGGCTGGGCCTTGCGCACCCGTTCGAGCATCTGCGGCACCAGGCTGGTGTGCACGGTTTGCAGCACGCCGATCGCCAGGGTGCGCAATGCCTGGCCCTTGAAGTTGCGCAGCGCTTCCACTGCATGCTGCATGCCGTCGAGCAGGGGCAGGGCATGGTTGTACAAGGTGTGAGCCGCCAGGGTTGGCAGCAGGCGCTTGCTGCTGCGTTCGAACAGGCTCACATCGAGGTTCTGTTCGAGCTGGCGTATCTGCTGCGACAAGGCTGGCTGGGAGATCGACAGGCGCTCTGCCGCCCGGCCCACGTGGCCTTCTTCATACACCGCGACGAAATAACGCAGTTGCTTGAAATCCATAAGTAATGCTTATCGAAAAAGCTGGAAAATCGAAATGGCCGAGTGCCCCCCAGACGCCTAGTCTAGCGCCTATTCACAGGGCTTACAGGGCCGGAAAGTGCGATGAGTAGTGTTTATGTTGACGGTGTTTGCATAGGCAGGGCAAAAAACCTTCGCCATGGGTGGATCGGTGGTATCGACCAAGGTGCGATTGCCAAAGGGGTTCATCCATGAACCTGTTCAACCTGCGTCGCCCGGTGCCCAGCCTGGATGATCTGGTTCTCGACGCGAAACCCCCGACACTGCGCGACGATCTTTCCAGCGACTGCCTGATGCCCAGCGTTGCTCGCCCGGCCCAGGTGTTTGTGCGGGGCCAGGGTTCCTGGCTGTGGGACAGCGAAGACCGTGCCTACCTCGACTTCAGCCAGGGCGGCGGCGCCAACAGCCTGGGCCACAGCCCGCAAGTTTTGACCAAGGCGTTGGCCGATCAGGCCCAATCGCTGATCAACCCCGGCCACGGCCTGCACAACCGCGCTCAACTGAACCTCGCTGACCGCCTGTGCCACCGCACCGGCAGCGACCAGGCCTACCTGCTCAACAGCGGCGCCGAAGCCTGCGAAGCAGCGATCAAGCTGGCGCGCAAATGGGGCCAGCTCCATCGCGGCGGCGCCTATCGCATCATCACTGCCAGCAACGGTTGCCATGGACGCAGCTTTGCCGCGATGTCGGCGTCGGCGGCCGCCAGCGAAAATCGCTTCGAGCCGCAGTTGCCGGGCTTCAGCCACGTGCCGTTCAACGACCTGCCGGCGCTGCATGCCGCCGTCGACGCGCAAACCGTGGCAATCATGCTGGAACCGATCCAGAACAATGCCGGCGTCATTCCCGCGACCGAGCATTACCTCAAAGGCGTCGAGCGCCTTTGCCGCGAGCTGGGGATCCTGTTGATCCTCGATGAAGTGCAAACCGGCACCGGCCGTTGCGGCACTCTGCTAGCCGAACAGCACTACGGCGTACGCGCCGACATCGTCACCCTGGGCAAGGGCCTGGGTGGTGGTGTGCCGCTGGCGGCGTTGCTCGCGCGGGGCAAGGCGTGTTGTTTTGAGCTCGGAGAGCTGGAAGGCACCCACCATGGCAACGCGCTGATGGCATCCGCCGGTGTGGCAGTGCTGGAGACTGTGCTGAACCACGGATTTCTTGAACACGTCTGCGAGGTCGGCGCTTACCTGGGCGAAGGACTGGTTCGTCTGGCTCATCGCTATGGCCAGGGCGAATTGCGTGGCCAAGGCCTGATGTGGGGGCTGACCCTGTCGGAAGACTCTGCAGATGCCGTGGTAAAGGCAGCGCTCAGTGAAGGGTTGATCCTGAGCGCGTCACAACCGGGTTGTCTGCGCTTCACGCCGGCGCTGACGCTGAGCAAAAGCAACGTCGACGAAATGCTCCTGCGCCTGGCGCGTGCCTTCTCCCGGGTGCGCACCGCGCAGCTGCAATGCCGCAAGGGCATTGCCGTTTAACCCCGTATTTCCTGAACCGTCTCGCGGTATACGCAGCGCCTCCAGCCTGATTCTTTTGGTTGGGGGCGTTTTTTTGTCTCGAAATTTTTGGATTGAAAAGGGCGCTTGAGCATCGTTGGGAAAAGTGGCTTTTTAGCGGACGTCGGCAAGGACTGCCGATTGGGTGTGAAGATTTTTATCATGCTCTATTTCTAATCTATACCACTGGGTGGTATGTTTTTGGGAAGGGATGCCTTATGAGGCTCAGGCTGTTCAAAACGCGGAATTTTGCCAACGCAGCCAGCAAGGCTTGGATATGTGATTCGGAATTGAGGGAAGCATTCAGCGAGATGCTTGGCGGCCAAGCCGATAATTTGGGCGGCGGTGTTTGGAAGAAGCGTCTGAATCAGAACCGACATCGTTCAATTGTCTTGGCCAAGGGTAGGCATTACTGGGTGTATCAATTGCTATTTGCCAAGCAGAACCAAAGCAATATCAGTCAAAGCGAACTGGTTTGGTTTCGGTCGCTGGCTAAGACCTATGAAAGTTTTAGCGAAGCACAGATTCAGCAGATGCTGGATCTCAGGGAGTTTGTGGAGATACATCATGACCAAGAAATATAAAAGTGAGGCGTTTGAGTCCATTCACCAATCCGCGGAAGCGCTTTATGCCATAGGCGCCATTAATAAGACGACTCTTCGTGAGTTTGACGAGGCATGCCTTGCGGATATCCCGGCGCAAATCCCGGCCGAGCAAATCAAACAACTACGAGAGCGCAGCCACGTCAGCCAACCGGTGTTTGCGCGTTATTTGAACACCAGTGCCTCCACGGTGAAGCAATGGGAGTCCGGTGAGAAACGTCCCAGTGGCATGGCGCTCAAGCTATTGAGCATCGTGCAGAAGCACGGTTTGGAAATCCTGGCCTGAGGATGGCCCGGTGCCAGATCCCACTGAACCCTCAAGAGCGCCCAGGGTCGATTAGCTTGTACGGCTCACACGAGCCGATTTTCAGGAGCTGAACCCATGGATATCATTCGCATCATCATCGCCATTCTGCTGCCGCCACTGGGTGTGTTCCTGCAAGTGGGTTTTGCCGGCGCCTTCTGGCTGAATATTCTGCTGACCTTGTGCGGTTACATTCCGGGCATCGTGCACGCCGTGTACATCATCGCCAAACGTTAACAGGCCTCAGCCTTTCGCGATCAGCCGTGAGTTGCGCTCATTGCGAAAGGCCAGTTGCTCGATGGTCTGGGTGGCATGCTCCGCTTCCTCGCGGGCCTGGAGGATCATCCCGTGATGCTCCGATTTGCTGCACACCGGGTCGGTGTTGCTGGCATCTCCGGTCAGCATGAATGCCTGGCAGCGGCAGCCACCAAAGTCCTTCTCCTTCTCGTCGCATGAGCGACACGGCTCGGGCATCCAGTCATAGCCGCGAAAGCGGTTGAAGCCGAACGAGTCATACCAGATGTGTTGCATGCTGTGGTCGCGCACGTTGGGAAATTGCACCGGCATCTGTCGGGCACCGTGGCACGGTAGGGCAGTGCCGTCCGGTGTCACCGTCAGAAAGATACTGCCCCAGCCATTCATGCAGGCTTTCGGGCGCTCCTCATAGTAATCCGGCGTGACGAATATCAGCTTGCACGGGTGGCCTTCGGCTTCGAGCTTGGCGCGGTACTCGTTGGTGATGCGCTCGGCGCGTACCAGTTGTTCCTGGGTCGGCAGCAGGCCGACCCGATTGAGCTGGGCCCAGCCGTAGAACTGGCAGGTGGCAAGCTCGACAAAGTCCGCTTCCAGGGCAATGCACAGCTCGATGATGCGGTCGATCTTGTCGATATTGTGCCGGTGGGTGACGAAGTTCAGCACCATCGGGTAACCATGTGCTTTCACCGCCCGGGCCATTTCCAGTTTCTGTGCGAAAGCCTTTTTTGACCCCGCCAGCAAGTTGTTCACCTGCTCGTCGCTGGCCTGGAAACTGATCTGGATATGGTCCAGCCCAGCCTTCTTGAAGTCGCTGATCTTCTGCTCGGTCAGGCCGATGCCGGAGGTGATCAAGTTGGTGTAAAACCCCAGTTTGCGCGCCTCGGCAATCAGTTCGGCGAGGTCCTGGCGCACCAGCGGTTCACCACCGGAAAACCCCAACTGCGCGGCGCCCATTTCCCGGGCTTCGCGAAATACCTTGATCCACTGCTCGGTGCTCAACTCCTTGCCCTGCTCGGCGAAATCCAATGGATTGGAGCAGTAAGGGCACTGCAGCGGGCAGCGGTAGGTCAGCTCGGCGAGCAACCAGAGCGGCAGGCCGATTTCCGGCGTGGGTGGCAGATCAGGCAAGTTCGATCCAGTGCTGAGCACGGGCGACCTCCATGAATTGCTCGATGTCTTCACCGAGTTCGGGCACGCCCGGGAATTGCTGGTCCAGCTCGGCAATGATCGCGCTCACGTCGCGTTCGCCATCAATCAAGCCACCGATCAAGGCGGCGCTGTCGTTGAGCTTGATCATGCCTTCCGGGTACAGCAGCACATGGCCTTTTTGCGCGGGCTCGTACTGAAAGCGATAGCCCTGGCGCCAGGTCGGTTTTTTGCTGCGATCGAAGTTCATAGGGTGATCCCCTTATGCCATACACGCTGGTCCGTCACGCTGTGGTACGGCGGGCGGTTCAATTCGTAAGCCATGCTCATGGCATCGAGCATGCTCCAAAGAATGTCCAGTTTGAACTGGAGAATTTCCAGCATGCGCTCCTGGCCTTCGCGGGTGGTGTAGTGCTGCAGGGTGATGGCCAGACCGTGCTCCACATCCCGGCGAGCCTGGCCCAGGCGGGTGCGGAAATACTCATAGCCGGCCGGGTCGATCCACGGGTAGTGCTGGGGCCAGCTGTCGAGGCGCGACTGGTGGATCTGCGGGGCGAACAGCTCGGTCAGGGAACTGCTGGCGGCTTCTTGCCAACTGGCGCGGCGGGCGAAGTTGACGTAGGCGTCTACCGCAAATCGTACGCCGGGCAGTACCAATTCCTGGGAGCGCAGTTGATCCGGGTCCAGGCCCACGGCCTGGCCCAGGCGCAGCCAGGCTTCAATACCGCCGTCTTCACCGGGGGCTCCATCGTGATCCAGCAGGCGCTGGATCCACTCGCGACGGATCTCCCGGTCCGGACAGTTGGCCAGGATGGCGGCGTCCTTGAGGGGAATGTTCACTTGATAATAAAAGCGGTTGGCGACCCAGCCCTGGATCTGTTCGCGGGTGGCGCGGCCTTCATACATCGCCACGTGATACGGGTGATGGATATGGTAGAAGGCGCCCTTGGCCCGCAGGGCCTGTTCGAACTCGGCGGTGGTCAGCGGTGTGTCAGTCATTTGGCTCGCTCCTACAATTCAATGCTCATGCCGTCGTACGCCACTTCCACATTGCGCCGCAGCAACTCGGCTCGCTCGGGCGAGTCCTCATCCAGGATCGGGTTGGTGTTGTTGATGTGGATAAGCACCTTGCGCTGCTTGGGCAACTGCTCCAGCACTTCCAGCATGCCGCCGGGACCGTTTTGCGCCAGGTGGCCCATCTCGCGGCCCGTACGGGTGCCGACGCCACGGCGCTGCATTTCGTCGTCGTCCCACATCGTGCCGTCTACCAACAGGCAATCGCTGCCCGCCATGATCTCCAGCAACGGCCCGTCGACCTTGCCCAAGCCCGGGGCGTAGAACAGTTTGCCGCCGGTGCGCAGGTCTTCGACGATCAGGCCGATGTTATCGCCCGGGTGTGGGTCGAATCGGTGAGGCGAGTAGGGCGGCGCCGCGCTGCGCAGAGGCAACGGCGTAAAGCGCAGGTTGGGGCAGGCAGGAATGGTGAAGCTGGCATCCAGTTCGATGCGGTTCCAGGCCAGCCCGCCGTTCCAGTGGGTCAACATGGTGAACAGCGGGAAGCCGGTGCTCAGGTCTTCGTGGACCATGTCGGTGCACCACACCTGGTGCGGGCAGCCTTCGCGCAGGCTGAGCAGGCCGGTGGTGTGGTCGATCTGGCTGTCCATCAAGATGATCGCGCTGATGCCGGTGTCCCGCAGGGCGCGGCCGGGTTGCATCGGGGCAAACCCTTGAAGCTGGGCGCGGATGTCCGGGGAGGCGTTGCACAAGACCCAGTTCACGCCGTCATCGGAAATCGCGATGGACGATTGGGTGCGCGCCTCGGCACGCAGGCTGCCGTCACGAAAACCTGCGCAGTTCACGCAGTTGCAGTTCCATTGCGGGAAACCACCGCCCGCGGCGGAACCTAGAATCTGGACAAACATGGCCGCTCCATTACACACAACTCAAAAATAAAAACGCCCCGGGCGAGCCGAGGCGTTGCATTGCAATACAAAGCCAATCAGCGGCTGGCAAAGTACATGGTGACTTCAAAGCCGATGCGCAAATCAGTGTAAGCAGGTTTGGACCAAGTCATGTTCTTACTCCTACGAAGGGATGGGACGTCTACTACCAAGTAATACATATAGTCCACCTCCAGGCGCAGATGTTCAGAGGTGTGCGTATGAATGTTACGTACTTCTGTTAAAGATAGCGCTGTCCTGACGGAAAAAGCCTTTTACCGTAGCGGCAATGATCAGCTCGATCATTGCCAGGGTGCGGCCGGGCATGCGCCGTTGGCCACACAGCGCCAGCCACCTGCAGCGCCATTGAGTTGCTGTGCAGCGTCCATTAAATCTTTGTGGGTTCGGGTTTGGATGAAATCTTGCAGCTGCTGGATGTAATCCGACGGGTGGCCTGCCAAGTGCGCGTGCCAGAGCAGGTCAGCGGCTTGGGCGGTGGTGAGTGCATCGAGGGAAAATTGCCGGGCCAGATCACCTGGCAGTTCGCTGCCATTGATCAGGGCGGGCAGCTGTTTCAGGAACGTTTGCAGATGATCAAGAATTTGCGCAAGGGAAGCGCTGGGAGATTGCACCCCGAACAGCAGCCCAGTTTGCCCATTGAACTGTCGGATGCCGCTGAACACCGCGTAGCCCAATTGCAGTTCGACACGCAGGCGCTGGTAGAGCGGCGCTTGTATCAGGTGCCCGAGTAAACGCCAGCACGCCTCGTCGGCCAGGGATTGAGTCGGTGTGGGGCAGAACAGCAGCAACGCGGCGTCGCTGGAGTCGGTGCTCACGTCGTGCCACAGATGCTGGCCGCTGATCGACGCGCGTTCGCTGATGACGTTTGCCGGTTGGCCAGGCAGGCGCCCTGCGGCACTTTTAATCGCCGCCTCGCAAGCGGCGGGCAGCGCGACGGCAAGCCCTTGCCAGTGAGCGGTCGACCATCGATCTTGCGCGGCGGCCGGGTGTGCAGGTGTGACGCCGGCACAATACTCGGGCAATGCCTTGAGCAACTGACGGATGGCCATCGTCGGTACGGCGGGGGATTGCGTCACCGTCATTTCATCGAGCTGTGTCAGGCCGCGCGCGACTTCTTCCAGCAACGCAGGCATTGGCTCGTGGGCCCCGACCATTTTCAGTTGCCAGTGATTGCCGATGGTCTCGAAGGACAATTCGACGCCCGCCTGGCTGGCGTTCTCCCGCAGGTATGGGAAAAGGTCTGTGCGCAGCGGCGAATCCAGTTGCCAGTGCAGGTAAATCGCACCCTCGTCGGCGTCGTCCGGGATTGCCTGGCTAAAGGTCAGCGCCGACAGGTCCCGCCGCCCACGGGAGCGATCCTGGGCAAACGTACGCAAGCCGCGATGGGCACTGGTCTGGCCGCGAATCAGCCCCGGGCGCTCTTCCTTGACGGCAGGGCGCAGGAACGGATTGGCGGGCGGCAGTTGCCAGGCGTGTCGGGACGGCGGCAATTGCAGCGAGGCCAGCAGCGCCTTGAGAGAGGAGGCGCTCTGCTCGGACAATACTGGCTCGTTGCCCTGCCGGGCCAATGCCAGAGCGCCGCTGACCTGTTGTTTACGGGCGAACAGCAGGGCGAACTCTTCCCGCAGCAATGTCCAATCGCAGTGTGCGAAAAAGCTCAGCCAGTCGTGCAACAGTTCTTCGATCAGGGCCGTCTGTTGCGCACCCTGAGTGCCCAGGGTGAACTGAATATCCAGCAGCGCCTGGCCGGCGAACTGATACAACCGCGTCGCGTTGAGGGCGCTGGCCAACTGCCGCGACTGCAATTCGGCGAGCAATCCGCCCGGTGCCGAAGCGTTCAGCCACAGGCAGAGGAAGTCCAACGCTTCAGGGGACGCCTCGCTTGCCACGACCTGATGCCAGTGGTCTGCATGAGTGTGTTGATAGGTACGTTGATTGCCGGCCAGCAACGCTGGCGCAGGCTTTTGTGGCAGCAGCGGGCCAGTCTTCAGCACAGCGCCAAACTGTTGCGCCAACGCCTCCAGCTCCGCCAGTGACTGAGGGCCCGCCAGGCTCAAGGTCATTTGCCCGGTTTGATAGAAACCTTCATAAAAATCCCGCAACGCGTGCTGAAAACCCTCACGCTCTACCGGCAAGCTATCCCGGTTGCCCGCATGAAACGCCCGCAGCGGATGATCCGCCGCAACGCCTTCCAGCAAGGCCTGTTGCTGTTGCGCCGCGGCATCTTGCGACCAGGCGATAAATTCCGCCTGTAACACTTCACGCTCGCGCAACTGGTCTTCAATGGTCAGGCGCGGATGGGCGAGCATGTCGCCGAGGCGTTCCAGGGCGGCCTCAAATGCCGCTACCGGCACTTCAAAGAAAAAGTCGGTCGTGCGTTCGCGAGTGCTGGCGTTGACCTGCCCACCCTGGCGCTGCACGTAGGCCATCAGCCCTTCGTGTGCAGGAAAACGCTCAGTACCCAGGAACAACAGATGTTCAAGAAAATGCGCCAGTCCCGGCCACGCCAGGGGCACATCATGACTGCCCGCTGCAACGCGCAAGGCCGCCGCACACCGCTTCAAGCGCGGCGCATGACGCAAGGAAACCTGCAGGCCGTTGGCCAGGGTCAATGAAAGGTAATGAGGGTGGGCCGGCGCAGGCATGGGCACTTCCGAAACGTAGGAAGTGCCTATGCTAGCGCAAAGCGGCCGGGATCAGTGCTTGTGCAGCGCACCGTACAGCTCGGGGCGACGGTCCAGCAGGTAGCGATTGGCCGCGCGTGAGTCGACCATCAACTGCCGATCCAGGGTGCCGACAATCAATGCCTCATCGAGACCGGCCTGGGCAATCCGCTGGCCATCCGGCGCGGCGATGCTGCTTTGCCCGCAATACTGGATCTGGCCTTCCTGGCCGCAATAGTTGGCGTAGGCCACATAACACTGGTTTTCAAACGCCCGCGCCCGCACGGTGACATCGGCGACGAAATCGAAGGGCACCATATTGGCTGTCGGCACCAGGATCAACTCTGCCCCGGCCAGCGCCAGGCGCCGGGTATTCTCCGGGAATTCCAGGTCATAGCAAATCAGGAACCCCAGCTTCCAGCCGTTCAACTCCACCAGCGGAAACTCATCGTCCCCGGGGCTGAACATCGAGTGGTCGAGGTCGCCAAACAGGTGGGTCTTGCGGTAGTTGCAGAGGCGCTGGCCGTTGGCGTCGATCAACTGCACGGCGTTGTAGATCTGCCCGTCAGCCCCGCGCTCCGGATAGCCATAGAGGATCGCCACCCCCGAGTTTTTCGCCAGCGCAGCGATGGACTGCGCAGACGGGCCGTCCTGAGCTTCGGCCAGGGCGCCGACCGCCTCCACGCCGATGTTATAGCCGGTGAGAAACATCTCCGGCAGCACCAGCAGGTCGGCGTCGTTGGCCTCTTGCGCCAGTTGATGCAGGCGCTTGAGATTGCCGGCCACGTCCAGCGGTAAAGGCGGGCATTGATACAGGGCGACACGCATGGGCAACTCCTTACTCGGGCAGTGCGATGGGCCCGATCTCGTCGAACACATCCCCCGGCCCCGGGTTCTGTGGGTGAGTGCTGCCACCGAAGTGAGTCATGATGCCCCACACCGCATTCAGCGAGGTTTGCACGGCGCCTTCAACCCACGCAGGCGTCCAGGACACGTCGTCACCGGCGATGAAAATACCGCGTTGCTCTGCCGGCATGTCGTTCTGCATGAAGTGCGCGTACATCCGCTGGTTGTAGCGATAGTGGCCCGGCAGTGCGCCTTTGAAAGCACCGAGGAAATGCGGGTCGGCTTCCCACGACACGGTGATCGGATCGCCGATGATCCGTGCGGCAATGTCGACTTTCGGGTAGATCTTTTTCAGCGCATCGAGGGCCAGTTTTACGCGCTTTTCGATCGGCTGCGGGAGCATTTTCAGGGCGTCGCTCATCCACGAGTAGGACAGGCAAATCACCCCGGGCTTGTCGTCGCCATTGTCGAACAGATAGGTGCCACGGGTCAGGCGGTCGGTCAGCGTCATGCTCATCAAATCGCGGCCGGTTTCCGGGTCCTTATCCTTCCAGAATGGCCGGTCGACCATCACGAAGGTCTTCGACGACTGCATGTAGCGGGTGCGGTCGAGGGCCATCCACATCTTTTGCGAGAATAGGGTCTCGTCGCACTCGATCTGGGTGGTCAGCAGCCAGCTTTGGCAGGTGGTCAGCACGGCGGCGTATTCGCGGGTGTCGCCGTAGTTGTCGGTGACAGCGAAACGGCCGTCGGGGGCGTGGGCAATGCGCTTGACCCCGGCCCGTGGCGCGCCGTGGTGCAGCGAGCTGAGGCTGGTGCCTTCCGGCCAGTGGGCGCAACGCTCCGGCACATGGCGCCAGATGCCCATGGGCACCTGGGCGACGCCGCCGACCACCAGGTGCTGGTGATCGTCGCAGTTGGTCATCACCACGCGGAAGATTTCCAGCATCGAGTTGGGGAAGTCCGAGTCCCAGCCGCCGGTGCCGAAGCCGACCTGGCCGAACACTTCGCGGTGATGGAACGACAACTTGGCGAACGCCTTGGAGGTGGCGACGAAGTCGTAGAAGGTGCGGTCGTCCCACAACGGAACCAGGGTATTCCACAGCTCTTTCAGGCGCGGTACGTCACGGTCACGGATCGCCTGCTGGATATCGGCGAACTGCGACCCGGCTTCGAGGGCGTCGGCCCAGGCGTCAGCCACTTCCTGGAACAGTGCAGGTAGGTCGGCGAGTTTCTGTGCGTAGTGAGTCTGGCCTTCGAGGTCGATGACCGTGCTGCCGGAAGCGGGCGTCAGCGGGTTGGGAAACGGCTTGGTTTCCAGTCCGAGTTTGTCCACGTAGTGATAGAACGCAGTGGAGGACACCGGGAAGCGCATGCCACCCAGTTCGGCAATGATGCCTTCGGCGCCTTCAAACGCCTGGGAGCGCAGGCGGCCGCCCATTTTCGAGGCTTCGTACACCACCGGTTTCAAGCCCAGTTTCATCAGCTCGTAGGCGGCCACCAGCCCGGCAATCCCGGCGCCGACGATCGCCACTTCGGCGCCGTGGTTGGCGGCCGGAATGCTGCCCAGGCCGGCCGGGTGTTCGATCCAGTCATCGAAGGCGAACGGAAAGTCCGGGCCAAAGATGGTGATCGGTTTTTTGCCGTTGGCAGGGTGGCGGTTGGGCTTGCTGATGGTGCTGGAAGGAATGCTCATGGCTGACCTTGCTGGCGACTCGGCGGGGCGCGACCCGCTGAGTATAGGAAAAGATGGCAGCCATTCTAGGGAGCGTAGCGTTCGTTAATAAGACGCAAAGTGTCGTCGGATTGAATTGTTTTTAGTCAGAGTGACGAGGCAGGTGGTCAGATTGGTTGGCCGCGATCCAATTTGTTACTGAGGATGATCGAGGTGGTGGTCTTCTCCACGCCGTCGACGCTACCTATCTGGTCCAGCAGTTGGTCCAGTTGTTCCGGCGAATCGGTGCGCAGCCAGGCCACGTAATCGAACTCGCCGCTGACCGCACACAGTTGCTGAACCTGCGCCATGGCACTGATCCGGCGCAGCACTTCCTTGCCGGAGCGCGGTTGCACGGTAATGCCCACGTAGGCCTGTAAACCGCCATCCACCACCCGCTGGCTCAGGCGCACGCCATAGCCGGTAATCACTTGGGTTTTTTCCAGGCGTGCCAGGCGCGAGGTGACGGTGGTGCGCGCGATGCCCAGTTGTCGGGCGAGCATAGCCACGCTTTCGCGGGCGTTGATCTGCAACGCGGCGATCAACTGGCGATCGATTTCATCGAGGACGGAAGGGTGAGAGGCGGGCAAGGTGTTCTCCGGCGCGGGCATCAATGGGCGAGCATGTTACAGGCTCGTTCCCCTTGATGCTCGCGGCGGTACCGCGCTTAGTTGTGCAGGAACTGTTGGTAGTTTTCCGGGGTGACCAGTTGTGTAGGAACCCATACATCGCCTTGTAGGGCAGCGTGCTTGATCAGCATCAGCGCTGCGTCCACCGAGCCGGCCCCGATGGCCACCGGGTCGCGGAATACGGTCACGGCCAGTTGGCCTTTTTTCAGCGCCTGCAAGCCATCCGGCGTGCCGTCGATGCCGCCCACCAGAATGTCCTGGCGTCCGGTCTGGCGCAGGGCCATGGCGGCACCGATGCCCATCTCGTCGTTGTTGGAGGCCACGGCGTTGATGGTCTGGCCCTTGGTCAGCCAGTCATTCATCAGGTCCATGCCTTTTTCCCGCTGCCAGTCGCCGGACTGTTCTTCGACGACTTTGATCTCGGGGTACTTGGCCAGCACGTCCTTGACCCCATTGGTGCGCTTGCCGGTATCGCTGTGGGCGAGACGCCCGAGGATGATTGCCAGGTTGCCTTTGCCGCCCATCTTCTCGGCCAGGTATTCCATCTGCATCCGGCCAATGGCGCGCTCGTCGGTGCCCACGAAGACCACTCCCGGCGGGAAGGTGTCGACCTCGGGGCGGCTGTTCATGTACACCAGCGGAATCCCGGCGGCGTTGGCTTTTTCGGTGATTTTGCGGGTGGCGGCGGTGTCGGCCGGGTTGACGATGATCGCGTCGACTTTCTGGCTGATAAAGCTTTCCACCTGGTTCAACTGGCGGACTACATCGCTGGCGGAATCTTCCACCTGCAGCTTGACGTCATCAGGGGAGGCTTTGGCCCGGTCCTGCATGGCCTGTACCAGGTAGGACACGTAGTTATCGAACTGCCCGACCGATACCCCAATGCGCAATTCAGCGTGGGCGGCGGTGGACAGCAGCAGGGCACAGGCACAGCCGAGCAAGCGCTTCATGGGAGGTTCCTTTTTATTGTTTTAGTGCGACAAAGATTCTGAAGTAGACACTATTGGAAATAAAATTCCACATCAAGTCAGCGTCAGAATTTATTTTCGCCGCCGTCTGAAGTCGCGTCAGCCAGCAGGCACCGGGCAAAGAGTTGGGGTACCGGAAGGTTGCGCTGGCTGTAGCGGCCCAGCAGGATAATTTCCCGGTGGAAGGTCAGCTCGCCCAGCGGGATGACACGCACCTGCGGGGATCGGTCCAGCCACAGTCCTGCGTGTGGAACCAGTGACACTCCCAAGCCGCACTCGACCATTTTCACGAGGGCGTCGATCTCGTCCAGTTCCAGCGCCACCTGTACGTCCAGCCGCTGTTCCCGCAGAAAGCGACTGACCAGCCGCCCGCCAAACGAAGCACGGTCGTAGCGCACATGGGGATGAGCGGCGAGCAGTTGCAGCGGATCATCACCCTTGATTGTGTGCGGCACGATCAGCACAAACGGCTCCTTGCGCAGCACCTGCACGTGCAGCTCCTTGGGCAGGTCAAAGGGCGGGCGAATGATAATCGCCGAGTCCAGCTCGCCAGCATCCACCTGGCTGAGCAACTCCAGGGAAACCCCCGGCACCAACTTGCACTCTACCGTCGGCGCCGCCTGGCGCAAGCGCACCAGGGCCTGGGGTAGCAGGCCGGTCTGGGCGGTGGTGATGGCGCCGACCTTCAATTCGCCACGGTATTCGTTGGCGTCTACCGGCACGGCCATGCGGTTGAACGTCTCGAGAATCTCCTTGGCCAGTGGCAGTGCACGGATCCCCGCCGCATTCAGCGTGGCCTGGCGCCCGGTGCGGTCGAACAACTGCACGCCGAGCACGTGTTCCAGTTGGCGAATCTGCGCACTCACCGCCGACTGGGTCAGCCCGATGTGCATGCCTGCCGCCGCGAACGTGCCATGGCGGGTGACGGCGATAAAGGTTTTCAGTTCCCGCAGCATAGGCGTCTCGATTGATCAAAATAATTTGAGCTCGGAACGAAAACTATCGTCTTTCCATCGATGAGAGCAAGGCTAGACTCGGAGGGACTTAATACCCACAGAGGTTAGACCTGATGGCACTGGCTCCTTTTCACTTGGCAATTCCGGTATTCGACCTGGCGGCGGCGCGTCAGTTTTATGGTGAGGTGTTTGGATTGGAGGAGGGGCGGGCCAGTGATCACTGGGTCGACTTCGACTTCTTTGGGCATCAACTGGTTATTCATGAACATCCGAAAACCGCGTCTCAAGAAGCGGCGCACACCAATGCGGTGGACGGCCACAATGTGCCCGTGCCGCATTTTGGCGTGGTGCTGAGTTGGGACGATTGGCATGCGTTGGCTGAGCGTTTGCAGGCGCGCAACACCCGGTTTGTGCTGGAGCCGCATATTCGCTTCAAGGGCCAGGTGGGTGAGCAGGCGACGTTGTTTCTGTTTGATCCGTGCGGCAACGCGCTGGAGTTCAAGGCGTTCAAGGACATTGGGCAGTTGTTTGCCAAGTGAGGGCGTTTCAATGAATCACCTCGACGCGACGGGCATCGCCGAGGCGGTAGGCGTTGTCGCTACCACGCCTGCGTTGGTGGCTGAGCACTTTCTTGCGCGGATAGGAACCGACGAATCAGAGATTCAGGCATTTGTGTCCTTCGATCCTGAAGCGGTCCGTAAGCAGGCAAGTCAGCTCGAAGGTAACGCTGGCCTGCTGGCGGGCGTGCCCGTGGGGATCAAGGACATCTTTGATACCGCCGACCACCCAACGGAGTTCTATTCACCGATTTACCAGGGCAATCGCCCATCGCGGGATGCTCACGTGGTGACGCTATTGCGCCAGGCCGGTGCGATCATCATGGGCAAGACCCACACCACCGAATTTGCCTACATGAACACGGGGCCGACGCGTAATCCGCTTGATCTGTCCCGCACGCCGGGTAGCTCCAGTGCGGGTTCCGCGGCGGGGATGGCGGCCGGGTTTTTCCCGTTGGCGCTGGGTACCCAGACGGCGGGATCGTTGCTCAAACCGGCGGCGTATTGCGGGTTATATGCCTTCAAACCGTCGTTTGGACTCGTCTCGCTGGAAGGCGTGAAACCGCTGGCACCGAGCTTTGACACGGTGGGTTGGTATGGGCGTTCGGTGCGTGACCTTGAGCGGGTGGCGCGGGTGTTGATTCCGGGGTTTCCGGCTGTAGAGGCAGCGCGCAAGCCTTTGCGGCTTGGCTTCTGCCGTACCTCTCGCTGGCCGGATGTGCAGCCGGTGGTGGCTCAGGCGATTGAACAGGCGATCACCCGGCTGGGGCCTCTTGTCAGCGAAGTCGTGCTGCCCGACGCGTTCGACGGAGTATTCGAGGATCACCAGTTGATCAACGATTGCGAAGGTGCCCGCTCCTTGGCCAAGGAGTTTCAGTCTCATCCTGAGTTACTCAGTGATTCGACGTTGGCCATGATTGAGCGTGCGAAGGCTACGAGCTGGGAGCAGGAGTCGGCTGCGAAGGCGCGCCTCGCACAACTCGCCCCGCAGCTCGCGCAGATCTGCCAGCCGTTTGATGCTATGTTGAGTGTTTCCTGCGGGATGCTGGCGCCGGTGGGGTTGGAGACTACGGGCCCGTCGGACTTCATCAAGTTCTGGGGCGCGTTTGGCTTGCCGCAGGTGAATGTGCCGGTGGCGCGTGGGGAAGGGGAGTTGCCGGTGGGGCTGCAGGTGATTGGGGCGTTTAGAGGGGATGCGTCGTTGCTAGCGACGGCGCAAGTCATTGTTGATGCGCTGGTGGGCTGAAAGGCACTATGGGGGAACACGTCGCTAATCTGTTGAGTGAGCCCAGGTGGCTCATTCAGAGGATGGAAAATGAAGTTCCCCGTGGTGATGCATAAAGACGCTGAGTCAGATTGCAGTCTGACAGTGCCCGATATTCCGGGCTGTTTCTCGGCAGGTGCCACCTTTTCCGAGGCTCTGGATAATGTCCGTGAAGCGTTGGCGCTGCACTTGGAAGGGTTGGTTGCTGATGAGGAGCGTCTTCCCCAGGCAAGGGAAGTCGACTTTCACTTGGAGAATCCGGACTTCGCGGGCGGCGTGTGGGCGGTGATTGATTTTGATCTCACTCCTTACCTGGGCAAGTCAGTTAGGTTCAACGCTTCCTTGCCGGAGCAGCTGTTGAATCGCATCGATGAGCGAGTACAGAAGGACCATCGCTATGCCTCACGCTCAGGGTTTCTCGCGACGGCCGCGTTGCGTGAACTTTCCGTTTGATTTCGGGCGGAGAAAGCAAAAAATCCACAGTACAAAAAAGGCTTACGCCGCAAAGCGTAAGCCTTTCTTCTATTCAAGGCGTTTTGCCCGGCGAGAGCAAGACGCCTTGCACTCCTTCGCAGCAGCAGGATCGTTCGGGATAAACGAATCCGGTGCGCCAGGCTTCAACACCACGTACCCGCGTCGCCACGGTTGATCATCCACCGGATTCCAGCGATGGCCTGTGCCGGTATTGTCTTCGGCAATCAGTACTTCACCCGGATGCAGCGTGAACTTCTCACCGCCTCGCGTCACGAACACCAGCGTGCGGCACGCAGGCCCAGGCTGAGGATAGCGTTTTGCGGCGAACGTTTCTTCGGATGCATGGAACAAGTTTCCGTCGTGCAGGATTGGCATTGACTGGGAATCATGGTCTTTGCCGTAGCAGGTCGGGACAACTGACTAATGTTTCATTGCTGCACGACTCAGGCGCCAAAAACGACAAAAGCCGCGCAGTGCGCGGCTTTCAAGATGGTGGGCCCAGTAGGACTCGAACCTACGACCAAGGGATTATGAGTCCCCTGCTCTAACCAACTGAGCTATAGGCCCTCAGTAGGCCGCGGATTATAGCGATGGTTTCTGCACTGTGCCATCCGAAAAGTCCGAAACACTCATACGAAGGAACGTAGCCGCGAATTGCTCCGGCGGCAGGGGCAGGCTGACGATGTAGCCTTGCATCTGTTCGCACCCTTCAGCCGCCAGGAACGCTTGCTGGGCAGGCGTTTCCACCCCTTCGGCAATGATGGTGAATTGCATGCTGTGGCCCAGGGCGATGATGGCGCGCACGATCGCCGCATCATGGGGGTCATCGGGCAGGCCGCGCACGAACGATTGGTCGATCTTCAGGAAGTCCAGCGGCAGGCGTTTCAGGTAGCTGAGGGACGAGTAGCCGGTGCCGAAGTCGTCGATGGCCAGTTGCACGCCGAGGCGCTTGAGTTGGTGCAGCACCTCCAGCGCTTCTTCGGCCTGGCTCATGATGAAGTTTTCGGTGATCTCCAGTTGCAGGCAGCCGGGTTCGAGGTGGTTGTCCCGCAGCAGTTGCTCGATGCGTGCCAGCAGGTTGGGGTGGCGCAGTTGCGCGCCGGCGAGGTTGACGGACAGTGGACCAAAGTCTTCGAAGGCCTCTCTCCAGTCGTGCATTTGGCGGCAGGCCTGTTCGAGTACCCAGTCGCCAATCTGCAGGATCATGCCGTTCTCTTCGGCCAGGGCAATGAAGTGCTCGGGCGGCACTTCGCCGAAGGTGGGGTGCCGCCAGCGAATCAGGGCTTCGGCGCCGATCAGTTGTTGGGTGTCGAGGCTCAGCTTCGGCTGGTAGTAAAGAAACAACTCGTCGCGTTCGATGGCCCGGCGCAGTTCGTGTTCCAGCGCTACCCGCTCGTTGGCCTGGGCGGTGAGGTCCTGGGTGTAGCTTTCGACGCGGTTGCGGCCTTTGGCCTTGGAGCGGTACATGGCGGCGTCGGCGTTTTTCACCAGGGTGGCGACGTCGACGCCGTCCCGTGGATACAGGCTGGTGCCGATGCTGGCGCTGATAAAGAACTCATGCTCGCCCGCCTGGAACGGCGGGGTGAAGCAGGCCAGCAGTTTATTGGCCAGGTGTTCGGCGTCGCTGGCTTGTTGCAGGCCGGGCAGCAGGATGATGAATTCGTCGCCGCCCAGCCGCGCGACGGTGTCGACGTCCCGCAGTTGGTCCTTGAGGCGTACGGCGATGTCCTTGAGCAGCAGGTCGCCAATCGGGTGGCCGAGGCTGTCGTTGATGTGTTTGAAGCGGTCGAGGTCGAGGAACAGCACCGCGCCCTGGCTGCCGGTTTCCTGCTGGTTGATCAGTGCGGCCTGCAGGCGGCTTTCAAACAGAGTGCGGTTGGGCAGGCCGGTCAGCGGGTCGTGGTGGGCCTGGTAATCGAGCCGCGCCTGGGCGTGCTTGAGGCTGGAAATGTCGGCAAACACGGCGACAAAGTGGGTGATCGACTGCTCGCGGTTACGCACCGCGCTGATGGTCAGCCAACTGGGGTACAGCTCGCCGCTCTTGCGCCGGTTGGAGATCTCGCCCTGCCAGTGGCCGTTGGCCGTCAGTTGGTGCCACATCGCCGCGTAGAAGGCGCTGTCGTGAAGGCCAGAGGCGAGCAGGCGCGGGGTGTGGCCGAGGGCTTCGGCTTCGCTGTAGCCAGTGATCTCGCTGAAGGCACGGTTCACGGCGCTGATGTTTTGGCGGATGTCGGTGATCAGTACGCCTTCGGCGGTGCTCTCGAACACGGTGGCGGCCTGTTGCAGTTTTTCCTGCATCAGTTGGCGTTCGGTGATGTCCCGGGCGATGGTCAGCATGCAGTCTTCGTCGCCGATGGGCAGCGGGCGGCTGGAGACTTCACAGAGGCGAATCTGGCCATCGTTGCGCCGAATATGGCAGACAAAGTCGCGGACAAATCCGTCCCGCTGCAACCGCTCCAGCATGTCCTTGCGTTCGTTCAGGTCGACCCAGATTCCGAGGTCCAGGGTTGACTGGTCCAGTGACATCACGCTGGTGAAGCCGGTTATGTGGCTGAATCCTTCGTTGACCTCAATCAGTAAGCCATCGCTTTGGCGGGTCAGCAGCAGCCCATCGGGAGAGGCGTGGAAGGCCTTGGCGAATTTCTCTTCGGAGGTTTGCAGGCGCTGCTGGGTTTCTTTCAGCTCGGAGATGTCCCGTACCGCTACCACCAGTGCTTCCGTGGTCTCGAGTTGAAACGGTTCGGCTGAAATCAGCCCGGTGAAGACTTGGCCGTTGCTGCGCAGGAAGGGCATTTCCAGGTTGCGGATACTGGTGGTCTGTACCCGTTGCAGCAGGCCGGGGCCTACGCCCTGAATGCCCCATATGTTCAGTTCGGTGGCGGTTTTTCCCACAACTTCTTCGGCGCTCAGGCCGATCTGGTCCTCGAATGCCTTATTGACCTCCATCAAGCAACCGTCGGACAGCCGGGCGATGACCAGGATGTCGGGGCATTGCTGGAACACCGAGGCGAACTTCTGTTCCGAAAGCTGCAACGCCTCCTCGGTACGCTTGGCTTCGCTGATGTCGATCATCAGGCCGCGCAGCACCGGCTCGTGGCCGTGTTCGATCAGGCTGACGATGTCCCGAACCCACAGGCAGCGACCGTCGGCGGTAATGACCCGGTAGTCGATGCTGTGGTCGCGGGCGGCGCGGGTTTCGGCGTAGCAATAGGCTTCTGTGCGGGTCAGGTCGGCCGGGTGAATGATGTTGCGCCAGAACCCCGGAATCAGCCAGTGGGCGCGTGGGTAGCCCAACAGCTCCTCTGCGTGGGGTGACACGTAGCTGTAGGTGAAGTCGCTGATGCTGGCCTCCCAGGCAATCGCCGAAAGGCTCTCCACCAGGCCGCGATAGTGGTATTCGCTGCTGCGCAGTTCCTGTTCGAGGGCGACCCGGCGGGAAATCTCCGAACTGAGCCGGCGATTGATCCGGATGACAATGGCCAGCACGATGCTCAGCAACAGTACGGCCGGCAGCCCGTAGAGCAGCACATCCGTCCAGAGCGTGCGATGGTCGACGACATTGCCGACCCAGCGTTGCTGGATGGCCTCGGTCTCTGCCGGGCTGATGTCGGCCAGGACTTTATCGAGGATGCCCACCAGCATCTTGTCGTCCTTGGGGACGCCCATGGCCAATTGATAGCGGTAAGGTGTTTCGCCGCTGATGTACAGGCCTTCCAGCTTGAGTTGGCGCAGGCTCCATACGCTGGATGCCAGGTCGCCGACCACCGCATCGACCTTGTCGGTGGCCAGTGCCTGCAGGGTGGCGCTGACATTGGGCATGGCCACCAGGTTGAGGTCCGGGTGGTGAGTGCGCAACAGTTCGTGAGGGGCGTAGTTCTCCACCACGGCGACCTTCAGCCCATACAAGTCCTTGAGGCTGCGCGGTTGCGGGCCGCCTTCATGGGCGAGGATGACGATGGGGAAGTCGAGATAGGGCCGGGTAAACGACAGGAAGTCCTGGCGTTCCGGGGTGGACATGATGCCCGGCAGCAGGTCGATCTGATTGCTGCGGGCCTGTTCCAGCACGGCGCTCCAGTTCGCCGGCTCGACCAGCTTGATCCGGACGCCGAGGCGGTCCTGCATCAGCCGCACGTAATCAGCGGCCAGGCCTTGGTAGCGGCCATTTTCATCACGGTATTCAAAGGGTGGCCAAGAGGCATCGACGCCCAGGCGCAGCTCTTGATGGTCCGCCAGCCAGCCACGCTCTTCATCGGTGAGAGTCAACGCGCCAGCCGTTGCGGTCCAGGTCAGCAGCGACAGCAGTAACACAGTCGGCAATCTGGGCATAACGGTCTCGTTATGGCACGGGGAATGTTTCGAGTGTAGACGGGCATTTCAGGGCAGGGGATGCAGCGGGGCAGTTAATCGGTAGAAAGCAATCTGCAGAAAGCAAAAACCCCGGCCTGGGCCGGGGTTTCTGTGATCACTCGTCGAGGAAGGAGCGCAAATGCTCGCTTCTCGTCGGGTGGCGCAGCTTGCGCAGCGCCTTGGCTTCGATCTGACGAATCCGCTCACGGGTAACGTCGAACTGCTTACCGACTTCCTCAAGGGTGTGGTCGGTATTCATGTCGATACCGAAGCGCATGCGCAGTACCTTGGCTTCACGGGCAGTGAGGCCGGACAGTACGTCGCGAGTCGCTTCTTTAAGGCTCTCAACGGTCGCTACATCGATTGGCGACTGCATGGTCGAGTCTTCGATGAAGTCACCCAGGTGGGAGTCTTCGTCATCACCGATCGGGGTTTCCATGGAGATCGGCTCTTTAGCGATCTTCAATACCTTGCGGATTTTATCCTCAGGCATTTCCATGCGTTCGCCCAGCTCTTCCGGGGTCGGTTCGCGACCCATTTCCTGCAACATCTGCCGGGAAATACGGTTGAGCTTGTTGATCGTCTCGATCATGTGCACCGGAATACGGATGGTGCGGGCCTGGTCGGCGATCGAGCGAGTGATCGCCTGACGGATCCACCAGGTGGCATAAGTCGAGAATTTGTAGCCGCGACGGTATTCGAACTTGTCCACCGCTTTCATCAAGCCGATGTTGCCTTCCTGGATCAGATCGAGGAATTGCAGGCCACGGTTGGTGTACTTCTTGGCGATGGAGATCACCAGACGCAAGTTCGCTTCAACCATCTCTTTCTTCGCGCGGCGGGCCTTGGCCTCACCGATCGACATGCGACGGTTGATGTCCTTGATCTCGGCAATCGTCAGACCGGTTTCGGTCTGCAATGCGGTCAGCTTCTGCTGGCAGCGAACGATGTCGGCCTGGAAGCGACCAATGGCTTCAGCGTATTTGCTTTTGCCTTTGGCCAGTGCGTCGGTCCAGCTTTCGTCGACTTCGTTGCCCGGGAACTGGCGCAGGAAGTCGGCACGCGGCATGCGCGCATCACGGACACAGAGCTGCATGATCGCGCGCTCTTGTGCACGCAGACGCTCAAGGGCGCTACGAACCCGCTCAACCAGGCCTTCGAATTGCTTCGGTACCAGTTTGATCGGCATGAAGAGTTCAGCCAGTGCCAGCAACTCAGCAGTTGCCTGCTTGCTGCCGCGACCGTGCTTCTTCAGGGCCTTGCGAGCCAGTTCCATCTGATCGGAGACCGCGCCAAAACGCTGGGCTGCGATGATCGGATCCGGGCCGCTTTCGACTTCTTCTTCGTCATCGGTGCTGGCTTCAGCTTCTTCATCGTCGGTGTCGTCGTCTGCTTTCGCAGCCTTGGCGTCGATCGGTGGAGGAACTTCAGCCGCCGGTGGCGCAATGCCGTCGTCCGGGTCGATATAACCGCTCAGGACGTCGGACAGGCGACCACCTTCGGTGGTGACGCGAGTGTACTCGGAGAGAATGTGGTCAACCGTGCCTGGGAAGTGCGCGATTGCGCCCATCACTTCACGGATGCCCTCTTCGATACGCTTGGCGATTTCGATTTCGCCTTCACGTGTCAGCAGCTCTACCGTACCCATTTCGCGCATATACATGCGCACAGGGTCAGTCGTGCGACCGATGTCGGTCTCGACCGCTGCCAACGCGGCGGCTGCTTCTTCAGCGGCTGCCTCGTCGGTATCGGCGTCGGCCAACATAAGGGCGTCCGCATCCGGAGCACTCTCGTGTACGGGGATCCCCATGTCATTAATCATGCGGATGATGTCTTCCACCTGCTCTGGATCTGAAATATCCTCAGGCAGGTGGTCGTTGACCTCTGCGTAAGTCAGATACTTCTGCTCACGACCAAGGGTGATCAACTCTTTGATACGAGACTGCTGTTGCGCTTTTCCGGACATAACACCCTATCCACTGAAGGTCTTGGCGGGCAAAAAACAAGCCGAGGATTATACCCGAGCTATGACCTCACACGCCAGCTGAGGTCGGGTTTGATGCGGAAACATTGCGACTTAAAAGGTCGCGCAGTTGATTTTTCTCTTCGGCGGTCAATTCACTCTGACGCGCTTTTCGAAGAAGTTGTTCCAGGTTTCGCTCGCGTTGACGAGCTACCAGGCTAGTAATGGTGTCGAAAAACTGTTGTTCAAGGTTGTCGCCATCAATCAGCCATTCCTTTTCTGCCAATGCCTTCAGCAAGCGGCCCTGTTCGGTGCCGTGCCAGCGTGCAATCAGCTGGAATGAGTTTAGCTTAGGATTCTTCTGTACGGCTTCGAGCAGCGCCACCAACAGTTGCGTATTGGTGTGGTCTTCGGCCGCAAAGTGCCCCGCGTCTTCGACTTTTTGTGCCAGTTGCGGGTGGTGCAAAAGCGTACGCAGGGCTGCCATGGTGGGCGGCTCTACTGCTGCTGGGACGCGTGGGCCGCGCGGTTCGTCACGGTCACCGCCACGTTTGCCGTTTTTATCCCAGGGTTTCTTGTCCCATTTCTTGCCGCCGGCGCCGGGTTTCTTCGGTGTCCACTCTTGCTGGGGCGTGTAGGCCTCCTGCGGTTGGTGGAAGTCGGAATAGTCCGGCATGGCGTCGTAATCCATGCCCGGGTCGTAGGCCGGCGGCGCCTCTTGCGGCGCGCTGCGCGCCAGCTGGCTGATGGCCTCGCCACTCAATCCGGTAATTTCCAACAGGCGCTGACGCATCAGGGTCCGCAGGTTGGCGCCTGGAACCTTGTCGATCAACGGTGCCGCGAGGGTGACCATGTGGGCCTTGCCTTCGAGGGAGCGCGGGTCGGACTCTTCAGTCAGTTGCTGGAAAAAGTAATCGGCCAGCGGTTGTGCATGTTGGTTGATGCGCGCGCGGAACGCGTCGGTGCCTTCGGAGCGGACCAGGGTGTCCGGGTCTTCGCCTTCGGGCAGGAACAGGAAGCGCGCGCGCCGCCCGTCCTGCAGGCTCGACAGTGTCGACTCAAGGGCGCGCCATGCCGCATTGCGGCCGGCCTGGTCGCCGTCGAAGCAGAACAATACGTTGGGCACCACGCGAAACAGGCGCTTCAAGTGCTCTTCGCTGGTCGCGGTGCCAAGGGTGGCCACGGCATTGCGCAAACCTTGCTGGGCCAGGGCAATCACGTCCATATAGCCTTCAACCACGATGATTTCATCGAGATTGCGGTTGTTCTTGCGCGCTTCAAACAGGCCGTAGAGTTCCTGGCCTTTGTGAAACACCGGGGTTTCCGGTGAGTTCAGGTATTTGGGCTTGTCGTCCCCCAGCACCCGGCCGCCGAACGCGATGATACGGCCGCGACTGTCACGGATCGGGAACATCACCCGGTCGCGGAAACGGTCATAACGCTTGCCGGTCTCGGCGTTTTCCACCAACAGGCCGGCGTCGATCATGGCTTTTTGCTGCAGGGTGTCGCTGCTCAGGTGCTTGTACAGGTTGTCCCAGCCGGGAGGGGCGAAGCCGAGGCCGAAGTCGCGGGCGATTTCACCGGTCAGGCCGCGGCCCTTCAGGTAATCGACGGCGGCTTTGCGCTGCGGGTGGCTTTTCAGCGCCTGGCGGTAAAAGTCGGCGGCGGCGGTGAGCAGCGGGTACAGCGGCGAGTCGGTGGGTTGTCGCGGTTTGTGCGGGCGGCCACTTTCTTCGCGGGGGATTTCCATGCCGGCGGCTTTCGCCAGTTCCTCGACGGCCTGGGGGAAGTCCAGGTTGTCGTGGTCCATGATGAAGCCGAGGGCGTTGCCGCCGGCGCCGCAGCCGAAGCAGTAGTAGAACTGCTTGTCGGGGCTGACGCTGAACGACGGCGTCTTTTCTTTGTGGAACGGGCAGCAGGCAGTGTAGTTCTTGCCGGCCTTTTTCATTTGCAGGCGCGAGCTGACAACATCGACGATGTCGGTGCGGTTCAGAAGGTCGTCAATAAAGCTCTGGGGAATTAGCCCGGCCATGGCGTTCTCGTCATCACTGCGTGTAAAAGAGGGCCCGCAAAGTGCTCAAGGCGCGCGTATCGTGCGGCTCGATCAACTGTCGTCTGCTTGGTCTGTCAGGAAGTGTATCTGCCGAACATTCACTGACGTTAGTTCCGATCAGTGCCCGGCGTAGAAATGTTGCCCGGGAGTCCGGTCTTGGCCATGTGGGGGCCTCGGAAGCTCATCGTTGGGCGCAGCCGACCTGTTGATCGCCTGTTAAAAAATAAGTGTGCTCGTCAGTAGCCTTGTTAGGCTCGTCAGAAGAGACGTGCACCGCTGGCAAAAGAGCCAGTCCTGACGTGTGAAGCAGTTCGTTTCAGTCGCGTGTGCGGCGTCAACGGTGAAGCATCAAGCGATATCCGCAAATGCCAACAGCCCGGCTGAGGGCCGGGCTTGGCAGAAGCTTGCTACGAACGTCTGTGTATTAGTACAGACGAACGGCGCGGCGCTGCTCGCGCTGAACTTTCTTGGCGTGACGCTTAACAGCGGCTGCTGCTTTACGCTTACGCTCAGAAGTTGGCTTCTCATAAAATTCGCGGCTACGAACTTCAGCCAGAACACCGGCTTTTTCGCAGGAGCGCTTGAAACGACGCAGAGCTACGTCGAAGGGTTCGTTCTCTTTTACTTTGACGGCTGGCATCCAGAGCTACCTTCTTTCATTACCGGGAATCAACGTTCTCGTCGCAAAAAATTCGCGGCTGAGGTCGTCGGTTTTTAAGGGTTGCGGATGTTAACCCCTCATTGCCCGGAATGCAAAGCCTCTGATCGAAAACCGCTAGTCGGGAGGGGGAGCGACGACTATTATGCGCGCCTTCGAATTCAGCCTCTGCAAGGCGCAAACCCATGCTAGTTCTGGGATTAGAAACCTCGTGCGACGAAACCGGTGTCGCACTTTACGACAGTGAACGCGGGCTTTTGGCCGACGCACTGTTCAGTCAGATCGACCTGCATCGCGCCTATGGCGGCGTGGTGCCGGAGCTGGCCAGCCGTGACCATGTGAAGCGCATGCTGCCGTTGATTCGCCAGGTGTTGGACGAGGCCGGCTGCGTGCCGACCGAGATCGATGCCATTGCCTACACCGCAGGCCCCGGATTGGTCGGGGCCCTGCTGGTTGGGGCGTCCTGCGCCCAGGCGCTGGCATTTGCCTGGGGCATTCCGGCCCTCGGTGTGCACCACATGGAAGGCCATTTACTGGCACCGATGCTGGAAGAAAACCCACCGCAGTTCCCGTTCGTCGCTTTGTTGGTTTCAGGGGGCCATACGCAGCTGGTTCAGGTGGACGGAATCGGCGAATACACACTCCTGGGTGAAAGCCTGGACGACGCGGCCGGTGAAGCGTTCGACAAGACTGCGAAGATGATGGGCCTCAATTATCCTGGCGGTCCGGAAATCGCGCGGCTGGCGGAAAAGGGCGTGGCGGGGCGCTACACCTTTCCGCGTCCGATGTGCGATCGCCCTGGCCTGATGTTCAGCTTCAGTGGCCTGAAAACCTCTGCGCTGAATACCTGGCAGCAGAGCGTCAGCGCCGGAGACGACAGTGAGCAAGCCCGTTGCGACATCTCGCTGGCGTTCCAGCAGGCCGTGGTGGAGACTTTGACCATCAAGTGCAAGCGGGCCTTGAAGCAGGCGGGTATGAAGCGCCTGGTGATCGCCGGCGGCGTCAGCGCCAACAAGGCGTTGCGCAGCTCCCTGGAGAAGATGCTCGGCGACATGAAGGGCGAGGTGTTTTATGCCCGTCCGGAATTCTGCACCGATAACGGCGCGATGATCGCCTATGCCGGCTGCCAGCGTTTGCAGGCAGGGCAGCATGAGAGCCTGGCGATCAGTGTGCAGGCGCGCTGGCCGATGGAACAGTTGCCGCCGCTGTAACCGGCGAACGTGAGACGGGCTCATCGGACGTATTTAAAAATGCCGTTCGCGCCCGGCAAACAGGTCGCGTAAATTGCCCCGGTGGCGCCAGACGATCAGCAGCGTCAGCACGCTCATCGGCACCAGCGCCGCCGGCTCCTGCCAGGCCAGCAATGGCAGGGTCAGGGGCGTGGCGATCAGTGCGGCCAGCGAGCTGGTACGGGTGAGGTAGAACGTCAGCAGCCAGGCCAGGATGGCCAGCAGCGCCGCCGGTGGGTAGATCCCCAGCAGCATGCCGGCGGCCGTCGCAACGCCTTTGCCGCCGCGAAAGCGGAAGTACAGCGGGAACAGGTGGCCGAGTACGGCGCAGACGCCAATCCAGGCTTGCTGTTGCAGCGAAAGCCCGGCCAGGTCGGCGATCAGCACCGGCAACAGGCCCTTGCAGACGTCGCCGAACAGCGTCAATACGGCGAGTTTCTTGCCGGCCAGGCGCAACATATTGGTGGCGCCGGCATTGCCTGACCCACTCATTCGCGGGTCGGGATTTCCCGTCAGGCGGCTGAGCAAAATGGCAAAGGACAGCGAGCCGAGCAGGTAGGCGAGAGTCGCCAGTAACCAAAACATGCTAACTATTCCGGGCGAGGACGCCCTGATTCTAACGGGGCATTGCGCCCTTGTCGTGCAGCGGAGAAGAGTGCTTGGACAGAGTGTTTATCGAAGGCCTGGAAGTCGACACCGTAATCGGGGCCTACGACTGGGAGCGCGGTATCCGGCAATGCCTGCGTCTGGACCTGAGCTTCGCCTGGGATAACCGCCCGGCCGCTGCCGGCGACGACCTGACCCTGGCGCTGGATTACGCCAGTGTGTCCGCACGTATCCAGGCCTTCGCCGAGCAGGCGCAGTTTCAACTGGTGGAAACCTTCGCCGAGCGCCTGGCCGAAGTGTTGATGAGCGAATTCCAGATCCCCTGGCTGCACCTCAAACTGACCAAGCCTGGCGCCGTTCCGGCTGCCAAGGGTGTGGGCGTGGAGATCGAGCGCGGATGTCGCTAACTCAGGTTTACCTTGGCCTTGGCAGCAATATCGAGCGCCAGGCCCATCTGTGTGCAGGCCTCGATGCGCTGGCGGGTTTCCTGACGGATGTGCGCTGCTCGCCGGTGTTCGAAAGCCAGCCGGTGGGCATCAAGAGCGGACCCTTCTTCAATCTGGTGGTGTCGGCTTATACCGACTTGCCGTTGATGGAGCTGGACCGCCGACTGAAGTTCATCGAGGCCGACAATGGCCGTTACGCCCCGGATCGCAAGGGCTTGCCGCTGGACATCGACGTGCTGCTGTATGGCGAATTGGTGGGTAACTTCGACGGCCTGATCCTGCCCCGGGCCGAAATCCTGAAGAACGCGTTTGTGCTGTGGCCGCTGTCGTTGATGGCGCCGGAGCGCGTGCATCCTGAAGCGGGCAAGTCATTTGCCGCGCTCTGGCAGGATGCACAGATCGATCAGGTATTGGCGCCGGTCGCATTCGTGTGGCGTGATCAGTCGTTAACGCCAGATGCGCTCTTGTAGGCTTTCAACGCCTTGAGCCGTTCGCGTTTGAGCGCGTCACCCAGCTCGGGGCCTTTGAAGCCTTGTTCCAATAGCGGCGCGACGGCCACACCTCTGGCCGCCAGTGCTGCGCCGCGTAAATAATCTGCCTGTGGATAAGTTCGCTGCTCAAGGCCCTTGCGGCCGCGGGCGTCCATTTCGCACGCCACCACAAACTCTTCAAAACGCTGTGGGCGACGGTAAACGTCAAAGCTTTGCAGCAGCTCCAGCAACCTCGAGGGCCTCAGCTCCAGCGCGCGATGGCCATGGGTGTGATATTCGCCCACCAGCAGCGCCAGTTCCTGGCAATCCCTTGGCACCTTGAAACGCTCGTTGACGGCCTTGATCAGCTTCAGGCCGCGCTGCTCATGGGCTATGTGCTGCGGCAACTTATCCACAGGTGTAAGGCCCTTGCCCAGGTCGTGCAGCAGGCAGGCCCAGCGCACGGTCAGCGGTTGGGCATGGAGGGCGGTCTGTTCCAGCACGCTCAGCGTATGCACGCCGGTATCAATCTCGGGGTGATGGGCTTCGGGTTGCGGCACGCCAAACAGCGCGTCGATTTCCGGCATCAAGGTTTTCAGGGCGCCGCAGTCGCGCAGTACCTGGATAAACACCTGCGGCTGATTTTCCATCAGTGCGCGGGAAATCTCCTTCCAGCTGCGCTCGGGCGTGAGGGCTTCCAGTTCGCCAGAGTCGCTGAGTTCGCGCATCAGCTCCAGAGTTTCTGGCGCAACGGCAAAGCCGAGGCTGGCGTAACGCGCAGCAAAGCGTGCAACGCGCAGGACCCGGAGCGGATCTTCGGCAAATGCGGGAGAAACGTGGCGGAGAATGCGTGCTTTCAGATCTTCCTGGCCGTGATACGGATCGGTGAGGTTACCGTCGTCATCCTCGGCCATGGCGTTGATGGTCAGGTCGCGGCGGATCAGGTCTTCTTCCAGGGTGACTTCGGGGCTGGCGTGAAACAGAAACCCGCCATAACCCCGGCCGCTCTTGCGCTCCGTACGGGCGAGGGCGTACTCATCGCCGTTTTTCGGGTCTAGGAATACGGGGAAGTCAGCGCCCACGGGCTTGTAGCCCAAGGCGAGCATTTCTTCAGTGGTAGCGCCGACTACGACACGGTCGACATCGGTAACGGGGATGCCCAGCAGGCGATCACGTACCGCACCGCCGACTTTGTAGATTTGCATGAAAAAGCCTCCATTAGCGGCACAGGATAACGCCTGTGGCCCGCCAGTGGAGGCTTTGCCGTTTCACAGATGCACGACGGCCAGGTCCAGGCGACCGTAATCGTTATCGCTGTGTTCGTTGCGGGGCGGAACATGGTGGGTTTTCATCACTTGATCGCCTTGCAGCGTCTCCAAGTGGATATCGAACCCCCACAGCCGGTGCAGGTGCTTGAGGACCTCCTCAGTGGACTCGCCCAGCGGTTTGCGGTCGTGCTGCTGGTGGCGCAGGGTCAGCGAGCGATCGCCGCGTACGTCGATGCTGTAGATCTGCACGTTGGGTTCGCGGTTGCCCAGGTTGTACTGCGCCGCCAGGGTTTCGCGGATGGTGCGATAGCCCGGCTCGTCATGGATCGCCGGTACCAGCAGGTCGTCCTTGAGGTCGTCATCCATGATGCTGAACAGCTTGAGGTCACGAATCACCTGGGGTGACAGGTACTGCAGGATGAAACTCTCATCCTTGAAGCTGCTCATGGCGAACTTGATGGTCGACAGCCAATCGCTCCCGGCAATGTCCGGGAACCAGCGGCGGTCTTCTTCGGTGGGGTGTTCGCACATGCGTCGGATATCCCGGTACATGGCAAAACCCAGGGCATACGGGTTGATACCGCTGTAGTAGGGGCTGTCGAATCCCGGCTGGAACACCACGCTGGTGTGGGACGTCAGGAACTCCATCATGAAGCCGTCGGTCACCAGGCCTTCGTCGTACAGGTCGTTCATCAGGGTGTAATGCCAGAACGTGGCCCAGCCCTCGTTCATCACCTGGGTCTGGCGTTGCGGGTAGAAGTACTGGGCGATCTTGCGCACGATTCGCACGATTTCCCGCTGCCAGGGTTCCAGCAACGGTGCGTGTTTTTCGAGGAAGTACAGGATGTTTTCCTGAGGTTCGGCGGGGAAGCGCGCATTGTCCTTGTCGCTGTTCTTGCCGGCGCGTTTGGGAATGGTGCGCCACAAATCGTTGATCTGCTTTTGCAGATGCTCTTCACGGTCCTTCTGGCGCAGGCGTTCTTCTTCGGCAGAAATCGGATAAGGGCGTTTGTAGCGGTCGACACCGTAGTTCATCAACGCATGGCAGGAGTCCAGCAAGTCCTCCACTGCGTCGATGCCGTGGCGCTCCTCGCACTGCATGATGTACTGCTTGGCGAACACCAGGTAATCGATGATCGAGCTGGCATCGGTCCAGGTGCGGAACAGGTAGTTACCCTTGAAAAAGCTGTTATGCCCATAGCACGCATGGGCCACCACCAACGCCTGCATACAGATGGTGTTTTCTTCCATCAGGTAGGCAATGCACGGGTCGGAGTTGATCACGATTTCGTAGGCCAGGCCCATCTGGCCGCGGGTGTAGGACTTTTCAGTGCTGAGGAAGTGTTTGCCGTAGGACCAGTGGTGATAGCCCAAGGGCATGCCCACGGACGCATAGGCGTCCATCATCTGTTCGGCGGTGATCACTTCGATCTGGTTGGGGTAGGTGTCCAGGGCATAACCCGCCGCGATGCGGCTGATTTCCCGGTCATAGGCCTGGATCAGTTCGAAGGTCCATTCGGACCCCGTGGATATGGGTTGGCGCTTATGCTCTTTGGCGGTCATGTCACTAACCTGCGCTGGAAGAGTTCACGGAAGACCGGATAGATATCGCCGGCCGAGACCAATTGTTGCTGGGCGAAGGTGTCAGCGAAGGCTTCGCTGATGCGCTCGTATTCGAACCACAACGCCTGATGTTCGCGCGGGGTGATTTCGACGTAGGTGTAGTACTGCACGAACGGCATGATCTGGTTGATCAGGATGTCGCGGCAGATCGGCGAGTCGTCGTTCCAGTTGTCGCCGTCGGAGGCCTGGGCGGCGTAGATGTTCCATTCATTGGCCGGATAGCGTTCGGCCATGATTTCCTGCATCAGCTTCAAGGCGCTGGAAACGATGGTGCCGCCGGTTTCCCGCGAGTAGAAGAACTCCTCCTCATCGACTTCCCGGGCGCTGGTGTGATGGCGGATGAACACCACATCGATCTTGTCGTAGTTACGCTTGAGGAACAGGTACAGCAGGATGAAGAAGCGCTTGGCGATGTCCTTGGTCGCCTGGGTCATGGAGCCGGACACGTCCATCAGGCAGAACATCACCGCCTTGGAGCTGGGGTTGGGTTGCTTGACCAGCAGGTTGTACTTCAGGTCAAAAGTGTCAAGAAACGGTACGCGGTGAATTCGCGCGCTGAGTTTGGCAATTTCGGCCTCGATTTCCTGGATATCGCCGAAGTTGTCCGGCTCTTCGCGTTTCAGGCGTTCCAACTCAGCCTTGGCGTCCCGCAGTTTTGCCCGGCTGCTCCCAGACAACGCAATACGTCGCGCATGGGCCGAGCGCAGGGTGCGGATGATGTTGATCCGTGACGGATTGCCTTCGTTGCTGATGCCGGCGCGTACGGTTTTGAAGGTGTCGGTGCCGGTCAGGTTGCGTTTGACCAGATTGGGCAGTTCCAGGTCTTCAAACATGAACTCCAGGAACTCTTCCTGGGTGATCTGGAACACGAATTCATCCATGCCTTCGCCGGAGTTGCCGGCCTTGCCCGGGCCTTTGCCGCCGGCACCGCCTTGGGGGCGCTGGATATGTTCGCCGCTGGTGAATTCCTTGTTGCCGGGATGCACGACCGTCTGTTTGCCGCCCCGGCCGTGGTGCAGCACCGGCTCATCGATGTCACGCCCGGGAATGCTGATCTGTTCGCCATGCTCCATGTCAGTGATGGAGCGGCGGCTGACGGCCTCTTCGACGGCCTTTTTGATGTGGTCACGGTAACGCCGCAGGAAACGCTGGCGGTTTACCGTGCTCTTGTTCTTGCCATTGAGACGTCGGTCGATCACATAGCTCATGTGGGAGCCCTCCGGGCAGCTTCAAGTTACAAGCTTCAAGCGGCAAGCTGGAAGCTTAAAGACAAGCGGTCGATTGCCAGGCTGACCGGCGCACCGGGAGCCTGGCACTTCACGCTTGTCGCTGCCTTACTGTGATTTCCGGACCCGCAGGTACCACTCGGAGAGCAGACGTACCTGTTTGTCGGTGTAGCCGCGCTCGACCATTCGAGTGACGAAGTCGTTGTGTTTTTGCTGATCCTCCTTGCTGGCCTTGGCGTTGAAGCTGATGACCGGTAGCAGATCCTCGGTGTTGGAGAACATTTTCTTCTCGATGACCACCCGCAGCTTCTCGTAGCTGAGCCAGGTAGGGTTCTTGCCGTTGTTGTTGGCCCGGGCGCGCAGCACGAAGTTGACGATTTCGTTGCGGAAATCCTTCGGATTGCTGATGCCGGCGGGTTTTTCGATCTTTTCCAGTTCCTCGTTGAGGGCCACGCGGTTGAGGATTTCGCCGGTTTCCGGGTCGCGGTATTCCTGGTCCTGGATCCAGAAGTCCGCGTACAGCACATAGCGGTCGAAGATGTTCTGGCCGTATTCGCTGTAGGACTCCAGGTACGCGGTCTGGATTTCCTTGCCGATGAACTCGATGTAGCGCGGTGCCAGGTATTCCTTGAGGAAGCGCAGGTAGCGCTCGCGGGTTTCGGCCTGGAACTGTTCCTGTTCGATCTGCTGTTCCAGCACGTAGAGCAGGTGTACCGGGTTGGCAGCGATTTCGTGCGGGTCGAAGTTGAAGACCTTGGACAGGATCTTGAATGCAAAGCGTGTCGACAGGCCGTTCATGCCCTCATCCACGCCCGCGGTGTCGCGGTATTCCTGGATCGACTTGGCCTTCGGATCGGTGTCCTTGAGGTTTTCGCCGTCGTATACCCGCATCTTCGAGTAGATGTTGGAGTTTTCCGGCTCCTTGAGGCGCGACAGCACGGTGAACTGGGCCAGCATCTTCAGGGTGTCGGGCGCGCAATGGGCCTTGGCCAGGGAGCTGTTGAACAGCAGCTTGTCGTAAATCTTGATTTCATCGCTGACCCGCAGGCAGTACGGCACCTTGACGATGTAGATCCGGTCGATGAAGGCTTCGTTGTTCTTGTTATTGCGGAAGGTGTGCCATTCCGATTCGTTGGAGTGGGCCAGCAGGATCCCGGTAAACGGAATCGCCCCCAGGCCCTCGGTGCTGTTGTAGTTGCCTTCCTGGGTGGCGGTGAGCAGTGGGTGCAGCACCTTGATCGGTGCCTTGAACATCTCCACGAACTCCATCAGGCCCTGGTTGGCCCGGCACAGTGCGCCCGAGTAGCTGTAGGCGTCGGCGTCGTTCTGCGGGAATTCTTCCAGTTTGCGGATATCGACCTTACCCACCAGCGCCGAGATGTCCTGGTTGTTCTCGTCACCCGGTTCGGTCTTGGCCACGGCGATCTGGTTGAGGATCGACGGGTAGAGCTTCACCACCCGGAACTGGCTGATGTCGCCGCCAAACTCGGCCAGGCGCTTGGTCGCCCAGGGCGACATGATGGTGTTGAGGTAGCGTCGCGGAATGCCGAAGTCTTCTTCGAGGATCGCGCCATCTTCCGTGGCGTTGAACAGCCCCAGGGGCGACTCGAACACCGGTGAGCCCTTGATGGCGTAGAACGGCACCTTCTCGATCAGCTGTTTGAGCTTCTCGGCCAGGGACGACTTGCCGCCACCGACGGGACCCAGCAGGTAGAGGATCTGTTTCTTCTCTTCCAGGCCTTGGGCGGCATGGCGGAAATACGAGACGATCTGGTCAATGCATTCTTCCATGCCGTGGAAGTCTTCAAAGGCCGGGTAGCGGCGGATCACCTTGTTCGAGAAAATTCGCGACAGGCGCGAATTGGCTGCGGTGTCTACTAGTTCCGGCTCGCCGATCGCCAGTAGCAGGCGTTCAGCGGCAGACGCGTAGGCGCTGCGGTCCTTTTTGCACAGTTCGAGATACTCCTGAAGCGAGAGCTCTTCCTGGCGGGTGGACTCGAAGCGTTGTTGGAAGTGGCTAAAAATACTCATGACGTCGTCACCTCGCTCGATACGTGGAGCCGACGCCGGATCAATCAGTCGATGCTGGCAGTCATTGGTGGACACCAACGGCCGTTTTCCCCCCAGAACACCCTGAAACGCTACCGATGACCCGCACGCCGGTGTACCGGCTCTCCCCTGATTCGGATGGCCTGCGCTTAAGGATAGTTCGGAATCGGGGAGGTCAAGGCGCGATACGAAATTAGTTTGGCCGCGCCGTTCGTCAGAAACGGCGCGAGGCCAAGCATCACGCGGGATAGAGGGGTTTGAAAAAAATTATTGCGCGTCGCCTGCGGCAATTTCTGCAGGATAGGTCGTACGCCACAGCTCAAAGCCACCGTCCAGGCTATAGACGTCGGAGAAGCCCTGGCTGACCAGATAGGCGGCCGCGCTTTGGCTGGAGTTGCCGTGGTAGCACGCCACGATCACCGGTGCATCGAGGTCGGCGGCACGGATGAAGTCGGCAATGTTGTGGTTGTCCAGATGTTGGGCGCCACTGATGTGGCCGGCGATGTAGGTCGGCTGGTCACGGATGTCGACCACCACCGCGCCTTGCTCACGCAGGGCCTGCGCTTGTTCGGGTGGGATACGTTTGAATTCAGTCATGGCGGGCTCCTTGAGGCCTGTATGAAAGCGCGGCTCAGCGCTTTGCCGTGGCCTGCAGTTGTTCGGGAATGGGTGCTTCACATTGGCAGCTCGAGCGCTCGCCGGTGTCGATGTTCATCAGGGTCATGGCACCGCCCCACACGCAGCCGGTGTCGAGGGCGAACACACCCGGTTCATCACATTTGCCTTCCAGGGCTGCCCAATGGCCGAAGATGATCTTCGTGTCACGGGTCTTGCGCTCCTTGTGGGCGAACCAGGGTTTGTAGCCGGGCAGGGCGGTGTCGGCGCCTTCCTTGCTCTTGAGGTCCAGCTTGCCTTCGGCGGTGCAGAAACGCATGCGGGTGAAGTAGTTGGTGATCACCCGCAGGCGAGCGACGCCGGTGAGTTCGTTGTCCCACTTCACGGGGTCGTTGCCGTACATGCCATCCAGATAAGCCGTGTACAGGTTGTCGTCGGCCAGGGCGGCTTCGACTTCGCCTGCACACTTGAGGGCTTTCTTCAGCGTCCACTGGGGTGGAATCCCGGCATGCACCAATGCGATGTCGCGGCTCTCGTCGTAATGCATGATTTTTTGCCGGCGTAGCCAGTCCAGCAGCTCGGCGCGGTCCGGGGCCTCGAGGATTTCCCGCAGGGTATCGCCCTTTTTCAGGCGCTCGATGTTATTGCCGGCCGCCAGCAGGTGCAGGTCATGATTGCCCAGCACGCACACCAGGGAGTCGCGCATGCCATAAAGGAAGCGCAGGGTCTCCAGGGATTGCGGGCCACGGTTGACCAGGTCGCCCACCAGCCACAGGCGATCCTTGGCCGGGTCGAAGGCCGCGCGGTCGAGCAGGCACTTGAGCGGTTCCAGGCAGCCTTGCAGGTCGCCGACGGCATACGTCGTCATCAGTGCAGGGCTCCGGGCACCGCGAGGCGGAACGGGGCGATGATGGCGTCGAAGTGTTTGCCGTCGTCGGCGAGCATCTGGTAGCTGCCTTGCATATTGCCGACGCGGGAGGTCATGACGGTGCCACTGCTGTAGGTGTGGCTCTTGCCGGGGGCGATCAGCGGCTGTTGGCCGACCACGCCGGCGCCGCGTACTTCTTCTACCTGGCCGTCACCGTCGGTGATGACCCAGTGCCGCGACAGCAGCTTGGCCGGCAGTTCACCGTTGTTTTGCACGGTAATGGTGTAGGCGAACGCAAAACGGTTCTGCTCGGGTTGCGATTGTTCCGCCAGAAAGCGGGTGACGACGCTGACGTCGATCTGATAACGAGGATCGGACATGCAAGAGGCCTTAAAAGCAAAAGCGGGGGAACAGCGGATGCCGGTCAGTCTAGGCCAAGTGGTGGGCACTAGGCCAGACATGCTGTCTGGCTGTGCCCGACTCCGCTTTATTCGGCCGCTGGCGCTGGCTGAATGGCGAGCTGATCCGCCAGGCGCACGAAGGCGGCCAGGTCCAGTTGCTCGGGGCGCAGGCTGCCGTCGACACCGGCGGCTTCGATTTCAGCGTTGCTGAGCAAGGCCTTGAGGGTATTGCGCAGGGTCTTGCGGCGTTGATTGAACGCTTCGCGTACCACGCGCTCCAGCAACTTGTGATCTTTGGCCGGGTGCGGCAACACCGCGTGAGGCACCAGGCGCACGATGGCCGAGTCGACCTTCGGCGGCGGGTTGAACGCGCCAGGGCCAACGTTAAACAGGTGCTCAACCCGGCAATGGTACTGAACCATGATCGACAGGCGACCCCAGTCACCGCCGCCAGGGCCCGCGGCCAAACGCTCAACCACTTCCTTTTGCAGCATGAAGTGCATGTCGCGGATGATGCCGGCGTTGTTCAGCAGGTGAAAAATCAGCGGGGTGGAGATGTTGTAGGGCAGGTTGCCGACCACACGCAGGCTGTTGGGCGCCGCGTTGAGGCTGGTGAAGTCGAACTTCAGCGCATCGCCCTGGTGCAGATTGAAGTTGGGCATGCCGGCGAACTGCTGGTTGAGGATCGGGATCAGGTCCTTGTCCAACTCAACCACGTCCAACTGGCCGCCGCTGTTCAGCAGGCCTTGGGTCAGGGCGCCCTGGCCCGGGCCGATTTCCAGCAGGCGGTCTTCTGGCTTGGCATGGATGGAGCGCAGGATGCGATCGATCACGCCAGCGTCGTGCAGGAAGTTTTGCCCGAAGCGCTTGCGCGCCCGGTGTTGGTAATGCTCAGTCATAAACGGGTCTCGGCCATCTGATAGGCGGTTTCCAGGGCCACGTGCAGGCTGCCGGTATCGATCTTGCCGCTGCCCGCGAGGTCCAGGGCGGTGCCATGGTCGACGGACGTACGGATGATCGGCAGGCCCAGTGTCACGTTGACGGCGGCGCCGAAGCCTTTGTACTTCAGCACGGGCAGTCCCTGGTCATGGTACATCGCCAGCACTGCGTCGCAGTGCTCCAGATATTTGGGGGTAAACAGAGTGTCGGCGGGCAATGGGCCGCGCAGGTCCATGCCTTCAAGGCGCAGACGCTCCAGGGTGGGTTCGATGATGTCGATTTCTTCATGGCCCAGGTGGCCACCTTCACCGGCGTGGGGGTTGAGCCCGCAGACCAGGATGCGTGGTTGGGCGATGCCGAATTTCTGTTGCAGGTCGGCGTGCAGGATGCGTGTGACACGCTCCAGGCGCTCGGGGGTAATGGCGTCGGCAATCTCGCGCAGGGGCAGGTGGGTGGTTACCAGCGCCACCCGCAGGTCACCCGTTGCCAGCATCATCACCACTTGCGCGGTGTGGGTCAGCTCGGCGAGGAATTCGGTATGGCCGGAAAAGGCGATGCCCGATTCGTTGATCACGCCCTTATGTACCGGTGCGGTGATCATTCCGGCGAAATCCCCGTCGATGCAGCCTTGACCGGCCCGCGTCAGGGTTTCCAGGACGAAGGCCGCATTGGCCTTGTTCAATTGCCCGGCGACGACCTTGGCCGCCAGCGGGGTGTCCCACACGTACAGGCTGTTGGCCGGCGCCGGCAGATCAGGCCAGTGGCCCGGGCCCACCGACAGCAGGTCGACGGCCACACCCAGCTGCGCGGCCCGCTCTAGGAGCAGGTCGCGGCTGGTAATGGCAATCAGGGGGTGTGGCTGGGGGTGCGAGGCGAGCAGCAGGCACAGGTCAGGACCAATGCCGGCCGGCTCGCCGGGTGTCAATGCGAAACGCTTGGGTTTCACTGGGCTGCCTGGTCAGTGCCTGTTTGGTCGGCACCAGGAAGCTTGTTCTCTACGTAGGCTTCGTCACGGATCTGACGCAACCAGGTTTGCAGCTCTTCGTCGTATTTACGGTTACGCAGTACGGTCAGGGCTTGTTGCTCGCGGGCCTGGGCGGTGTTGTCGGTGGCGCGGCGGCCAAGGACTTCCAGCACATGCCAGCCGTATTGGGTCTTGAACGGCTTGGACAATACGCCTTGCGGGGTCTTGGCCATCACGTCCTGGAACTCGGGAACCAGGGCTTTCGGGTCGATCCAGTTCAGATCGCCGCCGTTAAGCGCCGAACCCGGGTCTTCGGAATAGCTCTTGGCCAGCTCGCCGAAGTCTTCGCCCGCTTCGATACGGTCATAGAGCTTCTGGGCCAGTTCCTTGGTTTGGGCTTCGGTACGGATCTCGCTTGGCTTGACCAGGATGTGACGAACGTGAACTTCGTCCTTCATCTGGGCTTCTTCGCCGCCACGTTTGCCGAGCAACTTGAGGATGATGAAGCCGCCTGGCGTGCGGGCAGGCTGGGTGATGCCACCCACTTCCATTGAGCTCAGCTCGCGGTCGAACGGTGGTGGCAGTTGCGCGGCTTTACGCCAGCCCATGTCACCGCCCTCCAGGGCGTTGTCGCTGCCGGACTGAGCAATGGCCATCTGAGCAAAGTCAGCGCCTTGCTTGAGCCGGTCATAAACAGCCTGGGTTTTTGCCGCTGCCGCGTTGAGCTGCTCAGCGTTGGCGCTGTCTGGTGTAGGAATCAGGATGTTGGCCAGGTGCAGTTCTTCGGAAAGCTGCATCTTGCCAAGGTCGGAGGCGAGGAAGTTCTTCACTTCCTGTTCGGACACCTGAACCCGCTCGGCCACGCGGCGCTGACGCACACGGCTGATGATCATTTCACGGCGAATCTGGTCACGGGCGTCCTCATAGGACAGGCCATCGTGAGCCAGGGCGGCGCGGAACTGGTCAACACTCATGTTGTTGCGCTGGGCAATGGTGCCGACCGCCTGGTTCAATTCTTCGTCGCTGATACGGATGCCGGAACGATCGCCGATCTGCAGTTGCAGGTTTTCAACGATCAGGCGTTCGAGCACCTGCTGGTCCAGCACGCTGGTAGGCGGTACGCCGCCGCCGCGCTTGGCGATGGTTTGCTGGACTTCCTTGACCCGTTGGTCCAGTTGGCTCTGCATGATCACGTCGTTATCGACGATGGCCACTACCTTGTCCAGCGGTTGAACCGCCGCGTGAGCGGCGGCAGTACCCAGGAACAGCGCGCCCAGCATCAGCGGGCGCAGACAATCAGAAAGCTTGGTCTTCACGTTCACGATAACCTTCAATGCCTTTGTCGAGGAAGCTCTCTACCTTGGCGCCGGTCAGGCCGCCGAGTCCTTTAAGGACAACTTGGAAGAAGAGCCCGTGGTCACCCTTTTCGTTCAGCGGGGCGATCTGGCTGTATTCGTCGTTGGAAACCCAGTAACGGTTGATGACGCGCAGTTTCCAGCAGCAGTTGTCGTACTCGAAACCACCGAAGGCTTCCAGGGTACGGTTGCGGGCATAGTCATACTGCCAGCGGGTGATCAGGTTCCACTGGGGAACGATCGGCCACATCATCGAGAAGTCGTGTTGCTGGATTTTGTAGTAATCCTTCACGAAAGTGCTCGGGTCCGCAGCGCTGCCGTAGTCGCCACCAAACTGCCATTTGCCGGTCAGCTGGTTGTAGACCACCTGGTCGTTGCGATAGCGATAGCCAACGTTGATAACCTTGTTAGGGTTGTCTTCCGGCTGGTAGTGGAACATCGCGCTGCCGGAGCGTGGGCTGTGGCTTTCCGGATCCCAGTTGTAGTCGGCTGTTGCGCGCCAGTCGCGGTTGAAGCGGAACTCGTAGTCCAGGGCGATGGGCGAGACGTCGGATTGAGCATCTGCGCGCGCGCTGGCCAGGATGCCCGGCAGTTGAACTTCGCGATTCTTGAAGTACACGGCTTCGCCGACGCTGATGCGCTGACGTTCGAAGCCATTTTCTTCGATCCAGCGGCTGGTCACGCCCAGGGACAACTTGTTCTCGTCGCCGATGCGGTCTGAGCCGCTGAAGCGGTTGTCACGGAACAGCGATGCGTAACTGAACGAGTACTCGCTGCTATCGAATACCGGGATATCGCTCTGGTCCTTGTTCGGCACATACAGGTAGTACGCACGCGGTTCCAGGGTTTGACGGTAGTCTTTGCCGAACCAGTTGGTATTGCGGTCGAAGTACAGGCCGCTGTCTACGCTGGCAACCGGAATTGCACGGTCTTGTGAGCTTTTAAAGGTGCCGCCCGCATAAGGAGCCGCCGCGGTTGATAATGCCTGAGCTGCAATGATCTGGTCCTTGCCGGTGCTGTCCAGATCAAGATCGTACTTGGTATAGACGTACTTCAACTTCGGCGTAACAAAACCGTAGGTCCAGTTCATCGGGTATTCGACGGCTGGAGCCAGGTTCAGGCGAGTACCGTTGGTACGGGTCAGGCCTGTCACGTTGGTGTCCAGTCGAGCTGAAGTCAGGCCGTTCTCGTCGGTGAAGGTACCGCTCTCCAGGTCCCGATCAAAACGTACCGCTTCGGTTTCATACGTGAAGTTCAGCCCACCCGGATGGTACGGCAACGTGCCATTGAAGGTGATCTGCGGCAACCGGTCATACGGCGTGATCTGGGAGACCGTCGCCAGTTGATACGCCTGCAGGTTCAACGCCGCCTGGTAGCTGTCCCCACGATAGGTTATGGAACCTTGCTGGTTCACGTAGTCCTGGCTCCTGACCCCTTCCTGATAGGACTTCAAGTCCTGGAAGTAGTAAGGATCGCTGATCTTGGTGTAGTCGACCTGGGTCAGTAAGCGCGAATCCAGCCCGCCCTTGTGTTGCCAGTTGAGCATGTAGCGAGTTTTTTCGTAGTCGGTCTGGCCTTTACGCTCGCTGCTGTCGTCGTTCAGGTACGCGCCGCCGAACTGGCCTTCGCTGGACTTGGTGAGGTAGCGGAATTCGCCTTCCATCAACAGGCCGCGCTTGGTCATGTATTGCGGGTACAACGTGGCGTCGTAGTTCGGCGCCAGGTTGAAGTAGTACGGCGTAACCAGCGTGAAGCCGGTTTCGCTGCCGGTGCTGAAGCTCGGCGGCAGGAAGCCGGATTGACGACGGTTATCGATCGGGAAATAGATGTACGGGGTGTAAAGGATCGGAATGTCCTTCACTCGCAACGTCACGTTGGTCGCGGTACCGAAACCGGTGGCCGGGTTGAGCGTGATGTTGTTGCCCTTGAGCTGCCAGGCGTTGCTGTTCGGCTCGCAGGTGGTGTACGTACCGTCCTTGAGACGGATGATCGCGTTCTCGGCACGCTTGGCGTACAGCGCGTTGCCGCGGATGCGCGATTTGTGCATCACGTATTCGGCGTTGTCGACCTTGGCGGCACCGGTGTCCAGTTGGACTTCCGCGTGGTCGCCCACCAGCAGGGCGCCGTTGTCGCGCAGACGGACGTTGCCGTTCAGCTCGCCACGGTTCTCGGCCTGGTACAGGTTGGCCTCGTCGGCCTCGACCTGCATGCTGCCCTGGCGCATGACGACGTCACCGGCCAGGGAAGCGATCTGTTGTTCCTGCTCGTAACGAGAGGCCTTGGCACCGATGAAGGTCGGCGCGTCGCTCTTGTTCGTCTTGTCGTTCATGCCAGGACGAATCGGCTCGATGTACGCACCGGAGCAATACGGGCCGGTTTCGGCCAGTTGCGCGGCGGTGAGCTTTTCGCGAGGGACCCAGTCCAGGTGGCTGTAGTCGGCGCTGCGCGAACGCAGGCCGCGGCCCTTGGCTTCGGTGACCAGTGCGGTCTGGGGCACGGCCTCGGTTCCACCGGCAGACTCGCCTTGCGGCGTGCCATTGGCGGAGCTGACGGCACTGCCGTCATGCACCGGGCGCGGTGGCAGCGGGGCTGCGGCCGTCTTCGGCGCGCAATCCCAGGCACCCGAAGCAGAGACTGAGCAGTCATACTGTTCCGCGGCGACCACGAATGAGGTGGCGAAAGGTTGCATGGCCAGCAGACTGCCGGTTACCAGCAACGGAAATTTTCTACGAAACGCGGGGGATTTCAATGCCATCTTATTAGTCCGGGCTTCCTGCGTGCCATCTGCCCGCGGTGTGGGCCGCACGCCTCTCGATGGTCTGAAAAAGATGCGTGATAATAAAGCATGACCCGCTTGACGGCTAGCGCCGTCGGAGACCCTTGTAATGCCCGACCAAGATCTACGTTTGCAACAGCTGAAAGTCTGGCTTGATGAGCAATTGCCTCGCCTTTTTACCGCCCACGGCTGGGGTGTCGTACCCCCGGCCACGTTGACTGCGGCCAGCAGTGACGCGAGTTTCAGGCGTTACTTCCGGTGGGAGGGAGGCGGTCGCAGTTTCGTCGTAATGGACGCTCCACCCCCCCAGGAAAACTGCAAACCTTTCGTCGATATCGCTCATTTGCTCGAACAATCGGGAATAAATGTTCCGAAAATTTATGCGCAAGATCTGCTTCGCGGCTTTCTTTTGCTGAACGACCTGGGGAAAAAAACTTATTTGGACGTGATTGACGCTGAAAATGCCGATCAATTGTTCTCTGATGCCATCGACGCGTTGCTGGCTTTTCAGCAGTTGCCGATGGAGGCACCGTTGCCCAGCTATGACGTGGCGCTGTTGCGCCGCGAGCTGGAATTGTTTCCCGAATGGTACGTTCGTCGGGAACTGGGCATCGAGTTCGACGCCCGGCAACTTGCCCTGTGGCAGCGCGTCAGCGACCACCTGATCGACAGCGCCCTGGCCCAGCCCAAGGTGTTGGTGCACCGTGACTACATGCCCCGCAACCTGATGATCAGCGAGCCGAACCCCGGCGTGCTGGACTTCCAGGACGCGGTCTACGGCCCGGTGACCTATGACATCACGTGCCTGTTCAAGGATGCATTCCTCAGCTGGCCCCAAGCCCGCGTGCGGGAATGGCAGCACGGCTATTGGCAGCGCGCCGCCGCGCTGGGCATTCCGGTGCAGGCAGACTTCGACGAATTCCTGCGGGCCAGCGACCTCATGGGCGTGCAGCGTCACCTGAAGGTCATCGGCATCTTTGCGCGCATCTGCCATCGTGACGGCAAGCCACGCTACCTGGCCGACGTGCCGCGCTTCTTTGCTTATATAGACGCGGTACTGGCGGACCGGCCTGAGTTGAGCGAACTGGGTGAATTGCTGGCGAGCCTGCGCGTCGGGGCGGCCGTATGAAGGCCATGATCCTGGCCGCCGGCAAAGGTGAGCGGATGCGTCCGCTCACCTTGCATACGCCCAAGCCGCTGATCCAGGCCGGCGGCAAGCGCCTGATCGAGTACCACCTCGAGGCGCTGGCGAAAGCGGGCTTTACCGATATCGTCATCAACCATGCCTGGCTCGGCCAGCAGATTGAAGGCTACCTGGGTGACGGCTCCCAGTACGGCGTACGCATCCAATACTCGGCCGAAGGCGAGCCGCTGGAAACCGGCGGCGGGATTTTCAAAGCCCTGCCGCTGCTGGGGGACGAACCGTTCCTGGTGGTCAATGGTGATATCTGGACCGACTACGACTTCGCCAGCCTTGACCGGCCTTTGAACGGCCTGGCCCACCTGGTGATGGTCGACAACCCGCCCCATCATCCGTCTGGCGGTGACTTCTACTTAAAGGACGGCGCGCTTCATGATGCCGCTCCCGGTGCCGATAACCTGACCTTCAGTGGCATATCCGTGCTCGACCCCAAGCTGTTCTCGGGTTGCAGCGCGGGTGCCTTCAAGCTGGCGCCGCTGCTGCGGGACGCCATGGCCAAAGGGTCGGTGACGGGGGAACACATGAGCGGACGCTGGATTGATGTCGGGACGCTGGAGCGCCTGGCGCAAGTCGAAACCCTGCTGACCGCGGGGCACTAGGATGTTGTGGCCAGGGACTCTGATTGGAGCCGGGGCGGGCTTTGCCATTGCCAGCATTCCGGGGGCCATGTTGGGCGCGCTGTTGGGCCAGGCGCTGGACCGGCGCCTGGAGCTGCAAAGCTGGGCGCAACTGCGCGAACGCCTCGGCGGCCGGGCGGCACTGCGCAACGACGAATTGCTGTTCGTGTTGCTCGGCCGCCTGGCCAAGAGCAACGGCCGGGTGGTGGACGGGCATATCCAGCAGGCGCGCCAGGAAATGCGTTCGCTGGACATGGCCGAGCCGGCCCAGCGCCGCGCAATTGCTGCGTTCAATCGCGGCAAGTCGGGCTCGGACCGGGTGCGCAGTTACCTGCGCTTGCTCAAGGCCCAGCCCCATGCGGCGGAAGGCGTGCTGCGCGCTTGCTGGCGAATGGCCTGGGCAGACGGCAAGGCCAGCACCGCCGAGCGCGAGTTGATTGAGCAATGGGGTAAATGGTTGGGCTGGACCCTCCAGCAGCTCCAGGCGCTGGCGGCTGACTACGAGCCGGAGCGCAAGCCGCTGGCCAATCGGGGCGGGGCTTATCAGGAGGCGCTGCGGATTCTGGGGGTGACCGCCACCACCGAGCCGTCGGTGATCAAGCGTGCGTATCGACGCCTGCTCAGTCGGCACCATCCGGACAAGATTGCCGGCAGTGGCGCCAGCCCCGCGCAAGTGCGCGAGGCGACCGAGCGCACCCGCGAGCTGCACAACGCCTACGCGCTGATTCGCGAAAGGCGGGACTTTCGCTAAAGGTGGGAGCTGGCTTGCCTGCGATGCGGGCAACTCGGTCTCACTGATGCGCCGAGGTGATGCCATCGCAGGCAAGCCAGCTCCCACAGTTGGTCTTCATCCGTTTCAAAAACTGCGCTCAACTCCCGCTGGCTTGTGGGCTCAACCACCCGCGTACCCGGCGGTACAGTTGTTCTTGCCCGGCCTGGCTGTTATCGGGGAAGGCCTTTAGGGACACCTGCTTGTAGCTGTCATTCTTCAAACGCTTGCTGGCCTGGGAACGTTCCTGGGCCGCTTTACGTGCCTGGGCGTTGTCCTGGTAGAAAAAGTCTGCCGTGGCCAGCTTCAGTTTCGGTGCCAGTTGTTGCAGGTCCGGGGCACGGCCCGCCGGGGTCTGCCCGGCCACCATGACAAATTTTTGCACCTGCGCCGGTTGTTTTTCACTCAGGTAGCGCGCGGCCCACCAGGCGCCAGTGCCGTGGCCGAGCAGCACAATGCTGCGGGCGTTCTGGGTCTGGGCGAAGGCGAGGGCGGCATCAATGCGCGCGAAGATTCGCGTGGTGTCGGTCTTGTCTTGTTCTTCGCTACCCGCAAGGCCGGCCGGGTCGGTGCCTTCCGCTTCGGCACTGGCGGCTTGCTCCACAGGTTTGGCCACGGTGCTGGCGTCTTTGCTGCTGGTGTCCACGGCCGCTTTTGGCGATTCGATAACGCGGGGTGGCAGCGTGTCGAGGGTCAGGTCCGGCAGGGACAAACTGAGGGTGCCCCAGGCCGCATCCGGTAATTTCTGGCGTAATGGCCCGACTGCTTGAGGCCAGTCAGCACTTTCGCCGTTGCCCGGGACGATAATCACCACGCCCTCGGGTTCGCCACTGTTGGCCGGCTTCCACAAGGCGAGGAAAGAATCGCTGCCCGCCTGCAACTGTTGCTGTTCCTGTTGCGGGATTTGTCGCTCCAGGGCGTTGGCTTCTTCCTGGCTGCGCTCGGGCAAGGGCTGGCGCACCACCGGTTTTTCCGGGGCAGGTGCGGGAGTGTCGGCGGCTGCGACACAAAAGGCGCTGGTAAACAGCAGCGACAGGCACAATGCTGGCAGTGCCGAACGGTGGGAAAGTGGCATCGTTGATTTCCGGCCAGAAGTGATTCCGGCAGCCTAATGGGTTGGTCAGTATTTGTCAGTGCTATGAGACGTGGATCATGGGTTTTCGCTACCTGCTGGTTATCGGCTGTTTATGCTTTCCCTTGATCGCGGGCGCTGTGCCTGCGCCTGCCGCTCACCCGGCGCCGCTCGATGCGGGCCAGCGTGAATGGCTGGGCCAGCACCCGGACCTGCGGGTCGGCCTGGTGTTGCAGGCGCCGTATGCTCAATACGATCGGCGCTTGCAGCGGCTGTCCGGGGCGAATGTCGAGCTGATGCAATGGCTGGCCAAGGCGCTGAACATTGACCTGACCTGGCGCAATTTCCCCAATCAGGAGCAACTGGAGGCGGCGGTGCGGGACGGCGAGGTCGACCTCGCCCCCGGCCTGTTACAGACCCCGGCCGGCCTGCGCTTGTGGTTGTTTTCCGACCCTTATATGCGCGTGCCCCAGCACATCGTCGGGGTTCGCGATGGCGGCACGGCGGTCGACCTGGAAAAACTCGACGACCAATCTCGCGTCGCCGTGCGCATGCCCAGCGCGGTGGCCGATTACCTGCGCAGCACCTACCCGAGTCTCAACCTGCAAGGCGTGCCCATGGAGCGCCAGGCCCTGCAACTGCTGGTGAGTCAACAGGCCCGGTATGCGGTGGTGGATGAGGCGCAATTGAGCCGTTTGTCTGGCGAGCCCGAATTTGCCGGCCTCGCCGTGGTGGGCGATATCGGCCTGCCGCAATTGCTGCGGGTAGCAACGCGACGCGACTGGCCGGAACTGGCCGACATCATGCAAAGCGCCTTGCGCACGATCCCCGCGCGCGACCTGGACCAGTTGCACGCGCGCTGGCTGCAGCCCAAATACCCGCGGGTAACCGAGTCGCCCGGCTTCTGGCAAAACCTCACGCTGCTGTTGGGCCTGCTCTTGTTGGCCAGCCTGGCCGTGGTGTTCTGGCAGCGCCGCCAGCAACGTGGCCTGGAGCACAACCTATTGGCTGCCCGCGAGGAAAGTGCCGCCCGCGCCGCCGGTGCCGAGGCGTTGCGCCTGACCCAGTTCTCCATTGATCAAAGCACCGTCGGCATCCTGTGGGTCAATTGGGACAGCCATGTGCGCTACGCGAACCGTGCGGCAGAAACCATGCTCGGCTACGCCCCCGGCGCGCTGATCGAACGTCCGCTGATCGAATTCGACCCGACGCTGACCATGGACCGCTGGCTCAACCTGTGGAAACGCGCCCGGGCCAGTGAAGACGGGCCGCAAAGTTTTGCCACAAATTGCCTGCGGGCCGATGGCAGCGTGCTGCCGGCTGATGTGTCCCTGAGTTTCCTGCGGTTTGCCGACGGCGAATACCTGCTGGTTTACCTCAACGACGTCACGGAGCGTCGCCGGGCGCTCGCGGCCTTGCAGGAAAGTGAAGCGCGCCTGCAAGGGATCGCGGCCAACGTGCCGGGGCTGGTGTTTCGCCTGGAGCGCTTGCCGATGAGCGCCGACATCGAGTTTGCCTATATCAGCCAGGGCAGCGAAGGTCTGGTGGGTTACTCCCCCGCAGTGCTCAGCCACCGGGACATGGGGATCCGCAACCTGGTGCATCCCGAGGACCGCGCCAGCTACCACCGCACCCAGGACCAGGCCACGGACACTGAAAGCAACTGGACATGGCAAGGTCGCCTGCTGACGCGCACGGGTGAGCAGCGTTGGACCGAGATCAAGGCCGTCAGCCGCCGTCTCGAAGATGGCGCTGTGGTCTGGGACGGAATTGTCTGGGACATCAGCGAGAGCAAGCGCATCGAACTGGAGCTGGACGCCTCCCGCGCCCAACTGCGGGAACTGTCCGCCCACCTGGAAACGGTGCGTGAAGAGGAAAAGGCCCGCATTGCCCGGGAAGTGCACGACGAACTGGGGCAAATGCTCACCGTGCTCAAGCTGGAAACCTCGATGTGCGAACTGACCTACGCCCAACTCGACCCCGGCCTGCACGAGCGGCTGAACAGCATGAAGCGCCTGATTGCCCAACTGTTCCAACTGGTACGTGATGTGGCCACCGCCCTGCGTCCGCCGATCCTCGATGCCGGGATTGCCTCGGCGATCGAATGGCAGGCCCGGCGTTTCGAAGCCCGCACCCAGATTCCCTGCCTGGTGCAGGTGCCGGATAACCTGCCGGCCCTGAGCGACGCCAAGGCCATCGGCCTGTTCCGCATCCTGCAGGAGGCGCTGACCAATGTGATGCGCCATGCCCGGGCGCATACTGTCGAGCTGACGCTGGTGGTGGAGGGCGCGCACCTGCGGCTGACCATCAGCGACGATGGTGCGGGTTTTGTTCAAGCGCCGGGCCGCCCGGTGTCATTTGGCCTGGTGGGCATGCGCGAGCGGGTGCTGATCATGGGCGGGCAATTGAGCCTGGACAGCGAGTTGGGCGAGGGCACCACCCTGAGTGTGACGGTGCCCCTGGATTGATAACCAAAAGAAGAGGACCTCCACAGTGATCCGTGTACTGGTAGCCGAAGACCACACCATCGTTCGCGAAGGCATCAAGCAACTGATCGGCCTGGCCAAGGACCTGCTGGTGGTGGGCGAGGCGAGCAATGGCGAGCAGTTGCTGGAAACCCTGCGCCACGTGCCCTGCGAGGTGGTGTTGCTGGACATCTCGATGCCCGGCGTCAACGGCCTGGAAGCGATCCCGCGGATTCGTGCGCTGAATAACCCGCCGGCGATCCTGGTGCTGTCGATGCACGACGAAGCGCAAATGGCCGCCCGTGCACTGAAGGTCGGTGCCGCCGGCTATGCCACCAAGGACAGCGACCCGGCGTTGCTGCTGACGGCGATCCGCAAGGTCGCAGCGGGTGGACGGTATATCGACCCGGACCTGGCAGACCGCATGGTGTTTGAAGTCGGCCTCACCGATTCCCGGCCCTTGCACTCGCTGCTGTCGGAGCGCGAGTTCTCGGTGTTCGAGCGCCTGGCCCAGGGCGCCAACGTCAACGACATCGCCCAGCAGTTGGCGTTGAGCAGCAAAACCATCAGCACCCACAAGGCGCGCCTGATGCAAAAGCTCAATATCACCTCCCTGGCGGAACTGGTGAAGTACGCCATGGAACACAAGCTTTTATAACCACCTGTCTATTTGCGACCACCCACAGGCCCCGAAAACCCCATTCCTGCCGCGTGTAGCTGTCGCACTGTTCTGTGCCCGCCATCCGTGTAGGGCAATCCCTACCCCAAACCTTCCATCCTGCTGATGCCAATCTCTCCGGGCCCCCGATTTCCGGGGGCTTGCGGCTGGACTACGCTTGTTCGATGGCAGTCCAAAACAAAAAGGTGCGGGTATGAGCGAGGTGGATTCAAATGATGTGCTGGTCAGCTTTCGTGGCGTGCAAAAGAGCTACGACGGCGAGAACCTGATCGTCAAAGACCTCAACCTGGAGATTCGCAAGGGCGAGTTCCTGACCCTGCTCGGGCCGTCCGGGTCGGGCAAGACCACCAGCCTGATGATGCTCGCCGGTTTTGAAACCCCCACCGCCGGCGAGATCCAGCTGGCCGGCCGCTCCATCAACAACGTGCCGCCCCACAAGCGCGACATCGGCATGGTGTTCCAGAATTACGCGCTGTTCCCGCACATGACCGTCGCCGAGAACCTGGCGTTTCCGCTCTCGGTGCGCGGCTTGAGCAAGACCGACATCAGCGAGCGGGTAAAGCGCGTGCTGAGCATGGTGCAGCTCGATGCCTTCGCCCAGCGCTACCCGGCGCAACTCTCCGGCGGCCAGCAACAGCGTGTGGCCCTGGCCCGTGCACTGGTGTTCGAACCGCAACTGGTGCTGATGGACGAACCCCTCGGCGCCCTCGACAAGCAGCTGCGTGAACACATGCAGATGGAAATCAAGCACCTGCACCAGCGCCTCGGCGTCACCGTGGTGTACGTGACCCACGACCAGGGCGAAGCGCTGACCATGTCCGACCGGGTGGCGGTATTCCATCAGGGCGAGATCCAGCAGATCGCCGCGCCGCGCACCTTGTATGAAGAGCCGAAAAACACCTTCGTCGCCAACTTCATCGGCGAGAACAACCGCCTCAATGGCCGCCTGCACAGCCACACCGGCGACCGCTGCGTGGTTGAGCTGGCGCGCGGCGAGAAGGTTGAGGCGCTGGCGGTGAACGTCGGCCAGGTCGGCGGCCCGGTGACCCTGTCGGTACGCCCGGAACGCGTCAGCCTGAATGGCTCCAGCGAGAGCTGCGTCAACCGCTTCTCCGGGCGGGTGGCCGAATTCATCTACCTGGGCGACCACGTGCGGGTGCGCCTGGAAGTCTGCGGCAAGACCGATTTTTTTGTGAAACAACCGATCGCCGAGCTGGACACGGCCCTGGCGGTTGGCGACGTGGTACCGATTGGCTGGCAAGTCGAGCACGTTCGCGCACTCGACCCACTTCTAGAGGCGAATTGATCGCCCCCTTGCTTCACCAACCTCGCACGTGGAGAGAACAACAATGTTGAGATCCCTGAAATATTCGGCCCTGGCTCTGAGCTTGATGGGCGCGACACAGGCCATGGCAGGCCCTGATTTGACGGTCGTGTCCTTCGGTGGCGCGAACAAGGCGGCGCAGGTCAAGGCCTTCTATGCACCGTGGGAAAGCGCGGGCAACGGCAAGATCATCGCCGGCGAGTACAACGGTGAAATGGCCAAGGTCAAGGCCATGGTCGACACCAAGAGCGTGTCCTGGGACCTGGTGGAAGTCGAGTCGCCGGAACTGTCCCGTGGCTGTGACGAAGACATGTTTGAACCCCTGGACCCGAAACTGTTCGGCAACCCGGGCGACTACGTCAAAGGTGCTATCCAGCCGTGTGGCGTGGGCTTCTTTGTGTGGTCCACCGTGCTGGCCTACAACGCCGACAAACTGAAAGCACCGCCCGGCGGCTGGGCCGATTTCTGGGACACCAAGAAATTCCCGGGCAAACGCGGCCTGCGCAAGGGCGCCAAGTACACCCTGGAATTCGCCTTGATGGCTGATGGCGTGGCGCCGAAGGATGTGTACAAGGTGCTGGCCGGCAAAGATGGCCAGGACCGTGCGTTCAAGAAACTCGATGAGCTCAAGCCGTACATCCAGTGGTGGGAAGCGGGCGCCCAACCGCCGCAATACCTCGCTTCTGGCGACGTCGTGATGAGTTCTGCCTACAACGGCCGGATCGCGGCCGTGCAGAAAGAGAGCAACCTGAAAGTGGTGTGGAACGGCGGGATCTACGACTTTGACGCCTGGGCGATTCCAAAAGGCCTGGCGAAAGACCGTGCCGACGCGGCGAAGAAATTCATCGCCTTCTCGGTGCAGCCGCAGCAGCAGAAGACCTACTCGGAAAACATCGCCTACGGCCCGGCCAATACCCAAGCCGTACCGTTGTTGGCGAAGGACATCCTCAAGGACATGCCGACCACGCCGGAAAACATCGCCAACCAGGTGCAGATCGACGTGAGCTTCTGGGCGGATAACGGTGAGCAACTGGAGCAGCGCTTTAACGCGTGGGCGGCCAAGTAACCCGGTCGCTGATGTGACACCAACCTTGTGGCGAGGGAGCTTGCTCCCGCTGGACTGCACAGCAGTCCCATCTTTTGGGGCCGCTTCGCACCCCAGCGGGAGCAAGCTCCCTCGCCACAGGACAAGCGCTACACCCACGTTTTTCATTTATGTTTAAGAATCCGGAGTTCGTCATGGCCATCGCCATTCCCAGCCCCACCCTGAAACAGCGCCTGGCGCGTGCCGAGCGGCTCAACCGCTGGAAGGCCCAGGCCTTGATCGCGCCGCTGGTGGTGTTTTTGCTGCTGGTGTTCCTGGTGCCGATTGTGGCGCTGCTTTACAAAAGCGTGGGCAACCCGGAAGTGGTGGGCGGCCTGCCGCGCACGGTGGTGGCGGTGACGGCCTGGGACGGTCGTGGCTTGCCCGGCGAGCCGGTGTACCAGGCCATCAGCGAAGACCTGGGCGAAGCCCGGAAAAACTCGACCCTGGGCGATCTGTCGAAACGCTTGAACATGGAACTGGCGGGCTATCGCAGCCTGCTGACAAAAACCGCGCGGGCGCTGCCGTTTACCGAAGCGCCTGCCTCCTATAAAGAAGCGCTGGAAAACCTCGACGAACGCTGGGGCGACCCGGCGTACTGGCAGGCGATCCGGCGCAACACCAGCAGCCTCACGCCGTACTACCTGCTGGCGGCTGTTGATCACCGCATCGACGACCTCGGCGAAATCGCCCCGGCCACCCCCGACCAGGCGATCTACCTCGATATCTTCGCCCGGACGTTCTGGATGGGCCTGGTGATCACCGTGTGCTGCCTGCTGCTGGCGTACCCGCTGGCGTACCTGCTGGCCAACTTGCCGGCGCGGCAAAGCAACCTGCTGATGATCCTGGTACTGCTGCCGTTCTGGACGTCGGTGCTGGTGCGCGTAGCGGCCTGGATCGTGTTGCTGCAGTCCGGCGGCTTGATCAACAGCGCGCTGATGGGCATGGGCCTGATCGATAAACCGGTGGAGTTGGTGTTCAACCGGCTGGGGGTCTACATCTCCATGGTGCACATCTTGCTGCCGTTCATGATCCTGCCGATCTACAGCGTGATGAAAGGCATCTCGCCCACCTATATGCGGGCGGCGATTTCCCTGGGCTGCCACCCGTTCGCCAGCTTTTGGCGCGTGTACTTCCCACAGACCTATGCAGGCGTTGGCGCCGGCTGCCTGTTGGTGTTCATCTTGGCGATCGGCTACTACATCACCCCGGCCTTGCTGGGCAGCCCGAACGACCAGATGGTCAGCTACTTCGTGGCGTTCTACACCAACACCAGCATCAACTGGGGCATGGCCACGGCCCTGGGCGGCTTGCTGCTGCTGGCCACCGTGGTGCTGTACCTGATCTACAACTGGCTGGTGGGCGCCAGCCGCCTGCGCCTGAGCTAAGGAGACCGTTGCGATGCTGAGCCCTTATATGTCGCCCGTGGAACGGGTCTGGTTCTACAGCTTGCGGATTCTCTGCGGCCTGATCCTGTTGTTCCTGATCCTGCCGGTGCTGGTGATCATCCCGCTGTCGTTCAACAGCGGGAGTTTCCTGGTGTACCCGTTGCAAGGTTTCTCGCTGCACTGGTACCAGGACTTCTTCGGTTCGGCGGAATGGATGCGCGCCCTGAAGAACAGCATCATCGTCGCCCCGGCGGCGACGGTGCTGGCGATGGTGTTCGGCACGCTGGCGGCAATTGGCCTGACCCGCGGGCATTTCCCCGGCAAGGCGCTGGTAATGGCCCTGGTGATTTCGCCGATGGTGGTGCCCGTGGTGATTATCGGCGTGGCCAGTTACCTGTTCTTCGCGCCGCTGGGCCTGGGCAACAGCTTCTTCTCGCTGATCGTGGTGCACGCGGTGCTGGGCGTGCCGTTTGTGATCATCACCGTGTCGGCGACCTTGCAAGGGTTCAACCATAACCTGGTGCGGGCGGCGGCCAGCCTGGGTGCGTCACCGCTGACGGCGTTTCGCCGGGTGACCTTGCCGCTGATTGCGCCGGGGGTGATTTCCGGAGCGCTGTTTGCCTTTGCTACCTCGTTTGATGAGGTGGTCGTGACGCTGTTCCTCGCAGGACCTGAGCAGGCGACCTTGCCTCGGCAGATGTTCAGCGGTATTCGCGAAAACCTCAGCCCCACCATCGCGGCGGCGGCGACCTTGCTGATCGCCTTCTCGGTGGTGCTGTTGCTGACCCTGGAATGGCTGCGCGGGCGCAGCGAAAAGCTGCGCACCGCCCAAGTCTAAAGACCGAGTCGAGATCGGAATGTGGGAGCGGGCTTGCTCGCGAATGCGTTGGATCAGTTAATAAATAGAGTGACTGACGCACCGCATTCGCGAGCAAGCCCGCTGCCACAGTTGATCGCATTCAGCCCATGAATGGGAGACAACCTCAAATCCCAAGCTACTCTTGTGCCAGCCCACAACTGATAAGAGGCCGCGCACATGAGTACTTCCTCATTCAAGATCGCCCACAAACTGCTCACCGGCCCCGGCGCCATCGAGCAACTGGCTGCCGAGCTGACGCGGCTGGACGTGGACAACCCGCTGATTGTCACCGATGCGGCGCTGGTCAAGTCCGGTACCGTGGCGCTGGCGCTGGCCCACTTGGGCGAACGGACCTATGAAATCTTCGACCGCGTACTGCCCGACCCGGAAATCGCCATTGTCGAAGACTGCATGCGCGTCTACCGCGAAGGCGGGCATGACGGGCTGATCGGCCTGGGCGGCGGCAGTGCCATCGACATCGCCAAGAGCGTGGCGGCCTACGCCGGTTACCACGGGGCCCTGGCCGACCTGTTCGGCGTTGACCAGGTGCCCCGCAAAGGCCCGCCGCTGATCGCGATCCCCACCACCGCCGGTACCGGTTCGGAGGTGACCAATGTGGCGATTCTGTCGGACAAGGTTGCGCAATTGAAAAAAGGCATCGTCAGCGATTACCTGCTGCCGGACGTGGCCCTGATCAGCCCGCAAATGACCCTGACCTGCCCCCGTGGTGTCACGGCTGCCAGCGGTGTAGACGCGCTGGTGCATGCCATCGAATCCTACCTGTCGCTGAATGCCTCGCCGATCACCGATGCGCTGGCGATTGGCGCGATCAAGCTGATCGCCAAGGCGCTGCCCAAGGCGTACGCCAACCCGGCCAACCTGCAAGCCCGTGACGACATGGCCACCGCCAGCCTGATGGCCGGGATGGCGTTTGGTAATGCCGGCGTGGGCGCCGTGCATGCGTTGGCGTATCCGTTGGGCGGGCGCTTCAACATCGCCCATGGCGTGAGCAACGCCTTGCTGCTGCCCTACGTGATGCACTGGAACAAGCTGGCATGTGTGGAGCGCATGCAGGAGATTGCCCAGGCCATGGGCGTGAATGTCACGGGGCTAAGCGCGGTGGATGCCGCCGACCAGGCGGTTGATGCGATGACGCGACTGTGTGCCGCGGTGGAGATCCCGTCCGGACTGCGCAGCTTCGGGGTACCCGAAGACGCGATCCCGGCCATGGCGGTAGAAGCGGCGGGGATCGAGCGCCTGATGCGCAACAATCCGCGCAAGCTCAGTGCGGCCGATATCGAGAAAATCTACCGGGCAGCGTTCTAACCATTGAGCGAGGTCACGGTGCGCGCGGCAAAGCATGAGGTATACAATGCGCGCCATCGTGATTTAGCTCAAAAAGGTGCGTCATGCAGCCCTTCGTCATTGCTCCATCGATTCTCTCCGCCGACTTCGCCCGCCTGGGTGAGGAAGTGGACAACGTGTTGGCCGCCGGTGCCGACTTCGTTCACTTCGATGTCATGGACAACCACTATGTACCGAACCTGACCATTGGTCCGATGGTCTGCGCCGCCCTGCGTAAATACGGCGTGACCGCGCCGATCGACGCGCACTTGATGGTCAGCCCGGTGGACCGCATCGTCGGTGACTTCATCGAAGCCGGCGCGACCTACATCACCTTCCACCCGGAAGCCACGCTGCACGTCGACCGTTCCCTGCAACTGATCCGCGAAGGCGGTTGCAAGGCGGGCCTGGTGTTCAACCCGGCCACGCCGTTGAGCGTGCTCGAGTACGTGATGGACAAGGTCGACATGGTGCTGCTGATGAGCGTCAACCCGGGCTTTGGCGGGCAGAAGTTCATCCCCGGCACCCTCGACAAGCTGCGCCAGGCGCGGGCGCTGATCGATGCCTCGGGCCGTGATATCCGCCTGGAGATCGACGGTGGCGTCAACGTCAACAACATCCGCGAAATCGCCGCAGCCGGTGCCGACACGTTTGTCGCCGGTTCGGCGATCTTCAACGCGCCGGACTATCAGGAAGTGATCGCCAAGATGCGTGCAGAACTGGCGCTGGCGCGTCCATGAGCGGCTTTGAGCAGCTGTTCCCCGGCAAACTGCCACGGCTGGTGATGTTCGATCTGGACGGTACGTTGATCGATTCGGTGCCGGATCTGGCGGCTGCCGTGGACGCCACGCTGCTCAAGCTCGGTCGCCAGCCGGCGGGTGTCGAATCGGTGCGCGAGTGGGTTGGCAACGGCGTGCACATGCTGGTACGCCGGGCCCTGGCCAACCATATCGACGCCGAGGGTGTCGATGAGGTGGAGGCCGAGCATGCGCTGGAACTGTTCAACGTGGCCTATGAAAACGGCCATGAGCTGACCGTGGTTTACCCCGGCGTGCGCGATACCCTGAAATGGCTGCACAAGCAGGGCGTGGAAATGGCCCTGATCACCAACAAGCCGGAACGCTTCGTCGCGCCGCTGCTGGACCAGATGAAGATCGGCCGGTATTTCCGCTGGATCATCGGTGGCGATACCTTGCCGCAGAAAAAACCTGACCCGGCTGCACTGTTCTTCGTGATGAAAATGGCCAATATCCCGGCCTCCCAATCGCTGTTTGTCGGCGATTCGCGCAGCGATGTGCTGGCGGCGAAGGCAGCAGGCGTCAAGTGCGTGGCCTTGAGTTATGGCTATAACCATGGCCGGCCGATTGCCGAAGAATCCCCGGCGCTGGTCATCGATGACCTGCGCCTGTTAATCCCCGGTTGCTTGGGAGCGGGCGCTGAGATAACGTTGCCCGACGCTGTTCCAACCCCTTCTGGAAATCCCATCGTGGTGGTCACTCGCAAACTCTGGATGAAAGTCATCAAGGCCCTGGCCCGCTGGCGTTGGCGCGCCTGACTGATCCTGGCCGCGCTGCGGCACGTTTGCACACCTGACCGTTAGACCCTCATGCCACGAGGCACCTCATGATCCGCGAAGAATTCCTGCGTTTGGCCGCTGCCGGCTACAACCGTATCCCCATGGCCTGCGAAACCCTGGCCGACTTCGACACCCCGCTGTCGATCTACCTGAAACTGGCCGACGAGCCCAACTCCTATCTACTGGAGTCGGTGCAGGGCGGCGAGAAATGGGGCCGTTATTCGATCATCGGCCTGCCATGCCGCACGGTGCTGCGTGTACATGATCACCATGTCAGCATCACCCTGGATGGCGTCGAGATCGAAAGCCACGACGTGGAAGATCCGCTGGCCTTCGTCGAAGACTTCAAGGCGCGCTACAACGTGCCGACCATCGCCGGCCTGCCGCGTTTCAACGGCGGCCTGGTGGGTTACTTCGGCTACGACTGCGTGCGCTACGTGGAAAAACGCCTGGGCAAATGCCCGAACCCCGATCCATTGGGCGTGCCGGACATTCTGCTGATGGTTTCCGATGCCGTGGTGGTGTTCGACAACCTCGCCGGCAAGATGCACGCGATTGTGTTGGCCGATCCTTCCCAGGCCGATGCGTTCGAGCAAGGCCAGGCCAGCCTCGAAGCGTTGCTGGAAAAACTGCGCCAGCCGATCACCCCGCGTCGCGGCCTGGACCTCAGCCGTCCACCGGCGGCGGATCCGGTGTTCCGTTCCAGCTTTACCCAGGATGACTACGAGCGTGCCGTCGATACCATCAAGGAATACATCCTTGCCGGTGATTGCATGCAGGTGGTGCCGTCGCAACGCATGTCCATCGACTTCAAGGCTGCGCCGATTGATTTGTACCGGGCGCTGCGCTGCTTCAACCCGACGCCGTACATGTACTTCTTCAACTTTGGCGACTTCCACGTCGTGGGCAGTTCGCCGGAAGTGCTGGTGCGTGTGGAAGACAACCTGATCACTGTGCGCCCGATTGCCGGCACGCGCCCTCGCGGTGCGACCGAAGAGGCTGACCTGGCGCTGGAACAGGACCTGTTGAGCGACGACAAGGAAATCGCCGAGCACTTGATGCTGATCGACCTGGGCCGCAATGACACCGGGCGCGTCTCGGAGATCGGTTCGGTGAAGCTCACCGAGAAGATGGTGATCGAACGTTATTCCAACGTGATGCATATCGTGTCCAACGTCACCGGCGAATTGAAGGCCGGGCTGACGGCGATGGACGCACTGCGGGCGATCCTGCCGGCGGGCACCCTGTCGGGTGCGCCGAAGATTCGTGCGATGGAAATCATCGACGAACTGGAGCCGGTGAAGCGTGGTGTGTATGGCGGTGCGGTGGGGTATTTCGCCTGGAACGGCAACATGGACACCGCGATTGCGATCCGTACGGCGGTGATCAAGGACGGCGAACTGCATGTGCAGGCAGGCGGCGGGATTGTGGCCGACTCGGTGCCGGCCCTGGAATGGGAAGAGACGCTGAACAAGCGTCGGGCGATGTTCCGGGCGGTGGCGCTGGCTGAGCAAACGCCGCAGGGCTAACTGCTGATCTCGATCCAAATGTGGGAGCCGGGCTTGCCCGCGATGGCGGTGTGACAGTCGACAGATTAGTTGATTGATCTACCGCCATCGCAGGCAAGCCAGCTCCCACAGTTGTTTTGTGAGGGATTTAAGATCGGATCAGAAGTCCAGGCTCACCCCAACGCTGACCCCTTGCTGGGTAAAGTTGTCATCCTTTCTCACGTTATAGGCCGCATTCAACGCCAGGTCCTTGGTCAGCTTGTGGGTGATTCCCAGGTTCAAGCGATCCGAATTGCTGCGTGGCGTGTAGCCGTCCAGTTTGAAATCAATCCCAGGCACGCTGTTAAGGGACATGCCCACGCGCTGGGTGTCATTTTCAAACTCGTGCTCGTGGGCCACTTCGCCAAACATGAGGGTTTGCGGGGTGAAGCGGTAGTTGGCTTGCAGGCCGATCCCCAGGCGCTTGGAGTCACGCTGTTGGTCATCAAAGGTCAAGGCCGTGGACCGGGCATCCTTCTCCGAGTAGCCGTTAACTTCGACCCGCGAATAGTCGGCGCTGATGAAGGGCGAGAAGTGCCATTCGCTGTTCGGCTCGGCGATGTCATAGCCCACACGTGCGCTCAAGGCCCATAGCCAGCCGTCGGTGTCGCCTTTCTCGGTGCCTTCGCTGACGCCCAGGGCGAACTTGCGCTTGAGGCTGTCGAAGTCCAGCTTGCCGCCGGTCAACGCGGCGTCGGCCCACCAGTGGTCTTCTTGATACTGGGCGAACGCAGTACCCAGATAACTGTTGAGTTTGTAGTCCGAATCGCTGGCGCCGACCTCAAGGCTCTGGCGATAGAACCCTGCAGCCACACCCACCCGCCATTCGTCATTGAGCCGGTAGCTGCCGCCGATGTTCAGGTTGTAACCGCTGCCGTCACCGCTGGCCGAGCTGCTTTGATCGTCGAAGTCCAGGTGTTGGCCGCCGGCGGCAACAATGGCTCGCCATTGCCCCACGGCCTGCCAGTGGCCGGAGTCGGCTTGCCACTGGTTGCGCAATTCATCCTGGTGCGCGCGCAAGGTGCCTTGGGCCATTTCCGGAAGCAGGGTGATTTCCCAGGGGGCGGCGAGCAGCGAATACGCGTAATCGGCGATCAGCACCTGGCCGGCTTCGGTGGGGTGGACGGTGTCGTTGTAAATCAGCTTGCTCGGGTCCGGGTTGGTACCGCCGACGCCATACACGGGGTTCCTGCAGGTGGTACCGCTAAAGCAGGTCTGGTTGAGGTTCTGGTCGGTGGCGAAACCAAAGCGGCCGGGGTCGGCGAAGGTTTCCTTGAGCAGCAATGGAATGTTCAGCGGGATGATCTGCGCGTCGATTTGCGACAGGCGCTGTACCAGTGTCTGGTTGAAGACGCCGGCCAAGGCGCTGACGGTGCCTTGAAGCGGCGTGCCATTGACCGCAGGTGTCAGGCCCAGGTCCGGCAGCATCCACACCATCACGTAGCGGGCGCCTGCCTGTTGCAGGGCCTGGGCGCTGTTGGCCAGGCGCCCTGCTGCAGCCGAGGCCTGATCGGGGCTGAGGACCAGGCCGTCGAGAAAGTCATTACCGCCGCCGGACAGAAAGTACAGCGCGTTGGGGTCGGCTCGGCCACCGGTGGATGCCAGGTATCCGGGGCGTGTACGCAACACCTGCCCGGTGTCGCTATCGGTGACGGTGGAGTTACCGGTGATGGCGTCGTAGATCTGCTGGGTGGTGTAGCCGCCGACGGCCCAGTTATTGCCGTCTGCCTGGCCCAGCGCGGCCCGCTCCGGCGAGGTCGAGGCATTCAGGTCGCCGGGAGCAACCCCCAGCTTGCCGCCCAGTAATGTTGAGGAAATCAGCGACGTGCTTTCGCCGCTGCCGTCGAAGTATTGCGGGCCGGTGCGGTTGGTGAAGCGATAGGTTGAGCCGGGGGCGCCAGGGTCGGCGAATGTCCCGGCGTCGGCCAGGCTGTCACCGAACACAATCATGGTCGAGTAGGGTGACGGCGCGGCGAAGGCTTGCGAGCAGGCCAGCGTGAGCACGCAGCCGACCAGTGGAGCGAAGTAAGGCGTCTTGGTCATGAGTCCGTCCATGATTTATTGTTTTCTCAGCACTGTGACTGTAGCGGCCCCCCAAGGGTTCTGAAAAATTTGACGCCAATTATCGGTCGGGCAGTTTCCCCCGTATTTGCGGCGCCATATTGCACCGCTGGCGAGGCTACGTTACTGTGCTTGGACGTATGAATGAGACCCTCCCCGTGTTGATCATCAGCAAACTCTTGATGCGAGTAGTCAAGGCACACGCCCGTTGGCGTTGGCGCGCCTAACTTTTCTCTACCGGCCACGCCGGACCTGTACCGATTCGCCTTTCTTCACCCTTTGTTCGACGCCCCTTGCCGGCTCACCCTGGCAACCGGAACGTGCGTCTGGCAGCGGGTCACTCCCTTGGAAGGCCGTCATTAGAAGTCAGTGAATTCAAGAGGTTTTAACCCACATGTTGCTGATGATTGATAACTACGATTCCTTTACCTACAACGTTGTGCAGTACCTGGGCGAGCTCGGCGCCGAGGTCAAGGTGGTGCGCAACGACGAATTGACTGTGGCCCAAATCGCCGCGTTGAACCCTGAGCGCATCGTCGTTTCCCCTGGCCCGTGCACGCCGACCGAAGCCGGCATCTCCCTCGAAGCCATCAAGTATTTCGCCGGCAAGCTGCCGATCCTGGGCGTGTGCCTGGGGCACCAGTCCATCGGCCAGGCGTTCGGCGGCGATGTGGTTCGCGCCCGCCAGGTGATGCACGGCAAGACCAGCCCGGTGTTCCATAAGGACCAGGGCGTATTCCACGGCTTGAACCTGCCGGTGACGGTGACCCGTTACCATTCGTTGGTGGTCAAGCGTGAAACCCTGCCCGAGTGCCTTGAGCTGACGGCCTGGACCCAGTTGGAAGACGGCTCCGTCGACGAGATCATGGGCCTGCGTCACAAGACATTGAACGTCGAAGGGGTGCAATTTCACCCGGAATCGATTCTGACCGAGCAGGGCTTTGAGCTGTTCGCTAACTTTCTCAAGCAGAGCGGCGGCACGCGCTAAGGACTTTTCATGGATATCAAGACTGCCCTGAGCCGTATCGTCGGCCACCTGGACCTGAGCACCGCTGAAATGAGCGATGTGATGCGCGAGATCATGACCGGTCAATGCACTGACGCGCAGATCGGCGCGTTCATGATGGCCATGCGCATGAAGAGCGAAAGCATCGACGAGATCGTTGGTGCCGTGTCGGTGATGCGTGAGCTGGCGGACAAAGTCGAACTCAAGACCCTCGACGGCGTGGTCGACGTGGTTGGCACTGGCGGCGACGGTGCGAATATCTTCAACGTATCGACGGCGGCCTCCTTTGTGGTGGCGGCTGCCGGCTGCACCGTGGCCAAACACGGTAACCGTGCGGTGTCGGGTAAAAGCGGCAGCGCCGACTTGCTGGAAGCGGCAGGTATCTATCTGAACCTGACGCCGGTACAAGTGGCGCGCTGCATCGACAACGTCGGCATCGGCTTCATGTTCGCCCAGGCCCATCATGGCGCGATGAAACATGCCGCCGGCCCGCGCAAAGAGTTGGGCTTGCGCACCCTGTTCAACATGCTCGGCCCGCTTACGAATCCGGCCGGCGTGAAGCATCAGGTAGTGGGCGTGTTCAGCCAGGCGCTGTGCCGGCCATTGGCTGAAGTGTTGCAACGCCTGGGCAGCAAGCACGTGCTGGTGGTGCACTCCAAGGATGGCCTGGACGAATTCAGTCTGGCGGCACCGACCTTCGTGGCGGAACTGAAGAACGACCAAGTCACCGAGTATTGGGTCGAGCCCGAAGACCTCGGCATGAAAAGCCAGAGCCTGCACGGCCTGGCGGTGGAAAGCCCGGCGGCTTCCCTTGAGTTGATCCGCGATGCCCTGGGGCGTCGCAAGACCGAAAACGGCCAGAAAGCCGCAGAAATGATTGTGCTCAATGCCGGTGCGGCGCTGTATGCCGCGGACCACGCCTACAGTCTCAAAGAGGGCGTTGCCCTTGCTCATGATGCATTGCACACCGGGCTGGCGCGCGAAAAGCTCGAAGAACTGGGTGCGTTTACTGCGGTGTTCAAAGTGGAGAATGAAGGATGAGTGTGCCGACCGTTCTGGAAAAAATCCTGGCCCGCAAGGCAGAAGAAGTTGCTGAGCGCCGTGCCCGTGTCAGCCTGGCCGAGCTGGAAGGCCTGGCGAAAAGCGCCGATGCACCGCGCGGTTTTGCCAATGCGTTGATCAAGCAGGCCAAGGACAAGCAGCCGGCCGTCATCGCTGAAATCAAAAAAGCGTCGCCGAGCAAGGGCGTGATTCGCGAGATCTTCATTCCTGAAGACATTGCCAAGAGCTACGAGAGGGGCGGTGCGACGTGCCTCTCGGTGTTGACCGATATCGACTTCTTCCAGGGCTCCGACCTGTACCTGCAGCAAGCGCGCGCGGCCTGCTCGCTGCCGGTGATCCGCAAGGACTTCATGGTTGACCCGTACCAGATCGTCGAAGCCCGTGCGTTGGGCGCCGATTGCGTGCTGTTGATCGTCTCCGCACTGGATGACGTGAAAATGGCCGAACTGGCTGCCGTGGCCAAAAGTGTCGGCCTGGATGTGTTGGTGGAAGTGCACGACGGTGATGAGCTGGAGCGCGCGCTGAAAACCCTCGACACACCGTTGGTGGGTGTCAACAACCGCAACCTGCATACCTTCGAAGTCAGCCTGGAAAACACCCTCGACCTGTTGCCGCGTATTCCGCGCGACCGGTTGGTGATCACCGAAAGCGGCATCGTCAATCGCGCCGATGTCGAACTGATGGAGATCAGCGGTGTGTACTCGTTCCTGGTCGGCGAAACCTTTATGCGCGCCGAGAACCCGGGGGCTGAACTTCAGCGCCTGTTCTTCCCGGAGCGTGGCGTTGCCGTCAGTGGTTCCACCCTGGATTGATGATGACCCAGCCGGTGGCGATGACGGTCGAGGCAGGCCTTAAGGCCGAGCAGGATTTGCTCGCCGCCGTCTGCGCGGGTGAGCAACCGTTTGGCCTGCTGTTCTGGCAACCCAGCGATCAAGCGCTGGTAATGCCTCGTCGCCTGAGCCGTCTTCCGGCGTTCGAGACGGCCAGCCAGGTCTCGGCTGATGCCGGTTGGCCGGTGCTGTTGCGGGAAACGGGCGGTGAGCCGGTCCCGCAGTCGGCGGCCACGGTCAATATTGCACTGGTCTACGCGCCGCCGCGCAGTGAAGGTGACCCGGGCCGCATCGAAACCGGCTATCAGCGTTTGTGCCAGCCGATTTGCGACCTGCTGATCGAGCTGGGCGGCGATGCTTCGGTGGGTGAGATCGACGGTGCATTTTGTGACGGTCGCTATAACGTCAACCTGGATGGCCGCAAAATGGTCGGTACCGCCCAGCGCTGGCGCCAGAGTGGCGGGCGCCCGGTGGGGTTGGTGCACGGTGCACTGTTGCTGGATGACGATCGTGTAGAGTTGATTGCGGCGGTCAATCGCTTCAATGCAGCGTGTGGCCTGGAACAACGGGTGCGCGCTGAAAGCCATATCGCCTTGCACGAAGCCTTTGCGGCACCAGACGCGATTGCGCGGCTTGATACGCTGTACCGACAGATGCTGGCAAGCTTCCTGCCGGGTTAGCGCGTACCGAACACCACCATGGTCTTGCCTTTGACATGGACCAGGTTGCGTTCTTCCAGGTCCTTGAGCACCCGACCTACCATTTCCCTTGAGCAACCCACGATCCGGCCGATTTCCTGGCGGGTGATCTTGATCTGCATGCCGTCGGGATGGGTCATGGCGTCCGGCTGTTTGCACAGTTCCAGCAGGCAGCGGGCAACCCGGCCGGTGACGTCGAAAAACGCCAGGTCGCCGACTTTGCGCGTGGTGTCTCTCAGGCGTTGGGCGATCTGGCCGCTCAAGGCGTACAGAATGTCGGGATCCTGCTGGGCCAACTCGCGAAATTTCGCATAGCTGATCTCGGCGACTTCGCATTCGACCTTGGCCCGCACCCAGGCACTGCGCTGCTGTTCCTTGCCGGCTTGTTCGAAAAGCCCGAGTTCACCAAAGAAATCACCGGTATTGAGGTAGGCGATGATCATTTCGCGACCATCGTCATCCTCAATCAGGATGGTGACCGAGCCCTTGATAATGAAGAACAGGGATTCCGAACGCTCGCCCGCGCAGATGATGTTGTGCTTGGCCGGATGACGCCGGCGCTGACAATGCATCAGCAGTTTGTCGAGGTTTTTGATTTTGGGTGTGGGAGTAATAGCAACCATGGTTGTATCCCGAAAAGACTGCACGGTGTTGTTGAGCTTGTTTTTTTATCCAGCGCGATCAACGGCCACGCTACATCATCCGTGGATGGCAATGCGCCATTGATTTGGCGCCAGCTTAACAGACACATTCTGACTCCATTAGGGAATTTACCCAGCAAACACTGCTGTTGATCGCTTTCATGGGAAACGCTGCCGGCCCAAAGCCCTGTGCTAAGCTGGCGACCCTTTTTTAGCAGTGGAGTCTGGGCGATGAAGGCACGCATCCAATGGGCGGGCGAAGCCATGTTCCTCGGTGAGTCGGGCAGTGGCCACGTGGTGGTCATGGATGGTCCGCCGGAGGCCGGTGGCCGTAACCTGGGCGTACGCCCGATGGAAATGCTCCTGCTCGGTGTAGGCGGTTGCAGCAATTTCGATGTGGTCAGCATCCTGAAGAAGTCCCGCCAGGCGGTGGAAAGCTGCGAAGCGTTCCTGGAAGCCGAGCGTGCGACTGAAGACCCGAAGGTGTTCACCAAGATCCACATGCACTTCGTCGTTAAGGGCCGGGCGTTGAAAGAAGCCCAGGTCAAACGGGCCATCGAGTTGTCGGCGGAGAAGTATTGTTCGGCCTCGATCATGCTGGGCGCGGCGGGCGTTGCCATTACTCATGATTACGAGATCATTGAGTTGGGCTGATCGTTGATTGACAGGCAAAAAGAAAGGGCGCTCAAAAAGCGCCCTTTGTTGTTTTTTGTAGGAGCAAGCTTGCTCGCGATGGGCGTTAACGATAACGCTGGCATCCTGAATGAATGCGGTGCTCTTGCGTTTTTCGCGAGCAAGCTCGCTCCTACAGGAGTTGGCTCAGATGCGGTAAGTGCTCTTGGTCATGACCTTGGCCAGCAGGCTCATGCCAAATTTCACCGGTGCCGGGAAGCGGAAACCGCCCGCGTCCAGCGCGCTTTCGGCGTGATGTTCTTCATCGATGCGCATCTGCTCAAGAATCGCCCGGGACTTTTCGTCCTCGACCGGCAGTTGTTCAAGGTGTTCATTGAGGTGTTTGCACACCTGATGCTCGGTGGCGGCCACAAAGCCGAGGCTGACTTTGTCGCTGATCAGCCCCGCCACCGCACCAATCCCAAACGATAAACCGTAAAACAGTGGGTTCAATACGCTGGGATGGCTGTTCAGTTGGCGAATGCGTTGTTCGCACCAGGCCAGGTGATCGATTTCTTCTTCAGCAGCATGCTCCATCGCGGCGCGCACTTGCGGCAGCTTGGCGGTCAGGGCCTGGCCCTGGTACAGCGCCTGGGCACACACTTCGCCGGTATGGTTAATGCGCATCAGGCCGGCGACGTGGCGGGTGTCGGTCTCGCTCATCTGCACGTCAGGCTGCACGATGGCGGGCGACGGGCGGTGCGGCTGGCCACTGAAAGGCAACAGCGTGCGCATGGCCGTATCGGCTTGCAGCAACAGGCGATCAATCGGCGAGTAGTGACGTTGGGTAGTCATGCTGACCTCCGGGAAGAGTCTCGGCGGCCAGTTTACCGCAAGAGAGGGGGAAGCGTTTGCGCTGGGTCAAATTGCTTGTGTGGCGAGGGAGCTTGCTCCCGCTGGAGTGCGCAGCGCTCCCGGTTTTTATGCGGCCGCTATGCGGCCCAGCGGGAGCAAGCTCCCTCGCCACAGGTAGTGCTCAGCCCGGCGGCCAGTTCATCTGGCGCTGACCCAGCACATGCATGTGGATGTGATACACGGTCTGCCCGCCGTCTTCGTTGCAGTTCATCACCACACGGAAGCCCTTTTCGCAGCCTTGCTCAACGGCCAGGCGCTGGGCGGTGAACAGGATATGCCCGGCCAGTGCCTTGTCTTCCTCGGTGAGGTCGTTAAGGGTACGGATCGGCTTTTTCGGGATCACCAGGAAATGCACGGGTGCCATTGGCGCGATGTCGTGGAAGGCCAGGACCTGGTCATCTTCGTAGATGATCCTCGCGGGTATTTCTCTGTTGATGATCTTGGTGAACAGAGTATCCACAGCTGTTTCTCCATTGTGAAAGTGCAGGGTGAGTGTACGCAGGCGATCAGCGCGGGCAATAGGCCTTGTTGATGGCGCCGGCGATCTTGCGCGTCAGCCAGCGCGGGCTCAGCCGCGGGCTGAAGGCCAGCCAGCGATTACGCCGACCGGGAATGATGATGGCTTTGTTCTTGTCCAGGGCGCGTACGGCATAGAGCGCGACCTCTTCCGGGCTCATCAGCTGTTGGCTGCGGTCGAGCTTGGCGGTGTCCATTTGTGCAGTGCCGTAGAACGCGGTGCGGGTCGGGCCGGGGCAGAGCACGGAAACCTTGATACCGCAGGTTTTCAGCTCTTCGCGCAAACCTTCGGAGAAATGCAGCACGTAGGCCTTGCTGGCGTAGTAGGTGCTCATCCACGGCCCCGGCTGGAAGGCGGCAACCGATGCGACATTGAGAATCTGTCCGCCACCGTGCAGCGCCATGGCGTTGCCGAGGGCGTGGCACATGCGGGTCAGGGCCAGGATGTTGACTTCCATCAGGTCCTGCTCGGTCATCCAGTCCTGTGCCAGGAACGGGCCGCTGGTGCCGATGCCGGCGCAGTTGACCAGCAGGTCGATCTGCCGTTCGCCTTCTTCCAGCTCCAGCAGAAACCCGGACAGCCGCAATGGCTCGCCCAGGTCGCAGGCGCGGAACAGCACCTCGACGCCAAAGCGCTGAGTCAATTCGATTGCAATGCTTTCCAACTGATCACGCTGGCGGGCCACCAGAATCAAGCTGCGGCCGCGACGGGCCAGTGCTTCGGCCAAGGCCAGGCCGATGCCGCTGGAGGCACCGGTGATCAGAGCGTAACGGGTCATGCGTTTCTCCATCGCAACGCTACCGGGCCTGTGACAGAGGCGTCACAGGCGTCGGGCGTTTTTCACTGTTGCGTAGAGTCTACAGGTTCGGCTGTGTCGTCAGCACTTTGCACATCGACTTCATCGACGGTGGTGGCTTGGTCGCTGTCGTCATCGGCATTGATGGAGCTGCTTTCGTAGCTGGCGCCTACGTCGCTTTCCAGTTGATCCAGGTACCCGCTCATGCCTACTAACACTGCGCCGGCAAAGATCAGCGGAATGAAGGCCAGCCACAGGGCAGACAGGATTTTTACCGCGGTAGAGTTGCGCGGTGGTGGCGCGCCATACTGGTTGGCCCCTGTATTGCCCGGCAGAACCATCAACAGAATCGGGAAAATGCTGCCTACGAATGGGACCAGGTGCAGGAACCACAGCCAGCCGGACCAGCCCAGGTCATGCAGGCGCTGCACCGTGATCTGCACGCTGACCCACACCGCGGCCACGAGTAAGGCAATCCCGACCAGGAAGCCAATGACCATGGCAATCATCGGAGACACCGCGGCGATGCCCAGCCCGACAGTAAAGAACGCGCCCGACACGAGCATCATCACCACGCTCAACACCAGTGTCCACGCCAGGAAGCGCAAGCGCCCGATACGTCCGTTGACGGTGAATACCTTAAGGGTGGAAAACTCCGGCAGGTTCTCGCCTACAGCGGCCCGGGGCGGGGCGTAAGGCGAAGCGGCGGGGCTTGTGTAATCGGTCGAGCTGCCGGAGCCCGTTTCGTGGGTTTCGGCAAGGCTGAAGGCGACGGGCTGCTCTTCTTCTACGCGTGCATCGACCCCGGCGTTTTTCAACGCCTGCAGGTAAGTTTCGGCGTCGGCGCGGGAAAGATCGCGCTTCAGGGCGACCGGGCGCCCGGTGAAGAGCTTTTCGATCGCTTCAACTTCGCTTTTGAACAGCTCGGCAAGGTTCAGTTTCGCGGTAGTGCTCTCGACACCCGGGAGCAATGCGCCATCAAACACAATCTTGAAACGGTTGTCGCTCATGCGGGCATCCTTGTCTCTTGAATAGGGGAAGCCTGCTTCGATCGGCAGGCTTTGGATCGCGGATCAGCGTGGCCAGCGTTTCGGCAGTTGTGCCGCGTGCTCGAGCGCCTTGCGGTATTCGGCATCCAGGCGGGCCACGAGTTCATCGACGCTGGGCAAATCATCAATCTCACCGACACCCTGGCCGGCCGACCATACGGTCTTCCAGGCTTTGGCTTCGTCGTTGAGTGGCTTGAGCTTGGAGCCGAAATTGACTTCGCCCTTGCCTTGCAGTGCGGCCAGGTCGAAACCGGCGTTTTCCAGGCTCTGACGCATGAAGCTTGCGGGAACGCCGGAGACGGCTGGAGTGTGCACGATGTCGGCGGCGCGCGATGTGAGCAGCATCTCTTTATACGCATCCGGGGCGTGGCTTTCGGTGGTGCCTATAAAGCGGGTGCCGAAATACGCCAGGTCTGCGCCGAGCAGTTGCGCGGCCAGGATCTCGTGGCCGTGGTTGAGACAGCCGGCGAGTAGCAGCGTCTTGTCGAAGAACTGACGAATCTCAGCGATCAACGAAAACGGGCTCCAGGTTCCCGCATGGCCACCGGCGCCTGCGGCGACGGCAATCAGGCCGTCGACGCCCGCTTCAGCGGCTTTCTCGGCATGGCGCCGGGTGGTGACATCGTGGAATACCAGGCCGCCGTAGCTGTGTACGGCGTCCACCAATTCTTTCACCGCGCCCAGGCTGGTGATGACGATCGGCACCTTGTGCTCGACGCAGATCGCCAGGTCAGCTTCCACACGCGGGTTGCTGTTGTGCACAATCAGGTTGACCGCATAGGGCGCCGGGTTGTCCAGCAGCGCCAGGCCCGCTTCGATCTCTTCCAGCCACGCCTTGAAACCGCTGCTTTCCCGTTGGTTGAGGGCCGGGAAACTGCCGACTATCCCGTTACGGCAGCAGGCCAGGACCAGTTGCGGGTTGGAAATCAGAAACATCGGCGCGGCCACCAGAGGCAAGCGCAGACTGTGTTCGAGCGAAGCGGGCAGCGACATTGGAAGTACCCCGAGTAATAGAAATTAGAACGGTTTGACCACGACCAAAATTACGATAGCCAGCAATATCAGAACCGGCACCTCATTGAACCAGCGATAAAAGACATGGCTGCGGGTGTTTTCGCCACGGGCAAAACGTTTTACCTGTGCGCCGCACATGTGGTGGTAGCCGATCAACAGTACTACCAGGGTCAACTTGGCGTGGATCCACCCGCCGGATTGAAAGATGGCAGGGTTGAGGTAGATCAACCAGCCGCCGAACACCAGGCTGGCAATCATTGCTGGCCCCATGATCCCTCGGTACAGCTTGCGCTCCATCACGCTGAAGCGTTCCTTGCTGACCGTGTCCTCGCTTTGGGCGTGGTAGACGAACAGGCGCGGAAGGTAAAACAGCGCGGCAAACCAGCAGACGATGCTGACGATATGAAAGGCTTTGACCCATAGATAAAGCATTTTTAGTTATTCCCAGGTTCACGGTAGCTGAAGATAGTAGTGGCTCAAGCGTCTGCACGTCACGTTGACGGTTGTCGCAGGACGATACGAACCCTATTATCGACGGCTTTCCAGTGGGTTCGTTGAGGGCAGGTTTATGGTCAAGGTCGGTATCGTCGGCGGCACGGGTTACACCGGTGTCGAATTGCTGCGTCTGTTGGCTCAGCATCCGCAAGCTGAGGTGGTGGTGATCACTTCCCGATCCGAGGCCGGCCTGGCCGTGGCCGACATGTACCCCAACCTGCGAGGCCATTACGATGGCCTGGCGTTCAGCGTGCCGGACATCAAGACTCTGGGGGCCTGCGATGTGGTGTTCTTCGCCACGCCCCATGGTGTTGCCCATGCGCTGGCGGGTGAGTTGCTGGCAGCCGGCACCAAAGTGATCGACCTGTCGGCAGACTTCCGCTTGCAGGACGCCGAAGAGTGGGCCAAGTGGTACGGCCAGCCCCACGGCGCGCCGGAGCTGTTGGAAGAAGCGGTGTACGGCCTGCCTGAGGTCAATCGTGAGCAAATCAAGCAAGCGCGCCTGATCGCTGTGCCGGGCTGCTATCCGACTGCTACCCAGTTGGGCTTCCTGCCATTGCTGGAAGCCGGTTTGGCAGATGCTTCGCGGCTGATTGCTGACTGCAAGTCCGGCGTCAGCGGTGCGGGTCGTGGTGCTGCAGTAGGCTCGCTTTACTCCGAGACGTCGGAAAGCATGAAAGCCTACGCGGTCAAAGGCCATCGTCACTTGCCGGAAATTCGCCAGGGGCTGCGTCGCGCAGCCGGTAAAGATGTCGGCCTGACGTTTGTGCCGCACCTTACGCCGATGATCCGCGGGATTCACTCCACGCTGTATGCAACCGTTGCGGATCGTTCGGTGGATCTGCAGGCGCTGTTTGAAAAGCGTTATGCCAATGAGCCGTTCGTCGATGTGATGCCGGCGGGCAGCCATCCGGAAACTCGTAGCGTGCGCGGTGCCAACGTATGCCGTATCGCAGTACACCGTCCACAGGATGGTGACCTGGTGGTGGTGTTGTCGGTGATCGATAACCTGGTCAAGGGCGCTTCGGGCCAGGCCGTGCAGAACATGAACATCCTGTTTGGCCTGGATGAAAAGCTGGGTCTGTCCCACGCAGGCATGCTGCCGTAAGTTTTCTGCTGTTGCGCAAAGGCCCGTTGACCGGGCCTTTCGTGTTTTTAATGGCCGCTGCGCTGATTGATATACCGTAACAATAGTTGACCGCTTTTCTAGGAGAAGCGGATAATGCCCGCCATCACGCATATGGCGGCGCTACGCCGGGAGATTATCAGCATGAGCGTTGAATCCTTCACCCCCACGGCTTTGCAATTCACCCACGGTGCTGCGCACAAGGTGAAGAGCCTGGTCGATGAAGAGGGTAATGATCGCTTGAAGCTGCGCGTATTTGTTACGGGCGGCGGTTGTTCAGGATTTCAGTACGGTTTCACCTTCGATGAAGACGTGGCCGATGACGACACCATCGTTGAGCGCGAGGGCGTAAGCCTGGTTGTGGATCCGATGAGCTTCCAGTACCTGGCAGGAGCCGAGGTGGATTATCAGGAAGGTCTGGAAGGTTCGCGCTTCGTGATCAAGAACCCGAATGCCACCACCACCTGTGGTTGCGGTTCTTCGTTCTCGATCTGATCGGCAGCGGATGAAAAAACGCCGCTTGGCCTTGATAGGGCCAAGCGGCGTTTTGCTGTGTGGGGGTCAGGCGGGGTAGATTGCGCCGAGTACGCGAAGGCCGCGGGCGCCGGTGACGCTGGGGCGGTTGGCGGCGATACCTTCCAGGCAGCAATGGGCCAGCCAGGCGAAGGCCATGGCTTCGACCCAGTCGGGGTCTACGCCGTAGGCGGCAGTACTGCTCACTTGGGTGGCGGGCAGCAGGGCGCTCAGGCGGTTCATCAAGGTCGCGTTGTGGGCGCCACCGCCGCAGACCAGCAGGGTTTCGGTCTGTGGTTGGGCGGTTTGCAGGGATTCGACGATGGTCTGGGCGGTCAACTCCAGCAGCGTGGCTTGCACATCTTGAGCTACGAATGGCGGTAACCGCCCCAGGTGATGCTCCAGCCACCCGAGGTTGAAGACTTCACGGCCGGTGCTTTTCGGCCCTTTGGTCATGAAGAACGGGTCGCTGAGTAAGGCCTTGAGCAGCGACTGTTCAACGTTACCGCTGGCAGCCCATTGGCCATCACGGTCAAAGTTCTCACCGCGTTGCTGGTGAATCCAGGCGTCGAGCAGGACATTGCCTGGGCCACAATCAAATCCAGCCACTGGTTTGCCGGTCTCGATCAGGCTGAGGTTGCTGAACCCGCCGACGTTCAGCACGGCCCGGTTTCCCGCACGTTCGCCAAACAGTGCCTCATGAAAGGCGGGGACCAGCGGGGCGCCTTGGCCACCCGCGGCGACGTCGCGGCTGCGGAAATCACTGACGACGGTGATTCCGGTCAACTCGGTGAGCAGCGCCGGGTTGCCAATCTGTACGGTAAAGCCCCGTGCAGGTTCGTGGCGAATGGTTTGCCCATGGCTGCCAATTGCTCGAATGTCCCGGGGCTTGAGGTTCTGTTGACCGAGCAGGGTATGAATGCCCTGGGCGGCGAGTGTCACCCAGTTGTGCTGGGCGATCGCCGAGCGGGCGATCTCGTCCTGGCCGCTGGCGCAAAGGCCAAGCAGCTCAGAACGCAGGGATTCCGGCATGGGGATATAGTGGGTGGCGATCAGCCTGATCGCCGGGTCCTGCTCGATCAGCGCAATGTCCAGGCCATCAAGGCTGGTCCCGGACATCACACCTATATAGAGCGACATGGCTTAGCGTTTCGCCGAGGCCAGGAGGGTAGTGCGCTCCTGGTCCATGCGGGCCATCAGTGGCTGGCTCTGCTGCACGAAGCGCGCGCGCTCGGCTTTGGCAATTGGATCGGCCATTGGCAGCTTCTGGCCCAGTGGGTCGACGTGCACGCCATTGACCTGGAACTCATAGTGCAGGTGCGGACCGGTGGACAGGCCGGTGGTGCCGATATAGCCGATCACCTGGCCTTGTTTGACATTACTGCCAGTCTGTACGCCCTTGGCAAAACCTTGCATGTGGCCATACAGCGTGCGGTAGGTGGCGCCGTGCTGGATGATCACGGTGTTCCCGTAACCACCGCGGCGGCCGGCCAGCAATACTTTGCCATCACCGGCAGCCTTGATTGGCGTGCCACGTGGGGCGGCGTAATCGACGCCTTTGTGAGCGCGAATTTTGTTCAGAATTGGATGCTTGCGACCCATCGAGAAACGCGAGCTAATACGGGCGAAGTCAACCGGGGTGCGGATGAAGGCTTTGCGCATGCTGTTGCCATCGGCGGTGTAGTAGCTGCTGTTGCCTTGTTTGTTGGTGTAGCGCACGGCGGTGTAGGTCTTGCCACGGTTGGTGAATCGCGCAGAAAGGATATTGCCGGTGCCGACGACCTTGCCGTTGGCGACCTTTTGCTCGTAGATCACGTCGAATTCGTCACCTTGGCGAATGTCCTGAGCGAAGTCGATGTCGTAGCCAAATACGCTGGCCATGTCCATCGTCATGCTATGGGACAGCCCGGCGCGTGCGGCGGATTGTGACAGCGAGCTGTTGATCACGCCGTGTGCATAGGCAGAGCGCATGACCGGCTTGGTGGTGACGCGATTGAAGGCAAAGCCTTTGGCGCCTTTGGTCAGCGTGATGCTTTCCAGGTCGCTGACGTTGCTGTGCAGGTTGTTCAGCTGCCCGTCGGGGGTGAATTCGAACTCAAGCTTCTGGCCATGCTTGAGTTGCGTGAACTGCTTGGCCTGCTTGTCGCTTGCCATCACATCGTTAACTGTCGCCGCGGGGAGGCCGACCTTTTCGAACAGGGTCGAAAGGGTGTCGCCCTTGGCAACAATGACTTCCCGGTGGAGCGGGTTCTTGGGGGCTTCTACCGCAGGCTGAGCCTGTGCGGTCTCTTTGGTGTCTTCGGCACTGTTTTCGATCTGCGCAAACGGCGATTCTGCTGCGCCATTTGTGGCTTGTAGTGCGTCGGAAGCGTCTTGATCTTGTGTCAGTTGCTCAACCGGACTTTCAAGGTCAAGGCTTAGGGTCGTTCGTTTGGCTTCTACGTCGCTGGAAGGAAATACCAGGAGTGCCAGGCTCAGAAGGGCGGCGATACCACTTGCGGCGAGCAGGTGGGTCTTCGGGTAAAGCGGCGGCGCTTTAGACGGTTCTGTGGTCATAAGTAATTTTGACTTTGAAAAGATGAATTGGAAAAGATGAATGACATGATGAACATGAAATAACTGTATAAAATATAACCAAATCATCTGTGGTGCAAGCTTGCGAATGCCAGGCTTGCTGAACGGTGTCCGTGCGCAGGGCAAAACTTGTAATTAGTCCCTGATCTTGTATGGTTGGTTCCCTTTTGAATCTGAGCCTTGCGGGTCTGTTATGAAGTCGGTTGAAGAGCAGCTAGCGCTGATCAAACGTGGTGCGGAAGAACTGTTGGTCGAAGCTGAGCTGATCGAAAAGCTCAAGCGTGGCCAACCCCTGCGTATTAAGGCCGGCTTTGATCCGACGGCGCCGGATCTGCACCTTGGGCACACGGTGCTTATTAATAAGCTGCGTCAGTTCCAGGAGCTGGGGCATCAGGTGATCTTCCTTATAGGTGACTTCACCGGGATGATCGGTGATCCGAGCGGCAAGAGCGCTACGCGTCCGCCGCTGACCCGTGAGCAGGTTCTCGATAATGCCGAGACCTACAAGACCCAAGTCTTCAAGATTCTTGATCCGGCCAAGACCGAGGTGGCATTCAACTCCACCTGGATGGATCAAATGGGCCCGGCGGACTTTATTCGTCTGACGTCCCAATACACCGTTGCCCGCATGCTCGAGCGCGATGACTTCGACAAGCGCTACTCCACCAATCAGCCTATCGCTATCCATGAGTTCCTGTATCCGCTGGTTCAGGGGTATGACTCGGTGGCGTTGCGTGCCGATGTCGAGTTGGGCGGTACCGATCAGAAGTTCAACCTGCTGATGGGACGTGAGCTGCAGCGTGCATATGGGCAAGAGGCTCAGTGCATTCTGACTATGCCGTTGCTGGAAGGCTTGGATGGCGTCAAGAAGATGTCCAAGTCCTTGGGTAACTATGTAGGTATCCAGGAAGCACCGGGCGTGATGTACGGCAAGCTGGTATCGATTCCGGATGCGCTGATGTGGCGTTACTTTGAGCTGCTGAGCTTCCGTTCGATGGATGAGATCAATGCGTTGCGTGCCGATGTAGAGGCGGGTGCGAATCCGCGGGATGTGAAGATCAAGCTGGCGGAAGAGATCGTTGCGCGCTTCCATGGTGAAGAGGCTGCGGCCAGCGCTCACCGTGCCGCGGGTAACCGTATGAAAGATGGCGAGTTGCCGGATGATCTGCCTGAGATTGAATTGACTGCTGCCGAAGCAATGCCGATCGCTGCTGTCCTTAATAAGGCTGGCTTGGTGAAGAATTCCGCAGTGGCACGCGACCTCTTGGGTTCGGGTGGTGTGCGTATAGATGGTGAGGTTGTCGATCGCACCTTTATATACGAGCTGGGCTCGACTCACGTTTGCCAGGCCGGCAAGAAGGCATTTGCGCGTATTACGCTTAAATCCGAATAAACCTGAAATTAACTGTTGACGGCGATTTATATCTGTCTATAATTCGCCCCACTTC
>NZ_JACARC010000033.1:0-6990 GCF_013386825.1 Pseudomonas sp. IPO3778
GCGAGGCCGCGATAGCGGTGGCTCAGGCCCCCTCACTGTCGACCGTGCCGACGCCATCGCAGCCTTGCTAAAGCTCGACAGCTCCCACAGAGAACCCATCAAGCCTTCAGTCCGCGCTCTTCCAGCAACCGCACAAAACTGTTCAAACTCTGCGACACGGTGCCCCGGCGCCAGATCAACCAGGTATTCAAAATCCGAAACGTATCCGTCAGCGGCCACACGCTTACCGTCGTAAACCCCGGCATGCTCTCCAGCATGCTACGCGGCATCAGCGCCAGCCCCGCACCGGCGCTCACGCACGCGAGCATCCCGTGATAAGACTCCATCTCGAAGATCTTCCCCGGCACGGCCCCATCCTGTGAAAACCAACGCTCGAAGTGGTGCCGGTACGAACAGTTCGAGCGAAACGTGTAGATGCTCTCCCCGCTCACATCCTGCCCCCGGGTAATCGGCGCATGGTGCAGCGGTGCAATCACCACCATCTCTTCCTCAAACACCGCCACGCCTTCCAGCGTCGCGTGCAGCACCGGCCCATCGACAAACGCTGCCGCCAGCCGCCCCGACAAAACCCCCTCGATCATCGTGCCGGACGGTCCGGTGGTCAGGTCCAGCTCGACCTTGGCGTGCTTCTGGTTATACGCCGCCAGCACCGCCGGGATGCGCACCGCCGCCGTACTCTCCAGCGAGCCCAGGGCAAACGCGCCCTGGGGTTCCTCCCCCGCCACCGTCGCCCGGGCTTCCTGCACCAGGTCGAGGATGCGCCGGGCATAACCGAGAAAATTCCACCCGGCCGGCGACAACCGCAGCCGGCTCTTCTCGCGAATAAACAAATCCACGCCCAGGTCCTGCTCCAACTGCTTGATCCGTGTGGTCAGGTTCGACGGCACCCGATGGATCAACTGCGCGGCGGCGCTGATGCTGCCTTGCTCGGCAACGGCTTTGAAAATTTCCAGCTGGACCAGATCCAAGTCATTCTCCAAACGTGAATGTATTGCTTAATATTATTCAGTTTCCGAAAAAGATACAGCCCCGTACGCTGGCCTCCATCCCATTCACTGCGCAGGACGGTGCCATGAACGCCATTTCTTCCCAGACCCACGCCTTGTCGATCAACCCCGCCAACGGTGAAACGGTCGCCAGCTACCCGTATGAAACCGAGGCGCAGCTGGACGCCGCCCTCACCCGCTCCATCAACGCCTTCCGCAACGGGCGCAACACACCCGTCGCCCAGCGCGCTGAACTGCTGCTGGCCCTGGCCAGTACCCTGCGTGACCAGGCCGAAGAAATGGCCCAAATGATCACCCTGGAAATGGGCAAACCCATCGCCCAGGCCCGTGGCGAAATCGAAAAATGCGCGCAACTGGCCGAGTGGTACGCCGCCCACGGCCCGGCCATGCTCGCCCCGGAAGCCACCCTGGTGGACAACGGCACCGCCCAGATCGAATACCGCCCCCTGGGCCCGATCCTCGCCGTGATGCCGTGGAACTTCCCGGTGTGGCAAGTGCTGCGCGGCGCCGTGCCGACCATGCTCAGCGGCAACACCTACGTGCTCAAACACGCGCCTAACGTGATGGGCAGCGCGTACCTGATGAAACAAGCCTTCCAGCGCGCCGGCTTCGCCGATGGCCTGTTCGAAGTGATCAACGTCACCCCCGACGGCGTATCCAAAGCCATCGCCGACCCACGCATCGCCGCCGTGACCCTCACCGGCAGCGTGCGTGCCGGCATGGCCATCGGCTCCCAGGCCGGTGCCGCGCTGAAGAAATGTGTACTGGAACTGGGCGGCTCCGACCCGTTCATCGTGCTCAACGACGCCAACCTCGACGAAGCCGTGCAAGCCGCCCTGATCGGCCGCTTCCAGAACTCCGGCCAGGTGTGCGCCGCCGCCAAGCGCCTGATCATCGAAGAAGGCGTGGTGGAAGCCTTCACCGCCAAATTCCTCGAAGCCAGCCGTAAGCTGGTGATGGGCGACCCGACCGCCACCGAGACCTACATCGGCCCGATGGCCCGCTTCGACCTGCGGGACGAACTCGACGGCCAGGTCCAGGCCACCCTGGCCGAAGGCGCTACCTTGCTGTTGGGCGGCAACAAAGTCGAAGGCGCGGGCAACTACTACGCCCCCACCGTACTGGCCAACGTCACCGACCAGATGACCTCGTTCAAGCAGGAACTGTTCGGGCCAGTCGCCTCCATCATCACCGCCCGCGATGCGGAGCACGCCGTGGCCCTGGCCAACGACAGTGAGTTCGGCCTCACCGCCAGCGTGTTCACCACCGACCCGGAGAAGGCACGAAACATCGCCAATCAACTGGAAACCGGCGGGATCTTCATCAACGCCTACAGCGTGTCCGATCCTCGGGTCTCGTTTGGTGGTGTGAAAAAGAGTGGCTTCGGGCGGGAGTTGTCGCACTTCGGCGTGCGGGAATTCTGCAATGCACAGACCGTGTGGTTGAACCGCCGCTAAGGCAACCGACTCAAGCGATGACCCGCGGTGCGGGTCTATCGCCCCTATTGATTATTTCAATGGCACCGCGCATGGAACCGTAATGCGCTTATGCCACTATCGAGGCTGAATAACACCAAAAACCACCGCGAATTGGATCCCAAGGGAACGCTGTCATGTCGCTTAGAAATATGAGGATTTCCGTTCGCGCCGCCCTGAGTTTTGCCCTGATTACCGCGCTGCTGATTTTCCTCGGCCTGGTTTCCCTGTGGAACATGCACGCGATCCGCACCTTGGCCGCCGATGTCGAGGAGCGCTCCATGGCGAGTGTGATCGCCGCCGACCGAGTCAACGCCACCGCCCTCAAACTGCTGTTGGAAAGCCGCCGGCTGATCGCCCAATCCAACGCCGCCACCAAAGACACCACCATCCAGAATATCCGCACGTTCCGCACGACCGTGCTCGCGCAACTGCAGGCTTACGGCGTGTACGTCAGCGACGACAAGGAGCGGGAGTTGTTCAAGGTGGTCAGCGATGGCATCCAGCGCCTGACCCGCCTGGCCGACAGCTGCATCGATTTCAGCCAGAAAGGCCAGAACGCCGAAGGCGCTGCCCTGCTGGATGAGCAGGTGCCGCTCAACAAGCTGATGCAACAGGCCATCGACCAGCTGGTGCAACTGAATATCGACAAGGCGACCCGTTCCGGAATCGACTCCAGGAACACCTACGACAACGGTCTCAACTTTATTATGGCGATGATCACCATCGCCACCCTGATCACGCTGGTGCTGGCGTACGGCTTCACCCGCAGCATCGTGACGCCGTTGAAATATGCGCTGTCCATCAACGAGACGATTGCCCGCGGCGACCTGCGCAGCGAGATCGTGATCGAAGGCAAAGATGAACTCTCGGCCCTGCTCACCTCGGCGAAGGCCATGCAGCAAAACCTGCGCGATACGATCCGCCTGATGGGCGACTCGTCGACCCAACTGGCCTCGGCCGCCGAAGAAATGAGCGCGGTCACCGGCGAATCCAGCCGCGGCCTGTTGCGCCAGAACCAGGAAATCGAACAAGCCGTAACGGCGATGAACCAAATGACCGTGGCGGTGGATGACGTGGCACGCAATGCCGCTTCGGCGTCGGTGGCGGCGCGTTCCTCCGGCACGTCGAGCCACACCGGCTCCGAACGCGTGATGCACACGGTGGCCGCCATCGAGAAACTCAGCGCAACCGTCCAGGGCACCAGCAGCGACGTGCAGGCACTGGCCGTGCAATCCCAGGACATCAGCCAGGTGCTTGAGGTGATCCGCACTATTGCAGACCAGACCAACCTGCTGGCGCTGAACGCCGCCATTGAAGCCGCCCGGGCCGGCGAACAGGGCCGTGGTTTCGCGGTAGTGGCCGATGAGGTGCGTGCCCTGGCGGGTCGCACCCAGCAGTCCACCGGGGAAATCGCCCAAATCATCGAGCGGATTCGCGTGGGCACCGAGCAGGTCACCCATGCGATGCAGGGCAGTTGCCTGGAGGCTCAGGACACCCTGCTGATTGCCCATGAAGCGGGCGCTGCGCTGAAGGAAATCGCCGGCGCCATCAGCCAGATCAACGAGATGAACACCCACATTGCCGCAAGCTCCGAAGAACAGGCTGGCGTGGCGCGTGCCGTGGATCGCAACCTGACGAGCATTCGCGACCTGTCGGTGCACAGTGCCACTGGCGCCCAACAAACCTCCGTGGCCAGTGCCGAGCTTTCACGGCTGGCCGCAGACATGCACGGGCTGGTGGCGCGGTTCTCAATTTGAAGGCGGCCCCTGGTTCAGCACCGTCACATACGCACCGAACATATCCGCCATGGCCTCCGCATAGGCGGCAATTTGCGCCTCGGTGCGCGGGGTGCCCGAGAACTCCTTGCCCACCGCGCTGAAGGTGGTGGTGATCAAATCGCACGCCAGTACGCGAGTGGCTTCCGGTACCTGCGGTAGCAATTCCAGCATGAATGCCTGGAAGATGTTCTGTCCCTGCGCCCTGACCTCATGGGCTTCAGGCGCATCTCGATAAAGCGGTGCCGCGTCGCTCAGGGCGACCCGCATCTGCGCCTCTTCACATTCCGAACGAATAAACGCATGCACCAGGGTGCGCAGCCGCTTAAGAGGCGGTTGACTCACGTCCTCAAGAATCCGGCTGAGCATTTGCGAGGTTTGCTGCCATTCATCGGTCTGCAGCCGGAACAGGATGGCCGCCTTGTTGGGGAAATACTGGTACACCGAGCCCACACTGACCCCGGCCTTTTCCGCAACACGAGCGGTGGTGAAACGGCGGGCGCCTTCCTTGGCCAAAACCTGAATAGCCGCTTCAAGAATGGCCGACACCAACTCGGTGGAGCGTGCCTGTTGTGGGTGCTTGCGCGAGGAAATCTGCGAGGTCTGGCGGTCGGTCATGGCGCGTTCCTGCGGCTGGGCGAATGCGATTAGCGAATGTGACGAATTGTTCGCATACTTTAAATGCGACGAATCATTCGCATACTAGCCCGGCGCCCCACGGCGCTCAACCTGCAACAGGACATCACCATGAACACACTGACCTCAGCCCCGATGGCGGCCCTGATTGACCGGCTGTACCTACAGGCCGATGCCGTCTCGAGCCCTGTTTTCAGCACCATGCCCCACGACGAACGCAACCGCCTGATGCACAGCAAGACTGAATACCTCGAACTCTACGGCCTGCTGAAAGACCTGTGGCTGCCGGTCTCCCGCGACACCGGCATCCTGCTGTACATGCTGGCACGCAGCGCAAACGCCCGTGCCATCGTTGAGTTCGGCACCTCGTTCGGCCTGTCCACCCTGCACCTGGCGGCCGCCCTGCGGGACAACGGCGGCGGCGCGCTGATCACCAGCGAGTTCGAGCCCTCGAAAATCGCCCTGGCCCGGGAACACCTGGAGCAAGGCGGCGTGAGTGACCTCGTCGATATTCGCGAAGGCGATGCCCTGGTCACACTCGCAAGCGGCCTGCCCGACAGCGTTGACCTGCTGCTGCTCGACGGCGCCAAGGCGCTGTATGGCGATGTGCTGAGCCTGGTGGAAAGCCGCCTAAAACCCGGCGCCTTGATCGTCGCCGACAACACCAACTACTGCCCCGACTACCTGGCCCGCGTGCGCTCCCCGGCAAACGGCTACCTGTCGGTGCCGATCGGCGACGACGTCGAGCTTTCGGTTCGCCTGGGCTAAAGCCCCTCATCGGAGGATTCGAAGCACCCGTGCAAGAGTGCGAGGTTTATACTCGGCCCCCTCGCACTTAACTCACAGCCTTCGAAACGAGATTCCCGATGAGCCTTTCCCTCTCTACAACCCCTGCGCGCAAGCCGGTCGCGCCACTGTTGGCGTTCGTCATCCTGCTGTTCGGCGCCGCCTTCCTGCAAAACAGTGTCGGCGCACGCCAGGTGCTGTTGCTGGTGGTCGGCGCCGCACTGGGCCTGACGCTGTACCACGCCGCGTTCGGCTTTACCTCGGCCTGGCGGGTGTTCATCACCGACCGGCGTGGTGCCGGTTTGCGCGCGCAGATGGTGATGCTGGCGATTGCCGTGGTGCTGTTCTTCCCTGCGCTGGGGGCCGGCACGTTGTTCGGCCAGCCGGTGGTCGGGCTGGTGGCGCCGGCCGGGGTGTCGGTGGTGTTCGGGGCATTTATCTTCGGCATCGGCATGCAACTGGGCGGGGGCTGTGCGTCCGGTACGCTGTTCACCGTGGGCGGCGGTAACGCGCGCATGCTGGTGACCTTGTTCTTCTTTATCTGCGGTTCGTTGATCGCCACCCACCACATCGAATGGTGGTTTGCATTGCCTTCGTTCCCGGCGATTTCCATCGTCAAAAGCTTTGGCGTAATGCCGGCATTGCTGGCGAGCCTGGCCGTGTTCGGCCTCATCGCAGCGGTCACCGTGCGCCTGGAAAAAGGCCGTCACGGGCAACTCGAAGCCGGCGTGAGCAGCGAACACCAGGGCCTGCGCCGCTTCCTGCGCGGGCCTTGGCCATTGGTGTGGGGCGCGATTGGTTTGGCCCTGCTCAACTACGCCACCCTGGCACTGGCCGGGCGGCCGTGGGGCATCACCTCGGCGTTCGCCCTGTGGGGCGCCAAGGTCGCCAGCGGGTTGGGCGTGGACGTGGGCAGCTGGGTGTTCTGGCAAATGCCGGGCAATGCCAAAGCCCTGGCCGCGCCGGTGTGGGAAGACGTTACCAGCGTGATGGACATCGGCATCATCCTCGGTGCGCTGTTGGCCGCGGGCCTGGCCGGGCGTTTCGCGCCGAGCCTGAAGATTCCGGCGCGTTCGCTGGTGGCGGCGGTGATCGGTGGCTTGTTGCTGGGTTACGGCTCGCGCCTGGCGTATGGCTGCAATATCGGTGCGTACTTCAGCGGTATCGCGTCGGGCAGCCTGCATGGCTGGGTGTGGCTGGTGGCCGCGTTTATCGGCAATAGCGTGGGTGTGCGGTTGCGGCCGTTCTTCTTTGCGGGCGAGCGGCCGCAGGTGGCATTAAGCGGTTGCTGACCGATCGTTCCCACGC
>NZ_JACARC010000033.1:7014-45791 GCF_013386825.1 Pseudomonas sp. IPO3778
CCACGCAGAGCGTGGGAACGATCAGCGATCATCATCGACTTTTTGAAATCACCCCACTCATGTACTGGTTCAAGTCGCGAAAATCCTGAACCTTCCAAGTGAACGGCGACAGCGTTACACCGTTCTCCCGCAACGTTCTGGGAATCAGGTCGCGATTTGGACGGAGGATGATGGATGACACAATAACGCCCGGATAATCATTCAGGCGTTTCTTGAAACTGGCCGTTGTCAGGTCAGGCGTAGGCGGATTGCTTTTATTCGCCAAAGGCCCTGTCCCTTTGATATCCGCTCCGTGGCACATAGCGCATCGCTGCAAATAGATGTTTTTCCCGTTAACACTCTCCGCAAAGGACAGTGATGTGTGAACCAGCGATAAAATCCCCAATGACGCGATGAACACTGTTTTTATTTTCACGTTTCCATGTGGCCTTGTTATATGAACCCGATCATTCTCGTTCGGGCCCCTGTTACTAGCAAGGTTCTCCCCACTAAGGGTAAACCGCAGCCGCCAACACCAACATCGCCACCACCCCCGCAATAAACGCCGCCGTTCTAATCACCGGAATTCCCGCCGCATAAACAACGAAATGCACCAGCCGCGCGCCCACATAGAGCTTTGCCGCCAACACCGTGGCCGGCGTGCTCACCCCCAGTGTGGCCAGGATCAGCACCAGCGGAGCAAACACCGCGAGGTTTTCAATGGCGTTGGAATGGGCCATGCGCGCCCGTTGGGCCCATTGCGGGTCTGGCGCCAGTGCCGGGTTGGGGTTGCCCAACGTGGCCACCAAGCCACGGGTTTTGATTCTGGCAAGGGTATAGGGTACCCACATCAAGCCCGTGCCTACCGCGACGACGGCCAGTGAAACAAGCTCAGAGGTAATGTTCATAAATGAGGCTCCTGGTTGAAGGGCTGATCTGCCGAATCGGTGCTCAGTCTGTTCTTCGCCCCACCAATGAGCTATGTTCACAAATGACATTTTTACGATCATTTACGACATGAAAATCCACCTCCTCGTTTTGAACGGCGTGTTCGACACCGGCCTCACGGCGTTGATGGATACGTTCGCAACAGCCAATGAACTGGCGAGCACCCTCGGGCTGGGCGTGGCGCCGCTTGAAGTCCGGCTGATAGGCCCGCGCAAACGCGTGCGCACCGCCATGGGGTTGGTCGCGCAGGTAGAGCCGCTGCCGTCGTCGGGGCCCCTGCCCGACTGGCTGGTGGTGCCCGCCATCAAGGTCAGCCAGCCCGAACAGTTGATCCAGATGCTGAACCGCCGCGATGTCATCGAGGCCAAAACCTGTCTGCGCACCTGGCAGGCATCCGGGGTCAACCTGGCGGCGGCATGCCTGGGCACCTACCTCCTTGCGGACGCAGGCCTGCTGGACGGGCGGGATGCGACAACCACCTGGTCCCTGGCACCGTTTTTTCGCCAGCGTTACCCCGAGGTCCGGCTGGATGACTCACGCATGGTGATCGCCTCACGGGGCGTGGTGACGGCGGGTGCGGCCATGGGCCACCTTGACCTGGCGCTCTGGCTGGTGCGGCAAATCAGCCCCGAGCTGGCGTCATTGGTGGCGGGTTTTCTGTTGATTGATACCCGCGCGTCCCAGGCGCAATACATCATCCCCGACCACCTGGCGCATGCCGATGCGCTGATCGAGAAGTTCGAACGCTGGGCGCGCAGCAACCTTGCACAGGGCTTTTCACTGCAGGACGCCGCCCAGGCCTTGCACGTGCACGCGAGAACCCTGCAACGGCGCACCGACGCCGTGCTGGGCAAGTCACCGTTGGCCTTCTTCCAGGACCTGCGCATTGAACGGGCACGCCAACTGGTCAGTGCCGGGCGCGACCTTGAAGCGATCGCCAGTGAAGTGGGTTACGCCGACGCCTCCACCTTGAGAAACCTGCTGCGCAGAAAGCTCGGCCGGGGCGTGCGGGAGCTTCGTTCAACCCTGCACTAGCAGGCGACCCGTTATCCACTCCCGACTGTAAGCCAGCACCCCACCGGACATCGCCGTCGGAAAATGAATAAACCCATGGGCCGCCTGGGGCAACAGAAACACCTCAGTCCCAGCCCACCGCTCGGCCATCTGCAGCGTGTCATCCAGCAACGGGTCCAACTCCCCCACAAACATCAGCGCCGGCGGCAACCCGGCAAGGTCGCCATACAACGGTGACAGCGCCGGCTGCCGACGCTGCTCATCACTCAACCCCGGCGTCAGCAGGCGCAACGCCTCCACCATGCCCGGCCCATCCAGCAACAACGTGTCCGCCCCCGCCGCGCGCACGCTGGGGGTGCCGGTCAAATCGTAGACGCCGTAATACAGCACCGCCCCGCTCACCCGTGCCAGCAACTCGGGCCACTGCTTCAAGGCCAGCAACGTCGCCGCCGCCAGATGCCCACCGGCAGATTCGCCGACGACGATCACCGGCAGCCCGGCAAACTCCTCGCAGTCCTGGAGCAGCCAACGCGCCGCCGCCAGGCAGTCGTCCAATATCCCTTCCACCGGCGTGTTGACCGCCAGCCGGTAATCCACCGACACCACCGCCACGTCGCAGGCGTTGACCATGGCCACGTTGAGGTCGTCATTCATCTGCGCATTGCCAATCACCCAGCCGCCGCCATGAATGTCCAACACCACGCCCTTGGCCGTGCCCTTCGGCCGGATGATGCGCACGGGCACCGAACCCACCCGCCGGCTTTCCGCTTCGAGGCCATGCTTGAGCAACTTGTTGCCCACCACCATCTGGCTGGAACGCAACAGCGCCTGGATCACCCGGGGCGTCACGCGGTTGCGGATGCGGAAACGCGGCAACCACGCCAGCTTCTGGTTGAAGCGCTGCATTTGCGCCAGTTCATGTTCTTCAGCGGGCCACAGCGTATGAGTTCCCAATCTGTATTCCCTCTATCTCTAAAAGAGATGGCATCCTTCTGAAACCAGCACGACGCGTGTTCATCTTGGCCAGTGTGCGTGGGCATCATGGCAATGATGTTTCCGCCCTCTCCCCACGTCGCCAGGCTCAGCGGTTATTGCGCAGGATGGAGAAATTCAACGCGGCCGCAACGCTTAGCCACACCAGGTACGGGAACAGGATCAGCCCGGTGATCAGGTCCAGCCGCACAGCCAGCAGCACCATGGCGGCGACCACCAGCCACAGCAGCGTGATGATCACCATCCCGGCGAAAATCCGGTGGGCACCGAAGAACACCGGCGTCCACAGGGTGTTGAGCGCGATCTGCGCAGCCCATAAAGCGAGCACGATTTCGCTGCCGGGGATCAGGGTCAAGCGGTAGCCGGCCCACGCCAGCAGCAGGTAGATGATTGTCCAAGCGACCGGGAACAGCCAGTTGGGTGGCGTGAAACCGGGTTTGACCAGGGTGGCGTACCAGTCGCCCGGTTTGAAGATGATGCCGGTGCTCGCCGCAGCACCGCAGGCCAGAAGAAAAATAAACAACGTCACCATAATCGGTCCTTAGCTGAGAGCAGCTGCCTGGAGATGAACGCCTTGACGGCGGTTTCAAGGTTGGACGCCCCGCGCAGCAAAAAGTGTATTTTTCTTTCCTCCCGTGCCCCGCCACAGATGCGCTAGCTGAACGCAATGTAAACAGGCGCCTGCTCCACCGCCGACTGCTCACAAGCACGGACCAGATCCCCCACGCAATAAAGTCGCCAGCCCTTGCCCGCGCCCCACTTGGCAGCCGCATCCTCAAGCGATGCCGCTTCATCCCGCGCGGCCCGCTCCCAATCATCGTGCCCGATCTCGGCGATCAAGCGTGTTTGGTAGTCCTTCAAAAAGGGAAGCAGGCCCTGCGCATGATCAACCTCCAACAGCACAACGTCAGCCGAATCGAGTTGCTGCCTGGCCGCCTCGACCCAGTCCCGCGCCTGCAACGGAAGCGCGTCCAACACCGCCTCAAAGGCCGACCCCGACTTGTCGCTGCCCTGAAACGAACCACACCCAATCTCGCCACCCGCCATGCCCTTCTCCTTAACCGTTATTCATACCCACCCGGTTACTGGCTTAACCCCAGGCGCTTTTTCGCCTTGTAGCAATCATTGATCGCGATCGCCTGCTGGTAATACTCCGTACGCTGCGCGCGGTTACTGTCCCCCAGCAGCCGGTACATTTCCGCCTGAAAATCCCGACTGCTGCCCCACTGAAACGCCATGCCCTGGGGCATTTCGGCCCGGCACTCAAGCTTCACCGCAGGCTGCGGGAAATACTGCACATACGCGGGCGCGCTAGTGGCAATGGCCTTCAGCGTTGTCTGGAATTCAGGTGTGTTCGTCAATTCATAGCAAAAGGAGGAAAGCTGCAGGGCTGGTGGTGCAAAGCCTTGCAGGAAACTGCGTTCCAACAGCGGGCAAGCCTTTTCCTTGATGACGTCGATTGGGTAGAACAACACGTAGATCATCGCCAGGCGATGCTGCGCCACCGGGTGGTCCAGCGCGGCAGCCTGTTCAAGCAACTTGATCGCCGGTTTGAGTGATTCACCCGCCTCCTCCACCAGCGCCTGGGAACGCTTTTTCTCGTCTGCGCTGGCCGTGGGAAAGTTCGCAGGCACCGCTTCCAGTTTGGTGTTGGCTTGCTGTAGATACGGCAACGCCTGCTGATAAAGGCGCTCGGCGTGAGGGTCGATGGGCGGTGTGTTGGCCATGCACAGTTGCGGCAACAGGCAGCCCAGAAATAGGGGAATAAAGCGGCAAATATTCATAAACAGGCTTCCATGCGTCGGGGGATTCAGGTGCCGCTCATGCGGTAGTGTCCCAATAGAAATGGATGAACTCATCCTCGTATTCCGCGACCAGCGAAACGATGAACTCGGTCTTCATGGAATACATCATCAGCGCACCGACAAAGCCCGTTGGCTCGTGCAGGGGCAGTTTGAGCGGCGCGACCAACTCATTCGCCTGGTCGGCAACCCATTGGTTGAATTCGGCTTCCGAGATGTTCTCAAACCTGGCATCGGATACGTATCCGGCGAAGTATTCCTGCCGTCTGCACCAGTCGTGCTGGCGTTCGGCGTAAAGCCAGAAGCGCAAACCGTTGTCATTTTGCGGGTTGGGCGCGCGGGTGACCCTGATGCACGCCTCCCCGTCGGGAGTCCGAAAAGCATCCTGTGGATAGGTGACGTAATAGATCCCAGGATACGGCCGGCCCGAACCGTAGTGAAACAATTGCTCACGGGGAATCTGGTCAAAGTCGTTTTTATCGAACACGAAGAGGTCCTTTATTCATGCCGAGCGGACGGGTGATGGGGGTGCTCGTTGTCACGGGCTCATTCCTTTGAAAGCTGCGCAGGTTCTGTCACATTCTACGACAAGCATCCCACGGCGAAATACGCCCTTTCACCCTATCGATGATCCCTTATGGAAATACGGATTTCGGAAACGTCCGACTGGCAATTGTTCGCGACCATCGCCGACCAGCCTGCTTATGCCTGGCCAGGGTGAGCGCCTGGAGGGTTTGAGTGAGTTGGGGTTGAGGGCGTATCGGTTGGTGGTGCCGTTTGCGGGGTAACGGAGGCTTTGCGTTGACCGCAGCACCTTGCTCCATTGCCTACGCTTGCGTCAGAATCCGCCGGCTTGTGCACCTGGGTGGTCATCTCTAAGGTTGCTCGGTCGCTGAAAACTCAGTGATCGGGTTTAGTAGCCCTTAGTTGAATTGCGCTTAGTGCACGAGCTTCATCAATCAGACGTTCCTGTCTGTGCTTGATGGTGGCTGTGCGTAGGGCGCCTTCGGGCGCGCCGGCTTTGCGTAATTCCCCGGTCTACTAACCTGCGTGCAGCTGCCACCCTTTTCGTTTAGTAGCGAAAGGGGTCAGCCCCAAGTCAGGAATTGCGTGTATGTTCAAAGTAACCCCGAATCCTCCGAAACAACCGGACTTAAAGCTCTACCAAGCGGCCGAACGTGCCCTTGATCACTATCTAAATCCCGCCACCGAAAGCGCCCCGGACACAAACGCCCTCTTCAGCGTCAGCTCCGGCGCCAGCAACGAAACCCTGATCGCCAACAGCTACGAAACCGTCTCCTCCGTCAGCGCCCTGCTGCTTGACCTGTCCGACCAACTGACCGGCAAAGACCGCGACGTGGCATTGGCCATACACCAACTGAGCGAATTGAGCGTCCTGCTGATCGGCAAACTGATGGACCGCGAAACACCTCGGGCGTAAAGCCCAACGTGGTCCTGCGGGACTAGCCCTTCAACTCACCCAACCGATTACTCGCCGCGTCGTCGTATGCCTTATACAACGACGCGGCGAGAGGTGCACGGTGCATTCAGCCATTGCTGAACCCCGCCTGGTTCGTTGTAATGAGTCGAAACCCAAAAGGTGATTCATGGAAGCTGATCCGCTGTGCCTAGTATTTGTACCAGCCCTCGTAGCCGTTCTCACCGCCGCTGAAGACAGAAAGGGCTCACCTCTTACCGAGGCTGAGGTCTGTGATATTCGAGACCGGGCGGTTTGTATCACCCTTCCCTTCAGCGTTGCGCTTGATATGGAAAGGCAGCGCGGCTATCCCGATCTGATTGCGGAGAATTGCTGGAGTGAATGGCAAAACCACAAAGGTCGTTGATCTATAAAGACCGCGACGTGGAATAGGCCATTCACCCGCTGAGCGAGTCGAGCGTATTGCTGATCGGCAGACTGATGGACCGCGAAACACCTCGGGCATAGAGCCCAACGCGGTCCTGCGGGATTAGCCCTTCAACTCACCCAACCGATTACTCGCCGCGTCGTCGTATGCAACGTACAACGACTCGGCGATTTGGCTTTTGATGGCTTTGGCGCTTTCCAGGCCCAATACAAAACCTTCGGCCTTGCCGCCTGCGCGGTTGAGGTCTTCTTTTGTGTCAGCACCGGTGATGGCGTCGAGGAGTTTGATGGCCTGAGGGCCTACGCCTTTGGGGAGGCTGATTTGGTCGATGCTCATTGGGATGCCTCGGATGGGGTGCGGGATGGGGTGGTGCGGATGAACGAGGTCATTGGCGATACCTTGAGATTGAGGTCGGTAGCGCGTGGAACCACTGCCGGGGGTGAGCATGGTAGACCGGTATGGGGATTAAAGGGGCTGTTTTCGAGCACCCTGTCCGTGAGCAAGGGGTCTACCAACCGCTACGTTAGCGCACCGTAGCTACTGCCAATGAGCACAACTAGCTGACTGAAAGTTGGATAGCGCTTCGGAGCGGAGCAACTGATGACATCTGGCGTCTGAAGAGCTAATGTAGGCAGCACATCGCCATCACTGGCATTCGCTATAGAGGGATCTAATGTCGAAGTCTCTGCGCCCCCTTGAAATGGGCAATCTCGTATGCAAGTTCGGTCAAAAAAATCTACTTGATTATTTTGATAAAATTATCCACCCCGCTTTTTTCGATAGAACTCTGGTTAGAAAATATGGAGACACTAAGTATTTCTTTAATAAAGTCAGCTTAATCACTGTTGAAGGCAGAGTTTTATTAGTTGGCAGATTCATTAAAGACATGATTCTTGAGCGAGAACAAGTATATACACCCTCAGAAGGCCTCAAGGAAGATCATGAAGAGATGCAGTCTTCGCCTTCAGCAATATTTGTTTTAGTCCTAGACATCCATCGACTCATATACTTAAAAGAAACAAAATATGCACCATCCCTTGACAACTTCAAATCTACAATCGAAAGCTTCGTAAAAATAAAACATAAAATCCATATTGACGCGCTTGCCGAGGAAAGCAAAGCCAACGGAAAGAGAATAACAAAAAAACAGCTACTTATAGAAAACTTTCCACCAACGCTCGACATAATACCATTGACATCAGCCAGAAGTGTCGAAGAGTTCGTAAAGCAGTACGAAATCCTAAGTTCAGTTTCATATAAATTTTCTGACCGGAACGATGAACAAGACAATGAAGGCTTCTTTAGAGCCGTTCAAAAGCAAAAGGATGATGTAGGCAGCAAAACTACAATAGTTAAGCACTCAAATTCACAAGGCCTCGACAAGGAATCCGTAGTTGAAGAGGTTCAAGCAGCAACAGCACAAGGAAATCAAAAGGTTATTATGGTAGGTAAAGACTCATCGGGCACAATTCTAAAGGGAGACAATACAGACTTTCAGTTAAAAGCAAATATTGAAATTGCGAGCCACACACCATCTCGAGTCGCTAGAACAATGTTCGCGAAATTCCTACAGCTTATCGGCGACGGATTAATTCAAGTGGATAATCCGACTAATGCGACTCTGGCGAAGCTCGCACCATATCGAGAAAATGACAATGATCAACGATGAGCTATCCGCAAAATCACTAACCGAGGAAAAAAGCCTTTGGGCCATTTATATAAAGGCACGAAGGATACCTTTTAATCCATTCAATTTGTGGTCGACCATTCTGGTCACTATTCTTGTTATTACTCAGTACTGTGTACTTGAAATTCCTATTGACGAAAAATTGAAAATCGTTAGAGACTTTTCTTCAATGGCAATAGGAATTGCGGTATCCGTACTGGGCTTTATTTTGGCTGGTTTCACAATATTCGCAACGATTAGCCAGCCAGAAATGTTTGTCGCAATGTCTAAACACCGCCATGAGATCTCAGGCCTCTCCTATCTAAAAAATAACTTCTTTATATTTATGAGGGTTTTTATATACTACTTAATATATACCGTATTTTGCCTATTTATTATAACCTTTGGCATCCAGGGCGGCATATTCCACAAACTATCGACACTATCACCAATTTCATGCCATATCAATGAGTGGCTTATAGGATTCTCATATGTTTTTCTGCATGCGGGATTATTCTTTTTACTCACTCAACTTAAGTCCTTCATCTTTAATGTTTACCACTCAGTTATGACAGCGATCAGATGGAAAGCACTTCAATAAAGCGCAAATAGTTTCCACCCAACTTCTGACGCACAGTCCCCTTTAAGCAAGCCACTTCAAAAAAAGGACTTTCAACTTGTTAGCCAAAATAGAGTTCAACACGAAAACCATCCACTTAAAGGACCAACACAAAGGCAACGTATTCGACATTGATTCCTTATCGCTATTGATCGGCCCAAATGGTTCAGGCAAAACCATGATCCTGAAGAGTCTTGTTCAATATTTTACAGGGCACTTTAATGAACTAATCAATACAGAATTAAGAGTCATAAAACTAAATGGGGAGCTTTTGACTTCAGATGAAGCAATGAAGGAATGGGGAGTAATCTACTACTCCTCATTGCCTTACACCCCGAAATTCCAAGTATCTAACAACCTAATTGACGCTTCTCCTAAACGGAGAAGCACCTCATTACTTAATGAAATTGTTAAAAATCGCGAACGCATCGAGAAATTTGGATTTTTCCCCAACCTTCGTATGACAACCGAGTTTAGCTTCAACAAAGTCTTACTTAAGATAGTCAGACTATGTTTCAATGCAAGATCATCAATCGGTGTGATTTTTCCAAACGACCCCAACTTCTTAATGTTGCACGAGCTATACAATTCAAGTACATCCAAGGAAATCACTCAAAGCCAGATCTTCGCAACCAAATGCATACCTCATCTAGAGCAACATATACTAAGCCTTCCAAAACAAGAACTTATCCTAGCCACTCTAGTGATAATTAATAGAATCGCGTCCATAAGAGGCGCAACAGATGAAGTAATAAATCTTTGTAATCGGGTACTGAAGATACCTTACGAATACTCTAGAGAAGGTAGAGGTGTATTTAGATATCTACGGGACATATTTGGAGTTCGTCGCATAATAAAGAACTCGAGCATCAACAACTCCATAAGCAAAGATAACGAAACATCCTTAACCATAACAAAAGAGATCGTAGGAAAGTATCAAATACATCCAGACTTACGAAAAGTTGCTGACATCTATTTCGAACTACATTTTGATGGTATGAGCTCCGGTCAAATCGCGATACTCTTACAGTTTTGCAATATAACCGCTGCTTTGGAGAAAATCTCTAGCAAACGAGATAATATTCTTTTACTGATTGATGAAGGTGATGCGTTTTTGCATTTAGAGTGGCAACGACTTTACATCCAACAATTAAATGATCTTTTATCTGGAACAGTTCAGTCAGCAGGCGTTTCAGCATTGCAAGTCATTATGGCTACGCACTCGCCACTATTGGCCACGGATGTACCTAAACAGTTCGTCTGCAGTCTAAACGAGCAACAAGACGGAAAAACACCGAAAGCTTTTGCAGCAACATTACACACCCTTTTCAATCAGTCATTTAAAGCAAAAACGATTGGCGAGTTTGCATCACAACGAATAAATGAAGCAGTTGAGAACTATCGAAATAAAAATCCTGATGCACGAGACGAAGCCGTCATCAAAAGTATTGACAACCCCATAATCGGAGAAGAAATACATCGCTTACTTAACGATAAGGAAAGTGTAAATTGATAGTTTCCATTCCGGACGCTTGGATTGCGGCACGACAATCTCACAACGAATTCTTATTAAAGCTTATTGATAACTTTCTAGATCCGAAATATAAACCTCGCAAGGGAAATAAACCGCCGCTGCGAATAACCATAAGGTTCGTTAGCGAAACAAAAGAACTCCTCACCTCAAATAGCCTTGCTGACTTATTAAAAAGCATATCGATTTTTAACAACTACAAGGTACGCGCACTTCGTAGCAAGCCGCGCTTTGAAGCTGAAATTTCAAAATTATTTAACTATCGAAATTTTTGCGCAAAGAAAAAAAGTTGGGACGCCTACAAGCTCTGCACCACTTCAAACATAACAACCTGTCCTTATTGCCAACAACTAGAACTACCAACCGTCATAGACAAAGTATCCGGAAGAGGATTTAGGCCGGCACTAGATCATTTTTTCCATAAAGATCAATACCCTCACCTCGCTCTAAGCCTCACAAACCTAATACCAAGCTGCACCGCATGCAACACTAGCCTTAAAGGAGAAATAGACTTCTTTGAGAACCTACATCTGCACCCATATTTTGATCAAGAAAATATAAAATTCGCATTTTTACGTGTTTCGGGAGAGTTATTTCTTTGGGATGATTTCTCAGAAGTAAATGACTTATTACTTATTGCCAGCCCTGAAAGAACATGTGAAAAAACCAAAAAATCGATATCGACCTTTTTAATTAATCAGAGATATCAAGAGAACCATATAAAATTCGAAGCAATGAATTACGCCCAAGCCAAGCTAGATTGGGAAAGTACAAAAAACAACGATCAAATTGCAATTATTCGAGAGGCCAGACACAACGAAGTATCACTCACTCAGTTTGATCGAAGTAACTACAAAAATGTTAGGCTTGGTAAGTTGCGAGCAGACATTCATGATGCATTAACATAAATAAAATTTTGACCCGCTATGAAAAAATGGTTTGTATTTATTTTCGGCTACCCCTCCTTCCCGTCTTTCCGTGCAAGCGGCCGGGATGGCTTAGCTAATCAAGTCATATACTCTCTACTTCTTCACGGGTTCAATATCGCCCCTCACTTACGAACACAACCAATAAATCGTAGAAAATTAGTGCTATGCCATTCACGCAAAAATACTCCCTTGCTACTTAGTAACAAATACTTTACAAATTCCATCAACAGTAGGTTGTATGACGACTTCCATAAAGTCCCATCCCCGACGATGGCGCCAACTCCCCGAGCCCCCACCATGACTCCCCCTGCCCCCACCCAATTCCCCCGCCACATCGCCGTCCTGATCCTCCTCTGCATGGGCTGCGCCTTCGCCGGCAACCACATCGCCGCCCGCGTAGCCTTCGACGACGGCGCCGGCGTCCTGCTGGCCATCCTGATGCGCTCCGGCGGCACGCTGTTAGTGCTGGCGATTCTGGTCCTATGGCAACGCCAAAGCCTGCGCCTCCCCCCAGGCGCCTGGCGCTGGCAAGTGCTGCTGGGCCTGCTCATCGCCACCCAAAGCCTCTGCCTCTACTCCGCCGTCGCCCGCGTGCCGGTAGCGCTGGCCTTGCTGGTCGCCAACGTGTTCCCCATCCTGCTGGCGCTGCTCACCTGGGCACTCGGCGGTCCACGCCCCACCGCGCGCACGGCCTTGCTGATGGGCTTGATTCTGGTGGGCCTGGTGTTCGTGCTGGACGTACCCGGCCGCCTCTCCGCCAACACCACCCTCGGCCCGGATTGGCTGCTCGGCGTCTCCCTGGCCTTTTGCGCGGCGTTCGTATTCGCCTGTGCGCTGTGGATCACCGACCACAAGTTGTCTCAGGTGCGCGGTTCGGTGCGCAGCCTGCTGACGATTTTCATTGTGTTCAGCAGCGTGAACCTTGCGGGCTTGAGCGGTGCGCTGGTCGATGGTCTGAACCTGCCGGCCACCAGTACCGGTTGGCTGGCATTGGCCACGTTGGTGGTGCTGTATGGCACGGGGTTTATCGTGCTGTTCATTTCGGTGCCGCGCCTGGATATGCCGCGTAATGCGCCGGTGATGAACATTGAGCCGCTGGCGACGTTGTTGATGGGCTGGATCGTGCTCGATCAGATGCTCAGCGCCGGGCAGGTGGTGGGCGGGATGATTGTGGTGACGGGGATTGTGTTGCTGACGTATCGCAAGTCGCCCCGGCCGGCCGTCAAGGCTCAGGTGGTGTAGGTCCGGAGGCGGAACGGATAAGGGGACGGGGCTATTTTCAAATAGGTCCGTCCCCTTTTGACTGCAATGTAATGTGTGTTGTGGGCTTCAAAACCACGAACAAACCGCTCGCGCGCCCGCGCTGGATCAAATCGCCCGACGCGCTCCAGACTTTTGCGTATGGATTCGATTCGGATGGCGACAAGATCGTCCAGGTCACCTTGCTGAGCGCGGACTAACGTCACCTGGGAGCGTTGATTTGATCGGCATAGGTTGCGCTCTGCGTACCGTCCTGGGATGGCCAGTATAGGAAGATTGGGGTCCGATCACGTTCCACTATTTTCTATGGTGGCCTGACCTCGCTTTTTAGTGATCGTCAACTTACTCTTTCGCCAAAAAAAATAGCACCCGTATGAAAAACAAATCCAAAAAAAAGACTTCTCGCTACAACCTTTATGTATGTTATTTTTTCCTTACGCTTATCATAGCAGGCCAAAGTCAATGTTAAAAAAACAATAAAAAACATTATAAATGATAATACAGGGAAGATAATTGCGACGCCTGTAAATTCATATGTTTTGCTGCGACCCCGCCCCATATATAAAATCGTAGTGTACTGAAAATAAACCGAGCTGATTGATAACATCAAGAAATACAAAGAAATTGCGCCGAGTGTTACGGGCGCCAACAGTGATATTTTCTTATCGGGAGTTTTCTCATGAACTATTTTTCTGCACGCATAGCAGCGTCCATTTTTTATTTCAACTAATGGCGCGCTATTCATCACCTGACAATTCTTGCATGTTTTTTCTTTAGACTTCATTTCTTTAAGCTTTCCATTGCTCGACTTATCGCCCCTGAACTTATAGAGTAATTACAACGTTTGGGACGTTGGGGTTAGACCACGGCCCACTATTTCCTATCGTGCTCTGACCCGATTTTACCGGCATTTTCCCCATCTCCAAGAGGGACCAAATCACACCCCGCTTCTCCAGGCTATCTCCCCAAGCCCCAATAAAAACAGTCGTAAACCAAGAAGACCAGCAATCAATACTGGTCATGGTTACATAGCCTCGTAAATTTTCTCTCCCCTGTATTGGCCCGCCTGGCCGAGTTAGCCCTTCGTCCCGCTACCCGTACTGCGCTAGCAAGCCTGCACCTAATATCCCGACGGCGGAAATACCCATCATCGTTAGATTGATGAGCAAACGACGCTTCAGGTGAGGAGGGAAGTTTTCAACGTCCACAGGGTTTAAATCACCCATGCGGATATACGCCTTCGGCCACACCACCATCCCGGAGATTTTTGACATCTCATAGTGGGAGCTAATCAGACCTCTCCTCCCCAAGTTCGGCCCCCAAAGATAAATATAACGGCTGTTTTTTAAGGCGTCCTTTATCGCGTCCAGATGACAGCGACTCAGGTAAATGCTGTACGTCAAACTTACAATCGCGAGCAGAAATGGCCATGCCAGAATCCAGATAACTAGCCAGGATTTCCAAAACTCTTCCTCTGTCATGGCAAGATTTTCTCATACAGCTTTTCTCCTAGTCTTTCGCCCCCCAACTCACCGACCTTCGTCCCCCCCCACGTACCAGTGCCTACTATGGCCGCGACACAGATAACACCGCCAATACCTGTAGCGAAGCCAAGTGCAGTGCAGACCGAACCGCCGACAGAACCGGCTATTCCTCCGGCGATGGCGCCACCAAAGGTGGACCCTCCAAATTTCCCACCTTCAGTAAACCTAATCTTCTCGCAAGCGGCTCCAGAATCTCCGCGGCACACCTCCTGAACAGCCAACAACGAAGACACTCCGCTAATACCAATCCCGATATACCCACCCGCCTTCATATACTTGGCCGCCCGACTCGTCGCCTCCACATGCGAGGCATACCCCGGAATCTGCCCCGGTCCACCCGCCTTGTTCCAGTGATGCACCAGGCTTCGGCTCGAAATACCCAGGGCTGTTTTCAACTTCGGATGATCACTCAAGGTTATTTGGCCACGCAGTCGAGTGGATTTAAGCAAATGTGCATCCAGCTGGGCCATCAGCCGCTTGCGTTCAGCAAAAAACTGCGGCGATTTAAGATGCCCGTGCTGGCGATAGCTTTCCTGATGCAAGCGCTCCATGGCCTGAAGCGTGTCGCGCAGGCGGGTCAGGTGCGTTTCCATCACCGCCGCGCTGATGCCCAGCCCAGTTGAGAAGTCCTCGATATAACCGGCGATTTCAGCAGCATGAAGAAACGCGAAATCGGCCTCGTCCGAGGTGAGAGGCTCCAGAGACGCCTTGACCTGCTGAGCAGCCTGCATCAGTTGTGCCTCCTGGTAGGTACAGGAGGTGTTTGTCGGATCGCTCAATACGACCAGAGAGCCAGCTTTGACCTCGCTCAGATTAGGGTTGAGCGCCCTGAACTTGCTCATCACGGCCGGGTTGGCTGTGGGAAAAAGCGTAGCCTCCAGTGCTTCGCGAGTCATGCTTTTGGGCGCTACATAGAAACCCGGTTCCTGAGGTTCCAATCGGTTAAATACCGGCGGGACTGCATTGCCCGAAGGAACAAACGCAGATTGACGCGGCGCAATGGAGGGGTTGGTTGCGGTGGCGTGGGCCGGTTGTGCGGTACGTCGGATCGCCTGCGGTGCAGTGCTTTCGTTGCGGTAACTGGCCGTGAACTCCGAGGGAATCAACCGGGCTCTACAAGGGCAGTCGCTGCGGCTGTCCAGTGTGCCCGCCATCAGCCTGCCATGGCTCTCCATGTGCGAAATGCCACCGACGATCTGATAGGTTTCCCCGTCCACCCCACAGGTAACTCGATCCCCGGCGCAGGCATGCAGCAGGCCCAGTATGTTGATTCGGGGATCACCGTCCAGCACCTCCCCGCCGCAGGTGGTTTTGTCGCCCTTGCCGATGAAATAACCGTCGTTCATTGGTGTTTCTCCACGCGCTCGATAGCGGGCAGAAAATCCTCGGCCAGCAACACGCCTTCACGCGCGACGAACACCAAGCCGTCTTGGGGGGTATTGATAATTTCATCACCGTTGCTCAGACGACTACCGACCAACGCAAGATGGCTATTGCCTTCCCCCGAGGCCGTTACGATTTGCGCCTTGCTGCCATCGGCATATACCGCGTAATCGCCTTTCTGTGCCGCGCGCACTTGCTGACCGTTGTCCAACTTGAACTCCATGCGCGTGGTCACTTGTTGAATCACCCCACCGTTACGGGTTTGGCTGCCCTCGGCGGCCACTCGGTAAATACCGATAGGAGGGTGAGCTTTGACGTAAGCCTGCCGCTGGTTGACGACCGCCAAGGCGTCGTCGTGGAAATCGGCAAGTTGCTGCTCCGTGAAGGGCGACTTGTCCAAGGTGCGGAGAAACTCAGGGGAGACGTCGTTGGTATAAAACCGGGGCGCTGCATCTTCCATTGTGCTGTCCTTTTCTAACGCCCAAGCGGGCTCGAACACCGTAATGGTGTTGATTCATGAGGGATGGGATAGCGCCTGACCGGCGCGCAATAGATGCTGTGGGACAACCCAAAACCAAACAACTGGCCGTTCGGCCAGTTTTTAAAAAAAACGAATCGTCAGACAAGCCCCCCGGAATTACCTGTGGGAAAGTCGCCATGCGCCCTCGTCCCTATCGCATTCCTGTCGAATACTTGCCTAATCCTCCGACCTTTCACCCCCCGCATAGCGCCCCCCGGACCTACGGTCTAGAGTCATTCCTATATCCCTCTACACTACTCAAACTACGTGCGTTCGAACCAAACGGGCCAACGATGCCCAGCGGCGAAGCCCTGCCTCGCCGCCTAAAAAACTAAAAAATTGCAACACCAACCGATGATCAGCGGGTGAGCCATGGAATTACGAATTAACCAGCAGACCCACCAAGTCGACGCCGAACCAGACACGCCCCTGCTCTGGGTCATCCGCGACAACCTGGGCATGACCGGTACCAAATACGGCTGCGGCCTGGCGCAGTGCGGTGCGTGCTCCGTGCTGGTGGACGGCAACGTGGTCCGCTCCTGCGTCACGCCGGTCTCCGGGGTGGTTGGCCGGGAGATCACCACCATCGAGGCCATCGAGTCGGATGATGTGGGCAAACGGGTCGTTGCCACGTGGGTCGAATTCCAGGTCGCTCAATGCGGTTACTGCCAGTCCGGCCAGGTGATGGCGGCCACGGCGTTGCTCAAGCACACACCCAAGCCGAGCGATGCGCAGATTGACGCGGCGATGGTCAATCTCTGCCGCTGTGGCACCTATAACGCCATTCATGCAGCGATGCATGACCTTGCGAAGGGAGAGGCCTGATGAACGTTCGCATTGATCCCGCTGCCCTGCCCTTGGTCGCGGCGCTGACTGATCCGGTGAACCTGTCGCGCCGGCGTTTCCTGGCCAGTACGGCTGTGGGTGCGCTGGTGATTGGTTTTGGGTTGCCGCTGGGTTCTGGCCGGGTGCAGGCGGCCACGGCGGCGGCCGCCGGTGAGCGCGGTACGCAGGTGCCGGCGTTCCTGGAGATTCGGCCAGACAACACGATTCGTTTGCTCAGCCCCTTCATCGAAGGCGGCCAGGGCACGTTCACGGCGATGGCGCAGATTGTCGGCGAGGAGTTGGACGCCGACCCGTCCACGTTCCTGGTGGAGTGCGCGCCGCCCGGCGAGGCCTTTGTGGTGATGGAAAATGGCATGCGTATCACCGGCGGCAGTATGTCGGTGCGCATGAGTTACCCGACGATGCGCAGGCTGGGGGCGTTGGCCCGGGCGATGTTGCTGGAGGCCGGGGCGCAGGCGCTGAAGGTGCCGGTGGGTGAGTTGTCGACCGAGCCGGGCAAGGTGGTGCACGCGGCCTCCGGGCGTTCCCTCACGTATGGCGAGTTGGCCGGGCGGGCGATGGACCTGCCGGTGCCGGATGTGGCCAGTGTGAAGCTGCGCGACCCGAGCCAGTTCCGTTGGATCGGCAAGCCGGTGAAGCGTCTGGATGCGTATGACAAGTCCACCGGCAAGGCGCTGTACAGCATTGATATGAAGGTGGACGACATGCTCCACGCGGCGGTGCAGCATGCGCCCCGGTTGGGCATGACGGTGGGCAGCCTGCGCAATGAGGACCAGGTCAAGGCCATGCCGGGGGTGCATTCGGTGCATCGCCTGCCGGGTGCGGTGGCGGTGGTGGCTGAGCGTTGGTGGCATGCCAAGCGGGCGGTGGAGTCGATTCAGGTGGACTGGCTGGAACCCACGGCGGATTCGAAGCTGCGCGGGATGCCGAAGGATTTTTCCAGCGACGAGCATTTCAAGCGCCTGGCCGCAGAAACCGGCCCGGCCCGGGATGATGAGAACGAGGGTGATGTGGCCGGCACGCTGGCCAATGCCAAGACCAAGGTCGAGGCCACGTACCACAACCAGTATCTGCACCATGCGCAGCTGGAGCCGCCTTCGGCGCTGGCGAGTTTCAAGCCTGATGGCTCGCTGGAGATCTGGTTGCCGAATCAGGCCCAGGATATGTTCCTGGCCGATATTGCCAAGCGCACCGGCCTGGCGCCGGAGCGGATTACCCTGCATTCGCCGTTGTTGGGCGGGTTTTTCGGGCGGCATTTCCTGTATGACTCGGCCAGCCCGTACCCGCAGGCGATTGAGTTGGCCAAGGCGGTCGGGCGCCCGGTGAAGATGATCTGGAGCCGTGAAGAAGAGTTTCTACGGGATGTGCTGCGCCCGGTGGCGGCGGTAAATTTCCGTGGCGCGCTGGACGCTGACGGCTGGCCGGTGGCGATTGAAGCGGTGAGTGCCACCGAGGGGCCGACTGAGGCCCTGGCCGGTAAACAGGGCGAGAAGATTGACCCGACGGCGCTGGAGGGGTTGTCCGGGAAGTCCTATGCGATTCCCAACAAGCGGATTGCGCAGATTTATGTGAAGGGCCCGGTGATGCTGGGTTATTGGCGTTCGGTGGGTAACTCGCTGAATGACTTTTTCTACGAGTCGTTTCTGGATGAGCTGGCGGACAAGGGCGGCAAAGACCCGTTCGAGTTGCGCCTGCATCTGCTGCGGGATAACCCGCGGCTGACCACGCTGCTGAAGGCCGTGGGTGATTTGTCGGGGGGCTGGAAGCGTGGCCCGTTTGTCGCCGAAGACGGCAGCAAGCGTGCGCGTGGGGTGGCGATGGCGTCGCCGTTCGGCACGCAGACGGTGGTGATTGCCGAGGTGTCGATCGAGAATGGCCAGGTCAAGGTGCATGACATCTGGCAGGCGGTCGACCCGGGCAGCATCGTCAACCCGGCGATTGTCGAGGCGCAGGTGAATGGGGCGGTGTCCCTGGGTTTGTCTCAGGTGCTGTTGGAAGAGGCGGTGTATGTGGACGGCCTGCCTCGGGCGCGTAACTACGATTTGTACCCGGTGCTGCCGCCGTCGCGGATGGCGCGGGTGCACGTGCGCGTGATCGAGAGCGGGGAAAAAATGGGCGGCATTGGTGAACCACCGCTGCCCGCCGTGGCGCCTGCCGTGGCCAACGCCGTTGCGGCGTTGACGGGGCAGCGCGTGCGCAGCATGCCGTTAAGCCGCCACTCCTTCACCTGACCGGGGCCTGAGCACTTATGAACAACCGTCGATTCGCAAGAACCGCTGGCTGGCTGGCGCTGCCGTGCCTGGTCGCGGCAGGCCTGCTGGCCTGGTATGTCACCCGTGAGCCTGCTTCGTCGCTGGGTGCCGAGCCTGTCGCGATGGAGCCGGCGCTGGTCGCCCGAGGCGAGTATGTCGCCCGGCTAAGCGACTGTGTGGCGTGCCACAGCGTGCCCAACAGCGCGCCGTTTTCCGGTGGCCTGGAGATGGCCACGCCGCTGGGCTCGATCCACGCCACCAACGTCACGCCAGACCCGGAAACCGGGATTGGCCGCTACAGCCTCGCCGACTTCGACCGCGCGGTGCGCCACGGTGTCGCGCCGGGTGGGCGCCGGCTGTACCCGGCGATGCCGTATCCGTCTTATGCCAAGCTCAGCGACGATGATGTGAAGGCGTTGTATGCGTTCTTCATGAAGGGCGTGGCGCCGGTGCGGCAGGCCAATGTGCCCAGCTCGATCCCGTGGCCCTTGAACATGCGGTGGCCAATTGCGCTGTGGAATGGCGTGTTCACTGACAGCAAGCCTTATGTCGCGAAGGCCGGGAAGGATGAGCTGTGGAACCGTGGCGCCTACATCGTGCAGGGGCCGGGGCATTGCGGCAGTTGCCACACGCCTCGGGGTTTGGCCTTTAACGAGAAAGCGCTGGATGAGGGCGGCAAGCCGTACCTCGCCGGAGGCTTGCTGGATGGCTGGTACGCGCCGAGCCTGCGGGACGATCACAACACCGGCCTGGGGCGCTGGAGTGAGCCGGAAGTGGTGCAGTTCCTGAAGACCGGTCGCAATAAACATGCGGTGGTTTATGGCTCGATGACCGAGGCGTTCAACAACTCCACGCAGTTTATGAACGACGATGACTTGGCGGCGATTGCGCACTACCTCAGGTCGCTGCCGGGGGATGAGCAACGGGATGGGCCGGCCTGGCAGTATCAGGCGGTGTCGGCTGCGGAGCATCAGGATGTGCCCGGCGCCCATACCTATGTGACCCGCTGCGCTTCGTGTCACGGGCTGGAAGGCAAAGGGCAACCGGACTGGATGCCGCCGCTGGCGGGGGCCACCTCTGCGCTGATCAAGGAGAGTGCCTCGGCGATCAATATCACCCTCAATGGCTCACAGCGGGTGGTAGCGGCAAATGTGGCAGACGCTTATCGCATGCCGGCGTTTCGCGAGCAGCTGTCGGACCAGGAGATTGCTGAAGTGCTGACGTTTGTGCGCGGCACCTGGGGCAATCAGGGCGGTGCGGTGGATGCGAAGGCGGTGGGCAAGTTGCGTGAGCACACAGGCCCGGCGAGCAGCAGCCCAATCATCTTGCAGATGCGTTGATGGGATAGGCGCATTGTGTGGGAGGCGCTTTGTGCAGGGGGCTGCTTTATGTGGGAGCGGGCTTGCTCGCGAAGGCGGTGGGTCAGTAAATAATTTGCTGGCTGACACACCGCCTTCGCGAGCAAGCCCGCTCCCACATTTGGACTGTGGTTTTTCGGGTGGACCGAGATGCCTGCATCGCAGGCAAGCCAGCTCCCACATTTTGAACCGGGTTCGACTGAAGAATCAGTCGGCCGTCATGCGCGTTTCGGCAGCTTCCAGTTCGGCCGGATGAAGTGGCAGGTGTAGCCGTTGGGAATTCGCTCCAGGTAATCCTGATGCTCCCGCTCCGCCTCCCAGAACGGCCCCGCCGGTTCGATCTCGGTCACCACCCGGCCTGGCCACAGTTTTGACGCATCCACATCCGCCGCGGTGTCTTGCGCCACGTCGCGCTGCTGTTCGCTCAGGTAGTAAATCGCCGAACGGTAGCTGGGCCCCAGGTCATTACCCTGGCGGTTGGGTGTGCTTGGGTCGTGGATCTGGAAAAAGAACTCAAGAATCTGCCGGTAAGTGATTACCGCCGGGTCGAAAACGATCTCGATGGCTTCGGCGTGGTTGCCGTGGTTGCGGTAGGTGGCATTCGGCACGTCGCCGCCGGTGTAGCCGACGCGGGTTTGCAGCACGCCGGGGTAGCGTCGCAACAGGTCTTGCATGCCCCAGAAGCAGCCGCCGGCGAGGATGGCGGTTTCGGTGTGGTTGGTCATGGTGTTCTTCCCCTGGATGGATACAGCCCTAGTTATGGGGCCGGGTTACGTAATACCAAGGTTGAACGCCGGGTTACCAGCGCCGCCCGTCGAGAGTCCCCCGCCTTACCTGGCCCAAATCCTGCGTACTCCAACCCCGGCAAGTCGCTACTGACTATGCGGACGACTCTTTTGAGCCCCGCCGCCCAACCCCTGCCCCCGATAATCCATCATCCCCCTACCACCGCCGAGGCCTTCCCCCATGACGAGCCCCACCACCGAACAGGTCAGCCCCCAAACCCTGCGACGCGTGATCATCGCTGCCGGCATCGGTAACTTCGTTGAGTGGTTCGACTTCGCCGTCTACGGCTTCCTCGCCACCACCATCGCCCAACAATTCTTCCCCAGTGGCGACGCCAGCGCGGCGCTGCTCAAGACCTTTGCGGTGTTTGCGGTGGCCTTCGCCTTCCGGCCCTTGGGCGGGATTTTCTTCGGCATGCTCGGCGACCGCATCGGGCGCAAACGCACGCTGGCCATGACGATCTTGCTGATGGCCGGCGCCACCACATTGATCGGCCTGCTGCCCACCTACGCCGCCATCGGCGTGGCGGCGCCGATTCTGTTGACGCTGATCCGCTGCGCCCAGGGCTTCTCCGCCGGGGGCGAATACGCCGGGGCCTGTGCCTATCTGATGGAGCACGCACCGAGTGACAAACGCGCCTGGTATGGCAGTTTTGTGCCGGTGTCGACCTTTTCCGCCTTCGCCGCAGCGGCCGTGGTGGCGTATGCGCTGGAAGCGTCGTTGTCGACCGAGGCGATGGGCAGTTGGGGCTGGCGCTTGCCATTCCTGATCGCCGCACCGCTGGGCCTGGTGGGGCTTTACCTGCGCTGGAAGCTGGACGAGACGCCGGCCTTCCAGGCGGTGAAGCAGGAACACGCGGTCGCCCACTCCCCGCTCAAAGAAACCTTGCGCAACCATGGTGCGGCGATCTGCTGCCTGGGCGCTTTTGTATCGCTCACCGCGCTGTCGTTTTATATGTTCACCACCTACTTCGCGACGTACCTGCAAGTGGCGGGTGGGTTGAGCCGGGCGGTGGCATTGCTGGTGTCGCTGATTGCACTGATTTTCGCGGCAGCGATTTGCCCGTTGGCGGGGTTGTATTCGGATCGGGTGGGGCGTCGGGTCACGGTGATGACGGCGTGTGTGTTGTTGATCGTGGTGGTGTACCCGTCGTTCCTGATGGCCAGTTCCGGCTCGTTCGCGGCGTCTATCGTCGGGGTGATGCTGCTGGCGGTGGGCGCGGTGTTGTGTGGGGTTGTCACGGCGGCGTTGCTGTCGGAGACCTTTCCCACGCGCACGCGGTATACCGCGTCGGCGATTACTTACAACATGGCGTATACGATCTTCGGCGGCACGGCACCGTTAATGGCGACGTGGTTGATCAGCACTACGGGCAGCAACCTGTCACCGGCGTTTTACCTGATTGCGGTAGCGTTGCTGGCGTTAGCGGGCGGGTTGGCATTGCCGGAGACGTCACGGATTTCACTGCATGAGGTGGGCACCGAGGAAAAAGGCCCGGCGGCGGTGTTGTCGCGTTAAGCGAACACAACACCCAAGACAACAAACATCCCCTGTGGGAGCTGTCGAGCTTTAGCGAGGCTGCGATAGCGGTGGCTCAGGCAACAGCAATGTGGGCAGTGCCGACGCCATCGCAGCCTCGCTAAAGCTCGACAGCTCCCACACTGGAATATCTTGGTTTATTGGATCGCCACTCCCTGAGTAAACAGTGCGAACGAACGCGGGTATGATCCAGGCTGACCCGGCCCGACTGGACCCACCCTCATGCCCGCCTCCCAAACCCGCCCCACCCCCGCGCCACTCCTCAAGCCCGGCGAAACCGTGGTGTTGTTCGACGGCGTGTGCAAGCTGTGCAACGGCTGGGCAAGGTTCCTGATTCGCTACGACCACCGCCACCGCGTGCGGTTGGCCACGGTGCAATCGCCCGAAGGCCAGGCACTCTTAGCCTGGGCCGGGTTGCCGCTGGATCAGTTCGAGACCCTCACCGTGATCCGCGACCGGCATTACTGGGCGCGTTCGGAGGCGGTGCTCGAAATCATCGCGCAACTGCCTGCCCGCTGGCGCCCCTTGCTGGTGCTGCGGGCCATCCCGCGATTCGTTCGGGATTGGGTTTACGATCGCATCGCGCGCAATCGCTATCGGCTGTTCGGAAAGTACGACACCTGCCTGTTGCCGGACCCGGACCATGAACGGCGGTTCTTGAATGACACGACAGTTGACCGCAGCAATTAATCGCCCTCCTCGATCCGTTGTTTTTCCAGCGCGTGCTCTCCCAACAGAGCCTGTGTGACCTGCTCAATGTAATCAAACACCTCAGACTGAACCGAGCGCGCTTCAGAGCGAACAGTAGATGGCCCTGCAGATGATCCGGCGCGGGCGCGATATTAGCCGCCCCTACGTAGATCTCAAGTACCGATAAAGCGTCTGGCGACTGATCTCAAAATCGCGCGCCAATTTGGATCTGCTTTCTCCAGCGCAGGCGCGGTCAATCAAACTAACAACCTGAGTGTCAGACAGTTTTTTCTTGCGACCACCGTAGGACCCGCGATTCCTGGCGGTAGCAATTCCAGCGGCCTGTTTTTCCCTCGCCGCAGTGCGCTCGAACTGCGCGACCAGTTCCATGACCGCAATGATGGGCTCCACCACTTCAAGGCAGTCATGCCGGAAGATCAGGTTTTCGTTGGAAAATTCCAGCGTTACCTGCTTTTCAATCAGCCGGCGAATGATGCTGCACAGTTGCTCGGTACTGGAGGTGAGCGAGGCCATGCTGTCCACGACGACAGTGTCCCCGGGCTGCAGGTAGCGAATCAGCCGCTCAAGGCCTGCGCGATTCGCGGCATTGTCTGCACGCTCATCGCAAAACATTGCGTCAAATACATCAGGGCTTGTTATTTCCTCTATCGCGCCCTCAGGTTCTTGTAAAGAAAGCCGGAAATATTTGATGCGATGCAATCTCATGGTGCCTCCTTGGCAATACCTGTACAAAGTCGTTTTGTACTTGTACAAGCTGTAACTAAACCATTAATTCCTTACACCTGTAATACTGAACCCACCCAAAATACACAGTTGCAAAGAGTTGAACTTACCTTATCATTTTAAAGCCTGCAATATTCCTAACAAGTGCAAGAAAAACAGTCGACTTCACTTTTACCGAATGACCTCGCGTGAATTTACGCAGTGAATTTGAATGCCCGCTGTTTTATAGCCCGAAGCAAGCAGAGGATGAATTGATGAACGTCATGGAAAACGCGATAGACATTGATCGCCTGACGACCGATCAGGAAAAGATTGAGCATGTAACCCGCAGCATTACCGAGCATGGAAATTATCTGCGCAAACGTTACCCGATCCTGCAGCACCAGAATGCTCTGGGGGCGAGTGTCATGGTGTTTTCCCTGGTCGGGATGGTCGTGACGGGAGGGCTCTACATTAAGGGCTTCATCCCCGCCTGGACGTGTATCCTGATCAATGCGCTGCTCACGTCGTTCATTCATGAGATCGAACATGACTTGATTCATCGGCTTTATTTCCGAAAGCAGCCGCTGGCCCATAATGCCATGATGTTTTTCTGCTGGCTGGCCCGGCCGGGAATGCCGAGTCCCTGGTTAAGACGCAATCTGCACTTTCATCATCATAAGGAATCCGGAACGGATACGGATGTCGAGGCGTGGATCACAACCAGTGGCAGCCCTTGGGGAATACTCCGCTTATTGAAACTGATCGACGGTTTTGTATTTGGTTTTCTAAACGCGGTTTTTGCGCCGGGATGGCGGCAAAAGGTCAGATTGTTAGGCAAGATTATCCGACTCAATACACCTTTCGGGCTTTTGTACTGGGGGTGTTGGTATGTGTTCCTCGGCTACCACCTGTATGTGTGGGCGGGGTCATTCATGGGCCAGGACATTCAGAGTTCGGCTGCGACGCTGGCGTTCATGAATGTCATCAATAGCGCGGTAGTTATCCTGATCGCGCCCAATATGATCCGGCAGTTCTGCCTGTTTTTTATAAGTTCAAACATGCACTATTACGGTGATGTCGCCCCCCGTAATGCGCTACAACAAACGCAGGTAATGAACCCTTGGTGGTTGTGGCCGTTCCAGATGTTCTGTTTCAACTTCGGCAGCACTCACAGCATTCACCATTTCGTGGTGAGAGACCCGTTCTACCTTCGTCAGATGACGGCACCTTATGCGCATAACGTCATGGCGCAGGCCGGTGTCAGGTTCAATGACTTCGGCACCTATAAACGTGCGAACCGTTTTTCCATGGGGCACTCTCAAACTCGGTCGCGGGGGTGAGCTCATGAACGCGCAAGGGATGTGTGCGACGCAGTTCGACGCAGTCAGGCAGGCTTTCGAGGAGATGTTTGATGATCCGCAGGAGCGTGGGGCCGGGCTTTGTGTGCAGGTAGACGGCGAGAGGGTTGTCGACCTGTGGGCCGGCATGGCGGATCAGGCAGGCACGAAGCCTTGGGCACGCGATACGCTGGCCAATACCTTCTGCGTTATAAAACCCTATGTGGCGGTGGCCGTTCTGATGCTGGTTGAGGCGGGCAAGCTGGAGCTGGATGCCCCAGTGGCCCGCTACTGGCCGGAGTTCGCCCAGCACGGGAAAGCCAAGGTCACTTTGCGCCAGGTGATGAACCACACCGCAGGCCTGCCGGCGCTGCGGGCACCCGACCATAACGCCGTGATGTACGACTGGGAGCATATGGTGCGGGTGCTGGAGGCCGAGCCGCTTTGGTGGGAACCGGGAACAGACCTGGGGTACGGCACCACCACGTTTGGCTGGATTCTCGGTGAGTTGATTCGTCGGGTGGACGGACGAGATCCCTGTGTGTTTATCCACGAACAGATTCTGGAGCCCCATGACCTGGACGTTCACCTGGGCGTGGACGAAAAACACTTTCATCGCATCGCCCGCTTCGACAATGCCACGGGGCGAGTGGGTGATCCTTACTCGCAAGCGTTGCGCACCGTGCTGAAAAACCAGCCATCGCACATCGCGACATTGGCCTTCACCAACCCCGGGATGGTGCCCAGGCGAACCAGTGACCCGCGCTGGTGGGCCTATCGGCAACCCGGTGTGTGCGGGCATGGCACGGCTCACGGCCTGGCCGGTTTCTACAGTGCGTTACTGGCGGGACACTATATCGGTCGCGAGCTGCTCAGTGAGTTCACGCGAGAGCACAGCCATGGCATGGATCGGGTATGGATGCGCCCCATGCGTTATGGCTTGGGCTGCATGCTGGAGCAGCAACGCGACCCGATGGCTTCCCACGCAATGGGCCCGAACACCTTTGGTCATATCGGGCTTGGCGGTCCGATAAGCTTCGCCGATCCCGAAAAGCGCGTGAGCTTTGGTTTTGTTACCACGACCTCGGGCAGCCATACGATGATTGATCCCCGCCCTGGCCGGCTATCGTCCCTTGTCTATGGGGCGCTTTGAATTCACGCTCAGGGCGACTGTTTTCCCCTGAGTTCCAAAAAGGGCCTGAAGCAGCGCGGTATTTTTTTAAACTATCGCGCCCCTTCCGCCTGTATTTCAGCGCAGATTCAAGAGTTCTCTTCGAACGATTTCGGCGCCTGCGCTTAACGCATTCAGCTTGCCTCTCGCGACACCACGAGACAAAGGAGCCATGCCACAGTTGGTGCAAGGATAGAGCTTGTCGGCGTCCACAAACTGAAGGGCTTTGCGTAGCGTGTTGGCGACTTCTTCCGGGGTTTCAATAGTATCGGATGCCACATCAATGGCCCCTACCATCACTTTTTTACCCCGAATGAGCTCAATGAGGTCCATTGGAACATGGGAGTTGTGGCATTCCAGCGAAATAATATCGATGCTGGATTTCTGCAGCTTTGGAAACGCCTCTTCATATTGACGCCACTCCGAGCCCAGCGTCTTCTTCCAGTCCGTGTTGGCCTTGATGCCATAGCCATAGCAAATATGCACGGCCGTTTCACATTTTAGGCCTTCAATGGCCCTTTCCAGGGTGGCAACGCCCCACTCATTCACTTCATCAAAGAAAACGTTAAAGGCGGGCTCGTCAAACTGAATAATATCAACGCCGGCAGCCTGCAGTTCCCGGGCTTCTTCATTGAGAATTTTGGCGAATTCCCAGGCCAGTTTTTCGCGACTCTTATAATGGTTGTCATACAGCGTATCGATCATGGTCATAGGGCCAGGCAGCGCCCATTTAATGGGTTGATCGGTTTGCTGACGCAGAAACCTGGCATCTTCAACAAACACCGGCTTTTGCCGAGTAACCGCACCCACCACCGTCGGCACGCTCGCGTCATAGCGATCACGAATTCTTACGGTCTCACGTTTCTCGAAATCAACGCCGCTCAGGTGCTCAATAAACGTGGTGACGAAGTGTTGGCGGGTTTGTTCGCCATCACTGACGATATCAATACCGGCATGCTGTTGTTCTTGCAGCGCCAAACGCAGGGCATCTTGTTTGCCCTCGACTAATTCCTCGTCTTGCAACTTCCAGGGCGACCAAAGTGTCTCGGGCTGTGCAAGCCAGGAGGGTTTTGGCAAGCTGCCAGCCGTTGAAGTGGGCAATAGCTTTTTCATGATAGATGACCTTGTATTATTAATGATTTAAAAGGCGCAGTGGGCGGACCACCGCTCAAGCTTGGCCTGGTAGGGTTTGATGAAGTGCTCCTCAACAAATTTCCCCTGCTCAATCGCCAGCCGGCTACGTTCCTCTCGATCATAAACAATGAGTGTTAATGAATAATCCTGGTGCTTCAAACTCGGCTGATAGGACTTTCCTGCGGTGGAGTTCGCATTGTAAATCTCGGGCCGGTAAATTTTCTGGAAAGTGTCCATCGTGCTGATGGTGCTGATAAGCTCAAGAGTGGTGTAATCACTGAGCAAGTCACCGGAAAAATAAAAAGCCAAGGGCGCAACACTGTTTGAAGGCATGAAATAGCGGACCTTCAGCCCCATTTTCTTGAAGTACTCATCCGTCAACGAATACTCATCCTGCTCGTACTCAATACCCAGCACCGGGTGCTGGTTTTCAGTCCGGTGATAAGTCTTGGTATTGGAAACGCTCAGGCAGATGACCGGCGACTTTTTAAAGTTATCCCTGTAAGCACTTGAGTTCACGAAGCACTTGAACAGCTTGCCATGCAAGTCTCCAAAATCATCTGGCGTACTGAACGTTGGCTGATCCTTGTTATGCCCCAACAACACCACGCTGAAATCATAGTCCCTCACGTAGGAGGAGAAGTTATTCCCTATAATGCCTTCAAATCGCTCATTGGTTTTTCGATCAACGATATTCGTTTTCAATAGTTCAATCAACGGAATGGCATGACTGCCGGCTTCAGCGTCAATGTCCATCTCAACAGAGATGATTTCAAGCTCGACGGTATAACGATCCCCCTTGGGATTATCCCAGTGGGCCAACGCATTGAAACGGTTGTCGATCATTCTCAACGTGTTGCGCAAGTTCTCCTGACGATTCTTCCCTCTCGCCAAATTAGCAAAGTTGGTGGTGATGCGCGTATTTTCCGAGGGATGATAATTCTCGTCAAAACAAATGCTCTTGATCGTAAATACAAACTCTTTATTCATTATAATCTGACACCCTGTTTTCCGGGGCAACCCTGAATTTATCTAGCACTTTTCTGGCTTGGACCCGGCAGTCTTCATATTATCTATAATTAAGAGGTATTTTAGGCTGAGCCATTGACTGAGTAATAATGAATTGATTTCACCAACTCTTTAGCCCTCTTCATGATGGAATAGTGCTGCCACCGACTGTGTGCGTAACCAGTATTTTTCAAAGATGAAATGGCGCTCCCGCCTCTGCGCCTTGCCCAGGCGCTTCAACCTTCACCTTCAACGCAATCAACAGCGCCGCCAACAGCATCAACACCCCCGCCGCAACAAACACCCCGTCAATCCCACTGAAGCTGAACATCGCGCCGCCCGCCGCCGCCCCGGCGGCAATCGCCGACTGCACCGAGGCCACTACCATGCCGCCAGCGCTTTCGGCCTGATCGGGCACGGCCCGCGCCACCCAGTTCGACCAGGCCACCGGCACACCGCCAAACGCCAGGCCCCAGAGCATCAACAGCCACACCTGGCCCGTCACGGTAGCCGGCAACAGCGCCAGGGCGAGTGCCGCAACGCCCACCAGCGCCGGCATCAGCACCAGGGTGCCCCGGGGCAGACGCACCAGCAGCCATCCGGCCAGCAGCGTGCCGGCAAAGTTCGCAACACCGAAGCCCAGCAGCATCAGCGCCAGCCCTTCGGCGCCGACGCCGGTGGTGCTTTCCAGGAAAGGCCGGATGTAGGTGAACAACGCAAAGTGCCCGGTGTGCACCAGCACGCACCCCAACATGCCCACGGCGATGCCCGGGCGCAGCAGGACGTCGAGCACTGTCCTCAAGCGTGCGGTCCTGCGGGGTGCGAGCGGCGGCAATGTGAACAGCTGGAAAACCAGGGTCACGCCCCCCACGGCAGCCGCGGCCAGAAACGCGCTGCGCCATCCATAAAGACCGCCCAAAAAGCTGCCCAGCGGTACGGCCACGACCGTGCCCACCGCGATGCCGCTGAAGATGATCGACAACGCACGGGGCAACAGCGCCGCCGGGACCAGCCGCATCGCCACCGCCGCCGCCATGCTCCAGAAACCGCCGAGGGCGATGCCCAGCAAGACGCGCATCAGCAGCAACACCGTGAGGCTCGACGAGACCGCCACCAGCAGGTTGGAACAGATCATCAGGGCGCTGAAGGCCAGCAGCACCACACGCCGGTCGATGCCACGAGTCAGGCCCGGCACCAGCAGCCCGGCGAACAAGGCGATCACCGCCGTGACCGTCACCGCCTGACCGGCCAAGGCTTCCGAGACGCCGAGTTCGGCCGCCATCGGCGTCAGCAAGCTGGCCGGCAGGTACTCCGCCGTGAGCAGTCCGAACACGCCCATCGCCAACGAAAACACCGCCATCCAGGCGGGTGCCGCAGGGGCGGCCTCCACACCGGGTACTGCATCACACACACTATTGCTCATCACCCACCGCCTCCAAAAGTTATCGCGACCGGAAGTTTAGGTACGACGGGCAGGATGATCTATGATGCAAAATCTTGAATCCTTTACCGAAACCCCGGAAATGATGCCTCCAGAACCCTTCGACGTGTCCTCTGACCTCATCAACGAGCTGCTGCGCGACATGCGCCTGCGGGGTGTCGAGTACCGGCGTATCCAGGCCGGGCCGGCGTTTGGCCTGGGTTTCCCGGCCAAACCCGGGCACGCCTACTTCCACCTTATCGCCGCCGGCTGCGTCACCTTGCGTACCGAGGACGGCACTCCGTACGAGCTGACGCCTGGCAATGCGGTATTTATCTCCCATGGGGGCGCCCACCAGTTGCTGTCCAGCCCGGAGGTGCCGGTGCAAGCCATCGACAGCTTTGATGCGGCGTCCCTCGGTGATGCGGTGTGTGCGGTGGATGCCCGGCTCGATGTGGGCGTGGATCAAAGCACCCTGCTCTTCAGCGGCTGCATGGAGTTTGAGCTGGGAAGTTTGCACGGCCTTGGCCGCCTGATGCCGGACCTCATGCTGATCGACGCCAAGGGCCAGCGTTATCCGGGGCTGATGCCGATCCTGGCGGCCATGGAGCGTGAAGTCAGCAGCGCCCGCATCGGCTTCGCCGGCATCCTCGCGCGCCTGGCGGACGTGGTGGCGGCCATGGTGGTTCGAGGCTGGGTTGAGTGTGCGTGCGGGAATGCGTCCGGGCTGGTGGCTGCGTTACGCGACCCGCGCCTGGCCAAGGCTCTGTTGGCGTTGCACCAACAGCCGGGGCGCGATTGGACGGTGGAGGAACTGGCGGCGCAATGTCATACCTCCCGCTCGGTATTCGCCCAGCACTTTCAAAGCACCCTCGGCCTGCCACCGCTGCGCTACGCCACCGAACTGCGGATGCGCCTGGCCAGCCAGTGGCTGACGCTGGAGCGGCTGCCGATCGAAACTGTGGCGCAGCGCCTTGGCTATAACTCCCAGGCGGCGTTCAGCCGGGCATTCAAGCGCGTCACGGGGCAGCCGCCGGGGGCCAGCCGGCGACAGCTGGTTTAAGCGCAGCGCTGGCCTCAATCCTGTTGAGTCGCCCGCCCCATCAAGGCCGTGAACAGTTGCAGGATCCGCTCATCCTCCACGCCCAATAGTCGATCACCCACATAGCACTCGGTCTTGCACCACCCCGGTACCTCGGTGGGTTCCAGGTGGGTGAACAGCCAATGCCCGTGCTCGCGGGCAATCTCATCACGGGCGTTGAGCAGCGCCGCCCGGTCTGCGTCGAAACACACGTGAAGCATGTTCACCTGAGGCGTGCGCGGCAGGATGCGAATGCCGGGAATTCCCTGCAGGCAGGTCGCCAGGCTCAAGGTCCGCTGATAACAGGCCTCCAGCATCGCCAGGCGTTGATCAAAGCGCATGGCCGTGGAGACCACCATGGGGCTTTGCTTGATCAAGGTGCCGCCCAGGCGTTTACGCCACAACCGTGCCTGGTTGATAAAGTCGGTATCACCGGCCAGCAGCGAGCCGGCGATGCCGCCGAGGCCTTTGTACGCCGAGACGTAGACGGAGGAGAAACCTTGAGCAATTTCCGCGTAGGAGCGCTGGTAGTAGGCCCGGGTTTCCCATAGGCGGGCACCGTCCATATGCAGCGGTGTACCCGAGGCGGCAGCGGTAGCTTTCAGGGCTTCCAACTCATCCCATTCAGGCAACTGCCCACCGATCTCGCGGGCAGGCAGCTCCACCACCAGGCAGCTCAGTGGCTCGGCAATGGCTGACAGGTCGTCGGCCAGGATCGGGCGTAACCGATGCCCCACCATCACCCCATGCAAGCGCAACAACGCCTGAAACGCCTGATCTTCGTGCAACTGCAAATGGGAAGACGCATGGATGCCGAAGCGCGGCAGCCGGGCTCGTTCGCTCCAGATATTGACCGCAATCAGCTGGGCCATCACCCCGCTGGGCATGAACACCGCAGCGGGTTTGCCCAGCAGTTCGGCCACCTTGGCTTCAAAGCCTTCGATCAGCGCACCGCCGCCATAGTTGTCATGGGACACCTGGTTGGCCTGGGCCCAATCCGCCATTTCCTGGAACCACTGGGCCGGCGTGGGTTCTGCAAAGCCGCTGATCTCGACGGTGCAGGCCGCCTTGAGTTGGCGGCGTTCTTCGTCAGTGTTTGGTATCACGGTAGAGCGCCTGTGCAGGAGAAAGATGCCTCAGGCATGCCTGAGTGTGAGACACGGTAGCCGCGTTTAACGCTCGCTGTCGCTGCTGCCCGGCCGGCCCGCGCCATGGCGTAACCCGTCGACGAGGAGCGTGACCAGGCGTTCCGCCTGGCCAGGCTGTGTTCCGTTCACCGACATGCACAACGTGGCGGCGGCGTTGAGAAAGTCATCGGCGTCGACACTGTCGCGGATTTCACCGGCCGCCAGTGCCGCATTGAAAAGCTTGCGAAAGGCCGGCCAAAGTCGCTCATCTCGTCGTGCGGGCAGCGCGTCAAATGCAGGGTCGCCCGAATGTAACGCCTGGGCGAGCCCGCGCTTCGTCGAGGCCAGCTCGACAAATGTCTGCATCCACAACGCCAGTGCAGCAAACGGCGGGTGCTCGGCGGCCAGGCCCTCGGCAGCATCCGCGCAGGCATCGATTTCCTGGCGGAATACGGCGGCAATGAGGTCCGGGCGCTTGGGGAAATGCCGGTACACGGTACCAATCCCCACACCGGCGCGGTCGGCGATATCTCGCACCGGCGCGTCAATACCGGCTTCGGCAAACACCTCTTTGGCGGCCTGCAGCAGGATCAAAAGGTTTCGTTGTGCGTCGGCGCGTATCCGGCGTTCCGGGGGCGCAGCACGACTGTGCGGATCGGTTGTTTTATCGGTCAAGACAACATCCCATTGATAAACGGATCGCGCTCCGCTTATATTCGGAGCGCGTTCCGATTATAACCTTACGCGTTCCCTTTACCAGTATCAGGAGTCTGCGATGCAGCACACACGTATAGCATTGATCACTGGCGCTAATCAGGGCGTTGGCTTTCAGGTGGCCAAGGAACTGGCGAAAGATGGCGTAACCGTCCTGGTGGGTTCACGCAACATTGAACGGGGAGTGGCCGCTGCGACGGCGATAGGGCCCGGTGCACACGCGGTGCAGCTCGATGTGACCGACCCCGCGTCGATCGCCGCTGCGGCACAGCACATCAGTGCTGAGTACGGGCGCCTGGATTTACTCGTCAACAACGCGGCGATCTCGCGATCGGAAAGAAACGACGTCGCCCTTGAGGACTACACGAGCGCGTATGCCGCCAGCAAGGTCTCCCTGGACGAAGTGCGCAGGGTCTGGGAAACCAACGTGTTCGGTGTGCTGGCGGTCTACCAGGCGATGTTGCCGCTGCTGCGACTGTCCACCGACGCCCGCATCGTCAATGTATCCAGCGGTGTTGCGTCGCTGACGCTGAACGCGGACCCCGCCTTCCCTTATCGAAAGCTCTACAACCCCGCCTACGCCGGCTCCAAGAGCGCGATGAATATCATCGCCCTGTCGATGTTGATCGAACATGAGCACGATGGCATCAAGGTAAACCTCGTATCCCCCGAGTTCACCAGCACTGCGCTGAATAATTACCAGGGCACGTCGACGCTCGAGGAGGGCTCGCGAGAAGTGGTCCGGGTTGCGCGGTTCGGGCCGAACGATCCCTCCGGCACGTTTACACGATGGGAAAATGAGAGCATCCCGTGGTGATGTGTAAACCCCACGGGCGGCGCTCCCCTCAACGGTGATCGCACTGAATCAGCATGACCGGGTCAGCCCTTGACGAGCCTGGCCATGCGCAGTCTTAGCAGATCATGCCCACTCACCACCACAATCCCCACCAGCACCAACAGCGAGCCCACCATGAACGATGACTGCAAGGTCTCGTCCAGCAACCACACGCCGAACACCACGCCAAACAACGGCGTCATGAACGACAGCACACCGAGGCGCGACCCCAGGTAACGGCCGAGCATCCAGAACCACACCAGCAGGCTCAGGAACGAGAACACCACCGTCTGGAACGCCAGGCTCGCCAGCGTTATGCCCGAGAAATGCACCCGGGTCTGCCCGGTGGCCCACGCCAGTGCAGCCAGGATCACAAAGGCCCCGGCCAACTGATAGAACAAGGTCAGGGGCGCCGGCGCTTCGGCCAGCCGGGAACAGCGGATGGTGACGGTTGTAGCACCCCAGGCCACAGCCCCCAGCAACCCCAGCGCATCGCCCAGGCGTTGATCGGCCATCGAGGCAGTGCTTTCACCCGGGGCGAAAAACGCCACGATCACACCCGCAAACGCCAACAGGATTGCGCCCCACTGCACCGCCGTCAGCCGTTCACTGGGGAACCGGATGTGCAACCCGATGGCCGCAAAGATCGGCGCCGTGTACAGGAAAATCACCATGTGCGCAGCCGACGTATAGCGCAGCCCCTCGCCCACGGCCACGTACTCCAGGGCAAACAAGGTGCCCACCAGCAGCCCGCCGCGCCAGGTGTCGCGGTTCAACGTCAGGGTGTTGCGGCGCAGGATCAGGATCACGCCCACCAGCACAGCGGCAATGCCGGAGCGCAGGGCGATCTGGAAGATCGGCGCAATATCCGGCGCGGCGACCTTGATGGCCACTTGCTGAAGGCCCCAGATGGCACACATCACGGTCATCATGACCGCAGCTGGCCCATCAATCGGCTGACGCTTATCCACGACACTCTCCCACCCACGTTTATAGGGGCGGAGTCTGCAACCTGCGGAACCGCTGGATATAGCGCCAAAACGACAAGCGATAGCGCACAATAGCCATTCGACCAGCCCCAGTTGTGTGAGCCTCATGAACAAGCCATTTGCCCACCGGGTCGTTGCGCCGTTCACCGATGAATTGCCGGCGCCCCTGTACTTTCGCGCTGCGCAGATGCAGGCCTTGACGACCTACCCGTGGCACCGACATCCGTGGGGCGAATTTGTGTATTCGTTCAGTGGTGTGATGGAGATCAAACTGGCCGACGAGCACTTCATCGTGCCGCCGCAATTTGGCCTGTGGCTGCCGCCCGAGGCCGAGCACCTGGCGCTGAATCGCCAGGAGGCCTATCACGCTTCGCTGTATATCACGCAGCCGTTGTGTGAACGGCTGCCGGACACCGCCTGCGCCTTGACGATCACGCCGTTGATCCGCGCTTTGCTGGACGAGCTGCGGGCCTCACCGCCGGCGCCGGTTCAAACCGAGGAAGACAGGCGCCTGCTGTACGTGCTGCTGGACAAGCTGAATCAAACCTCCCGTGTGGGCTCCTACCTGCCCGGCTCCAACGACCCGGTGCTGTCGCCCATCCTTGAAGCCCTGGAACAGAACCCGGCAGACGACCGCTCCCTGGCCGACTGGGCGCGCCTGGTCAACGCCACCGAGCGCACACTGCTGCGGCGTTGCCAGCGGGATCTGGGCATGTCGCTCGCCCACTGGAAACAACGGCTCAAGGTCATGCATTCCCTCAGCCTGCTGCGAAGCGGTGCCACCGTCGAGACCATCGCGCTGGACCTTGGCTACAGCAGTTCGTCAGCCTTTATCAGCATGTTCCGCAAGCTCACGGGCGAGACACCCGATGAGTATCGCCGGGCAAAACTGGGATAGGCATCCTGTAGGAGCGAGCTTGCTCGCGAAGCACTTGAGGGCGACACGGTTTACCTGAAAGTACGCGTTATCGTTGACGTTTTTCGCGAGCAAGCTCGCTCCTACAGTGAAGGGTGATGCACAGGGTTTTCTGACAAAAAATTCATACAGCTAAACTGTACAGTTTTTCTGCACGCATGCTAATGTCCGGGCATGAACAGATCCTCCAGCACCCCAGAACCCCAACCCGCCGCCGCCCTGGCCGCCGAACTGCGCATCTCCCTGGGCAAGCTGACGCGACGGTTGCGGGAACAAACCCATCCGAATGATTTCACCTCCGCCCAGAAGTCGGTGCTGCTGCGCCTGGACCGTGACGGGCCCAGCACCGTCTCGGCCCTGGCCCGGGCCGAGAGCGTACGCCCGCAGTCCATGCGCATCACCGTGGCCGGGCTTGAGACGATGAAAGCCGTCATGGGCAAACCCGACCCCAGCGATGGGCGCCAAACCCTGATCGAGCTGACACCCGGCTTTCGCAAACACCTTATCGCCAGCCGGGCGGCCAAGGACGATTGGCTGCTGCGGGCGCTGCAGGAGCAATTATCTGCCGAAGAACACGCTGAACTCGCGGCGGCGGTAAAGCTGCTGGAGCGCCTCGCCGATTTTTGAGCCCCCCTTCCCGTTTGAGGACATCCCATGGCCGTCACCTCGCTGGATCCCAACACCGCACTGATCATCGTGGACTTGCAAAAAGGCATTGCCGAATACCCGTTCATCCACCCCATCGAGGGTGTGGTGGAGCGCTCCCGTGCACTGCTCGACGGGTTCCGTGAACGCGGCTTGCCGGCGGTGCTGGTCAACGTCACAGGCTTTGCACCCGGGCGCACCGAACGGCCACGGCGCAGCGATGTGTTCCCACCGGGATGGGCCGACCTGCTGCCCGCACTCGGTCAGCAACCCGGCGACATCGTGGTGACCAAACGCACCTGGGGCGCCTTCGCCAGCACTGATCTTGAGGCGCAGTTGAAGGCCCGCGGCGTGACCCAGGTGGTGATCACCGGAGTGGCCACCGGCACCGGCGTGGAGTCCACCGCGCGCCAGGCCTATGAAGCGGGTTTCAACGTGACCCTGGCCATCGACGCCATGACCGACACGAATCCCGAGGCCCATCACTACAGCCTGCATCAGGTGTTCCCGAAGCTGGGGGAAACCGGCACCGCGCAAGCCATCATCGGCTTGCTTGAAACCAGGGAGGTGTGACGATGCAATGGCATGAGCTGGTGTCTTATTTCTTCGGCGGTGTGGTGCTTGCCAACGCGGTGCCGCACTGCGTCGCCGGCGTGATGGGCCAGGCGTTCCAGACGCCGTTTGCCACGCCTCGCGGGCAAGGGCGGTCTTCCTCGACGCTGAATGTGCTCTGGGGGTTTTTCAACCTGGTGATCGGCTACGTGCTGGTCTGCCGGGTCGGGGATTTCGAACTCAACAGCACCGCTGATGTGCTGGCGCTCGGGCTTGGGGCCTTGGCGCTGAGCCTGTTCCTGGCCCAGCACTTCGGGCGTTTCAACGGTGGCAATACGTCAAGGCCGGTGTGAGTTCCATGGGTATTTTCCGCTCGCTGCGCAACGTCAATTACCGCATCTGGGCCGCCGGCGCCCTGGTGTCGAATATCGGCACGTGGATGCAACGCACGGCCCAGGACTGGCTGGTGCTGACCCAGCTCACCCCGCACAACGCCTCGGCCGTCGGCATCGTCATGGCGCTGCAGTTCGGGCCGCAATTGCTGTTGTTGCCCTGGACCGGTTTTGCGGCGGATCACTACGACAAGCGCAAGCTGCTGATCGTCACCCAGGGCGTGATGGGCGTGCTGGCGCTGATGCTCGGGGTGTTTACCCTCACGGGGATCGTCCAGCTGTGGCACGTGTATGTGTTCGCATTTTTGTCCGGCTGCGCCTCGGCGTTCGATGCACCCGTGCGGCAGATTTTCGTGGCCGACTTGGTCGGCGAGGCCGACCTGTCCAATGCCATCGCGCTCAACTCCACCTCGTTCAACATGGCCCGCATGATTGGCCCGGCGGTGGCTGGGGTGACCATTGCATCGGTGGGCACTGGCTGGGCCTTCCTGCTCAACGGCGCGAGCTTTTTCGCGGTGCTGGCCTCGCTGTTTCTGCTGCGGGTTTCCGGCCTGCACACCCGCCTGCGGGCACTGCGCACCAAGGGCAGCCTCACCGAAGGCTTGCGCTATGTGTGGGCGCGACCGGACCTGATGGCGATCCTGATCATGCTGTTTTTGATCGGCACCTTCGGCATGAATTTTCCGATTTTCATCTCGACCATGGCCGTCACCGTGTTCCACGCCGATGCCCGCGGCTATGGCCTGCTGACGTCGACCCTGGCCATCGGCACCATCGCCGGGGCCCTGCTCGCCGCCGGTCGCGAGCGGCCGCACTTCAAATCGCTGCTGTACGGCGCGCTGGTGTTTGGGGTGGGGTGCACGTTGGCGGCCATTGCGCCGAACTATTGGCTGTTCGCCGGGGCGCTGGTGATCATCGGCGTGGGTGCCCTGACCTTCAGCAACACCACCAACAGCCTGATGCAACTCACCACCGAACCCGCCATGCGCGGCCGGGTGATCGCACTGCGGGTAGGCGTGGCCCTTGGCGGCACACCGATTGGTGCACCGATTGTGGGATGGGTGGCCGACCACCTGGGCCCACGCTGGGCACTGGCAGTCGGCGCAGCCTCAGGCATCCTGGCGGCCGGGGTGGCGATCTACACCCTGACGCGCAAGCTGGATCGACCAAAGAAAATCTGACAGGCAAACCCAATCCAATGTGGGA
>NZ_JACARC010000033.1:45847-45996 GCF_013386825.1 Pseudomonas sp. IPO3778
CGCCTGATAGTCCGCCATCGCAGCCTCGCTAAAGCTCGACAGCTCCCACAGTTGATCTTCACAGCCTTGAACAATGTGCTCGCCTGGCTGACGGGGCTCAGGAAACCGCGCTCCCACAAACAAACCCTATCCAATGTGGGAGCTGTCGA
>NZ_JACARC010000034.1:0-37975 GCF_013386825.1 Pseudomonas sp. IPO3778
TCCGTGAAGAACCTTTTTTTTACCCGCGATTTACGCCGCGCTGAACATCTTGTGCGGATCAATCACAAACTTCTTCGGCACACCCGCATCGAACTCGCCGTAACCCCGTGGCGCGTCATCCAGGCTGATGACTTCAACGCCCACAATGTCGGCAATCTTGATCCGGTCCCACATGATCGCCTGCATCAGTTGGCGGTTGTACTTCATCACGGGCGTCTGCCCGGTGTGGAAGCTGTGGGATTTGGCCCAGCCCAGGCCAAAACGAATGCTCAGGCTGCCCATTTTCGCGGCGGCGTCCACAGCACCCGGGTCTTCGGTCACGTACAGGCCCGGGATGCCGATTTTGCCGGCCACCCGTACCACGCCCATCAACGAGTTGAGCACGGTCGCCGGGGCTTCGTGCTTGACGCCGTCATGCCCGTGTCCGCGGGCTTCAAAGCCCACGGCATCCACCGCGCAATCCACTTCCGGTTCGCCCAACAGCGCGGCGATTTGCTCATGCAGCGGCGTGTCTTTGGACAGATCGGCAATTTCAAACCCCTGGGCCTTGGCGTGGGCCAAGCGGATCGGGTTCACGTCACCGATGATCACCACCGCCGCGCCCAACAGGCGAGCCGAAGCCGCAGCGGCCAGGCCGACAGGACCGGCACCGGCCACGTAGACGGTGCTGCCCGGGCCAACACCGGCCGTCACGGCGCCGTGATAACCGGTGGGCAGGATGTCGGAGAGGCACGTCAGGTCACGGATTTTCTCCATGGCGCGGTCGCGGTCCGGCAGTTTCAGCAGGTTGAAGTCGGCGTACGGCACCAGTGCGTATTCGGCCTGGCCGCCGGTCCAGTCGCCCATGTCGACGTAACCGTAAGCCCCGCCCGGGCGCGCCGGGTTGACGCTCAGGCACACGCCGGTGTGCATTTCCTTGCAGGAGCGGCAACGGCCGCACGCCACGTTGAACGGCACCGACACCAGGTCGCCGATCTTCAGGTTCTCGACGTCACTGCCCTTCTCGATCACTTCACCGGTGATTTCATGCCCCAGGACCAGGCCGGTCTGGGCGGTGGTACGGCCACGCACCATGTGTTGGTCGGAGCCGCAGATGTTGGTGGAGACCACGCGCAGGATGACGCCGTGCTCAATCTTCCTGCCACGGGGGTCCTGCATTTTGGGATAGTCGATTTTCTGTACTTCGACCTTGCCGTTGCCGAGATACACGACACCACGATTACCAGACATGCTTTCACCTCGCTGTTGTTTTTATGGAACCGCGTTGCCCAGGCAGGCAGCGCGTTAAAGTGCTCGGGTACAGATGCTGTTTTTGCGTTGTTGCTGATGGCCTCATCGCGGGCAAGCCCGGCTCCCACATTTTGATTTGTGAACACATTCAAATGTGGGAGCTGGCTTGCCTGCGATAGCGATCTATAGAACGACCGTCCGATTGGCGTTCAAAAACACCCGCCGCTCAATGTGATACCCCACGGCCCGGGCCAACGTCAGGCCTTCGATATCCCGTCCCTTGGCAATCAAGTCTTCCGGGTAGTGACTGTGGTCCACCACCTCCACGCCCTGGGCGATGATCGGGCCTTCATCCAAATCGTTGTTGATGTAATGCGCGGTGGCGCCCACCAGTTTCACGCCCTTGTTGTACGCCTGGTGGTACGGCTTGGCGCCTTTGAAACCGGGCAACAGGGAGTGATGGATGTTGATGGCTTTACCGTCGAGCTTGCGGCACAGCTCCGGCGACAGCACTTGCATGTAGCGCGCAAGGATCACCAGTTCAGCGCCCGACTCTTCAATCACCTGCCACACCTGGCGCTCCTGGGACGGCTTGTCGTTGGGGTCCAGGGGAAAGTGGTAGTAGGGAATCTGGTGCCAGTCGGCCAAGGGTTTGAGGTCGGGGTGGTTGGAGACCACGGCAACCACGTCCATCGACAGTTGGCCGATGCGCTGGCGGTAGAGCAGGTCGTTGAGGCAGTGATCGGCCTTGGAGACCATGATCACCACTTTCGGCCGGTAGTTCGGCGCAGTCAGCTCGAAGATCATCCCGAAGGCTTCACCGCGGGCGGCCAGGCCATCGCGGAAGGCTTGTTCGTCGAAACCGTCGGGCTGGCGGAACTCCACGCGGATGAAGAACCGGCCCGAGAGCCGATCATCAAAGGAGTGGTGTTCGGTGACGTAGCAGCCCTGCTCGAACAGATAGCGGGTCACCGCGTCCACCGTGCCGAGCACGCTGGGGCAGTCGGCGGTCAAAATCCATGTGTCGGGTACGCGGCTCATTGCGGGTAACTCCTCAAGCATCTGCAGCAATGCTGCTTACTGTAGGAGCGAGCTTGCTCGCGAAAAACACAAGAACAGCGCGTTCATCCAGAATGCACGCGTCATCGTTAGCGTTCTTCGCGAGCAAGCTCGCTCCTACAGGGGTCATGTCAGGCTTCAACGGCCAGGCCGTATTCGGCGGCGGCATCCTGCAACCACAGCCACCAGTAATCCGAGAAGCTGCGGCGAATCACCAGTTCCCAGGTGTCTTCAGCGGTGTGGCGGATCACCAGTTGTGACTTGGCGAACACCGTGCCCACCGCCTTGCCCACCGGGAAACTGTCGGGGTGCACGTCATAGCTGGTGGATTTCATCAGCACGTCCCGCACGTTCGGGCCGCTGAGTTCGAGGATCTGCTGGCCGCCGCTGACATTGACGATCTGGATATGCAACTCACCCAGCGCTTCGCGCAAGCTTTTCTCCGCGGCAAATTCTTCACCGCTTGGCACCACCAGCAACCACTCATCGGGGCCTAGCCATTGCAGGCTGGTTTCACCCTTGACGATGACTTGCAACGCGCCGGGCAACTCGATACCCAGGGCTTTGTGCACGCCGGCGGCGAAGGCCGCGTCATGGCCATCGCCACGAAGGGTCAGGTGGCCCAGCAATTTCTTTTCACGCACGGTCACGCCGGCGTTCTTGCGGCCCTTGCCCACCAGGCTCCCGAGGTCGGCATGGTGCAGCGACGACTCGGCCTTGGCGCCGGAGGTGGGGCGTTGTTGGTAAACATTGGCTGCTGTCATAAAGCACCTGTTTGAATTCTGTAGGTCTTGCAGTGACTGTTCCGGCCTCATCGCGGGCAAGCCCGGCTCCCACATTTTGCTGGGTGAACCCATTCAAAATGTGGGAGCTGGCTTGCCTGCGATGCAGGCGACTCGGTCTGTCAGATATTTTGACGCTCGCCTTTCGGGTCAAAGAACACCGAAGACACAATCTCCGCTTCGATCACGCTGCCATCTGCCAGCGGTGCAAACACCCGCTCGCCGATGCGCTTCAAGCCGCCCTTCACCACACCCATGGCAAACGAATAGCCGAGGGAGTTGTGGGCATAACTGGAGGTGACGTGACCGACCATCTTCATCGGGATCGTCTGCTTGGCGTCGAACACCAGTTGCGCGCCTTCCGGCAACCACACGTTCGGGTCAATCGGCTTCAGGCCCACCAGTTGCTTGCGGTCTTCACGCACGCAATCTTCGCGATTCATCCCGCGCCAGCCGAGCCACGAGAACGGTTTGGTACGGCCTACGCACCAGCCCATGTTCAGGTCGTCCGGGGTCATCGAGCCGTCGGTGTCCTGGCCGACGATGATGAAGCCCTTCTCGGCCCGCAGCACGTGCATGGTCTCGGTGCCGTACGGGGTCAGGTTGTATTGCTTGCCGGCCTCGACGATTTTTTCGAGCACGCCCATGGCGTAGTCGGCCTGCACGTTGACTTCGTACGACAGCTCACCGGTAAACGAAATCCGGAACACCCGCGCCGGTACGCCGCCCACCAAACCTTCTTTCCAGGTCATGAACGGGAAGCCGTCCTTGTCCAGGTCGATGTCGGTGACTTCGCTCAGCAGCTTGCGGCTGTTGGGGCCGGACAGGGTCATGGTCGCCCAGTGGTCGGTGACCGAGGTGAAGTACACCTTGAGGTCTGGCCACTCGGTCTGCTGGTAGATTTCCAGCCACTGGAGTACGCGCGCCGCGCCGCCGGTGGTGGTGGTCATCAGGAAGTGGTTGTCGGCGAGGCAGGCGGTGACGCCGTCGTCGAAGACCATCCCGTCTTCCTTGCACATCAGGCCGTAGCGGGCCTTGCCCACGTCGAGCTTGGTCCAGGCGTTGCTGTAGATGCGGTTGAGGAATTCGCGGGCATCCGGACCCTGGATGTCGATCTTGCCGAGGGTGGACGCATCCAGCAGGCCGACGCTGTCGCGCACGGCCAGGCATTCGCGTTTTACCGCAGCGTGCAGGTCTTCACCGTTGCGCGGGAAGTACCACGGGCGTTTCCACTGGCCAACGTCTTCAAACTCGGCGCCGTTCTTCACGTGCCAGGCTTGCAGCGCGGTGTAGCGTACCGGCTCGAAGATGTGCCCACAGTGACGGCCCGCTACCGCGCCGAAAGTCACTGGCGTGTAGTTGGGGCGGAACATGGTGGTACCCATCTGCGGGATGGTCACGTTCAGCGAACGGGCCGCGATGGCCAGGCCGTTGACGTTACCGAGCTTGCCCTGGTCGGTGCCGAAGCCCAGTGCGGTGTAGCGTTTGACGTGTTCCACCGACTCGAAACCTTCGCGGGTGGCAAGTTCGATGGCGGCAGCGGTGACGTCGTTTTGCAGGTCGACAAATTGCTTCGGCGCCCGTGCAGTGGCTTTTTCGTGGGGCACCTGGAACAGCGCCAGTGTTGGCTCTTCCAGACGGCTCAAGGCTTTTGGCAGCGTACCTTCCACCGGTGCAAACCCGGCTTCGCTGGCCGCGCGCACGCCGCCCTCAAAACCGTCGGCCAGGGAATCGCCGAGGCCATAGACGCCGTTGATCCCACCCACGCACACACGTTTCTGCGGTGCTTCGCCCGGCACAAAACCGAGGATGTCTTCACGCCAGGTCGGCTTGCCACCCAGGTGCGAGGCCAGGTGAACCACCGGGCTGTAGCCGCCGGAACTGGCCACCAGGTCGCAGTCCAGCCACTCACCGGGGCTGGTGACTTTGTGGGCCTTGACGTCGATGGCGGCCACGCGGGCACCGGTGACGTGCTTGCTGCCACGGGCTTCGATCACGGCGCTGCCGGTGAGGATGCGAATACCTTTGGCGCGCGCTTCTTCAACCAGCGCGCCACGCGGGTTATGGCGGGCATCGGCCACAGCCACCACGGCGAGACCGGCGTCAAACCAGTCCAGCGCAACGCGGTAGGCGTGGTCGTTGTTGGTCGACAGCACCAGCTTCTTGCCCGGAGCCACGCCGTAGCGGCGCACGTACGTGGAGACCGCGCCCGCCAGCATGTTGCCCGGCACGTCGTTGTTGCCATACACCAGCGGGCGCTCGCACGCGCCGGTGGCCAACACGACACGCTTGGCACGGATGCGGTGGATACGCTGACGCACCTGGCCGATCGGGGCGCGGTCACCGAGGTGATCGGTGAGGCGCTCGTGAATGGTCAGGAAGTTATGGTCGTGGTAGCCGTTGACGGTGGCGCGGGGCAGCAGCACCACATCGTGCAGGGCTTTGAGTTCAGCAATGACGCTGGCAACCCATTCGGCCGCCGGCTTGCCATCGAGGCTTTCGCGGGAATCCAGCAAGGAGCCGCCGAATTCTTCCTGCTCGTCCGCGATGATCACCCGGGCGCCACTGCGGGCAGCCGCCAATGCAGCGGACAGGCCGGCAGGGCCGGCGCCCACAATCAGCACGTCGCAGTGACGGTTCATGTAGTCGTAGGTGTCCGGGTCGTTCTCGGTCGGCGAGCGGCCAAGGCCGGCAGCCTTGCGGATGTACTTCTCGTACGTCATCCAGAACGATTGCGGGTACATGAAGGTTTTGTAGTAGAAGCCCGGCGGCATCAGCTTGCCGCCGACCTTGCCGAGAATGCCCATCATGTCGTTGTTCACGCTCGGCCAGCCGTTGGTGCTGGTGGCGACCAGGCCCTGATACAGCGCCTGTTGCGTGGCGCGCACGTTGGGGATCTGCGTGGCTTCGGTGGCGCCGATCTGCAGCACCGCGTTCGGCTCTTCAGCGCCTGCGGCGAAAATGCCGCGCGGGCGGGAATACTTGAAGCTGCGACCGATGATGTCGACGCCGTTGGCCAGCAGTGCAGCGGCCAGGGTGTCGCCTTCAAAGCCTTTGTAGCTCTGGCCGTTGAAGCTGAAGCTCAGCACTTTGTTGCGGTCGATGCGGCCACCGTTGGACAGGCGATTGATCTGGCTCATACCTTCTCTCCAGAGGCCTTGGCGGTGAATTGTGGCTTCTCACCGATCTTGTAGGTTTCAAGAATTTCGTAGGTCACGGTGTCGCGGGTCGCGTTGAAATACTGGCGGCAACCGGCGGCGTGAATCCACAGTTCGTGGTGCAGCCCACGCGGGTTATCGCGAAAGAACATGTAGTCGCCCCACTGCTCGTCGGTGCAGGTGTTCGGGTCCAGCGGGCGCGGGATGTGCGCTTGGCCGGAGGCGTGGAATTCCTCTTCGGAGCGCAGTTCGCCACAGTGAGGACAGAAGATATGCAACATAGGAAATTTCTCCTGTTAGTGGGCGACGGCCGCAGCGCCGTGTTCGTCGATCAGCGCACCGTTGTGGAAACGGTCGATGGAGAAAGGTGCAGCCAATGGGTGCATTTCACCCTTGGCCAGGCTGGCGGCAAATACGTTGCCTGAGCCCGGAGTCGCTTTAAAACCACCGGTGCCCCAACCGCAGTTGAAGAACATGTTCGGGACCGGGGTCTTGGAGATGATCGGGCACGCGTCCGGCGTGGTGTCGACGATGCCGCCCCACTGGCGGTTCATGCGCACGCGGGACAGCACCGGGAACATCTCGACGATGGCCTGGATGGTGTGTTCAATCACCGGGTACGAGCCGCGCTGGCCGTAGCCGTTGTAGCCGTCGATACCGGCGCCGATCACCAGGTCGCCCTTGTCGGACTGGCTGATGTAACCGTGCACGGCGTTGGACATGATCACGCTGTCGATAATTGGCTTGATCGGTTCCGACACCAACGCTTGCAGCGGGTGGGATTCGATCGGCAGGCGAAAGCCCGCCAGCGAAGCCATGTGTCCGGAGTTACCCGCCGTCACCACACCGACGCGCTTGGCGCCGATGAAGCCCTTGTTGGTTTCCACGCCGATGCACACACCGTTTTCCTTACGGAAACCGATGACTTCGGTCTGCTGGATCAGGTCCACGCCCAGTGCGTCGGCGGCGCGGGCAAAGCCCCAGGCCACGGCATCGTGACGGGCCACGCCGCCGCGACGTTGCACGGTGGCGCCCATGACCGGGTAGCGGGTGTTTTTCGAGCAGTCGAGGTACGGGATCTCGTCGGCCACTTGCTTGGCGTTGAGCAACTCGCCGTCCACGCCATTGAGGCGGTTGGCGCTGACGCGACGCTCGGAATCACGGATGTCTTGCAGGGTGTGACACAGGTTGTAGACGCCACGCTGGGAGAACATCACGTTGTAGTTAAGGTCCTGGGACAGGCCTTCCCAGAGTTTCATCGCGTGCTCGTACAGGTGCGCCGACTCGTCCCACAGGTAGTTGGAACGCACGATGGTGGTGTTGCGCGCGGTGTTACCGCCGCCCAGCCAGCCTTTCTCGACCACGGCCACGTTGGTGATGCCGTGTTCCTTGGCCAAATAGTAAGCCGTCGCCAGACCATGCCCGCCGCCGCCGACGATGACCACGTCGTAGACCTTTTTAGGGGTCGGCGTGCGCCACATTTTCTGCCAGTTTTCGTGGTGGCTGAGTGAGTGCTTGAAGAGGCCGAAGCCCGAGTAGCGTTGCATAGTCATTACTCCAAAACCGCGCTCAGCGATAAACCGGGAAATCAGCGCACAGGGCGGCCACATGCTTGGCGACGTTGGCCTCCACATCGGCGTCGCCGAGGTTGTCGAGGATGTCGCAGATCCAGCCGGCCAGTTCCAGGCATTGGGTCACTTTGAAGCCACGCGTGGTCACCGCCGGGGTGCCGATGCGCAGGCCCGAGGTCACGAACGGCGACTGCGGGTCGTTGGGCACGGCGTTCTTGTTGACGGTGATGTGGGCGCGGCCGAGGGCAGCGTCTGCCTCTTTGCCGGTGAGGCCCTGACGAATCAGGCTGACCAGGAACAAGTGGTTATCGGTGCCGCCGGACACTACATCGTAGCCGCGTTTGATAAACACGCCGGCCATGGCCTGGGCGTTGTCGATCACTTGCTGTTGATAAGCCTTGAAACCCGGCTCCTGGGCTTCCTTGAAGCACACCGCCTTGCCGGCGATCACGTGCATCAGCGGGCCGCCCTGGGCACCAGGGAATACTGCAGAGTTGAGTTTCTTTTCAATTTCTTCGTTGGCCTTGGCCAAAATCAGCCCGCCACGTGGGCCGCGCAGGGTCTTGTGGGTCGTGGTGGTGACCACGTCGGCGTAAGGCAGCGGGTTCGGGTACAGACCCGCGGCCACCAGGCCGGCAACGTGGGCCATGTCGACGAACAGCAGCGCACCGACCTTGTCGGCGATCTGGCGAAAGCGCGGGAAATCCAGGGTCTTGGAGTAGGCGGAGAAACCGGCCACCACCATCTTCGGCTTGTGCTCCACGGCCAGGCGCTCGACTTCGTCGTAGTCAATCAGGCCAGTGGCGGTGTCGATGCCGTATTGCACCGCGTTGTACAGCTTGCCCGAGGACGAGACTTTGGCGCCGTGGGTCAGGTGGCCACCGTGGGCCAGGCTCATGCCGAGAATGGTGTCACCGGCGTTCAACAGCGCCAGGTACACCGCGCTGTTGGCGGACGAGCCGGAGTGCGGCTGCACGTTGGCGTAATCGGCGCCGAACAGCTGCTTGGCGCGTTCGATGGCCAGCACTTCAACCTTGTCCACGTGCTCGCAGCCACCGTAGTAGCGCTTGCCCGGATAGCCTTCGGCGTATTTGTTGGTGAGGCCGCTGCCTTGGGCTTCCATGACGCGCTTGCTGGTGTAGTTCTCTGACGCGATCAGCTCGATATGATCTTCCTGGCGCTGCTCCTCGGCATTCATGGCCGCCAGCAGTGCATCGTCATAACCCTGGATCTGGTCTTGCTTGCTGAACATCGCGTCTCTCCCAGCGGCGGCGGTGCGCCAATCGTATTGTTGGGGCCGCCGCACGATGGAGGGGCCCTTTGATGCGATGGTAGGGCTGGCGCAGAGAGACCAAATGCCTATGGACGCCACGCAAAGGTGCGTTTACGACATGGCCCCGGCATTTGTAGGAGCGAGCTTGCTCGCGAAAAACCTGAGGGCGCCGCGCGCATCCAGACAGCCCTCGTTATCGTTGACGTTTTTCGCGAGCAAGCTCGCGCCTACAAGGGTTAGGCGATGATCTTGCGCACGAGTAGCAGCAGCAGGAAATGCGCCGGATAAAGCGCATACGCCCAGCGCCGCATGGCCGGTGGCGACACGGCCCGGGCATGTCGCAACAAGACCAGTCCGGCCAGTGGCGCAATCAGACAAGCGGCCAACCCCAGCATCGCCACCGGCGTGCCGCTATTGAGCAGGATCTGCCACTGATTGGCAGCCAGGCACACCACCCCCGGCAACACGCTGAAATACCATGGCCGGCGAAACACCAGCAACATCGCCAGCGGCAGCAGCACACCAAAGAAACCGAACATCAGTTGCGCCGAAAACACCCCCGCCGCAACCAGCGCGATCAACGCCAATCCTCGATCAATGACCGCCTTCTGCTGCCATCCCCGGGCAACCAGCAAACCCAGCGCCAGGGTCGGCAGTACGTTCAGCGTATCGGCGTCGTCAATAAACATCCGGTACGGCACTTCACTGATCACGCTGAACAGCAGCAGCCAGGCCAAATAACGCCACTGGCCGGTCACCGGCGCCTCCCGAACCCGGTGCAGGTTCGCCGCAATCGCCAGGCAGAACCACGGGAACGCCAGGCGCCCCGGCACATACAGCCAGTCCAGGCTCAAACCGACATAACGCAAATGGTCCAGCACCATACTCAGCAGCGCCAGCCACTTGAGCAGGTCCAGGGCGCCATCGCGGACGCGGCTTACAGGAAGGTGTTCAGAACCGTGCATAATTCCCCAGTGACTTTGCATTAACAGCGCGTGCGCCCGCCCGACAATCTTGGGTAAAGTGCGCACCAACATCGACCACAGGACAGGGCCATGACTGACAAGAGCCAACAATTCGCCAGCGACAACTATTCCGGCATCTGCCCGGAAGCCTGGGCCGCCATGGAACTCGCCAACCAGGGCCATCAACGCGCCTACGGCGATGATGAATGGACCCACCGCGCCGCCGACGGTTTCCGCAAATTATTCGAAACCGACTGCGAAGTGTTCTTCGCCTTCAACGGCACCGCCGCCAACTCCCTGGCCCTGTCTTCACTGTGCCAGAGCTACCATAGCGTGATTTGCTCGGAAACCGCCCACGTCGAAACCGACGAATGCGGCGCGCCGGAGTTTTTCTCCAACGGTTCCAAACTGCTCACCGCCCGCACCGAGAACGGCAAGCTGACCCCGGAGTCGATCCGCGAGATCGCCCTCAAGCGCCAGGATATTCACTATCCAAAACCCCGCGTCGTGACCCTGACCCAGGCCACTGAAGTGGGCAGCGTATACACCCCGGAAGAAATCCGCGCCATCAGCGTCACCTGCAAGGAACTGGGGCTGAACCTGCACATGGACGGCGCGCGCTTCTCCAACGCCTGCGCATTCCTGGGCTGCTCGCCTGCCGACCTGACCTGGAAAGCCGGCGTCGACGTGCTGTGCTTTGGCGGCACCAAGAACGGCATGGCCGTGGGCGAAGCGATCCTGTTCTTCAACCACAAGCTGGCTGAAGACTTCGACTACCGCTGCAAACAGGCCGGGCAGCTTGCATCAAAGATGCGCTTCCTGTCGGCCCCATGGGTCGGCCTGCTGGAAAACGACGCCTGGCTCAAACACGCCCGCCACGCCAACCACTGCGCGCAGTTGCTCAGCAGCCTGGTAGCCGATATTCCGGGGGTTGAGCTAATGTTCCCGGTGCAGGCCAACGGCGTGTTCCTGCAATTGTCCGAGCCGGCGATTGCCGCGCTGACGGCCAAGGGCTGGCGGTTCTACACCTTCATCGGTAAAGGCGGCGCGCGCTTCATGTGTGCGTGGGATACCGAGGAAGAGCGCGTGCGCGAACTGGCAGCGGATATCCGCGAAGTCATGTCCGCATAAGCGCCCGCTGGAAAAGGGCGCCGCGTCACGGCCGGCGCCCTGATCAGTTCAGAAATTCCTGAAGTAAGTATTTGCCCATCCCGATTCAATTCCCCTCCCCGTTATCCGATGCTGGCGCCTCAACTAATAAAAACCGACGGCTAGCCTATGACCTCGCTCCCTACCACGGCGGACGCACCCGCTTCCACGGGCCTGAAAATCGAAACCCGCTCCATCGATTACGTCCCGCGCAATGAACGCCACGGCAAGGTCTGGCACCAGGGGCCGTTCTGGTTCACCGGCAATTTTGTCCTCACCACCATGGTCACCGGCTTCACCGGCGCCGCCCTGGGGCTGAGCATGGTGTATTCGATCCTGGCGATTGTGATCGGCGTGTGCCTGGGCACCTTTGCCATGGCCTTCCACGCCAACCAGGGCCCGCGCATGGGCTTGCCGCAGATGATTCAGTCCCGGGCCCAATTCGGTTTACGCGGAGCGATCGTGCCGTTTATCGCGGTGATTTTCGTGTACATCGGCTTCAACGTGTTCAACGTGATCCTTGCCACCGACGCCATCAACACCGTACTGCCGGGCAGCCGGGCAGCCGGGCGCCGTGGTACGCCCTGATGATCATCCTCGCGGTGGTGATCGCGGTGATCGGCCACGACCTGTTGCACACCGTGCAACGCTGGCTGACCTACGTGATGATCAGTGTGTTCGCCGTGCTCACGGTGGCGGCCTTGATGAGCCTTACCGCCGATGCGGCGGTAGCCAATGCGCACTTCTCCTGGTCGGCGTTTTTGATTCAGCTCTCCGCTGCCGCCGGTTATCAGATCAGCTACGCGGTGTATGTGTCCGACTACTCGCGCTACCTGCCGCATAAAACCTCATCGCGCAGCGTGATTTTCTGGACCTACCTGGGCGCGGCCGGCTCGGCATTGTGGCTGATGTCCCTGGGCGCATTCCTGGCCTCCGCCCTGCCCTCGCCCGACGCCATCGGCAGCGTGCGCGCCGTGGGCAACCAGGTCATTCCGGGGTTCGGCACCTTCACCGTGCTGATCGCCGTGCCCGCGCTGATCGGCATCATGGCGGTCAACTGCTACGGCGCGATGCTCACCGGCATCAGTGCGATCGACGGCTTTGTGAAGATCCAGCCGCGCCTCAAGAGCCGGGTGATTGGTATTGGCCTGGTGGCGGCCGTGATTTTCATGATCACCCTGAGCATTCCCGAAAGTTACCTGGCCAGTTTCAACACCTTTGTCCTGCTGATGCTGTACTTCCTGGTGCCGTGGACGGCGGTGAACCTCGCGGATTTCTACCTGGTACGCAAAGGCAAATATGCCATCAGCGACATCTTCAACCCCGCCGGCATCTACGGCCAATGGGGCAGTGCCGGTCTGGTTGCGTACTGCCTAGGGCTGGTGTCGATGGTGCCGTTCATGTCCCTGAGCTTCTATGAAGGCCCTGCCGCCGTGGCATTGGGCGGCGCCGACGTGGCGTTCGTCATCGGGCTGGCGGTTTCTGCAGTGATCTATTGCGTGATGAGCCGCAACCTGGACCACGAGGCCGAACGACGCGCCATCGTGGCCAGCGAGGCGATGCTGGAAGGCAGCAGCCGATGAGCACGGTAAGGGTTGTATGCCAGCAACTGGCGCCACGGATTGCCGACGCCGACTACAACCGCCGGCTCAGCGCCGAGGCTATTCGCGATGCCGCGGCGCTCGGCGCGCAGGTCGTGGTGTTACCGGAGTTGATGCAAAGCGGCTACGTGTTCCATGACCGCCAGGAGGCGTTTGACGTATCAGAGCCCCTGGACGGGCCCACCCTTAACCTGTGGAAAACCCTGGCGAGCGAACTGGGCATCATCGTCGTGGCGGGGTTTTGCGAACGGCTGGATGACGGCCAGGTGGCCAATAGCGCCGCGCTGGTAGAACCCGGAGGCCGACTGACGGTGTACCGCAAGGCGCACCTGTGGGATCGCGAAAAGCTGATATTTACCCCCGGCGCAGAACCGCCGCCCGTGGTGGAAACTGCCGTTGGGCGCATCGCCGTCATGATTTGTTATGACCTGGAACTGCCCGAGTGGGTGCGCTTGCCCGCACTGGCCGGTGCCGACCTGCTATGCGCCCCAGTGAACTGGCCGGATGCACCGCGCCCTGCCGGCGAGCGGCCGGGGGAAATCGTGCGGGTGCAGGCAAATGCGGCGGTCAACCGGATATTCATCGCCGCCTGCGACCGCCACGGCGAAGAACGGGGCGTGGGCTGGGTAGGCGGCTCGGTAATTGTCGACGCCGATGGTTATCCACAGGCTGGCGCCGTTTCTTGCCAACAGCAACAGCGGCTGGTGGCCGACCTGCAACTGACGCAGGCCAGCAACAAACACATCAGCGAGCACAACCACGTACACCAGGACCGCCGGCCAACGCTGTACGGATAATGGCGGATTGCCGAGACTGTTTTTTGATATTTCTGACAGCAACCAACCTGACTTTCTTTGACTAGCCTCTTGGAACCCGAAAGGAAAAGGCCGCCTTTCGGGACTCACCGCCTGCCGAACAATCGGCCGGAAACGGAAATCCAGCAGAGGGCAACACCATGGAAGCACATCGCTACGGCAACAACCTGCAAGGTGACGGCACCATCAACACCACCGTCATCGACTGGGACGAGTTCAGGAAAACCGTGAAAGTCGGAGACACCATCAGCGAACAGACACGGACCTTGACCGTCACCGATAAAGTCTATGAATTGACAGCATCAGGCCAGCACTTCGTCATCCATGTCTACGTCCAATAACCCCTGACCGATCGTTCCCACGCGCGTGGGAACGATCACTATGCAGTCCGTGGGGTTAGAACTCGATACGCACGTCGCCCTTCGGCACGCTGCAGCACGACAGGATGTAACCCTCGGCTTCGTCTTCCTCGGTGATCCCGCCGTTGTGGTCCATCTCGACCTCCCCGCCCAGCTTCATCACCTTGCAGGTGCCGCAAATCCCCATGCCGCAGGCTTTCGGAATCAGCAGGCCCAGTTTGGCCGCCGCGGCGTGCACGGTCTCGCCCGGTGCCACGCGGATGCTTTTGCCCGAGGCAATGAATTCCACCTGATGCAAATCCGCCAGGTCGATTTCCGGCGCATCCGCCGCTTGCTCGGCTTGTTCCACCGCGTCGGCACGCGCTTCCGGCGGCGTCGCACCGAAGGATTCTTCGTGGTAACGGCTCATGTCGAAGCCGGCGGCTTCCAGCAGGCGCTTGACCGCGTTCATGTAGGGCGTAGGGCCGCAGCAGAAAACTTCCCGCTCCAGGAAGTCCGGCACCATCAGTTCCAGCATCTTGTGGTTCAGGTAGCCGCGATAACCGGCCCAAGGCTCGCCCAGGCCGTGTTTCTCGCAGATCAGGTGCAGGCTGAAGTTATCAATCCGCGACGCCATGTGCTCCAGCTCGCGGTGGTAGATGATGTCTTTGGGCGAGCGGGCGCTGTGGATAAATGTCATGTCGACGTTGGCGTTGGTGTCGTAATACCAGCGTGCCATGGACATCACCGGTGTAATGCCGACGCCGCCGCTCAGGTACAGGACTTTCGGGTTGCTGAAGTCGATGGCGTTGAACAGCCCGACCGGCCCGTGCACCGCCAGCTCCTGACCTTCGTGCAAGGTGTCGTGCAGCCAGTTGGATACCTTGCCGCCGGGCACACGCTTGATGGTCACCGAAAAGCTGTAAGGCACCGACGGTGAACTGGAAATGGTGTACGAGCGCATGATCGGCTGGCCTTCGATTTCCAGCTCCAGGGTGACGAACTGCCCGGGCTTGAAAAAGAACAGGATCGGCTGGTCGGCCATAAAGCAAAAGGTGCGCACGTCCCAGGTTTCCTGGATGACTTTGACGCAACGGACGATGTGCCGACCATTGGCCCAGGTCTGGGTAGTGACCGGATTCAGGAAGCTGTTGGACATGCTGTTCTCCACTGCCGTAGTTCGGCTTTATGGTGGCGATTCTGCGTAACGCGAGAACCACCCATTTACCTATCTGCGACATTCACATACTTATCGCGACCAGCCCCCATACCACGGGGGTTGCGCGTCGGGAACAGAGTGGGCCATGTCGCTCATGGACAAGGTTCTGGCCTTTGCGGGGCCCACACTCGCTCCCAACGACGACAGTTTTTTTACGCCTTGCTGCAAAACCTGATCAGCCACTATTCGCCGGCCACACAGAATGGCCATGAGGACACACACGATGGACGTCACCGCAACCTTAAGCTTGGGCGATCCGCTGGAACCCGCACGCAAGGCCACCGCGCAAATGCTGCAAGAGCGCGAGCGCACCTTTTCGCTGCCGCAGCCGTTTTACTCTGATGAGCGGCTGTTCGATATCGACATGCAGGAAATTTTCCTGAAAGAGTGGTTGATCGCCGGCATGACCTGCGAAATCCCCGCCAAAGGCAACTACATCACCCTGCAAGTGGGCAAGAACCCGATCATCGTGATCCGTGGCGCCGACGGTGTGGTGCATGCGTTCCATAACGTGTGCCGCCATCGCGGTTCGCGCCTGTGCACCAGCGACAAGGGCAAGGTCGCCAAGCTGGTCTGCCATTACCACCAGTGGACGTACGAGCTGGACGGCCGCCTGCTGTTCGCCGGCACCGAAATGGGCGCCGACTTCGACATGAAGCAGTACGGCCTCAAGCCGGTGAACGTGAAGACCGCCGGTGGCTACATCTTTATCAGCCTGTCGGAAAACCCGCCGGCCATCGACGACTTCCTGTCGACCCTGAGCCACTACATGGAACCCTACGACATGGAGAACACCAAGGTGGCGATTACCACCACCTTGTTTGAAAAGGCCAACTGGAAGCTGGTGCTGGAAAACAACCGCGAGTGCTACCACTGCAACGCATCGCACCCGGAACTGCTGAAAACCCTGCTGGAATGGGACGACGTCACCGACCCACGGGCCGACCAGGCCTTCAAGGACCACGTGGCCGCCTCCGCCGCCGCCTGGGAAGCGGAGAAGATCCCTTACGCCCACGCCAGCTTCGGCCTGCGTAACCGCATCGTGCGCATGCCGCTGCTCAAGGGCACCGTGTCGATGACCCTCGATGGCAAGCAAGGCTGCAACAAACTGATGGGCCGCATCAAGAACCCGGACCTGGGCTCGATGCGCATCCTGCACCTGCCGCACTCGTGGAACCACTGCATGGGCGACCACATCATCGTGTTCACCGTGTGGCCGATCAGCGCCCAGGAAACCATGGTGACTACCAAGTGGATCGTGCACAAGGACGCCGTGGAAGGTGTGGACTACGACGTCGAGCGCATGCGCAAAGTGTGGGACGCCACCAACGACCAGGACCGTCGCCTGGCCGAAGAGAACCAACGCGGAATCAACTCCACCGCTTACCAGCCGGGGCCGTACTCCAAGACCTATGAGTTTGGCGTGGTGAACTTTGTGGATTGGTACAGCGAACGGATGCTGAGCAACCTGGGGGCGGCACCGGCGCCGTACCTCAAGGGTGTGCCGGTTCAGGGCTGACAAGATCTATAACGGAACTGCTGAACTGTAGGAGCGAGCTTGCTCGCGAAGAACGTTAACGATGACGCGTTTATTCAGAATAAACGTGGCGCCCTCTGGTTCTTCGCGAGCAAGCTCGCTCCTACAGTAATATCAGTGGTATCAGTAATATCAGCAGTATCAGCAGTATCAGCAGTATCAGTCGTATCAGTAACATCGGTAATATCAGGGGGATCAGATCTCCAACCCTTCAAGAAACTGCCGGGCACTGGCGTGCGGCGCGCCTTCCAGGGCAACCAGGCTGTCAGCCACCAACAGGATGTTTTCCCGAATATTGGCTTCGCCCAACTTGTCCTTGATCTGCTGGCGAATGCCGTCATAACTGGCTTCCAGCACATTGGCCTCGAACGAACTCACGCTGATATTGCCCAGCAACTCCCTGACCTTGAACTTCTGGTTAAACACATCATCGCCCACCGCTTCCGACGTCTTGAAGTAGACACTGCACACCGAAACAGCCGTACCGTCGTGGGCCGCGGTCAGTTGCAGATTGATCACCGACTCGGAAGGCGCATCAAAACTTGAGCGAGTGCCTTTGACCAACTGAATATGGGTCCTGGCATTAAATAGCAGCGAGGCCGGGCTGGTAATGGGTTGTTCCATCAACAGTTCGATATCCGCTTCCAGTTGATGACGAAGATCCCGGTCCAGCACTTTAAAAAAGGTCTGCTCCAATATGCTCAGGACCGTGACAGAGCGAATCAGCGGGGGCACCGGATAATTGACCGTATGGGAGTTGGTAATTTTCCAGAATACTTTGCCCAGGGACGTGCGATAAAAATCCAGCCAGGTGGCCGGGTCGATAAAGCGTGAACCGAACTTCTTATCGGCTGCCAGTTGGCACAACAGATTGGAATCAAGAATGTCGTCCAGCACCGTCGGACTTTCGACCGAGGACGTTGCCGATATCAGATTGCCCGAAACCACATACACTTCAGGGGCAAGCAAACTCATCACCCATACTCCTTGAACAATTAAGTGCTAGGGAATTCCCGGCGACAGGCGCCGGGCTCCCATCAGGTTGGGTTAGATGTCCAGGCCATCAATAAAGTCTTCGGCGTTTTTGCCGAGCTTTTTGATCACCGCGTCGCGTACCGTGGCGTACACGTTTTCATTGAGGACGGTTTGTTGGGCGGCCCGATACATCCAGGCATCCGTCTTGCTCCAGCTCCAGAACAGAAAGCTGCCCTTTTGCACAGTGGTGCTGGCGTTGACGGTGGTCAGCACCATGACCACGTTGCCGTCCTTGTCCTGCATGACCGGCAGGATCTGGAAGGTACCGATATTGTTTCGGGTCGTACTGGTGTCGAATAACTTCAGCGCGTCCTTATTGGCCGGATTGTTCTTCAGCGCCTCGAAGGTTTTCTCGGTGATCTTGTACAGCGCACTCTGGGAGCTGACCACGGCACTGACGATCTCCAGGACCACCTGGTCCATGGTGACGTTGGTATTGCTCGGCTTGTAGCTCTGATAGAACGAAGACACTCGCCCCCAGCCCAGGTTGGCCAAGCCATCGGTGTAGAACTTGAACCACTCTTCCCGCTGGGTATCCGGGTTGTATTTCTTGTCTGCCGCCAGTTGCATCAACAGTGTGCTGTTTTGCACATCGTCACGGGCTTGAGGCGTCAGGCCGGTCACAAACGAGGTGACGCTGCCCCGGACAACCGCTGCACCCTCATCATCACCGCTGGCGGCACGCCGTACGGCAGACTTCTTTCGGGCACTGGCTGCAGAAGGCTTCGGAATATCAAGCGCTTCAACCCAGGCCAACAGTTTTCCATGCTCAGTAATAGACCCCATGAGGGAACTCCTTGTTTTTCATAGGTGGGATACAACGTTGGGTGTTGCACGGGCGAGTGGCGTCCGCGCTCATCCACTCAGCGGGATGATCGGTTGTGAACACACTCGTGTTTTTTTGAATAACCCACGCAACGCGTCATTCAATCCTTGATGACGGGGCGGGCTTCAATTCAATGGCGGGAGGTGAAAAGACCAGCAGGGCAACCCATATTTCAGCGCAATGGAAGTGGCTCATTATCCAGACTCCTTGGATAGTTCGAGTTCGCACCAGCATCCTTGCAATGCGTGTTATGGGTGAACATTGAAGTTGCGGGTACCGGCAATGTCAACGCAGCCCCTTAGACCTAAATGAACTTAGGCTTATTCGGAGCAGACATAACAGGAGAAGCGCCGACACTGATCATTTTTTGACCTGACGGGTGAAAGCCACGGAAAACGTGGCCTACAGCGGAGGGTGAACATCTTATCCACAGAAGCGCCAACAGGCTTTGGGGACAACTTTCTGAGTGCTGTGGAAAACCCGGCAAAGACGCCGAAACTCAAGGCCTCAGACGCGTTTTTCGAGAAAAATCGCGATATTGATCATAATTTAATCAACTCACTGTAAGCCACGATTCATAAGGCCTTCAGCAGATAGCGAACATCTTATCCACAGAAGCACCAACAGACTTTGGGGGCAAGTCTGCATCGCTCACTTTCCTTATCCACAGAAAAACCCGAGAAAAAACCGTCAGTTAGGCTGGTTGTTTTTCATACAGAGGGCTGGAGGGCTTGATTGGCGTGGGGTGTGGACAACCGCGAACAGGTTATCCACAGGTGGGTTAACAGGGATTGTGGGTAAACCCGCAAACGCCACAAAATAGTGTGGGAGCGGGCTTGCTCGCGAAGGCGGTGTATCAGGTACACATCAGGCGACTGACACTACCCCTTCGCGAGCAAGCCCGCTCCCACAGGGGATCAGCGCACTACACCTTCTTCTATGAGCAGCTTGAGAATCGCTTGGGCACCCTCTTCCGGGCTCACGCCCTTGAGCACCTGCCCACCGCCACCACTGGCCTTGGCCGTTGCAGCCTTCATCCGATCCGCACCGCTCTTGGCCTTGATTACCTTGAGGCGCTTGGGCCGTGGCTTGGCGGGTTGCAGGAGGGCACCTGTGAATAACTCATCCTCCACCACCTCAACCTCATGAGCTTCCAGCACCCCGCGCTGAGCCGGGCCGTAGGCGCTTTGCCGGGGCTTGGGCGCCGCGTTATCCACCGTGGCCAGGAACGGCAAGCGCACCTTCAGGCGCCGCCGCTGGCCGCGAGGCAGCGCTTGCAGCACATGGGCTACGCCGCCGTCGATGGATTCCACCTGGGCCAGGCCGACAATCAGCGGCCAGCCCAGTTGCTCGGCCAGCAGGAATGGCAGCATCCCCGAACCTTCGCCGGTTTCCGCCTGGCTGCCGGTGAGTACCACCTGGGCACCCGCGTCCCGCAGATAGTCACTGAGCACCGGCAAGGCATCTGCCCCCGCCGGTTGCTCCAGTACGTGCAACTGCGGCAACCCCATGCCCAGATACGCGCGCAGGGTCGGTTCGGCGATGTCGCCGGCGTGCAGCACCTGCAGGTTATCCCCAGCCAGTTGCAGGCCCAGTTCTACCGCGCGGGCATCCTGCTCGGCACGGCGTGGGCGGCCGGACGTCGGGTGGGCGCCGATGGACACCAGGCTGATTACATTCGTGGTCATGGCCATTTCCTTAAGCCGCATCGCGCTTGGCGCCGTTGCGGTGGGCCTCGACCGCAACGATCAAGGCTTGCAGAATCGCGGCGCTTTCGCCGATCACCGACAGGTCGGCACGCTTGATCATGTCGCAACCCGGGTCGAGGTTGATCGCCACCACCTTGTCACAGGCACCAATGCCTTGCAGGTGCTGGATCGCCCCGGAAATCCCCACCGCCACGTAAACCCGCGCGGTGACCCAAGTGCCGCTGGCGCCGACCTGACGATCACGCGCCATAAAGCCATCGTCCACCGCCACCCGCGAGGCCCCTTCTGTGGCGCCCAACGCGGCGGCAGTCTGGTGGAACAGCGCCCAGTCCTTGACCCCGTTGCCGCCCGAGAAAATAAACTCGGCCTCGGCCATGGGAATCGCCGCCGGGTCGACGGCCACCGCGCCCAAATCTTCGATGCGCGGCAAACTGCGCGCCAGGCTTGTGGATAACTCCACCGGCAGCACTTCGTGGCGGGTTTCGCTGACGTGCTCGGCGCATTCCACCGCCGCCAGAATCATCCGGGGCAAGGGTCGAGCGAGGTCTTCCTGGCCGGCACCGGCGCGGCCAATACATTCCTGGCCCTTGATCTGCCAGACCCGCGTGGCCGGGCGCTCCTTGAGGCTCGCGGCAAAGCGCCGACCCAATTCGCCGCCACCGCTGCGGCTGTCCGGCAGCAACCAGTGGCGCGGGTTGAACTGGTTATCCACAGCCCGCAGGCCCTGGACCCGTTGCTCCGGTGAATAACCGTCGAATTCGTGACCGTCCAGCACCAGCAGCCGGTCGACACCGGCGGTGGCGAAGGCGTTTTCCTTGTGTTCGCCGAACACCACGGCCAATACCGCACCGTCGTCGCCGGCCAGCTGCCGGGCCAGGCCCAGCAGGTCGCGGTCGTGGCTGCTCAGGCGGCCGCCGACCATGTCGGGCACTACGTTGATGTAGAACGCCGGGGCCGCCACCTGATGCAGCGGCAGCTGCACTTCCACTGTCGCCGAACGCTTGGCCGCACCGCCCTGCTGGGCGCCGCTGCGGTCAATACGCTTGATGCCGTTGGGGCCGATAAAACCGACGCCATGCACGTTCTTGCGGATCACGCCGTTAGGCCCCATCCAGCTCTGTTGCACCGGCTGCATCGCCGCGTGCAGCGGGTGCAGGCGGTTACGGGCGATCCATTCGGCCCGCGGGTCGCGGCGGATAATGTCGCTCATCAATGCACCTCCGCAGGTTCGCGTTTCGGGGCCTTGGTCGAGGCCGCGTCTTCGAGCAACGCGTCAGCCACCAGTTCGGCGATGTCTTTGATCAGTGGACGCGGCTCAACTACGCCCTCAAGCATCGCCGTACACTGTGGGCAACCCACGGCCACCAGTTCGGCGCCGGTCTCACGGATGTCTTCCATGCGCATGTCGGGAATTCGCTGCTTGCCGGGAATATCCGTGATCGGCGCCCCGCCACCGCCGCCGCAGCAGCGCGAGCGGAAACCGGAGCGTTGCATTTCCTTGACCTCGATCCCCAGCGCCCGCAGCACTTGGCGTGGGGCTTCGTATTCGCCGTTGTAGCGGCCCAGGTAGCACGGGTCGTGGTAGGTCACGCTGTTGCCTTTGTGCTGGCCCAGGTTCAGGGCGCCCGCGTCGATCAGCTCGGCCATGTAGGTGCTGTGGTGCTGCACGAAGTAGTTGCCGTCGAAGGCACCGTACTCGTTTTTCAGCACGTGGAAACTGTGGGGGTCGCAGGTGACGATGCGCTTGAAGCTGTACTTGGCCAGGGTCTGGATATTGCGGGCGGCCAGCAGCTGGAAGGTGGCTTCGTCACCCAGGCGCCGGGCCACGTCGCCGCTGTCGCGCTCTTCAAGGCCCAGTACCGCAAATTCGACCTTGGCCGCTTTCAGCACTTTGACGAACGAACGCAGGGTGCGCTGGTTGCGCATGTCGAACGCGCCGTCGCCGACCCAGAACAGCACGTCCACGGTTTTTTTGTCGCTGAGCAACGGCAGGTTCAAGTCCGCCGCCCAGTTCATCCGGCCGCCCGGCGCGAAACCGCCCGGGTTGTCGGTGGCAATCAGGTTTTCCAGGACTTCGGCGCCCTTGTTCGGGGTCGCGCCTTTTTCCAGGGTGAGGTGGCGACGCATGTCGACGATGGCGTCCACGTGCTCGATCATCATCGGGCACTCTTCCACGCAGGCGCGGCAGGTGGTGCACGACCATAGGGTCTCGGCGTCTACAAGGCCGTTGACGATCGGCTGGTGCGGGTTGCCGGCGTGTTCGCCGATGGCTTTGCCCGGATAAGGGCTGCCGGCGAACTTGGCGTCGGTGCCACCGGCGAGGCCGACTACCATGTCCTGAATCAGTTTTTTCGGGTTCAGCGGCTGGCCGGCGGCGAATGCCGGGCACGCCGCTTCGCACTTGCCGCACTGCACACAAGCGTCAAAGCCGAGCAGTTGGTTCCAGGTGAAATCCACCGGCTTTTCCACACCCAGGGGCGCGGTTTTATCGGCGAGGTCCAACGGCTTCAAACCGGTGGAACGGCCGCCGCCGAAACGTTCGGCGCGGCGGTGCCAGGCCAGGTGCAAGGCACCGGCGAAGGCGTGTTTCATCGGGCCGCCCCAGGTCATGCCGAAGAACATTTCGGACACGCCCCACAACACGCCCAGGCTCAGCAAGGCCGCGAGCAGCCAGCCACCGAAGTCGGCCGGCAGAATCCCGGCCACCGGCAAGGTCACCAGGAAGAAGCTCACCGAGAACGCCATCAGGCTTTTCGGCAGGCGCATCCACGGGCCTTTCGACAGGCGCGCAGGCGGGTTGCGACGACGCAGATAAACGAAGGTGGCGCCGACAAACATCAGCACCGACGCCAGCAGCAAGGCGTAGCCGAGGATACGGTTATGCAGGCCGAAACCGTGCACCAGGATCGCCAGCAGCGCCGAGAGCACAAAACCCAGGGCGGTGGCGACGTGGGTGTTGGCGATGTATTTGTCGCGGGCGACCACGTGGTGCAGGTCGACCATGTAGCGCTTGGGCATGGCCAACAGGCCGCCGAGCAAGTCGACTTTGGAGGACCGGCCGCGGCGCCACAGGTTCACCCGGCGCAGCGCGCCAAGGACCGCAAGGCCCAAGGCGGCAAATAGCAGGATGGGAAGAAGGGTGTTCAACATGGTGAAGCTCCCAAAGACCACACAGGTCTTGTATGGAAACCGGCTCAATGTGGGAGCTGGCTTGCCTGCGATGGCAACAACTCGGTTTCACTTGAAACCGAGCCGCCTGCATCGCGGGCAAGCCCGGCTCCCACAGAAAAGCCGGCTCCCACATTGATCGGTTTCCACATTGGTTCGGTGTTGGGTCAGAAATCCTTGCACAGGCGCAGGGCGTCGTAGATGGCGGCGTGGGTATTACGCTGGGCCACACAGTCACCGATGCGGAACAGCAAGTACCCCTCGCCCGGCTCGCTCAGGCACGGCTGCGGCTTGATCGCGAACAAGGCTTCGATGTCCATCTGGCCCTTGTTGCGCGAACCTTCCTTGAGCCCGTAGTAGATCTCTTCATCCGGGCGCACGCCGTTCTCAACCACCACTTGATCGACCACCCGTTCTTCCTTGGCCCCGGTGTATTCGTTCTCCAGCACCGCCACCAGCTTGTCGCCTTCGCGGTAGACCTTTTCCAGCATCATGTCGCCGGTCATGATCACTTCCTTGGGGTACATGCTGCGGTAGTACGTCGGGAACGATGTACCGCCGATGGCCACGCCCGGCTTGATGTCGTCGGTGACGATCTCAACCTGGCTGCCCTTGTCTGCCAGGAAGTCCGCCACCGACATGCCGGTGAATTCGCAGATGGTGTCGTACACCAGCACGTTCTTGCCAGGTGCAACCTTGCCGTCGAGCACGTCCCAGCTACTGACCACCAGGCCTTCCGCCGCGCCCCAGTGTTCGTTCTGTTCCAGGAACGGATGACCGCCCACCGCCAGCACCACCACGTCCGGACGCAGGTCCAGAATGGTCGCCGCGTCCGCCGCCACGCCCAGGCGCAGGTCGACGTTCAGCCGAGCCAGTTCCAGCTGGAACCAGCGGGTGATCCCGGCAATCTGGTCACGCTGGGGGGCTTTCGATGCGGTGGTGATTTGCCCGCCGATAAATTCTTTTTTCTCGAACAGCGTCACGTCGTGGCCACGTTCGGCGGCCACCCGTGCCGCTTCCATCCCGGCAGGGCCGGCACCCACCACCACCACTTTGCGTTTCGGCCCGGTGGATTTCTCGATGATGTGGGGCACGCCCATGTATTCACGGGAGGTGGCGGCGTTCTGGATGCACAGCACGTCCAGCCCTTGGTACTGGCGGTCGATGCAGTAGTTGGCGCCGACGCATTGTTTGATCTGGTCGATCTGGCCCATCTTGATCTTGGCGATCAGGTGCGGGTCGGCGATGTGGGCGCGGGTCATGCCCACCATGTCCACGTAGCCGCCTTCCAGGATGCGGGTCGCCTGGTTCGGGTCCTTGATGTTCTGCGCGTGCAGCACCGGGGCCTTGACCACTTCCTTGATTCCGGCGGCCAAGTGCAGGAAGGGCTCCGGTGGATAACTCATGTTGGGGATAACGTTGGCCAGGGTGTTGTGGGTGTCACAGCCCGAGCCGACCACGCCGATAAAGTCCAGCATGCCGGTGTCGTCGTAGTACTTGGCGATCTGCTTCATGTCCTCGTGGGACAGGCCGTCCGGGTGGAATTCATCGCCGCACAAACGGATGCCGACGCAGAAATCCGGGCCGACTTCCTTACGGACCGCCTTCAATACTTCAAGGCCGAAGCGCATGCGGTTTTCGAAGCTGCCGCCCCATTCGTCGGTGCGCTTGTTGACCCGTGGGCTCCAGAACTGGTCGATCATGTGCTGGTGCACCGCCGACAGTTCCACGCCGTCCAGGCCGCCGGCCTTGGCACGGGCTGCGGCGCTGGCGTAGTTGCCGATCACCCGCCAGATTTCTTCCGGCTCGATGGTTTTACAGGTCGCGCGGTGCACCGGCTCGCGGATGCCCGACGGCGAGAGCAGCGTGGGCCAGTGCTCGCCGTCCCAGCGCGAGCGACGGCCCATGTGGGTAATCTGGATCATGATCTTGGCGCCATGCTTGTGCATGGCATCGGCCAGGTTCTGGAAGTGCGGGATGATCCGGTCATCCGCCAGGTTCACCGATTTCCACCAGCCTTGGGGGCTGTCGATGGCGACACTGGAAGAACCGCCGCAGATCGCCAGGCCGATCCCGCCCTTGGCTTTCTCTTCGTAGTACTTCACATAGCGGTCGGTGGTCATGCCGCCGTCGGTGGCATACACCTCGGCGTGGGCGGTACTGAGCACGCGGTTGCGGATGGTCAGTTTGCCGATCTGGATCGGCGCAAACATTGCTTCGAAAGCCATGGCAGGGTCCTCGACTTACAACGGCTGGACGGTGAACAGGCCGTCGTCGTGGCCCTCTTCGGAGCCGCCGTAGACTTGCTCGGCCACGGTGCGGATTTTGCTGCCGCGGGCTTCAAGGATCTGGTCCATCGCGCCGGCAAACCAGCCGGTGAACATGTAGTCGACCTTACGCCCGACCTTGCCGTACACGTAGACGAATGCCGAGTGTTCGAGCTTGACGCTGGCGGTGCCCTTGTCGAGGTCGATGTCCTGGATCTTGAACAGGCCCCAGCCGCGTTGCGACAGGCGCTTCATGTAGTGCTCGAACACTGCGACGCCTTCCAGGCCGTGGCATTCAGCTTCTTTTTCACACCAGTGCCAGGCGGATTTGTAGCCGGCCTTGTAGAGGATTTCGGCGTAGGCCTCGGCCCCCAAAACGTCTTCGATACCCATGTGGTTGTTGACGAAGAAATGACGCGGCACGTACAGCATCGGCAAGGCGTCGGAGGTCCAGACACCGGTTTCGCTGTCGACTTCGATAGGCAATTGAGGGGCGATCTTGGCCATGGAAACTTAACTCCAAACAATTCGGTTTATTGCCCGCTGCGCGAACGGCAGCGGGAAAGGATTCAGAGGATGCGGTGGCTTATTCGCCCCAAACGTCCTTCAAGACGTTGACCCAGTTCTCGCCCATGATCTTGCGCACCACGCGCTCAGGATGGCCGCGCTTGAGCAGGGTCTCGGTGAGGTTGGGGAACTCGCCCACGGTGCGGATGCCCAGGGGGTTGATGATCTTGCCGAAGCTGGTCAGGCGGCGGGCGTAGCCCTTGTCGTGGGTCAGCATTTCGAAGAAATCCTGGCCATGGCCCTGGGTGAAATCGGTGCCGATGCCGATGGCGTCTTCGCCCACGATGTTCATGGTGTATTCGATGGCTTCGGCGTAATCGTCGATGGTCGAATCGATGCCCTTGGCCAGGAACGGCGCGAACATGGTCACGCCGACAAAGCCGCCGTGGTCGGCGATGAACTTCAGCTCTTCATCGGACTTGTTGCGCGGATGCTCTTTAAGGCCTGATGGCAGGCAGTGGGAGTAGCACACCGGCTTTTTCGATTCGAGGATGACTTCTTCGGAGGTCTTGGAGCCCACGTGAGACAGGTCGCACATGATGCCGACACGGTTCATCTCGGCGACGATCTCACGACCGAAGCCCGACAGGCCGCCGTCACGCTCGTAGCAGCCGGTGCCCACCAGGTTCTGGGTGTTGTAGCACATCTGCACCACGCCAACCCCGAGCTGCTTGAAGATCTCGACGTAGCCGAGCTGGTCTTCAAACGCATGGGCATTCTGGAAGCCGAAGATGATGCCGGTCTTGCCCTGTTCCTTGGCGCGACGGATATCGGCGGTGGTTTTCACCGGAATCACCAGGTCGCTGTTCTCGCGGATCAGGGTCTGGCTGGCCACGATGTTGTTAATGGTGGCCTGGAACCCTTCCCATACCGACACCGTGCAGTTGGCGGCGGTGAGGCCACCCTTGCGCATGTCTTCGAACAGGTCGCGGTTCCACTTGGCAATGATCAGCCCGTCGATAACGATGCTGTCGGCGTGCAATTCGGCTGGGCTCATCAGGCGTCCCCTTATAGGCGATTCATGCGCCGAATCGTCTGCCGGCGCTTTGGGGCCAGCATATGCCCCGGGGCAGAAGGAGCCGGGTGCAAAAACGACAAGGGAATTGCCGAAAGCGTCAATCCGCGACAAAGGCCAACATGACATCTCTGACGGGTGTCTGTTCTTTGTCTTACGCTTGAGCCAGAATTTGCTCATCAACTGATATGAGACGGCGCAATGAAATCGATTTTCCTGGCTTTGGCACTCATCGCAACCGGCGTGCACGCGGCTGAAGACACCGACACCACGCCCTGCGATGGCATCGAGAACGACAAGCAAACCCTGGAATGCGCCACCTACAACAAAACCACCGCTGAGCAACTGCTTAAGGATAACTATCAGGGCTTGCTGGAACGCATGGGTTCGACCTATGGCAGCAACAAGACGCAGCTGGCGGACATTACCGCTCGTCTGAAGGATGCCCAGCAGAAGTGGGAAAAACTGCGCGACGCGGATTGCGCTGTGGATACCTTCCCGGCGGTGGCGGGCAGCAAGCCGTATGCCATCGAGCAGAATGACTGCCTGGCGCGGATGAGCGATGAACGGTCGGAGTTTTTGGAGTCGATCGGGCAGGAATAAGCGTTAGAAGTCTTTCCATACCGAGTTAAGCGTCAGCAGCACTTTTTCCCGCTGGACCTTATCGACCTCGAAGTCGGCGCAGTGCTGATTCCATTGCGATAACGCGTCCAGGGTCTGCTCGATGTAAAGCTCAGGCTCCAGAAAGCTGAATGGCTTGCAGACTTCGATGATCACCTTGCGTGTCGGGTGGCCGGCGCCTGCAAACGCCGTGGTGTGCTCGTTGCCGCGACCACTGGTGCTGGAAAATGTCAGGTCGTACGCCGGCGCCATCTGCCAGCCATTGGCTGCGCCAAAGAACGAGAAGTTTTTGGCGTGATCGTCCCGGTTGTGGGCAAGCGCGTTGAACACCATCAGCCGCGCCATTTTCTGCACCTGGCTGGCATCCTGGGTAATCGCGAATGTGAGGCGCAACAGGTCGCCGTAATCCAGGCTGGGCATGCGGAAGTCTGCGTACAGAATCGCAGCGGCTGTCAGCATATGCCGCCGGGTGGCGCCGTCACGGTCAAAACGGCGAGTGACAAAGAAACGCTCAATGCCTGTCGGTGTCGGGACATCTAACACGTCTGAGGCGGAAATTTCGACGCCGGCACTGCGAGCCGTGATTGCGTAAACCTGCTCGATCGCTCCGCTGTCGCGATGCTCGTCCTGGCTGCGGAATTTGATCAGCCAGTGTTCGTATCCATCCGGCATCTCACCAAATGAAGAAATGGCCCGGGACTTGTCAGGCGACAGCCCGATGACCGCCTTGGGACGGGCACCGCCGGGCGAACCACCGGCGAAACGCAATGATTCAATCACTTCACAGGTCTCACCCGACAGAACGTCCTGGGAGGCCTGGTAGAGAGAGGCCAGATCCAGGGCCGCCTGATCGGGATCCTTTTCGAACATAGGCACATATTCCAATGCCCCCATGCTCCGGTCGCCCATGTAGGCCAATCGATCCAAAGGTCCCAACGCATGCCGCTCAATCGCCATGGAGCGGCGAAAGAAACGATCCATCAGCAGCAACCCCCAACCATCGGGCAGGGAATCGCTGAAAGCACCGTGCAGCCCATTGAACAGCGTGGTGTCCGCAGCCAGCTGAGGCCTTGATGAAAACTCCATGTGCAGGGGCGCCAAATTGAACCCCTTCAACAGCCAGCTCGGGTCATAGGAGAAATACAGGCCTTTACGGGGGATATCGACCAACTCACCCACCCGGAAACCTTGCAACATGACGTGGAGCGCAGTGACCGGTTTCATTGACGACCTCGAAGCCTTGTGTGATTTTTCAGTTCTTGAAGGCTGGCCGGTGCTGGCGCGCTGAACAACTGCGCCAGTTGCTCGCCGACACCCAGGCTCATCGCAATCAATAACAGGGCATCCAGCGAAACCTTACCGGTTGTCTCGAAGCGCTTGATCGTGGACTCGGGCACCCCGGATTTGGTCGCCAGTGCCCGTCGAGAAAGGTTTTTACTCAACCGAAGCGCTTTGGCGTTGCCGGCGATCTGCAGGGCGATCTCACCAGGGGCGTAGAGGATATGAGTAAGGGCCATGGTTCGACTTCCGGTGGAGTGTGAGCAAGTGTAGCAACGATAAAAATAATAAAACTATAATGGATAACATATTATCCGTAATCACGAAATAATTAGAATAACGGACAATATTTTATCCCTTATCATTAATTATTTTTCTGCATCTTTACCTTCCGGCCCGGCCCCGAGCAATTTTGTTGACTTGCCAGTCAATCACCATGCCCGGCATGATCAGCGCCCATTTCTACCAATGCCGCCCCATGAACCCACGCATCTACCTCCTCGCCCTCGCCGCCTTCGTCGCCGGTATCGATGAAAACCTGGTGGGCGGGATTCTGCCGCTGCTGTCCCGGGAACTGGGCGTTACCCTGAGTGCGGCCGGGCAGCTGACGGCGGTGTTTTCCCTGACCTTTGCCCTGTGCGCCGCGCCGTTGCTGTCGCTGACGTCGCGGATTGAACGGCGCTCCCTGCTGATTGCCGCGTTGCTGACCTTTGCGGTGGGCAACCTGGGCTCCGGACTGGCGGTGAATTACTGGATGCTGCTGGTCTGTCGCATCATCAGCGCGGCCAGTTGTGCGCTGGTGGTGGTGCTGGCGTCGACCCTCTCGGCATCGCTGGTGGACGCACGCCTGCGGGGGCGGGCGATCGGCATTGTGTTCATGGGCATCAGCGGTTCGCTGGTGCTGGGGATTCCGCTGGGTATAGCCGTGAGCGAGTCCCTGAGCTGGCGTGCGCCGTTTCTGCTGCTGGCACTGCTGGCGGTGGTGATCGCCGCACTGTTGCGCCTGAGCCTGCCGACATTCGCCAGCCGCCCGCCCACCTCGTTGCGTGACTACTGCCGGCAGTTGGTGATTCCCAGGCTGCTGTTGGCGCAACTGGTGTCGGTCTTGCTGTTGACCGGGCATTTCGTGCTGTTCGCTTACCTGGCGCCCTACGTGCAACAGACCATGGGCATCCACGGCGTTTCCTTGAGTTATCTCTACGTGTTCTTCGGCATCGCCGCCATCAGCGGTGGTTATTGCGGCGGCTGGCTGTCGGACCGGCTGGGGTTCAAGCGTGCGCTGGTGTTGATCCCGGCACTGTTCACTTTGGTCATGGCGTTGCTGCCATGGGCCACCGGTTCGCTGGCGAGCTTCCTGGCGCTGTACGCGGTGTGGATGGCGTTGAGCTGGACCATCTCGCCCGTGGTGCAGAACTACCTGCTGCACACCGCCCCGGAATCCGGTGAGGCCAATGTGGGGATCAATACCTCGGCCATGCACCTGGGCGTCGCCTTGGGCGCGGCGCTGGGCGGCGTGGTGATCGCCAAGGGCAGCCTGGAAATCACCCCGCTGGTGGGTGCGCTGGTGACGGCACTGGCCCTGGCGGCGGCGTGCCTGAGCCTGATGGCCGGAACGCGCCAACCGGGTCGGGCCTGATACCATTCGCGCCTTCTCCACTTTTCCAAGGCGACCCCATGACTATCTGCGGCATCGAAATCAAAGGCAGCGAAGCCATCATCGCCGTCGCCTCGCTGGACGGCCAGGCGTTGAGCCACGTTGCCCTGGCCACCAAGAAAATTGCCCTGGAAGACGACGATGAGGCGGCCAACGTCAAGGCCTTCGCCGCTCAGGTGAGTGCGTTTGTGCGGGACAACGCGATCACGCGGATCGCGATCAAGAAGCGCAGCAAGAAAGGCGAATTCGCCGGTGGCCCGACCACGTTCAAGATTGAAGGGGTGTTTCAGTTGCTGGACGGTGTTGAGGTGACGCTGCTGTCGCCGCAGACCATCAATGCGCAGAACAAAAAGCACAATTTTGATGTGCCTGCGACGCTGAACAAATATCAGCATGAGGCCTTCAAAGCCGCGTGTTCAGCGCTGCTGAAGAAATAAGCCACACCACACATCCCCTGTGGGAGCGGGCTTGCTCGCGAATGCGGTGTGTCAGTTGATGCATTCGGTGGCTGATCCACCGCTTTCGCGAGCAAGCCCGCTCCCACATTTGATCTGCGTTGTTCTCGAGAGCGGTGCTCACACCGCTTCCCGTCGCCGATCCTCCCTCGGGCACTTGGCAAACCTCGCCCGGTAACTGCGGGTGAAATACGACGGCGACTCAAACCCGCAGGCGATGCTCACCTCCAGCACACTCATGTCGCTCTGGCGCAACAATTGCCGGGCCTTCTCCAGGCGCAAGCCCAGGTAGAAATTGCTCGGTGTGTCGTTCAGGTGCAGCCGAAACAGCCGCTCCAACTGCCGCCGCGTGACCTTGATCGCCTCCGCCAGCGCCAGGGTGCTCAGGGGCGGCTCGGTGTGCTGTTCCATCTCGCCGATCACCTGCACCAGCTTCTTGTTGTTGATGCCATAGCGCGTGGCGATCTGCATGCGTTGGTGGTCTTTGCGCGGGCGGATGCGGCCAAGCACAAACTGTTCGGATACCTGGATCGCCAACTCCGGCCCGTGGGCCTGGCTGATCAGGTCGAGCATCAGGTCGATGGAGGCGGTGCCGCCCGCCGAAGTGATGCGCCGGCGGTCGATCTCGAACAGCTCCTGGGTCACCGTCAGCTGTGGATAGGATTCCTTGAAGGCGTCGATGGCTTCCCAGTGCAGGGTCAGCCGGTGGCCGTCGAGCAGGCCCGCTTCGGCCAGGACGCAGGCGCCGGTGTCGATGGCGCCCAGGGTCACCCCCTCGTGATCGAGGCGACGCAGCCAGTGTTCCAGTGCCGGCGTGGCGAACTTCAGCGGTTCGAAGCCGGCCACTACCAATAACGTCGCGCCCTTTTTCAAGGGCTCCAGTGCCGCGTCGGCGTTGACCGACATGCCGTTGCTCGCCAACACCGCGCCGCCGTCGGCGCTCAGGACGTGCCAGCGGTACAGCTCGCCACGAAAGCGGTTGGCAACCCGCAGCGGTTCGATCGCGGAGATAAAGCCGATGGCGGAGAAGCCCGGCATCAGCAGAAAGTAGAAATCCTGGGACATGGAGCGCTCTCGTAGGACGGACAGCGTGGTCACTGTGATACGCCAGTTCAATCGGTCATTCAAGGGGGCAGGTCGCTGCAGTGCAAGAGCGGGTCGCCGCCGTGCGTTTTGTCGCCTCTGAAGCTGGGTAACTTGGCTGCACGGCGCACAAAGACGCCGGAACCCACAATAACAACCTGCCGAGGGAACCACCATGAACCGACTGATCAGCCGCTGCGTGCTCGCACTCAGCGCCAGCGCCATTTTGAGCACCAACGTCATGGCAGCCGATGCGGCTTCTTGCCAGAACGTGCGCATGGGCGTGGTGAACTGGACCGACGTAATCGCCACCAGCGCCATGACCCAAGTATTGCTCGACGGCCTCGGCTACAAGACCAAACAAACCAGCGCGTCCCAGCAAATCATCTTCGCCGGGATCCGCGACCAGCGCCTGGACATGTTCCTGGGCTACTGGAACCCGTTGATGACCCAGACCATCACCCCGTTTGTCGACGCCAAGCAGGTCAAGGTGCTCGACAAGCCGTCCCTGGAAGACGCCCGCGCCACATTGGCCGTGCCGACTTACCTGGCCGACAAGGGCCTGAAAACCTTCGCCGATATCGCCAAGTTTGAAAAAGAGCTGGGCGGCAAGATCTACGGGATCGAGCCCGGCTCGGGGGCCAATACCCAGATCAAGGCGATGATCGCCAAGAATCAGTTTGGCCTGGGCAAGTTCCAATTGGTGGAGTCCAGTGAAGCCGGCATGCTCGCCGCCGTCGACCGTGCCGTGCGCCGCAAGGAGGCCGTGGTGTTCTTCGGCTGGGCGCCGCACCCGATGAACGTCAACGTGGCCATGACGTACCTCACCGGCAGCGATGACGCCCTGGGTCCGAACGAAGGCATGGCCACCGTGTGGTCGGTCACGTCGCCCACCTACGCCGAACAATGCCCCAACGTGCACAAGTTGCTGAGCAACCTGACCTTCACCGCCGCCGACGAGAGCCGAATGATGCAGCCCCTGCTGGATCACAAGGACGCGCTGGAGTCGGCCAAGCAATGGCTCAAGGACCACCCGCAAGACCAGCAGCGCTGGCTGGAAGGCGTCACCACCTTCGACGGCAAACCCGCCGCCGCCAACCTGCAATTGACCAGCAAATAACCTTTTCTGAATCACCGTTTCGCAGCCGCTCCTGGCTGCGAGCGGCATCACCACGCCTGTAAGGAACCTGCCCCATGAACCACGACGTCATCATCACCTGCGCACTCACCGGTGCTGGCGACACGACCGCCAGAAGCCCTCACGTGCCGGTCACCCCCAAACAAATCGCCGCCGCGGCGGTGGAAGCGGCCAAGGCCGGCGCCACCGTGGTGCATTGCCATGTGCGTGACCCCGAGACCGGCAAATTCAGCCGCGACGTGGCGCTGTACCGCGAAGTGATGGAGCGCATCCGCGAGGCGGACGTCGACATCATCGTCAACCTCACCGCCGGCATGGGTGGCGACCTGGAAATCGGCGGCGGCGAGAACCCCATGGAATTCGGCCCCAATACCGACCTGGTGGGCCCACTGACCCGCCTGGCCCACGTGGAAGAACTGCTGCCGGAAATCTGCACCCTCGATTGCGGCACCCTGAACTTCGGTGACGGCGACACTATTTACGTCTCCACCCCCGCGCAACTGCGGGCTGGCGCCAAACGCATCCAGGAGCTGGGCGTTAAAGCCGAACTGGAAATTTTCGACACCGGTCACCTGTGGTTCGCCAAGCAGATGATCAAGGAAGGCTTGCTCGACAACCCGCTGTTCCAGCTGTGCCTGGGCATCCCGTGGGGCGCGCCGGCCGACACCACCACCATGAAAGCCATGGTCGACAACCTGCCCGCCGACGCGGTGTGGGCCGGCTTCGGCATTGGTCGCATGCAGATGCCAATGGCGGCGCAAGCGGTGCTGCTGGGCGGCAACGTGCGGGTTGGCCTGGAAGACAACCTGTGGCTGGACAAGGGTGTGCTGGCCACTAACGGCCAGTTGGTGGAACGCGCCAGCGAGATCCTCAGCCGCCTCGGTGCACGGGTCATGACCCCGGCCGAAGGCCGCGTGAAGATGGGCCTGACCAAGCGCGGCTAACTGTTCCGAACAGCACCGAACCTTGTGGGAGCCGGGCTTGCCCGCGATTGCGGTACACCTGCACCAAATACAGCTGCTGACACACCGCTATCGCAGGCAAGCCAGCTCCCACATTGATCACCGAACTCTTTAGGAATTTGCCATGAGCTTTATCACTGAAATCAAAACCTTCGCAGCCCTGGGCAGCGGCGTGATCGGCAGCGGCTGGGTGTCCCGCGCCCTGGCCCACGGCCTGGATGTGGTGGCCTGGGACCCGGCGCCCGGCGCCGAAGCGGCCCTGCGCAAACGGGTCGCCAATGCCTGGGGCGCCCTGGAAAAACAAGGCCTGGCACCCGGCGCATCGCAAGACCGCCTGCGCTTCGTGGCCACAATTGAAGAGTGTGTGAAAGACGCCGACTTCATCCAGGAAAGCGCCCCGGAACGCCTGGACCTGAAGCTGGAATTGCACAGCAAGATCAGCGCGGCGGCCAAGCCGAATGCATTGATTGGCTCGAGCACGTCAGGGCTGTTGCCGAGTGAGTTTTATGAAGGCTCCACCCACCCCGAACGTTGCGTGGTGGGTCACCCATTCAACCCGGTTTATCTGCTGCCGCTGGTGGAAGTGGTAGGCGGTAAAAACACTGCACCCGAAGCCATTCAAGCGGCGATCAAGGTGTATGAATCTCTCGGCATGCGCCCTTTGCACGTGCGCAAAGAGGTGCCCGGCTTTATCGCCGACCGTCTGCTGGAAGCCTTGTGGCGTGAGGCATTGCACCTGGTGAACGATGGGGTGGCGACCACCGGCGAGATCGATGACGCGATTCGCTTTGGCGCCGGGTTGCGCTGGTCGTTCATGGGCACCTTCCTGACGTACACCTTGGCAGGCGGTGACGCCGGGATGCGGCATTTCATGGCACAGTTCGGCCCGGCCTTGCAGTTGCCGTGGACCTATTTGCCGGCCCCGGAATTGACTGACAAGTTGATTGACGACGTGGTGGACGGCACCAGCGAACAGTTGGGCACACACAGCATTTCGGCCCTGGAGCGCTACCGTGATGATTGCCTGCTGGCGGTGCTGGAGGCGGTGAAGACCACCAAGGAAAAACACGGCATGACCTTCGCTGAATAACGGCTGTTGATTTCCTGTGGGAGCTGGCTTGCCTGCGATGGCGGTGGCGAATCTTGCACCGTCATCGCAGGCAAGCCAGCTCCCACATTTGACCGAGTACATACCCGGAACCCATGACATGCCCGCACTCACCACCTACACCACCAAAATCCTCCCCGAGTGGGTCGACTACAACGGCCACCTGCGCGATGCGTTCTACCTGCTGATCTTCAGCTACGCCACCGATGCGCTGATGGACACCCTCGGCCTGGACAGCGAAAACCGCGAAGCCAGCGGCCACTCGCTGTTCACCCTGGAACTGCACCTCAACTACCTGCACGAAGTGAAGCTGGGCGCCGACGTTGAAGTGCGCACCCAGCTCATCGCCCACGACCGCAAGCGCCTGCACCTCTACCACAGCCTTCACCTGGCCGGCGACGAAAAGGAGCTGGCCGGCAACGAGCAAATGCTGCTCCACGTCGACCTCGCCGGGCCGCATTCCGCGCCGTTCAGTGAGGCCGTGCTGAGCAAGCTCGCCAGCATCAGCGCCCAACAGATCGACCTGCCAAGGCCCGCGCTCCTGGGCCGCGTGATTGGACTGCCACCCCAAAAATAAGGAATCGCCATGCAAACCGCCGCCGCTGTTGCCGACTTCCGTACTTACCCGCTGATCAGTGACCTGGCCGATGTGCAGGTGCACGGCGATCACCTCAGTGTGCAATGGGCCGATGGGCGGGTCAGCCCGTTCCATCACCCGTGGTTGCGGGACAACTGCCCGTGCCCGTCCTGTGTCTACAGCGTGACCCGTGAGCAGGTGCTGGAAATCGTCGACGTGGACGAACACCTCACGGCGATCAGTGCGCGTATCGACCAGGGTTTGCTGACGGTGGAATGGAGTGGCGGGCATCGCAGCCAATACGACCCCGGTTGGTTGAGGGCACACGCCTATGACGATGAATCCCGCGCGGAACGCCGGGCGGCCAAACCGAAATCCCTACTGTGGGACCACACGTTCGAGCTGCCCGTATTCGACTACGCGGCGCTGATGGAAGACCCGAACGCCCTGCTGCAATGGCTGCTGGCCCTGCGTGACAGCGGCCTTACCCAAGTGCGCGGCGTGCCCACCGAACCCGGCTCACTGGCACTGATCGCCCAGCGCATTTCATTCATCCGCGAGAGCAATTTCGGCGTGTTGTTCAACGTGCAATCCAAGGCCGATGCCGACAGCAACGCCTACACCGCATTCAACCTGCCGCTGCACAGTGATTTGCCGACGCGGGAGCTGCAACCGGGGCTGCAATTTTTGCACTGCCTGGTGAACGATGCCGACGGTGGCGAGAGTATTTTTGTCGATGGTTTTGCCATTGCCCGGGCCTTGCGTGATGAAGACCCCGAAGCCTTTCGCGCGCTGTGCGAAATCCCGGTGGAGTTCCGCAACAAGGACCGTCACAGCGACTACCGCCGGCTGGCGCCGATCATCGCGCTGGATGCATTGGGAGAGGTCGCCGAGATTCGCATGGCCAACTTTCTGCGCGGGCCGTTTGAGGCGCCAGCCGCGCAGATGCCGTTGCTGTATCGCGCCTATCGCCGGTTTATAGCGATGACCCGGGAAGACCGTTTTCGACTGGTCAAACGCCTGAACCCGGGCGAGCTGTGGTGCTTCGATAACCGCCGCACCCTGCATGCGCGCAATGCGTTTGACCCTGCCTCGGGTGCGCGGCATTTTCAGGGCTGCTATATCGATCGGGATGAGTTGTTGTCCCGGATATTGGTGTTGCAAAGGTAGACCGCCATCGCAGGCAAGCCAGCTCCCACATTTTGATTTGTGAATACCTTCAAATGTGGGAGCTGGCTTGCCTGCGATGAGGCCAGTTGCAACCCCACAAATCCCAGCCAAAAAAAGCCCCGATCCAGCCGTGACAGGATCGGGGCAGAGTGCTTTGTGTGAGCGGCGCATCCCGAGGGTGACCAAACCTTCAAGCTGCTTGCTGGGTTCCAGTGTGCACACTCCCTTCCCTGCCGAGTTAGCCGAAAACGACCTGTTCATAGGTGTCCCGGACATTCGCGCATTCAGGCCTTGCCGACTCGGTGATGGCCTACCAGAATCGACCTCAGTCCCCCGCTCCCCTAACAAGGATTAACGTCATGATGCACGCGGATTTGATTGACCAGGATGACCTGCTGGGCCAACTGCGGTCGTTGGGTTTCGAAGTGTCCAGCGGCGCCACCGCCGAGCAGGCGTGCGAATGCGCGGTGCGCGGTTTGAGTGCGGCGCGGGCCAAGGCGCTCAAGGGTATGGTTGAGCAGATGTACACCGGCAGCGCGACGATCCTGCCGGCGGTGAGGCAGGCGATCGACAAGCAGTTGTTGCCGGCGTTGGTGCAGTTCAGGCAGAACTCCGGCGCCTGATATACCGCATTCGCGAGCAAGC
>NZ_JACARC010000034.1:38031-314488 GCF_013386825.1 Pseudomonas sp. IPO3778
TCGCGAGCAAGCTCGCGCCTGGTGTTAGAGCCTTACACTGGCGAAAGTCGACTCATTCCTGGCCTGGCTCAACGCCGACAACGGCCCGGACAGCGGTGACAACACCAGCGCCTGGGGAATCGGCATCATCGCCACTTGCTGCGTGGTGTTGGAACCCACGCGCTCATCCCGCGGCGGAATGCCGAAGTATTCGCGATAGCACTTGGAGAAGTGCGGCGTGGAGACAAACCCGCACACCGACGCCACTTCGATGATCGACATCGGCGTTTGCTTGAGCAACTGCCGTGCACGGATCAGGCGCAGCTTGAGGTAGTAGCGCGACGGCGAACAGTGCAGGTATTTCTGGAACAACCGCTCCAGCTGACGCCGGGAAACCGCGACGTACACCGCCAGTTCATCGAGGTCGATCGGCTCTTCCAGGTTAGCCTCCATCAGCGCGACGATTTCCTGCAGTTTCGGCTGGTTTGTGCCGAGCATGTGCTTGAGCGGCACACGCTGGTGATCCTGTTCGTTGCGGATGCGTTCGTACACGAACATCTCGGAGATCGCGGCCGACAGTTCACGGCCGTGGTCGCGGCTGATCAGGTGCAGCATCATGTCCAGCGGCGCGGTGCCGCCGGAGCTGGTGAAGCGGTTGCGGTCGAGGGTAAACAGGCGTGTGCTCATGGCCACGCGGGGGAAGGCTTCCTGCATCGACGCCAGGCATTCCCAGTGCACGCTGCAATCAAAACCGTCCAGCAGGCCGGCGCAGGCCAGGGCCCAACTGCCGGTGCACACCGCGCCGAGGCGGCGGGACTGGCGCGCCTGGCTTTGCAGCCACGACACATGCTCACGGGTCACGGTGCGCTGGATACCCACGCCGCCGCAGACAATCACGGTGTCCAGGGCCGGGGCTTTGTGCATGGAAGCATCGGGGGTGATTTGCAGACCGTCGCTGGCCCACACCTGGTTTCCGTCCACACTCAACGTCGTCCAGCGATACAGCTCGCGGCCGGAGAGTTGGTTGGCCATGCGCAGGGGTTCGACTGCGGAGGCCAGGGAAATCAGCGTGAAATTGTCCAGCAGCAAAAAGCCGATGGATTGAGGCGCACGGTTCTGGGGTTGGGCCCCGGAGTTGAACGACGTCATCGCGGTATCTCCTCACACAAAGCGGGTGATGGCCTCAGGCGAGGCTCTTGTTATTGCGCTCATCACCTTAAGGAAACTCCTGTGGCGAGAGGCTTTGTATTGATAGAGCAAATGCCATGCCTAAAGTTGAATGCGCATTCAATAACTCCTGAAAACGACCTCATGACGCGTCTATATAAGCCCGCGCATGGAGTGGGGGATATGACCCGAAAAAGACGTGAGAGGACGCAGGCTCAAGGTGTGTGAGCAGATCGGTAGCACTTGTGGGAAGCGAGAGAAACGACGTGGGAAAAGTCTGTCACCACAGGCACGGGTGACGGATGGTCATGGCGCGAAATCGTTCGGGAGCTACTTATCTAATTGCGACGCGCTAAAAGGTGGCGTGACGAACGGGAGATGCTCAATGTAGGAGCGAGCTTGCTCGCGAAAAACCTGAGAGCGCCGCGCTGATTCAGGGTGAACGCGTTATCGTTCACGACCTTCGCGAGCAAGCTCGCTCCTACAGGGGGGCGTACTTCAACACTCCACCGCACTCACCGCCAACCCACCCCGCGATGTCTCCTTGTACTTGTCATGCATATCCGCCCCGGTATCCCGCATGGTGCGGATCACCCGGTCCAGGGAGATAAAGTGCTGGCCATCGCCCCGCAACGCCATCTGCGCCGCATTGATCGCCTTGACGGCGGCAATCGCGTTACGCTCGATGCACGGCACCTGCACCAGCCCACCCACCGGGTCGCAGGTCAGGCCGAGGTTGTGTTCCAGGCCAATCTCCGCGGCGTTGCACAACTGCTCCGGCGTCGCCCCGAGAATCTCCGCCAGCCCCGCCGCCGCCATGGCGCACGCCGAGCCGACTTCACCCTGGCAACCCACTTCAGCCCCCGAGATCGACGCGTTCTTTTTACACAGGATGCCCACCGCCGCCGCGCCGAGGAAATAGTCGACCACGTTGGCCTCGGTCACCTCTTCGCTGAATTTCATAAAGTAGTGCAGCACCGCCGGGATGATCCCCGCCGCGCCATTGGTAGGGGCCGTGACCATGCGCCCGCCGGCGGCGTTTTCTTCATTCACCGCCAGGGCGAACAGGTTGACCCACTCCATCGCGCTCAGGGTTGAGCCGATCACATTGGGTTTGCCCAGCTCCTGCAAGCTGCGGTGCAACTTGGCTGCACGACGCCTTACATTGAGGCCGCCGGGAAGAATGCCTTCGTGCTTGAGGCCTTGCTCCACGCAATCCTGCATGGCCCGCCACAGCGTCATCAGGCCGCTGCGGATCTCGTCTTCCGAGCGCCAGGTTTTTTCATTCGCCAACATCAGTTCAGCGACCCGCAGGTTGTGGGTCTTGCACAGCTGGAGTAATTCCACCGCACTGGAAAAATCATAGGGCAGCTCGGTGCGGTCCATGTCTGCCACACCGCTGGCGGCCTGGGCTTCATCCACCACAAAACCGCCGCCGACAGAGTAGTAGGTATCGCGGTGCATCTCGCCGTTATCACCAAACACCACCAGGGTCATGGCATTGGGGTGGAAGGGCAGGTTTTCGTCGAGCAACAGCATGTCCCGCGCCCACAGGAACGGCACCGGCAACCGCCCGTCCAGCAGCAGGGTGTTGGTCTCGCGCAGGGTTTCGATGCGGATGCCGATGTGCGACGGATCAATCGCGTCCGGCCACTCGCCCATCAGGCCCATGATCACGGCGTTATCGCTGCCGTGACCGATGCCGGTGGCCGACAAGGAGCCATACAGCTGAACTTCGACGCGCCTCACTTGTTCCAATACATCACGTTCACGCAGTCCTTGAACGAACAACGCCGCGGCGCGCATGGGGCCGACGGTGTGAGAACTCGAAGGCCCAATGCCGATCTTGAACAGGTCGAAAACGCTGATAGCCATTGCCGTGAAACTCCGCAGATGAACAGGCCAGGCGCACATAACGCCCGGTGACGGAGCTGCTACGCTCATGTCGCAATCCGCCCAGATGGCAGCATCATCAAGCTTTTGTCTGCCCTCACGGCGTCTCACACCGACGTACCCATGCTTACCAGCGCCGCGCTCGTGGAAGGCGACGTTTTGGCCGTTTTTTGCGGTGCAGATCGGTAAAAAGTGCAGTTTTGCCTTGGAAAAAATCTGTAAGCGACGTCACCGACACTGGATACGACCATCCCTGTACTGGATACGACGCCCCCTGTAGGCGTCAGATTTTCACTGGTACATGATCAGTCTCGACTCGTTTGCACAGTTGCGTGGCAGAGCTGTGCCGCACGCCCAACCGCAACACCTATAAGCGCGGTGTTATTGCCGCCAGAAAAACACCAGGAGTCCACCCCCATGAAAGGTTCCCCGTCGTTGTTGTTGGCCGCCATGCTGAGTCTGCCAGCCCTGGCTCACGCTGCAGAACCGGCGCAATGCCAGACCGTCAATTTCTCCGATGTCGGCTGGACCGACATCACCGTCACCACCGCCACCACCAGCGAAGTCCTCAAGGGCCTCGGCTACAAACCCCGCACCACGATGATTTCCGTTCCGGTGACCTACAAGTCCCTGGCTGACGGCAAGAACATGGACATCTTCCTCGGCAACTGGATGCCGACCATGGAAAACGACATCAAGCAGTACCGTGATGCCGGCACCGTGGAAACCGTGCGCGCCAACCTGGAAAACGCCAAGTACACCCTGGCCGTGCCGGAAGCGCTGTACAACAAGGGCCTGAAAGACTTCGCCGACATCGTCAAATTCAAGGATGAGCTGGGCGGCAAGATCTACGGGATCGAGCCGGGCAACGACGGCAACCGCACCATCCAGACCCTTATCGACAAAGACGCCTTCGGCCTGAAAACCGCCGGCTTCAAAGTGGTCGAATCCAGCGAAGCCGGGATGCTCTCGCAGGTGGAACGCGCCACCAAGCGTGACCAGGCCATCGTGTTCCTCGGCTGGGAACCGCACCCGATGAACACCCGCTTCAAGATGAAGTACCTGACCGGGGGTGATGATTCATTCGGCCCCAACTACGGCCAGGCCACCATCTACACCAACGTCCGCAAGGGCTACACCCAGGAATGCAGCAACGTGGGCCAGTTGCTGAAAAACCTGTCGTTCACCCTGAACATGGAAAGCACCCTGATGGGTAACGTCCTGGACGACAAAATGAAGCCGGACGCAGCCGCCAAGGCGTGGCTGAAGAAGAACCCGCAAGTGCTCGACACCTGGCTCGCCGGTGTGACCACTGTCGATGGCAAACCAGGACTGGAGGCCGTCAAAGCTTACCTCGCCAAGTAACCGCTGACCCCGGGCCGGTACGCTGGCCCGGGATGTTTTTCCTCTTCGCATGTGGACATTCACTACCATGCTGACTGAACATAAAATCCCGCTAGGCCAGTACATCGCTGCCTTCGTTGAATGGTTGACCCAACACGGGGCCAACTACTTCGACGCAATCGCATCGACCCTGGAAACGATGATCCACGGCGTGACGTTCGCGCTGACCTGGTTCAATCCGCTGGCATTGATCGGTCTGATTGCGCTACTCGCTCACTTCATTCAACGCAAATGGGGCCTGACGGTATTTGTCATCGCCTCCTTCCTGCTGATCCTGAACCTGGGGTACTGGCAGGAAACCATGGAGACCCTGGCGCAGGTGCTGTTCGCCACCCTGGTCTGTGTGGTGATCGGCGTGCCGCTGGGCATTGTTGCCGCGCACAAACCGATGTTCTACACCCTGATGCGGCCGGTGCTCGATCTGATGCAGACCGTACCGACCTTCGTCTACCTCATCCCTACCCTGACCCTCTTCGGGCTGGGTGTGGTGCCCGGGCTGATTTCCACGGTGGTGTTTGCGATTGCCGCGCCTATCCGTCTGACTTACCTGGGTATCCGTGATGTGCCGCAAGAGTTGATGGACGCCGGCAAGGCCTTTGGCTGCTCGCGCCGTCAGTTGCTCTCGCGGATTGAACTGCCCCACGCCATGCCGAGCATCGCCGCCGGCATTACCCAATGCATCATGCTGTCGTTGTCGATGGTGGTGATCGCGGCCCTGGTGGGCGCCGATGGCCTCGGCAAGCCGGTGGTCAACGCGCTGAACACCGCCGACATCGCCCTGGGCTTTGAAGCAGGCCTGGCAATCGTGTTGCTGGCCATCATGCTCGACCGCATCTGCAAACAACCCGACGCCAAAGTAGGGGGTGATGCATGAGCATTATCCGGTTCGAAAATGTCGACGTGATCTTTTCCAAAGACCCACGCGAGGCGCTCAAGCTGCTGGACCAGGGCATGACGCGCAACGAGATCCTGAAAAAGACCGGGCAGATTGTCGGCGTTGAAAACGCCAGCCTGGATGTGGAGAAAGGCGAAATCTGTGTGCTGATGGGCCTGTCGGGCTCGGGCAAGTCGAGCCTGCTGCGCTGTATCAATGGCTTGAACACCGTCAGCCGCGGCAAGCTGTTTGTGGAGCACGAAGGTCGCCAGATCGACATCGCTTCCTGCACCCCCGCCGAGCTGAAAATGATGCGCACCCAGCGCATCGCCATGGTCTTCCAGAAGTTCGCCCTGATGCCTTGGCTGACGGTGCGCGAAAACATCAGCTTCGGCCTGGAGATGCAAGGCCGGCCGGAGAAAGAGCGGCGCAAGCTGGTGGACGACAAGCTGGAGTTGGTGGGTTTGTCGCAGTGGCGCAACAAGAAGCCCGACGAGCTGTCCGGCGGCATGCAGCAACGTGTAGGCCTGGCCCGCGCACTGGCGATGGACGCCGATATCCTGCTGATGGACGAACCGTTCTCGGCACTCGACCCGCTGATCCGCCAGGGTTTGCAGGATGAACTGCTGGAGCTGCAACGCAAGCTGAGCAAGACCATCGTATTCGTGAGTCACGACCTGGATGAGGCGCTGAAACTGGGCAGCCGCATCGCGATCATGAAAGACGGCCGGATCATCCAGTACAGCGTGCCGGAAGAGATCGTGCTGAACCCGGCGGACGACTATGTGCGGACCTTCGTGGCGCACACCAACCCGCTGAACGTACTGTGTGGCCGCAGCCTGATGCGCACGGTGGATAACTGCACCCACGTCAACGGCTCCATCAGCCTGGACCCGGGTGGCGACTCGTGGCTGGACCTGGCCGAAGGCAACACCATCAAGGGCGCACGGCAGAATGGCGCGGTGCTGAACTTGCAGAACTGGGCACCGGGGCAATCGGTGGAAGGCTTGGGCCGGATGCCGACGCTGGTGGACTCCAATATCGGCATGCGCGAGGCGTTGCAGATTCGCTATCAGACCGGGAACAAGCTGGTGCTGCAGGACAACAACAAGGTGGTGGGGATCCTGGGTGACAGCGAGCTCTACCATGCCCTCCTGGGCAAGAACCTGGGGTAAATCCTCCTGAAGGAACGGGGTCAATGTGGGAGCTGGCTTGCCTGCGATAGCTGCAGTGAATTCACCACTGCAATCGCAGGCAAGCCAGCTCCCACATTTGACCCCATTCCAACCTTGGAACAGCGGCGCCAGTGAAGGCACCGCTCTTTTCAACACTCAGCTATAGACACGGCCAAGGAGCTGCCGATGGCTTTCAAACTGATCGAGCACGTCCCGGGTGATTTGCTCCTGGGTGAAGCCCATCAGGTCGTATTCCTGAGGCCCGTTGTGCAGGTAAACCTCGGCGCGGTAGTAGCGCGTACGCTCTTCCTCAGGCAAGTCGTTCGGTGCCGACGAATAAGCATCCAGGCTCACTTCGTAAACAAACGGATTACCCTCCTCCCTCTCGATGCGCACGCCAATGCAGCGCTTGGACTTGCCCAGCAGGGTTTGCACTTCCAGCCCCTGGTCACGCAAGGCAGTCGCCGCGTCTTCCAGCGCCGGTGTGACGTGCTTGTCCATAAAGCGCTGCACGGTCCCCTGGCTCGGTTGCAGGTCCAGCGCGGTCAACCGCTCGCTGAACCCACGACGACCACGTTCAGCCAATTGCGCCTGCTCAAGCTCAATCGCCACATCCTGGCGCATCGCCTTGTGCAAGCCGAACATGAACAGGATCAGCACCACCGAGAACGGCAGTCCGGCCAGCACCACCATGGTTTGCATGGCTTCAAAGTTACCGGCAAACAACAAACCGATGGTCACCAGCGTGATCACGACCGACCAGAAGATCCGCAGCCAGTGCGGCGCATCCTCGTCAACGTTGCCGCCCTTGCAGGAAAGATTCGCCATCATCACCGCGCCGGAATCCGCCGGGGTCAGGAAGAGTACGAAGCCCACAAAGATCGATACGCCAATCACGATCTTCGACGCCGGGTAATGCTCCAGCAGTTGGTAGATCGCCATGGACGGTTGTTCCAGGGCGGTCTTGCCCAACTCCACCGCGCCATGGTTCAACACCAGGTCCAGGGCCGAGTTGCCGAAGATCGACAACCACGCCAGGGTGAAGCCCAGGGGGATCAGCAGCACGCCGGCCACCAGTTCACGCACCGTGCGACCACGGGAAATACGCGCGATGAACATGCCCACGAATGGTGCCCAGGAAATCCACCAGGCCCAGTAGAACAGGGTCCACAGGCCCATCCAGCGTTCGGTTTTGTCGGCGTCGCCTTCGTACACATACAGGTCGAAGGTTTTCAGCACGATACCGTTCAGGTAGTCGCCGGTGTTTTGCACCAGGCCATTGAGCAAGTGCAGGGTCGGGCCAAACAGCAGCACGAAGATCAGCAGGCCGCTGAACAGCACGATGTTCAGGTTGGACAGGCGGCGAATGCCGTTTTCCACACCCGACACGGCGGCGATGGTTGCCACGGTGCTCATCACGATGATCACGATCAGCAGGTTGGTGTTGCTGTGCGCCATGCCGAACAGGTTTTCCAACCCGGACGACACCTGCATCGAACCAATCCCCAGGTTCGTCACCAGGCCCAGCAGGGTCACAAACATGCCGAAGCCGTCCACCGCGTGACCGGCCGCGCCTTTCACCCAACGCTCGCCCACCAGCGGGTACAGCGCCGAGCGCAAGGCCAGCGGCTGGTTATGACGGTAGGCAAAGTACGCCACGGCCAGGCCGACCAGCGCGTAGATCGCCCAGCCATGCAGGCCCCAGTGCAGGAAGGTCAGTTGCAACGCCTGGCGTGCAGCGCCATTGCTGGCGGCCGCGCCTTCAGGCGGGTTGAAGTAGTGGTCCAGCGGCTCGGACGCGCCGAAGTACAGCAGCGAGATGCCGATGCCCGACGAGAACAGCATGCCGGCCCAGGCGCCGTAGCTGAAGTCCGGGGTGTCATCCTTGCTGCCCAGTTTCAATTTACCGTAGGACGAAAACGCCAGGCCCACCACAAACACCAGGTAGGCGGCGATCACGACCATGTAGTACCAGCCAAAGCTTTTCGACAACCAGGCTTGGGCCACACCGAGCATTCTGCCGGCTTCCTGCGGGGCGATGATCAGAATCGCGGTCAACAACAGAATCAGCGCGGTGGAGGTGTAGAACACCCAACCGTTGACCCGCACCTTTTCCGGCGGGGTCTTTATAAGAGAGGCAGAACTCATGGCACAGATGCTCCGGGCAGTGCAGAGAAACACAAGGCAACGCATGACCCGAGCCATCGATTTTTCGGCAGTCGACGGACGGGTGTATAAAGACACCCCGAAAAACCATGAACCCACGGCGAACCGCTGTGCCGGGCTGTTTCATGGGTTTTCCCGATGTCAGGTGGCGCCACATACACGTAGGAAATACCTGTAGGCAGCGACCATTTGTCGCAGATCTTATTCTTTGTTGATTGAACGTTCAATCAAAACAAAATAGACTGGCCCACAAGCCGACGGACGTTTATCGCCCGTTGGCAGGCCTAAGGAGAGGTGCACCATGCCCAAGGTCGGTATGCAACCCATACGCCGCCAGCAGTTGATCGAAGCCACATTGACTGCGGTCGATCAGGTCGGAATGGGGGATGCCAGCATTGCGCTGATCGCCCGTCTGGCCGGTGTCTCGAATGGCATCATCAGTCACTATTTTCAGGACAAGAATGGCCTGATCGCCGCCACGATGCGGTACCTGATGAACGTCCTGATCGAGAACGTCACCGAGCGCCGGTTGGCGCTGAAGGACGACAGCCCGCGGGCTCAACTCCAGGTGATCATCGAAGGCAACTTCGACGCCAGCCAGGTCAACGGCCCGGCCATGAAAACCTGGCTGGCCTTCTGGGCCACCAGCATGCACCACCCGTCATTGCACAGGCTGCAGCGGATCAACGATCACCGTCTGTATTCCAACCTGTGCTGCCAGTTCCGCCGAGCGTTGCCGTTGCCCGAGGCACGCAGCGCAGCCCGAGGCCTGGCGGCCCTGATCGACGGTTTGTGGTTGCGCGGCGCCCTGTCGGGAGACGCTTTCGACACGGAGCAGGCGCAACGGATCGCTTACGAATACATGGATTTCCAATTGGCCAAGCAGGTGAGTTAGAGCACACATAAACGCTCAACCCCTGAACGACTGCCGGTCGGTGTTGCCAGAACCCCATGGCCCACCTTCGGCGGTTAACGCCAACCACTTATGCACTTGCGAGGACTTTATGGCCCGTTTCGAACTGCAAAAACTCTACATTGACGGCGGCTACTCCGACGCTGGCAGCGATGCCACTTTCGAAGCCATCAACCCGGCTAACGGTGAAGTTCTCGCCAACGTGCAACGCGCCACTAAAGAAGACGTTGAGCGCGCCGTGGTCAGCGCCGAAAAGGGCCAGAAAATCTGGGCCGCCATGACCGCCATGGAGCGTTCGCGCATCCTGCGTCGTGCCGTTGAAATCCTGCGTGAGCGCAACGACGAACTGGCCGCCCTGGAAACCCTGGACACCGGCAAGCCGTACTCCGAAACCCAATACGTCGACATCGTCACCGGCGCCGACGTGCTGGAATACTACGCAGGCCTGGTGCCCGCCATCGAAGGCGAGCAGATCCCGCTGCGCACCACTTCGTTCGTCTACACCCGTCGCGAGCCGCTGGGCGTCGTCGCCGGTATCGGCGCGTGGAACTACCCGATCCAGATCGCCCTGTGGAAATCCGCACCGGCCCTGGCCGCCGGCAACGCGATGATCTTCAAGCCAAGCGAAGTCACCTCGCTGACCACCCTGAAACTGGCTGAAATCTACACCGCCGCCGGCGTTCCGGATGGCGTGTTCAACGTCCTGACCGGCAGCGGCCGTGAAGTCGGCACCTGGCTGACCGAGCACCCGCGCATCGAGAAAGTCTCCTTCACCGGCGGCACCGACACCGGCAAGAAAGTCATGGCCAGCGCTTCGAGCTCTTCGCTCAAAGAAGTCACCATGGAACTGGGCGGCAAATCCCCGCTGATCATTTTCGACGACGCCGACCTCGATCGCGCCGCCGACATCGCGATGATGGCCAACTTCTACAGCTCGGGCCAGGTCTGCACCAACGGCACGCGCGTGTTCGTTCCGACCGCCCTCAAAGGCGCGTTCGAAGCCAAGATCGCCGAGCGTGTTGCACGCATCCGCATCGGCAACCCGGAAGATGAAAACACCAACTTCGGCCCGCTGGTCAGCTTCGCCCACATGGAAAGCGTGCTCGGCTACATCGCCAAGGGCAAGGAACAAGGCGCCCGCCTGCTGTGCGGCGGCGACCGCCTGACCGACGGCGAATTCGCCAAGGGTGCCTACGTGGCCCCGACCGTGTTCACCGACTGCACCGACGACATGACCATCGTCCGTGAAGAGATCTTCGGCCCGGTGATGAGCATCCTCACCTACGACACCGAAGAAGAAGTGATCCGCCGCGCCAACGACACCGACTTCGGCCTGGCCGCCGGCCTCGTGACCAAGGACCTGAACCGCGCCCACCGCGTGATTCATCAGCTGGAAGCCGGTATCTGCTGGATCAACGCCTGGGGCGAGTCCGACGCGAAGATGCCGGTGGGTGGCTACAAGCAGTCGGGCGTGGGCCGTGAAAACGGGATCAGCTCGCTGAACAACTTCACTCGCATCAAATCGGTACAGGTTGAGCTGGGCGACTACGCCTCGGTGTTCTAACCCCCGATTTAGTCTGGTATGGCCCTTGTGGCGAGGGAGCTTGCTCCCGTTGGGCTGCGCAGCAGCCCCATCCCAGGCACTGCAGTTCTTTCAGACAGAACTCGATCGCTGATTTTGCGACTGCTACGCAGTCGAGCGGGAGCAAGCTCCCTCGCCACAAAAGCAGCCTGAACCGAATTTTATGAGGGTGCATTTAATGTCCCAAGAATACGACTACATCATTGTGGGTGCCGGCTCCGCCGGTAACACCCTGGCGACCCGTCTGACCGAAGACGAAGGCGTCACCGTCCTGCTGCTGGAAGCCGGCGGCCCGGACTACCGTTTCGACTTCCGTACCCAGATGCCCGCCGCCCTGGCGTTCCCGCTGCAAGGCCGTCGCTACAACTGGGCCTACGAAACCGATCCAGAGCCACACATGGACGGCCGCCGGATGGAGTGCGGTCGCGGCAAGGGCCTCGGCGGCTCCTCGCTGATCAACGGCATGTGCTACATCCGCGGCAACGCGATGGACTACGACAACTGGTCGAAGCTGCCAGGTCTGGAAGACTGGACGTACCTGGACTGCCTGCCGTACTTCCGTAAAGCCGAAACCCGTGACATCGGCCCGAACGACTACCACGGTGGCGAAGGCCCGGTCAGCGTGACCACGCCAAAGGCCGGCAACAACCCGCTGTTCCACGCGATGGTGGAAGCCGGCGTACAGGCCGGTTACCCGCGTACCGAAGACTTGAACGGCTACCAGCAGGAAGGCTTCGGCCCGATGGACCGTACCGTGACGCCAAACGGTCGTCGCGCCAGCACCGCCCGCGGTTACCTGGACACGGCCAAGAAGCGCTCGACGCTGACCATCGTCACCCACGCCCTGACCGACAAAGTGCTGTTCGAAGGCAAGCGCGCCGTGGGCGTGCGTTACCTGATCGGTGCCGCCGAAGAACGTGTTGAAGCCCGTGCCCGCAAGGAAGTCCTGGTGTGCAGCGGCGCAATCGCTTCGCCGCAACTGCTGCAACGCTCCGGTGTTGGCCCGGCCAAACTGCTGGAAAGCCTCGACATCCCGGTGGTCCACGACCTGCCTGGCGTCGGCGAAAACCTGCAGGACCACCTTGAGCTGTACCTGCAATACGCGTGCACCCAACCGGTGTCGCTGTACCCGTCGCTGCTCTGGTACAACCAGCCGGCCATTGGTGCCGAGTGGCTGTTCAACGGCACCGGCATCGGCGCCAGCAACCAGTTCGAAGCGGGCGGTTTCATCCGTACCCGTGAAGAATTCGATTGGCCGAACATCCAGTACCACTTCCTGCCGGTCGCGATTAACTACAACGGCAGCAACGGTGTGAAAGAGCACGGTTTCCAGGCACACATGGGCTCCATGCGTTCGCCGAGCCGTGGCCGTATCCAGCTGAAGTCGAAGAACCCGCGGGACTACCCGAGCATTCTCTTCAACTACATGGCCACCGAACAGGACTGGCAGGAATTCCGCGACGGCATCCGCCTGACCCGTGAAATCATGCAGCAGCCGGCGCTCGACCAGTACCGTGGCCGCGAAATCAGCCCGGGCATCGACGTACAGACCGACGAGCAACTGGATAAATTTATCCGCGAGCACGCCGAGACCGCGTTCCACCCGTCCTGCTCGTGCAAGATGGGCACCGACAAGATGGCCGTGGTTGACGCCGAAGGCCGTGTGCATGGCATGCAGGGTTTGCGTGTGGTGGATGCGTCGATCATGCCGATCATCACCACCGGCAACCTGAACGCGCCGACGATCATGATCGCCGAGAAAATCGCCGACAAGATCCGTGGCCGTAAGCCTTTGCCGCGCAGCACTGCGGATTACTACGTAGCGGGCGACGCCCCGGCGCGTGGCAAGCCGATGCGTGAAGTGGGTCCTGTTGCGCAGTAACTGATAGACCCAGGTGCCTGCATCGCAGGCAAGCCAGCTCCCACATTTGACCTCGTTCGCCAGAACAACTCAGTCACATGTGGGAGCCGGGCTTGCCCGCGATGAGGCCCGACCCGACACTGCAAAACCCCTCCTCTACACTTTCCTTGATCAGCTCCCCAGCCCAGGCCTACTCTGTTTGCCTGCCCGCGCCGAGCCGCCCACAAGGAAGGCCCCATGTTCGACCACCACGCCACACTCAAGAAACAGTTCAGTGCCCTGCGCACCACCGCCGAATTCTTCTCCCTGCGTTACGTTCGCGAATCCGGCCAGTACCTGTCGGTACGCAAGAACGTCGCCGAGCCGCCACACCTGAGCCAGGACGAGGGCGCGATGCTCACCGTGCGCCTCAACGGCGTCGAAGCCTACGCCGCGACCCACGACCTTTCCCTGTCCGGCCTGCAAGCCGCCCTTGAGCGTGCCGAACAGCAAGCCCGGCTGATCAAACCCCACGCCCTGCTCGACCTGCGCGACCAGCCGGTGTCCAGTGACATCGCCGACTACCTGTCGCCCAGCCTCGACCAACCCTTCCCGTCCCTGAGCGAGTGCTACCAACTGCTGGGCGCTGAATCGGCCGCCGTGCCCAAGGATGAGCGCCTGGTGAACTGGGAAGTCAGCCTGGGCACCACCCACGTTGAACAGATCTACCTCAACAGCGCCGGCGCCGAACTGCGCCAGGCCCAGCGCTTTGTGTTCCCGGGCGTGAACGTCACGGCCTACGACGGCAACGACAGCCAGACCCGCACCCTGGGCGGCACCAACTTCGGCCAGCAAGGCGGCTTCGACGTGATCAGCCGCTTCGGCCTGGTGGGCGCCGCACCGCAGATCGCCGACCAGGCGCTGCAACTGTTGCTGGCACCGAATACGCCACAAGGCCCGCGCGACCTGCTGCTGATGCCTGACCAGATGATCCTGCAGATCCACGAATCCATCGGCCACCCGCTGGAACTGGACCGCATCCTCGGCGACGAGCGCAATTACGCCGGCACCAGCTTCGTCAAGGCCAGCGACTTCGGCCACCTGCAATACGGCTCCCCCCTGCTGAACGTGACCTTCGACCCGGACATTCCCGAGCAACTCGCCAGCTACGGGCATGACGACGACGGCACCAAGGCCAGCAAACAATTCCTGATCCGCGAAGGCCTGCTGCTCAAGCCGCTGGGCGGTGCGCTGTCGCAATACCGCTCCGGCATGCAGGGCGTGGCCAACAGCCGCGCCTGCAGCTGGAACCGCGCGCCCATCGACCGCATGGCCAACCTGAATATCGAGGCCGGCGACCAGAACATGGCGCAGCTGATTGGCGGTATCGAGCACGGCATCCTGATGTCCACCAACCGTTCCTGGTCGATTGATGACGCGCGCAACAAATTCCAGTTCGGCTGCGAGTGGGGCCAGTTGATTGAAAACGGCGAACTCAAAGGCGTGGTGAAGAACCCCAACTACCGGGCGATTTCCGCGCAGTTCTGGCGCAACCTCAGCGCCGTTGGCGACGCCAGTACCTTCAAGGTGCTGGGCACGCCGAACTGCGGCAAGGGCGAACCCAACCAGGTGATCCGCGTCGGCCATGCGTCGCCGGCCTGTGTGTTCAGCCACGTGGATGTATTCGGGGGAGACGCCTGATGAATAATTTCAAAGCCCTGGTGGACTGGCTCAAGCAGGCCATCACCGATCACGAACAATTTCACCTCGGCTACGCCGACGAGTCGTCCGAGTTTGTGCGTTTCAATCACGGCAAAGTGCGCCAGGCCGGCCAGGTGCAACAGGCCAGCCTGAACCTGAAGCTGATCAACGACGGGCGCCACGCCGACCTCGGCATCACCCTGGCCGGCGAGCCTGAGCTGGATCGCCAGCGCCTGGCCGCCGGCCTGCAACAACTGCGCGAGACCTTGCCGTTGCTGCCCCAGGATCCGTACCTGCTGCTCAATCACAACGCCTGGCAAAACAAGGACCAACAGGACCGCCCGCTGCCGGACCTGGCCCAGGTGCTGGAAGCAATCAGCCAGGCGGCCGACGGTGTGGACATGGTTGGCTTCTACGCCGCCGGCCCCATCAGCCGAGGCTTTGCCAGTTCATCCGGCGCCTTCGGCTGGCACCAGGCCAACAGCTTCAATTTCGACTTCAGCCTGTTCCACCCCAACGGCGAAGCGGTGAAGGCCAGCTACGCCGGCAACGATTGGGACAGCACAGTCTTCGCCCAACGCTTCCAGCAGGCCCGCGAGCAGCTGGAGTTCCTCGGTCGCCCGCTGCACCCGCTGGCACCGGGGCAATACCGCGCTTACCTCGCCCCGGCGGCCATGGAAGAAATCATCAGCATGCTGACCTGGGGCGGTTTTTCCGCCCAGGCCATCGCCAGCAAGGGCAGCCCGTTGCAGCGCCTGTATGCCGGCGATCAAGCCTTAAGCCCGCTGGTGGCGGTAGACGAACAGGTCAGTGGTTCCCTGAGCTCGGCATTTTCCCGGGACGGCTACCCACGCAGCGACGTAAAGCTGATCAGCGGCGGCAAGGCCGAAGGCCAACTGGTGAACTCCCGCAGCGCCGCCGAATACGGCCTGAGCACCAACGGCGCCAGCAGCGATGAGTCTCCCAGCGCGTTGCAGATGGCGGCCGGCAACCTGGCCCAGGCCGATATCCTCAAGCAACTGGGCACCGGCTTGTACATCAGTAACCTGTGGTACCTGAACTACTCCGACCAGCCCGCCGCGCGCCTGACCGGCATGACCCGCTTCGCCACGTTCTGGGTCGAAGACGGCGAGATCAAGGCGCCGGTCAGCACCATGCGCTTTGATGACAGCGTGTACAGCCTGCTGGGCTCGCAACTGGAAGCGTTGACTGCCGATCGGGAATTACTGCTGTCGGCGAGTACGTACAGCCAGCGCAATACCTCGTCCAATCTATTGCCGGGCGCATTGGTAAAACGCCTGACCCTGACCTTATAAACAACGCAAAACCCATGTGGGAGCGGGCTTGCTCGCGAATGCGGTGTATCAGCTACAGATGTATTGGCTGACACCGCGCATTCGCGAGCAAGCCCGCTCCCACATTTGCTTGCATTCCACATTCTGATCGAACCCAACCTCAAAACCTCAGTCCAGGCACCTGGTCGTCCGGCCAGTTGTCGCTCGCGAAAAACCTCGTTATAAAGGTTGGTGGCACCTAGCCATACAACCACACCGTAGGAGCGAGCCGGCTCGCGAAAAACCCGAGAGCACCGCGTCTAGGCTGGCAAACCGCGTCATCGTTGAAGATCTTCGCGAGCAAGCTCGCTCCTACACTCAAGTGATGCACGACCTTGCCCGGGATAGGGCAAGCTGGAGCGTTGACATGAATCATGGAAGTTTTGTCATTGAGAAGCTGTTCAAGCACTACAACGTTCACGTAGAACAGCTGGGTAACAACCCAGAGAAGAAAACCGTGCTGTTGGTCAACGGCGCACTGTCCACCACCCGCTCGTTTGCCCGCACCAGCAAGTGCCTGTCCGAGCACTTCAATGTGCTGATGTTCGACTTGCCGTTCTCCGGCTATTCGCGCCCGCACAACACTGACCTCGACCTTGTGACCAAGGACGATGAAGTGCAGATCCTGCGGGCATTGGTGGAACGCTTTCAGGTCAACCACCTGGTGTCGGCCTCATGGGGCGGGATTTCCACGCTGCTGACCCTGGCCCATAACCCGCCGTCCATTGAAAGCTCGGTGGTGATGGCGCTGGCGCCCAACCTCAACCAGGCCATGCTCGAATACGTAGAGCGGGTGCGGGTGCTGATCGAGGCCGATGACAAATCCGCCGTCGGCCACCTGCTGAATGAAACCGTCGGCAAATATTTGTCGCCGCGGCTCAAGCGCAACAACCACCGGCACCTGTCGACCATGGCGACTAACGAGTACCGCCAGGCGCGTTTCCATATCCACCAGGTACTGGCGATGGGTGACGGCAATTACCTGCCGCAACTGAGCCGGATCGAATCCCCGGTGCACTTCCTCAACGGCGTGCTGGACGAGTACACCCCGGCAGACGAAGCCCGACTGTTCAAAAAATACGTCGGCCGCAGCAGCTTCGCCACCGCCGAACACACCGGCCATTTGCTCGATCTGGAATCCCGCGAAGCGGCGCTGGCGGTACACCGTGCGCTGCTCGATTTCCTGGTGGGCAAACACGCGGCGTTGTCAGATATAGACGAAGCGCCAGTGGGAAAAGGAGCTGCCGATGGCGCATAATCGCCAACACATAGGCTGCTAACAAAAAAGGTAACTCATGCCGAATCGCGCCCCTCTCGATGCCAAGACCGCCCGCTGGCTACCCTGGGTGGTCGCGATTGCCTTCTTTATGCAGTCGCTGGATGGGACGATTCTCAACACCGCCTTGCCGGCCATGGCCCGGGACCTGGCGGAGAACCCGTTGCGCATGCAGGGTGTGGTGATCGCCTACATGCTCACCGTGGCCTTGCTGATTCCCGCCTCGGGTTGGGTGGCCGACCGCTTCGGCACCAAGAAGATTTTCTTCGGCGCGATCATGCTGTTCAGCATCGGTTCGTTGCTTTGCGCACTCTCCAGCACGCTGACCATGCTGGTGGGCGCGCGGGTGATCCAGGGCCTGGGCGGTGCCTTGATGTTGCCGGTGGGCAGGCTGGTGGTGCTGCGCGCCTACCCGCGTTCGGAGCTGGTGCGGATCATGGGCTTCATCACCATTCCCGGGCTGCTCGGCCCGTTGCTCGGCCCGACCATGGGCGGCTGGATGGTGCAGTACCTGACCTGGCACTGGATCTTCCTGATCAACCTGCCGGTGGGCATCATCGGCTGCTACGCCGTGTGGAAATTCATTCCCGACCTGCGCGGCAGTGAACGTACGCGTTTCGACGGTGTGGGTTTCCTGCTGTTCGGCGCGGCGATGGTGCTGATCACCATCGCCATGGAAGGCCTCGGCGAATTGCACCTGCCGCACCTGCGGGTGATGTTGCTGCTGTTTGGCGGCCTCGCGTGCCTGGCGGCCTATTGGCTGCGGGCCGGGCATATCGACAATCCACTGTTCTCACCGGTGCTGTTCAAGACCCGCACCTTTGCCGTGGGCATCCTCGGCAACCTGTTCGCCCGCCTCGGCAGCGGTGCGTTGCCGTTCCTCGTGCCGCTGCTGTTGCAGGTGGCGCTGGGTTACTCACCGTCCGAAGCCGGGATGAGCATGCTGCCCCTGGCGGCGGCGGCGATGTTTGCCAAGTCTATCGCCCGGCCGCTGATCGAGCGCCTCGGCTACCGCGTGGTGCTGACCGGCAACACCCTGGCGCTGGGCATCATGCTGGCGAGCATGGGCCTGGTCAGCGAACACACGCCCTACCCGCTGCTGCTGAGCATGCTGGCGATCCTGGGGGCGATCAACTCGCTGCAATTCACCGCGATGAACACCGTGACCCTGATCGACCTCGACGACGCCCAGGCCAGCAGCGGCAACAGTTTGCTTTCGGTCGTGGCGCAGTTGTCCCTGAGCCTCGGGGTGGCCTGCGCCGGTGCGCTGCTGGGTGGTTTCACCGCAGAAGTGGGCAACGACGGGGTCGACACCGTGCTCGGCGCGTTCCAGCTGACGTTCGTTACCGTGGGCATCATGGCGATGCTGGCGGCGGCGATCTTCCTGCAACTGTCGCCAAAAGACGGCAAACGCGTGGTCAGCCGCGAGCACGACATCGAGCATTAACAGGCTTCTCGTCTAGAACTTGCAGGGAAAATCCTTCGGGACTGGTACACTGCGCGACATTTTGTTTTGCAGAGCCAGTCCCGTGACTACCATCGCCACCGCTTTTAATACTTTGCCGCTCTCCGCCGCCATGCTCGCTAACCTCGACTCGCTGGGTTATGTCGAGATGACGCAGATCCAGGCGCAAAGCTTGCCGGTGATCCTCAAAGGGCTGGACCTGATCGCCCAGGCCAAGACCGGCAGCGGCAAGACCGCGGCTTTCGGCATCGGCCTGCTGAACCCGATCAACCCGCGCTACTTCGGCTGCCAGGCCCTGGTGATGTGCCCGACCCGCGAGCTGGCCGACCAGGTGGCCAAGGAAATCCGTCGCCTGGCCCGCGCCGAAGACAACATCAAGGTGTTGACCCTGTGCGGCGGCGTGTCCCTGGGCCCGCAGATCGCTTCCCTGGAACACGGCGCCCACGTCATCGTCGGCACCCCGGGCCGCATCCAGCAGCACCTGCGCAAGGGTTCGCTGGTGCTGGACGGCTTGAACACGCTGATCCTCGATGAAGCCGACCGCATGCTCGACATGGGCTTCTACGACGCCATCGAAGACATCATCAGCAAGACCCCGGCCCGCCGCCAGACCCTGCTGTTCTCGGCCACCTACCCGGTGAGCATCAAGCAGCTGGCCTCGAAATTCATGCGCGCGCCGCAGCAGGTCAAGGCCGAAGCGTTCCACTCGGACGACCAGATCGAGCAGCGCTTCTACGAGATCTCCCCGGAAGAGCGCATGGACGCGGTGACCAAGGTGCTGGCGCATTTCCGCCCGGCGTCTTGCGTGGCGTTCTGCTTCACCAAGCAGCAAGTGCAGGAAACCGTGGATCACCTGACCGCCAAAGGCATTTCCGCCGTCGGCCTGCACGGCGACCTGGAACAGCGCGACCGTGACCAGGTGCTGGCGATGTTCGCCAACCGCAGTACGTCGGTACTGGTCGCCACCGACGTGGCCGCCCGTGGTTTGGACATTGATGCACTGGACATGGTGATCAACGTCGAACTGGCCCGCGACTCGGAAATCCACATCCACCGTGTAGGCCGTACCGGCCGTGCCGGTGAGACCGGTATCGCCATCAGCCTGGTTGCCCCGTCCGAAGCCCACCGTGCCCAGGCCATCGAACAGTTGCAGAAATCGCCGCTGAACTGGGACCAGCTGGACAACCTCAAGCCTCAAAGTGGCGGCCCGTTGCTGCCGGTGATGAGCACCCTGTGCATTGCCGCCGGCCGTAAAGACAAGGTTCGCCCAGGCGACATCCTTGGCGCACTGACCGGTGACGCCGGGATTCCGGGTGCCCAGGTCGGCAAGATCGCGATCTTTGATTTCCAGGCCTTCGTGGCCGTGGAACGCGGGATCGCCAAGCAGGCGCTGCAGCGCTTGAATGACGGCAAGATCAAAGGCCGTTCGTTGCGGGTTCGCATCCTGTAAAAATACCGCGTTCCTGTTGAAGGAACCGAATCAATGTGGGAGCTGGCTTGCCTGCGATAGCATCAACTCGATCTGACAGACAGACCGAGTCGGCTGCATCGCAGGCAAGCCAGCTCCCACATTTGATTGCATTTCAGATCAATATTTTTGTGAGGACATGGCTGTGCGCTCGACCGAAGTTGTGATCATTGGCGCCGGCGCCGCAGGCTTGATGTGTGCGCTGACCGCCGCCGGGCGTGGGCGCAAGGTGATGTTGATCGACCACGCGAACAAGGCCGGCAAGAAGATCCTGATGTCCGGCGGTGGCCGCTGCAATTTCACCAATATGTACACCGAGCCGGCCAACTTCCTGTCCCACAACGCGCACTTCTGCAAGTCCGCCCTGGCCCGCTACACCCAGTGGGATTTCATCGGGCTGGTGGCCAAGCACGGCGTGCCGTATCACGAGAAGAAACTTGGCCAGCTGTTCTGCGACAACAAGTCCAGCGACATCCTCGGGATGCTGCTGGATGAGTGCATCCAGGTGGGCGTGAGCCTGCACCTGGACACCTCGGTGCAGGAAATTGCCAAGGTCGACAGCGGCTATCAGTTGCAAACCACCCTCGGTGAGCTGCGCTGCGAATCGCTGGTGATCGCCACCGGTGGCCTTTCGATCCCGACCCTGGGCGCCACCGGTTTTGGTTACCAGGTGGCCAGGCAGTTCGGCCATGAACTGCTGCCGACCCGCGCCGGGCTGGTGCCGTTCACCATCACCGACCAGCTCAAGGAATTGTGCGGCGAGCTGTCCGGTACGTCCGTGGACTGCCTGGTGAGCTGCAACGACCAGAGCTTTCGCGAGAACATCCTGTTTACCCACCGCGGCCTGAGCGGGCCGGCGATCCTGCAGATCTCCTCTTACTGGGAACCCGGCGACACCGTGGAAATCAACCTGCTGCCCGACCACGACGCCCACACCTGGCTGCAAGCGCAACAGGTCGAGCGCCCGAACAGCGAGTTGAAAACCCTGCTGGGTGAGATCTTCACCAAGAAGATGGCCAACCTGCTGGCCGACACCTGGTTCGTTTCCAAGCCGATGAAGCAGTACACCCATGCCGAGATTGCCGACATCGCCGGCAAACTGGGGAGCTGGCAGCTGGTACCGGCGGGCACTGAAGGCTATCGCACCGCCGAGGTCACCCTGGGTGGGGTGGACACGCGGGAAGTCTCGTCCAAGACCATGGAATCCCTGAAAAGCCCCGGGCTTTATTTCATCGGGGAAGTGTTGGATGTGACCGGTCACCTGGGTGGGTTCAACTTTCAGTGGGCGTGGGCTTCCGGGTATGCAGCCGCTCAATTTGCCTGATTCAGGGATGTACTCGGTCAAACGGTGGGAGCTGGCTTGCCTGCGATGAGGCCGGCACCTTCAACATCTTGATTGACTGACACACCGCCATCGCAGGCAAGCCAGCTCCCACATTGGTTTGGGGTGTTCTTGAGAGAATGCCTGTAATAAATTTTGCTGTTGGATGTGATCGCCACGCTTGCCGTGGCGTCCTTGATAGCTCAATTTAGCGGCATCGTCCCGGAAGACCCCAGACTTCATGTCATCGACCTCCTTCAAGCAGTCCATGCGGCGCCTTTGGGCACTGGATAAGTTCAGTTACAGCGTACGGGTGTTCATCGCCCTGACCGGCAGCATGGCGCTGTGCTGGTACCAGAACGAAATGACGCTGCTGATCCCGTTGTTCCTGGGGATTATCGCCAGCGCCCTGGCCGAGACCGATGACAATTGGCAAGGCCGACTCAACGCCCTCGCCGTGACATTGGTGTGCTTCAGCACCGCCGCACTGTCGGTCGAATTGCTCTTCCCTTATCCATGGATCTTCGCGATTGCCCTGGCCCTGGCCAGCTTCGGCCTGACCATGCTCGGAGCGCTGGGCGAGCGTTATGGGGCGATTGCGTCCGCCACCCTGATTCTGTCGGTCTACACCATGATCGGCGTGGACCAGCGCGGTGGCGCCGTCACCGACTTCTGGCATGAACCCTTACTGCTGGTGGCCGGTGCCGCGTGGTATGGCGCGCTCTCGGTGTTGTGGCAGGTGCTGTTTTCCAACCAGCCGGTGCAACAAAGCCTGGCGCGGTTGTTTCGCGAGCTGGGGCGTTACCTCAAGCTCAAGTCGTCGCTGTTCGAGCCAATCCGCCAATTGGATGTGGAAGCCCGGCGCCTGGAACTGGCGCAGCAAAATGGCCGGGTGGTGGCGGCGCTGAACGCCGCCAAGGAAATCATCCTGCACCGGGTCGGCAATGGCCGGCCGGGCTCCAAGGTCAGCCGCTACCTCAAGCTGTACTTCCTGGCCCAGGACATCCACGAACGCGCCAGTTCTTCGCACTACCCCTACAACGCGCTGGCCGAAGCCTTCTTCCACAGCGACGTGCTGTTCCGCTGCCAGCGCCTGCTGCGCCAGCAAGGCAAGGCCTGCCAGACCCTCGCCGAATCGATCCAGCTGCGCCAGCCCTTCGTCTATGACGACAGCTTCGCCGAGGCCCTGGGCGACCTGAATGCCTCCCTGGAACACCTGCGCATCCAGAGCAACCCGGCCTGGCGCGGCCTGCTGCGCTCCTTGCGCGCCCTGGCCGCCAACCTGTCCACACTGGACCGCCTGCTGGGCGACGCCGCCAACCCCGACAGCCTGGCCGACGCCACTGACAGCAGCCTGCTGGACCGTGCACCGCGCAACCTCAAGGAAATGTGGACCCGCCTGCGCACCCAGTTGACGCCCACCTCCTTGCTGTTCCGCCACGCCCTGCGCCTGCCCCTGGCGCTGAGTATCGGCTACTGGATGGTGCACTTGATCCACCCGTCCCAGGGCTACTGGATCATCCTCACCACCCTGTTTGTGTGCCAGCCGAACTACGGCGCCACCCGGCGCAAGCTGGGCCAGCGGATCATCGGCACCGCCATCGGCTTGACCATCGCCTGGGCACTGTTCGACCTGTTCCCCAACCCGCTGATCCAGTCGATGTTCGCCATCGCCGCCGGCCTGGTGTTCTTTATCAACCGCACCACCCGCTACACCCTGGCGACCGCGGCGATCACGCTGATGGTGCTGTTCTGCTTCAATCAGGTGGGCGACGGTTACGGGCTGTTCCTGCCGCGGCTGTTCGATACCTTGCTCGGCAGCCTGATCGCCGGGCTGGCGGTGTTCCTGTTCCTGCCGGACTGGCAAGGCCGACGCCTGAACAAGGTGCTGGCCAACACGCTGACCTGCAACAGCATCTACCTGCGCCAGATCATGCAGCAGTACGCCGCCGGCAAAAGCGACGACCTGGCTTACCGCCTGGCCCGGCGCAACGCCCACAACGCCGACGCGGCGCTGTCCACCACCCTGGCCAACATGCTGATGGAGCCGGGGCATTTCCGTAAGGAAGCGGATGTAGGGTTCAGGTTCCTGGTGCTGTCCCACACCCTGCTCAGCTACCTGTCGGGGCTCGGTGCACACCGCGAAACCCAGCTGCCGGCCGAGGTGCGTGAGCACTTGATCGACGGCGCCGGGAAGGCGCTGGCGGCGAGCATTGACGAGATCGCCACCGGGCTGGCCAACAAGCAGCCGATCGCGATCCAGAGTGATGCCGAGGAAGCGCTGGCGGTGGACCTGGAGCAAATGCCGGATGAGATCGATGAGGGGCAGCGGCTGGTGCAGACGCAACTGGCGTTGATCTGCCGGCAATTGGGGCCGTTGCGCACACTGGCGGCTCACCTGATCAAAGATACCGGCGCGGATTAAACCGCTATCGCGGGCAAGCCCGGCTCCCACAGTTGACCGAGTACTCCTGTGGGAGCTGGGCTTGCCCGCGATGGGGCCCGCCAAAACACTACATCCCGTGCTGCTTCATCAACCGCGCATAACTGCCATCCGCTTTCATTTTCGCGATCTCCCGATCAAACCCGGCGACGATCTGCTCGTGTTGCGGGTTTTTCAGGCTGACCAGAATGTGCAGGCTGTTTTCGCTCAACGGCACCGGCAAAAACTCCACCGCGTTGCGTACGGTGGCGGACTCCCGGGCCAGGTAGTAACGGGCGACAAATTCATCCTCCACCGTCAGCCGTACCCGCTGCGCGGCCAACATGCGCACCGCCATGGCAAAGCTATGCACAGGGACTTTCTGCAACTGCGGATCGGCGTCGAACGCCGCCGAATAGGCGTAGCCGCGTACCACCGCGATGGGATAGTCGTGCAGTTGCTGCAGGTTCTGATACTCGATGGGATCGTCACGGCGCTTGAGAAACAGCACGCGGTTGAGCAGATACTCACCGGAAAACTGCCCCAGTTGCGTACGCGCGTCGTCGTACCAGGCATTGACCAGCACGTCATAACGCCCCTCACCCACCCCCATCAGTGCGCGGGCCCAGGGCACCTGTTCAAACTCACTGCCATAGCCGGCCCGAGCCAGGGCGGTGGTCACGATGTCGGTGGCCAACCCGCCATTGACCAGGGTGGCGTCGGTAAATGGCGGCCAGGCATCCGCCACCAGGCGTAAACGTTCTGCCGCCGCCGTCTGGGCCAGCAACAACAAACCGATCAAAGCAACGGCACGAGAAAATCGCGGCATGCTCAAGTCCTTGGCGGGCGTTCTATGGCCTGACCTCAGGGTTGAACCCAAGGGTTTAACAGTAGCTCATCAATGAGCCTGCACTGCAGATTACACAAAGAAGGCAGCGGCGATTGCACTGAATGATGGCAAATTGACGTCACTCACAAAAAACCACAATTTAGACACTCGCCTTCCGCACGCTTACTATCCTGACCAGACAATTAGCCGAGAGAACACCATGACAGTCGAATGGGTCTGCAAACACCACAGTGACTTGGGCAAGGAGCAGCTATACGCGATTTTGCGCCTGCGCTCGGAGGTCTTCGTTGTCGAGCAGAAATGCGTGTACGCGGACCTCGATGGCCAGGACCTGGACGGTGATACCCATCACCTGATGGCCTGGGGGGATGGTCAATTGCAGGCTTACCTGCGCCTGCTTGATCCTGAATCCCAGGGCGGTGATGTGGTGATTGGCCGAGTGATCGTGGCGCCGGGCGCACGGGGCACCGGGCTGGGCCATCAGATGATGGATGAGGCCCTCCGGCAGGCGGAGAAGCAGTGGCCCGAAGTCCCGATCTATCTGTCGGCCCAGGCGCACTTGCAGGGGTATTACGGGCGGTACGGGTTTGTGGTGGCGGGGGAGGAATACCTTGAGGATGATATTCCACACATTGGTATGCGTCGGGCCTGAACCTTTTAAGGGAAGGCATCGCTGAATTTTTATAGGCAGGCATCACGAATGTGGCGAGCGAGCTTGCTCGCGTTGGGCTGCGAAGCGGCCCCAAGAAAAGCGGGAGCGCTGCGCACTCCAACGCGAGCAAGCTCGCTCGCCACAGGACAAGCCCAGTCGCCACAGGGTCAGGGGTAATCCAGTACGCGCTTGATCTGGCTTAGGTTCGCCTCGATCCAGCGCCGATCAATCGCCCCCCAATCACGAATCCGATAGCACCCGGCATGGTTGCGGGCGCCGTCTTCCTGTTCAAACTCACACACAATGTCCAGGTCCGCCAACGCCGCGATCGTGTCCTGGGCGGTGCGCCGGGGCATGCCCGTCACCTCGGTGAGGGCCGGGACGCTGCTGGCCAACTGGCTGTCGATCAGGTACGCCACGTACAGGCGTCGGTAGAAGCTGCTTTTGGTCTTGCTCACATCCATGCTCGATCGCCTTTGAAGGTTAGGGCTTGCCCTGCAGGTCCCGCCAGGTCAGGTACACCCGCAGGTCGAATTCCACCTGATGGTAGCCCGGCAGCATGTACTCACAGAGTTTGTAGAACGCCTTGTTGTGGTCCGATTCCTTGAAGTGCGCCAGTTCGTGTACCACGATCATGCGCAAAAACTCCGGGGCGGCTTCCTTGAACAGCGAGGCGATGCGGATTTCTTTCTTCGACTTGAGGTTGCCGCCCTGCACCCGGGAGATGGTGGTGTGCAGGCCGAGGGCGCGGTGGGTCAGGTCCAGGCGGTTGTCGAACAACACTTTGTCGATGGCCGGGGCGTTGCGCAGGTGCTCCTGCTTCAGCGCCTGGGCGTAGCTGTACAGCGCTTTGTCGCTCTGCACGCCGTGACGCTCGGGGTAGCGCTGGGTCAGGTAGTCGCCCAGTTGGTCCTTGGCGATCAACTGACGCACTTGCTCCTGCAATGCTGCGGGGTAGGCCTGGAGGTATTTCAGCGCGGTCATGGGATCAACAACGGGTATTTGAATGGGCGCCAGTGTAGCGAATTCAGCCGAGCGCTGCGCGCAGGTGCCAGTTGGCAATTTCATCGGCGGTCAACGGGGGTGCCACGTGCGGCCCCTGGATGAACTGGCACCCATTGGCCTTGAGCCATTGCGCTTGCACCTGGGTCTCAACGCCCTCGGCGATCACCAGCAGGTCGAAATGCCGGCACAGCTCGATAATGCTCCGTGCCATCGCCGCATCCCGGGATGAACCTGGCAGGCGCGCCACCAGCTTGGGGTCGAGCTTGAGGGTGTCGAACTCCAGGTCCCGCAGGTGCGCCAGGGAGCAATGGCCCGCGCCGAAGTCGTCCAGGGCGATCCGCACCCCCGCCTGGCGCAACAGCTTGAGCTGCTTGGTGGACTCGTCCAGGTTGTGCATCAGGCTTTCTTCGCTGATCTCCACTTCCAGTTGCCGGCCTTGCAGGGCATGTCGCTCCAGCACCTGCTGCAGTTGGCTGGCCAGGTTCGGCATATTGAACTGGCTGCTGCTCAAGCTCACGCTCAGCACCAACTCATCGCTGAGCCCCGCCTTCCACGCCTGCCGCTGCGCCGCCACCTGCTGGTAGATCCAGCTGCTCAACTGGCTGATCAACCGCGCCTCCTCCAGCAATGGCAAAAACAACCCAGGCGGCACATCGCCCACGCTCGGGTGCTGCCAACGCAGCAGCGCCTCGACGCCTCGCAGGTGGCCGTCGTGCAACGACACCTGCGGCTGGTACACCAGGGTGAAATCCTTGCTGTCGATGGCGCTGCGCACACTGTCTTCGAGCATCAGGCGCGAGCGGGCCCTGCCGTTCATTTCTTGATCGTAATAGCGATATTGCTGACGCCCGGCGCGCTTGGCTTCGTACATGGCCACGTCCGCCGCACGCAGCAGGCCGTTAAGGTCCGAGCCGCAGTCCGGGAACGTGGCGATGCCGATACTGACGCCGAGCATCACATCCAGGCCGTCGACCTGCTGACAGATCGACACCCGTTCGATCAGTTTTTCCGCAATCTTGGCCGCCTGCTCCGGGAACTCCAGCTCCAGCAACGCGGTGAATTCATCCCCGCCCATGCGGCCGAGGATGTCGTAGGCGCGCAGGCACGCCTTCAACTGCTCCGAGACCCAGCGCAATACCCGGTCACCGGCGTCGTGCCCCAGGGAATCATTGACCCGCTTGAACCCGTCCAGGTCCAGGTACAGCAGCACCAGCGACTGCTCGTTACGCTCGCTGCGCAACAGCACATTTTCCACCGCCTGGTGAAACCCGCGCCGGTTGAGCAGGCCGGTCAGCGGGTCCGTGACCGCCTGGTACTCCAACTGCTGATGCAGATGGCGCACCTCGGACATGTCCAGCACGGTGACCACCATGGCTTTCTGCTCGGCGGGCAACGGTGCACACGACATCGCCACCGGCAGTTGCTGGCCGGGCGCGGTGCGCAGGATCGCGTCGTGCAGGCGCCAGGTTTCGCCGCGTTTGTAGCCTTCGTACAAGGCAGAGTCAGACCAGCCAGGCACATGGGGCTTCTGCAGAAAGCCGAGGAACTCCGCGCCCTGGATCTCGGCAACCGGCGCATTCAGCAGCCGTGAAATCGCCGGGTTGGCGTAGCTGATCACGCCGTCTTCGCCCACCACCAGAATGCCTTCGGCGGCGTTGTCCAGCACCGACGCATTAAAGGCCCGGGCCGATTCCAGGTCATGACTCAGGCGTTGCAACGCACGGCGGTTGCGCTGGTGCTCCAGCAGGGCCTGGACCTTGGGCTTGAGAATATTGGGGTCGAAGGGTTTGAGCAGGTAGTCGATGGCGCCACTGGCATACCCCTCCAGCATCGCCGCCGGCGACTGGGCGTGGGCACTGAGAAAGATGATCGGGGTCAGTTGCGTGCGCTGGCTGCCCCGCATCAGCCGGGCCACCTCGAACCCGTCCATGCCGGGCATCATCACATCCAGCAGCACCAGGTCGACGTCATGTTCGAGCAGCAACCCCAGGGCTTCAATCCCGGACGCCGCCGTCACTACCTGCCAGTCTTCACGCTGCAATAGCGCACGCATGCTGATCAGGTTTTCGGGATAGTCATCGACCACCAAAAGCACTGAGCAACCATCGCGGGGCTTGATTGGAGCGCATTCCATTGCTGCTTCTCTTCCGTTTGAGTCACTCCGGTCATTTTTGCGACAAAACCGGATAAACAATAAGGGGTCACTCTAGACCCGGATCCTCGAAAGCAGAAGCCATGACAGTGCCATCATCGCGCCAAAGTCCAGACAACCGACTAACGGTCAGTGTCTACAGCCCCCGATTTACGGGAAACATGGCTTTTTGACATTTGTTTGGCGCCAACAAACCGCCATAAAATCATTAACAATCCATTTCCAGCCACCTATAAAGAAAGTGCCCGCTCTCGAGCCGCAACCTTCTCCCCCTGTTTAAGGCGCTTTCAATGATTGATCTGTCCACCTGGAACCTGAGCATCCCCGTTGGCTCCCCGCCCTCGACCATCGACACCCCAAAACTGCTCAGCGGGTTCAAGGACCAATACTTCCAGGCCGAAGGCAGCAGCGTGCAATTCTGGACCCCGGTCACCGGCACACGTACCGAAAACGCTGTTTACCCCCGCAGCGAACTGCGGGAAACCTACGCCGATGGTCGCCTGCGCAACTGGCTGTACAGCGACGCCGATAACTTCCTGCGGGCCACCCTGGCGGTCAACCAGGTGCCGTCTTCCGGCAAGGTCGTGATCGGTCAAATCCACGCCTATGACAGCCAGAAACCGCTGATCAAGGTCGAGTACCAGTACAAGGAAAAAACCCAGACCGGCAACATCGTCGCCAAGGTGCGCATGCGCCCCGATGAAGATGAAGGCCGGGTGATTATCGTTGCCGAAAACGTACCGCTGGACCGCAACTTCACCTACGTCATCCACCTGAATAAAGCCGGCCTGTTGAGCGTCGACGCCGCCAGCGGGCAATGGAACGAACGCATTGGCGCGGCGTGGGGCAAACAGCCGCTGTACTTCAAGGCCGGTGCCTACGTGCAGGACAACAGCGGCAACAGCAAGGAAGGCGCCCGGGTGACGTTTGCCAAGCTGGACATTGACCACGACTGACGCTGATTCGCTTCAGCGACCGGTCCCACGACGCTTTAGGACAGAACCGCGACCCAGGGTCTCGACTTTCTTGTAGGACAATCCGAGTATGGCGCCGCGCACGCGCACTACCCCCTATAAGAAAGTCATGGAGACTGCCCAATGCCCTTTTCCCGCACCCTGCTCGCCCTCTCCCTGGGCATGGCTCTGCTGCAAAACCCGGCCTTCGCCGCCCCGCCTCTCTCGATGGCCGACGGGGTGGCCCAGGTCAATATCCAGGACAGCAACGCCTGGGTTGAAATCAACAAGGTCGCCTTCGAAAACAACATCCGCACCCTGCAAGCCAGCCTCGCCGACAAATCGAAAATCTGCGCCGTGCTCAAGGCGGATGCCTACGGCCACGGCATCGGCTTGCTGATGCCTTCGGTGATCAAACTGGGCGTGCCCTGTGTCGGCATCGCCAGCAACGAAGAAGCCCGCGTGGTCCGTGAAAGCGGCTTCAAGGGCCAACTGATCCGCGTACGCACCGCCGCCCTGAGCGAGCTGGAAGCTGCGCTGCCGTATAACGTCGAAGAGCTGGTGGGCAACCTGGACTTCGCCGTGCGCGCCAGCCTGATCGCCGAAAACCACGGCCGCCCGCTGGTCGTGCACCTGGGCCTGAATTCCAGCGGCATGAGCCGCAACGGCGTGGAAATGACCACCGCCCAAGGCCGCCGCGACGCCGTAGCCATTACCAAGGTGCCGAACCTGCAGGTGACGGCGATCATGACCCACTTCGCCGTCGAAGACGCCGCCGACGTGCGCACCGGGCTCAAGGCATTCAATGAACAGGCCAACTGGCTGATCAACGTCGCCCAACTCGACCGCAACAAAATCACCCTGCACGCGGCCAACTCCTTCGCCACCCTGGAAGTGCCCGAGTCGCGGCTGGACATGGTTCGTCCGGGCGGCCTGCTGTTTGGCGATACCGTGCCCTCGTTCACCGAGTACAAACGGGTGATGCAATTCAAATCCCACGTGGCGTCGGTCAACAGCTATCCGAAGGGCAACACCGTGGGCTACGACCGCACCTACACCCTGGGGCGGGATTCGAAACTGGCAAACATCACCGTCGGCTATTCCGACGGCTACCGCCGGGCGTTCACCAACAAGGGCGTGGTGCTGATCAACGGCCATCGCGTGCCGGTGGTGGGTAAGGTGTCGATGAACACGTTGATGGTGGATGTCACCGACGTGCCAACCGTGAAGAGCGGCGATGAGGTGGTGTTGTTCGGCAAACAGGGCGCGGTGGAGACCAGCCAGGCGGAGGTTGAAGACATCAACGGGGCGTTGCTGGCGGATCTGTATACGGTGTGGGGTAACTCGAATCCGAAGGTGCTGGTGGAGAACTAAGTCTCCTCACGTCTCGTAGGCACTGTCCTATGGACCCAAGGATCATTCGGTGATTAACACAATCGTTTAAACAACACTTATCCCTGTGGGAGCCGGGCTTGCCCGCGATGGCGGTGTATCAGTCACAGAATAAGTTGGCTGACCCACCGCCATCGCGGGCAAGCCCAGCTCCCACAGGGGCTTTGTGTCCTACAGGGCCGTTGCGGTGAATCGGAGCGCCGCTTATAGTTCGCCCCGTCGCCGGCATTGAACGGCGATAGGGTTTCGCAGCCCTACAGAGTTAATACCGTACCCGTCAAAATACGACATAGGCAGTCCTGCCAATGCTCGGCTTTTTATGGCGGTTGTACGTGGGAGACCTTCGGGTCTGCCGGGTCTTAACTCCTCGGTCTGCGAACCCGCGTACAGCTGCCACCCTATTTGTTTCGCAGCAAACGGTGGCCAATTTTCTTTTGAGTTAAGGATTTGCCATGAAGCCACAACTCCCACCCCGCCGTTTCACCCCTTGCACCGAAACAGCCACCGAATACCCCGTGCTATTGATCGACAGCGATGCACCACTCACGGACCTGCACGCCTGCCTGCGTGAACGCCTCAACGCCGCCCTCGAACACCTCAACCTGATGGCCTGCTCCAGCCTGCCCGATTTTGCGGAGCGTGACCTGAACCACGTAGCCAACACCGCCCGCATCCTGGTGCAGGACGTAAGCGACGTATTCCGCGTCATCGAATACCGCGGCTTCGACACCCCCGCAGCCGCCTGATCAAATTTCAGCCACAAAAAAGCCCGCATCACTGCGGGCTTTTTCATGAACGTGTAGGGCTTAGTTGACCTTGGCGTTCAACTCACCTTTCAGGTAACGCTGGTACATCGCTTCCAACGAGATCGGCTTGATCTTCGAAGCGTTGCCCGCCGTACCGAAGGCTTCGTAACGCGCGATGCACACGTCACGCATGGCAGTCACGGTAGCGCCGAAGAATTTACGTGGGTCGAACTCGCTCGGGTTGGTGGCCATCAGGCGACGCATCGCACCGGTGGAGGCCAGGCGCAGGTCGGTGTCGATGTTGACCTTGCGCACGCCGTACTTGATGCCTTCAACGATTTCTTCAACCGGCACGCCGTAGGTTTCTTTGATGTCGCCGCCGTACTGGTTGATGATCGCCAGCCACTCTTGCGGTACCGAGGAAGAACCGTGCATCACAAGGTGGGTGTTAGGGATGCGCTTGTGGATTTCCTTGATGCGGTCGATGGCCAGCACGTCGCCGGTAGGCGGCTTGGTGAACTTGTAGGCGCCGTGGCTGGTGCCGATGGCGATAGCCAAGGCGTCAACCTGGGTCTTTTTCACGAAGTCGGCGGCTTCTTCCGGATCGGTCAGCATTTGGCTGTGATCCAGTACGCCTTCGGCGCCGATGCCGTCTTCTTCACCAGCCATGCCGGTTTCCAGGGAACCCAGGCAACCCAGCTCGCCTTCAACCGAAACGCCGCAGGCGTGAGCCATGGCCACGGTTTGCTGGGTGACGCGTACGTTGTATTCGTAGTCGGTCGGGGTCTTGCCGTCTTCGCCCAGGGAACCGTCCATCATCACCGAGCTGAAGCCCAGCTGGATGGAACGCTGGCACACGTCAGGGCTGGTGCCGTGGTCCTGGTGCATGCACACCGGGATGTGCGGGAATTCTTCGATCGCGGCGAGGATCAGGTGACGCAGGAACGGAGCACCGGCGTATTTGCGCGCACCGGCCGAAGCCTGGACGATCACTGGAGAGTCAGTCTTGTCAGCGGCTTCCATGATGGCGCGCATCTGCTCAAGGTTGTTGACGTTGAAGGCTGGAACGCCATAGCCGAATTCGGCTGCGTGGTCCAACATCTGGCGCATGCTGATAAGTGCCATTGTGAGTCTCTCTCCCGGTCGAGGGTCGTTAATCGTGCAAGCCTGCCGTAGCGGCGGCTGCTATTCAAGTTATTGAAGGTCAGGCTTTCAATGCCTGCCCTGCTTAATCGTTAAACCAATGTTTCGGTGCGGCTGATGGCCCCTTCGCAGGCAAGCCAGCTCCTACATCGCTTTACAGCCGCGCCCGATCAAATCATCGGTGGCAACCCAGTAAACCAGGCCTTCCTCACCTTTTGTGTGAAACGCCAACTGGCCGTCGCTGTATTGCACGCCCGAGGCTGCGACTTCCTGCTTGAGGCGATAAACCTGGTCCGAACCACCCAGGCGTACATCCACCTGGGTGTGGGCCTGGTCGGCAAAGCGCCAGTTGACTTGCGCCTGGCTGTCACACGTCCAGGTGGTCCATTTGTCTACGGGCTCAGCCTGCTTGTTGAACATGTTCAGGTGGGTGCATCCGGCCAATAAAGCCAGTGCTGCCAGGGCGAAAACGCCTTTCATTGCCAATCCTCAAGCGGCGACCTGCGGCCACCGCTGCTGTCGGTTATTGAATCAGACCCGTCAAGGGCAACCCTGTTCCTGACCTTTGGGCGGGGAATCGTATTTCTCCAACCCGTCGGGCCCGATGCGCTTGTTGATCACCGGCATGGTTTCGGCTTGCCAGTCGGCCTGGTAGCAGCTCTTTCGCGGCGCAGCCCCGGCCTTTTCAGGCTCGGGCGCCGCTTTGGGGGGGCTGCCGCAGCCGGCCAACAGGCCCGCTGCGATCACCAGTGCCAACGACTTGATCATCGGAATGCTCCTTTTCCTCAGCAAGTGCCTCAGCCCTTCGCCCGGCTTTCCAGCACTTCAACGGCCGGCAGTACCTTGCCTTCGACGAATTCGAGGAATGCACCGCCACCGGTAGAAATGTAGGAGATCTGGTCAGCAACGCCATATTTATCGATGGCCGCCAGGGTGTCACCACCGCCGGCAATGGAGAACGCCGAGCTTTCAGCGATGGCGTGAGCCAGCACTTTGGTGCCGTTGCCGAACTGGTCGAACTCGAACACGCCCACCGGACCGTTCCACAGGATGGTCCGGGACGATTTCAGCAGTTCAGCGAAGTTGGCTGCCGTTTGCGGGCCGATATCCAGGATCATGTCGTCGGCGGCCACGTCAGCGATCAGCTTGACGGTGGCTTCGGCGCTTTCGGCGAACTCTTTGGCGACGACCACGTCCACTGGCAGCGGCACGCTGACCTTGGCGGCGATGGCGCGGGCGGTGTCCAGCAGGTCCGGCTCGTACAGCGACTTGCCCACCGGGTGGCCGGCAGCGGCCAGGAAGGTGTTGGCAATGCCGCCGCCGACGATCAGCTGGTTGCAGATCTGGCTCAGGCTGTTCAATACGTCGAGCTTGGTGGACACCTTGGAGCCGGCAACGATGGCCGCCATCGGTTGGGCCGGAGCGCCCAGGGCCTTGCCCAGTGCGTCCAGTTCAGCCGCCAGCAACGGGCCAGCCGCCGCAACCTTGGCAAACTTGGCCACGCCGTGGGTCGAACCTTCGGCGCGGTGAGCGGTGCCGAAGGCGTCCATCACGAACACGTCGCACAGGGCGGCGTATTGCTGGGCCAGTTCGTCGCTGTTCTTTTTCTCGCCCTTGTTGAAGCGTACGTTTTCGAACAGCACGATGTCGCCGGCCTTCACGTCCACGCCGTTCAGGTAGTCGGCCACCAGCGGCACGTCGCGGCCCAGGGCCTTGCTCAGGTACTCGGCCACAGGCTTGAGGCTGTTTTCGGCCGAGAACTCACCTTCGGTCGGGCGACCCAGGTGGGAGCAGACCATCACGGCCGCGCCTTTTTCCAGGGCCAGCTTGATGGTCGGCAGCGAGGCCAGGATTCGCGCATCGCTGGTGACAACACCGTCCTTGACTGGGACGTTGAGGTCTTCGCGGATCAGTACGCGCTTACCTTGCAGATCGAGGTCGGTCATCTTCAACACGGTCATGGGTGGCAATTCCTGAGAGCTAAAGTTGTGGAGAGGCTGTTTGCAGGTAGTGTTCTGCAACGTCCAGCATACGGTTGGCAAACCCCCATTCGTTGTCGAACCAAGCCAGGATGTTCACCAGCCGGGGGCCGGAAACACGGGTCTGGCTGGCATCGACGATGGCCGAATGCGGGTCGTGGTTGAAATCACAGCTGGCGTGCGGCAACTCGGTGTAGGCCAAAAGCCCTTTGAGCGGGCCGCTGGTGGCGGCGTCGCGCAAGATCCGGTTGACCTCACTGGCGTCGGTGTCGCTGACGGTTTGCATGGTGATGTCCAGGCACGACACATTTACCGTCGGTACCCGTACGGCTTTGGCCTGGATTCGCCCGGCAAGTTCCGGCAACAGTCGCTCGATACCTCGCGCCAGGCCGGTGGACACCGGAATCACTGACTGAAAGGCCGAACGTGTACGACGCAGGTCTTCATGGTGGTAGGCATCGATCACTGGCTGATCGTTCATCGCCGAGTGAATGGTGGTGATCGACACGTACTCCAGGCCAATGGCCTGGTCCAGCAGGCGCAACAGCGGCACGCCGCAGTTGGTGGTGCAGGAGGCGTTGGACACCAGCAGCTCGGCGCCGGTCAGGCAATCCTGATTGACGCCGTAGACGATGGTGGCGTCCACATCCGCCTCGCTGGCCATCGGCTGGGAGAACAATACCCGTGGCGCACCGGCGTCGAGAAAACGCTGGCCATCGGCACGGGTGTGATAAGCACCGGAGCATTCCAGCACCAGGTCGACGTCCAGCGCAGCCCAGTCGATGCCCTCGGGAGTGGCACTGCGCAAGACCTTCACGCAGTTGCCATTAATATGCAGACAATCGTCCTCGACCCGCACTTCGCCGGGGAACCGGCCGTGGGTGGAGTCAAAGCGTGTCAGGTATTCGATGCTGGCCATGTCAGCCAGATCGTTGATCGCGACAATTTCAAACCCGGCCGCCGCCCCTCGCTCGAACAGAGCACGCAAGACGCAACGACCAATCCGGCCGTAGCCGTTGAGTGCAACTTTGTAGGGACGCGGTTGAGGCATGGGGTTCTCGCATTGTGGGCGACACAAACCATTGTAGGAGCGAGCTTGCTCGCGAAGAGCCCGAGAGCGCCGCGTTAAACCAGAAACGCTGCGTTATCGTTGACGATCTTCGCGAGCAAGCTCGCTCCTACAGTGGGTGCGGCAACCAAATGGTCACCGCGTTCGAGCTTTTAGTCTTCCAGCAATTCTTCAGCCTGACCCAGGATGTTTTCCAGGGTGAAACCGAACTCTTCGAACAACGCTGGCGCCGGCGCCGACTCACCGTAGGTGGTCATGCCGATCACACGGCCTTCCAGGCCCACGTACTTGTACCAGTAGTCGGCGTGAGCCGCTTCGATGGCGATACGTGCGCTGACCTGCAACGGCAATACCGATTGCTTGTAGTCGGCATCCTGGGCTTCGAAGACGCTGGTGCACGGCATGGAAACCACACGCACGTTGCGACCGGCGGCGGTCAGCTTGTCGTACGCCTGAACCGCCAGGCCCACTTCGGAACCGGTGGAGATCAGGATCAGCTCCGGCTCGCCGATGCAGTCTTTCAGCACATAGCCACCACGGCTGATGCCTTCGATCTGCGCCGCGTCGCGGGTTTGGTGCTGCAGGTTCTGACGGGAGAAGATCAGAGCCGAAGGGCCGTCTTTACGCTCGATCGCGTGCTTCCAGGCCACAGCCGATTCGACCGCGTCCGATGGGCGCCAGGTGTCCAGGTTCGGCGTGGTGCGCAGGCTGGTCAGTTGCTCGACCGGCTGGTGCGTCGGGCCGTCTTCGCCCAGGCCGATGGAGTCGTGGGTGTAGACGAAAATCACACGTTTCTTCATCAACGACGCCATACGCACGGCGTTGCGCGCGTATTCCATGAACATCAGGAAGGTCGCGCCGTAAGGCACCAGGCCGCCGTGCAGGGCAACGCCGTTCATGATGGCGCTCATGCCGAACTCGCGCACACCGTAGTACATGTAGTTACCGCTGGCGTCTTCAGCCGAGACGCCTTTGCAACCTTTCCACAGGGTCAGGTTGGAACCGGCCAGGTCAGCCGAACCGCCGAGGAACTCCGGCAGCAACGGGCCGAAAGCGTTCAGGGTGTTCTGGCTGGCTTTACGGCTGGCGATGGTTTCGCCCTTGGCCGCCACTTCGGCGATGTAGGCCGCGGCTTTTTCCGAGAAGTCGGCAGGCAAGTCGCCGGCCAGGCGGCGTACCAGCTCGTTGGCCAACTCAGGGAATTCGGCGGAGTAGGCCGCGAAACGCTGGTCCCACTCGGCTTCGGCGGCCAGGCCGGCTTCCTTGGCGTCCCACTCGGCGTAGATGTCGGCCGGGATTTCGAACGGGCCGTGGGTCCACTTCAGCGCAGCGCGGGTCAGGGCGATTTCCGCGTCACCCAGTGGGGCGCCGTGGCAGTCTTCCTTGCCTTGCTTGTTCGGCGAACCGAAGCCGATGGTGGTCTTGCAGCAGATCAGGGTCGGCTGCTCGCTCTTGCGGGCGGTATCGATGGCGGTCTTGATCTCTTCAGGATCGTGACCGTCGACATTGCGGATCACCTGCCAGTTGTAGGCTTCGAAACGCTTTGGCGTATCGTCGGTGAACCAGCCTTCGACTTCGCCGTCGATGGAGATGCCGTTGTCATCGTAGAAGGCAATCAGCTTGCCCAGGCCCAGGGTACCGGCCAGGGAAGCGACTTCGTGGGAAATGCCTTCCATCATGCAGCCATCACCCAGGAACACGTAGGTGTGGTGGTCGACAACGTTGTGGTTTGGACGGTTGAACTGCGCGCCCAGCACTTTTTCAGCCAGGGCAAAGCCCACGGCGTTGGCCAGGCCCTGGCCCAGCGGGCCGGTGGTGGTCTCGACGCCAGGGGTGTAGCCGTATTCCGGGTGGCCCGGGGTGCGGCTGTGGATCTGGCGGAAGTTTTTCAGGTCGTCGATGGTGACGTCGTAGCCGGTCAGGTGCAGCAACGAGTAGATCAGCATCGAGCCGTGGCCGTTGGACAGGATGAACCGGTCACGGTCGGCGAACGACGGGTTGCTCGGGTTGTGTTTCAGGTAGTCACGCCAAAGTACCTCGGCGATATCCGCCATGCCCATCGGGGCACCGGGATGGCCGCTGTTGGCTTTTTGCACGGCATCCATGCTGAGGGCACGAATGGCGTTGGCACGCTCACGACGGCTGGGCATCGCTGATCTCCTGGAGTTGAATAAAAGAAACGGAAAAAAGGACCGGCATTTTCCCTCAGCCACCGCCTGCGGGCAATGACAGATAGTCACTTGAGGGTGTTTTTCCTGCGGATTGGCTGGAGAAACCGTTCACCGGTTCGTCCAAGGGTTATAGCGACTGCTTATAACCACCGATTATCGACCAATATCAAAACTTTTTGATATTGGCCTTGCAGGGTTTTCCTGCCGTCTCTAGACTGCTGGCCTTATGAACTTAAGCGCACCTTCCATTCGCCCCGACGACAGCGACGAGCTGGCAGCCCTGTGCAAGGCAGGCGGCGATCCGTTGCGCCTGAATGTACTGCGTGCGCTGACCAACGACTCGTTCGGGGTACTGGAGCTGGCACAGATCTTCGCCATCGGCCAATCCGGCATGAGCCACCATTTAAAGGTACTGGCCCAGGCCGACCTGGTGGCCACCCGCCGTGAAGGTAATGCGATTTTTTACCGTCGCGCCCTGCCCCACACCGAACAGTTGGGCGGCAAGCTGCACGCCGCGCTGCTGGAAGAAGTAGACGACCTGACCCTGCCGGTGGATGTTCAATCGCGCATCAGCCAGGTGCACGGGCAACGCGCTGCCGCCAGCCAGGACTTTTTCTCACGGGTAGCCGACAAGTTTCGCGCCCAGCAGGACCTGATCGCCGGGTTGGCGCAATACCGCGACAGCGTGCTGGCACTTTTGGACAAGCTGAGCTTCAGTGATGAGGCCACGGCGATCGAAGTGGGCCCCGGTGACGGCGGTTTTCTTCCGGAACTGGCACGCCGCTTTCATCAGGTCACGGCGCTGGACAACAGCCCGGCGATGCTGGAGCTGGCCCGCCAGTTGTGTGAGCGCGAGTCGCTGGGCAATGTCCGCCTGCAGTTGGCGGACGCCCTGAATGACACCAGCCTGCAGGCCGATTGCGTGGTGCTGAACATGGTCCTGCACCATTTCGCGGCCCCGGCAGAAGCCCTCAAGCAGATGGCAAATTTGCTGCAACCAGGCGGCAGCCTGTTGATTACGGATTTATGCAGCCACAACCAGAGTTGGGCCAGGGAGGCCTGCGGTGATCTCTGGCTGGGTTTTGAACAGGACGATCTGGCTCGTTGGGCCACCGCTGCGGGACTCGTTCCCGGGGAAAGCCTCTATGTAGGTTTACGTAATGGTTTCCAGATTCAGGTCCGCCATTTTCAGCGGCCGGCTGGCGACACTCACCATCGGTAAATATCAGGAAAACATCGAGATGAGCGAATACTCCCTTTTCACCTCCGAGTCCGTGTCTGAAGGGCATCCGGACAAAATCGCCGACCAGATTTCTGATGCGGTGCTGGACGCCATCATCGCCGAAGACAAGTTCGCCCGCGTGGCGTGCGAGACGCTGGTGAAAACGGGCGTGGCGATCATCGCCGGTGAAGTCACCACCTCTGCCTGGGTCGACCTGGAGCAGATCGTTCGTGACGTGATCACCGACATCGGCTACAACAGCTCCGACGTCGGCTTCGACGGCGCGACCTGCGGCGTGATGAACATCATCGGCAAGCAGTCCCCTGACATCAACCAAGGTGTCGACCGTGCCAAGCCTGAAGATCAGGGCGCCGGCGACCAGGGCCTGATGTTCGGCTATGCCAGCAACGAAACCGACGTGCTGATGCCAGCACCGATCACCTTCTCTCACCAGTTGGTGAAGCGCCAGGCCGAAGCCCGTAAATCCGGTGCGTTGCCATGGCTGCGCCCGGACGCCAAGTCCCAGGTGACCTGCCGCTACGAAGGCGGCAAAGTCGTTGCCATCGACGCCGTCGTGCTGTCGACCCAGCACAACCCGGAAGTTTCCTACGCAGACCTGCGCGAAGGCGTCATGGAACTGATCGTCAAGCATGTGCTGCCTGCCGAACTGCTGACCAAAGACACTCAGTTCCACATCAACCCGACCGGCCAGTTCATCATTGGTGGCCCGGTGGGCGACTGCGGCCTGACCGGCCGCAAGATCATCGTCGACAGCTACGGCGGCATGGCCCGTCACGGCGGTGGCGCGTTCTCCGGCAAGGATCCCTCCAAGGTTGACCGTTCCGCAGCCTACGCTGGTCGTTATGTCGCCAAGAACATCGTGGCTGCCGGCCTGGCCGAACGTTGCGAGATTCAAGTGTCCTACGCCATCGGTGTGGCACAGCCTACGTCGATCTCGCTGAACACCTTCGGTACCGGCAAGATCAGCGACGACAAGATCGTCAAGCTGGTGCGTGAGATCTTCGACCTGCGTCCGTACGCAATCACCACCATGCTCGACCTGCTGCACCCGATGTACCAGGAAACTGCAGCCTACGGCCACTTCGGTCGTACCCCGGAGCAGAAGACCGTCGGCAACGACACCTTCACCACGTTCACCTGGGAAAAGACCGACCGCGCCAACGACCTGCGCACTGCCGCCGGCCTGTAAGCCCTGCGGTGTACACAAAGCCCTGCCGGGTTCTCCCGGCAGGGCTTTTTATTGCCGGATGATTGGCGGGCACTGTTCACGTCCTTTGGATCCACTGCTTGCAGGCTAAATAATGGCCCACCAGAATCCGCGCCCTCCCGGGTCTTCACCTCTTTCCAATGGCGAAGAGATGAACGTGAAGGCCATGCAGGCCGCCCTGGATCAAGCAAACAAAGGTTGCAAAAAAGTCGGCGAGTCTCAGGACAAGCTCGATGCCGGCCAGCAAAAGCAGCAGGCCATGGCGGACAGCAATGACACCGTGAGCGCCCTGGGCGGTCTGTTCAAGTCAGCAGAAACATCGGGTAAAAAGCCTCGCGGTTGCGGGGCTTTTTTATGCCCGCCGGGATGACTTAGGCTGGGCGCCCTTTCAGAGCAAGGATGCTCATGATGACGTCGCCTATGCGCTTGCTGCTTTTCTTTTTACTCAGCTTTTCGCCGCTCATTGCCTGGGCGCGGGAGTGTCCCGACTGGGAGGCCGATCAGGCCCAGGCCCAGATCACCACTCTGGCGCAGCAAGTCACGTTGTGGGATGACAGCTACCACCGGCTCGGCCAGTCATTGATCAGCGATGAGCTCTACGACCAGGCCCGCCAGCGCCTTGCCCAATGGCGCAGGTGTTTCGTCCCCTCTGTTCCAGTTACAGACAACCCATTGGGCAGCGCGCGAGGCACCATCGCCCACTCGACGCCACACACCGGCCTTGAAAAACTGCTGGATGATCGCGCGGCTGAAGCCTGGCTGAACACTCGCCAAGACGTATGGATTCAGCCCAAGGTCGATGGCGTCGCCGTCACACTGGTTTACCGCAAGGGCCGGCTAAGCCAGGTCATCAGTCGCGGCGACGGCCGGCTGGGGCAGGACTGGTCAGCCTCCGCCCGCAGGATTCCCGGGATCATCCAGCAACTGCCCGAACCCGTTGACCTGCTGTTGCAAGGTGAGCTCTATTGGCGACTGAACGACCACGTGCAGGCTGCCACAGGTGGCAGCGGCGCCCGCGGCAAAGTGGCCGGCTTGATGAATCGCCGGCAGTTGAGCGAAGCCGATGCCGCCACGATTGGCCTGTTTGTCTGGGCCTGGCCCGAAGGCCCCGATGATTTTTCCGAGCGCCTGAGCCAGCTGGCGCAATGGGGTTTTACCGACAGTGCCCGCTACAGCCATCCGGTCAAGGACATTACCGAAGCGGCGCACTGGCGCAGCTACTGGTACAGCCACCCCCTGCCCTTCGCCAGCGACGGCGTGGTGCTGCACCAAAGTCAGCGGGCGCCGGCCGAGCGCTGGCGGGTCAGTGCGCCGTATTGGGCGGTGGCCTGGAAGTACCCGGTGGTCAAGGCGCTGGCCCAGGTACGCAAGGTGCACTTCAAGATTGGCCGCACCGGGCGCATCACCTCCATCCTGGAGTTGGAGCCGGTACTGCTCGATGACCGGAAAATCAGCCGGGTCAGCGTTGGCTCCCTGAAGCGCTGGGAGGAACTGGATATTCGCCCGGGCGACCAGGTGTCCATCAGCCTCGCCGGTCAAGTCATCCCACGCCTTGACCGTGTCATCTTGCGCAGCCAGCCACGGGTCGAACTGCAGATCCCCCGGGCCAAAGACTTCCACCCCCTGAGTTGCTGGCAACTGTCCCCAGGCTGTGAGGAGCAACTGCTTGCGCGCCTGACCTGGCTGAGTGGCGCCCAGGGCCTGGCCCTGCCCCATATCGGCCGTGAAACCTGGAACACCTTGATTCAGGCCGGTCTAATCGGTGGCCTGCTCGATTGGTTAACCCTGGATGAGGCAGAGCTTGCTAACATTGACGGCTTCGGTGAACGCAGCAGCGTGCGTTTGCTCGACAGCTTGCGCAGCGCCCGGCAGCGACCGTTCGCGCAATGGCTGATGGCCCTGGGAGTACCGCCCACGGCCCGCAACAATCTACAAGGCGGCTGGCAAACCCTGGCCGCCAAAGACACTCAGGCCTGGCTGGCCGAGGACGGCATAGGCCCGGGCCGCGCGGCGCAATTGAGCGCTTTTTTTCGCGACCCGCAGGTGCTGGCCTTGAGTGAGACATTACGGGCTGCCGGGATAGAGGGTTTTTGACCTCTGCCCGGCGGCATTAAGCGGTGCCGGCAGAATTCATCCTGCCCACCTGATTGCGACCTTGTTCACCTTGGAGCCTTTATGAAATTTCTTGCACCTTTTGCCCTGTTGACCGTCGCCACCCTTATGGCCACGCCACTGCTGGCGGCCGAGGAAACCCAGCCACTCACCGGCTGCGCCGCCAAGCGCCAGGCCATCAGCACCCAGATCGAAGAAGCCAAGGCCCACGGCAACAGCGAACAGCAAGCCGGCCTGGAAAAAGCCCTGAGTGAGGTCACTGCCAACTGCACCGACGCGTCCTTGAAAAAGGAGCGCGAAAACAAAGTGCTCGACGCCAAGCACGAAGTCAGCCGCCGTCAGGCCGACCTCGACAAGGCCATGAAAAAGGGTGACTCCGACAAGATCAACAAGCGCAAGGACAAGCTGGCCCAGTCACGCAAGGACTTGCAGGAAGCCCTCGACGAACTGGACAAGTAAGACGCCTCAGTGATCGCGAAACTGTTTATGGCAGGCGGTGCAGGCATCTTCGACTTTCTGCACGGCCGGCCCGAGATTGCTGGCCTTGTAAGGCTGGACCTGGCTGGCGATCACCAATTCACCGGTGGCCGCTTCAAGGTTTCGGGCCATTTCCTGGAAGCGTGCCTGTTGCTGCCACACATCGTCCTTGGCGCTGGTGTGATCTTCTTCACGCACGCTCGGGAAATGTTTCCACGGCTCATGGGACAACGCATCGAGCTTGACTGCGCCTTCGGCAAATTTAGCGCCGTCGAACGGAATACGCCCACGCAGCATGCCGCCCAGGTCTTCGCCGGTCTTGAGCATCTGCTTGAAAATCGCCTTGCGCTGGCCAAGGGGCGAATTAGGATCAACCCCGCCGCAGGCGGAGAGTGTCAGGCAGGCCAGCAATACAACGGTCAGTCTTTTAAAAGTCATGATGGCTCAAGGTCACGGGAAACGGCGGCCAGTATCCTCGCCCCGCCCCTAAAGACCAATACCCCTATTAATAATAAGGGTTGCTCGAACGCCAACCGGCTTGGGCAATCGCTTCAGGAATTTTGTGTATGAATACCCGTTTTAAACCCTGGAGCCGCCTGGCGTGGGCTCTGCCAATGGTCGTGTTGCTGGCCGGTTGCAACGCCGGCAAGGACGATAAAGCCAAGCCCCACGCCATCGCAACCTACGCCAGCGCCACCTGGGAAAACTTACCGGCGGTGTCGGACAGCGACCTGCAAGCCGGCTTCGAGTCCTGGCGCAGTGCCTGCCAACGGCTCAAGGCTGACCCGGTGTGGGGCACGACGTGCGCAGCAGCGGCCACCGTGCCGCCAACCGCCGTGGCGATTCGCGACTTCCTCAAGACCAACCTCGATGTCTACGGCCTGCGCTCGGCCGACAACAGCCCCAACGGCCTGATTACCGGCTACTACGAACCGGTTTACCCCGGCAGCCTCAGCGAAACCCCCACCGCCCACGTGCCGGTGTTTGGCGTGCCGGATGACCTGATCATCGTCAACCTGGAAAGCATCTACCCGGAACTGAAGGGCAAACGCCTGCGCGGGCGCCTTGAGGGCCGGGTGCTCAAACCCTATGACGACGCCAGCGCCATCAACCAGCAGGGTTCCACCGCCAAGCCGATCGCCTGGCTGACCAACCCGATGGACCTGCAATTCCTGCAGATTCAGGGTTCGGGCCGTATCCAACTGGCTGATGGCCGCCAATTGCGTGTGGGTTACGGCGATCAAAACGGCTACCCGTACCGCCCCATCGGCCGCTGGCTGGTGGAGCAAGGCGAGCTGAAAAAAGAAGACGTGACCATGGGCGCCATCAGCGCCTGGGCCAAGGCTCATCCCCAGCGAATTCCAGAATTGCTGGCGAGCAACCCCAGCTACGTGTTCTTCAGCGCCCGTCCCGACAGCAACGAAGGCCCCCGCGGCTCGCTGAACGTGCCGCTGACAGCGGGTTATAGCGTGGCGGTGGACCGCAAGGTGATTCCGTTGGGTAGTTTGTTGTGGCTGTCCACGACACGACCGGACGGTACACCGATTGCTCGCCCGGTGGCCGCGCAGGACACCGGCGGTGCAATTACCGGCGAAGTGCGCGCCGACCTGTTCTGGGGCACCGGTGATGCCGCTGGTGAGCTGGCGGGCAACATGAAGCAGCAGGGCCAGATTTGGATGCTGTGGCCTAAAGGCGCAGCGCTGCCGAAAATTCCGGATGCGCCGGCGGGGAGCTGAATAACACCACTGATCTATGGGGGGCGGCGGGCTTGTGTGGGAGCGGGCTTGCTCGCGAAGGCGGTGTGTCAGTCACCGGATGTATCGACTGATCCACCGCCTTCGCGAGCAAGCCCGCTCCCACATTTGAACAGCGCCAGGCTTTAGATCGAGACGAAGAAGAAACTCGCAATCAACGCCATCCCCACCGCCCACACCACCGACCGCAGCATCGCCCAGTCCGCCAGGTAGCAGATGATGTAGAGCAGTCGGCTGGTGATAAACAGCACCGCCAGTACGTTGATCGTCACCAACGACGCAGCGCCTGCCAAATGGGCAATGATCACCGCCGCCGCAAAGGCCGGGGTCACTTCAAAACTGTTGAGTTGCGCGCTGTGGGCACGCTTGGCGAACCCCTCCAGGGTCTCCAGGAAGGCTCGCGGGTCATGGTTCTGCCGGGGCCCGAACTTGCCGCCGCTGAACTTGGCCACCCCCGTGCACAGGTACGGCAGAAAGATTGCGATCAACACACACCAGAAAGCGACTGTCATCACCCATTCCTTTTTTAGTTTTGTCCGACGGTTAGAGTTTCATCACAAACATGCCAATCAGTACCAACCCACAAGCTATGAGCCGCGGTCGGCCGAAAGGTTCTTTCAGGTACCGCATGCCGAACAGCACCACCAGGATCACGCTGACTTCCCGCAGCGCCGCCGCCTCGGCAATCGAGCCCAACTGCATGGCCCAAAGCACCAGAGCGTAGCTCAACAACACACACAACCCGACGCTCAGCCCCAGCCGCCACTGCGTGCGCCAGAACAGCCCGAACGCCGCCCGCTTGCGCACCACCGCCAGCAACGGAAACGGCCAGGCGCTGATCAGCGTCAACCACACCAGGTAATCCAGCGGGTGCGACCAACGGCGCAACGCCTGGCCATCGAGGAAGGTGTAGCAACCGATGCACAGGCCAATCAGTGCCACCACCGGCAGCATCGACCAGGGCAGCCGGTCACCGCCACCGCCCTGCCACAACAGGCACAGCATGCCGAACGGAATCAGCAGGATGCCAAGGATCTGCTGGGTGCTGAGCGCCTCACCGGCAAACACCAACGTCAGCGCCAGCACCACCAGGGGCGACAGCCCGCGCATCAGCGGGTACACCAACCCCAGGTCACCCACCCGATAGGCCTGGATCAGCAGGTAGCGGTAAAGCAACTCAAACAGTGCCGACGCGATGATCCATGGCCAGATGTCCAGCGGCGGCAACGACACAAACCCCACCGCCAACACGACGAACAGCAACGCCACAGTGTCCATGCACGCGATCACCAACAGGCGCTCGCCGCTGAATTTGATCAAGGTGTTCCACGTCGCATGCAACAGCGCCGCTACCAGTACCAGAGCTGTTGCAATCACCGGTGACTCCCCAGTCATAAATCGCAGAATTGATTCGCGATATTTCAGCACCTGTTTATACTAAAGCCGACCACGCCGCACTCAGTTGCGCAAAGACCTATTCCAATAAATTTTTGCTGTTGGCCGACCTTCCCAGGTTCGGGCGTCGGCATGCGTATGCCTGATCAGAGCGTCACGATTATCGACAGGAGATCCTCGCATGCCGCTCGCCTTGCTTGCACTGGCCGTTGCTGCCTTTGGCATCGGCACCACCGAATTTGTCATCATGGGCTTGTTGCCCGACGTCGCCCGTGACCTGTCCGTCAGCATCCCGAACGCCGGCCTGCTGATCACCGGCTACGCCCTGGGCGTGGTGTTCGGCGCACCGATCCTGGCGATCGGCACCGCCAACATGCCGCGTAAAGCCACGCTGTTGGGCATGACCCTGATGTTTATCCTCGGCAACGTGCTCTGCGCACTGGCACCGAACTACGCGACGCTGATGGCCGCCCGGGTGGTCACCGCGCTGTGCCATGGTGCGTTCTTCGGGATCGGCTCGGTCGTGGCCGCCGGCCTGGTGGCGCCGAACAAACGGGCGCAGGCGATTGCGATGATGTTTACCGGCCTGACCCTGGCCAACGTGCTCGGGGTACCGCTGGGCACGGCGTTGGGCCAATACGCCGGCTGGCGCTCGACGTTCTGGGCAGTATCGGTGATCGGTGTCATTGCCGCCCTGGCCCAATGGCGGTGGCTGCCCAAACACATCGCAATGGACAAGGCCAACCTCGCCAGCGAGTTCAAGGTGCTGACTCAACCCAACGTGCTGCTGGCCCTGGGCATGAGCGCACTGGCGTCCACCAGCCTGTTCAGCGTCTTCACCTACATCGCGCCGATCCTGCAAGACATCACCGGTGTCAGCCCCCACGGCATCACCCTGATGTTGCTGCTGTTCGGCGTCGGCCTTACGGCAGGCAGCATGCTCGGCGGGCGCCTGGCCGACAGCCGCCTGCTGCCCGCGCTGGTGGGCATGGCCCTGGCGGTGGTGCTGATATTGGCGGTGTTCACCCAAACCAGCCGCTCGGTGATTCCGGCCGCGATCACCTTGCTGCTGTGGGGCGTGTTCGCCTTTGCCCTGTGCCCCATCCTGCAACTCTTGATCATCGACCAGGCCCATGAAGCACCGAACCTCGGCTCAACCCTGAACCAGAGCGCCTTCAACCTGGGCAATGCCGCCGGCGCCTGGATCGGCGGGCTGGTGGTGGCCAGCGGTGCCGACCTGTCGGACCTGCCCTGGACCGGCGCATTGCTGGGCTGCCTGACGGTATTGGCGGCACTTTTCTTCATCTACCTGCAACGTCGCAGTACAACTGCGGTCAACGTACCCAACTGATAAATGTGTTCCGTGTGGGAGCTGTCGAGCTTTAGCGAGGCTGCGATGCCGGCGCTGCGGTCTTGCAAGCACACCGAGGTGATGCCATCGCAGCCTCGCTAAAGCTCGACAGCTCCCACATTTGATCTTCACTCCCCCCTCTGTCCAAGGACCCCGGATGCTTGAACTTGTCGCTGCGTTTATTTGCCTGACCACCCTGCTCACGTATGTGAATTACCGCTTCATCGGCCTGCCACCCACCATCGGTGTGATGGTGACGGCGCTGATGTTTTCCTTGCTGCTGCAAGGCTTGAGCTTTATCGGCTACCCCGGCCTCGAAGAACGCGTCCAGCAGTTGATCGGCCAGATCGACTTCGGCGACCTGCTGATGAACTGGATGCTCTCGTTCCTGCTGTTCGCCGGCGCCTTGCACGTCAACCTGAGCGACCTGCGCAGCTACCGCTGGCCCATCGGCCTGCTCGCCACGTTCGGCGTATTGATCGCCACCGTGGTGATCGGCAGCCTGGCGTTCTACATCTTTGCCCTGTTCGGCTGGCACGTGAGCTTCCTGTACTGCCTGCTGTTTGGTGCGCTGATTTCCCCCACCGACCCGATTGCCGTACTCGGTGTGCTGCGGACCGCCAACGCGTCCAAGCCGCTGAAAACCACCATCGTCGGCGAATCCCTGTTCAACGACGGCACGGCGGTAGTGGTGTTCACCGTGTTGCTGGGCATCGCGCAACTGGGCGAGACGCCCACGGTGGGCGCCACGGCCATGCTGTTCGCCCATGAGGCGATTGGCGGCGTGGTGTTCGGCGGGCTGATCGGCTACATCGTGTACCTGATGATCAAGAGCATCGAGCAGTACCAGATCGAAGTGATGCTGACCCTCGCTCTGGTGATCGGCGGTTCGGCGATGGCCACCGAACTGCATGTGTCGGCACCGATTGCGATGGTGGTCGCCGGGCTGATCATCGGCAACCTGGGCCGCAAGCTGGCGATGAACGACATGACCCGGCGCTACCTCGACGGCTTCTGGGAGCTGCTCGATGACATGCTCAACGCGCTGCTGTTTGCGCTGATCGGCATGGAGCTTCTGCTGTTGCCGTTCAACTGGCTGCACGTGCTGGCGGCAAGCTTGCTGGCGGTGGCGATCCTGTTGTCACGCCTGCTGACGGTCGCCCCGGCGATCCTGCTGCTGCGGCGCTGGCGCACGGTGCCACGCGGCACCATTCGCATCCTGACCTGGGGCGGTTTGCGCGGCGGTGTGTCCGTGGCATTGGCCCTGGCCCTGCCGCTGGGCCCGGAGCGTGACTTGCTGCTGAGCATCACCTACATCGTGGTGCTGTCGTCCATCCTGTTGCAGGGCTTGAGCATCGGCAAGCTGGTCAAGCATGTGACCAAGGATGAGCCGGCGCCTGCCGCGACGCCGGACACTCACTGATCCTTGTTGATCCGCTGCGGATGCCTCGGGTCCGCAGCGGCGTTTCCCGGCAAGCTGCTTTCGCTGCGAATCTGCGCGTGGCTGATCAGCGCAAAGATAAAGCTGCCGCCGATGATATTGCCCGCCAACGTCGGCCCGGCAAATACCAGCCAGAAGTCCTTCCACGGCAGTTCGCCGGCAAACACCAGGTACGACACTTCCGCCGAACCCACCACGATGTGGGTGAAGTCTCCCAGCGCCATCAGGTAGGTGATCAGGATGATGATCCAGATCTTGGCGCTTTCCATGGACGGGATCATCCAGACCATGGTGGCGATCATCCAGCCGGACACAATGCCCTTGGCGAACATCTGGGAGGTGTCGTTCTCCATGACCTTGCGGCCGATTTCCAGGAAGGCCAGGTCGGTCTTGGTGTCGAAGATCGGCAGGTGCAGCATCACGTACGCCACCAGCAAGGTGCCGCACAGGTTGCCCACCAGCACCACCGTCCATAAGCGCAGCAGCCGGCCGGCATTATTCAGCGTGGGTTTGCTCATCACCGGCAACACCGCTGTCAGGGTGTTTTCAGTGAACAGTTGCTGGCGTGCCAGGATCACCGCCAGAAAGCCCGCGCAGTAACCAAAACTGGCAATCACCTTGAACCCTTCACCGTCCGGCAGCCGTGAATTGAGCAAGCCCATGCCCATCAGCGACAGGCCCATGGTCAGGCCGGCGGCCAGCGCCGACCACCACAGCGCTGCCACGGTGCGCTCCAGCTCCTGATCGCCCTGGGTACGGATGATTTCATGCAGAACCGCCGCGCGAGGCGGCTGGTTCTTATCGACGTCATGCTGCTCTTCATCCGACAGGTTGGGGGTCTTGCCGTCTTTTTCAGTGGCCATGGCGTTCCTGACTCCGTTGTGTGCCTGTAGCTACGACACGCGGCGTTCAGGGCTGTTCAGTGGCGGATCACTTAACGGGCAGGCGCCACGCCTTGGCCATTTGGATGGTGGTAGAGCTGAACGCCTTCTTCCACGGTTTATTTCGTGCCTGATAGCGATTGATGATGGTATCGAGCACCCGATTGAACTCGGCCGGGGTGGTGACCTGTGAGAGGTCATATTCGGCTTGCCGCAACAAGGCGACGTTGGCATCCGGCTGGCCCGGGCGGAACAGCGACGGGTAAATCACCTCCCGCGTAAAGTTGCCGGCAATCACCGCGATATCGCGCCGTTTCATCTCGGCAACGGCGCTGGACATGACGCTGGACATCGGGCTTGCATCAGCCGATGGCTTGGCCATCACCTGCAGAAGTTGTTGGAAATTGGGATTCCCCGCCGTGTTCAGTTGCCGCCCCAGCCATTCGACATGCTCGGGCCGGCGGGCAAGTGCATCCAGGTTACGCAAGGCAGACGCGATCTTCGGCGTGATCGTCAACGTGTCGCTTGCCTGATTGGCCTCGCTGATCGCGTTATCCAGGGTGTGCAGAACCTCTATCGCGCTCTTTCGAAACAGCAGCACATCAGCGGCGGCCTTGTCCTTTTCCAGGCCTGCCTGGGCGCTGGCAAACATCTCATCGTCCATGGCCAGCACGGCGTCGTCCAATGAGCCGAATGAATGCTGCTCACGCGCGGCGGCACGGCTTTCCATGTGGGTCTCGACCGCCTTGCGAGCCAGCACCTGCAGGTTTTTCTTCTGCTCGGCCGTCATGGTGAAATTTACCGTGCCGTTGAGCATGCCGCGAAAATCACCTTTGTCGGTGTTCAGGGGCAACGTCACCGTCTGGTCTGCGACGTCTTTGAGTCGGGTGTTTTGATACGCCTCGGCAGCCGAGTAAGGCGTGCCGGTAACGGCGTCGGCCACGCTATCACCCATGCCGCCACGATCCTTGGGCTTGCCGGGAGCCTCGAGCTCGAAGTCGATGACCAGCGACTCGGTCTTGCTCAAGGGGCTCTGCGCAAACTCACGATCAACCGCCCCCGAAGCCGGCGTATTGAGGAGCAGGCCGCCATCCTTGAACGCGGTTTCTTCGGCCAACGCCTGGAAACCGTGGCCTTGCTCGGTCGGGCTCTTGAACAGCACCGGCAACGAACCGGAAATATGCGCCGCCCGGGCGATGTCCATGTCCGGCGTCAGGCTGGCGTTGAACACAACCAACTGCGGTCGCCCGTCAAACATGCCGGTGCCGGTGATGTTCAGTTGCTTGATCGCCGGAATGTGCCGGCTCAATACCGCCAGATCACCAAAGGTTGGCGCGCCACCGGCACTGAGTTTGTCGGCGATTTTCATGACCTCGGCGGGCCGGGTTTGCCGGGGCGTGTTAGCGATGTGCGCAAGAATCGACCGGCGCGACTCGTTGCGCACCAACTCCTCAAGCGGCAGCGCTTCGGCTTGCAGGCGCGGCAGCATCGTGAACAGCAGTCGGGCAATATTGCCAGCAGCGCCGGGCAAGCGCCCAGCGAGTTTACCCAGCTTGGAACTGGCATTTTGCAGCCACGCCACCAGCGGGTTTTTGCTGTTCAGCAGTTCGGGGAGTTCAAGGTTATTGGACAGCGTTTCGAAGGCCTTGGCGTCCATGCCACTGGCCAGCACGGCGGCGGAGATCGCACCCGCAGACGAACCAGAAATGACCTTGATGCCCGCCAAGGCATTCTTTTCTTCAAGCGCCTGTATGACGCCCGGGAAAGCGATGCCCTTGGCACCGCCACCACTGAGCACCAGGTGCTTGACCGGCGCGGGTGACAACCCTACCTGCACCTGCCCGTCGCCGGTACGCGCGAGGGTCAGCTTGTGCTCACCCGCATTCTCTACCAGCGTCGTTTTTGCGGTTTGAGCGGACGCCGCAGCAGTCTCGGGGCGCTTGAAGGATGGAGCCTCGGTAACGTGGCTCGGTAAGGATTTAGGTAATTGCATACGCGGGTTCTCTCTACAGGATGTAGTCCTGAGTGACGAGAGAGCCCGGGAATGATCCGTCCGGAATGATCCAGTAAAGAATCACCCCATTGCCGGGTTATTCGCTGATGCCGTCTTCCTGAAACTGGTCCTTCACGTATTTGATCTCGGTGCGGCCATGGGGCGCCGGCAAACCGTCTTCACCCAGGTTGACGAAGACCATTTTTTCCACGGTCAGAATGCTCTTGCGGGTGATCTTGTTGCGCACTTCGCAGGTCAGGGTGATTGAGGTGCGGCCAAACTCGGTGGCGGTGATGCCCAGCTCGATGATGTCGCCCTGGCGCGAGGCGCTGACAAAGTTGATTTCAGAGATGTACTTGGTCACCACCCGCTGGTTGCCCAACTGGACAATCGCGTAGATGGCCGCTTCTTCGTCGATCCAGCGCAGCAGGCTGCCACCGAACAGGGTGCCATTGGGGTTGAGGTCTTCGGGTTTTACCCATTTGCGGGTGTGGAAGTTCATGTTCACTCCAAAGCGTGTTGCGAAATGATGGGCAACATCATGGCAGACGCCGGGCCCAAGCTCTATGAGCCATTGCCTATCAGCCCCATGAGCGATCTTCATGCCGCCGACAGAAAGGCTTTAGAAGTCAGGCGCAGACGGCTATAATCGCCTCCGCTTCAAAACGGTCATCTTCGATTGATACCGTTCTCCCGCCACCTGTCCGAGGGGCGCTGCAGCAGGCTCGACCTGTCAGGCTCGGATGGGGCGTTGTCCGGCCTGGTTAGCCAGCTGGATACTAAACGCACAACGGCGCCCATTCGCACACTACGAATGGAGGCTCTTCATGAGCGCTGTAATCACGCCTGCAGGTTTTACCGACTACAAAGTCGCCGACATGTCCCTCGCTGCCTGGGGCCGTCGCGAAACCTTTATCGCCGAATCCGAAATGCCAGCCCTGATGGGTCTGCGCCGCAAGTACGCCTCTGAGCAGCCGCTCAAAGGCGCGAAGATCCTCGGCTGCATCCACATGACCATTCAGACTGCCGTGCTGATCGAAACCCTGGTTGCCCTGGGTGCCGAAGTACGTTGGTCGTCCTGCAACATTTTCTCGACTCAAGACCAGGCTGCTGCCGCTATCGCTGCTGCCGGCATCGCCGTGTTCGCCTGGAAAGGCGAGACCGAAGAAGAGTACGAGTGGTGCCTGGAGCAAACCATCCTGAAAGATGGCAAGCCATGGGACGCCAACATGATCCTCGACGACGGCGGCGACCTGACCGAGCTGCTGCACAAGAAATACCCGGCTATCCTGGACCGCGTCCACGGTGTGACCGAAGAAACCACCACGGGCGTTCACCGCCTGCTGGACATGCTGGCCAAGGGCGAGCTGAAAATCCCGGCCATCAACGTCAATGACTCGGTGACCAAGAGCAAGAACGACAACAAGTACGGCTGCCGTCACAGCCTGAACGATGCGATCAAGCGCGGCACCGACCACCTGTTGTCCGGCAAGCAAGCGCTGGTGATCGGCTACGGTGACGTGGGCAAGGGTTCGTCCCAGTCCCTGCGCCAGGAAGGCATGATCGTTAAAGTGTCCGAAGTGGACCCGATCTGCGCCATGCAAGCCTGCATGGACGGCTTCGAAGTGGTTTCGCCGTTCATCGATGGCGTCAATGACGGCACCGAAGCGAGCATCGACAAAGCCTTGCTGGGCAAGATCGACCTGATCGTGACCACCACCGGTAACGTGAACGTGTGCGACTCGAACATGCTCAAGGCCCTGAAAAAGCGCGCCGTGGTGTGCAACATCGGTCACTTCGACAACGAAATCGACACCGCTTTCATGCGCAAGAACTGGGCATGGGAAGAAGTGAAGCCACAGGTGCACAAGGTTCACCGTACCGGCGCAGGTGATTTCGACCCGCAGAACGACGACTACCTGATCCTGCTGGCTGAAGGCCGCCTGGTCAACCTGGGCAACGCCACCGGCCACCCAAGCCGCATCATGGATGGCTCGTTCGCCAACCAGGTACTGGCCCAGATCTTCCTGTTCGGCCAGAAATACGCCGACCTGTCGCCGGCCCAGAAAGCCGAGCGCCTGACCGTGGAAGTACTGCCGAAGAAACTCGACGAAGAAGTGGCCCTGGAAATGGTCCGCGGCTTCGGCGGCGTGGTGACTCAACTGACCAAGACCCAGGCCGACTACATCGGTGTGGGCGTTGAAGGTCCGTTCAAGCCGCACGCTTACCGCTACTGATTTGCCTGCTGCCTGCTCCCCCTGTGGGGGTGGGCTTTTGTGGGAGCGGGCTTGCTCGCGAAGGCGGTGTGTCAGTCGACTTATCTACTACTGACATACCGCCTTCGCGAGCAAGCCCGCTCCCACATTGACGGTGTACACCTTCTGGCTTTATGAGTTTCCATAGGTATGACCATGTCCCAAGACCGTCGCTACAGCTTCGAGTTCTTCCCAACCAAGACCGATGCTGGGCATGAAAAACTGATGGCGACAGCCAAGCAGTTGGCCAGCTACCACCCCGATTTCTTCTCCTGCACCTACGGTGCCGGTGGCTCCACCCGCGATCGCACGATCAACACCGTGTTGCAGCTGGAAAGCGAAGTCAAAGTACCTGCGGCTCCGCATTTGTCGTGCGTGGGCGACAGCAAGGCCGACCTGCGCAGCCTGCTGACCCAATACAAGCAAGCCGGCATCAAGCGCATCGTCGCCCTGCGCGGTGACCTGCCGTCCGGCATGGGCATGGCCAGCGGTGAGCTGCGCTACGCCAATGACCTGGTGAGCTTCATCCGTGAAGAAACCGGTGATCACTTCCATATCGAAGTGGCGGCATACCCGGAGATGCACCCCCAGGCCCGCAATTTCGAAGACGATCTGCAGAACTTCGTGCGCAAGGCCAACGCCGGCGCCAACAGCGCGATCACCCAGTACTTCTTCAACGCCGAAAGCTACTTTTACTTCGTCGAGCGTGTGCAGGCGATGGGTGTGAACATCCCGATCGTGCCGGGCATCATGCCGATCACCAACTACAGCAAACTGGCGCGTTTCTCTGACGCCTGCGGCGCGGAAATCCCACGCTGGATTCGCAAACAACTGGAAGCCTATGGCGACGACGTCAAAAGCATCCAGGCGTTCGGCGAACAGGTCATCAGCGAAATGTGTGAACAATTGCTGCAAGGTGGCGCCCCAGGGTTGCACTTCTATACCCTGAACCAGGCTGAGCCAAGCCTCGCTGTCTGGAACAACCTGAAGCTGCCACGCTAAGGTCTGCTCCGAAGTGCCAGGGCCCTCATATCGAGGGCCTTTGTCGTTCCAGTGATCGCTGGATATAGGCATGGCCCGGTTTCGCGGGACACGGCCCGGCAGAATCAGGAACAACGCCAAGGGTGCCCGAAGATCGCTGTGCCAGAGCTTCTCTTTAGCTCAAGACAATCGTAATCTCAGGGCATGCCTGTCACTTTCCGGTTGTTGACTGCTGTCTTTTTCGCTTGCCTGAGCCTCGGCGCCCAAGGCGAGAAACTGCGCATTGTCACCGAACCCTGGGCGCCTTACGTCTACGACGACAAAGGCACCATGCGCGGGCTCGACTACGAGACCACGGTGATCGTGTTCCAGCGCCTGGGCATCGACGTGCAATGGCAATTCCTGCCCTGGAAGCGTTGCCTGGCGATGCTCGACCAGGGCCAGGCCGACGGCGCGCTGGATATCTTCCACAGCAACGAACGAGACAATGTGCTGCTGTACCCCAGCGAACCCCTGTCCGAGGTGGAGTTCGTGCTGTTCTACGCCAATGACCGCCCGCATCCATTCCAGACCTTTGACGACCTGCGCGGCCTGACCATCGGCACCTCGCCGGGCTATCTCTACGGCGCCGAGTTCAGCGATTCGACCCTGTTCAAGCAGGAGCCGGCCGCCAGCCATGAGGCCAACTTCGGCAAACTGGCCCTTGGGCGGGTCGACCTGGTGATCACCGATCGCCGGGTGGGCCAGCACGTCCTCAAGGCGCTGGGGCTTACAGACCAGATCACCCAGGCGCCCACGGTGATCAGCCGCCAGCCGCAATTCCTCGCAGTACGTCGCGGGGCCGGTATGGATTTGCTGGTGCAGCGCTTTGCCGCCGAACTCAAACGTTTCAAGCAAGAGCCCGCCTACACGGCCTTGAGCGCCAAATATGCCGGCAGCAGCCCTCAAACCAGCGCCTCGGCCTTGCCGGCACACACCGTTGAGCAGCAGGAAAGCAGCGCAGAGTGATTGCTCTGTTATACTCCGGCCTTTCCGCCAGGCTTACGCCCGGACGCTTCGGTCTTGCAAAAGGCACCCGACCCCGCTACAGCGCAGCTTTCAAGCCCGCGCGAGCCGTCTGAGTGCCCGCCAGCCCCAGCAGGACCGGACGGGATTGCGTTCATCTAAACGCCATTCACGCCAGGCAAGACTATCCCTCTGGGCCAAGCCCTAACTAAAACAGGATTACTCATGTCCTTTGCTTCCCTCGGTCTCTCCGAGGCTTTAGTCCGCGCCATCGAGGCAGCGGGCTATACCGAGCCTACTCCGGTGCAACAGCGGGCCATTCCCGCCGTGTTGCAAGGCCGCGACCTGATGGTTGCGGCTCAGACAGGTACTGGTAAAACCGGCGGTTTCGCCCTTCCGATCCTGGAGCGGTTGTTCCCCAACGGTCATCCGGACAAATCCCAGCGTCACGGCCCGCGCCAACCGCGCGTACTGGTCCTGACCCCTACCCGGGAACTCGCCGCCCAAGTGCACGACAGCTTCAAGCTGTATGCCCGCGACTTGAAGTTCGTCAGCGCCTGCATCTTCGGCGGCGTCGGCATGAACCCTCAGGTTCAGGCCATGTCCCGCGGTGTTGACGTGCTGGTTGCGTGCCCGGGTCGCTTGCTCGACCTGTGTGGCCAAGGCAGCGTCGATTTGTCCCACGTGGAAATCCTCGTGCTGGACGAAGCCGACCGCATGCTCGACATGGGCTTTGTCCATGACGTGAAAAAGGTCCTCGCGCGCCTGCCGGCCAAACGCCAGAACCTGCTGTTCTCGGCCACGTTCTCCAACGACATCACCGCTTTGGCGGGCAAGTTGTTGCACAACCCCGAGCGCATTGAAGTCACGCCGCCGAACACCACGGTCGAGCGTATCGAGCAGCGCGTGTTCCGCCTGCCCGCCAGCCACAAGCGTTCCCTGCTGGCCCACCTGATCACCGCCGGCGCGTGGGAACAGGTACTGGTGTTCACCCGCACCAAGCACGGCGCCAACCGCCTGGCCGAGTACCTGGACAAGCACGGCCTCACCGCCGTCGCCATCCACGGCAACAAGAGCCAGAACGCCCGCACCAAAGCCCTGGCCGACTTCAAGGCCGGTGAAGTGCGCATCCTGGTGGCCACCGACATCGCCGCTCGCGGCCTGGACATCGACCAGTTGCCACACGTGGTCAACTTCGAGCTGCCAAACGTCGACGAAGACTACGTGCACCGTATCGGCCGTACTGGCCGGGCCGGTCGTTCGGGCGAGGCCATTTCCCTGGTCGCTCCCGACGAAGAAAAGCTGCTGAAAAGCATCGAGCGCATGACCAAGCAGAAAATCGCCGACGGCGACCTGATGGGCTTCGATTCCAGCGCCGTTGAGGCTGAGAAGCCTGAAGTGCGCGAACGTCCGGACGTGCGTAACCCGCGCAACAACCCACGCGGTCCGAAGGGCGATGGCCCGAACGGCGGCGGCGGTGGTGGCGGTCGTAAAGACAAGGGCAAAGACAAGGGCGGCAAGGACAAGGCTGCGACCAATGGCCGTGGTGAACGCCCGGCCCGTGAGCAAAAGCCCCGTGAAGGCACCCCGGCCCGCGAACAGCGCCAGCCGAGCCAGCCGCCACGCGCTTCCGCTGACCGTGCTCCGGACGAGTTCCTGGACGACGACGTGGACAACTTCGGCAACCGCGTTGACTACGTGCCCCAGGCCAAGCCGGCCCAGGGTCGTGGTCGTCGTCCGGGCGCTCCAGCCCAGGGCGCTGGTGCAGGCGCAGGTTCTGCGCCACGCACCGGCGGCCAGCCACAAGGTCGCCAGAACGGTCCGCGCAGCAGCAACGGCGCCACCACCGGCACCCCGCCGGCCAAGCGCAGCGGCCCGCGTAATGGCGCACCCCGTGACGGCCAGGCCCGTCGCGAAGAGTCGCGCAACCGTCGCCCGGCCCGTGATGATCAACCTCGTTTGTCTGAGCCTGCGGTGCAAAACCCGCGCGGCGGCCCGGCACCGAAGATCATCCACAAAGAGTCGAAAAGTGATCGCACGCTGACACCTGAGCAGTTGGATCAACTGCCAGGCCGTCCACGTGGTGAAAAGCCGGCGTTGCTGACCCGCAACCGCTGATTTTCAGCGCTTCATAAAAAATGCCCCGGATCGCGAGATCCGGGGCATTTTTGTGTGGCCGGCGAAAATTACTTCGCTTTCACACCTTCAAACGACACGTACAGCTCAACAGTGTTGGACGCCGGGCCCAGGTCCATCTGCTTGCCGAAGTCCTGGCGGTTGAAGGTGGCGGTGCCTTCAAAGCCGGCACGGTAGCCGCCCCATGGGTCCTTGCCTTCACCCAGGAAGGTGGCCTTGACGACAATCGGCTTGGTCACACCGTGCAGGGTCAGGTCGCCAGTCACGTCAGCGGTGACGTGGCCCGCAGCGTCTTTACCGGTGGTTTTAACACTGGTGGAGACGAACTTGGCATCGGCAAACTTGCCAACGTCCAGGAAGTCTTTGCTGGCGATGTGCTTGTCACGTTCGGCGTGGTTGGTGAACACGCTGGCGGTGCGGACGTTGAATTCAATCTTGCTGTCTTCAGGCTTGGCGGCGTCGAAGCTGAACTTGCCGTCCAGGTCCTTGAAGGTACCGGTGATGAAGCTGTAGCCCAAGTGGCTGATCTTGAAGTCAACGAAGGCGTGCTGGCCTTCCTTGTCGACAACGTAGTCAGCGGCCATCGCCTGACCGGCAGTCAGCAGGGCAGAACCGATGGCCAGAGCGGCGAGAGTCTTTTTCAACATGCTTTCTATTCCTTGTGAGTCGAGGTTGAACATCAGGCTTTGCGCCCCAGCATACGAACCAGGGTCACATCACGATCAATGAAATGGTGTTTCAACGCAGCCACACCGTGGAGGCCGGAGAACACCACCAATACCCAGGCGAGGTACAAGTGCACCACGCCTGCGGTGTCTGCCTGGTCCGGTAGCCCGGAAACCAGTGCAGGAATCTCAAACAGGCCAAATACCGGGATCCCGACACCGTCTGCGGTGGAAATCAGGTAACCGGCAATCATCACGGCAAACAGCCCGAGATACAGGAATGCGTGGCCAAACGCAGCCCCCAGACGCGTCATGCGGCTATAGCTGGCAAGCGGTGGCGGCGGCGGGCTGAGCAAACGCCAGACAATACGCACAAGCATGATGGCGAAGAGCGTGATGCCGATGCTTTTGTGCAGGTCCGGGGCGTCTTTGCGCCAGGTGCTGTAGTAGTCGAGACCGACCATCCACAGGCCCAACGCGAACAGACCGAACACCACCAGGGCCACGCCCCAGTGCAAAACAATACTGACCCAACCGTAACGGGCCGATGAATTACGTAGTTGCATGTCCCAAATCCCGTAAGAGCTGCGCCCAAGACTATCGGTTTACCTATCGAATTAAAGCCGAAAATTTCGCTTTGAAATATCGAGAAATACGATCAAGAGCGTATGCAGAGTAAGTTAACAAGAGATTAAGGACTATCCAGAAGAAACGTGACGGACTGTCCTGTGTTTACCACCAATTTACGCTTCAAACTCGCAATGGGTTGTGACACAGGCCGGCATTGCATAGGCTTGCGCGATTGTTTCGCCCGCGCCTGCCGCGAGCCGCTTCGAGGAGAATGAACATGGGTTTGAATAATCAGTGGATGCAACGCGACCTTGCGGTGCTGTGGCATCCCTGCACCCAGATGAAAGACCACCAGCAACTGCCGCTGATCCCGATCAAGCGCGGTGAAGGCGTCTGGCTGGAAGACTTCGAAGGCAAACGCTACCTCGACGCCGTCAGTTCCTGGTGGGTCAACGTGTTTGGCCACGCCAACCCGCGCATCAACCAGCGCATCAAGGATCAGGTGGATCAGCTGGAGCACGTGATCCTCGCCGGTTTCAGCCACCAGCCGGTGATCGAGCTGTCCGAACGCCTGGTGAAGATGACGCCCGAAGGCCTGACCCGCTGCTTCTACGCCGACAACGGTTCGTCGTGCATCGAAGTCGCGCTGAAGATGAGCTTTCACTATTGGCTCAACCGTGGCCTGCCGAACAAGAAGCGCTTTGTCACCCTGACCAACAGCTACCACGGCGAAACCATCGCCGCGATGTCGGTGGGCGATGTGCCGCTGTTCACGGAAACCTACAAGGCACTGCTGCTGGACACCCTCAAGGTGCCGAGCCCGGACTGCTACCTGCGCCCCGACGGCATGAGCTGGGAAGAACACTCCCGGAACATGTTCATGGCCATGGAACAGACCCTCGCCGAGCACCACGACACCGTTGCTGCCGTGATCGTCGAACCGCTGATCCAGGGCGCCGGCGGCATGCGCATGTACCACCCGGTGTACCTCAAGCTGCTGCGCGAGGCCTGCGACCGCTATGGCGTGCACCTGATCCACGATGAAATCGCCGTGGGCTTCGGCCGCACCGGCACGATGTTCGCCTGTGAACAGGCCGGCATCCGCCCGGACTTCCTGTGCCTGTCCAAGGCCCTGACCGGCGGCTACCTGCCGCTCGCCGCCGTGGTCACCACCGACGACGTGTACGACGCCTTCTACGACGACTACCCGACCCTGCGCGCGTTCCTGCACTCCCACAGCTACACCGGCAACCCGCTGGCGTGTGCGGCGGCCCTGGCGACCCTGGATATCTTCGAAGAAGACAACGTCATCGAAAACAACAAGGCCCTGGCCCAGCGCATGGCGACCGCCACCGCGCACCTGGTGGACCACCCCCACGTCTCGGAAGTGCGCCAGACCGGCATGGTACTGGCCATCGAGATGGTGCAGGACAAGGCCACCAAGACCGCCTACCCCTGGCAGGAACGCCGCGGCCTGAAGGTGTTTGAACATGCCCTGGAACGTGGCGCGTTACTGCGGCCATTGGGCAGCGTGGTGTACTTCCTGCCGCCGTACGTGATCACCCCGGAGCAGATCGACTTCCTGGCGGAAGTGGCCAGCGAAGGGATCGACATCGCCACCAACAGCAAGGTCAGCGTGGCGGTGCCGAAGGATTTCCACCCGGGGTTTCGTGATCCGGGCTGATTGATCGCTGATCGTTCCCACGCTCCGCGTGGGAACGCAGCCCTGGACGCTCCGCGTCCGCCCTGCACACTATTTCCAGAGAACAGAAATGAGACTGTCCCGCTTTTTTGTCGACGCCCCCCTGAGCCTTGGCGACCACGAGTTGCCGGAAGCCCAGGCGCATTACATCAGCCGCGTATTGCGCATGAGCGAGGGCGACGCCGTGCAGCTGTTCGACGGCTCCGGCGATGAGTTTCGCGCCAGCTTGCTGGAAGTGGGTAAAAAACGCGTGGTGGTGCAGGTCACCGAAACCTTCGCCGGGCAGATCGAATCACCGTTGCAGATTCACCTCGGCCAGGGCCTGTCCCGTGGCGAGCGAATGGACTGGGCGATCCAGAAAGCCACCGAGCTTGGCGTGAACGAAATCACCCCGATCTTCAGCGACCGCTGCGAAGTGCGCCTCAAGGACGAACGCGCCGACAAACGCCTGCAGCACTGGCGCCAGGTGGCGATCAGCGCGTGCGAGCAGTGCGGTCGTTCGCGGGTGCCGGTGATTCATCCACCGCTGTTGCTGGCGGATTGGTTGAAGCAGGTCGAAGCGGATTTGAAGCTGGTGCTGCACCCGGTGGCCGAGCCGCTGGTGAGCCATGCCAAGCCTGGGAGCCTGGCCTTCCTGATCGGGCCGGAAGGTGGTTTGACCGACGCAGAAGTCGAAACGGCCCAAGGTGCGGGCTTTCATTCCGCACGATTGGGCCCACGGGTGCTGCGGACCGAAACAGCACCGGTGGTGGCACTGGCCGTAGCCCAGCAATTGTGGGGCGATTTCTAAACTCGCTTTGCAAACCCAATCAAATGTGGGAGCTGGCTTGCCTGCGATAGCGGTGGGTCAGCCCTACATCTGTTGCTGATACACCGCTATCGCAGGCAAGCCAGCTCCCACACTTTTAGTCGGGTGACCAACCCAGATCGGTTTACTCCACCGGGTCACTCACCGGCCTGGCAATAATCGCCTTCAACTCACTGGTCATCGGAAACTCCAGGTTCAAGCCCTTGGGCGGAATCGGCTGTTCAAACCAGCGCTGGTAAATCCCGTTGATCTCCCCCGAGCGGTAAAGCCCCGCCAGGGTTTCGTTGACCACCGCTAGAAACTGCGGGTCATCCTTGCGCACCATGCAGCTGTAGATTTCCCGCGACTGTTCTTCCCCGACCACCACCCACTTGTGCGGGTCCTTGGCCTTGGCACGCTCGCCATAAAGCAACGCGTCATCCATGTAGAACGCCGCCGCCCGGCCCGACTGCAGCATCTGGAAGGCTTCGCCGTGGTCCTTGGCGCTGATCACCGACATGTTCAATTTATGATCAACGTTGTAGCTCTTCAGGAACCGTTCGTTGGTGGTGCCGGCGGTGGTCACCACGTTCTTGCCCTTAAGGTCGGCGAAGCTTTTGATGCCGCTGTCGTTGGCGGTCAGCAACTGGCCCTTCACGTAGATAAACCCGTAGGAAAACGCCACCTGCTTCTGCCGCTCGGCGGTCACGCCGGTGGAACCGCATTCCAGGTCCACCGTGCCGTTTTGCACCAGCGCAATCCGGGTCTGGGAGGTCACCAGGTTGTACTTCACGTTCAGCGTCGGCACCCCGGTTTTCTGCTGGATGCGCTCGACGATCTTGTTGGCCAGGTCTACCGAGTAGCCCATGGGTTTTCCGCTGTGGTCACCCACGTAGGAGAACGGTACCGAGGCATCGCGGTAGCCGAGGGTGATGCTTTTGGCGTTGGCGATCTTGCTCAGCGTGCCTTCCAGGGGGGCTTCGGTTGCCTGGGTCTGAGCGCTCAATATCAGGGCCAGGAAGAGTATGGGGCTGCTGCGCAGCCCAACGGGGGACAAGCCCCCTCGCCACAGTTTTTGCATGGTTAGTCTCCATTTTTGTTTTAGTTATGGGCGGCGGGCAGCGATGACGCTGATCTCCACCAATACGTCGGGCCGGGCCAGTTGCGCCTGCAACGTGGTACGCGTCGGCGCCTGACCTGGCGATAGCCAGGCGGACCAGACTTCATTCATCGGCGCAAAACCGTCCTGGATATTGTTCAGGTAGATGGTCGCGTTCAGCAGATGATCTTTGTCGCTGCCGGCTTCAGCCAGCAACCCGTCAATCTTGGCCAGCACCTCCTGGGTCTGTGTCGTCACATCCCGGCCTTCTCCCGGCACCTGGCCGGACAGGAACACCAAATCCTGAAACACCACGGCGCCAGACAGGCGATTGTTGCTGTTGATTCGGGTGATGGTCATCAAGGCATCCTCAAGCGGCGCGGGGCGCAAAGCCCTGCATATCAATGGAAGGGGTGTGCCGGCCAATCAACTCGGCCAGCACCTGGCCGCTGCCGCAGGCCAGGGTGAACCCGAGGGCACCATGGCCGAGGTTAAGCCATAAGTTGCTGCAGGCGCTGGCACCAATCAGCGGCACGCCGCTGGGTGTGGCCGGGCGCATGCCGGCCCATTCGACCGCATGCGGGTAGTCACCGGCCAGGGGGAAAGTCTCAAGGGCCTGGCGTTTAATCAGCGCCAGGCGCTTGGGTTCAAGCCGGGTGTCGAAGCCAACGATGTCCACCATCGCCGCCACCCGCAGTTGTTCACCGATGCGGGCGTAGACGATCTTGCGGTCGTAGTCGGTGATGCTGATGTTCGGCGCCTGATGCTGCGGGCCAATCGGCACACTCAGGCTGTAGCCCTTGAGGGGATACAACGGCAACGACATACCCGGCAAGGCCAGCTCGGGGCTGCGGTGCCCGGCGGCCAGTACCAGGTGCTCTACAGACAATGCCTCGTTGCCCATCTCTATCGAATGCACCCGGCCCCCATGGTGATGGATCCCGGTCACCTTGCGCCCCAGCAGAAATGTGCAGCGCCCCGAGGCCTCAAGGCGCGCCGCCAGCTGTTGGCAGAAGGCATGACAGTCGCCCACCTCTTCGTTGGGCGTGTAGATGCCGCCAAAAAAGCGGCCGCCGTCCAGGGTCGGCTCCAGCCGTTCACAGTCTGCCGCCGAGAGCACTTGCTGTTGCAAAGGGTCGGTGACTTTATTCAGTGCGCGCTCATAGCTGTGGAGGGTGCGAAAGGTCACCAGCTTGCCATTACGCCGCCAGTGGAAGTCGCCTAGTTGGTCTTCTTCACGCCAGCGTTGCAGGGTGTTCTGGCTCAGGGAGGCCAGGCGCAGCAGATGGGCCGCATTGCGCTGGTTCACCGAGCCACGGCAGGCGCCCAGGAATGACGCCATCCAGCGCCACTGTGCCGGGTCCATGCGTGGGCGCAGCTTCAGCGGCGAGTCACCGCGCAGCATCCAGCCGATGGCTTGCAGCGGCACGCCTTTGTCGGCCAGGGGCGCGACATAGCGGTAGGACAACTGCCCGCCATTGGCGAAGCTGGTCTCGCTGCCCAGGGTTTCCCGGGCTTCGACCACGGTCACGTCCATACCGGCACGCACCAGGGCGTAGGCACTCGCCAAGCCGATAACCCCACCGCCGATGATGCAAACCTGCTGAGCCATGTCCGTTCCTTAACCCTGTGTTGTCCGGGTTGAAGGTTAGGGGCAGGTGACAGCGGCGGGACAATGAATAAAGATGGGTCACCCATAAACAAAGGTTATGGACTGCCCATGCGCTTGCGTCATATCGAAATCTTCCAGGCTATCCGCCAGACCGGCTCCATCAGCGCCGCCGCCCAGTTGCTGCACGTCTCGCAGCCGGCGGTGAGCAAGGTGCTGCAACACGCCGAGTTGCAGTTGGGTTTCCCGCTGTTCCTGCGCATCCGCGGCAAGCTGCAACCGACGCCGGAAGCCTTGGCGCTGGAGCGGGAGGTCGACAAAGTGACCGAAAGCCTTCAAGGCGTGCGGCGCCTGGCACACAACCTGCGCCGCGAGCCGGGCCAGCGCCTGCGTATCGGCGCCACGCCGGCGCTGGCCCTGTCGTTGCTGCCACCGGCCATTCGCGAGTGGACCCAACGCTACCCGGACATCGCCTGCGAGCTGTCCAGCGCCCACAGCCGCGAGCTGGTGCAAAACCTGCTGATGCGTGAAGTCGACGTGGCCCTGACGCTGCAACCGCCCGACCACCCGGCACTGAGCGCCCAGCCGTTGGCCCACGGCGTGCTGGTAGCGCTGGCGCCCAAGGATTACTGGAAGGAAAACGAGCTGGGCAAACCGCTGCCGCTGATGGCGTTGGCGGGCGCGCCGTTGATTGGACTCTCCAGCGCCGACCCGTTATCGGCCAAGCTGGACAGCTACCTGGAAGCGGTCGACCCGCCGCCCCGGGTCAGCATCGCGGTGCAGACCTATTCATTGGCCAGGGCCATGGTCGAATCCGGCGCCGGGCTGGCGGTGATCGACCCCTTCACCGCTCTGGGTGCATCACCGGCCACCACCTGCATTCGCCCGCTGGCGCCGCCGCTGCCGATCACTTTGTATGCCCTGACCCGCGCTGACGAACCGCCGCCGCATATGCTCGCGAGCCTGCTGGAGATCTTCGGCAGCCGCGCCCAGGAGCAGTTGGACCGGCTATAACACAGGCCTAATGTGGGAGCGGGCTTGCTCGCGAAGGCGGTGGATCAGCCAGGTACATGTATTAACTGACCCACCGCCTTCGCGAGCAAGCCCGCTCCCACACTGTCAGAGTACATAGCCCATGATCGCCACAAAATGCAGCAGGCTGCCGCCGATCACAAACAAATGCCAGATCCCGTGGGAGTGACGCAGGCGGTCCTCCAGGGCAAAGAAAATGATGCCCACGGTGTACAGCACCCCGCCCGAGGCCAGCCAGGCAAACCCGGTGGGGCCCAGCGCAGCGATCAGCGGCTTGACCGCCACCAGCACGATCCAGCCCATCACCGCATAAATCACGATGGACAGGATCCGCGCCTCGGAACGTGGCTTGATCTCCTGCAGGATGCCGATCACCGCCAGCCCCCACACAATCCCGAACAGCGTCCAGCCCCACGGCCCGCGCAGCGTCACCAGGCAAAACGGCGTGTAGCTGCCGGCGATCAGCAGGTAGATCGAAAAGTGATCAACCTTCTGCATGATCGCTTTCTTGCGCCCACGCACGCTGTGGTAAACGGTGGACGCGCTGTACAGCACCAACAACGTGAAACCGTAGATCGCCACGCTGACAATCTTCCAGGGGCTGCCGTCCATCCCGGCCACCACCAACATCCATACCGCGCCAATAAAGGCCGCTACCGCCCCGAGCAAATGGCTCCAGGCGTTGAATCGTTCCCCGTGATACATGTGTCACTCACCTCGAATAACCGTTATCACCCCGTCCATTCTGACGTCACCCGGCCAATATCAGGTAACAACCTTTCTTCATTTGCCCAAATGCACACGCCGATAGATGATTCGCTTCATCCTGTGGGAGCTGGCTTGCCTGCGATAGCGGTGGGTCAGCCCTACATCGGGTGCTGATACACCGCTATCGCAGGCAAGCCAGCTCCCACATAAAAGCACCCCGCTCCCGAACCCATCGGTAATCCCCATGCCCGACCTCGAACCTGCCCCGCCTCACCCCAGTCTGTGGCAGTTGTTTTACAACTTCGCCATGGTCGGCCTGTTCGGCTTCGGCGGCGTGATGCCCTGGGCGCGGCAGATGATGGTTGACCGTCGGCAGTGGGTCAGCGAACAAGGCTTCAACGAGCTGCTGACCACCGGCCAATTCTTCCCCGGGCCGAATATCGCCAACGTCGGCATCATCTATGGCCGGCGCCTGCATGGCTTGCCGGGTGCGGTTGTGACCGTGGTCGGCTTGTATCTGTTCCCCTCGCTGATCACCGTGCTGGCCGGCTTCGCCTATGCCAAATGGTGGAGCCATGAGGTGGTGCAGCAGATCTTCGGCGCCGTGATGCCGATCGCCACCGGGCTGATGCTGGGCACCACCTTGCGCCTGCTCAAGGCCATGCCGCGCACGCTCGCCAACTACAGCGCGTTCGTCCTGACCTTCGTGTTGATGGCGGTGCTGGTGTTGCCGCTGTGGATGGTCTTGCTGATTTGCATCCCAAGTTCCCTGGCGTTGAGTTTTGTCGGCAAGCAGAAGGTGGCCGGCTGATGCAGAGCGCTCTCTTCCACCTGATGATCCAGTGTGCGCTGTGGTCGCTGATGTCGATTGGCGGCAACATGGTTGCCGTGAGCGATATTCACCGCTACTCGGTGACCGACATGAACTGGCTCACCGACGCACAGTTTGTCGCCTTCTTCGCCCTCTCCCAGGCGCTGCCGGGGCCCAATGGCATGCTGCTGGTGTTTATCGGCCAACAGGCCGCCGGGCTGCCTGGCGCTCTGGTGGCGTTGCTGGCCAAACTGGTGCCCTGCTCGGTGCTGACGTACCTGGGCGCCGGCTGGCTGGAAAAACACACCAAGACCCCGTGGGTGCAGCGGGTCAAGGGCAGCCTGTTACCCATCTCGATCGGGCTGATCCTGGCCGCCAGCTACATCCTGATGAACAGCCTGGAAAACAACGCCACCAGCCTGGTGCTGACCCTGGCCAGCGCCGGCGTGGTGTATTACACGCGGCTCAATGCGATCTGGCTGATCATCCTCGGCGTGGTGTTGGGCCTGTGCAGTGCATGGCTGGGAGTGAACTGGTTTTAGGGGCACAATCGACGGCATTCGAACAAGAGTCACCCTCATGCTGATCGACGAAGAATTCACCCTCAAGAAACTGGAAATCTTCCTTGCCTTCATGCGCACCGGCAACCTGGCGCGGGCGGCGGCGGAGTTGCAGACCAGCAACGTCAGCGTGCACCGGGCGATCCACTCCCTGGAAAACGCCCTGCGCTGCCCATTGTTCAAGCACGAGGGGCGCAACCTCACCCCGCTGGAGAGCGCCTATGTGCTGGAAGAGCGTGCGCAGAAACTGGTGCAGGAGGTGGTCGACAGCGTGCGGGTGACCCGCGAGGCCGCCGGTTTCTCCGCCGAGCGTTTCAAGCTGGGCTCGCTGTATTCGTTGACCGTGAAGACCGTGCCGCAGTTGATCATGGGGCTGAAGATTCGCCGCAGCGAACTCAACATCGACCTGATCCTCGGCTCCAATTTCGACTTGCTGTACAAGCTGAAGAACATGGAAGTCGACGCGATCCTGATCTCCCTCGACGAGCACGCCAACGACCCGGACTGCGAGCAGATCGCGCTGTTTTCCGACGATATCTTCCTCGCCACCCCGGCGGACTCACCCTTCGACCGTGAGCAGGAAATCGACCTGGCGGACGTACGCGACGCCACCTTCATCACCCTCACCCAAGGCTTCGCCACCCACCAGGATGGCAACCGCGTGTTCAAGCAGGCAGGGTTCGCACCGAAGGTGGCGATGCAGGTCAACGACATCTTCACCCTGCTGAGCATGGTCAGCTCGGGCGTGGGGTATGCGCTGCTGCCGGGGCGGATCGCGGCGGTGTATGAGAATCGGGTAAAGCTGATTCCCCTGCAACCGCGCTACCGCTTGCAGCAGCACATTGGCGTGGTGTTTCTGAAAGCCAAGGAGCGCGACCCGAATTTGCTCGCGCTGTTGGCAGAGTGCCGGATGTATGCCAATCGCCAGGCTTGAGACCGCTATCGCGGGCAAGCCCGGCTCCCACATTTGACCGAATTGTCTGGGAGTACTCGGTCAAATGTGGGAGCTGGCTTGCCAGCGATGAGGCCCTCATGAACCACAATGAATCAGGGCCTAGCCCACCAGCCCGCGCATGATCAGGAACAACAGCGACGGCCCCAGCAAACAGCCCAGCGCCGTATAGAACGCAGCGGTCAGGCAACCATAAGGCACCAGCTTCGGATCCGTGGCGGCCAACCCGCCCGCCACGCCGCTGGAGGTGCCCATCAGCCCCCCGAAAATCACCGCGCTGCGCGGGTTGTTCAGGCCGATCATCGGTGCCACGAACGGCGTCATCACCATCACCAGAATGGCCTTGATCAACCCGGCGGCAATCGACAGCGCCATCACTTCGGAACTCGCCCCAATCGCCGCACCGGTCACCGGGCCCACGATGTAGGTCACCGCGCCCGCACCGATGGTGGTCAGGCTCACCGCATCGGTATAACCAAACGCCATGGCCACGCCGACCCCGGCGATAAACGATGAACCCACGCCGACAAACAGCGCCAGCACACCCACATAGCCGGCGCGCTTGAGCTCATCGACACTCACCCCAAACGCCGTGGCCACAATCGCAAAGTCCCGCAGCATCGCGCCGCCCAACAGGCCGATACCCGACAGCAATGGAATATCCACCACCCCTTTGGAACCCCCGGTAAACGCGCCGCCGACATAGGACAGCACCAGCCCCAGCAAAATGGCGATGGCCGAGCCGTGCAGACGGCCTTTGGTAAAGTTATTGGAGATCCAGTAGGACACCCACATGGTCAGGCCGATTACCGCAAAACCACTGATCAAGCCGTAGCCGGTGATCACTTTCATCATCGATTCGTACATGGCGATCACCCGGCTTCTTTGGTGGGAACAACGGCGTCCGGCTCACGGTTGCCGATGCGTGACAGCACCGGCACCAAGGCAAAGCCCAGCACCACCGCCAGCGTGCCCGCCAGAATCGCCATGGGCCCGCCCTTGATCGCGCCGTAGACGTTTTGCTGAGCGGCCATAGCCACCACAATCGGAATATAGATTGCCGCCCAGAACGTCAGGCCTTGCTCAGACTTGCCGACAAACAGGCCGCGCTTTTGCAAGTAGCTGCCCAGGCCGATCAGCAACAACATGGCGATACCCACGCCACCGACGTTGGCCGGAATGCCCATCCACTTGCCGAGCAACTCGCCCACAAACAGTCCCACCAGCGTACAGAACGCCAGGAACGCCACACCGTAAATGATCATGCTGGTTATCCTCAAAGTGCTTCATCGAAATTGTTGTTTTTGTGCTTCGAAAGCCTTGGGTGGTGCTTTATCGGTGGCGGTTCTCCTCCTCTCGCAGCAGGGCTTGCAAGGTGTCCAGGCGGGCGCCTTCGAAGGCGATGACGGTGCCTTGCTCGAACACCCGGCGCGCCAGGCCCGTGAGCACGGCGCCGGGGGGCAGTTCGAGGTGCAGGCGCACGCCACGCTCATAGGCGCTTTGCACGGTGCCGCGCCAGTCGACGATGCGGCACATGTTGAAGGCCAGGTCGTCGCGCAGGTGCTCGGTGTTGTGGATCGGCCGGGCGCGGGTGCTGCTCAGATAGGTGATGGCCGGCGTTTTCAGTGTCACTTCAGCGAAGGCTTGAGCCAGCGCCTCAGCGGGTTTTTCCAGCAGCGCGCAATGGGACGGCACGCTGACGGCCAGGCGCTTGGCGACACCGTTGCCGCGAACCAGATGGGCAACTGCCGTCATGGCCTCGTCGCTGCCGGCGATGACCGTCTGGTTGTCGGCATTGATATTGGCCAAGTACACCGGGGTTTGCGGGCTATGGACCTGGGCGAGCAAGGCTTCGACGGTGGACAGGTCTGGGCCGATAAGGGCGGTCATGCCATAGCCGTGGGGATAGGCCTGTTGCATCAATTCGCCGCGCAGGCTGACCAGTTTAAGCGCGTCGGCAAAGTCCAAAGCCCCGGCAATCACGGCAGCCGGGTAGGCGCCGATGGACAGCCCGGCGACGTAATCGGGGGTGTGTTCCAGCAAGCGCGCACTGGCGACGCCGGCAATCAACAGGCAGAGCTGCACCGCACGGGTCGAGGCCAGCGCTTCGGCGGAATCCAGCGCAAGCACATCCTCATTGAGGGCAGCACTGGCTTCGTCCAGCACCGCACGCGGCAGTTGCTGGAGCATGCCCGCACGCTGGGCGCCCTGCCCCGGAAACGCCAGGAGGCTGCTCATGCCACGGCCTGCCACGGGTCGGTCACTAACTGCGCGCCGCTGGCATTTTTCAGCAGCACGCGGCGTGAACCACCCGCCCACTCACGCAACGCGACCGCGCCAAAAGGCGTTTGCAGTTGCAGGTCCACGGCGCACACCGCGGTGTCGAGTATCGCCAGCAGGTCCTCTGCATCGCCGCGATCAAGCCGCCCGGGCGTGCGCAAAATCAAATCCAGGTCACTCTTGGCGTGCAGCGCTTCAATGCCGCTGGCCAGTTCGAAACCGGCACTGCCGGTGACGCCCCACGGCTCGTTCGCCAACACCGGCCGCAGTTGCGCGAGTGCCTCCAACGCCGGCAAATCCCGTGGCGAGATTACGCCGCGCAGGGCTTCCGGTACCACGCGCCGCTGCACCGCCGACATCGGCATCACGGCGGCGAACCGCTGCTCACGCAAGCGCCCACGCACACCCACTGCCACCTGGCCCGGCGGCGCAATGGCACGCCGCACCACCACCGGATGCCCGGCGTCCAACGCTTCCAGCACCCAGGCCGGAGCATCCTCGGGCGCATGCGCCGGAGTCATGCCCCAGAGCAAGTCGTGGGCGTTCACCATTGCTCCCGCAGCAGTTGGCGCACGTGGCTGGAGGCGGCGCGGTTGGTGGCGCCCAGGCGACCGCTCAGGTCGCGGCCACCCGCTTGCACATCCTTGATCGCGTGCACCAGGCAATCACTGACGCGCACCACATCGTCGGCGCTGGGTTGCTCAATCTGGCTGACCGACAAGGTCTCCCAGAGCAAACCGAGGCTGGCATAACTGTCGATGTCATAGGCCATCGGCGGCACGCTGGCGGCCAGGGCTTCCAGCTCTTCGACACTGCGCAGGGTCACCCGCGCGGCCGAGGCCTTGCCCATGGCATGCACCATCACGCCCGGGTCGCGCAGGGCAATCAGGCGATTGGCCTGGTATCCGTGGGCGAGGAAGGCGCCGGACATCGCCTTGCCCACCAGCAGCGCGATCACCGGGTGACCGGCCAGGCGCGCACGGGCGTAGCTGTCGGCGGCGGCGGCCAATGCCTGGTGAATGCCCAAGGCTTCTTCGCGACGGCCATAAGCCTGGCTCGGCACATCGACGATGGCGATCAGCGGACGCTTGTCGCCGGTGTTGATCGCTTCGTCCACCGCCTTGGCCAAGCCCCAGCCTTCGAGTAAACCGACTTCACCGTTGCGAGCGCGAGGAAAGCGATTGTCTGGATCGGTGACCACGGCAATAAAGCGCACGGGCTGATCACCGAGTACACCGTCGGCGACTTTCAGCGAGTTCGGCAAACCACCCACAGGCGTTGCATCGCCGCTCAACGCGTTGAACCACTGCAAACCTCTCATGAGCGTTCTCCCTGATACAGATCGCGAACCGTCGCCGGGTCGATTTGCGGTTCGGCGTTCAGTGCTGCCAAGCGTTCCAGATAGTGTTCCACCTGACGGCTGCGCTGGTTTTCCGGCAAGCCCTGGTGCAGCAGTTCAGTGACGTGCTGCTGAATCTGCGCCACGTCGTCAGCCACATACCGGTCGGCCAAGCCACTGTTGAAGCGCTGTTCGCCGCCGGTCAGGCTCCAGATGAAGGGCCGGTCGCGGGAGTCGTATTCCTCAAGCCCGGCTTCCTGTTCGATCACCTGCGGGCCGTTCAGACCCAGGCGCGCCTCGCGGGTCACCAGCAGGTAACTGCACAGGCCGGCCGCGATGGACATGCCACCAAAACAACCCACGCTGCCCGCCACCACACCGATCACCGGCTGGTACTGGCGCAGGTCGACAATTGCCGCGTGAATATCGGCAATCGCTGCCAGGCCCAGGTTGGCTTCCTGCAAGCGCACGCCGCCGGTTTCCAGCAGCAGGATGGCGCGGGTCGGGATGCCGTTGCGGTTGTCTTCAGCGGCCAGCTCCAGGGCGCCGGCCATCTTTGCGCCGCCGACTTCACCGAGGCTGCCGCCCTGGAAATTGCCTTCGATGGCCGCAATGACCACCGGCAACCCGTCGATGCTGCCCTTGGCGATCACCACGCCGTCGTCGGCCTGAGGCACCACGCCCTGGCGGCTCAGCCAGGGGGACATGACGCGCTGGAACGGGTCGATCAATTCGCGATAGCTGCCCGCATCGAGCAAGGCCTTGGCCCGCTGCCGGGCGCCAAGTTCGACGAAACTGTGGGTGTTCAGCAAGTCAGTCATGACCGATCTCCTCGAAGCCCTGCTCCAGGCGCAAGCGCACCACGCCGGGAGTGGCGCCGAAGTCGTGGATATCGATGTTCAGTGCGGGCGGTGTCTGCTCCTGGAAGATTCGTTCAAACAGGTGCTGCCAACGTAGCTGCGCGCCGTTCACCGAGGTTTGCACCTGAATCGTCAGGGTGCCGGCAGTGCCCGGTTCCAGCAGCACTTCCAGGTCGCCGGAGCCGACACAACCCACCAGCGCACGGCCCTTGGCGGGCGGCCCGGCGGGGAATTCAAAGGATAAGGTTTCCATCACAGCGCTCCGTCGAGGCGGTCGATAAACAGGCAGGCGGCCAACAGGTCGGCGGCGCCACCAGGGGAGGCATTCAGCGCCAGCAGTTGCTGGTCCAGCTCATGCAGTTGGCGGCGGCCGGCGAGGCTTGCGCTGCCACCGGCGTCCAGCACCGCTTGGGCACCTTGCTGCATGGCCTGCAAGCCTTCGGGGCCGGCGCGATAGAGCACACAGGTGTCGGCCAGGTCGGTCATGATCGCCAGTAAGGCATCGAGCCGCGCGTTCTGTTCGCCGTGTTGGTGCAGGCGGCTTTTTTTCAGTTGTGGCAGGCCGCGTTGCAGCACCGAGGGGAAGCCCAGTTGCGCTTCTTCACGGGCACCGCGAGCGCCATAACGTTGTGCGACTTGGGCGCCGTGGCTCAGGGGCTGCGGCGCGTAGCGATCGTTGAGCAGCGCCAGGCGGGCCGCGCGCAAAGCCACTGCGCCGGGGGTGCTGGACTCGGGTTGCAGGGCGGCGGCGGCCACTAATAAGCCAAGTGCCCAAATCGCGCCGCGATGGGTGTTTACGCCGCTGGTGGTGACGAGCATCGCCTCTTCGCCTTCGCGACCGATCCGCCCAAGGGCTTCACGCAAGGGCAAACCGACGTCGCCAAACTCAATAGCCGCTTCGGCCATTTCCTTGAACGCCGGCCACAACGACAGTGCCGAGGCGTGCATCAAGCCGAGGTGCAAATCGGTATGGGCGCCGTTGCCGCGTCGGTCCACCAGCGCCGGTTTTGGCGACAGATCGGCTTCATCAATCAAGGCGTCGACGGCCATGTCGGCCAGGCGTTCGGCCAGGGTCAGGTCGTGCAGTTTGAGTGCGTGCATTTACCAGCTCCTGAACTTGGCGGGCGGGTTGTACAAACCACCGGACCACGCCACCAGATCGGCCACGCTCTTGGCGGCGAGCAGCTCGCGGGTGGCGTCGGTGCGGCGGATGCCGAGGTCTTCGGGCAACGCGATCAACCCTTCGCGGCGCATGCGCGCGGTGTCTTTGGGGTTGTGACGCATGCCGATGGCGGTAACGCCTGCGACGGCAGCGATCATCGCCTGGCGCTCTTCGAGGGAGCGGGCCTTGTACAGGTAGGCGATGCCTTCTTCGGTGAGCAAGTGGGTGACGTCATCGCCGTAGATCATGATCGGCGCCAGGGGCATGCCGCTTTTGCGTGCAACTTCTACCGCGTCGAGGGTTTCGACGAAGGTCGGTTTGCCGCCTTCCTGGAAGGTCTCGACCATTTGCACCACCAGCTTCTTGCCGCGTTCGAGCAAGGCTTCCGGGGCATCGTCGTGGCGCATATCGAGCCAGGCCGGCGTGCCGTGGCGGCGACCGCGTGGGTCGTGGCCCATGTTCGGCGCCCCGCCAAAACCGGCAAGGCGGCCACGTGTGACCGTGGAGGAATGCCCGTCGCCATCGACCTGCAAGGTGGCCCCGATAAACAGGTCCACCGCGTATTGCCCAGCCAGTTGGCAGAACATCCGGTTGGAACGCAGCGAGCCATCGCGACCGGTGAAGAACACATCCGGCCGGGCGGCAATGTAGTTTTCCATGCCCAGTTCGGTGCCGAAGCAATGCACGCTTTCCACCCAGCCACTTTCAATCGCGGGGATCAGGGTTGGGTGTGGGTTTAGGGTCCAGTTGCGGCAAATCTTGCCCTTAAGACCCAGGGATTCACCGTAGGTTGGCAGGATCAATTCAATGGCCGCGGTGTTGAAACCGATGCCGTGGTTCAGGGACTGAACGTTGTGTTTTTCGTAGATTCCACGGATCGCCATCATCGCCATCAACACATGCACTGGCTTGATATGGCGTGGGTCGCGGGTGAACAGCGGTTCGATGTAGAAAGGCTTGTCGGCGACCACCACGAAGTCGACCCAACTGGCGGGGATGTCGACGCGGGGCAGGTCGGTGACGTCATCCACCAACTGGTTGACCTGGACGATGACGATGCCGTCGCTGAAAGCGGCCGGCTCGATCAGCGCGGGCGTGTCTTCCGTGCTGGGGCCGGTGTAGATATTACCGGCGCGGTCGGCCATGAAACCGGCGGACAGGACCACGTTGGGAATCAGGTCCACCACCAGTCGGGCGTAGAGTTCGATGTAAGTGTGAATCGCGCCGATTTCCAGCAGGCCGTCTTCCAGCAACTGGCTGATGCGCAGGGATTGAGTGCCGGCGAAGGAGAAATCCAGCTTGCGGGCGATGCCCTTTTCAAACAGGTCCAGGTGCTCGGAGCGCCCGACGCTGGGCATGATCATGTGCAGATCGTGAAGCTTGGCGGGGTCGGTCTTGGCCAGGGAGCGGGAGAGGAAATCCGCCTGCTTCTGGTTGTTGCCTTCCAGCACCACACGGTCGCCGGGGAGGATCAGGGCTTCCAGGGCTTCGACGATGCGGTCGCTGGGGAGCACGGCGCCATCGGCGAAGGATCGCACCAGTGCGAGCCGGCGCTGCTTCTCATCGCGCCGCCGCGTCCAGCGCGAATCGGGGGAAGTTGTTGTTGTCATGGTCGCTCCACGGGATGTGCTGTCGTGGGCTGTACCTTAGGAGGGTATTGGGGGGGCATCAATCAAGCTGGGCGGTGGATCGTTACGATTGGCGTAATGGTTCATCAGCAAACGCTGGTTTGGAACCGACAGAAATCAAATGTGGGAGCTGGCTTGCCTGCGATGGCATCGCTGCGGTGAGCCTGACTCGCCGAGTCGCCCGCATCGCAGGCAAGCCAGCTCGCACAATTTGATCGGTGGTGCTGGCAATAGTCCCAAAAAGGGAACGTTGGGCCGCTCATTAATCGTCATCTATATGATGCGGTGAATAATTTTGGCCCGACTGTAAGCAGCGAACAGTCTCAATGCGCCAGCCAGTCCGGCACCTATCAAACCGATCAACGTAAAAACCCAAATGCTGGCAAGCTCCCACACGCCTGAAAGCGCTTGCGCATAGATAATTAAAATAAACACAAAAAATAAGAACAGCAGTATTCCAGCCAAAGCTTCATATCGCATAATTTTGTGACGACATGCTGTTATCACCCATCCGATTAATGCCCCGAGAGATGTCACCAACATGCCAGAAAGCTCATGCTCTGTTGCCACTGTTCGCCCCAGAAATTCAGAGACTAAACAGAATGAAAATATCGACAAAGATGAAAGCCCGACAAATACAAACGCGCAATCATAAAAGTTAAATAAGCCATCTCGAAACTTAATGTCTTCTGATTTACTCACGTCTTCGGTGATCGCAACCGCGAGTAGGCCAGCTCCAAGCCCTCCCAATGTCATCACGACAAAATTAGTGATCACTCCTTTCAGCACGTCTTGATGAACTTTCATATTGATATATTCGACGTACATCAGGATGCCTACCGCACCGATCGTCGAAATGAGAAAACCCCAGAGTTTTCTGCGCCCGGAATTTGAGTCATACATAGTCACAGCGGCAGTCAGTGACAGCACGATCCCCCACCAAATTAATGCACCTGTAAAAGCAGATTTATTATAAAGAGCTGCAAAGTCTCTGACGAACCCATCTATAAACCACATAATCAAGCTCCTTCCCAACGATAAAAAACACCTTCTTTATCGGCAGGCGCCTGACAAACTTTACCTCATACCAACCTCTCATAGGTTGTTTGACCATACTCTTCCTGAGTTGATTAATTCCGGTATTGGAACGCAAGCGCCTCTTCAACTTTCCCTGCCAAAGCTTGCGTGCTTTCAACAAGATGTCCGAGCAAAGCTTCATCCTCATCCATATACCCTTCATATTCCGCCAGGTTGCGGCGCTCGTGGCATAGCGCAAACAGTCTCACCTGGACCTTGCTGGCTCCGGAAGTATGAACCAGGGATTGGAACACCAGATAGCGCTTGTCCGAGCGATAGCCGTGCAAGCGCAAGGCTGTCAGGGCGACTGCATGGGCGGCGTTGTAGGCCAGATCAAAACGGCTGGCGAACGATAATTGCGGAGTTTTGGCGTCCTTCAATCGATCCCGGGCTGAGCGCATCAACCCGTCACATTCCTTTCGATCCGGAGGCTCCGCCTTCAAGCCACCACTACGTTGCAAGTTCTCCAGATTCGCGTTGCTGTCCATCCTTGGACTCCAAGGGGTTTTCCCCAATCAGGTTGATCTTGTCCTGCTCCGCCACCCGCTGCACAAAACTGTTCCCGGCATTCCATTTGCCGATCCAGTCTTCGGGGGTATAGAGCGTCGGGTTGATGGTGCGGCCCAGTTGCTCTTCCAGCGGCATGAGCTGCTCCATGACTTCACTGTAGTTGAGGCTTTCGCCGATCAGCATCAGATCTATGTCACTGGATGAGTGCGCCTCACCCTTGGCGATAGAGCCGTAAATAAATGCCCACTTCAGTTGCGCGGCAAAGGGAGCCAGTGCGTTGCGCAATGGCTCATCCAGGCTCAGGGTCTTGCGCACGATGGCCAACAGCTCCGAATAAATGGGGCACTGCGGATTGGCCTGGTAGTGGGTTTGGTTACCCTGGCGTGTCACCGTCAGGATGCCTGCCAACTGCAAACGCTCCAGCTCGCGGGTCAGGCTGCCCTTGCCCACCTTTGCCCAGCGGGCGATTTCATTGGTGAAGAAGCTTTGGTCGGGCTTGCCAAAGAGCAAGCCCAAGACTTTTTGCTGGGTCACGGTGAAGAGCGCAGTACTAAGGGGCAAGGTTTGCATGACTGTGATCGAAGAGTCCCAAAAAGGGAACGATAGGTCCCTTTTTGGGAACGATCAAGTTTTAACCTGCAGAAGAAGGAGCGACCTGCTCCAGTGCTTGATCCACCAACAACTGCCCCAGCTCACTCATCTGTTGAATGGCCAGCACCACGCCGCGCTGCGAGCCTTCCAATTCAAAGGCCAGATTGGAGGTCAGGGCGTTGAGTGAGGCAAAGGTTTCAGAAGCGTTGGCCAGCAAGGCTTCAGTGGATTGAGAGGGAGAGACGGCAAAAAGTGAGGATGAAGCAGAAGTCGGAAAGTAATGATCCATGGCACGCTCGGCGGCGGCCTGGAGTTTACGGTGTTCGATTTCGGTGTTGTGCGGCGGATTGGGGGTAGGTTTGAACATGATGAAACTCCTAAACAGATGAGTAAGGAGCGCCACCGTTCGCTTGCACGCGAATGAGGGTGGCGACCGTGCGCAGGTGTGCAAGACCGGGCCTGTTTAGGACACCCAGCAGGTCCGAAGACCTCCTGCGCGCAGCCGCCATAAAGCAGCGAGCACAAAAAACGCCCGTTGGATGGCTGGGCGTTTGTACGCCTAAACAGTTTCGTCGGACTTGCACGTCCGTGTCACCGTTTTTTGCGATGACGGACGAAGACTAGGCGCGATCGCAGGGCACAACAAGTTCATGCACAGCGCGAGAGGTTGCAGGAAAAATCCGAAGGCAAACACGCGCCGATTGTTCCTACGAGCTTTTCGGGTTGTTGCTCGGAATCGTCCCATCTAGCCTTCATTTCCAAATCGTATAGCCGCTGAAAGCGGCCGAATGTAAAGCGCCAACGACCAAGCGGAGTTGTAGTGAGCGGGCTTACCCCGCTCACTACAAGGATCACACGAACTCATCCATACCGATTGCCTATAACCATACTATATATCCACTATTGATCGTACTTGAGCATACATAATGAATAATTATGTATGCTCATAGCCTATCAATAAATATTTAAACGTGTGCTTAAGGGCATACAATAGGCACGATACGAATACTTCCAGGCTAAAACAGGTGGCATCTCATGGCCTCATCCGATCTCTCTAAATTGCGCCTAACCCAAGTGGAGCGGGCACTCGAACCCTTTGAAGCCCTGCGAGGCAAGCCCACGCCGCCGGGCGGCTGGCTACGCTCCATCAGGGAAGCACTGGGCCGATCGTTAAGGGCTCAAGCAGCCTTGGTTGGCGTAGCCTTCGCAACCTTGCAACAGTCGGAACGGGCCGAAGCCGAAGATCGGATCACACTCGCGCAATTACGCAAGCTGGCGGCGGGTTTGGACTGCGAGCTCGTCTACGCCCTGGTGCCGCGAAAACCACTGCACCAGACGGTTGAAGCCCGCGCCGAGTGGCTGGCCAGACAAGAGATTATGGGTGTCACCCACACAATGAGCCTTGAAGATCAGCGGCCTTCAGATACGTTCATCGAAAGCCAGGTGGATGATCGACGCAAAGAACTGCTCTCCGGATCGTGGGCTCGACTATGGCGATAGAACTTGAACTCAAACCTGGGCAAACACCGTTAGACCTTGATGAAGCCGCAGGCCTGAAGCCAAAGCACATCGGTACTCAAGGTGAACTTGATGAATGGGAAGCGGCAAACATCATCAAGGCCATGCGCTGGCTTGGGCGGCAAAAAAAGCTGGACGTCCTGGACGAACACTTCTGCCGTCAACTTCACATCAAAATGTTCAGCGATACCTGGCTCTGGGCCGGGACGTTTCGCAAGTCCGACAAAAATATTGGCTGCGACTGGACGAAAATCTCAGTCAACCTGCGCCAGTTACTCGATAACACGACCTACTGGCTGGAGCACGACGTGTTCCCTGCCGAAGAGGTGGCTGTGCGCTTCCACCACCAACTCGTGTCGTTGCACCCATTCCCCAATGGAAACGGACGACACTCACGCCTTATGACCGACTGTCTCCTGAGGCAGCAAGGGCTCGCTCCGTTCTCTTGGGGAAGCGCGAACCTGATAGCAGCCAGCGAAGTACGCACGTTATATATCCATGCACTGCGTGCCGCCGACATAAATGACTACGGCCCCCTTCAGGCTTTCGTGCGTAGTTGAGCGTATGTTGCCACCCGACGGAGATTGAGATTAATTGGTAAAGCAGTGTGTTCGTAGGGTGGCAGTTGTGCGCAGGGATGCCATTCCGATCATCGCCATTCCCGTTGAGTCACCAACTGTTCAACCCCCTTCAACAACGCTTGTGTATGCGCAATCAGTTGCTCCAACAACCCCGCGTCACCGTTTTTTTGCGATGACGGGCGAAGACTAGGCGCGATCGCAGGGCACAATAAGTTCATGCACAGCGCGAGAGGTTGCAGGAAAAATCCGACCGTAAATCACAAGCTGATTGTTCCTACGAACTTTTCGGGTTGTTGCCCGGAACCTGCCTCTCTAGCCTTTTCGGTCCGAATCATGTCACCGACTGGGCGTTATGAATCTGATACCCAAACCCGATACAAGGCCATTGCACAGCGTGATGTATCACATCACAATCTCGCCATGATCGTTAGCTGGAAACATAAAGGCCTCAAGGTCTTTTTTGAGACTGGCTCTACCAAAGGCATCAACGCAGACCATGCAAAACGCTTGCGTCGTGTGTTGCTGGTTCTGAATAGAGCCAAACACCGTGATGAACTGGACCTGCCCGGCTGGCGGTTTCACCGATTGAAAGGCGATCTGATCGACTACTGGTCCGTCAGTATCAGCGGTAACTGGCGCATTATTTTTCGGATGTTCAATGACCAGGTAGAACTGGTTGATTATCTGGACTACCACTGAGTAAAGGCATCGATATGGACATGCATAACCCTCCCCACCCTGGCGAAATCCTGCTTGAGGACGTGATCCCGGCCTTGGGCATCACCATTACTGAGATGGCACGGCGTCTTGGCTTCGCCAGGGAGACATTCTCTAGAATCCTCCACGGACATGCGCCCATCAGCCCGGATCTTGCCGTAAGGCTTGAACGGGCAGGTATCAGCAAAGCTCGGTTGTGGCTATCGATGCAAAGTGCGTATGACCTATGGCAAGCAGAGCATCGGGAGCAACCGAGAATCGAGCGGTTTGCACGGATTGACTGACAAAAATCCGACCGGGCACTCAACGCGCCATGACATTAACCAACACATGCAAAATGAACGCAGGCCCGTAACAAGGTTCCCCCTGCGCATCCTCAATTCTCCAGATTGAAGCCACCGTGCAGGTTTCCCTGGGTGCTGCAAACTCCACGCTGATATGCACCGGCTGACCCGGCAGCGTATCGGCAATAGGGAGTTCGCTGTGCAGGCTACGCAGGTGAGTATCCATCACCACCTCCAGTTGGCCTTGTGCGTCAGCGCGACGGGCAATCACATATTCCCCGTCAACACGCACCAGTCGCCGCCCACGCCAGGGTCGTGTGCCTAGATTCTGAATCTCCCAGGTTTTCTGAAAAACTTCCCCCGGCAACACGACCGTTTGATCAGGCGTCGTGACATCGGCATTGAACACGGCAATGTCTTGCGGATCATCAATACCTACTGCCCGATTGGTGGTCGCCATCGAGCACGCATTGGCGGGCGCGCCTGTCAGGTCAGCGAAGTAGCGAAACAGCAGCAAAGGAGAAACCTGCAACGCCTTGGCCAGCTTGATCAACGTGCGTACGGACGGGTCTTTGGACGCACCGCCCGCCAGAGCGTACAGGTAGGTCCTGGAGATTCCCGCCTCCTTGGCCAACATCGTCAGGGGTTTGCCCAACTCTCGGCTGCGTCGCGCAACCAGTGACCTGAGGGTATCTCGCGTTTTTATATTCATACGGAGTTGTTGGTTCCCACGTTTAGGTGACCATCATTTCTTTGTCCGCCAAAAAAGACAACCTGCTCGCCGCCCCGTGCCTTGAACCCTGCACACTCGCCCCCTACCAGCTTCGTTGAACACCCTTTACATCTACCTTTCCGAGCACCTCATGATTCCTGACTTCAACGCCCTTTATCTTGAAGGTCTGATATTAGGCATCGGATTGTTCGCCGCTCCTGGACCGAAGGACACCCTGGTCATTCGCCAGGGTGTCAGTCGCGGTCCCGTCTGGGGCGTGGTGGCGGTATGCGTGTTCGCCGATATCATCCTCATCGCTCTTGGCGTTACGGGCTTGGGCTCATTGCTCGGCAGCCAGCCAGGTTTGGTAGCTTTTTTGCTGCTGTCAGGAGCGGCCTATCTATTGTGGTTTGGTGGGCAGAGGTTATTGGCGTGCGTGCGTAACAAGTCGATGCCAGAGACTCAGGGTGACCTCACCTCACAACGAGGATTACTGCGCACGGCGGTGATACTTGGATTTGCCAATCCGTATGCCTGGCTGGATACCGTGGTGCTGATTGGCTCTATTGGTGCGGCAAAGCCCAGCGGCCAACAAGCGTCCTTCGCCAGCGGGGCGATGACCGCGTCGCTGGTGTGGTTTGTGGTTTTGGCATTGGGATGTCAAAGGCTGACGGGGTTGTTTCGTTCGGCAAAGGTCTGGCGTTTATTGGACGCGGGCGTGGCGGTTTTGATGGTGTACCTGGCAGGGATGCTGATTGCTGATTTTCTGGTGCTGCACCCTCTCTGAATGAGAAAAGCCCGCTCAAATAAAGGCAACCGCAGAGCGCCTGGCTATATGAGGTGGTTGGTTTTGGGGCCGCTTCGCAGCCCAGCGGGAGCAAGCTCCCTCGCCACAGGGGTCATCATTGGTCTTGGAAAATAGCGGATTCAGGCCAATCCAGCCTCGACCAACAACGCTTCCAACCCCATCAGGTCCGGCACCCTGGCCACATGCTCACCCACCTGCACCGCCGCCAGTTCCAGCGGGCACAACGGCACGTCCACATAACTCAGTTGGCTATCGAGCTTGTACGAGCGCGGAATCCCCTGGATCACCAACGCAATAAACTTCAATGTCGGCCGTCCTCCAAGGGCGTTCAGCACCACAATCCGTGCCCGTTCGCCCACCACGCCCGATTCGCCACACGCGGCCTCAAAGCTGATCAGCGGCAACTGCCGATCCCGCCAGGTGACTTGCCGCAGGTACCACGGCGGCGCGTCGCTGGCCGGTTCGCCGCGCTGGAAGTCGATCAGTTCGGCCACGGCGACGTTGGGCAATAACAGGTGGCGGTCGGCCAAGGGCAGCAGCAAGCCAGTAAGTTGCGTAGCGCGGTGATCAAGCACGGGACTTGCTCCAGTAAGCGATGCTTTCCAGCAGCACCGACTCTTGATAAGGCTTGCCGAGGTAGTCGTTGACGCCAATCGCCATGGCGCGGTCGCGGTGTTTTTGCCCAGTGCGCGAGGTGATCATGATGATGGGCATGCGCATCAGCCGTGGGTCGTCGCGTACCTGGATGGCCACTTCGAAACCGTCCATGCGCGGCATTTCGATGTCGAGCAGCATCAGGTCCGGGGTGTGCTCTTCCAGCACGGCCATGGCGTCGATGCCGTCCTTGGCGGTGAGCACGTTCATGCCGTTGCGCTCCAGCAAACGGCTGGTGACTTTGCGCACGGTGACCGAGTCGTCCACCACCAGTACCAGCAGCGGGCGCTTTTTCAGGGGGTCGTTGAGGATCAACGGTGCGTCGGCCGCCTGGGCCGGCAGGGCCGGTGGCCGAGCGCGAATATGCGCCAGCAGGTCGATGATCAGTACCACGCGGCCATCGCCCAGGATGGTGGCACCCGACAAGCCCTTGACCCCGGCAAACTGCGGCCCCAGGCCCTTGACCACGATCTCGCGGGTGCCGGCCATGGCATCCACTTGCACCGCCACGCGCCGCTCGTTGCACTGCACCAGCAGCACCGGCAGCGGTTGGTACTGGCCCAGCAGGTTCGGGCGGCCAACGGTGTGCAGCAGGTCGCCGAGGTAGAACAGTTCGTAGCGCTGGCCGGCGTACTCGTAACGCGGCGGGTCCTGTTGGAAATGCCCTTCCAACTCATGGGGCATGACCCGCACCAGGCCTTCGATGGTGTTCAGCGGGATCGCGTATTGATCACCCGCACACTGCACCATCAACGCCTGGTTAACCGACACGGTGAACGGCAGGCGAATGCGAAAATGCACGCCCTGCCCCGACGTCGAATCGATGACCATCGAACCACCCAACTGGCGCACTTCTTCATGCACCACGTCCATGCCCACGCCACGCCCGGAAATCTGGGTGATTTTTTCGGCGGTGGAAAACCCCGGCTGCAGGATGAACTGCAGCACATCGCGGTCGCTGATTTCCAGATTCGGGTCGAGCAAACCCCGCTTGATTGCCTTGCGCCGCACGGCCTCAAGCGGCACGCCGGCACCGTCGTCGCGCATGTCGAAAACGATGTCGCCGCCTTCGTGCGTCAGGTCCAGGGTGATCCGGCCTTTTTCCGGTTTGCCCGCCAACAGGCGCGCGTCGCGGGATTCAAGGCCATGGTCAACGGCGTTGCGCAGCATGTGTTCCAACGGCGCGACCATGCGTTCCAGCACGTTGCGATCCATCTCGCCTTCAGCGTTGCCGACGATAAATTCCACGTCCTTGCCCAGCTCGCCCGCCACTTGCCGCACGATGCGTTTAAGCCGCGGCAGCATGCGTTCAAAGGGCACCATGCGCGTGCGCATCAGGCCTTCCTGCAACTCGGTGTTGATGCGCGCCTGTTGCTGCAGCAGGTCGTGGGCGTCCTGGTTACGACGCTCGAGGGTTTCCTTGAGGTCCAGCAGGTCGGAGGCCGATTCAAACAAGGCCCGGGACAGTTGTTGCAGCTGGGAATGGCGGTCCATTTCCAGCGGGTCGAATTCTTCATAGCCCAGGCGTTCGGCCTCGGCCTGCTGGCGGCTGAGGATGCGACCCTGGGTTTCGGTGTCGAGGCGGCGCAACTGGTCGCGCATGCGCTCGATGGTGGTTTCCACTTCATGCAGGGCGATGCTCGCATCGTTGACCTGTTGCTCAATACGCCCCCGGAAGATCGAGGTTTCGCCGGCCAGGTTGACCAGGTCATCCAGCAAGTCGGCCGATATTTTCACCATGTCGGCGGCCGGATCGCTGGCCGGCAGGGCCTCGGCCTTGGTCGCCGCCAAGGCAACCGGTGCAGCGCTCACGTCAGCCGGATGCACCAGGCTTTTGATCCGCTCGATCAACTGATCCACGGCGCCCACCGGCATACCCGCCGCCACCGCGTCGATCATCTGCGCCAGGCGGTCGTGACAACCTTGCAGCAACGCGAACAGTTCAGCCGAGGGCGCCAGCAAACCTGCAGACAGGCCTTCGTAGAGAAATTCCAGCTCATGGGCCAGGTCGCCAATCGGGCCGATCTCGACCATGCGCGCGCCACCCTTGAGGGTGTGCAGGTCCCGCAGCAGGGTCTCGACTTCCTGGCGACTTTTCGGCTCGGCCTGCCAGCGCAACAGCGCGGCGCCGGAGCTGTCGAGGATGTCGGCGGCTTCTTCGAGGAAGATATCCAGCAGCTCCGGATCAGTGCCCGGCGTCTCGACTTCGGCGGCCGCTGCGGGCGCCGCTTGCCCGGTGCCTTGGCGCAATTCACGCAGGTGGCTGATCAGGTCGGTGGCGTCGCTCAGCGGTTGCGGGTGTTGCAACTGTTCAAGCAGCAGCGCCAGTCGCTCATGGCTGGCCATCAGTACGTTCCCCAGCTCGGCGGAATAGCTGTAGCGACGGTCTACCAGGCCTTCGTAAAGGTTTTCCAGCTCCAGGGCCAAGTCGCCTACGGCGCCGATTTCGGCCATGCGTGCACCGCCCTTGAGGGTGTGCAAATCCCGCTGCAACGACGACAGCGGCGCAGGGTTATCCGGGTCCAGCAACCAGCGTTTGAGGGACTGGCCGGCGCTGTCGAGAATATCCACCGCTTCCTCAAGGAAGATCTCGACGATCTCCTCATCCATCGCGAAACCCTGGTCCAGCTTCGCCGTGGCGGCACCCAGTTCGGAGATGCTCAGCGCGCGACTGCCATCGGTTTTGATCAGGCCGGTGGCGGACGGGTCAAGCCCTTCATCCAGCAACTCGCGCAAGGCTCGCACACGGGCCGGCGCCGCGCTGATTTCCTGGCCGGCGGCCAGTTGGTCGAGCATGTTGATCAAGGCTTCGTGGGCCTGTTCGGCCTCGTGGAAGAAGCGCTCGCTGACCGCCAGGCTGCTCTCTTCCACCGCGCCGTAGAGGTCGAGCAAGGCTTCGCACAACTCGTCCATCGGGTGCAGGTCGGCCAGGTGCGCGCCCTCGCCCAAGGTGGTCAGTTCGTCCAGCAGCGCGCTCAGTTCCTGACGCTCGCCGGGGTGCTGTTGCCAGCGGCGCAACAGGCTTTCGGCGTCCAGCAGGATGTCCATGCCCTGGGCCAGGAAGTTGGCGATCAACTGCGGGTCGCGCTTGATGCGCAGGCCGGTGTTGGGCGCATTCAGCAGGGCTTCAAGCTGGCTGTTCAGCAGGTTCTGCGTGCGTTCGATCAGCCCTGCCGCGCCGGTAATGGCTGCGTGGGGATCACTGTCCAGCTGGCGCACGCCACGCTGGAACAGCGCCTCGGCTTCCAGCAGCAATTCGATTTCATCCAGGTCCAGCGGCAGGCGGTGAGCCTTGTACTCGCGGGTCAGATGGTCCAGCGGTCGCGCCAGTTCGGCGATGGGCAACACGCCGGCCATGTAGGCGCTGCCCTTGAGGGTGTGCAGTGCGCGTTGCAGTTCATCGCTGACTTGCAGTGGCAGGTGCTCGGTGGCCTGTTGCAGGAAATGGTTGAGGCTGTCGAGGTGGCTCTGGGCTTCGTTGCGGAAGATCTCCAGCAGTTGCGGGTCCAGGGTGGCCGGGTCTGTGGCTGACGGCTCGATACGGCTGGCCAAGGCATGGGCCCGTGCCGCCAGTTCGTCTACGTCGTCGCGCTGGCGCTGGGCATCGGCGGCGAAATCGGTGATCAGCTCAGGCAGCAATGCCAGCGCGTCATCCAGCACCGCTTGCACCTCCGGGCCCGGCGCGACGCTGCGCTCGAGCACCCGGTTGAGCAGGTTCTCAACCGACCAGGCCAACTCCGCCAACACCAGCGCGCGGACCATACGACCGCTGCCTTTCAAGGTGTGGAAGGCTCGGCGCATTTCGCTCAGGGTGGCCTTGTCTTCCAGGCTCGCGGTGCCGGCGGGTACGTAGCGGTGCAGCACGTCGAGGACTTCGGCGGTTTCTTCGAGGAAGACTTCCCGCAACTCGTCGTCGATGGCTTCTTCGCCCGCAGGCGGCGGCAGCAGGCTGCCAGGACGCTGGAGCGCCGGCGGATTGAGGCGTGAGGTGGGGCTGGCCAGCGCATCCGCGAGAAACGGAATTTGCTCCGAAGGCGAGTCGTCCTGAGCGAGCAGTGCCTGGCGCCAAGGCTTTTCGGCCGGCAGATAGCCCAGCGCTGCGAGGCCTTCGGCGGCGACTTCCAGCACACGCTCGCCCGGGGCGTCGTGGTCCTGGAGCATGCGCTCCAGGTAGTACTCGAGGCTGGTGAGCACGTCGGCAAAATGCTCAAGCTGCGCCTCGGAAGGTGCGGCGTCGCTGACCATCAGTTGCTCGTTGACGTAATCATTGCAGCCACGCATCAGGCTCGCCGCCCGGGGCAGCGGAATCATCGCCAGGGCGCCGCGCACCTGGGTCAGCAACTCGGGCAACGACTCCAGGCGCTGGCGGTCCCAGTGGGCCTCAATGCAGTCGATCACCAGCTCCTTGGCCTGGGTCAGGCACTGGCAGGACTCGCGGATCACCAGGTGATGGATCTGCGTCAGGTCGGTGGTGGGCAGGCGGCTTTCTTCACGGCGTTCCGGCTCGACGGTGCCGACCATCCCGGCCAGCGTGGCTTCGACGTAGAGCAACGCACCGGCGACGTCCATCAAGACTGCGTCGTTGGGCTCGCGCTGCCCTTGGGCCAGGCCAAGTACCACCGCCAACTGGTCGATGATCACTTTGCGCGGCTGGCCAAAGCCCAATACGGCCAGGGTGTCGGCGATCTGGCGCAAGGGCGCCAGCAACGCATCAAGGTCCGAGGCGTGCTGGCGGTCGCTGCGTACAAACAGGTCCAGGCGCTCCTTGACCCGCACCAGTTCCTCGCACAGCGCGCCGAGCACAGAGCCCATGGCATCGCGGTCGGGGCCGGCCAGGCGGGCACGTTCGGCGTCTACCACGGCGCTGTCGGGCAGGGCTTCATCGAGGCCATAACGTTCTTTCAAACTTTGCATCCGTGGAGTCGGTCGGGTGACTTTGGCGACGTAGAACAACAGGCTCTTGAGCAACTCATCCGGGGCAGGGGTGTTGATCCCGTCGATGCCCTGGATCAGCAGGCGCTTGAGTTCCTTGTCGCAGGCTTTAAGCAAACTGCGCAACGCCGGGCTGTTGGCGACCACGCCAATGAGCATGCCTTCCACCAGCGCCGAGGTCACCTGCCACAACGGTAACAGCGGCGCACCCTGGCACAGGGCTTCGAGGCGGGCGAAGACCCGCGCCATGTCTTCCAGGTTGCTGGGGCCGTGGTCTTCGCGCAGCAAGCCCACCAGTGCCTGTTGCAGCATCTGCCGCCACTGGCGCAGCAACCCGGGGAAATCCTCCGGCGTGCGCTGGGCCAGCGCTTCTTCGGGCAGCGGCGGGATCATCAGCAGTTGCGGGCTGAACAGGCTGGTTTCCGAGAGCAGGCTTTCGCCGCGCACGCTGCGCAGGTCGTTGAGCAGCGGCAGCACCACCAAGGGCAAGTCGCGCCGGGCACTGTGTACACGGTCGAGGTACAGCGGCAGTTGGCCGAGGCCCTGTTGCAGCAGGCGAATGCCCTCGTCGCGCTGGCTGACGCGCGCGCCTCGCAGGGCAAGGGCCAGTTGTTCCATTTCTTCAGCGAACAGGGCTGCGCCGTAGAACTCGACCATCAGCAGGCTGCCGTGGACCTGATGGATGCAGGCCAGGCACTGGCTGATGGCCTCGCGGCTGCCGTCTTCCACGTAGGCGTCCAGCGCCGAACGGGCCTGTTTCAGGGTTTCGGCAATTTCGCCCTTGACCCATTCGAGGGCCACGTAGTCGTGCCGATCAACCATAACCGCTCCCGTCTGAATTCATGAGTTGCTGTGTTGCTTGAACATACATCCCTGTAGGAGCGAGCTTGCTCGCGAAGAACGCTAACGATGACGCGGGCATTCTGAATGCACGCGGCGCTCTCTGGTTTTTCGCGAGCAAGCTCGCGCCTACAGCGCCGGTGGCAACGTGAACCCGGACACCGACCGCCGCAACTGACTGGCCATTTTTGCCAGGTTGCCGATGCTCTCGGCCGTGGCGGTGGAGCCCGACGACGTCTGAGTGGTGATCTGTTGAATCACGTTCATCGTCAGGGAAATCTGCCCCGCCGACGACGTCTGTTGCTGCGCCGCGTTGGAGATACTCTGGATCAACGCCGCCAACGTCTTCGACACGCCTTCGATCTCTTCCAGTGCCACGCCGGCGTCCTGAGCCAGCCGCGCACCGCGCACCACTTCGGTGGTGGTCTGTTCCATGGAAATCACCGCTTCGTTGGTGTCCGTCTGGATCGCCCGCACCAACGTTTCGATTTGCCGCGTCGCCGCCGAAGAACGCTCGGCCAGCCGTTGCACTTCATCGGCCACCACCGCAAACCCCCGCCCGGCATCACCGGCCATGCTCGCCTGGATCGCCGCGTTGAGGGCCAGGATGTTGGTCTGCTCGGCGATGTCGTCGATCAGGCTGACGATGTCGCCAATCTCCTGGGACGATTCCCCCAGGCGCTTGATGCGCTTGGCGGTGTCCTGGATCTGCTCGCGGATGTTGTCCATGCCGTGGATGGTGTTGTGCACCACCTCGTTGCCCTTGTTGGCGATCTCTACCGAGCGCTCGGCCACGGCCGAAGATTCGGCGGCGTTGGCCGACACTTGGTCAATGGACTGGGCCATCTGGTTGATCGCCGTGGACGCTTCGGCAATCTGCTGCGCCTGATGCTCCGAAGCCTGGGCCAGGTGCATGGCGGTGGCTTGGGTGTCTTGCACCGCGCCCGCCACTTGGCCGGCGGTGAGGTTGATGGTCGCCACCAGGTCGCGCAGTTGGTCCACGGAATAGTTGATGGAGTCGGCGATGGTGCCGGTGAAGTCTTCGGTGACCGAGGCGGTGACGGTCAGGTCGCCGTCGGCCAGGTCTTCGATTTCATCCAGCAGGCGCATGATCGCGTTCTGGTTACGCTCGTTCTTCTCGGCAGTTTCCCGCAATTGGCGGTTGGTCTCGCGGACCATTACCAGGCCGATCAGGATGATCGAGGCCAGCGCCAGCAAGCCCAACACGTAACCGCCGATGGTGTCGAAGGTGCGCCCGTCTGCCAGGTTTTCAAACCCGGTGGCCAGGTGGGAGGCTTCGTCCAGCAGGGTTTGCGACAGGTTGAAAATATTGCTCGCCGAAGCGCGTACCTGGAACAGCTGCGGCGAGGTCTCGAGGATTTCGTCCACGGAGCCGGAGACGAACTCAAACAGCTCGGCGATTTCCGCCAGCCGCGCCTGGGCATCATGGTCTTCAACCTGGGTGATGCGCAGCCCGGTATTGCCCTGGAGCATGCCATTCAGCACCTGGCCGAAACGGTTGGCATCGCGGCCAAAGGCATCGGCGGCCTGCACGGCGGTTTCATCGCCTGCCAGCACGGTGTTGACCGCACCGAGAATGCGCTCAGCCAGCAACGATTGACGCTGGGCCAAGGCCACCTGGCTGGCCGGTGCGCCGCGTTGCAGGAGGATATCCACCACCTTTTCCGACTCGACCTGCAACTGCGGCACCGTTTCCGCCAGGGTGGCGGCCACTTGGTGCAACGACAGCACCGTCTGTTCACTGGCCAGGATCGCATCGGCGTTTTTCAGCAGCGCTTCCCAGTCGGTCTGCACCGCGCGCATTTCCGCACGCACGGCGGGCGGCGCAGCGGGCAGGCCGGTAGCCGGGTCGCCTTTTTTCAGGTAACCCCAGCGCTGGGCGAAATCGTTGCGCGCATCCCCCAGCAGCTTGAACGCAGCAGCCTTGCCGGCAGCGGCCTCGGTGGCGTTCTTGGCGATGCGCTGGGACAGCACCCGCAGTTCACCGGCGTGGCCGATGTACTGTTTGTCGTAGGTGGACTGGGTGTTGAGGTACGCAAAGTTGGCGAACAGCAGCATGATGAACACGATCAACGCGATAAACAGGACGATGATCTGGGAGCGGCTGCGGGACGCTTCCTGGGGTTTGGCGGGGGTAACGGTACTCATGCGGCCACATCCATGAAGCCTGGAGCCTGGGCCAGGGCGAAGGGGCTGAAGACCTGCCACAGCGGGTCGCCGTCGAACTGGCCCAGGATAAACGGCGCGCCGGCCGCGGCGTTCGTCGACAACGCGTCTTGTGCGAAATGCTGCATGCCCACCACCTCGTCCACCAACAGGCCGACAAACACGTCCTGATATTCCACCACCAGCACCCGCCGTTGCTTGCGCGCCACCGACAGGTCAAAGCCGAGGAACCCGCCCAAATCCATCACCGGCAACAAGCGCCCGCGCAGGTTGGCCACGCCCTTGACCCACGGTTTGACGCCGGGCATCAAGGTGCAGCGTGGTTCATGCAGCACTTCGGCGACTTCGCCCATGGGCGCCACGTACCAGTGCTCGCCCAGGCGAAACCCGATCCCGCTCCAGCTGTGCAGCCGGGTTTCCTGGGACGGCAGGTCGGCGGCCAGCAAGCGGCAGCGGCGGTCGATGTCCAGCAGCAGCTCGAAGGCAGTTTGCGACTCGGTCATGGGAACGTGCCGTCAGCCGGCCAGCACCTTGTTCAGGGTGGCGATCAGGGTTTCTTCGTCCACGGGTTTGGTCAGGTAGTCCTTGGCGCCCTGGCGCTCGCCCCAGATCTTGTCGGTTTCCTGATCCTTGGTGGTGATGATGATCACCGGGATGTGCCCGGTTTCAGGGTCTTTGGTCAGCTGACGGGTGGCCTGGAAGCCGTTGAGACCCGGCATCACGATGTCCATCAATACTGCGTCAGGTTTTTCCTGGCGGGCCAGCGCGACGCCATCGCCGCCGTTCTGGGCCTTGAGGACTTCATGACCATGCTTTTCGAGCATTTCGGTCAATTTGTACATTTCAGTCGGCGAATCGTCGACGATCAGAACACGTGCCATGGTTTTCCCCACTTCTTTAGTAGACGCAAGCCCTCGTGGGGCCCTCGTCAGTGTGCTTGTTCTACTGCGGCGAAGCCCGGTACATAGGCCTTGATCGCACTCAGCAGTTCTTCCTTGCTGAAAGGCTTGGTCAAAAATTGATCAGAACCGACGATGCGCCCCTTGGCCTTGTCGAACAGGCCATCCTTGGAGGACAGCATGATCACCGGGATCGACTTGAACGCCGGGTTGTTCTTCACCAGGGCGCAGGTCTGATAACCATCCAGGCGCGGCATCATGATGTCGACAAAGATAATGTGCGGGTGATGGTCAACAATCTTGGCCAGGGCATCGAAACCGTCGATGGCCGTGATGACGTCGCACCCTACGTTCTTCAACAGTGTTTCGGCCGTGCGGCGAATCGTTTTCGAATCGTCGATCACCATCACTTTCAAGGCGTTGGAATGCTGTTCCATATCTGCTCTACCATCGCCACAGCGAATAGGTTTTCGGTGTGTACTGCCTGATGTTGCACAGGATGAGCGCCGTAAGCCTCGGAATTCAAGGGCTGATACGCCATGGCAGCCTTTTTAGCACAGTCTCAGAACGCAATCTATCGGCCGACCCGCCCGGTGGTTTTTCCTTGACCCACAACAGCCGCAGCGCCACTCTGACGCCACTTTTATGCGCCCTTATTTGCTAGAGGAAATCCCCCATGAGCGTTCGCGTCGGCATTGTCATGGACCCTATCGCCAGCATCTCCTATAAAAAGGATAGCTCGCTGGCCATGCTGCTGGCCGCCCAGGCCCGCGGCTGGAGCCTGTTCTATATGGAACAGCCGGACCTTTACCAGGGTGACGGTGAAGCGCGGGCACGGATGCGCCCCCTGCAGGTGTTTGCCAACCCTGAGAAGTGGTTCGAACTGCAAGACGAAATCGACAGCCCCCTGAGCGACCTCGACGTGATCCTGATGCGCAAGGACCCGCCGTTCGACATGGAGTTCGTCTACTCCACCTACCTGCTGGAGCAGGCCGAACGCGCGGGCGTGCTGATCGTCAACAAGCCCCAGAGCCTGCGGGACTGCAACGAAAAGCTGTTCGCCACGCTGTTCCCGCAGTGCACGCCGCCGACCGTGGTCAGCCGCCGCGCCGATGTGCTGCGTGAATTCGCCGCCAAGCACGGTGATGTGATCCTCAAGCCGCTGGACGGGATGGGCGGCACGTCGATTTTCCGCCACCGCGCCGGCGACCCGAACCTGTCGGTGATCCTGGAAACCCTGACCGCGCTGGGCACCCAGCAGATCATGGGCCAGGCCTACATTCCGGCGATCAAGGACGGTGACAAACGCATCCTGATGATCGACGGCGAGCCGGTGCCTTACTGCCTGGCGCGTATTCCGGCCGCCGGCGAGACCCGCGGCAACCTGGCGGCCGGTGGCCGGGGTGAAGCCCGCCCGCTGACCGACAAGGATCGCTGGATTGCCGCCCAAGTCGGCCCGACCCTGCGCGAAAAAGGCCTGCTGTTTGTAGGACTGGACGTAATTGGCGAAAACCTCACCGAAATCAACGTCACCAGCCCGACCTGTATTCGCGAGATCGACAATGCATTTGGCACGAACATCGGCGAAATGCTGATGGCGGCGATTGCCTCCAAGCTACAAGCCAAGTGACATAGAACAACCGGACACAAACCAACATTGCGCTATCATGCCCCACCTGTGAAATGCGCGATGTTGGTTTTCTTGTCATGACGCTCCCGTCCGATCTGCCCCCCGAACTCTCCCACAGCGGCGTGCGCCCGGCTGATCGGCTTGGATTTACCCTGTTTCTGGCGGCGTTGATTCACCTGGCACTGATCCTCGGCCTGGGCTTCACCTTTGCCGAGCCCAAGCAGATCACCAAGACCCTGGAGATCACCCTCGCCACCTTCAAAAGCGAAAAGAAGCCCGAGAAGGCTGACTTCCTCGCCCAGGACAACCAGCAAGGCAGCGGCACCCTCGACAAGAAGGCCGTGCCCAAGACCACTGAAGTGGCGCCGTTCCAGGACAACAAGGTCAATAAAGTCACGCCACCGCCGGCGCCCAAGCCGGAAGTGAAACAGGCCGCACCCAAGGCAGCGGTCACCACCGTGGCGCCCAAACCCCACAAAGCCCCGACCCAGCGCGAAAAGGCCAAGACCGAACCCGCGCCCACTCCGCGAGCCCCAACCTTTGACAGCTCGCAACTCTCCAGCGAAATCTCCAGCCTGGAAGCCGAACTGGCCCACGAACAACAGCTGTACGCCAAGCGCCCGCGAATCTACCGCCTGAACGCCGCCTCCACCATGCGCGACAAAGGCGCCTGGTATAAGGACGAGTGGCGCAAGAAGGTCGAGCGCATCGGCAACCTGAACTACCCGGATGAAGCCCGCCGCCAGCAGATCTACGGCAATTTGCGGCTGTTGGTGTCGATCAACAGCGATGGCACCTTATATGAAGTGCAGGTGCTGGAGTCCTCCGGCCAGCCGCTGCTGGACCAGGCGGCGCAACGCATCGTGCGCCTGGCGGCGCCTTTTGCGCCGTTCACCGGAGACCTGGCCGACATCGACCGCCTGGAAATCATTCGCACCTGGCGCTTTGCCAAGGGTGATCGGCTTTCCAGCAACTAATCGACCCGGCTCTCTGTAGGAGCGAGCTTGCTCGCGAAGGTCGCGAACGATAACGCGGGCTTCCTGGTTTACCCCGGCGCTCTCAGGTTTTTCGCGAGCAAGCTCGCTCCTACAGAGAATCAACACGCCAAACCAATTCCTGCGCATCCTCAGCTTGTCAGTTTGCCCCTCCAACGCCACACTAGCGGACATGAAAAATGTCAGCCCGACCTACCTCAAGCACCAATTCCTGATCGCCATGCCCCATATGGCCGACCCGAACTTTGCGCAGACCTTGACCTACATCGTCGAGCACACCGCCAATGGTGCGATGGGGCTGGTGGTCAACCGCCCGCAAGACCTGAACCTGGCCGATATCCTCGAGCAATTGCGCCCGGACATCGACCCACCTGCCAGTTGCCAGCACGTACCGATCTACATCGGCGGGCCGGTGCAGACGGACCGGGGTTTTGTGTTGCACCCCACCGGGCCGAAATTCCAGGCGACCGTGGACCTTGAAGGGTTGTCCCTGTCCACGTCCCAGGATGTGCTGTTTGCGATCGCCGATGGCGTGGGGCCTGATCAAAGTGTGATCACCCTGGGCTACGCCGGCTGGGAAGCCGGGCAACTGGAGGCTGAGCTGGCGAGCAATGCCTGGCTGACCTGCCCGTTTGACGCCGACATCCTGTTCAACACCCCCAGCGAACTGCGCCTGGAAGCCGCCGCCGCCAAGCTGCGAATCAACCTCAGCCTGTTGACCAGCCAGGCGGGGCACGCCTGATGGCCTTGCGTCTGATCCTCGGTTTTGACTACGGCACCAAACAGATTGGCGTCGCTGTCGGCCAGGTCATCACCGGCCAGGCCCGCGAGCTGTGCACCCTGAAAGCCCAGAACGGCGTGCCGGACTGGAACCAGGTCGAAGCACTGATCAAGGAATGGAAGCCCGACGCCGTCGTGGTCGGCCTGCCCTTGAACATGGACGGCACCCCGAGCGAGATGTGCCTGCGGGCCGAAAAATTCGCCCGCCGCCTGAATGGCCGCTACAACCTGCCCTTCTATACCCACGACGAACGCCTGACCACCTTTGAGGCCAAGGGCGAGCGCCGCGACCGTGGCGGACAGAAAGGCAGTTACCGCGACAACCCGGTGGATGCCATCGCCGCGGCCTTGCTGTTGCAGGGCTGGCTGGATGAAAACACCGCTTTATTTGAATCCTGACTGACGCGGCTTGCCGCGTCTTCTTACGTTTGAGCCCGGACCTTGCCTGCGCGAGGCCTAGAAGGAGCACCCATGAGCCTGCCCAATCCCGCCGACCTGATCAGCCAGATGGCGATCCGCCTCAAGGCGCACCTGGAACACCGTGCCATCAGCGAGCCGCGTTTTATCGGCATTCGCACCGGTGGCGTGTGGGTGGCCCAGGCGCTGCTGGAAGAACTGGGCAGTGACTCGCCCCTGGGCACCCTGGACGTGTCTTTCTACCGCGACGACTTCAGCCAGAACGGCCTGCACCCCCAAGTGCGCCCTTCGGCGCTGCCGTTCGAGATCGAAGGCCAGCACCTGGTGCTGATCGATGACGTACTGATGAGCGGTCGCACGATTCGCGCCGCCATGAACGAACTGTTCGACTACGGCCGCCCGGCCAGCGTGACCCTGGTCTGCCTGCTCGACCTGGACGCCGGCGAATTGCCGATCAGCCCGGACGTGGTCGGCGCCACGCTGTCCCTTGAAGCCCATCAGCGGGTAAAATTGTCCGGTCCCACGCCGCTCGAACTCGAACTGCAAGACCTTGCCCTTTAAACCGCCTTGTAAAGAGTCCCCGCGATGACGCCTCTAGATGCCAAGCGCCCGCTGCAGCTCAATGCTCAGGGCCAGCTGCAACACTTCCTGTCCCTCGACGGCTTGCCCCGCGAACTGCTCACCGAAATCCTCGACACGGCCGACTCGTTCCTCGAAGTCGGCGGCCGGGCGGTGAAAAAAGTCCCGCTGTTGCGCGGCAAGACCATCTGCAACGTGTTCTTCGAGAACTCGACCCGCACCCGCACCACCTTTGAGCTGGCTGCCCAGCGGCTGTCGGCTGACGTGATCACCCTGAACGTGTCCACTTCGTCGGCGAGCAAGGGCGAAACCCTGCTCGACACCCTGCGCAACCTGGAAGCGATGGCCGCCGACATGTTCGTGGTGCGTCACGGCGACTCCGGCGCCGCGCACTTCATCGCCGAGCACGTGTGCCCGAACGTGGCAATCATCAACGGCGGCGACGGCCGCCACGCCCACCCGACCCAAGGCATGCTCGACATGCTCACCATCCGTCGGCACAAAGGCAGCTTTGAAAACCTCTCGGTGGCCATCGTCGGCGACATCCTGCACTCGCGGGTAGCGCGCTCGAACATGCTGGCCCTCAAAGCCCTGGGTTGCCCGGACATCCGCGTGATCGCGCCCAAAACCCTGCTGCCGATCGGCATCGAGCAATACGGCGTGAAGGTCTACACCAACATGGCCGAAGGCCTGAAGGATGTGGACGTGGTGATCATGCTGCGCCTGCAACGCGAGCGCATGGCCGGCGGCCTGCTGCCGAGCGAAGGCGAGTTCTACCGCCTGTTCGGCCTGACCACCGCCCGCCTGGCCGGTGCCAAGCCGGATGCCATCGTGATGCACCCGGGCCCGATCAACCGTGGCGTGGAGATTGAGTCGGCGGTGGCCGACGGCCCGCAGTCGGTGATTCTCAACCAGGTGACCTACGGCATCGCCGTGCGCATGGCGGTGTTGTCCATGGCCATGAGCGGGCAAACCGCACAACGTCAATTCGAGCAGGAGAACGCCCAGTGAAGCTCAGCATTCTCGGCGCCCGAGTCATCGATCCGGCCAGCGGCCTGGATCAAGTTACCGATCTGCACCTGGAAGCCGGCAAGATCATTGCCATTGGCGCCGCCCCCGCAGGCTTCAGCGCCAGCGAAACCATCGATGCCACCGGCCTGATCGCCGCGCCCGGGCTGGTGGACCTGAGTGTCGCCCTGCGCGAGCCGGGCTACAGCCGCAAAGGCAGCATCGCCAGCGAAACCCGCGCCGCCGCGGCCGGTGGCGTCACCAGCCTGTGCTGCCCGCCCCACACCAAGCCGGTGCTGGACACTTCGGCGGTGACCGAACTGATCCTCGACCGTGCCCGCGAAGCCGGCAACTGCAAAGTGTTCCCCATCGGCGCCCTGAGCAAAGGCCTGGACGGCGAACAACTTGCCGAGCTGATCGCCTTGCGCGACGCCGGCTGCGTGGCCTTTGGCAACGGTCTGGAGAGCTTTCGCAGCACCCGCACCCTGTGCCGTGCGCTGGAATACGCCGCGACCTTCGACCTGACGGTGATTTTCCACTCTCAGGACCGTGACCTGGCCGAAGGCGGCCTGGCCCACGAAGGCGCCACCGCGAGCTTCCTCGGCCTGCCGGGCATTCCGGAAACCGCTGAAACCGTGGCCCTGGCCCGGGACCTGCTGTTGGTGGAGCAAAGCGGCGTACGCGCGCACTTCAGCCAGTTGACCAGCGCTCGCGGCGTGGCCCTGATCGCTCAGGCGCAAGCCCGGGGTTTGCCGGTGACGGCGGATGTGGCGCTGTATCAGCTGATTTTGACGGATGAGGCGTTGATCGACTTCTCCAGCCTGTATCACGTGCAGCCGCCCCTGCGTACCCGCGCTGACCGTGACGGTTTGCGCGCGGCGGTGAAGTCCGGGGTGGTTTCGGCGATTTCCAGCCATCACCAGCCTCACGAGCGGGATGCCAAGCTGGCACCGTTCGGCGCGACAGAGCCGGGCATCAGCAGTGTGGAACTGTTGCTGCCGCTGGCAATGACATTGGTGGAGGATGGCTTGCTGGACCTGCCGACGCTGCTGGCGCGCCTCAGTGCGGGCCCTGCCGAGGCGCTGCGCCTGCCGGCGGGCAAGTTGGCGGTGGGTTCGGCGGCAGACCTGGTGCTGTTTGACCCGGCCAGCTCCACGATTGCCGGGGAACACTGGCTGTCCAAGGGCGAAAACTGCCCGTTCATCGGCCATAGCCTGCCGGCGACTGTGCGGTACACGCTGGTGGATGGGCGGATCAGCTACCAGGCGTGACCCCTCGCACCTCTAATGTGGGCACGGTCAAATGTGGGAGCTGGCTTGCCTGCGATAGCATCACCTCGGTACATCAGATACACCGAGGTGCCCGCATCGCAGGCAAGCCAGCTCCCACATTGGTTCAGAGTGCTTAACGAGCGCCGTTGCGCTCGGCATTACGGATCGAAATCTGCGTATTCAACGTCCAGAAGTCATACAGCACACCAATCAGAAACAAGCCCCCAGTCAGCAGGTAAATGATCCCGCTGATCCATTTGCCCTGGTACATGCGGTGCAACCCGAACACACCCAGGAACGCCAACAGGATCCACGCCACGTTGTATTCAATCGGCCCGGCGGTAAATCGCAGGTCCGCTTCCCGGTCCATCGCCGGAATCAGGAACAAGTCGATCAGCCAGCCAATCCCCAGCAACCCGAAGGTGAAGAACCAGATCGTCCCGGTCACCGGTTTGCCGTAATAAAAGCGGTGAGCACCGGTAAAACCGAAAATCCAGAGCAGGTAACCGATCACCTTGCTGTGGGTGTCTTGTTGCGAAACATCCTGTCGATAGGTGTTCATGGAGTACCCCTTTTGCCTCGATAGATAAATATTTCTGGTTTCTTTGTGACTTTTTTACGAGCGCCCGACGTGTGGCAAATGGTATCTTCGCTTCCCTCAAAGCCTTATACCGCCTGAGTTGTGTAGGACAATCGCGGCAATTCGTCACGGTTTTCCTGAATTTGACCCCAGGGTTCAGTCGACAAACGGCCTGAGAAAGACACGAAAAGCTGTTATAAAGTTGCGCGCAAACCAAAAAGAGCCTTGCCTAATGCGACCATTTTTCAAGACATGGCTAACCATTTGCCTATTAATGCCACTGGCCGCCCACGCCACCAATCGTGAGCAACGACTTCCCAGCGTCAACGGTTTCACCCCTAAAGTTCACGCCACCACCAGCTCCGCCAAATCGGTAAAGCTGACCGTCAAGCGCCCGACTCAACTGAGCAAGGCCCACGGTAAAACAGCTCCAGGGCTGATGGCCGTCAACACCAAGCAAAGCAGCAATGTCCTCAGCCGCGCCGTCAACGTGCTCGGTACACCTTATCGTTGGGGCGGCAGCAGCCCAAGTAAAGGGTTCGACTGCAGCGGTTTGGTGAAATATGCGTTTAACGACGTAAAAGCCGTGGATTTGCCGCGCACCTCCAACGCCATGGCTGCTGGCCACGGCATGAAAGTTGAGCGCAAGGATTTGAAACCGGGTGACCTGCTGTTCTTCAAACTGAAGAGCCGCCAGGTGAACCACGTTGCCATCTACCTGGGCAACGACCGCTTTATCCACGCACCGCGTCGTGGCAAGTCCGTGAGCATCGATACGCTGAAGAAGCCGTTCTGGGACAAGAACTACGCGATTGCCAAGCGTGTTCTGCCTAAAGAACAAAACAACCTGCGGATTGTGCAGCGCTGATCTGAGGCTGATGTGGGAGCTGGCTTGCTGTGGTGAGCGGGCTTGTGTGGGAACTGGCTTGCCTGCGATAGCATCACCGCGGTGTGACTGATACACCGGGGTGCCTGCATCGCGGGCAAGCCCGGCTCCCGCATAAGCCAGGCCTGCATTAAATGTTCATCGTCCAAGCGATCTCAAATATCCCCAGGCACCCTCGCCTTCTCCCGGGCATGCTCCCGGCTGATCAGCCCCTGGCTGACCAATTCCTTCAAGCTCATGTCCAACGTCTTCATCCCCAGCGCCCCGCCGGTCTGGATCGCCGAGTACATCTGCGCCACTTTGTCTTCGCGGATCAGGTTACGGATCGCCGGTGTGCCCAACATGATTTCGTGAGCCGCCACCCGCCCGCCGCCGATCTTCTTCACCAGCACTTGGGACACCACCGCCTGCAAGGACTCCGAGAGCATCGAGCGGACCATGGCCTTTTCCCCGGCCGGAAACACATCCACCACCCGGTCCACGGTTTTTGCCGCTGAGGTGGTGTGCAACGTGCCGAACACCAGATGCCCGGTTTCCGCCGCTGTCAGCGCCAGGCGGATGGTTTCCAGGTCTCGCAATTCCCCCACCAGAATCACATCCGGGTCCTCCCGCAACGCCGAACGCAGCGCGGCCGAGAAACTGTGGGTGTCGCGATGCACCTGCCGCTGGTTGATCAGGGCGCTTTTCGGGTGATGGATGAACTCGATCGGGTCTTCAAGGGTGAGGATGTGCTGGCGGCGATGGGTGTTGAGGTAATCAATCATCGCCGCCAACGTCGTGGACTTGCCGGAACCGGTCGGCCCGGTGACCAATACCAGCCCGCGGGGCATGTCCGAAATGCACCGGAACACCTCACCCAATCCCAGGCTTTCCAGGCTCTGCACCGTTGAAGGGATGGTCCGAAACACCGCGCCCATGCCCCGGTGCTGCTGGAACACATTCACCCGAAACCGCGCCACGTCGGGCAACTCGAAGGCAAAATCCGTTTCAAGAGATGTTTCGAAATCCTTTTGCTGGTGATTGTTGAGTAAAGGGCTGAGTAGCTCCGCCACTTGCGCAGGCTCGAGCACCGGCCAGTCGAGGGGCCAGACTTCGCCATCGACTCGCAACATCGGCGCCAACCCGGCCGACAGATGCAGGTCTGAGGCCCGCAGGCGCACGCTGGCGGCCAGCAGTTCAGTGATATCCATAGGGCTTTCCATTTCCAGTAGAATGCCGCGGACTCCATATCCACGGGCGCAACTTGAATGTCGACCATAGCAGACAACATCGGCCTGGTTTCCGAGCGGATCCGTGCAGCAGCCCAGGCCGCGCAGCGCGACGCAGACAGCGTGCACCTGCTGGCCGTGAGCAAGACCAAACCTGCAGACGCCGTGCGCGAAGCCTATGCCGCCGGGATGCGTGACTTTGGCGAGAACTATCTGCAGGAAGCCTTGGGCAAACAGGCCGAATTAACTGACCTGCCCTTGAGTTGGCACTTCATCGGCCCCATTCAATCGAACAAGACTCGTGCGATCGCCGAGAACTTCGCTTGGGTGCATTCCGTGGACCGCTTGAAAATTGCACAACGCCTGTCCGAGCAACGCCCGGCTGACCTGCCGCCGCTGAATATCTGCATCCAGGTCAACGTCAGTGGTGAAGCCAGCAAGTCCGGCTGTACACCCGCCGACCTGCCTGCCCTGGCCGACGCCATCAGCGCCCTGCCGCGCCTGAAGCTGCGTGGCTTGATGGCGATCCCCGAACCGACCGACGACCGTGCAGAGCAGGACGCAGCCTTCGCCACCGTGCGCGACCTGCAAGCGGGCCTGAACCTGCCGCTCGACACACTTTCCATGGGCATGAGCCATGACCTTGAGTCGGCCATCGCCCAAGGGGCCACCTGGGTGCGGATCGGTACCGCCCTGTTTGGTGCCCGCGACTACGGCCAGCCGTGAAATGGCTGACTTCCATCTGAGTAAGGACCTGTCATGAGCAACACGCGTATTGCCTTTATCGGCGCCGGTAACATGGCGGCCAGCCTGATCGGCGGCCTGCGGGCCAAGGGCCTGGAAGCACAACAGATTCGCGCCAGCGATCCGGGCGCCGACACCCGCGCCCGCGTCAGCGCCGAGCACGGCATCGAAACCTTCGCCGACAACGCACAAGCGATTGAAGGCGTTGATGTGGTGGTGCTGGCGGTCAAGCCACAAGCCATGAAAGCCGTGTGCGAAAGCCTGCGCCCGAGCCTCAAGCCCCACCAACTGGTGGTGTCCATCGCCGCCGGCATCACCTGCGCCAGCATGAACACCTGGCTCGGCGCCCAGCCCATCGTGCGCTGCATGCCCAACACCCCGGCGCTGCTGCGCAAGGGCGTGAGCGGTTTGTACGCCACAACAGAGGTGACCGCCGCCCAACGCGACCAGGCACAGGAGCTGTTGTCCGCCGTGGGTATCGCCCTGTGGCTGGAACATGAGCAGCAGCTGGATGCCGTGACCGCCGTGTCCGGCAGCGGCCCGGCCTACTTCTTCCTGCTGATCGAATCCATGACCGCCGCCGGCGTGAAACTGGGCTTGCCACACGAAGTCGCTGAGCAACTGGCCGAGCAAACCGCCCTGGGCGCCGCACAAATGGCCGTGGCCAGTGATGTCGACGCCGCCGAGCTGCGCCGTCGCGTGACCTCGCCGGGCGGCACCACCCAAGCGGCAATCGAATCATTCCAGGCCGGGGGCTTTGAAGCCCTGGTGGAAAAAGCACTGGGTGCCGCAGCACATCGTTCGGCCGAAATGGCCGAGCAGCTGGGCAAATAGTCGTCCCCCACATAGGAATCAAACATGCTCGGAATCAATGACGCTGCCATTTTCATCATCCAGACGCTGGGCAGCCTGTACCTGCTGATCGTGCTGATGCGCTTTATCCTGCAACTGGTGCGGGCGAACTTCTACAACCCACTGTGCCAATTCGTGGTGAAGGCCACCCAACCGCTGCTCAAGCCGCTGCGCCGGGTGATCCCGAGCCTGTTCGGCCTGGACATGTCCTCGCTGGTGCTGGCGCTGTTGCTGCAGATCCTGCTGTTCGCGGTCATCCTGCTGCTTAACGGCTACCAGGCCACCACGCTGCTGTTGCTGCCGTGGGCGCTGATCGGGATTTTCTCGCTGTTTTTGAAGATCATTTTCTGGTCGATGATCATCAGCGTGATCCTGTCCTGGGTCGCCCCGGGCAGCCGCAGCCCTGGCGCCGAGCTGGTAGCGCAGATCACTGAACCGGTGCTGGCGCCGTTCCGCCGCCTGATACCGAACCTGGGTGGCCTGGATATCTCGCCGATCTTTGCGTTTATTGCGATTCAGTTGCTGCAAAGCTGGGTGATTCCACGCCTGGCGTTCTATGCCTTCATGCCCAAAGAACTGTTCGGTCTTATCTGACAACAATGTGGCGAGGGAGCTTGCTCCCGCTGGGCTGCGCAGCAGCCCCAAAAAGGATGACCCCGCTGCACCTGCACAATTGCGGCGGCCGGATTGGGAGCGCTCCGCGCGCCAACGGGAGCAAGCGCCCTCGCCACTAAAAGCCTTAAAAAAAACCTCTGCGGGCCTTTGCTTGCCGCTGGGTGCAGCGGTCTTTAGACTTACGCCTCATTTAAACGAGAGCAGGGTCGATGCCAGCTGCCTTCCCCCCCGATTCTGTTGGACTGGTCGTGCCCCAAGTGGCGCACTTCAGCGAACCGCTGGCCCTCGCCTGCGGCCGTTCGCTGCCCGCCTACGACCTGATCTATGAAACCTACGGCCAACTGAACGCCACCGGCAGCAATGCCGTGCTGATCTGCCACGCCCTGTCCGGTCATCACCATGCTGCGGGTTTCCACAGCGTGGATGAGCGCAAGCCCGGCTGGTGGGACAGTTGCATCGGCCCCGGCAAGCCCATCGACACCAACAAGTTCTTTGTGGTCAGCCTGAACAACCTCGGCGGCTGCAACGGCTCCACCGGCCCCAGCAGCCTCAACCCTGACACCGGCAAGCCGTTTGGTGCCGACTTCCCGGTCTTGACCGTGGAAGACTGGGTGCACAGCCAGGCCCACCTGGCCGACACCCTGGGCATCGCCCAATGGGCCGCCGTGATTGGCGGCAGCCTGGGCGGCATGCAGGCCCTGCAATGGACCATCACCTACCCGGACCGGGTGCGCCATTGCCTGGCCATCGCCTCGGCCCCCAAGTTGTCGGCGCAGAACATCGCCTTCAACGAAGTGGCGCGCCAGGCGATCCTCACCGACCCCGAGTTCCACGGCGGTTCGTTCCAGGAAGCCGGCGTGATCCCCAAGCGCGGGCTGATGCTGGCGCGAATGGTCGGGCACATCACCTACCTGTCGGATGACTCCATGGGCGAGAAATTCGGCCGCGGGCTCAAGAGCGAGAAGCTCAACTACGACTTCCACAGTGTCGAGTTCCAGGTCGAAAGCTACCTGCGCTATCAGGGCGAGGAGTTTTCCGGGCGTTTCGACGCCAACACCTACCTGCTGATGACCAAGGCCCTGGACTACTTCGACCCGGCGGCGAACTTCGACGATGACCTGGCAAAAACCTTCGAAAACGCCACGTCCAAGTTCTGCGTGATGTCGTTCACCACCGACTGGCGCTTCTCGCCAGCCCGCTCGCGGGAACTGGTGGATGCGCTGATGGCCGCCAAGAAAGACGTCTGCTACCTGGAGATCGATGCACCGCAAGGCCACGACGCCTTCCTGATCCCGATCCCGCGCTACCTGCAGGCCTTCAGCAACTACATGAACCGAATTGCACTGTGAGAAGAACGCCATGAGAGCCGACCTGGACATCATCCAAGACTGGATCCCCGCTGGCAGCCGCGTGCTCGACCTGGGTTGCGGCGATGGCGAACTGCTGAGCTGGCTGCGCGACAACAAGCAAGTCACCGGCTACGGCCTGGAAAACGACCCGGACAACATCGCCCAGTGCGTGGCCAAGGGCATCAACGTGATCGAGCAGGACCTGGACAAGGGCCTGGGCAACTTTGCCAGCAACAGCTTCGACATCGTGGTCATGACCCAGGCCCTGCAAGCCGTGCACTACCCGGACCGGATCCTCGACGAAATGTTGCGCGTTGGCCGCCAGTGCATCATCACCTTCCCCAATTTCGGCCACTGGCGCTGCCGCTGGTACCTGGCCACCAAGGGCCGCATGCCGGTGTCGGACTTCCTGCCGTACACCTGGTACAACACGCCCAACATCCACTTCTGCACCTTCGAGGACTTCGAAGCGCTGTGTGGCGAGCGTGATGCCAAAGTCATCAACCGCCTTGCCGTCGATCAACAGCACCGTCACGGCTGGGCGAGTAAGCTATGGCCTAACCTGTTGGGTGAGATCGGGATCTACCGGGTCAGCAGCCCGGGCCTGACGGACCACCAGATTGCCGTCTAACCATTTTCAAGGAGGACGATCATGAGTCGTTTGGCTGCTTTTCTACTCACCGCGTGCCTGAGCGTCAGCGCTATGGCGGCGGATGTTATCGATGGTAATCGCCAGAAAGAATTCGGCGATATCACGGTGCACTACAACACCCTGACCACCAGTTTCCTCACGCCGGAAATGGCCCAGGAAGCCGGAATCGTACGCAGTAAAGAGCTGGGCATGATCAATGTGTTCGTGAACAAGGGCGTGGAATCGATAGACGCCACCGTCACCGGCACAATCAAAGACCTGGGCGGCAAGAGTGAGATGCTGACGTTCAAGAAAATCACCCAGAAAGGTTCTACGCTTTACGTCGCCCAGTACCCGGTGCCGCAGCAGGAAACCAAGATTTTCACCATCAACGTTGAAACCGGTGGCAAAGCCCACGGTTTCAGTTTCAACCAGGAACTGTTTCCGGCGCAATGATGAACCTCACACAACTCGTACTGGCCAGCCATAACGCCGGCAAACTCAAAGAACTCCAGGCCATGCTCGGTCACTCCGTGCAACTGCGCTCGATTGGCGAGTTCAGCCAGGTAGAGCCGGAGGAGACCGGCCTGTCGTTTGTCGAAAACGCCATCCTCAAGGCCCGCAATGCCGCGCGCATTTCCGGCCTGCCGGCACTGGCCGACGATTCGGGCTTGGCGGTGGACTTCCTCGGCGGCGCACCGGGCATCTACTCGGCGCGTTATGCCGATGGTAAAGGCGACGCCGCCAACAATGCCAAGCTGCTGGACACCCTCAAGGACGTGCCGGACGCCGAGCGCGGCGCGCAGTTTGTCTGCGTGCTGGCCCTGGTGCGCCACGCCGATGACCCATTGCCGATCCTCTGCGAAGGCCTGTGGCACGGGCGCATCCTGCACGCGGCCAGCGGTGAACACGGTTTCGGCTACGACCCGTTGTTCTGGGTGCCGGAGCGCAATGTCTCCAGCGCCGAACTGAGCCCCGCCGACAAGAACCAGATCAGCCACCGCGCCCGCGCAATGGATTTGCTGCGCCAGCGTCTGGGTTTGAAATGACCCAGAACACCTCCGCGCAGCCACTGATTCTCGGTGGCGCGCAAACCCCTCGGGCGGCCCTGCCTCACCTTCCGCCCCTGGCGCTGTACATCCACATCCCGTGGTGCGTGCGCAAATGCCCTTATTGCGACTTCAACTCCCACACCGCCAGCAAGGTGCTGCCGGAAGAAGAGTACGTCGACGCATTGCTGGCCGACCTCGATCTGGACCTGCATGCGGTGTATGGCCGGGAGCTGAGTTCGATCTTCTTCGGCGGGGGCACCCCAAGCCTCTTCAGCGCCGCGGCGCTGGGCCGACTGCTCAAGGGTGTGGAAGCGCGTATCCCGTTTGCCGCAGACATCGAGATCACCCTGGAAGCCAACCCCGGTACCTTCGAGCAAGAGAAGTTCGTGGCGTACCGCAAGCTGGGGATCAATCGGCTGTCGATTGGCATCCAGAGCTTCCAGCAGGAAAAACTTGAGGCCCTGGGCCGTATCCACAACGGCGACGAAGCCGTGCGTGCCGCCGGCATGGCGCGCCAGGCCGGGTTCGACAACTTCAACCTGGACCTGATGCACGGTTTGCCCGATCAGTCCCTGGACGACGCCCTGGGCGACCTGCGCCAGGCCATCGCCCTCAAGCCCACGCATTTATCCTGGTACCAACTGACCCTGGAACCCAACACGGTGTTCTGGAACCAGCCCCCGGTGCTGCCGGAAGACGACACCCTGTGGGACATCCAGGAAGCTGGCCAGGCATTGCTCGCCGAACACGGTTACGCCCAGTACGAAGTCTCGGCCTACGCCCAGCCGGGCCGACCGGCGCGGCATAACCTGAACTACTGGAGCTTTGGCGACTTCATCGGCATTGGTGCCGGCGCCCACGGCAAGCTCAGCCACCCGGACGGGCGCATCGTGCGCACCTGGAAAACCCGGGCGCCGAAGGACTACCTCAACCCGGCGAAAAACTACCTGGCCGGGTCCAAAGAACTGACCAACGAAGAGCTACCGTTCGAGTTCCTGATGAACGCCCTGCGTCTTACCGACGGTGTCGAGGCGAAGCTTTACGCCGAGCGCACCGGACTCGACCTGGCGAGCCTCGATGAAGCCCGTAAGGATGCCGAACAAAGTGGCTTAATGCAGGTCGAACCGTCACGCCTGGCGGCCACCGACCGCGGGCAACTCTTTCTCAATGACCTGCTGCAGAAGTTTCTGAGCTGATTGCTCTTAAGGAAATCGAATGGATTTGGTACTTGATCTACTCGCCACCGTGTCCCGTTGGAGCCGTAGCAACCTGTCGGAAATCTCCCTGGCGCTCGTCGGCTGCCTGCTGGTGCTGTTTGGCGCCGACATCAAGGGCTGGGTCGAAGCACGGCTGGGCAGCATCGCGGGCGCGTTACGCGTACCGCTGATGGCGCTGGTGTGCATGATCGGCAGCGGTGCGGCGCTGATCTATGCCACACCGTGGATTGTTCGGGGGTTGAGCCAGTTCAACAACTACAGCCTGGCGCCGGTGCTGTTGGTGGTGCTGGTGTTGATTGGGGTTGTGGCGGATCGGCGCTGACTCCAGGAACGGCACAAGCCACTGTAGGAGCGGGCTTGCTCGCGAAGAACGTCAACGATAACGCAGCGCTATCAGGTAGCACGCGTCGCCTGTTGGTTTTTCGCGAGCAAGCTCGCTCCTACAGTGAGTTGCATTTCATGGCTGTGGCGAGTTAGTCCACTTTCTCGAACTTCAAATCCCACACCCCATGCCCGAGCCGCTCGCCGCGACGTTCGAACTTGGTGATCGGCCGTTCAGCCGGGCGCGGGACGCATTTGCCGTCTTCCGCCAGGTTGCGGTAGCCAGGGGCAACGTCCATCACTTCCAGCATGTATTCGGCATACGGCTCCCAATCGGTGGCCATGTGCAGCACACCGCCCACTTTCAGCTTGCTGCGCACCAGTTCCGCGAATGACGCCTGGACGATGCGGCGCTTGTGGTGACGGCTCTTGTGCCAGGGGTCCGGGAAGAACAGCATCAGGCGGTCGAGGCTGTTGTCGGCGATGCAGCGGTTGAGCACTTCGATCGCGTCGCAGTCGTAGACCCGCAGGTTGGTCAGGCCCTGGGTCAGCACGCCATTGAGCAGCGCGCCCACACCCGGACGGTGTACTTCAACCCCGATAAAATCCTGCTCCGGCGAGGCCGCGGCCATTTCCAGCAGGGAATGGCCCATGCCGAAGCCGATTTCCAGGGAGCGTGGCGCCGAACGGCCGAACACCTGGTCATAATCCACCGGTGCATCCGCCAGCGGCAGGACGAACAGCGGCGTGCCCTGCTCCAGGCCTTTTTGCTGGCCTTCGGTCATGCGACCGGCGCGCATCACAAAACTCTTGATGCGGCGGTGCTTGGACTCGTCGCCTTCTTCCACGGTGTTCGGCGTTTCGTTTGATTCAGTCATCAATGGCTCTTACTTGATCAGACCATCCAGCGGCGAGGAGGCGCTGGCGTAAAGTTTTTTCGGCATGCGCCCGGCGAGGTACGCCAGGCGGCCCGCGACGATTGCGTGGTTCATGGCTTCAGCCATCATGATCGGTTGCTGCGCGTGGGCGATGGCCGAGTTCATCAGCACCGCATCGCAACCCAGCTCCATGGCGATGGTGGCGTCGGAGGCAGTGCCCACACCCGCATCCACCAGCACCGGAATCCTGGCTTCTTCAAGGATGATCTGCAGGTTGTACGGATTGCAGATGCCCAGGCCGGAACCGATCAGGCCGGCCAGCGGCATGACGGCGATACAGCCGATTTCGGCCAGTTGGCGGGCGATGATCGGGTCATCGCTGGTGTAGACCATCACGTCGAAGCCTTCTTTGACCAGGGTTTCGGCGGCCTTGAGGGTTTCGATCACGTTGGGAAACAGGGTTTTCTGGTCGGCCAGCACTTCCAGCTTCACCAGGTTGTGGCCGTCGAGCAGCTCACGGGCCAGGCGGCAGGTGCGCACGGCTTCGATAGCGTCGTAGCAACCGGCCGTGTTCGGCAGGAAGGTGTAGCGATCCGGCGACAGCACGTCGAGCAGGTTCGGCTCGCCTTCGATCTGGCCGAGGTTGGTGCGGCGCACGGCGAAGGTGACGATCTCGGCGCCCGAGGCTTCGATGGCCAGGCGGGTTTCTTCCATGTCGCGGTACTTGCCGGTGCCGACCAGCAGGCGGGACTGGTAGGTACGACCGGCCAGGACGAAGGGCTTGTCGCTACGAACGATGCTCATGGGAAATCCTCGAGTTGGGGTGAGGTTCTGCAGAATGCGGGTTGGCGCCCTTGAGCGCCGGACGGCTAGCCGCCGCCGATGGCGTGGACCACTTCGACCTGGTCGCCTTCGGTGAGCGCGGTCTCGGCGTGCTGGCTACGCGGGACGATATCCAGGTTGAGCTCCACTGCGACACGGCGTCCGGTCAGGTCCAGACGGGTCAGCAGGGCCGCAACGGTTGCACCGTCGGGCAGTTCAAAGGATTCGCCGTTCAACTGAATGCGCATGCCACGGGCCGCCATCGTTTTTAGGGGCCAGCATTCTAGCGTGATCGGCGGTGATGACCCAAGCCCTCCGGTCAGCAACCTGCTGCCAGCTTCAGACGGCCTGAAGACGCCAGGCCGCGAGGCCCAGGAAGAACCAGCCCAGCAGGAAAGCCAGGCCTCCGAACGGGGTGATGATGCCCAGCTTGCTGATACCGGTCAGGGTCAGCACATAGAGGCTGCCGGAGAACAGCAGGATGCCCACAGCAAAGGACACGCCCGCCCACGTCACCAGGCGGCCCGGGATATGTGCCGCCAACAGCGCCACACCGAACAGCGCCAGGGTGTGCACTAACTGGTAAGTCACGCCGGTGTGGAAAATCGCCAGGTACTCGGCGCTCAGGCGGTTTTTCAGGCCGTGGGCGGCAAACGCGCCAAGGGCAACGCCGGTGAAACCGAAAAAGGCAGCCAGCATCAGAAAGCCACGCAACATGAGGAACTCCAGTCAGACTCGGTGGGCAGGGTCTGTATAATGGCCCGCTCAACGGGTTCGGCCAAGCCATCTCTATGCTGCGTCTCCTCTTCAAGCGTTTTCTCAAAGTCCTCAAGTGGTTCGCCATCGCCAGTGTGTTGCTGGTGCTGCTGTTCCGTGTCGTGCCGCCACCGGGGACCATGCTGATGGTTGAGCGCAAGGTCGAATCCTGGGTCGACGGTGAACCGATTGACGTACAGCGCACGTGGGTGCCGTGGGACCAGATCTCCGACGAACTGAAAGTGGCGGTGATGGCGGGCGAAGATCAGCGCTTCCCGCAACATTGGGGTTTTGACTTCGGTGCGATCCAGGCGGCGTTGCTGCATAACGAACGCGGCGGCTCGATTCGCGGCGCCAGCACCTTGAGCCAGCAGGTGTCGAAAAACCTGTTTCTGTGGACCGGCCGCAGCTATTTCCGCAAAGGCCTCGAAGCCTGGTTTACCGGGTTGATCGAGATTTTCTGGCCCAAGCAGCGAATTCTTGAGGTGTACCTCAATAGCGTGGAATGGGATGACGGCGTGTTTGGCGCAGAAGCGGCGGCGCGGCATCATTTTGGGGTGAGCGCCAAGGCACTGACCCGCCAGCAGGCCAGCTACCTGGCGGCGGTGCTGCCTAATCCGCGGGTGTGGAGTGCCAGCCATCCAACGTCGTATGTCGCGCGACGGGCCGCCTGGATTCGGCAGCAGATGAGTCAGTTGGGTGGCGATAGCTACCTGAATGAGCTGAACACCTCACGCAAAGCTCCCTGGTCCGACTGACACAACACAAAAACAAATGTGGGAGCGGGCTTGCCTGCAATAGCGGTGTGTCAGCCTGCAAATGTGTAGGCTGGCAGGCCCTCATCGCAGGCAAGCCAGCTCCCACAGTGGGCTGAGTTGAATTCGAATGGTGTGAACACAAACAAAAATGCCCCAATCTCTCGATCGGGGCATTTTTTTGTCACTTCGCAGCTGTTCAGGCAGCGATCGACAGTTTCAGCTTGTTCATCGCACTCTTCTCGAGCTGACGAATCCGCTCGGCCGACACGTTGTACTTCTGCGCCAGGTCGTGCAGCGTGGCTTTTTCTTCCGCCAACCAGCGTTGGTAGAGGATGTCACGGCTGCGGTCGTCCAGCACTTCCAGCGCTTCGTGCAGGTTGTGGTTGGAGTTGTCGCTCCAGTCGGCGTCTTCCAGTTGACGCGCCGGGTCGTACCGGTGGTCTTCCAGGTAGTTGGCCGGCGATTGGAAGGCGCTGTCGTCGTCCGCTTCGGCGGCCGGGTCGAAGGCCATGTCATGGCCGGTCAGGCGACTTTCCATCTCGCGCACTTCACGTGGCTCAACGCCGAGGCTTTCGGCCACGCGATGCACTTCTTCATTGTTCAGCCACGCCAGGCGTTTCTTCTGGCTGCGCAGGTTGAAGAACAGTTTGCGCTGGGCCTTGGTGGTCGCGACTTTCACGATGCGCCAGTTGCGCAGGATGAACTCGTGGATTTCCGCCTTGATCCAGTGCACGGCAAACGACACCAGGCGCACACCCATTTCCGGGTTGAAGCGCTTTACAGCCTTCATCAGGCCCACGTTGCCTTCCTGAATCAGGTCAGCCTGGGCCAGGCCGTAGCCGGAATAGCTACGGGCGATATGTACGACAAAACGCAGGTGGGCGAGCACCATCTGCCGAGCCGCCCCCAAATCCTGCTCATAGTAGAGACTCTCGGCCAGTTCACGCTCCTGCTCGGGCGTCAGCAATGGAATGCTGTTGACCGTGTGCACATACGCCTCCAGGTTCGCACCCGGGACCAGAGCATAAGCAGGTTGCAAAGAAGTGGTCATACGAAAAAACCTCCGACTCACATAACTCGTGCAGTTCAGCACTGCGAAAATTGACCGGGAACCGTAGGACAAGTTCCCTAAACCACTGATACGGTCAATACAAACGAAACCACATTACCCAGGCATTAACTACTTCGGTGCCAGCTCACGTAAATGCCGTGCGACCGCAATCCAAGCACCGATATACCCCAAGAGCACTGCGCCAAGCAACAATGACAGACCATCGGCTGCCGGTACGCCGGCGAGGGCAAAATCACTGCCGTACAAGCCGGCGAGCCCCACTACCGCGTCGTTCAGCCAATTCAGGCCAAATGCCAGCACGCCCCAGGACAGAATCCCCGCACCGAAGCCATAAAGCGCGCCCATGTACAGAAAAGGACGACGCACATAGCTGTCGGTGCCGCCGACGAGTTTAATCACTTCTATCTCGGTGCGGCGGTTTTCAATATGAAGACGAATGGTATTGCCTATCACCAAAAGTAATGCAGACACCAACAACACCGTCAGGCCGAACACAAACCGGTCGCCCAGCTTGAGAATCGCCGCCAAACGCTCGACCCAGACCAGGTCAAGTTGCGCCTGTTGGACCTTGGGCAGCTCTGCGAGTTTTTGCCGCAGAGCTTCCAGGGTCGTCTTGTCGACTTCATCCGGCGTCACCAACACCACGCCCGGCAGCGGGTTTTGCGGCAACTCCTTGAGTGCCTCGCCCAGGCCCGACTGTTGCTGGAACTCTTCCAGGGCTTGATCGCGGCTGATGTACTCAGCCTCGGCCACACCCGGAAGACCTTTGATCTCGTCGCGCAGCGCTTCGCCGTCTTTGGCGCTGGCATCCAGGTCCAGGTACAGGGAAATCTGCGCCGCCCGCTGCCATGAGCCGCCCAGGCGCTCCACATTATTAAGCAGCAGCGACAACCCCATCGGCAGGCTCAAGGCCACGGCCATCACCAGGCAGGTAAAGAAGCTGCCGATCGGCTGCTTGCCCAGGCGGCGCAGGCTGTCGACCAGGCTCGCACGGTGGCTTTCAATCCAGGCGTGCACCTGGGTGCTGAAATCGGGGCCGTCGTCTTCGTCGCGTTTTTTCTTCTGTGGCTGCGGATCGGCCGGTTTTGGCGCAACGCGCTCGGAAACCTTCGGGCTGCGTGTCGCACTCATACCCCAGCCTCCCCGTCACCGATCAGGCGGCCGCGTTGCAGGGTGAGCATGCGGTGGCGCATGCGGGCGATCAACGCCAGGTCGTGACTGGCGATCAGCACGCTGGTGCCCAGGCGGTTGATGTCTTCGAACACGCCCATGATTTCTGCGGCCAGGCGCGGGTCGAGGTTACCGGTGGGTTCGTCCGCCAGCAGCAAGGCCGGGCGGTGCACGATGGCGCGGGCGATGCCGACGCGCTGTTGCTGGCCGGTGGACAGGTCGCCGGGGTAGAGGTCGGTCTTGTCCGACAGCGCAACGCGCTCCAGGGCCGAATCCACACGTTTGACGATTTCGGCCTTGGACAGCCCGAGGATCTGCAGCGGCAAGGCGATGTTGTTGAACACCGTGCGGTCGAACAGCAACTGGTGATTCTGGAACACCACGCCGATCTGCCGGCGCAGGAATGGAATCTGCGCGTTGCTGATGGTGGCCAGGTCCTGGCCCGCCAACAGCAATTTGCCAGTGGTTGGGCGTTCCATGGCCAGCAGCAGGCGCAACAAGGTACTTTTACCGGCGCCCGAATGGCCGGTGACAAACAAGAATTCGCCGCGACGCACCCGGAAACTCAGCTCATGCAAGCCGACATGCCCGTTGGCGTAGCGTTTACCGACCTGTTCGAAACGAATCATGAACGCTCCCGCTCGGCAAACAGTGCCTGTACAAAGGGTTCGGCTTCAAAAGTGCGCAGGTCGTCGATGCCTTCACCGACGCCGATGTAACGAATCGGCAACCCGAACTGCTTGGCCAGGGCGAAGATCACACCGCCCTTGGCCGTGCCGTCGAGCTTAGTCAATGCCAGGCCGGTCAGCTGGACCGTCTGGTGGAATTGTTTGGCCTGGCTGATGGCGTTCTGGCCGGTACCGGCGTCCAGCACCAGCAGCACCTCGTGAGGCGCATCGGCGTCGAGCTTGCCGATCACGCGGCGGACCTTCTTCAGCTCTTCCATCAGGTTGTCTTTGGTGTGCAGGCGACCGGCGGTATCGGCGATCAGCACGTCGATGTTGCGCGCCTTGGCGGCCTGTACCGCATCAAAGATCACCGAGGCCGAATCGGCGCCGGTGTGCTGGGCGATGACCGGGATCTTGTTGCGCTCGCCCCACACCTGCAATTGCTCCACGGCGGCGGCGCGGAAGGTGTCACCGGCGGCGAGCATGACTTTCTTGCCTTCCAGTTGCAGCTTCTTGGCCAGCTTGCCGATGGTGGTGGTCTTGCCGGCGCCGTTGACGCCCACCACCAGAATCACGAATGGCTTGTTCTGCGTATTGATCACCAGCGGCGCTTCCACTGGCTTGAGCATGTTCGCCAACTCGGCCTGCAGCGACTTGTAGAGCGCATCGGCGTCGGTCAGCTGCTTGCGCGCGACCTTCTGGGTCAGGCTCTGGATGATCACGGCGGTGGCTTCCACACCCACGTCGGCGGTCAGCAGGCGGGTTTCGATGTCTTCCAGAAGCTCGTCATCGATGGTCTTCTTGCCGAGGAACAGGCTGGCCATGCCTTCGCCGATGCTGGCGCTGGTCTTGCTCAGGCCTTGCTTGAGGCGGGCAAAGAAGCCGGTCTTGCTGGTTTCGGCGGGCGCGGCAGGTTCTTCGATGACCGCTGGCGCGGCGACCACAACCGGCACAGGCTCGGCGACCACCGGCGCGGGCGCTTCAACCACCGGCGGCGCTGCAACCACAACGGCCACCGGCTCCGCGACGGCCGGAATCGGCGGCGTCACGTGCTCGGCTTGCTCGTCTTCAACCAGTGCCACGGGCTCTTCGGCCACCGGCAACACCAACCACGGCTCGGGCGCAGGTTCTGGTTCTGGCTCCGGCTCGGGTTCAGCCTCAACCACCGGCTGCAACACCGGCTCGGCCATCGGCAACACCACCGGGGCCGGCATCTCGGCAACCGGTTCGGCTTCTACTAAGGATTCGGGGATCGGTTCTGCTTGAACCTGCGGCTGTTCGACGACGGTTTCCTGCGGCTTTTTGCGCAGCCATCCGAACAGGCCTTTCTTCTCGCCAGCCGCAGCTGGGGTCTTCTTGTCGTCGTTGGAACCAAACATGGAGACGGCTATCTCAAGGTAGCGACGCGCCAGGGGGCGCGTCGGTAAATAAAATTCGATGCGTAACAGACTGTTTTTTAGCCAGCTCGTTCATGCGCAACATTTTGTAAGGCCTAAATAGGGCCTCAACAAGACAGCCGTAGTGGCCGTCCCTAGGTCGGATCAGTATCCTAGCACCTCCTCGCCCGCCGACGCTAAGACCAAGCGGGCAGCTCAACAGGTTTAAAAACGAATGAATGCTCTAGCCCGCCGCGCCGCAGGCCTGCTGCTCAGCACAGTTTGTCTGCCCCTTTCAGCTTTGGCTGCCGACCCACAACCCACCCACGAATTCACCCTGGACAACGGCCTCAAGGTCGTCGTGCGCGAAGACCATCGCGCCCCGGTGGTGGTTTCCCAGGTCTGGTACAAGGTAGGTTCGAGCTACGAAACCCCGGGCCAGACCGGTTTGTCCCACGCCCTGGAACACATGATGTTCAAGGGCAGCGCCAAAGTCGGCCCCGGCGAAGCCTCGTTGATCCTGCGGGACCTGGGCGCCGAGGAAAACGCCTTCACCAGTGACGACTACACCGCCTACTACCAAGTGCTGGCCCGCGACCGCCTGGGCGTCGCCTTCGAGCTGGAAGCCGACCGCATGGCCAGTCTGCGCCTGCCGGCCGACGAGTTCAGCCGCGAGATCGAGGTGATCAAGGAAGAGCGCCGCATGCGCACCGACGACAACCCGATGTCCAAGGCCTACGAGCGCTTCAAGGCCATGGCGTACCCGGCCAGCGGCTACCACACGCCGACCATCGGCTGGATGGCCGACCTGGACCGCATGAAGGTAGAAGAGCTGCGCCACTGGTACCAATCCTGGTACGTGCCGAACAATGCCACGCTGGTGGTGGTGGGCGACGTGACCCCGGATGAAGTCAAAACCCTGGCCCAACGCTACTTCGGCCCGATTCCCAAGCGCGACGTGCCACCGGCGAAAATCCCGCTGGAACTCGCCGAGCCCGGCGAACGCCTGCTGACCCTGCATGTGCAGACCCAACTGCCCAGCGTGATCCTCGGTTTCAACGTGCCAAGCCTCGCCACCGCTGAAGACAAGCGCTCGGTCAACGCCCTGCGCCTGATCTCGGCCCTGCTGGACGGCGGCTACAGCGCGCGCATCGCAACGCAGCTGGAGCGCGGTGAAGAGCTGGTGTCCGGCGGCTCGTCGAGCTACGACGCCTATACCCGTGGCGACAGCCTGTTCACCCTGACCGCCACACCGAACCTGCAGAAGAAAAAGACCGTGGCCCAGGCTGAAGCCGGCCTGTGGCGCCTGCTGGATGAACTGAAGGCCAAGCCACCCAGCGCTGACGAGCTGGAGCGGATTCGCGCCCAGGTCATCGCCGGCGTGGTTTACCAGCGCGACTCGATCACCAGCCAGGCCACAGCCATCGGCTCCCTGGAGACCGTCGGCCTGTCCTGGAAGCTGATGGACACTGAGCTGGCCGAGCTGCAAAGCGTCACCGCCGAAGACATCCAGAAAGCTGCACGCACCTATTTCACCCGCGAACGTCTCAGCGTCGCCCATGTTTTGCCTGAGGAGACCGCTCATGAGTGAACGTAAAAACAACCGCCTGGTGCTGCCTGGCCTGGTCGTGGTCACTTTGGCTGCGGCGTGCGTGGTGTATTTCCTGCGTCCCGGCGAGTCCGTTGCCAGCCAGGCGCTGGAGCAGGCCAAGTCGGCCAACACACTGCAGTCCCTGGCGGAGCTGGACGGCAAGGCGCCGACCAACCGCAAGCTCGACGTGCAAACCTGGACCACCGCCGAAGGCGCCAAGGTGCTGTTCGTCGAAGCCCATGAGTTGCCGATGTTCGACATGCGCATCCTGTTTGCCGCCGGCAGCAGCCAGGACGGCAACACCCCGGGCCTGGCGCTGTTGACCAACGCCATGCTCAATGAAGGCGTGCCGGGCAAGGATGTCAGCCAGATTGCCGCCGGTTTCGACGGCCTGGGGGCTGATTTCAACAATGGCGCTTACCGCGACATGGCGCTGGTGTCCCTGCGCAGCCTGAGCGCCAGCGACAAGCGTGATGCGGCCCTCGCGCTGTTTGACGACGTGATCGGCAAGCCGACCTTCCCGGCCGACTCCCTGGCACGCATCAAGAACCAATTGCTGGCGGGCTTCGAGTACCAGAAGCAGAACCCCGGCAAACTGGCGAGCATCGAGCTGTTCAAACAGCTCTATGGCGATCACCCTTACGCGCACCCAAGCGAAGGCAACGCCCAGAGCGTGCCGAAGGTCACCCTCGCGCAGTTGAAGGACTTCCACGCCAAGGCCTATGCCGCCGGCAACGCCGTGATTTCTGTCGTCGGCGACCTGACCCGCGCCGAAGCCGAAGCCATGACCGCCAAGGTTTCCGCGTCCCTGCCTAAAGGCCCGGCGCTGGCGAAGATCGCCCAACCGGTGGAGCCGAAGGCTGGCACTACGCATATTGAGTTCCCGTCCAAGCAGACAACCCTGCTGCTGGCGCAACTGGGCATCGACCGTGCCGACCCGGACTACGCCGCGCTGTCTCTGGGCAACCAGATCCTCGGCGGCGGTGGCTTCGGTACCCGCTTGATGAGCGAAGTGCGCGAGAAACGCGGCCTGGCCTACGGCGTATACTCCGGCTTCTCGCCGATGCAGGTACGCGGCCCGTTCATGATCAACCTGCAAACCCGTGCCGAAATGAGCGCCGGTACGCTGCGACTGGTGCAGGACGTGCTCGCCGACTACCTGAAGACCGGCCCGACACAAAAAGAACTCGACGACGCCAAGCGCGAACTGGCTGGCAGCTTCCCGCTGTCCACCGCGAGCAATGCCGATATCGTCGGGCAGCTGGGCGCCATGGGTTTCTACAACCTGCCGCTGAGCTACCTGGAAGATTTCATGAAACAATCCCAGGCGCTGACCGTTGATCAGGTCAAAGCTGCTTTGAACAAACATTTGAGTGCCGACAAAATGGTCATCGTGACCGCCGGCCCGACGATTGCGCAAAAGCCACTACCGCCCCCCACAGATAAACCCGCCGAGCAACCGCTCGGGGTTCCGGAGCATTAATGGCCCGTCCATCCCGTCCCAAAAAACCTGTCCACAACGTTCACAACGGTGTGGGCCAACTGCGCATCATCGGCGGAGAGTGGGGCAGCCGTAAGCTGAGCTTCCCCGACGTCGTGGGCCTGCGCCCGACGCCAGACCGGGTGCGTGAAACCCTGTTCAACTGGCTCGCGCCGTACATCGCCGGGGCCAAGGTGCTGGACCCGTTCGCGGGCAGCGGCGCGCTGTTCCTGGAGTCCCTGTCCCGGGGCGCCGCGCTGGGCCAGGCACTGGATGCCAGCAACGTGGCGGTTGCCAGCCTCAAGGAACACCTGGGCACCCTGCGGTGCACCACCGGGCAAGTACAGACTGCTGACGCGCTGCGCTACCTGGAAACCCAGGAAGCGCGGGAGTTTGACGTGGTGTTCCTTGATCCGCCGTTTAACCAGAACCTGCTGCCGACTGTGTGTGCACTGCTGGAAGAGCGTCAGTGGCTGGCGCCGGACGCCTGGATCTACACTGAAAGCGAAACCGCACCGTCCACGCTCGGCCTGCCGGGCACCTGGCGCCTGCACCGGGAGCAGAAATCCGGGCGGGTGTATTACGCGTTGTGGCAACGTACGACGTCGGGCGCCGCATAAACACCTGAACTTGCTTAGCCCAATGTGGTGAGGGAGCTTGCTGTGGCGAGGGAGCTTGCTCCCGCTGGGCTGCGCAGCAGCCCCAAAGCAGGCGATGGTGTTTCCTGAGAGATTGAGGGGTTAGCGTTTAGGGCCGCTTCGCAGCCCAGCGGGAGCAAGCTCCCTCGCCACAGCAAGCTCCTCACCACAGCAAGCTCCCTCGCCACAGGTTGCTCACCCGCCCAGCCACACGCCGCGAGAACCATCGTGTCAAAAACGCCCGACCGCTTCACCCCCGCCTTCGGCCTCGGCAATCCGCACCTGCAAACGCTGTGGGGGCCGCTGTGGCGCAAAACCACCCACATCGAACGCCAACGCGAACGCCTGTGGCTGGCCGACGGCGACTTTCTCGACCTCGACTGGCATGGGCCCCATGACGCGCAAACGCCGCTGGTGCTGGTACTGCACGGCCTGACCGGCTCGTCCAACTCGCCCTACGTGGCCGGCCTGCAAAAAGCCCTGGCGGCTCAAGGCTGGGCCAGCGTGGCCTTGAACTGGCGCGGCTGCTCCGGCGAACCCAACCTGCTTGCCCGCAGCTACCATTCCGGCGCCAGTGAAGACCTGGCCGAAACCATCGCTCACTTGCGGGCCAAGCGCCCGCTGGCGCCGCTGTATGCGGTGGGTTACTCACTGGGCGGCAATGTGCTGCTCAAGCACCTGGGTGAAACCGGCGACGCCTCGGGGCTGCAAGGCGCGGCAGCAGTGTCGGTGCCGTTTCGCCTGGACCAGTGTGCCGATCGCATCGGCCTGGGCTTTTCACGGGTTTACCAGAAGCATTTCATGCGCGAAATGCTGGCCTATATCCGGGTCAAACAAAGCCGGTTTGTAAAGGATGGCCGCGAGGCGGGCCTGAAAACCCTGGCCGACCTGGGCTCGCTGGAGAAGATGCGCACGTTCTGGGACTTTGACGGCCGGGTCACCGCGCCGCTGCACGGGTTCCTCAATGCCGAGGACTATTACCGCCGAGCCTCCAGCCGCTATTACCTGGGGGCCATTCGTACACCGACGCTGATCATCCAGGCGGCGGACGACCCCTTCGTGTTCGCCCACAGCCTGCCCGAGGCCAGCGAACTGTCGGATTGCACCGCGTTCGAATTGCTGGCCAAGGGCGGGCATGTCGGGTTTGTGGAGGGGTCACTGAAGCAGCCGGGTTACTACCTGGAGCGCCGCATTCCCGCCTGGTTGCTGGCACAACACGGATAAAAATGTGGGAGCGGGCTTGCTCGCGAAGGCGGTGTGTCAGCCAATCTATCTGCGACTGACACACCGCCTTCGCGAGCAAGCCCGCTCCCACACTGTGGATCAGACCGGGCCAGGTAGACCTCAGTCGCCGGTTGCCACTTCCCGCTTTGGATCAGTGATCCACTCGCTCCACGACCCCGCGTACAACTTGCCCAACGGGTAACCCGCCAGGCACAGCGCAAACAGGTTGTGGCAGGCGGTCACGCCCGAGCCGCAGTACGCCACCAGTTCATCCGGCGAGCGGTCTTGCAGCTTGGCGGCGAAGCGTTGCTTAAGCTGGTCCGCCGGCAGGAAACGACCGTCGCTGCCCAGGTTTTCATTGAACGCCGCACATTGCGCCCCCGGGATATGCCCGGCCACCGGGTCAATCGGCTCCACGTCCCCGCGAAAACGCGGCTGGGCGCGGGCGTCAATCAGGGTCAGGCCGGGCTGGCCGAGGCGTTTTTGCAGGTGCTCGGCGTCCAGTTGCAGGTGGTTGTCCGGAGTACCGCTGAAGGTACCGGGCTCGATCACCGGGCCATCCAGGCTCAGGGGAAAACCCGCCGCGTGCCAGGCTTTCAGCCCGCCATCGAGGATGAAAACCCCGTCGCGCTTGCCCAGCCACGCCAGCAACCACCATGCGCGGGCGGCGTAGGCACCGGGGCCGTCGTCATACAGAACGATATCGCTGTCGGCGTTCACGCCCCAGGCCCGCAGCTGCTGGATAAACGCATCTGCCGCCGGCAGTGGATGACGACCGGTCACCCCCTTGGTCACCGGCCCGCTGAGGTGGCGTTCCAGATCAGCGTACTGCGCCCCTTCGATATGCCCTTCGGCGTAGCTGCACAGCCCGTAGTCCGGGTCTTCCAGGGCAAATCGGCAATCAAGGATCACCAGCCCGCCGGCCTTCTGGCGCTCGGCCAGTTGCTGGGGGCTGATCAGTTGGGCAAGCGGCATGACTGACTCCTGTGGCGACGTTAGCGTTCGGGAAACATCCTACTTCACTTCTTCCAGCGCCTGATTCAACGGCACGTAAAACTCTTTGAACAGTGCATCCACCGCGTCCTTGGCCTGGGGGGTGATAAACCCGGCTTCCAGCACCAGCACCTGGTACACACCGCGCTTGATCGCCTCGGCGCTCAGGTGGGTGGACTTTTCATTGGTGGTGCACAGGAACCGCACCCACGAGGTGAGGATGATCCAGGCGTTCAGGGTCAGGGCCTCGGTTTGCACCGGGTCCATGTTCAGGATGCCGGCATCGACAAACCCCTGGTAAATGGCCGCGCCCTGAATCAGGCAGCGCTGGGAAAACCGCCGGTAGCCGGTGGCCAGTTCCGGGTCGCTTTCCAGCAGGTGTTCAAGGTCTCGGTGCAGAAAGCGGTAGCGCCACATGCCGGCGAGCACCGCCTGCAGGTAGAAGCGCTTGTCTTCGACGGTGACCGAGCGGCCCTGGGGCGGGCGCAGGAAGCTGTCCACCAACGCTTCGTACTCACGAAACAGCACGGCGATAATCGCCTGCTTGTTGGGGAAGTGGTAGTACAGGTTGCCCGGGGAAATTTCCATGTGGGCAGCGATATGGTTGGTGCTGACACTGCGCTCGCCCTGCTGGTTAAACAGCTCCAGGCTGGTTTGCACAATGCGCTCGCTGGTCTTTACTCGTGGTGCCATGGGAAATCAACTTCTAGACCCGTGATGGCGGCATCTTACGGACTATCCTTGTCCGGATAAATCGGTACGTTCGTGCAATGTTATTTGACAATTTAGAGCAATGACTCTAAAAACTGAAGCATTCCAATAACAATCGGGAACTTCGCCATGTCTGCCAACGTTGCCTACCTGCAAGATTCCCAGGCGCTGGACCAGCTCCAGGACCTGTTCGACGCTCAACGCCAGGCCTATGCGGCCAATCCGATGCCGCCGGCCGCCCAGCGCCAGCAATGGCTCAAGGCCCTGCGTGACCTGCTGAGCGATGAGCGCCAGGCGCTGATCAACGCCATCAGCCGTGATTTCAGCCACCGCAGCGCCGATGAAACCCTGTTCGCCGAATTGATGCCCAGCCTGCACGGCATTCACTACGCCAGCAAACACCTCAAGGGCTGGATGAAACCCTCCCGTCGCGCCGTAGGCATCGCCTTCCAGCCCGCGTCGGCCAAGGTCATCTATCAACCGTTGGGCGTGGTCGGGGTGATCGTGCCCTGGAACTACCCGTTGTACCTGGCCATTGGTCCGCTGGTGGGCGCGTTGGCGGCGGGCAACCGAGTGATGCTCAAGCTCAGTGAGTCCACGCCCGCCACCGGCGAATTGCTCAAGGCGTTGCTGGCGAAGATCTTCCCTGAAGACCTGGTGTGCGTGGTGCTCGGCGAAGCAGAAGTCGGCATGGCGTTCTCCAAGCTGCGCTTCGATCACCTGCTGTTCACCGGCGCCACCAGCATCGGCAAGCACGTGATGCGCGCAGCGGCCGAGCACCTGACGCCAGTGACCCTGGAATTGGGCGGCAAATCCCCGGCGATTGTGTCCGCCGATGTGCCCCTGAAAGACGCCGCCGAACGCATCGCCTTCGGCAAGGCCCTGAATGCCGGGCAAACCTGTGTGGCGCCAGACTACGTGCTGGTGCCGGAAGACCGTGTCGACGGTTTCGTCGAGGCCTACAGCAAGGCGGTTCGCGGGTTCTATCCGACCCTGGCCGCCAACCCGGACTACACCGCGATCATCAACGAACGACAGCTGGCCCGGCTCAACGGCTACGTCAAAGACGCCACCGACAAGGGCGCCACCCTGATCCCGCTGTACGACCAGGGCCAGGAACGGCGCATGGCCCACAGCCTGCTGCTGAATGTCAGCGACGACATGACCGTGATGCAGGACGAAATCTTCGGCCCAGTGCTGCCGATCGTGCCCTATCGCGGCCTCGACCAGGCCTTCGCCTACATCAATCAACGCCCTCGCCCACTGGCGCTGTATTACTTCGGCTACAACAAGGCCGAACAGAATCGCGTACTGCACGAGACCCACTCCGGCGGCGTGTGCCTGAACGACACCCTGCTGCACGTGGCCCAGGACGACATGCCCTTCGGCGGCATCGGCCCGTCCGGCATGGGCCATTACCACGGCCATGAGGGTTTTCTCACCTTCAGCAAGGCCAAGGGGGTGCTGATCAAGCAGCGCCTGAACGCAGCCAAGCTGATTTACCCGCCCTACGGCAAATCCATCCAGAAGTTGATCCAGAAGCTGTTCGTCCGCTAACAACCCCATCACCGGGATAACAATAAGAATGAACCCTAGCCTGACTGAATCACCCGCGCTGTCACGGCGCGGCGTACTGAAAATCGGCCTGTGCGCCAGCGCCTTCCTGGCCACCGCCGGGCTGGGCGCCAGCCTCAGCGGCTGCTCCAGCAGCACCCCGGCCAGCGGCTTTGCGATGTTGCGCAGCAGTGACCTGCCGTTTTTGCGGGCGGTGATCCCGGTGCTGCTGGAGGGCGCAGCCAGCGCCGAGGCGGTGGTGGCGGGTATCGACGACACCCTGAAAAAGCTCGATTTCAGCCTGCAACACCTGTCGCCCGAGATGTTCAAGCTGACCCAGCAACTGTTCGACGTGTTGGGCATGGCCGTCACCCGCGGGCCGCTGACCGGGGTGTGGGGCAGTTGGGAGAACGCCAGCGCCGAGCAAATACGCAACTTCCTGCACCGCTGGGAAAACAGCTACCTGAACCTGCTGCGCATGGGCCAGGGCTCGTTGCTCAAGCTGGTGATCATGGCCTGGTACTTCCGCCCTGAGTCCTGGGCGCATTGCGGTTACCCCGGCCCCCCGAAAATCTGATCTGCATCCCTATAAAAACAAGAGAAGACCCTGATGCCCGTACCTGATCTGTTCCGCGATGGCATGGCCCGCGGCTGGAAAACCCACAATGGCGCCGCCCTCGACCAGGACCTGACCCTGGAAGCCGACGTCGCGATCATCGGCAGCGGCGCCGGCGGCGGCACCACCGCCGAGATCCTCAGCGCCGCCGGCTACAAGGTGCTGCTGATCGAAGAAGGCCCGTTGAAAACCAGCAACGACTTCAAGCTGCTGGAGGACGAGGCCTACGCCAACCTCTACCAGGAAGGCATCGGCCGCATGAGCAAGGACGGCGCCATCACCATCCTGCAAGGCCGTGCCGTTGGTGGCTCCACGCTGATCAATTGGACCTCCAGCTTCCGCACCCCGGACCCGACCCTCGCCCACTGGGCCAGCGAGTACGCAGTGAAGGGCCACAGCAGCGCCGAGATGGCGCCCTGGTTCGAAAAAATGGAACAGCGCCTGGGCATCGCGCCCTGGGCCATGCCACCGAATGCCAACAACGACGTGATCCGCAAAGGCTGCGAAAAGCTCGGCTACAGCTGGCACGTGATCCCGCGCAACGTGCGTGGGTGTTTCAACCTGGGGTATTGCGGCATGGGCTGCCCGGTCAACGCCAAGCAATCGATGTTGGTGACGACCATCCCGTCCACCCTGGAGAAAGGCGGCGAGTTGTTGTACCTGGCCCGCGCCGAACGCCTGAAATTCAGCGGTGACACCATCACCAGCCTCGAATGCGTGGCCATGGATCAATATTGTGTGGCCCCCACCGGGCGCAAAATCACGGTGAAAGCCAAGCACTACGTGCTGGCTGGCGGCGGCATCAACAGCCCGGCGCTGCTGCTTCGCTCCGACGCGCCCGACCCCCACTCACGCCTGGGCAAGCGCACCTTTCTGCACTTGGTGAATTTTTCCGCCGGGCTGTTCGACGAGGTGATCAACCCGTTCTACGGAGCGCCGCAGTCGATCTATTCCGACCACTTCCAATGGCAGGACGGCACCACCGGCAAAATGTCCTACAAGCTCGAAGTGCCACCGCTGCATCCGGGCCTGGCCAGCACCTTGCTCGGCGGTTACGGCACGCAGAACGCGCTGGACATGGGCCAACTGCCCAAGACCCACGCCATGCTTGCGCTGTTGCGGGACGGTTTCCACCCCGACAGCCCGGGCGGCAGCGTCGAATTGCGTGGCGATGGCACCCCGGTGCTCGACTATCAGGTTTCACCCTACGCCTGGGACGGCCTGCGCCGGGCGTTTCACAGCATGGCGGAGATTCAGTTTGCCGGTGGCGCCAAGTCGGTGATGCCGCTGCACGGGGATGCGCGCTACGTGAACACCCTGGCCGAAGCCCGCAGCATGATTGACGGTTTGAACCTGGAATTGCACCGCACGCGGCTCGGCAGTGCTCATGTGATGGGCGGTTGTGCCATGGGTGAAGAAGCGAAAAACGCCGTGGCGGACAGCCTCGGGCGGCATCACCAACTGCGCAACCTGTCGATTCACGATGGCTCGTTGTTCCCCACCAGCATTGGGGCAAACCCGCAGTTATCGGTGTATGGATTGACGGCGCAACTGGCGACGGCGCTGGCCGATCGTCTGAAAACGGGATGAAAAACCGGGGTATTCGCGGTGTCTATAGTGCTTTCTTCTGAATATGGCGACTTGGCCCACCGGTAATGCTGCGATACCATCCGGTTCCCCAACGGACTCCGCCAGGACGACGCGATGAACCGAGTGTTGTACCCAGGTACCTTCGACCCAATCACCAAGGGCCATGGCGATCTGGTCGAACGCGCCTCGCGCTTGTTCGACCATGTGATTATCGCGGTCGCTGCCAGCCCCAAGAAAAACCCGCTGTTTCCCCTGGAACAGCGCGTGGAGCTGGCCCGTGAGGTCACCAAGCATCTGCCCAACGTTGAAGTGGTCGGCTTTGCCACGCTGCTGGCGCACTTTGCCAAGGAACAGAACGCCAACGTATTCCTGCGCGGCCTGCGGGCGGTGTCAGACTTCGAATACGAATTCCAGCTGGCCAATATGAACCGCCAACTGGCGCCGGACGTGGAAAGCCTGTTTCTTACGCCGTCGGAGCGTTATTCGTTCATTTCTTCGACGCTGGTGCGGGAAATCGCCGCGCTGGGCGGGGATATCACCAAGTTTGTGCACCCGGCAGTGGCGGATGCCCTAACCCTGCGATTCAAGAAATAACTGCGGCCTATGGGCTTGTTGTGGCGAGGGGCTTGTCTGTGGCGAGGGGGCTTGTCCCCCGTTGGGCTGCGAAGCAGCCCCAATAAAAACGCCGCGTAGTATCAGGTAAAACCCGATCGCCTGGTTTGGGGCAGCTTCGCAGCCCAACGGGGGACAAGCCCCCTCGCCACAGACAAGCCCCCTGACCACAGACAAGCCCCCTGACCACAGACTCCCCCCTGACCACAGCCCCTGACCACAGCCCCTCGCCACAGCCCCCTCGCCACAGGGGCGCCAATGCGGCACAATTGCGCGCATTAGTTTTCAGATGCCTTGGCTGACAGCCCTGGCAGGAGTTTCCATGTCCCTGATCATCACCGACGATTGCATCAACTGCGACGTCTGCGAACCCGAGTGCCCGAACGCTGCCATTTCCCAGGGTGAAGAGATCTACGTGATCGACCCCAACCTGTGCACCCAGTGTGTCGGCCACTACGACGAACCCCAGTGCCAGCAGGTCTGCCCGGTGGATTGCATCCCGCTGGACGAGGCTCATCCGGAGACGGAAGAGCAGCTGATGGAGAAGTACCGGTTGATTACCGGCAAAGCCTAAGTCCCTTGGCGCTTCATTAGGCCCCTTCGCGAGCAAGCCCGCTCCCACATTCGACTGCATTCCAAAGGTGGAACTCGATCGAATGTGGGAGCGGGCTTGCTCGCGAAGACGCCATCAGCACCACCACACCTTGTCAGCTCTGACATTTCGGGCAAAACACACTTGCCCGCTGCCCCAGCGTCACACTGCGCAATTCGGTCCCACAGACCTTGCACGCCTCGCCGCCCCGGCCATAGACGAACAATTCCTGCTGGAAATACCCCGGCTGCCCGTCGCCGCCGATAAAGTCCCGCAGCGTGGTGCCGCCGCGTTCGATCGCCGCCGCCAGGATGCGTTTAATCTCGATCGCCAGCTTCAAATAACGCCCACGGGAAATGCCCTTGGCTTCCCGACGCGGATCAATTCCGGCGGCGAACAGTGCTTCCGTCGCGTAGATATTGCCCACGCCCACCACCACCGCGTTGTCCATGATGAACGGCTTCACCGCCATCGACCGCCCGCGGGACAGCTGGAACAGCCGCTCGCCGTCAAACAGGTCGGTCAACGGCTCCGGCCCCAGGCGAATCAGCAGCTCATGGTTCAGCGGGTCGAGGCTCCACAGCATCGCACCAAAGCGCCGTGGGTCGGTGTAGCGCAGGGCCAGGCCCGACTCCAGCTCGATGTCCACGTGCTCATGCTTGGCCGCCGGGCTTCCGGCCTCCACCAGCCGCAGGTTGCCCGACATGCCCAAGTGGCTGATCAAGGTGCCGACTTCGGCATTGATCAACAAATACTTGGCCCGCCGCTCCACCAGCACAATGCGTTGCCCGGACAACCGCACATCAAGGTCTTCCGGGATCGGCCAGCGCAGGCGCCGTTCACGCACCACCACACGGCTGACCCGCTGGCCTTCCAGGTGCGGCGCAATACCGCGCCGGGTGGTTTCGACTTCGGGTAACTCGGGCATGTGTACCTCGTGGAGAAAGGGTCAGTGCGCGCCCAGCTCGCGGATCGACAACTTCAAACTCTCGAAGTCGTAGTCCGACAGGCCGATGTGGTCCAGCACCAGCGGGCCGATGGCATTCCACTCATGGTCATCCGCCTGGTTGCCCAGCACGCGGTAGGACGCGCAGATGTGCTCGGCCATTTTCAGGATCGCCAGCAGGTTTTTCAGCTGCGGCTTGTGGTTGGCGTCGTCGCTGAAAATCGCCAGGGCGTTGTGGTGATTGGCGATGGCGTCGGTCACATGCTCCGGCAGGCGCCAGGATTTGGCGGTGTAGTACCCCACCACGGCATGGTTGGTGTTGAACGCGCGGTTTTCGGTGTCGACCACACGGCATTCAGGGCCGGCGCTGGCGTAGGCCTCTTCCAGCACGCTCATGTAGTTCGGGAAACGCTTGAGCATCAACGGCACGCCGCAATCGTGGAACAGCCCCAATGCGTAGGCTTCATCGACCGCCTGGCTGCCGGTGCGCTTGGCCAGGGCCAGACAGGTCATGGCCACGTCCTGGGCGGTGTCCCAGAAACGGTTGAGGGTGACGATGGTGTCATCGCTCATCTCGCCCTTGATCGACTGCGCGTTGATCAGGTTGACGATGGAGCGGCTGCCCAACAGGTTCACCGCGCGCTGGATCGAGACAATCTTGTTGCTCAACCCGTAATACGGCGAGTTGACGATCTTCAGCAGCGAGCCGGAAAGGCCCGGGTCCTGGGCGATCAGCCGGGCAATCACTTCCAGGTCCGGGTCGGGCATGTACTGCTCCATCTGCAAATCCACCATGATTTGCGGTTGGGGCGGCACGCTGATGCCTTGCAGGCTCTGTTGGATCTGTTCGGCGGATAGCTCTTGGGACATAGGGGGCACACTCTGGACTAGGCGGCGATTCTAACCTTTATCAAGATCTGACCGACACCTCAAAAACCGGATTGAAACCGGATCAAATGTGGGAGCGGGCTGGCTCGCGAAAGCGCAGGATCCGTCAATACATTCAGTGACTGACCCACCGCCTTCGCGAGCAAGCCCGCTCCCGCATGTCCGGCGGCGCCGCCAAGTCCTACACAACACGGTATACTCCCGCTCTTTTTTCCGGAGCGACGTCATGTCCCTGCCAAGCCTGCGTCTCAAAGCCAACGCCGATCGTCGTTTGCGCAACGGCCACCTGTGGGTCTACAGCAACGAAATCGACGTGGCCGCCACACCTCTTCACGGCTTCCAGGCAGGCGACCAGGCGATCCTGGAAGCCGCCGGCGGCAAGACCCTCGGCATCGTGGCCATGAGCCCGAACAACCTCATCTGCGCCCGCTTGCTGTCCCGCGACATCAAGCTGCCGTTGGACAAGTCGCTGCTGGTGCACCGCCTCAACGTGGCCCTGTCCCTGCGCGACCGCCTGTTCGACAAGCCGTTCTACCGCCTGGTGTACGGCGACTCCGACCTGTTGCCGGGCCTGGTGGTCGACCGTTTCGGCGACATCCTGGTGGTGCAGATCGCTTCGGCGACCATGGAAGCCCACAAGGAAGACGTGATCGCCGCGCTGACCCAAGTGCTCAAGCCAAGCGGCATCCTGTTCAAGAATGACTCCGCTGCCCGTGATGCCGAAGGCCTCAACCGCTACGTCGAAACCGTGTTCGGCCTGGTGCCGGAGTGGGTTGCCCTGGAAGAAAACGGCGTGAAGTTCGAAGCCCCGGTGATCCAGGGTCAGAAAACCGGCTGGTTCTACGACCACCGCATGAACCGCGCCCGCCTGGCCCCGTATGCCAAAGGCAAACGCGTACTCGATCTGTACAGCTACATCGGCGGCTGGGGCGTGCAAGCCGCTGCGTTCGGCGCCAGTGAAGTGTTCTGCGTCGACGCCTCCGCCTTCGCCCTCGACGGTGTCGAGCGCAACGCGGCCCTGAACGGCGTTGCCGAGAAGATGACCTGCATCGAAGGCGACGTGTTCGAAGCCCTCAAAGAGCTGAAAGCCAGCGAAGAGCGTTTCGACGTGATCGTGGCCGACCCGCCGGCCTTCATCAAGCGCAAGAAAGACATGAAGAACGGCGAAGGCGCCTACCGCCGCCTGAACGAGCAAGCCATGCGCCTGCTCAGCAAGGACGGCATCCTGGTCAGCGCTTCGTGCTCCATGCACCTGCCGGAAGATGACCTGCAAAACATCCTGCTGACCAGCGCCCGTCACCTGGACCGCAATATCCAGATGCTGGAACGCGGCGGCCAGGGCCCGGATCACCCGGTGCACCCGGCGATTGTCGAGACCCGGTATATCAAGAGCATTACGTGCCGGTTGTTGCCCAATAGCTGACACACCGACCGGTTTGAATTGAAACCGGATCAACTGTAGGAGCGAGCTTGCTCGCGAAAAACGGAAAGGCAACACGGGCTACCTGATAGCGCTGCGTTATCGTTGACGTTCTTCGCGAGCAAGCTCGCTCCTACAGTGGCAACAAACACCATCACGGGAAACGCCCTACAACACTTTTGATTGAATTCCATTTTTCGCAGACTAGTATCGGTTTCTGGTTTTACTCCGGAAAATAACAACAATGTCTGAGTCCTCGTATTCGCCGCCCAATGGCGACGTAAAACGCCAACAACTCTCGCGCTTCATCCTCATCACCTGCATCTCCCTGATCAGCTTTTTCCCGATCAACATCCTGCTGCCCTCCTTTCCTGCCCTGGCCGTGAAGTTCGACACTTCAACCGCCGAGGTCGCCTTATCCATCAGCCTGTTCACCCTGGTATTTGCGATTTCCCAACTGATCGCCGGCCCGCTTTCAGACAAGTTCGGACGCAAGGAAGTACTGCTGGGATGTATCGTTGTTTCCACCCTCGGCTCGATCGGCTGCGCACTCGCAACAAGCTACCCGAGCTTCCTGCTGTTTCGCGCCGTGCAGGCCATTGGTTGTGGCTTTTTTGTACTCGGCCATGCGCTGGTGGAAGACCTGTTCGAAGAACAGGACCGCGCCCGCATCCGCATCTATTACATGACCTTGAGCGGATCGTTTGTTGCGCTCTCGCCGCTGCTGGGCTCCTGGCTGCAAACCACATTCGATTGGCAGGGCAGCTTCTACGGGTTTGCGGTGATGGCGCTGGGCATGTTTATGCATGCGTACCTGGTATTGCCGTCCAAGGCCGCCAGCCCTGAAAGAGCGCCCATCTCGATCATCGCCACGCTGAAATCCATCGCCGGGAATCGGGACTTCATCCGCTATTGGTGGATCGCCGCGTTGGTATTCGCCTGTTACTTCGCCTTGATCAGCGTGACGCCGCTGATTTTCATGGATGAGTTGAAGCTGTCCGAATACCAGTACGCGGTGGTACTGATGGTGTACGGCATCGCCTATCTGCTGGGTGGCGTCGCGGCGAGCGCCCTGCAAAAACATATCTCCCTCACGCGGCAGATCAACATTGGCCTGGTCCTGCTCGGCGTCGCCGGCGTGCTGCTGGCGCTGATCATCCGCTATGAAGCCATGACCACCATCAGCCTGCTCATCCCAATGCTGATCAGCGCCCTGGCCGTAACTTTGGTCCGCCCCGCAGCGATTTCCGCGGCGATGTTGCTGTTCTCCAGCAGCGCCGGCACTGCAGCCTCGGCTGGCAACAGCATCATGTTCATCACCGCCGCCATCAGCAGCGCCGCACTCGCCCAAGCGGGGAGCAACCTGCTGATGACCATCGCCATCAGCTTCATCGTGTTCAGCGTCTGGGGCGTGGTGACGAATATCAGAGTTGGACGCTAACAACCTCCCAACCCCACTGTAGGAGCGAGCTTGCTCGCGAAAAACCAACAGGCGGCGCGGGCTACCTGATAGCGCTGCGTTATCGTTGACGTTTTTCGCGAGCAAGCTCGCTCCTACAGGAAGCCGGGACATATTCAGAACCAGTGTTTAAACGCCAATAGACGCTGCAGCCTCCTACCGTTTCTCTTCCACCCACACGAAGAGGACGAAGGAATGTCCAACCCGCAAAACGCACATCGGCTGCGTATAGGCCGCTATTCAGAATCAGGGCGCATTTACCTGCTCACTGCCGTCACACATCAACGATAGCGGGTCTTCCAGGACTGGCGCCTTGGCCGCCTGCTTGTTCGCGAATTCAGAAAGGCTCAGGACGACGGCGAGGCGACGTCGCTGGCCTGGGTGGTAATGCCGGACCATTTCCATTGGCTGGTTGAATTGCACAATGGTGATTTGCCGAGACTGATGCGGATGACCAAGTCGCGAAGTGCCCACGCCATTAACAACGCGAGGAGTTGCCACGGGACACTTTGGCAAAAGGGCTACTTTGACCGAGCGCTGCGTCGGGAGGACGACCTGAAGACGATGGCTCGTTACATCGTTGCCAATCCCTTGCGGGCGGGTTTGGTGGAGCATATCGGCCAGTACCCGCTATGGGACGCCATCTGGCTCTGACCCACCCTCCACTGTAGGAGCGAGCTTGCTCGCGAAAAACCAACAGGCGACGCGGGCCACCTGATAGCGCTGCGTTATCGTTGACGTTTTTCGCGAGCAAGCTCGCTCCTACAGTCCCCCGCACGTCCCGTAGCCGCTATCTTCACGGTTTCGGCCATTCCCTCCGGCCGCCAGCGGTGTAGAATCGGACCTATTCATCGCCAGTCATCCCCCGGCGGGTTTATGAGCTCAAGGCCAAGGCGCACGGTGATCCCGCAGCGTTTGAGGCAACTTCCGGACACACGGCCATTTCTGAGTGTTCCAGACGTCAATAGAAGCTCACTTCCCCTTTAGCACCTGATTAGCACCTGATTAGCCGCCCGGAGAGCTCCAATGCCCGATTACCGCTCGAAAACATCCACCCACGGCCGCAACATGGCCGGCGCCCGCGCTCTGTGGCGCGCCACGGGGATGAAAGATGACGACTTCAAGAAGCCGATCATCGCGATTGCCAACTCGTTCACCCAGTTCGTACCCGGCCATGTCCACCTCAAGGACCTGGGGCAACTGGTCGCCCGCGAGATCGAACGCGCCGGCGGTGTTGCGAAAGAATTCAACACCATCGCCGTGGACGACGGCATCGCCATGGGTCATGACGGCATGCTGTATTCCCTGCCGAGCCGCGAGATCATCGCCGACTCCGTGGAATACATGGTCAACGCCCACTGCGCCGACGCCATTGTGTGCATCTCCAACTGCGACAAGATCACCCCCGGCATGCTGATGGCCGCCCTGCGCCTGAATATCCCGGTGATCTTCGTCTCCGGCGGCCCGATGGAAGCCGGCAAGACCAAACTCGCCTCCCACGGCCTCGACCTGGTGGACGCCATGGTCATCGCCGCCGATTCCAGCGCTTCTGACGAGAAGGTCGCGGAATACGAGCGCAGCGCCTGCCCGACCTGCGGTTCGTGCTCCGGCATGTTCACCGCCAACTCGATGAACTGCCTGGTAGAAGCCCTGGGCCTGGCGTTGCCGGGCAACGGCTCGACACTGGCCACCCACAGCGACCGCGAGCAGCTGTTCCTGCAGGCCGGCCGCACCATCGTCGAGCTGTGCAAGCGTTACTACACCGAGAACGATGAGTCGGTGTTGCCGCGCAACATCGCCAATTTCAAGGCGTTCGAAAACGCCATGACCCTGGACATCGCCATGGGCGGTTCCACCAATACCATCCTGCACTTGCTGGCCGCCGCACAAGAAGCCGAGATCGACTTCGACCTGCGGGACATCGACCGCCTGTCCCGTCACGTGCCGCAACTGTGCAAAGTCGCGCCGAACATCCAGAAGTACCACATGGAAGACGTGCACCGCGCCGGCGGGATCTTCTCGATCCTCGGTTCGCTGGCTCGTGGTGGTTTGCTGCACACCGACCTGCCGACCGTGCACAGCAAATCCCTGGCTGAAGGCATCGCCAAGTGGGACATCACCCAGACCACCGACGAAGCCGTGCATCACTTCTTCAAGGCAGGCCCGGCCGGCATCCCGACGCAGACCGCGTTCAGCCAGTCGACCCGTTGGGACACCCTCGACGACGACCGTGAAAACGGCTGCATCCGCAGTGTCGAGCACGCCTACTCCCAAGAAGGCGGCCTGGCCGTGCTGTACGGCAACATCGCCCTCGATGGCTGCGTGGTGAAAACCGCCGGTGTCGACGAGTCGATCCACGTGTTCGAAGGCCGCGCCAAGATCTACGAAAGCCAGGACAGCTCGGTACGTGGCATCCTCGCGGACGAAGTGAAGGAAGGCGACATCGTCATCATCCGTTACGAAGGCCCGAAAGGCGGCCCGGGCATGCAGGAAATGCTCTACCCGACGTCGTACCTGAAATCCAAGGGCCTGGGCAAAGCCTGCGCCTTGCTGACCGACGGCCGTTTCTCCGGCGGTACGTCGGGCCTGTCCATCGGCCACGCTTCGCCGGAAGCCGCTGCCGGCGGCGCCATCGGCCTGGTGCAGGATGGCGACAAGGTGCTGATCGACATTCCGAACCGCTCGATCAACCTGTTGATCAGCGACGAAGAACTGGCGGCACGCCGGGTTGAGCAAGACAAGAAAGGCTGGAAGCCGGTGGAAAAGCGTCCGCGCAAAGTCACTACCGCGTTGAAGGCTTACGCCCTGCTGGCCACCAGTGCCGACAAGGGTGCAGTGCGTAACAAGGCAATGCTGGACGGCCTGTAAGCCTCGCCCATAAAAATGCCCCGCCAGGTGCGGGGCATTTTTTTGCCTGGAGAAAATCCCCAGAAGCGCAGGAGATCAAAAATGTGGGAGCTGGCTTGCCTGCGATAGCAATCTGTCAGTTGATGCATCTGCCGACTGACACTCCGCTATCGCAGGCAAGCCAGCTCCCACACTGACCGCGTTTCGACTTAAGAGGCCTTACTGAATCTCGTCCGGCTTGACGATCACCCAGTTTTTATCCGCCGTCACCGGCAACCCTTCCTTGGCCTGGGCCGCCGCGTGCTTGGCGATCATGCCGTTCAACTGGGTCATGTATTTATCCTTGCGGTTGATCCACAGGTGGATGCCGCCCTTGGACACGTCCACATCGTGGAACAGCATGTAGCCGTCACTGGTCGGGGTGTCGCCACCGACGATCACCGGTTTCTTCCATTCATCAATGTAAGTCAGGATCGCCGCATGCTTGCCGGCCATCCAGGTCGCCGGGGTCCACAGGTACGGGGTCAGTTCCAGGCCGAGGTTGGCTTTCTCGTCATACTTACCGGCGGTGATCTGTTTGCGGGCAGTGGTCAGCTCGCCGGTCTTGCGGTCTTTCAGCAAGGTGCTCACGCCAATGACGTTCTCGGGTTTGACGTTGTAGCCGTACTTCGGATCAGCCGCGACCATGCGCACCAGTTCCTCGGACGCGGCGGTCATCACGTACACCTCGATGCCGTTTTCCATCAGCTTGTTGAACAGTTCAGCCTGGCCGGTGAAGACTTTCGGCGGCTGCACGTCCATGTTCTTGACCACGTCACCGTCGTAGTAGGTGACCGGCACCGGCTTGCCCGACGCCATCATCTCGTCGACATAGCCTTTGAGTTCCTTGAGGGTGAAGCCGGAGAAAATCTGCGCGACCCATGGGTAGCAGACCATGTCGTCGACTTCGCAGAGGCGGTAGTAGTAGCTGAACAGGCTTTCCTTGTGGTCGGCGGTGTCTTTGAACGGAATCAGCTTCAGGGAAGGGTCCATGGTGTCGCGGGTGATCAGGCCCTTGTTTTCCAGGTACGGCAGCAGCGACTCTTCAAGGTCGTAGCGGTAACTGGTGTTGTCCATGTCGAACACCGCGAAGTTGCCCTTGTTGGCATTGGCAGCAATCATCGTGTCCAGTTGCTTGGCGGCAGCCGCCGGCCAGTGTTTCAACTCGGTGGCGGCAAAGGCCTGGCTCGCAAGGCCCAGGCACAGCGCGGCGGCAAACAGTTTCGGCGCTAGCTTCATGTGCATTTTCTCCCTGAGTGAAAGACATCGACGCTAACAAATCTGTGTGACAGTTATCGCCCGAGCGCGACCGCTTTCGTCGTGATCGCGCCAACGGCATACGCCTGGACGTCATTGGCTTATTCCAAAAACGACAGTCACCATTCCATAAAGGTATTAAATCAATATATTTCAAGCTGTTAGCATTTCCGGTTCGCAATCGCAGGCTCACGCGATTGGCTGCTTTCTCAACGGAGCTTCAATGAATCTGCCCCTGATTCTCAATTTACTGGTGTTCGTGGCCCTGTTGCTGGGCCTGGCACAAACCCGCCGAACCCACTGGAGCCTCGCCAAGAAGGTGTTGTTTGCGCTGGTACTCGGCGTGATCTTCGGTGTGGTGCTGCACGCGATTTATGGTGCCGGCAACCCGGTGCTCAAGGCCTCGATCGGCTGGTTCGACCTGGTCGGCAACGGTTACGTGCAGTTGCTGCAAATGATCGTGATCCCGCTGGTGTTCGCCTCGATCCTCAGCGCCGTGGCCCGCCTGCATAACGCCTCGTCCCTGGGTAAGATCAGCTTCCTGACCATCGGCACGCTGCTGTTCACCACGGCGATTGCGGCGCTGATTGGTATTGGCCTGACCAACCTATTCGGCCTCACCGCCGAAGGCCTGGTAGCCGGCACCCAGGAAATGGCGCGCCTGCAAGTGATCCAGAGTGATTACGCGGGCAAGGTGGCCGACCTGAATATCCCGCAACTGCTGCTGTCGTTCATCCCGCAGAACCCGTTCGCCGACCTGGCCCGGGCCAAGCCGACGTCGATTATCAGCGTGGTGATCTTCGCCGCATTCCTCGGGGTTGCCGCGCTGCAGTTGCTCAAGGATGACGTGGAAAAAGGCCAGAAAGTCCTCAACGCCATCGACACCCTGCAAGCCTGGGTGATGCGCCTGGTGCGCCTGGTGATGAAGCTGACCCCTTACGGCGTATTGGCGCTGATGACCAAGGTGGTCGCCGGCTCCAACCTGCAAGACATCATCAAGCTCGGCAGTTTTGTGGTGGTGTCGTACCTGGCCCTGGGCCTGATGTTTGTGGTGCATGGCCTGCTGCTGTCCCTGGCCGGGATCAACCCGTTGCGGTTCTTCCGCAAGGTCTGGCCGGTGCTGACGTTTGCCTTCACCAGCCGCTCCAGCGCCGCGAGTATTCCGCTGAGCATTGAAGCGCAAACCCGTCGCCTGGGCATCCCGCAGTCCATCGCCGGCTTTGCCGCCTCGTTTGGCGCAACGATTGGCCAGAACGGTTGCGCGGGTCTTTACCCGGCGATGCTGGCGGTGATGGTTGCGCCGACGGTGGGCATCAACCCGCTGGACCCGCTGTGGATCGCGACGCTGGTGGCGATTGTGACCTTGAGTTCTGCCGGCGTGGCGGGTGTGGGCGGCGGTGCGACATTTGCCGCGCTGATCGTGCTGCCGGCGATGGGTTTGCCGGTGTCACTGGTGGCGTTGCTGATTTCGGTTGAGCCGCTGATCGACATGGGCCGTACGGCGCTGAACGTGAACGGTTCGATGACGGCGGGGGCGATTACCAGCCAGATCATGCAGCAGACGGATAAAGAGCTGTTGAATGCGGATGAGCATGCGGAGTTGGCGCAGGCTTAACGGCTGAACGTTGTGGCGAGGGAGCTTGCTCCCGCTGGACCGGGCTGGCGCTCCAGTGCGAAGCGCTCCCAAGATTCTTGGGGCTGCTGCGCAGCCCAGCGGGAGCAAGCTCCCTCGCCACAGCAAGCTCCCTCGCCACATGAATTTTCAGGCTTTTTCCCAAACCTCAAAGTTGTACGCCGGCTTGTCACCCTCAGCCGCATTCTCGACATTCGACACCAGCGTCCACTGGTTCACATCAAACGCGGGAAACCACGCATCCCCGTCCGGGCTCAACGCCACGCGCGTCAAATACAGGCGATCCGCCTGCGCAAGCCCCTGGGCATACAACTGCGCACCGCCGATCAGCATCAGCTCATCCACGCCCTGCGCCTTGGCCCATTCCTCAGCCCGCTCCACTGCCGCATCGAGGGACGGAAAAACTTCCGCACCTTCCAGCGCAAGATCGGTCTGACGGCTAACCACAATGTTCAACCGACCCGGCAACGGTCGACCCAGGGAATCCCAGGTTTTGCGCCCCATGATGATCGGCTTGCCCAAGGTGGTGGCCTTGAAATATTTGAAATCCCCCGGCAAATGCCAGGGCATGCTGTTGTCGACGCCGATCACACGGTTTTCACCGAGGGCTGCGATCAGGCTTAAAGGGAGAGTTTTTTTCATGGCGACGAGAATACCAGAGCCACGCGCGGCATACCCCAACCGGCGTTCCAGCGGTTATGCTCCAGGCTCACTGGCTCAACAGGATGACGTGTGACTGCCCTGAATCCCCTGCAAACACTCTGGCTGACCGAAACCGTGCGCCTGCGCGAGGAACACGCGGGCGCGCTGGAAGACCAGGAAGCCAATCGCCAGGCCCGCAGCACCGGCGGTGACCTGCCCACGCGCATTCAAAACCGCGCGCTGTGGCTGGCCGAGCGCGACGGTTTGACCGTTGCCCTGACCCGCTGGCTGCAAGGCGCGCGCCTGGCGCTGATCCTGCTGGCGGCCGTCGCCATCGTCAGCGGCGCCGGCCTGGCCTTTGCTGCGCTGGGTAACGGCCTGGTGCCGGTGAATGTGTTCTGGGCCTTGGGCAGCCTGCTGGGTTTGAACCTGATCCTGTTGTTGAGCTGGGCCCTGGGCCTGCTGTTTGCCGGTGAACATGGGGCCAGCCTTGGCCGCCTGTGGTTATGGCTCAGCGAAAAACTCGCCCGGGACGCCAAGGCCGCACAACTGGCCCCCGCCCTGCTGCTGTTGCTGCAACGGCGCAAGCTCAATCGCTGGGCCGTCGGCGTGCTGGTCAACAGCCTGTGGTTGCTGGCGCTGCTCAGCGCCATGGTGATCCTGCTGACGCTGCTGGCCACCCGGCGCTATGGCTTTGTCTGGGAAACCACTATTTTGCGGGCCGACACCTTTGTCGCCGTCACCCAAACCCTCGGCGCCCTGCCCGCCTTGCTGGGCTTCAACGTGCCCACGGTCGAGATGATCCGCGCCAGTGGCGATGCCGCCCTGAATATCGAAAGTGCCCGCCAGGCCTGGGCCGCGTGGCTGGTGGGCGTGCTGCTGGTGTACGGCATCCTGCCGCGGCTGGTCCTCGCGCTGCTGTGCCTGTGGCGCTGGAAACACGGGCGCGCAGGCTTGAGCCTCGACCTCAACCTGCCCGGCTACAGCCAACTGCGGGAACGGCTGATGCCCAGCAGCGAACGGCTTGGGGTCAAAGATGCCGCGCCCGAACAGTTGCACCACGTGACCGGCGGCGTCAGTGAACTGGAAAGCGACGGCGCCCTGCTGGTGGCCATCGAACTCGACGACCAACGCCCGTGGCCGCCGAAGCTCCCGACCAGCGTCAAGGATGCGGGCATCCTCGACAGCCGCGAATCCCGCAACAAACTACTGGAACAGCTCACCCGCTTCCCGCCCGCACGCCTGGCCATCGCCTGCGACCCACGGCGCTCGCCGGATCGCGGCAGCCTCGCACTGATCGCCGAACTGGCCCGCAGCGCCACGGCTACCCGCGTCTGGCTGCTGCAAGCGCCGGCCGGCCAAGCCCTGGATGCGGAGCGCCTGGGGGACTGGCACACAGCCCTGCAACAGCTGGAGATTCCATTCGCCGATTGCGCGCCGCTCACGTGGCTGGAGACCGGTCATGACTAAGCCCCTGAAACTGGCGGTGGTGGGCCACACCAACGTCGGCAAGACCTCGTTGCTGCGCACCCTCACGCGCGACGTAGGTTTTGGTGAAGTCTCCCATCGGCCCAGCACCACCCGGCAGGTGGAGGGCGCACGCCTGTCGGTAGACGGCGAAGCGTTGCTGGAGCTGTACGACACGCCCGGCCTGGAAGACGCCATCGCCCTGCTCGACTACCTCGAACGCCTGGACCGCCCGGGCGAACGCCTTGACGGCCCGGCACGGCTGGCGCGTTTCCTGGAAGGCAGCGAAGCCCGGCAGCGTTTCGAACAGGAAGCCAAGGTGCTGCGCCAACTGCTGGCCTCCGACGCCGGGCTGTATGTGATCGATGCCAGGGAGCCGGTGCTGGCCAAGTACCGCGACGAGCTGCAAGTGCTGGCCAGTTGCGGGAAACCGCTGCTGCCGGTGCTCAACTTTGTCAGCAGCGCCGACCACCGCGAGCCGGACTGGCGCGAAGCCTTGGCCCGCCTCGGCCTGCACGCACTGGTGCGTTTCGACAGCGTGGCGCCGCCGGAAGACGGCGAGCGCCGCCTGTATGAAAGCCTCGCCCTGCTGCTGGAAAATTCCCGTGGGCAACTGGAGCGGCTGATCCTCGACCAAGAGGCTCAACGCCAGGCTCGCCAGCAAAGCGCTGCACGCCTGATCGCCGAACTGCTGATCGACTGCGCCGCCTGCCGGCGCAGCGTGGTCAGCGAAGCCGACGTGGAACAACACGCCATCAGTGAACTGCGCAAAGCCGTGCGCCAGCGCGAACAACGCTGCGTGGAAGCCTTGCTCAAGCTGTTCGGCTTCCGCCCCCAAGACGCCGCCGCCAGCGATTTACCGCTGCTGGACGGGCGCTGGGGCGATGACCTGTTCAACCCCGAAACCCTCAAGCAATTGGGCGTGCGGGTCGGCGGCGGCATCGCGGCCGGCGCCGCAGCCGGTGCAGGCGTGGACTTACTGGTCGGCGGCCTGACCCTCGGCGCCGCCGCCCTCGCCGGGGCCATCGCCGGTGGCGCCCTGCAAACCGCCCGCAGCTACGGCAGCCGCCTGTTGGGCAAGATCAAGGGCCAACGCGAGCTGACCGTCGACGACAGCGTGCTGCGCCTGTTGGCCCTGCGCCAGCGGCAACTGCTCAAGGCCCTGAACCTGCGCGGCCACGCGGCGATCCACAGCATCAAGGTCGACACCCCCCAGGACAAGACCTGGCGCGAAGGCAAGCTGCCGGAAGCCCTGCACAAAGCCCGCGCCCACCCGCAATGGTCGTCCCTCAACCCCCATCCCAAGTTGAGCCAGGCCGAACGCCAGGAGCAGATCGAAGCCCTGGCCCAACGCCTGGACGAGACCTAAGCCGCCAACAACTGCCGGGCCTTGGACTTCAACACCTCAAGGTCCAGCACCGGCACGTGCATTTCCTTGGCCTGTTCGTCCCAGTGACGCATGCGCAAACTCACGGCGCACAGCGGGTCCTGCTCAAACGCCTGGGCCTCTTCGGCCGTCATCACGCCGCCCTGGTAACCCAGGGTGCGACGGCTGGCTTCGCTCAAGCGCGCGTAGTAGTCCGGCTGGCTGAAGGTCAGGTAACGCTTGGCCTGCACGTGGTACTCCACGAGTTTGGCCATGCGCTCGCTGAAACCTGCCCGACGCAGGTAATCGGCGCCCAGCCGCTCATGGCTGACCACGCCATAACCGCCCATGTTCTCACCACCTTGCCCGCAGATATGCCCGATATCGTGGAAGAACGCCGCCAACACCACTTCATCATCGAAGCCTTCGGCCATGGCCAACTGCGCAGCCTGGGACATGTGCTCGATCTGCGAGACCGGCTCACCGATGTAGTCGGCGGCGCCGTGTTGTTCGTATAAGCCAAAGACGTCGGCGATTGCCTGTTCAACGTTCATCACGCATTCCCCCAGAGCTCTGTGATATTGCGCTCGGCCATCGCCGGCCCGACGCTCATGCCTACACCCGTGTGCATCAACGCCGCGCTCACCCCCGGCGCCGCCCGCAGGAATGAAAACGGCCCCGGCCCACGGGAACCATAGACGCCCTGCCAGCGTTCCACGACCTGGACCTTGCAACCCAGGGTGTGCTCGGCCAGTTCGATCATCCAGTTGTCCACCTGTTCGCCGTTGAAGGGCGATGGATCGCTGCCGTAATGGTGGGAATCACCGATGATCAGCTCGCCATAAGGCGTCGGGCTGATCAGCAGATGGATGCCGTTTTCGTGCAGGTGCGGCACATCCCGCAGGATTTCGGCCTGCACCGGCGCGGCTTCCGGCAAATCGGCGAAGGCGCCGTAGTGCACGCAACTGAGACCGGTCAGCAGGGCGTGTTGCAGGTTCAAATCCACCGCAGGTCGGGCGCGCAGCATTTGCAGGCGGCAGATTTGCGGGTTGAGCTCGGCGATCTGCTCGGCCAGCAGCGTCTGGTAGTCATGGCCGGAGCACACAATGATCTGCTCGCCGCGAAAGGACCCGGCGGTGGTGTGCACCTGGCCGGGCTCGATGTCGCGCACCAGAGTGGAGAAGTGAAACTCCACATTGAGTTCGCGGATCAGGTAGTTGATCAGCGCCGGAATGGCTTCGCGGGAATACAGCTGTTGGTCGTCCATACCGTGGAGCGCGGCACGGTGATGTTTGAACTGGCCGCCGTACAGATCAGCCATGGCGCCGCCTTGCAGCAACTCGACGCGATAACCGTGCTCCTGGGCACGTCCGGCGCAGAAGGCTTCAAGCAGGTGCTCTTCGGCTTCGGTACGGGCGAACAGGTAGGAGCCGTTGCGCTTGAGCTGAATACCCGCCAACTGTGCCCATTGGCCCCAGATATCGTGGCTTTCCCGCGCCAGGTCGAGCATCGGCCCCGGCGGCTGGCCGGTGACCAGTGCCTGGCCGAAGTTGCGCACCGAAGCGCCCAGTGGCGTGGCGCTGCGCTCGAAGACCTTGACCTTGAGGCCGCGTTTGGCGGCGGCGTAGGCGTGGGACAGGCCGAGGATGCCGGCGCCGATGATCAGCAGTTGTGTCATGAAGACCTCTCGTTCCCACGCTCCGCGTGGGAATGCATCCTGTGACGCTCCGCGTCACGACTACAAAAACGGACGCAGAGCGTCCAGAGCCGCATTCCCACGCAGAGCGTGGGAACGATCGGTGGTTATTGTTTTTCCGACTTGCCGTCATAGCGCTTGCGCCACTCGGTCAGGATGCTGTCGCGGTTTTTCGAGGCCCAGGCAAAGTCGTTCTTGATCAGCCGCTGCTCGTAGTCAGCCGGCAATTCGGTCTGCGGCTTGGCAATACCCGGCTGGGCCAGTACCGCGAAGTTTTCCTTGTACAACTCCATCGCCGCGGGGCTTGCGGAGAAGTCGGCGAGTTTCTGTGCCGCGTCCGCGTGGGCCGTGCCTTTGATCACGGCGGTGGCTTCGATGTCCCAGCCCAGGCCTTCTTTCGGCAGGATGATGTCCAGCGGTGCACCCTGGCGCTTCAACTGCACGGCCGGGTATTCGAAGGAAATCCCTATCGGGAATTCACCCGACGCCGCCAGCTTGCACGGCTTGGAACCGGAGTGAACGTACTGGCCGATGTTCTGGTGCAGGTCGTCCATGTACTGCCAGCCCTGCTTCTCGCCGAAGGTCTGCAACCAGGCGCTGACGTCCAGGAAACCGGTGCCGGAGGAGGCCGGGTTGGGCATCACGATCTTGCCCTTGTACTCAGGCTTGGTCAGGTCTTGCCAGCTCACCGGCTTGCTCAGGCCCTGCTTTTCGGCTTCGACGGTGTTGAAGCAGATGGTCGCAGCCCACACATCCATGCCGACCCAGGCGGGCGGGTTGGCGGCGTCGCGGTAGTTCGCGCCGATCTTGCCCAAGTCTTTGGGTGCGTAGTTTTGCAGCATGCCCTGCTGGTCGAGAATCGCCAGGCTGGACGCCGCCAGGCCCCACACCACGTCAGCTTGCGGGCGGGCTTTTTCGGCCAGCAGCTTGGCGGTGATGATGCCGGTGGAATCGCGCACCCATTTGATGTCGATGTCCGGGTTAGCCTTTTCAAAGGCCTCTTTGTAGGTCTTCAACTGCTCGGCTTCGAGGGCCGTGTACACGGTCAACTCGGTCTTGGCGGCAAAGGCATTCAGGCTGAACGCAGTGAGCACAGCAGCGGCTAACGCCAGGGGCTTGAACATGGTGCAGTTCCTTTATGGGTGAATTATTGGCCGGGCGCGGTTTGGCGCCAGGCCTGGGAGCGGCGCAACAAGCCGCGTGAGGCCCACGCCAGCAGCAAGGACACGCCCGCCGAGGTGAACAGAATCAGGGTCGACATGGCCGCCGCACCGCCCACGTTGCCGGCGTCGTCCATGTTCAACACGGCGACGGCGGCGAGGATGGTGTCGGGGCTGTAGAGGAAGATCGCGGCCGAGACGGTGGTCATCGCCGACACGAACAGGTAACGCACGATGTCCAGCAGCGCCGGCAGGCAGATCGGCACGGTGACCCGCAGGTAATGACGGTACAGCGGCGCCTTCAGCGACAGGGCGGCGGCTTCGAACTCGGCGTCCAGTTGGCGCAGGGCCGTGGTGGCGGTCATTTGCGCAGTGGTCAAATAGTGAGCAATGGTGCACACCACCAGCAACGTCATGGTGCCGTAGAGCACATGCAGCGGGTTGCCGTTAAGGTTGAAAAAGAACACGTAACCCAGGCCCAGCACCAACCCCGGCACCGCCATCGGTACGAAGCTGAGCATGCGCAACGCCAGGTTCAGGCCCTTCTGGCCCTTGGTTTTTTCCATCAGGTAGGCGCCGGTGAAGATCAGCACGCTGCCGATCAACGCGGTGCCCAAGGCCATGGTGATGCTGTTGCGGTAGGCCAGCCAACCGCCGCCGGCCGTGTCTTCAAACTGGTAGTGGGCCAGCGACAACGACAGGTTGTAGGGCCAAAACTTCACCAGCGATGAATAGACCGCCATGCCGAACACCAGCAGCAGGCTCGCGCAGATCAGCAGGACGATGGCCAGGTAGCAGCCGTCCCGCAGCTTCGACGGCGCCGGCTGGAACACTTGGGCGCGGCCGCTCATGGAGTCGCCATGACGACGGCGCAGCCAGGCGTCCACACCGAAGCTGAACAGCGCCGGTAGCAGCAGGACCATACCAATCAAGGCTCCACGACCAAATTGCTGCTGGCCGACCACCGCCTTGTAAGCTTCCAGTGCCAGCACTTGGTAGTCGCCGCCCACTACCACAGGCACACCAAAGTCGGTGATGGTCAGGGTGAACACCAGGCAAAACGCGGCAAAGACCGCCTGACGCGTCGCGGGCCAGGTGATGCTGCGAAACGCCCGGGACGGGCTGGCGCCCATGCTCGATGCCGCATCGAACAAGCGTGCATCCGCCAGGGAAAGCGCCGACAGCAGAATCATCAAGGCATGGGGAAAGGTGTAGATCACTTCACCGAGGACAATGCCCCAGAAGCCATAGATGTTGTCCGACAGCAGCCCGCGCAGCATGCCCTGGTTACCGAACAGGTAGACCAGCGCAATCCCCGGCAGCATCGACGGCGCCATCAACGGCAGCAGCGACATCCCGCGCCAGATCGCCTTGCCCGGAATCAACGTGCGTTGCAGGGCGTAGGCAAACAGATAAGCCAGGGGCACGACGATGGCCGCCACGCTGAGGGAAACCTTCAGGCTGTTACCCAGCAACCAGTGGAAGTTGTCGCTGGTGACCAACTCCCGCGCCGCCACGAGGCCGCCGCCCTGCCCGGCTTCACTGCTGAAACCGCGCCAGAAGATCGCCATCAGCGGCATCAGCACCGCCACGCCCAACAGGCACAGCCAGAGCAGCTTGCCGCCGACCACAAAAATGCGGTCGCCGACTTGGGCACGGGAAACCTGACGAGCCACGTTGTCGGGTATCGGCAGAGTCATATCGCGGGCCATCTCAGGCAAACACCTGCAGGCTGCGCGGGGGCAGCGCGACCCAGATGTCCTGGGCGCCGAGGCGCGGCATGGCTTCCGGCGCGAGTTCGGCCAGCAGTGGATGGCCGGGCAGTTGGTCCAGTTCAAAGCTCATGCGGCAGCGGTTGCCGAGAAAGGTGATCTCGCGGACCTTGGCCGGGAACAGGTTTTCTTCATGCACCGGCGGGTTGACGCTGATGGCTTCCGGGCGGCAGAACAAACGGCCCGATTTTGCACCGCCCGCGTTGTCTGCCAGGCGCATATTCATCCCGCCGACCTGGGCGTGGCTGACGCTGTTGCGGCTGAACGGCAGCCAGTTGCCCTGGCCGACGAACTCGGCCACGAACGGTGTGGCCGGGCGGTCGTAGATTTCCTGGGGCGTGGCGTATTGCTCGACCTTGCCGTTGTTCATCACGGCGATGCGGTCGGCCATCAGCATGGCCTCGTCCTGGTTGTGGGTGACCATCAGGGTGGTGATGCCCAGGCGGCGCTGCAGTTGGCGCAGCTCGGTGCACAGGTGCTCACGCACTCGGGCATCGAGGGCCGACATCGGCTCGTCCAGCAGCAGCAAGGACGGTGCCGGCGCCAGGGCGCGGGCCAGGGCTACACGTTGTTGCTGGCCGCCGGAGAGCTGGCCGGGAAATTTCTTTTCGCTGCCCACCAGGCCCACAAGTTCCAGCATCTGGCCGACGCGCTTGCGTACCTCATCGCGGCCGCTGCCGGTGAGGCCGTAGCCGATGTTCGCTTCGACGGTGAGATTGGGGAACAGTGCGTAGGACTGAAAGAGAATGCCGTAGTCCCGTGCCTGGGGTGCCAGCAGGGAAACATCCCGCTCGCCGAGGTATAACTCGCCACTGTCCTGGCGCTCCAGGCCGGCGATGCAACGCAGCAAGGTGGTCTTGCCGCAGCCTGACGGGCCCAGCAGGCACACCAATTCGCCGGCGGCGACATCCAGGGACACGTTGTCCAGCGCGGTGAAGGCGCCGAAGCGTTTCTGCACACCGCGCACTTTCATTGGCGCGCCGGGGTTGGTCATGGCTGTGTTCATGGAGGCACCTCATCAAACTGATGAAGGTCATCCTAGGGAGACAATGCGTCCCTCGTGTGGCAGAAAGGCAAAACACAGTGATAGTGGTATTCGTAGATTTTTGTAGGAGCGAGCTTGCTCGCGAAAAACCTGTGGGCAACGCGTTCATCCTGGATGCCCGCGTTATCGTTGGCGATTCTCGCGAGCAAGCTCGCTCCTACAGGGGGGACATTTCCTGCGCCAACCCCAGGAACGCCGCCGGCAACCGCGCGCCCTTTCGCTCTTTAAGGCAGTACAAATACTCGGGAATCTGCGGGGCATTCTCGATGGTCAGCACACGCAATTGCGGGTCGTGGGGCACTTCCTGCCGGGCAATGATGCTGATGCCGATATTGCGCAGCACCGCTTCACGGATCGATTCCCGGCTGCCGATCTCCAGCAGCGGCCCGTAACTCACACCGGCGCCCTGCAACATTTCTTCGGTCAATCGGCGGGTGGTGGAGCCCGGTTCGCGCATCAGCAAGGTGTGCCCGGCCAGCGCAGTCAGCGGTACATGGTCGAGCACCGCCAGCGGATGGTTGCGGTGCACCGCCAGTACCAGCGGGTCCATGCCCAGCACTCGGCGAATCAGCCGCGGGTCGTCAAGCAACTGGGATGAGGCGGCAACGTCAACGCGGTAATCATCCAGCGCTTCCAGCACTTGCTGGGAGTTGCCGATTTCCACCGAGACCTCAACCTGTGGCAGTCGCTCGCGGAAGGTTTTGACCAGGTCGAGGATGTAATACGGCGCCGTCGCGGCAATCCTCAACGCGCCTTGCACCTGGCCACTGTTGCGCAGGAAAAACTCAATGTCCGCCTCCTGCTGCAACAGCGCCTTGACCATCGGCAACAGCCGCGCACCTTCGTCGCTGACGGTCAGGCGGCGCCCGCCACGGTAGAACAGTTCAACCGAGTACTGGCTTTCCAGGTGACGAATCTGGGTGGTCACCGTGGGCTGGCTCAGGCCGAGTTTTTTCGCCGCCTGGGTAATGCTGCCCAGGCGGGCGACCATGTAAAACGCCTTCAGCTCGGCACTCAGCACACCACCCTCTCATCGACTATTTGCGCAACAGGCGCAGACCATTGAACACCACCAGCAGGCTCACGCCCATGTCGGCGAACACCGCCATCCACATGGTGGCCATTCCGAGGAAGGTCACCGCGAGGAAGATCGCCTTGATCACCAAAGCCAGGCCGATGTTCTGCTTGAGGATACTCGACGTTTGCCGCGACAGCCGAATGAATGCCGGAATCTTGCGCAGGTCATCGTCCATCAGGGCCACGTCGGCGGTCTCGATGGCGGTGTCGGTACCGGCGGCGGCCATGGCAAAACCGATCTCGGAGCGGGCCAGCGCCGGCGCGTCGTTGATGCCGTCGCCCACCATGCCGACCCGGTGGCCCTTGGCGTAGAGCGCTTCAATGGCTTGCAGCTTGTCGGTGGGCAACAGGTCGCCCTGGGCCTGGTCAATGCCCACCTGATCCGCGATCGCCTTGGCGGTGTGGGTGTTGTCGCCGGTGAGCATCAGGGTCTTGATGCCCAGGTCATGCAGCTGCTGGATGGCTTCGCGGCTGGTGTCCTTCACAGTGTCGGCCACGGCGAACAGCGCCAGCGGGCCGGACTTGTCCAGCAACAGGACCACGGACTTGCCTTGTTTTTCCAGGGCGAAGAGCTTCTCCTCCAGGGCCGGCGAGCACAGGTTCAGCTCTTCCACCAGGCGGTGGTTGCCCAGGTAGTACACCTCACCATTGATCTCGCCCTTCACGCCGCGACCGGTCAGGGCCTCGAAGTTATCCACAGTGTGAACGGTGAGATTCTTATCCACAGCCGCGTTGGCGATCGCCAGGGACACCGGGTGATCGGAGCGCCCGGCCAGGCTGGCGGCCAGGGCCGGCGCGCGGTCTTCCATGTTCGGGACCAGCGCCAGGTAATCGGTTTGCACCGGTTTGCCGTGGGTGATGGTGCCGGTCTTGTCCAGGGCCAGGTAGTCGAGCTTGTAACCGCCCTCCAGGTACACGCCGCCCTTGATCAGGATGCCTTTGCGCGCCGCAGCGGCCAGGCCGCTGACGATGGTCACCGGGGTGGAAATCACCAGCGCACACGGGCACGCGACCACCAGCAATACCAGGGCGCGATAGATCCAGTCGAACCAGACGCCACCCATGAACAGCGGCGGAATCAGGGCCACGCCCAAGGCAAAGATGAACACGGCCGGGGTGTAGATTTTCGAGAAGCTGTCGACAAACCGCTGGGTCGGCGCGCGGGCGCCCTGAGCCTGTTCCACGGCGTGGATGATTCGCGCCAGGGTGGAGTTGTTGGCCGCTGCGGTGACTTTGTATTCCAGGGAGCCGGCCTGGTTGATGGTGCCCGCGAAGACTTTATCGCCCACGGTCTTTTCGATCGGCAGGCTTTCACCGGTGATCGGCGCCTGGTCGATGGTGGATTGGCCCGAGGTGACTTCACCGTCCAGGCCAATCCGCTCGCCGGGACGAACCCGCACGATGGCGCCAATTTCGATGATTTTAACCTCTTGTTCAACCCAACTGCCGTCAGCCTGACGGACCGTGGCCTGCTCCGGGGTCATCTGCATCAAGCCGCTGATAGCGTTACGGGCGCGGTCCAGGGACTTGGCTTCGATCAGTTCAGCCACGGTGAACAGGAACATCACCATCGCCGCTTCGGGCCACTGGCCGATCAGGATTGCGCCGGTCACGGCGATGCTCATCAGGGCATTGATGTTCAGGTTGAGGTTCTTCAGGGCGATCCAGCCCTTTTTATAGGTGGTGAGGCCGCCGCTGAAGATCGAGATCAGCGCGACCAGGGCAATCACCCACGTCGGCGCGGCGTTGGTGAAGTGCAGCACTTCAGCGCCCAAGGCACCGACGCCGGACAACGCCAGCGGCCACCAGTGTTTCTTCGCGGGCGGCTCGGCCGGGGCTACGCCTTCCTCGATGGGATCAGCCTGCATGCCCAGGGACTTGATGGCCTCGATGATCGGCGCGGTGGTCGGCAGGTCGTGGGTCACGCCGAGGATGCGGTTGATCAGGTTGAATTCCAGTTGCTGTACGCCGGCGAGCTTGCCCAGTTTGTTCTGGATCAGCGTCTGCTCGGTGGGGCAGTCCATGGCTTCGATGCGGAAGGTGCTCAGCCGCGAGCCCGCTGTCGGGGCTTCAGTCAGCTTCACCAACGCAGGCGCGGCCTTGCTGGAACAGCAGGAATCGCCATGGCTGCCATGGTCGTGCTTCTGCACAGGCTTGAGCTTGGGGCCGTGATCGTGCGCGTGGTCATGATCATGGTCGTGGTCGTGCTTGTGCGGGGTGTGGATGGAATCGCTCATTCTGTCGCGTCCGTAAAGGTGCCTGTTGCCAAGTAAAGACCCTGTAGCCACTATAGGGTCAAGCACCCTTTTGGAGATTGCTGCGATGAAGATCGGCGAATTGGCAAAACTGACGGATTGCCAGGTGGAAACCATCCGTTATTACGAGAAGGAAGGCCTGCTGCCGCCGCCGGCGCGCAGCGAAGGCAATTACCGCCTGTACACCCAGGCACACACCGAGCGGCTGGTGTTTATCCGCAACTGCCGCAGCCTGGACATGACCCTTGAGGAAATCCGCAGCCTGCTGGGCCTGCGAGACAGTCCCCAGGACCAGTGCGAAAGCGTGAATGCGTTGATCGACGAGCACATCCACCACGTCAAGGCGCGGATCGACGGGCTGCTGGCGTTGCAGGAACAGTTGCTCGACCTGCGCCAACGCTGTGGCGGCGGGCCGGACCTGGATCAGTGCGGGATTTTGCAGCGCCTGGAAGTCAGCGGCGGAGTGACGGCCAGTGAAGCCGAACACTCCCATGTGGGCCGCAGCCACGGCCACTGAGGATCAGAGGTGTCGCAGGTCCTCGGGCAACAAGGCCGGCGGAATATTCTGATAGCTGACCGGCCGCAGGAATCGGCGGATGGCCATGGTGCCCACCGACGTGGCGCCAAAGTTGGTCGACGCCGGATATGGCCCGCCATGCACCATCGCCTCGCTCACTTCGACCCCCGTCGGGAAACCATTGACCAGGATGCGCCCGGCCTTGCGCTCCAGAATCGGCAGCAGGCGCCTGACGTCATCGGTATCAGCCCCATCCATATGAATCGTGCAGGTCAGTTGCCCCTCCAGGGAACGCGCCACCTGCAACAACTCATCGGCATTCGCCACGGTCACGACCAGGCCAAGCGGGCCAAAGACTTCGTGGCCGAGTGACGCATTGGCCAGCCATTCGCGGCCGGTGGTGGCAAAAAGATAGGGCGTGGCATGGCGCAGCTCACAGGTGGTGGTCAGCACCTCACGCACGCCGACCGACTCCGCCACCCGATCACGCCCGGCCCGGTAGGCCGCGGCAATGCCCTCGGTGAGCATGACTTGCGCACCCACCGGTTCCAGCGCCTGCACCGCCGCCCGGATAAACCCGGTGGCCGCCTCGCCCTCGGCCAACACCGCAACCCCCGGGTTGGTGCAGAACTGCCCGGCGCCCTGGGTCAGTGAACCGGCCCAGCCCCTGGCAATCTCCAGCCCGCGTTCGCGCACGGCGTGAGGCATCAGAAACATCGGGTTCACCGAGCCCAGCTCGCCATAAAACGCAATCGGCTCAAAGCGCTTGGCGCACAGGTCAAACAGTGTACGGCCGGCGGCCAGCGAACCGGTAAAGCCCACCGCCTTGATCAGCGGATGCTGCACCAGGCGCTGCCCCACGGCCCGGGAACCGCCGTGAACCAGGCTGAACACGCCCGGGTGAACCGCGCACTTTTCAATCGCGGCGTGAATCGCCTCGGCCACGATCTCGCTCGTTCCCGGATGTGCTTCATGCCCTTTCACCACCACCGGGCAGCCGGCGGCCAGCGCAGAGGCCACATCGCCGCCGGCGGTGGAGAATGCCAGGGGAAAGTTCGACGCGCCAAACACCGCCACCGGCCCGAGGGGACGCTGCATCAGCCGGATATCCGGACGCGGCAGCGGCTGACGATCCGGCAGCGGCACGTCATGCCGCCGGTCGAGGTAATCGCCCGCCAGAATATGCGCGGCAAACAGCCGAAGCTGGCCCACGGTACGCCCGCGCTCGCCCTGGAGGCGCGCCTCGGGCAAGCCGGTTTCCAGTGAGCCGACAGCGGTGATCGTCTCGGCCCGGGCCTCGATTTCATCGGCAATCGTATTCAGAAACGTCGCCCGCGCCTCCCGCGTCGAGTAACCAAAGCTCCAAAACGCCTCCTCGGCCGCCTCACAGGCACGGTTCACCAGGTCGACGTTACCGGCCGAAAAGTGGCTGACCGGGCCGTGGGTTGGCGCATTGGAAAAGGTCGTGTCGGTCGCGACCCACTGCCCCGCGATAAGGTGCTTGCCGTGCGCAGTAAAAGACATTGGCGTTTCCTGAAATGGGATGAGTTAACCGAAATACCGCACGCGGATGGCGTCGATGGCCACCGCGATAAAGATCATCACGCCACCAATCATGCCGACGTAGAACGACGGCACATTCACGATGGCCAGGCCGACCTGGATAACCGTCAGCAGCAACACACCGCCCAGTACGCCCTTCACGTTGCCGCGCCCCCCAAACACACTGACGCCGCCGATAATCGGCGCCGCAATCGCGTAGAGCAGGTAGCTGGAGCCTTGGCTCGAGGTGATCGCCATCTGCCAGGAAGCCAGCAGAAAGCCGGCCAGCGCGGCCAGGAAACCGGAAATGGTGTAGGTAATGATCTTGACCCGGTCGACGCGGATACCGGCGGAGTTCGACGCAATCGGGTTACCCCCCACCGCGTAGATCGAACGGCCCAGCACCGTGCGCCGCAGCACAACGCCCATCACCACCAGCGCCAGCAGAAACACCACCGGCATCAGCGGCCAGCCATCAATCGTCACCTGGCCGATCCAGATATAACCGTCGGCCATGTTAGTCAGCGTGGTGCCCTGGGTCAGTGCCAGCAAGGCGCCCTGCAAAATGATCATCATCGCCAGGGTTTCAATCAGCGAGACCATCTTCAGGCGCGTGATGCACAGCCCGTTGAAGAAGCCGATCAGGGTGCCCACCAGCAAGCCGATAGCCACGGCCAGGTACCACGGCAAGCCCCAGCTGGAGTAGGCCAGCGCCCCCACCGCCGAAGAGAAGCCGGCATTGGCCGGAATCGACAGGTCGATTTCCGCCACCAGCAGCGGCAAGGCCACCGCCAACCCCAGGGTGCCCAGCACCGTGGCCTGCACCATCACGTTCTGCAGGTTGAACAGGGTGAAGAAGAACTCGTTGAAGGCGCCGAACAGGGCCACCAGCGCGATCAGCCAAATCCACACCACATTGTGTAAAACCCAGCCCAATACCGCAGGGCCATTGAGCTTGGTCGCGGCAGGCGACACCCGGGTTACGGGCCTGGCGATAGTTTCCATTTCGGTGTCTCCACTCTTATTCTTTTTCAACTGCTGGATCCTTGTACGGATGCGCGAATGCGCTCGACGGTGATGTCCTCTCCCGTCAATGTTTCCTTGATCGTGCCCTGATCGAAGATGCACACACGGTCCACCGCGCGCACCAACTCATCGGTGTCGCTGGAGACGATGATCACCGCCACGCCGGCATCGCTGAGTGCGTCGATGATGCGCAGCACGTCCTGCTTCACCCCCATGTCGATGCCACGGGTCGGCTCGTCGACCATCAGCAACCGTGGCTGAGTGGCAAGCACACGGCCCAGGCAGACCTTCTGCTGGTTGCCGCCGCTGAGGGTGTTGACCGAGTAATCCGGGTTGGGAGACTTGACCCCCATCGCCGCAAAGTAGTGATCGATCACCGAGGTTTCGGCCTGGGTGTCGATAAAGCCCAGGCGGGTCCGCGCGCCCAGTGAAGACATGGCGATGTTGCTGCCGATGGACATCTGGCCCACGGCCCCGTCCTTGCGGCGATCGTCGGAGAGGTAGGCGATGCCCGCCTCGAACGCCGCGCTCGGCGATCGCGGCAATGGCCGCACCGCTTCGCCATTGATCGAGAGCGTGCCCATCGACGGGTGCAACCCGAAGATGGCACGGGCCATTTCCTTCGCACCGGCACCCGGCAGGCCGGTGAACCCCACCACTTCGCCGGGCGCAATATCGAGGCGGTCCAACGCCAGGCATTTGCCCCGAACGCCGCGCAACGAAACCGCCGGGGCCTTGCCGACATGGTCACGGCGCTTGCGCTGGAACAGCTCCACGCCATGACCAATCACCAATTCGGTGAGCTGCTCCGAGGTCAACGCGGTGAGGTCATCGCGGGTGCCGGCCAGGCTGCCGTCACGCAACACGGTGACCGCGTCGCAGATCTCGAGAATTTCATCGTTGTAGTGAGAGATGAAAATGAAGGTCACGCCTTCGCTTTTCAGGCGCAGCATAAAGTCGAACAACTGCCGCCGGTCGACCACCGTCAATGAGGCCGTGGGCTCGTCGAGAATGATGACCTTGCCCCCGGAAAACATCGCCCGCAGGATGTTCAGCTTGCGCCGCGCCACCGCGTCGAGGCTGCCGGCCAAGGCCTGGGGGTCGATGCCCGAACCGTCGAGCATCCGCGCCGCATCGGCGCCCAACTGTTTCCAGTCGATAAGCCCGTTACGCGTCGGCCAGATGCCCAGCATCAGGTTCTCGGCCGCCGTCAGATTGCCGATGATCATCGGCTCCTGGGTCACCAGAAACACCCCGGCCAGCTCCATCGCCTTGACGTCCACCTGCTTGAGCACGCGGCCATCCATGAGAATTTGCCCGGAGGTGGGGATGACCTGGCCCGAGATGATCCCCACCAGCGTGGACTTGCCCGCGCCGTTCTCGCCCAGCAGCCCATGGATCGAGCCGCGACGAATCTGCGTGGACACACCGCGCAAGGCATGCACCGGGCCATAGCTTTTGGCGACGTTATCGATCGTCAGGATCGTGTCGTCGGGCGTTGGGTGTAAGGTCATTTTCTTATACTCACCATCACCTGGTCGGAGAAACATCGCGGCAGAGCGTCACCCTGCAGCGACAGCCCATCACTTGGAGGACACACCCCACACTTTCTCTGCGACGTAGCCCCAGTGGCGTTTGTCGTCGGCGTTTTCCGGGGTAATCAGGAACGCCGGGATAATCAGCGCCGGACCGGTCTTGCTCTGCACGATTTCACCGGTCTCCCAGAAGTAATCCTTGTTCTGGTAGGGCCCCAGGGGAACCGCCTCGCCCTTGAGGGCGTGCTTGGTGATCATCTCGACGGCAATCTGGCCGTAAGCTACCGGGTCCTGGGACACACAGCCGTCCATGTAGCGGTCCTTGATCCACTCAAGGGCTGCCGGCTCACCGTCGATGTTGATGAAAATGACGTGGCCTTTTTCACCGATTTTCTTCCAGCGGTCTTTCTGCTTGAGGGCCGCGACGATCCCCCGCGAAGGGGAGTCGGAAGGGGCATGCACCGCGTCCAGGTCGGGGAATTCCGAGAGGGTGGACAGGGTCACCGACTGCATTTTGTCCAACTGGCCCTCCGTAGGCCGGGCCAGGTATTTGATCTCGGGGTACTTGGCGAATACCGAGTCCATGCCCTCCTTGCGCAGGCGCCAGGCCACCGACGCCAGGGCGCCGAAGCAGTTGAGCACCGTGCCTTTGGGGCTGCCGTATTTGTCCACCAGGCGCTTGACGATTTCTTCGGCGGCCATCACGCCACCCTTGAAGTTATCGAAGCTGACGGTGATCGCCACGTCGCCGCCGTCGGCCGGGGTATCGATGATGCCCACCGGAATCTTGCGTTGGTTGTAGCGTTTGATCGCCGAGACAATCGCCTGGCTGTCGATGGGGTCGCTGATGATCGCCGTCGGCTGGGACAGCATCAGGCTCTGCCATTGCCCCAGTTGGGTGGTGGTGTCGAAGCTGGCGTTGGTCGCCTGGAATTTCCCGGAGAGTGCCTGGACCGCTCGCTTGACCGACTCTTCCTGGATCACGAAAAAGTAGTAGTCCAGGCTCTTGTTGGAGTAGGCAATCGACAGTGGCGTCGCCGCAAAGGCGCTACGCCCCAGCATCGCTCCCAACCCAAGGACTACACCGCCAGCCAGCACGTTACGGCGGCTTACGTTTGATAGATCGACTTTTTTCATGGAAGTATCTCCGACTTATTATTGTAGGTTTAATACTGTCTTTCGCCTTCTTTCACGCAGGTGCAGCCTTGCTCCGGGCAGCGGATACGGTTATCGCATCCGCACGTAGGAAGACCCGTCGAAACATCCCACCACCATGCCCACCGCCTCACGGGTGAACAGGCCGTTTTCCACTACGCCAGGAATACGGTTGAGTTCGATCTCCAACGGTGCCGGGTCGTGGATGACCGGGCCACACTGGCAATCAAGAATGAAGTTGCCGCTGTCGGTGACCACCGGCTCGCCATTGCGCAGGCGGCGGATGATGGTGACCTCGGTAATGCCCTGCTCGGCCAACACCCGCTTCACCAGGCGCTCGGTCTGCTTCCAGCCAAACTGCACCACTTCCACCGGCAACGGGAACTGGCCCAGGCTATCGACAATCTTGGTTTCGTCGCACACGCAGATCATGCGTTTGGAGGCATGGGCGATGATCTTTTCCCACAGCAGGCAGGCGCCGCCGCCCTTGATCATGTTGAACTGGCGGTCGATCTCGTCGGGGCCGTCGACGGTCAGGTCGAGCTCACCGATTTCGTTCGGGTCGGTAATTTCGATGCCCACTTCACGCGCCACATCGTTGGTCGAGCGGGAGGTCGTGGTGCAGGTCACGTGCAGGCCGTCGGCAACCAGCTTGCCCAATTCACGAACGAAGAAGTGCGAGGTGGTCCCGGAACCCAGGCCCAGCTTCATGCCGTTGCGCACAAACGCTTCGATCACTCGGCGTGCCGCGACTTTCTTGGCTTCGTTCTGTTGGTTACTCATTTACGCCTCCTACTTGGGCAGTGTTCCCACAGGCTGTGGGTCAAATCTTGTCGGTTCGCCATGAGTCGAGGGCGGTCAGTTGATCGGGGAACTGACTGCCACTGGCGATCGCAATCGCCGCGACCAGCATGTTGGTCACCAAGTGATGGTTCAGCCGCGACGCCAGCGGCGTCATCAGCTCGGTATGTTCATAGGGCTTTACCGCGATCACTACGTCGCTGACCTTGGCCAGCGGGCTGTCATCGGCCGCAATCGACACCACTTTCGCCCCGGCCTTGCGTGCGGCGATCGCCACATCGACCATCTGCCGGGTATGCCCCGACTGGGAAAAGATCAGCGCCACTTCGCCGGTGCGTGCGCCTTCGGCGTGCATCCCCTGGCGCTTGCCACCCAGCAGGGCCTGGCAGCGCATGCCCAGGCGCTGGAACTTGTGCTCGGCATCCAGCGCGTTGACCACGGAAATGCCGGTGGCGTAGATCCCGGTCCAGGTGGCGGCCTGCAACAGGCGGGCTGCGTCGGCGACGGTTTCCGGCTGAAGGTCTTCTTCCAGCCGCTGGATAGCATTCAGCGAATTGCGGCAGGTCTTGCGCACAATGTTTTCGATGCTGTCATCCGGGATGATCTGCTCGTAGGCAAACGGCGCCGACGGCACCAGGCTCTGCACCAGGTGCAGCTTGAACTCCTGGTAACTCTCAAAGCCAAACCGCCGGCAAAAACGCATCACGGTCGGGTCGCTGACCGAACAGGTTTCCGAGAGCTTGGCCATGCTCATTTGCAGGACCTTGGCCGGCGAGGTGGAAACAAAGTTGGCCACCCGGCGTTCGGCCCGGTGCATGTCTTTGCTTTCATCAATAATGCGTTGCAGCAAACTGTCGCTCATATGCGCTCCTTGGCGATGGGTGGGCTGCGTTGTAACAGATCAGCCAAACGGTTCAAGCGCTGCTCCCGGGAAATCTCCACATTCGGCCCGCCGCCCCAAGGCACCACAAAAAACCCCACGCCCGCCGCCTGCGCCGTCGCCTGGTCGACCCGGGTGTCACCCACATAAGCCCAGGCGCCGTCTTCCAGGGCCATGGCCTCGGCCACCGCCAGCAAGTGCCGGGGGTCGGGTTTGCACGCCGGCACCGCGTCGGCCCCCAGGGCCACCTCGAACAACCCGGCCAGGCCCAGTTGCTCCAAGACCTTGCCGGTGACGGCGTGGTTTTTGTTGGTGCAGATCCCCAGGCGAATCCCCGCATCACGCAGGGCCTGAAGGTCTTCACGCACATGCGGGTAAAACCGCGTGCTACCCGCCGGGTCGTCCATGTAAGCCTGCAAGTAGCCGTCGAACGCGCGCTGCACCTGCTCCTCGTCATAGGCAATGCCCAGGTCTTCAAGGATGTCGACGATCAAACGCCGAGGCCCGTTGCCGAGAAAATTTTCGACATGCACCGGGTCCAGTGCCGGCCAGTCGTTCAGCGCGAAGCCGACATTCAGCGCTTTGGCGATATCGAACGCGCTGTCGATGAGCGTCCCGTCAAGATCGAAAATAAGCGCGCTATAGACGGACATGAAAAGACTCCTAATCAAAAAGAGGGGCACCGAGCTCGACAAAGGTGTCCCTGAGCGTCGGATAAAGACCGTGATAAATGCGATGCGCCTGAGCGAAAACCTCGGCCGTGGCGGCATCCGGCGCCTGGCGCGTAATCGCCCGGCAACTGGCCGCCGCGCTGGCCGAATCGGCCCACACACCCACCGCCAGCCCGGCCACCAGCGCCGCACCGAACGCAGCCCCTTCGGCGGCACCCTCAGTGGTCAGCACATCACAGCCGAAAATATCCGCTTGCATCTGGCGCCACAGCGGCGATCGCGCGCCGCCGCCGGAGGCCTTGATCACACGGCCGGCAATGCCCAGTGGCTGCATCAGCGCGTGCATGTCGGCAAGCGCGTGCACGGCACCCTCCATCACGGCGCGCGCCATATCGCCACGGTGATGGCGACCGGTCAGGCCCACGAAGGCCGCGCGCAGTTCCGGCTCCGGATAAGGGCAGCGCTCACCGTTCAGATAGGGCAGGAACAACAGGCCATGGGCGCCCGGTGCGCTATCGCCCGCCTCGGCCATGACCTGATCGAAGGACGCACCGGCACAAAAGGTGTCGCGAAACCAGTTCATCGAACCGCCGGCGTTCAACGACACGCCCATGCAATGCCACTTGTCTGCGGCAACGTTGCAAAACACCTGCAAGCGACCGTCCGGGTTGTCCTGGGGTGCATCCAGCGCCGCCGCAAGAATCCCGGCGGTGCCGATGGTAGTTTGCAATTCGCCGGGCGCAATCACCCCGGAACCAATGGTCTGGATCACCGAGTCACCGCCACCGCCGGCCACCGGCAAGCCTGCAGGCAGGCCGAACAACTGCGCGCCTGCCGGGCTGATGCGGCCGGAAATCACTTGGGATTCGAACACCGGCGGCAGCAAGGCCGGATCAATCCCCAGCGTCTCCACCAGGCCCGTCGCCCATTGCCGCGAGCGCACATCGAACAGCCCGGTACCCGAGGCGTCCGAGACTTCGCTGGCGACCTCGCCGGTCAGGCGCAGACGCAAGTAGTCCTTGGGGTTGAGCACGCAGGTGGTGCGGGCAAACAACTCGGGCTCGTGGCGTTGCATCCAGAGGATTTTGCCGCCGGTGTAACCCACCAGCATCCGGTTGTTGGTGGCCACCAACAAACCCTCGAGGCCACCGGCGGTCTCGGTGATCCAGTCACATTCGGCGGCGTTGCGCTGATCGTTCCACAGGATCGCCGGGCGCAACACGCGCCGGGACGCATCCAGCGGCACCAGCCCGTGCATTTGCCCCGACAGCCCCACACACAGCAATTCCACGCCCGGCGTCTTGGCCAGCACGCCGGCAATTGCGCGGCGTGCGCCTTCTATCCACAACTCGGGGTCTTGCTCGGTCCAGCCGGGCCTGGGTTGGGAGAGCGGGTACGTTGCCGTGTCGGCGGCAATCACCGCGCCGTGAACGTCGAGCAGCAATGCCTTGCAACCCGAGGTGCCGATATCAATGCCAATAAGTGCCTGCATGGCTCAATTCCCGACGCCATGGTGCAGACGGACGTGCTTGAAGTTGAAGTACTCCAGCAACCCTTCGCGACCATGCTCGTAACCCACACCGCTCTGTTTGCGGCCACCGTAGGGCGCATTCATGATCCCGGCGTCGACGTTGTTGATGGCCACATTGCCGTAGTCCAGCCCGGCCGACAGCGTGTGAATCTCGGTCAGGTCGCGGGCATAGGCGTAAGACGCCAGGCCATAAGGGGTGTCGTTGGCCAACGCGATCGCTTCGGCCAGGTCGTCGAACGGTGCAACGCCCACCAGCGGGCCGAAGGTCTCTTCGCTCATGACCAGCATCTGGTGCGTGCAATCGGCGACGACGGTTGGGCGCATGAAATGCCCATTCGCGTATTCCGCGCCTTCCGGCGCCTTGCCGCCGGCGATCAAGCGAGCACCCTTGGCCAGCGCGTCTTCCAGGTGCGCGCGGGTTTTATTCAGGGGTTCGGCGGAGGCCATCGCGCCGAGGTCGGCGGCGGGATGTTCAAGGCCGTTGTGCACACTCAAGGCATCGGCGGCCGCGCCCAGCTTGCTGAGGAAGGCCGGGTAAATCGAGCGATGGACATAGATGCGGTTGATCGCGATACAAATCTGCCCGCAGTTACGGAAACTGCGGCGGGCCGCGCCTTTGACGGCGGCATCCAGGTCGGCGCTGGCCGTCACCACCATCGGGCAATTGCCGCCCAACTCCAGTGACAGGCGCTTGACCTGCGGGCAAGTGCGCTGGATGTGCAAGCCCACCGCACTGGAGCCGGTAAAGGCCACTTTGCTGACCTGCGGGTGCTCCACCAAGGCTTGTCCGACCTGCGAGCCCTGACCGGTCAACACGTTGACCACACCGGCCGGAATCCCGGCTTCGAGGCATTTTTGGGCAATCGCCAACGCAGTGTAGGGCGTCAGTTCGGCAGGCTTGATCACAATGGTGCAACCCGCCGCCAGGCTGGCGCAGAGCTTCCAGCCCACCAGCTCCGCCGGGTAGTTCCACGGCGTAATCGCCGCAACCACACCGATCGGCTCACGCACCACCAGGCTCTGAAAGCCCGGCTGGTCGTTGGGCACAATCTCGCCGTGTACGCGGGTCGCTTCCTCGGCATAAAAGTGGCAGGCCTCGGCGAGCTTCAGCACTTCGCCCTTGGCCTCGTTGACGGGCTTGCCTTGTTCGGCGGTCATGATCTGCGCCATGTTCAGCGCATCGGCACTGATCAGGTCGCCCAAGCGATGCAGGGCACTGGCGCGGGTTTTGGGCAGCTCGCGGGACCAGGCGGCAAACGCGTGATGGGCGGCAGACACCGCCTCTTCGATTTCCTGGGCAGTGGCGCTGGCAATGTGGCCGAGCACCTCACCGGTCGCCGGGTTCTCTACCGGCAAGCGTGGGCCTGCGCCTTGACGGAATTGGCCATTGATAAACAAGGCGCCTTGCAGCGCGGTAATCGATTCGGAGAGAGAATTATTGTTATGCATGGGACTGCTCCGTCACCTATCTCTGCGGTTGAACCACTGACTTAATTCGAAAATATAGTATTGCTAGCTTTTTGCAATAGCCCGTCGAAAATTCACCTTTCCCGGCAGCGCACCAAAATCGCCCACCCACGTCTGAAACACTTAATATTCGCCTTAATTTTCAGCATTTTAGTGCTAAAAGGCGGTTTTCAGCCCAAAAAATGCGATTTCTTTCATGCGAGATGGCTTGACCGTGCTTAAAATCAAAACGTAGCATTACTAGATATCAACAATAAGGAAACCTGCTCATGCTGCCCATCTCACTCAAGAACGCCAAACTGGTAGGTCGGGTCTGGCTCCCCGGCAAAGGCCCTTGCGTTGTTATCCTGCGGGAAAACGTGCTGATAGACGTCACCTCCTCGGTGGTCTCGATGGCCGATTTTCTCGACAACAACCCCGCCGAACGCTTCGACACCCTCAGCGGCGAACCCATCGGCGACCTCGCCGACCTGATCCTTGAACCCTCCGAGATGGGCTATCACTCCGACCGCCCTTGCCTGCTGGCGCCCTGCGACTTTCAAGCCTTGAAAGCCTGCGGCGTGACCTTTGCCAGAAGTATGGTCGAACGCGTGATCGACGAACGAACGGCAGGCGACCCAGGCCGCGCCAATGAATTGCGCACGCTGATCGGCTCACTGATTGGCGATAGCCTGTCCAATGTTCAGGCCGGCTCGCCGAAGGCCGCCGAGATCAAGGCCGCCCTGATTGCCGAAGGGTTGTGGTCCCAGTACCTGGAAGTAGGCATCGGCCCCGACGCCGAGGTGTTCACCAAATCCCAGCCCATGGCGGCCGTGGGTTATGGCGCACAGGTGGGCATCAACCGCATCTCCGAATGGAACAACCCCGAGCCGGAAGTGGTGCTGGCGGTAGACAGCAAAGGCAACATTCGCGGCGCCACCCTGGGCAATGACGTGAACCTGCGGGACGTCGAAGGCCGCTCCGCCCTGCTGCTGGGCAAGGCGAAAGACAACAACGCCTCTTGCTCGATCGGCCCGTTTATCCGCCTGTTTGATGAACACTTCACCCTCACCGACATCGAAAACGCGACCCTGACTCTGTCGGTCAGCGGCCTCGACGGCTTTGAAATGTCTGGCGGTTCCAACATGGCCGAGATCAGCCGCAAGCCTGCCAACCTGGTGTCCCAGGCATGCAACGATTCGCACCAGTACCCCGACGGCTTCATGCTGTTCCTCGGCACGATGTTCGCGCCGACCCAGGACCGGGAGAAAAAGGGCTCCGGCTTTACCCATAAGCCGGGCGACCTGGTGGACATATCGACGCCGCTGCTGGGGACCCTGCGCAACACCGTGGTGTATTCCGACGAGGCCGCGCCATGGACCTATGGCACGCGTGCCCTGATGCGCAACCTGGCAAAACGGGGGCTGTTATGAGTCAGGCAACCCTGAAATTCGTGGTCACCGACCAGGCCTTCGGCAATACCCGCCATGAACAGGCCGCTGCCGCCGCTGCCGGGGCAACGTTCGTTGAGCACCAGTGCCGCACGGAGGACGAAACCCTGGAAGCCGTGCGCGGCGCCCAGGCCGTATTGAACAATTTTGCACCGATGACCCACCGCGTGATGGAGGCCATGGCGCCCGGCGCGGTGGTGGTGCGCTACGGCGTCGGGGTGGATAACGTCGACCTGGCCGCCGCCAAGGCACTGGGGGTGCGGGTGTGCAATGTGCCGGACTACGGGGTTGAAGAAGTGGCCGATCATGCGGCTGCCATGACCCTGGCGCTGGCCCGCAAGCTGGATTATTACGGCGCCGGCATTCAGGGCGGCGAATGGAAAATCGCGCAGATGGTCGACGGCATACGCTCCTTGCGCGACACCACCGTCGGCCTGATCGGCCTGGGCCGCATCGCCCGCGCTTATGCATCGCGCATGGCGGCATTCGGCTGCACCCTTGTCGGCTACGACCCCTACGTCACCAATCAACAGGCCCGCGCCTGCGGGATCGAACCGATGTCACGGGAAGAGGTGATCACCTGCGCCAACGTGTTGTCGCTGCACGTGCCACTGACCCCCGAGACGCGCCATGTCATCGACGCTGGCGCCATGGCCCGCATGCCCAAGGGCGCCATCCTGATCAACTGCTCCCGCGGCGGCCTGATTGATGAAACGGCGCTGGCGGCCGCGCTGGTCAGCGGGCACCTGACCGGCGCCGGGCTCGATGTGTTTGAAAAGGAGCCGCTGCCCGCCACCTCGCCCTTGCGCACGGCGCCACATGTGCTTATGTCACCCCATGCGGCCTTCTTCTCGGACGCGTCAGTGGATGCACTGCAACGACTGGCCAGCGAAGAAGCCCTGCGCGGCCTGCGTGGCGAGGCCCTGCGCTGCCCACTGACCTGAGAGGCAGACCATGAACTACCTTGAAAAACAATCCCTGAGCGGCAAGCTCGCCCTGGTCACCGGGGCGGGCCAGGGCATTGGCGCGGCCATCGCCGAGGCGCTGGCCGCCACCGGCGCTGAAGTGGTTTGCACCGACATCCTGCGCGAGCGCGCCCAGGCCACCGCCCGCGACCTGAACGCCAAGGGCTACACCGCCCGGGCCGAAGTGCTGGACGTGACCGATAGCGCCGCGATCAACGCCCTGGCCGCCGCCCTGCCGGCACTGGACATTCTGGTGTGCAACGCCGGGATCGTCACCAACACCCCTGCCGAAGCGATGACCGACGAGGAATGGGACAAGGTCATCACCGTCAACCTGACGGGCGTGTTCCGCACGTGCCGGGGCTTCGGGCGGCGCATGCTGGAGGCCGGGCGTGGCTCGATCATCAACATCGGCTCGATGTCCGGGCAGGTGGTGAACGTGCCGCAACCGCAATGCCACTACAACGCATCCAAGGCTGGGGTGCATCAGTTGACCAAGTCGTTGGCGGTGGAATGGGCCACACGGGGTGTTCGGGTGAACGCCGTGGCCCCGACGTATATAGAAACGCCCCTGCTGCACGGGCTGGAGAATCAGCCAGGGCTGATTGAACGATGGCTGCAGATGACCCCCGCCGGCCGGATGGGGCAGCCCCACGAAGTGGCGTCACTGGTGCAGTTTTTGGCGTCGGATGCCTCGAGCCTGCTGACGGGCTCGATCATCAATGCGGATGCGGGCTATACCTGCATCTAGGGGGAAGACCGGGCTTGAACGCCCGGCCTTGACGATCAGATCGCCACGTCGGCCTTGATGCTCGGCTCGGCGTCGTAGCCCACGATTTCAAAGTCTTCGAATTTGTAATCGTAGATCGACTCGGGTTTGCGCTTGATCACCAGCTCCGGCAGCTTCTTCGGCGTGCGCGCCAGCTGGGTCTGGATCTGTTCCATATGGTTGCTGTAGGCGTGGGTGTCGCCGGTGGTGACGATGATCTCGTGAGGGATCAGGTCGCATTGCTGGGCCAGCATATGGGTCAGCAGGGCCAGGGCGGCGGTGTTGTACGGCAGGCCGAGGAAGACATCGGAGCTGCGGATGTACAACTGCATCGACAGATGACCGTCGTGCACAAAGGCCTGGTACAGCAGGTGGCAAGGCGGCAGGGCCTGCTTGCCGTCGCGGGCGTTTTGCTGCGGGCTTTTGGTCTCGTCCGGCAGGTACTCGACGTTCCAGCCGTGGAACAGGATGCGGCGGCTGTTGGGGTTGGTCTTCAGCGTCTCGACCATGTAGTCGATCTGGTTGATCTTGCCGCCGTCCTTGGTTGGCCAGGCGGTCCACTGCTCGCCGTACACCGGGCCCAGGTCACCTTCTTCGGTGGCCCATTCGTCCCAGATCTTTACGCCGTTTTCATTCAGCCACTTGATGTTGGTGTTGCCGCTCAACATCCAGATCAATTCGTTGGCGATGCTTTTGAAGTGAAGCTTCTTGGTGGTCAGCAGCGGAAAGCCGTCGGCCAAGCTATGCCGAAACTGACGGGCAAACACGGCCTTGGTGCCGGTGCCGGTGCGATCGCCCTTGGTCAGGCCATTGGTCACGACGTCGTTCAGTAGTTCGAGATATTGCTTCATGTCTATACCTGTATCGTTGAAGCCGGGACCCTCGGGCCCCGGCGTTCGAATTTAAAGCGCGGTGTTCTTGATGCCTTGCGGGCGATTGTAAGCCCACCACAACAGGCCCAGGCCGGCGATGATCATCGGCAGGCTGAGAATCTGACCCATGGTCACCCAGCCCCACGCCAGGTAGCCCAACTGCGCATCCGGCACCCGCACGAACTCGACGACAAAGCGGAAGATCCCGTAGAACAACGCGAACATGCCCGACACGGCCATGGTTGGGCGTGGCTTGCGCGAGAAGATGTAGAGGATCAGGAACAGCGCCACCCCTTCCAGGGCGAACTGGTACAGCTGCGACGGATGGCGCGGCAATTGCGCCGGGTCGCTGAACGGCGGGAACACCATGGCCCACGGCACGTCGCTCGGCTTGCCCCACAACTCGGCGTTGATGAAGTTGCCGATACGCCCGGCACCCAGGCCGATCGGCACAAACGGGGCGACGAAGTCCATCAGTTGGAAGAACGACTTGCCGTTACGCCGGCCAAACCACCAGGCGGCGATCATCACGCCCACAAACCCGCCGTGGAACGCCATGCCGCCCTTCCACACCTCGAAGATCAGGGTCGGGTGGGCGATGTAGGCTGGCAGGTCGTAGAACAGCACATACCCCAGGCGTCCGCCGACGATCACCCCCATCGACATCCAGAACACCATGTCGGAGAGTTTCTCCTTGGTCCAGGTCGGGTCGAAACGGTTCAGGCGCCGGGAAGCCAGCAACCAGGCACCGCCGATGCCGATCAGGTACATCAACCCGTACCAATGGATTTGCAGCGGACCGATGGCCACGGCCACCGGGTTGATCTGCGGGTAAGGCAGCATTGCGACTCCTCGTTAAATCAATAGTCTTGGCGCATCGGACCATGCCGGTGCGCGATTAAGCCTGCGTTACAGCAAAAAATTCAGCCCCACACAAAACAGCAGCCCGGCGAACAGCCGCTTGAGCAAGCGCGGCGACAACCGGTGTGCCAGGCGCGCGCCGAAACGGGCCGCCACCATGCTGGTCAGGGCAATGCCCAGCAGCGCCGGCAAATACACAAAGCCGAGACTATGATCGGGCAGCAACGGATCATGCCAGCCCAAAATCATGAAACTTAACGCACTGGCCAGGGCGATCGGCAAGCCACAGGCCGATGAAGTGGCCACCGCCTGCTGCATCGGCACGCTGCGCCAGGTCAGGAACGGCACCGTCAGCGAGCCACCGCCGGTGCCGAAAATCGCCGAAGACCAACCAATCACGCCGCCCGCCAGGGTCAGGCCAAGCTTGCCCGGCACCTGGCGGCTGGCCTTGGGCTTGAGCTCCAGAGTCATCTGCGTGGCGATCACCAGGGCGAATACACCGATGATCTTCTGCAAATGTGGCCCGGAGATCGCCTCGGCGGTCAGCGCGCCAAAGCCTGCGCCCAGCAGGATACCCACGGCCATCCACACAAAAATCGGCCAGCGCACGGCACCCCGGCGGTGATGCTCGCGCACCGCATTCACCGACGTGAAGATAATAGACGCCAGGGACGTACCGACAGCCAGGTGAGTCAACACCGAGGGATCAAAGCCCTGCAAGGTGAAACTGAACACCAGCACCGGCACGATAATGATCCCGCCGCCCACGCCAAACAGCCCGGCGAGCATGCCCGCACAGGAACCCAGCAGCAAATACAGGAGAAATTCCATGGGTGCCCCCGAAAACAGACCGGCATGTTAACGGATGCAAAGCACCGGGTTCTATGGGTAGAGTGGGCAAAACACAAAGGGATCGCCTTATGTGCCTGATTGTTTTCGCCTGGCGGCCGGGCCATGCCCAGCCGCTGGTCGTCGCGGCCAACCGTGATGAATTCTATGCCCGGCCTACGTTACCACTGGCCCAGTGGCTGGATGCACCCCATGTTTACGCAGGCAGGGACCAGGAAGCGGGCGGCACCTGGCTGGGGCTTGGGGCCGATGGGCGCTTTGCGGCGCTGACCAATATCCGCGATCCGCACCAGCCGCCGGCGCGCAAGTCCCGGGGCGAGTTGGTGGCGCGCTTTCTTGGCGGTTCGCTGCCGGTTGCCGACTATTTGGCCGATGTTAACGGCCGATCGATCGAATATGCCGGGTTTAACCTGTTGGTCGGGACGCCGGATGAGTTGTGGCATTACAACGCCAAGGCAGCAGCGCCGACGCGGCTTGAAGCGGGGGTTTATGGGTTATCCAATGCAGGGTTGGATACGCCGTGGCCGAAGTTGTTGAAGGCCAAGGCGGCCCTGGCTCAGGTGCTGGAAGATCCGCAGCCCGAGGCCTTGCTGGGGATTTTGAGCGACCCGCAGACCGCACCGTTTGCCGACTTGCCGGACACCGGCGTGGGGCTGGCGACGGAGAGTTTGCTGTCGAGTGTGTTTATTGCCAGCCCCAGTTACGGAACGCGGGCGAGTACGGCGTTGATTGTAAATGCCGACGGGACGCGGCATATGGTGGAGCGCAGTTATGGGCCCCATGGTGGCAGGCTGGGCGAGGTGGAACTGAAGCTTTAGCTGTGAACGGGCTGGCGTCATCGCGGGCAAGCCCGGCTCCCACAGGGAAATGCATTCCAAATGTGGGAGCTGGCTTGCCTGCGATGAAGGCGCCTCGGTTTAGAGGGTTTTTGCAGACGCCGGATTGATCATCCGCGCCAACCCAAGGTTCTTCAGCGCCAATTGCAGCGAGCTGTGGATAACTTGCGGGTTGTCGATGGTCATCAACTCCGCCAGCAGCTCCTTGGCCCGGCTCAGGTTGATCTGGCGCAGCATCCATTTCACCTTCGGCAAGTTGGTGGCGTTCATCGAGAGGCTGTCAAAGCCCATCGCCATCAACAGCACCGCCGCCGCCGGGTCACCGGCCATTTCACCGCAGATACTCACCTGCTTGCCTTCGGCATGGGCGTCGCGCACCACGTTCTGCAAGGCTTGCAGCACTGCCGGGTGCAGGTAGTCGTAGAGGTCGGCCACCCGCGGGTTGTTGCGGTCCACCGCCAGCAGGTACTGGGTCAGGTCGTTGGAACCCACCGACAGGAAGTCCACCTGCCGCGCCAGCTCTTTAGCCTGGTACACCGCCGCCGGAATTTCGATCATCACGCCAATCGGCGGCATCGGTACGTCAGCGCCTTCGTCGCGCACTTCGCCCCAGGCCCGGTGGATCAAATGCAGGGCTTCTTCCAGCTCGTGAGTGCCGGAGATCATCGGCAGCAGAATGCGCAGGTTGTTCAGGCCTTCGCTGGCCTTGAGCATGGCGCGGGTCTGGACGAGGAAGATTTCAGGGTGGTCGAGGGTCACGCGAATACCGCGCCAGCCAAGGAAGGGGTTGTCTTCCTTGATCGGGAAATACGACAGTGACTTGTCGCCGCCAATGTCCAGGCTGCGCATGGTCACCGGTAACGGATGGAAGGCGGACAGTTGCTCGCGATAAATCGCCAGCTGCTCCTTCTCACTCGGAAAACGCTGGTTGATCATGAACGGCACTTCGGTGCGGTACAGGCCTACCCCTTCGGCGCCGCGCTGTTGCGCACGGGCCACGTCCGCCAGCAGGCCGGTGTTGACCAGCAGCGGTACACGGTGGCCGTCGAGGGTCACGCACGGCAATTCGCGCAGGGCGTCGAGGCCCTGGGACAGCTGGCGTTCTTCTTCCACCACTTCGGCGTATTGCTTGCGCAGCACGTCGCTGGGGTTGGTGTAGACCTCGCCGTGGTAGCCGTCGACGATCATGTCGATGCCGTCGACCTTGGAATACGGCAGGTCCACCGCGCCCATCACCGTCGGGATGCCCATGGCCCGGGCCAGGATCGCGACGTGGGAGTTACCCGAACCCAGTACCGAGACCAGGCCCACCAGTTTGCCTTCCGGCACTTCGCCGAGCATCGTGGCGGTCAGTTCTTCACTGATCAGAATGGTGTTGTCGGGGTACACCAGCGAGGTCGAGCGCTCTTCCTGCAGGTAGGCCAGCAGACGGCGACCGAGGTCCTTCACGTCCGAGGCGCGCTCGCGCAGGTAGGCGTCGTCCATCAATTCGAAACGGTTGACGTGATCGGTCACCACCTGGCGCAGCGCGCCCTGGGCCCACTGGCCGGTCTTGATCACGTCCTTGACTTCGCTGCCCAGGGACGCGTCGTCGAGCATCATCAGGTACACGTCGAACAGCGCCCGCTCTTCAGGGCGCAGCTGGGTGGCCAGCTTGGTCGACAGGTTGCGCATGTCGTTGCGCACGCCTTCGAGGGCCGTCTTGAAGAGGATGATTTCGGCGTTGATGTCGGTGACGGTCTTGTCCGGCACCACGTCCAGGTCGGCCGGCGGCAGCATGACCACGGCGGTACCGACGGCCGCACCCGGCGAACCCGGTACGCCGACGAACTTGGCTTCCTGGATGCCCTTACCCTGGCGGCCCAGGCCACGAATCGAGCCAGTGGCTTCGGCGTGGGCGATAACCCCGGCGAGCTGCGCGCTCATGGTCACGAGGAAGGCTTCTTCGCCCTCGTCGAACTGGCGGCGTTCTTTTTGCTGGATGACCAACACGCCGACAACGCGGCGGTGGTGAATGATCGGTGCGCCGAGGAATGAGGCGTAGCGCTCTTCGCCGGTTTCGGCAAAGTAGCGATAACGCGGGTGGTCGGCAGCGTTTTCGAGGTTCAGGGGTTCTTCACGCGTCCCCACCAAGCCCACCAGACCTTCATTGGGCGCCATGCTGACCTTGCCGATGGAGCGCTTGTTCAAGCCCTCGGTGGCCATCAGGACAAAACGGTTGGTCTCGGGGTCCAGCAGGTAAACCGAGCAGACCTGGCTGCCCATGGCTTCCTTGACGCGCAACACAATAATCCCCAACGCCGCCTTGAGATCCTTGGCGGAGTTAACTTCCTGGACGATCTTGCGCAGCGTATTGAGCATGGCTCGGGGTCGAACTCCGTCGTCAGTCGCGCGCTAAAAGGCGCGGGGCAAGCTCTTTAAGAGCGCGACGATAAACCTCGCGCTTGAATGTCACCACCTGGCCCAACGGATACCAATAACTGACCCAGCGCCAGCCATCGAACTCCGGTTTACCGGTCAAATCCATCCGCACCCGCTGCTCGTTGGAGATCAGGCGCAGGAGAAACCATTTCTGTTTCTGGCCGATGCACAGCGGTTGGCTGTGGGTACGTACCAGACGTTGCGGCAAACGATAGCGCAACCAGCCTCGGGTGCAGGCCAGAATTTGCACATCTTCGCGTTCAAGGCCTACTTCTTCATTCAACTCACGGTACAAGGCGTCTTCAGGGGTTTCGTCGGGGTTGATCCCGCCTTGAGGAAACTGCCAGGCATCTTGGTTGATTCGGCGAGCCCATAGCACCTGTCCGGCATCATTCGTAAGAATAATCCCGACATTAGGACGGAAACCATCGGGGTCGATCACGGCAACAACCTCGCAAACGCATGTCACCGCATTGTTCCACAAAGATTGATACAGCGGCAACGAGGCTGCTTACCTTATGTGCACTCTTGTGAAAAGACCGTATTCTGGACGCCTTTTTACAGACTTTTCAGCGAGTAACTGCAATGCGCCTGGCTTTATTCGACTTGGACAACACGCTTTTGGGGGGTGACAGCGATCACGCCTGGGGCGATTACCTCTGTGAACGCGGGATTCTCGACGCGGTGGCCTACAAGGCGCGCAACGATGAGTTCTACCAGGACTACCTGGCCGGCACGCTGGATAACGCCGAGTACCTGAACTTCTGCCTGGAAATCCTCGGCCGCACCGAGATAGCCCAGCTGGACGAATGGCACCGCGACTACATGCGCGACTGCATCGAGCCGATCCTGCTGCCCCAGGCGGTTGAGTTGCTGGCCAAACACCGTGCGGCAGGCGACAAACTGGTGATCATCACTGCCACCAACCGCTTTGTGACCGCGCCGATTGCCGAGCGGCTGGGGGTTCAAACCCTGATTGCCACGGAATGCGAGATGGAAGGTGGCCGTTACACCGGGCGCAGCACGGATATCCCGTGCTTTCGCGAGGGCAAGGTGACGCGCTTGAATCGTTGGCTGGAAGAGACGGGGTACAGCCTGGAAGACAGCTACTTCTATAGCGACTCCATGAATGACCTGCCGTTGCTGGAGCAGGTGACGCATGCAGTGGCGGTGGATCCGGATCCGAAACTGCGGGCCGAGGCCGAAAAGCGTGGCTGGCCGGTGATCACCCTGCGCGGCTGATAACCCGCTGTAGGAGCGAGCTTGCTCGCGAAGATCGTTAACGAAAACGCGGGGAACCTGACTCCCCGCGGCACCCTCAGGTTTTTCGCGAGCAAGCTCGCTCCTACAGGGTCAGACAGGCTTGGCCCCCATCAACCCGGCAATCGCCACAAACCCCACCAGGCTCACCACCGCCAGCGCCAGGGTGAAGTTCACACTCCCCGCCCCGCCCAACCGCAGTCGATTAAGCCGCGCCACCAGCCAAAACCAGCTCAGCGCCGCCACGGTGTAGATCACACTCGAGCCCAAAATCCACGTTTGCCCCAGCGGCCAGCCGATCAAGTGCACCAGCCACCAGCCGGTGAACGGCATGCTCACCACGCAAATCCCCATCAACAACCACACAAACACCCACGGCCGCTGCACGGTATAGGCCGGCCCCGCGCTGCGTTTGCGCCAGGCCAGCACCGCCAGGGCGAGGCCGCTGAGCAGCAGCAATACCGTAGCCGCGATGTGGATAACTTTAAGGGTGGTCAGCGTTTCCATGTTCTCGATTCCTTGAAGGCCGCCCAGTCAGCGTAGTCGCTCAACCGAGGAACAGCTGGTAGGCCGGGTTATCACTTTCATCCCAATACGGGTAGCCAATGGCTTCCAGCGCCGCCGGCACCAGGTGACGCTCGTCTGCCGGCACTTGAAGGCCCGCCACCACACGCCCGTCGGCGGCGCCGTGGTTGCGATAGTGGAACATCGAGATGTTCCAGCGCCCGCCCAATTTGTTAAGAAAGTTGAACAGCGCCCCCGGACGCTCCGGGAATTCGAAGCGGAATACCACTTCATCGCTGACGTGGGCCGCATGACCGCCGACCATATGACGGATATGCAGCTTGGCCAGTTCGTTTTCCGTCAGGTCCAGCACCGGGAAACCCTGACGGGTGAGGCTGGCGATCAGCGCGCTGCGCGGGTCATTTTCCGGGTGGGTCTGCACGCCGACAAAAATGTGCGCCTCACGGCCGGAGTGGTAGCGGTAGTTGAATTCGGTGATCTGGCGCTTGCCCACGGCTTCGCAGAAGGCCTTGAAGCTGCCCGGTTTCTCGGGGATGGTCACGGCGATAATGGCCTCGCGGCCTTCACCCAGCTCGGCACGCTCGGCCACGTGGCGCAGGCGGTCGAAGTTGACGTTGGCCCCGGAATCAATGGCCACCAGGGTTTGTCCGGTGATGCCACGGGTCTCGACGTACTTCTTGATGCCCGCCACGCCCAGGGCGCCGGCGGGCTCGGTGATGGAGCGGGTGTCGTCGTAGATGTCCTTGATCGCCGCGCAGATTTCATCGGTGCTGACGGTGATCACTTCATCTACGTAGTCCTTGCAGATCTCGAAGGTGTGCTGGCCAATCTGCGCCACCGCCACGCCGTCGGCGAAGAGGCCCACGGTCGGCAACACCACGCGCTCACCCGCCGCCATGGCGGCTTGCAGGCAGTTGGAGTCGTCCGGCTCGACGCCGATGATCTTGATTTCAGGCCGCAGGTACTTCACATACGCCGCAATACCGGCAATCAGGCCGCCACCGCCCACCGGCACGAAAATCGCGTCCAGCGGCCCCGGGTGCTGGCGCAGAATCTCCATCGCCACGGTGCCCTGCCCGGCAATGGTGTGCGGATCATCGTAGGGGTGGATGTAGACGTAGCCCTTTTCGTCGACCAGCTTCAGCGAATACGCCAACGCTTCCGGGAACGTATCCCCGTGCAGCACCACTTTGCCGCCACGGGAGCGCACGCCTTCGACCTTGATCTCGGGGGTGGTCTTGGGCATCACGATGGTGGCCTTGACCCCCAGCACCTTGGCCGCCAGGGCCAGGCCCTGGGCATGGTTGCCCGCCGAGGCTGTGACGACGCCGCGCGCACGTTCCTCCAGGCTCAGTTGAGTCAACTTGTTGTAGGCGCCGCGAATCTTGAACGAGAACACCGGCTGCAAGTCTTCGCGCTTGAGCCAGACCGTGTTGCCCAGGCGCTCGGAGAGCTGGCGGGCGGTCTGCAGCGGGGTTTCTACGGCAACGTCGTAAACGCGCGAGGTGAGGATCTTTTTGACGTACTGTTCAAGCATCGGAAAGCATCACTGGGCGGGTTGGGCAGGGCCAAGGAGTCTAACCCAGCGTTTGGCCGGGCGACCACACGAAAACCGAGGTTTTGTTGGGTTATACTCGCGCCCCTCTTTACTCCCCGCCCGTTCCGGAGCCCGCATGACCCAGGATCAACTCAAACAGGCAGTGGCCCAGGCCGCCGTCGATTTAATCCTTCCTAAACTCGACGATAAAAGCATCGTCGGTGTCGGCACCGGCTCCACCGCCAACTGCTTTATCGATGCGCTGGCCCTGCACAAAGGTGCGTTCGACGGCGCGGTGGCCAGTTCCGAAGCCACGGCCGCGCGGCTCAAGGGCCACGGCATTCCGGTGTATGAGCTGAACACCGTCAGCGACCTGGAGTTCTACGTCGACGGCGCCGATGAAAGCGACGCGCACCTGAACCTGATCAAAGGCGGCGGCGCCGCCCTGACCCGCGAGAAGATCGTTGCGGCCGTGGCCAAGACCTTCATCTGCATCGCCGACGCCAGCAAACTGGTGCCGGTACTCGGCGCCTTCCCGCTGCCGGTGGAAGTGATCCCGATGGCCCGTAGCCACGTGGCCCGCGAGCTGGTGAAACTGGGCGGCGACCCGGTGTACCGCGAAGGCGTGCTGACCGACAACGGCAACATCATCATTGACGTGTTCAACATGCAGATCACCGATCCGGTGGCGCTGGAGCGCTCGATCAATGGGATCGTCGGCGTGGTCACCAATGGTTTGTTCGCCGCCCGTCCGGCAGACGTACTGCTGCTGGGCACACCGGAAGGCGTGAAAACCCTGAAGGCCTGACACAAATCCAAATGTGGGAGCGGGCTTGCTCGCGAAGGCGGTGTGTCAGTCACCAGATGCTCAAGCTGACCCACCGTCTTCGCGAGCAAGCCCGCTCCCACATTTGTCCTGTGCAGGTCTCAGGACTTGGTTTTTTTGAACACATAGAAAAGATTGGGCTCACTGACCATGTACAACGTGCCGTCGTCGTCCATGGCAATCCCTTCGGCCTGAGGCACCCGCTGCTTCAGGCCATGGCGCCCCTTGAGCAGCGACAGACTGCTCAGGGGACGACCGTCGATATCCAGCTCCAACACCAGGAATGACTCATCCGACAGCGCCAGCAGATGGCCGCTGCGCTCATCGTATTGCAGGCTCGACAGGTCGCGCACAAACAGCCCGGCATCGCGCTTGGGGTTGTTGATCACGTGCACCGAGTAGGTTTTTTCCGGTGTGAAATGGGGAAAGCCGTGCACCTCGTAGATCAGCATCGGGTCACGTTCCTTGGCCACAAACAGGCGCTTGCCCACCGAGTCATAGGCCAGGCCTTCGAACCCCTTGTTGCCCCCCAGGTGCACGCCAAGGGTCATTTGCTCGGCATCCGCGGCGTCGAGGAATTGGGTATCGTCATCCACATGGACCTTGATCAGCCGCTGCTGGCGCTCATCACTGATCACGTAGGTGTTGTCGCTGATGTACTCCACCGCCTCGGCATCACCAAAGCCTACCAGCGCAATGCGCCGCAAGATCTTGCCGTCCAGGGACAGCTCCACCAGCTCGGCATTCTTGTTGGTGACGGTAAACAGACTGTTGCGCACCGGATCATAGGTCAGGGCCGAGACGTCATCGTTGAGGCCCTCGATCACCTGCGCCTCCAGGGTTACCCGGTAATCCCCCAGGCCAATGGAATGTTCACCGGCAGGATTACGCCACGACTGCCAGTTGAACCAGGCACGTTCGAACAGGCGAAATTGCTGGGCAACCACGCCGCACGCGACAAGGGCGATCAGGATCAGGATAAAAAAAGCAGGTTTGGGGCGGGCAAGTCGACGCATCGGGGCGGGGCTCAAGGTAAAAACTGGCGAATGAATATCACGGTCGCCTGAATTTAAACTTAAACGCCCCGGGTGTCTGGCGGATGCCGCAGATAGAGAAAAATCTGACGTAATAGAACTACTGGGCCTGCTTCTCGAAACGATAGAAAAGATTCGGCTCGCTGACCATGTACAACGTGCCGTTCTCGTCCATGGTCACGCCTTCGGCACGGGGAATGGTGTGCTTCAAACCATTGAAGCCGCCGAGCAAGGTCATGAAGCTGACCTGCTCGCCCTTCTCGTCCAGTTCCAGCAGCAGATGGGAGTCAGCCGACAGCGCCAGCAGGTGGCCGGTGCGCGGGTCGACGGTCAGCGCCGACAGGTTGCGCATGTCCAACTCGGTATTGGCCACCTTTTGCTTGTCACCGGTAAGGGTCTGGCTGCCATCGCTTTTCCAGGTGAACAGGGCCGGCGGCCGCTCTTCGCCGAGGATCAGCTGTTGGTTGCGCTTGTCCCAGGTGACGGCCTCAAAGGCTTTGTTCTGGTCCTTGGACGGGCCCAGGTCATAGGACGGGAAGTCGGCTTTGTTCAACTGCTGGGTCTGCGGGTCGACCTTGACGATGGTCAGGCTGTGCTGGCGCTCATCCACCACCGCCAGCAGGCCGTTTTCCATCACGGTCACGCCTTCCGGATTGTTCCAGCCGTTGAGCGGCATCTTGCGCAGCACGTCGCCTTGCAGGGTCAGCTCAACCAGGAACGGGTTCTTGCCCATCACCGAGAACAGGGTTTTGGTCAGCGGGTTATAGGCCAGGTCCGACGCTTCGTCCTTCTCCATGCCGGGCAGCAATTTGCCGTCGATCACGGCGCGGTAGTCCGGGAGCCAGACACTTTCCAGGCGCTCGGTCGACGTTTCGAAGCGTTCTGCCACCCACAGCAAGCCGCGGTCGTCCCAGTGCATCGCCCAGGCCACGCCATAAATGATCGCACCGGCCAGGAACAGCCAGGAATACCAGCGCATGGCAAGGCGCGAACGCAGCGTGGGTTTTACGGAGGGCAGAGGCACGGCCATTACGCTTTCCAGAAAGTCAGCTTTAGGGGATAGCACAGGATCAGAAGGTCCGCGCGCAGGAGGCTGAGGATTATCCGGATGGGGTGTGAAAAAAATGCAAAAACCGATATTTCCAGACAAACACAAAACAATGTGGGAGCCGGGCTTGCCCGCGATGGCGGCGGGTCAGTCAACATTTAAGGCGACTGACACACCGTCATCGCGGGCAAGCCCGGCTCCCACATTTTTGACCGTGTCTTAGCGAACGCTGCTTTCGAACCGGCTCACACCCGGCAGTTCCAGCACCAGCTCATCACCCACATTCAGCGGGCCAACGCCGGCCGGCGTACCGGTGAGGATCACGTCCCCGGCCTGCAGCGAGAAGCAACCGGCCATGTACTGGATCATCGGGATGATCGGGTTGAGCATGATCGCGCTGTTACCGTCCTGGCGCACTTCGCCATTGATGGTCAGGCGGATGCCGATATCGGTCACGTCCGGGAAGGTGCTGCCGACGACGAACGGGGCAATCACCGCCGCGCCATCAAACGACTTGGCGATTTCCCATGGCAGGCCTTTGGCTTTCAGCTCGGCCTGCTTGTCCCGCAGGGTCAAGTCCAGGGCCGGGGCGAAGCCGGAGATGGCATCCAGCACTTCCTCACGGCTCGGCTTGGTCGACAACGGTTTGCCGATCAGCACCGCGATTTCCGCTTCGTAATGCACCGAACCGCGCTCGGCAGGGATGGCGAAACCGCCTTCCAGCGCCACCACGCAGCTGCCAGGCTTGATAAACAGCAGCGGCTCGGTCGGTACCGGGTTATCCAGTTCCTTGGCGTGTTCGGCGTAGTTACGCCCGATGCACACCACTTTCCCCAGGGGAAAGTGAATATTGGTGCCGTCGACATACTTGTGCTGGTAGCTCATGGACCGACTCCTTCAGGGACTGTTAAACAGCGAAAATCTTGCCCGGGTTCATGATCCCGTTAGGGTCGAACACCGCTTTCACTGCCTTCATGTATTCAATTTCAACCGGCGAGCGGCTGTAGGTCAGGTAATCGCGCTTGGTCATGCCCACGCCGTGTTCGGCGGAGATCGAGCCGTTGTACTTCTGCACGGTCTCGAACACCCACTTGTTGACGGTGGCGCACTTGGCGAAGAACTCGTCCTTGCTCAGGTTTTCCGGCTTGAGGATGTTAAGGTGCAGGTTGCCGTCGCCGATGTGGCCGAACCAGACGATTTCGAAGTCCGGGTAGTGTTCCCCGACGATCGCGTCGATTTCCTTCAGGAAGGCCGGCACTTTCGACACAGTCACCGAGATGTCGTTCTTGTACGGCGTCCAGTGGGAGATGGTCTCGGAGATGTACTCGCGCAGCTTCCACAGATTGTGCAACTGGGTTTCGCTCTGGCTCATCACGCCGTCCAGCACCCAGCCCTGCTCCACGCAATGCTCGAACGTGGCGAGGGCGTCGTTGGCCACTTCTTCGGTGGTCGCTTCAAATTCCAGCAGCGCGTAGAACGGGCAGTCGGATTCGAACGGGGCCGGCACGTCGCCACGGCCGAGGACTTTGGCCAGGGCCTTGTCGGAGAAGAACTCGAAGGCGGTGAGGTCCAGCTTGCTCTGGAACGCGTGCAGCACCGGCATGATCGAGTCGAAGTCGGTGGTGCCGAGCACCATGGCCGTGAGGTTTTTCGGCGCACGGTCCAGGCGCATGGTGGCTTCGACCACAAAGCCCAAAGTGCCCTCGGCGCCGATGAACAGCTGGCGCATGTCGTAGCCGGTGGCGTTCTTGATCAGGTCTTTGTTCAGTTCCAGCAGGTCGCCCTTGCCGGTGACGACCTTCATGCCCGCCACCCAGTTACGGGTCATGCCGTAGCGAATGACCTTGATCCCGCCGGCATTGGTGCCGATATTGCCGCCAATCTGGCTGGAACCGGACGATGCGAAGTCCACCGGGTAGTACAGGCCTTTTTCTTCGGCCACGTTCTGCAATTGCTTGGTGACTACACCCGGCTGGCACACAGCGGTGCGGTCGGTGAGGTTCACGTCGAGGATCTGGTTCATATAGTCGAACGACACGACCACTTCGCCATTGGCCGCCACCGCCGCCGCCGACAGGCCGGTACGACCGCCGGACGGCACCAGCGCCACCTTGTGTTCATTGGCCCAACGGACGATGGCCTGCACCTGCTCAGTGGTCTTCGGAAAGACGATGGCCACCGGCGCCGGCGCGAAATGCTTGGTCCAGTCCTTGCCGTAAGCCTCAAGGGAGTCAGCATCGGTCAGGACCTTGCCAGGCTCAACCAGGGTCTTCAGCTCATCAATCAGGGCAGGATGGGTCATCGACAGAACTCTCGAACAATTCATGGTCATCCTGAGAACGCTTCACGTCGCAGGAATGGGTGTTTAGCGGGGCACGTATGCTAGCATACCGCCCCCGCAGGATAGTGCCCAAGGGCGTTCTGCGGTGACGGCTTTCCTGCCGTCCGGGTCAGCTTACGCGATCCGATTCCCTGCCATTTTTCTCCGGGATACAGGTTTACGCAGATGAGCAAGACTTCTCTCGATAAGAGCAAGATCAAGTTCCTTCTTCTGGAAGGCGTCCACCCATCGGCCGTCGAAGTCCTGAAGGCCGCCGGGTACACCAGCATTGAGTACATCACCAGTTCTCTGCCGGAAGCCCAGTTAAAGGAAAAGATCGCCGACGCGCACTTTATCGGCATTCGCTCCCGCACTCAGCTGACCGAAGAGATCTTCGATCACGCCAAGAAGTTGGTGGCGGTCGGCTGTTTCTGCATCGGCACCAACCAAGTCGACCTCAACGCAGCGCGCGAGCGCGGCATCGCGGTGTTCAACGCACCGTATTCCAACACCCGCTCCGTCGCCGAGCTGGTATTGGCCGAGGCGATCCTGCTGTTGCGCGGCATCCCTGAGAAGAACGCTTCCTGCCACCGTGGCGGCTGGATCAAGAGCGCAGCCAACTCCTTCGAAATCCGCGGCAAGAAGCTGGGTATCGTCGGTTACGGCTCGATCGGTACTCAACTGTCGGTATTGGCCGAAGGCCTGGGCATGCAGGTGTTCTTCTACGACACCCTGACCAAGCTGCCATTGGGCAACGCCACTCAGGTGTCGAGCCTGACCGAGCTGCTGGGCATGTCCGACATCGTGACCCTGCACGTACCGGAAACCGCTGAAACCCAGTGGATGATCGGCGAGAAGGAAATCCGCGCCATCAAGAAGGGCGGCATCCTGATCAACGCTGCACGCGGCACCGTGGTGGAGCTGGACGCCCTGGCCGACGCGATCAAGGACAAGCACCTGATCGGCGCCGCCATCGACGTGTTCCCGGTAGAGCCGCGCTCTAACGACGACATCTTCGAAAGCCCGCTGCGTGGCCTGGACAACGTGATCCTGACCCCGCACATCGGCGGTTCCACCGCTGAAGCCCAGGCCAACATCGGCCTGGAAGTGTCGGAGAAACTGGTCAAGTACAGCGACAACGGTACGTCGGTGTCCTCGGTCAACTTCCCGGAAGTGGCCCTGCCGGCTCACCCTGGCAAGCACCGTCTGCTGCACATCCACCAGAACATCCCTGGCGTGATGATGGAGATCAACAAGGTCTTCGCGGAAAACGGCATCAACATTTCCGGTCAGTTCCTGCAGACCAACGAGAAAGTCGGCTACGTGGTAATCGACGTAGACGCCGAGTACTCGGACCTGGCGCAAGAGAAGCTGCAGCACATCAAAGGCACTATCCGTAGCCGCGTGTTGTTCTAAGCCTGTAGGAGCGGGCTTGCCCGCGAAAAACGCTAACGAAAACGCGTGCATCCTGGATGCACGCAGCGCCCTCAGGTTTTTCGCGAGCACGCTCGCTCCTGCAAATAAAAACGGGAGCCCCGCAAGGGGCTCCCGTTTTTTATTTCACGTTAACCGTGATGACTTTCGACGCTACAGTCGGGTTGAACTGCATGTGCAGCTTGTCGCCTGCCACCAGTTGCAGCGTGTGCTTGCCTGGGGTGAGGGTCAGCTCGGTTTCGGTCTGGGCCTTGCCGTAGTGGATCACGGTATCGGTGGCCGGGATCGGCACGCTGGCGTCAGGCAATTCTTTCTGGTCGATCAGCAGGTGGTGGTGGCCGGTGCCCGGGTCCTGGCTGGTGGCCGGGGCCAGTTTCAGGCCTTCCATGCCGAATTTCACGGTGAAGGTTTTGTCGACGGTGGCGCCATCTTTCGGCGACACGATAAACACCTTCGCACCAGCCGGTGGCGCGCTACGCGGAATGCCATCGGCGGCGGTTGCCAGCATCGAAACGCCCAAGAGCAGGCTGGCCAGCGTTGTACGGGTCAAAAAGGCTTTCATTCACTTCTCCAGTTTTTCCGGGAAATCTGTAGGGTTATGACAACTTCACGACAAATTGCTGTCCAAGGCACTCAACACCATAGCAAAGCGAGCCTGAACAACGCCTCGCTCATTCGAAATCTTTAGGAGAGACCATGCGTTTCCTGCCTGGCCTGTTGCTGTTACTGCCCCTTATGAGCCCCTTGGCCCATGCCGAACTGATCGACGATGTGTTTGACCGTGGGGAATTGCGCATCGCCCTGGAGGCCAACACCCCACCGTTCAATTTCAAGGAAGGCGACAAGCTCACCGGCTTTGAAGTGGAGCTGGGTGAATTGCTTGCCAAGGAAATGGACGTACGCGCCTCCTTTATCACCGTGGATGCCGCCGAGTTGATGGCCGGCGTGGAAAGCGCCAAGTACGACGTGGCGATCAACCATATCGCTATGACTCCTGAACTGGCGGATCGTTTCGACTTCAGCGAGCCCTACAGCTACTCCAGCGCGCAGTTGATCGTACGCAAGCAGGAACAGCGCCCGCTCGGCAGCTTTGCGGCGCTCAAGGGCAAAGCGCTGGGCGTGGCCCAGGGCAGCCAGTTTGTGGAGCAGGCGCGCACCGCCGAAGGCGTTGATTTGCGCAGCTACGCCGATGCCAAACAGCCGATCAAGGACGTTGCCGACCAGCAAATTGATGCGGCCATCAGTGACCGCTTGCTGATTCCCTACGCGATTCGTGACAGCGCATTGCCCGTGAAGGGCGGCGCAGACGTTGGCCCGACGTTGAGCCTGGCGATTCCGTTCCAGAAGGGTAACCCGGCGTTCAAGGCCAGCCTGGACAAGGCCCTGCAACGGGTGAAGGCTGATGGCCGGCTGACGGCGCTGTCGGAGAAGTGGTTCGGGATGGATGCGAGCAAGCCGGTGGCGAAGGCCGAATAAACGACTCGGTCAATGTGGGAGCTGGCTTGCCTGCGATAGCGGTGGGTCAGCATCAAAAATGTAGGCTGATACACTGCTATCGCAGGCAAGCCCGCTCCCACATTTTGATCTATGCCGGGCTTGAGAGTTTTGCCAGGGCCGCGGCCGCTTCAGGCAACTCCAGCTCACTGAACACCAGCACCCCATGGCGCTTGAGCAACGCGGCCGTCACGCCTTCGCCGGTTACCTTCACGCCGCTGAAGGTGCCGTCATAGGTCAGCAGGTTGCCGCAAGACGGGCTGTTGGCCTTGAGCACGGCGACACGGATGTGGTGGCGTTGCACCAACGCCAGCGCCTGGCGGGCACCCTCGAGGAAGGCTTCGCTGAAGTCTTCGCCTTGGGCGGTCAGCACTTGGGCGCGGCCTTCCCAGACATCAATCCCCTGCCCGCCCGGAATCTCGGCCGACGGGCGCGGGGTCGGCAAGCCACCCGCCACTTCCGGGCACACGGCAACCACCCGGCCTTCGGCCTGCCACGCGGCCAGTTGGTCGAAAGGCCCGCTGGCCCCTCCGTCGTAGCGTACCCGGTGCCCCAGCAGGCAGCGGCTGACCAGAATCTTTTGCATCATCAAAACGGCTCGTTACCCCGCCGGCGAAACCAGCCGGTGAGGGACAGGCGTTCGCGGGTGGCAGGCATGACTTCATGGGGGATTTCCCCCGACAGGAACACCACCAGGCAACCGCCGGTGGGTACCACATCGTATTCGACGTCGCCCTTGAGGTACATGCGCAACTGGCCACCCTGCTCCGGCAGCCAGGCGTTGTTCAAATAGATCACCGCCGACACCATGCGTCGGTCGTCATCGCGAAAGCGATCCACATGCTTGAGGTAAAACGCCCCCGGCGGGTACATCGCAAAGTGGCTTTCGAAGTCTTCCAGGCCCAGGAACAGACCCCGGTTCATTGCCACCCGCAGGCTGTCCATCAGCTCGAGGTAGTTGTCGCAGGCCACCACTTCGCCCGGCTCCAGCCACTGGATATGGTCACCCCGAATGCCCTCGCGAATCTCCTGGGACGGGCCGCGCCCGACGGCAGCCGGCGCCAATTCACCTTCGGCGGCACGTTTTTGGCACTCAGCCGCCAGTTCGAGGGTCAGAGCCTCGGGCAGGAAGAGCGTTTGCTGCGACCAGCCTTGTGCGGCCAGGTCATCGACAATGCGTAACAGCAGCGGGTGATCGGAGGGTATGGGCATGGCGCGCATAGTATCCATACGCCTGTGAATCCGACAGAGCCGCCGAGCGTCTGAATACACTTTAGTCAGGTGACCGATAGGATTTCTCGACAAATCCTACGCCCGACACGGACAATAGTGGCCGACTGACAGGAGTCCATATGCGTCGTTTGTTTTTTTCCTTGCTGATGCTCTGCGTTTTGCCCGCCTGGGCAGACAGCCATGACCAGTTGTACAAGGTCGCCGGCTGGGCAGACCAGCGCGCGCATTTTAATGACGCCCTCAGTGCCGCCCAGCAACGCTACCGCAACAGTTTGCCGCCCGCCGTGTATCAGGCGCTGGTGGACAACAGCAATAAGCGCTTTGCGCCCCAGTCGGTCGACCAGCGCGCCGAGGCACAGCTGCGCAAGAACCTGGCGGACCCGAAGCCGGCGTTGGCGTTCTTCCAGTCGCCCCTTGGGCGCAAGATTGTCGCCGCCGAGCTGCTGGCAACCCGCCGGGATCAACTGGCCAAGAACGCCCAGGGTTTGCCGCATATGGAGGCCGACGCCACCCGCAGCTTGATCATCGGCCACTTGGCCCAGGCCCTGCCCGCACGGGAAGCCGGGGCTGAAGTCAGCCTGGCGATTGCCGGTGTGGCGGCCGACAGCCTGAGCCAGATGATCCCCGGCCTGTTGGGCGGTGGTCAGGCACAGGGCATGCTGAACGGCCAGCGCGAGCGCCTGATGCAGCAGATTGGCAATGATTTGAACAACACGCTGCTGTACGTCTATCGGGACTTGTCCGACCCGGAGCTGGAAGAATTCGCGACGTTTGCGGAGTCGCCGGATGGCAAGGCGTACTACAAGGCGGCATTGGCGGCGATTCGTGCCGGGCTGGCGGTAGGGCAAAGTACTTCAAGCCTGGCACCGTAAACGATGTGGGAGCTGGCTTGCCTGCGATAGCGGTGGGTCAGTAATGAAAGTGTGGCCTGACACCGCTATCGCAGGCAAGCCAGCTCCCACAGGGAACAGCGTTATTTCAGGTGGTCGGTGAGAAACCTGAAGTATTGCTGCCGAATCTCCGGAATCTCATTCACCAAATGATGCCTGCCCCGCGGCAGCATCAGCACCTGCGGCTGGTCGAACTTGCTGCGCAGCACGTTCAGGTTGTGCTGCCAGTCCACCGTCATGTCCTCTTCCCCCTGCACAATCAACGGCTGCCGCGTACTGCGGGGCGCCGCTTCAATGCGTTTGATCCAGCGCGCCAACGCGCCCACCCACGCGGTCGGCAGTTGCCGGGGCTGCAACGGGTCGGCCTCCAGGAACGGCTTGAACTGCGGGTCGTTGGTGTTATCGCTGAAACGCCGGGCAATGCCTTTGACGAACGGCCTGAGCAGGTAATAGCTGAGCTGCGACCAGCCCCAGGCGCGAGGCCGTACCAGCGGTGAGAGCAGAAAGGTCTTGCCCTGGGCCGGGCTGTCGGTGCCGTGGTTAAGCAGGTGATCCAACACAATCGCGCCCCCAGTGCTTTGCCCGAACAAGTGCCACGGCTGCGGCAACTGCAACGCCTTGGCCTGTTCGAACAGCACCTGCACCACGTCCTGGTACACCTCAAAGTCATCGATGCTGGCCCGCTCGCCGCTGGACAGGCCATGGCCCGGCAAATCGCAGGCGATCACCACAAAGCCCTGGTCCAGCGCCCAATCCACGGCGTTGCGGTACAGGCCCATGTGGTCGTAGAAGCCATGAAACAGGAACATTGTCGCCACCGGAACGGGCGGCCACCACACCTGGCAGACCACGTCGAACCCGTCCACCGCAAAGCGCCCCAGACGACTTGTCGCCGGCACCTTTCGGGCGGGCAGGTCCAGGCCGTAGAAGCGCTGGTAGACCCGGGCCTCGGCAGAAAGCGGCTGCGCGTCCACCAGGGGCCGCAGGCTTTCGCGTAGATGATCAGGGTCAAACGTAACGGGCATAAGAACTTCCAGGCGGTGGCTTCAACGCATTGAACAGATGAATATCGAGCCGCGATATTCATCTGTCAGGGCAAGCATGGCAAGCTACGCGTCCTCCGAGGATCGATCCAAATGCGACAGCCCTACCGCACCACCCTCTTCGCCAGCCTGATCGTGATTATTTGCGCCGGTGTGTTATGGGCGGCGTATGACTGGTTCCAGGGTCGCTACCTGCGGGCGTTCAGTGAGCATACGGCGGTGTTTTCCGGTGACACCCTGAGCCTGCCGCCCGAGCTGGCCGGCCCCGGCCCCATCCGCCTGGTGCACTTCTGGGACCCGGCCTGCCCGTGCAACGTCGGCAACCAACAGCACCTCGGCGAACTGATCGAGCAGTACGCGCCGCAAGGCGTGGAGTTCTACTCCCTGCAGAAAGCCGGCAGCCACGGCCAGTTGCCGGCCACCCTCGGCGCAATGAAGGCCCTCAAGGCCCTGCCCGGCGCCCAACACGTGCCCGCCAGCCCCGCCGTAGGCATCTGGGACCGCAGCGGCAAGCTGGCGTACTTTGGCCCCTACAGCGAAGGGCTGACGTGTAATTCCAGTAACAGCTTTATCGAGCCTATCCTGAAAGCCCTCGGAAGCGGGCGCGAGGTGAATGCGACCCACACCCTGGCAGTCGGCTGTTATTGCGAGTGGAGCGCGGCAACTCCAACCCCCTGACCCGGGCGGCGCCAAGCTGAACAGACGCTGTTCGTTCGGCAAACTCGAACAACGGTATCGGCATGCTGCTGTATCGTAAGCGACAAGCGGGGCGGACGGCGCTTGAGCCGTCGGTGCCAGGCGTATAAGCAGACGATACGGGAACACATGAGTCAATTAACCATCATCCTCTGGATGCTCAACGTCATTGTTGATACATCCGGCCAGTTGGCGTTCAAAGCCGCGGCCTCAGCCAGCGCCGAGCATGACGGCATGGCCCACTGGCGCCATATGCTCAAGCGTCCGTGGATCTGGCTGGGCATCATCTGCTACGTCTTCGAGTTCGTGCTGTGGCTGGCCTTCCTGACGCTGGTGCCGTTGTCGGTCGGGGTGATGCTGGGCTCCATCAATATTGTGGTCATCATGATTGCGGGCCGTTTCCTGTTCAAGGAACGCCTGAGCAAATGGCGGTTGATCGGCATCATGCTGATTGCCTGTGGCGTGACCGTCGTGGGGTTTGAGTAATGAAACGGTTTTATATCCTGGGTTTTCTGTCGCTGATCATTTTCGATACGTTGGCGCAGGTCAGCTTCAAATTCGCCTCGATTCATGCCGAACCGCTGACGATGGACGCCGCGTGGCTGGTCCGCGTGTTCGGTGCGCCGTGGATCTACGGCGCATTCGTGGGCTACATCGGCGCGTTCTTTACCTGGATGACCTTGCTCAAGTACGCGCCGGTCGGCCCGGCGTTTGCGGCCTCACACCTGGAGCTGATCAGCGTGACGCTGATCTCGGTCTGGCTGTTCAACGACACCTTGACCCTGCCCAAGATCGTCGGCGGTGCGCTGATCATTGCGGGCATCCTGTGCCTGGCCCGCAGCGAAGACAAAGAGAGCAAGACCGTCGAGGCCGAGCCCTCGCAGACGCTGGCGTCATGACCCGCGTGGCCGGCCCACGGGAAATTCCGCCGACGGCGGGGCTTCCCCTGCGCTGGCAGGATTTATTCAGCACTTCAGGTGACCTGGCCCGTTCGCTGGCCCAACAACTCGATATTCCCCTGCCCGCCCTGCCCTGCTCCGGCACCGCCGCCCTGATCATGGCGCTGCGGGTGTTGCAGCAGCGCATGCCGGGGCGCACCGAACTGATCGTGCCGGCCTATACCTGCCCGCTGGTGGCCCTGGCGGCCCATCACTGCCCGCCTTTGCGCGTGGTGGCGTGCGATCTGCAGCCCGACAGCCTCGACCTCGACGAACAACAGCTGGCGCAGTTGTGCACCGAAAACACCCTGGCGATCGTCGTCACCCACCTGGCCGGGCGCGTGGCGGATGTGGGCGCTGCCATTCGTATTGCCGCGCCGCTCGGCGTGGCGGTGATCGAAGACGCGGCCCAAGCCATGGGTGCGCTGGATGAAGGCAAAAGCGTCGGGCTAAAAGGTGACATCGGCTTTTTCAGCATGGCACTGGGCAAAGGCCTGACGACGGCGGAAGGCGGCGTGTTGTTCAGCCGGGACGCGGCGCTGCATCAGGCCTTGCACCAGCAATGCCGGCAGGACTTGCCCTTCAGCCTGCGCTGGGAACTGCAACGCAGCGCCGAACTATGGGGCTATGCGATGGCGTATCAGCCGCGCGGGCTGAAGTACGTGTATGGCAAGCCGCTGCGGGCGGCACTGGCGCGGGGCGATGAAGTGGCGGCGGTGGGCGACGATTTTTCCGTCAACGACATTCCGTTGCACCGGCTGGGCGGCTATCGCCAGAAAGTCGGTGCCGCCGCCCTGGCACGCTTGCCCGAGCATTTGCAGCAAGGGCGCCTGCGAGCCTTGCGCCGCGTGGCGCAACTCAACCGCTTGCCCGGCGTGTCGGTGTTGACCGACGGCCCCGGCCAGCAAGGCACCTGGCCGTTCCTGATGGTGGTGATGCCCAGCGCTCAAACCCGCGATACCGCCATGGCGCAGCTGTGGACAGCGGGCCTGGGCGTCACCCGCCTGTTTATCCACGTGCTGCCGGGCTACTCGGCACTCACCCCGCTATTGCAGCAAGGCGCTCATATTCCCTGCGCACAAAGCTTCGCCGCCCAGACGCTGTCGATCAGCAACAGCCACTGGCTGACCGACGCGCTGTTTGAGCAGGTGCTGGACCATCTACGGCGAATTCTTAAGCGCTGACCCAGCTCTGATCGATACGGGTCAACAAGCGTGCATTCAACTCATTCTGCTGCTGTTGCCAGAGGACCACCTGGTTCTCCGGCAGCTCTTCCTGGCCATCCGACGCACTCAGCCAGCGCTTGAACTTGCTCTGGTAGTGATAGGCCGACACGTCGCCGGTAATGTCCGCGCCAATAATGCTGCCCTCGCAGGCATCGATCAGCGCATTCAAATGCTTCTCCAGAAACTCGCCCTGGTCCCAGTTGGTATTCACCACCTCCGGGCTCAGCACGTCTTTATCGATGGAGAGATACACCGGCAGCGAACGGTCGAGCTGGGCCACGAACGCGCTCATCAACTCGTCTGCATTGCTGAAGGCGCGATTGCTGCGGCCTGCGCCGATCCAGTTCAACCAGCGGGTATCGACGTTGGTGTTCCAGTAGGTCAGCTTGCGTTTCACCAGCGGTGACCAGTGATTCTCCCAGGCGTGCTTGAGGGAAATGTCCGGCGAGCCAATGCCCAGCACGTGAACATGCTCGACCTGCGGCAAGCGGCTGGCCCAGTACACCCAGGACCCACAATGGATACCAAACGGATAGCGCATGTTGTCCGGGTGGTTGTCGCAAATGATCAGCTGGATTTTTTGCTGGGTGGGCAGACGGTTCAACAGCAACTGGCTGAGGTGGTGATAGTCACCGCTGCCGGTAAACACACAGCCGTAGTCGCTGGGCATCTGCGCGTGCAGGGCGCTCTCCAGCTCCTTGAATTGCGCCCAGCGGCAGCCGAAGCGAATCTTCTCCTGCCAGGCGTGCAGCGGCAGGGTGATGGCGCCGGGAATGTTATTCACGGCGCCATCAAAATCGAGGATCAACGCGGGACGGGCCTGACTCATGAGGTTTGCTCCTGCTGCCACTGCATGTCGCTTTCAAAATGGTGACGGAAACGGTTCAACACCTTGCGCAACAGCGGGTTCCTCACCCATACCAGATGGCGAGTGAAGGTAAACCTGGCGCCGAGGCTGGACTTGACCTGTGGGTCGGTCCAGCCCGCCACATAAAATTCCAGGCCCTTCTCCAGCGCGTACTCCAGGTTCACAAACCAGCTGACAAAGTACAGGTTGTGCTCCAGCGCCAACGGGTAGTTCAGGCCGATGTACTTGTCGAGCAACTTGCCGTCTTGCTGATAGCACAGGTTATAGCCCACCAGTTCGTCCTCGTCCCAATAGCAGAACACATGCCCGCCGCTGCTGGCATCGGTCAGCAGCTGGATGAAGAATTCGGGGGTGAGCAAATCGAAGTGGATTTCGCTCTGTGCGTACACCGCCTTGTACAGCCGGTACAGCTCCTGCTGCCATTGCTCGTCGCTGAAGCGGGCGTCGCCAGTGTCCAGGATCTCGATGCGCAGTTTGTCGCGGCTGCGCAACTTGCGCCGGATGTTGCGCCGGCGGCTATGGGACAGCCGCGACAAATAGTCGTCAATCGAAGTGAAGTCGATGGGCACATAGGCCAGTGCCTGGCCCTCGACACTGATGAACCCGAGCTGGCTGCACGCCTCGATCAGGCCTTGTGCATAGCGATTGTCCTCGACGCTGAGCAGCGGAGAATCCAGCGGCACATCTTTCACGATGGTGAGTTTGCGTTGCGGCGCGCACTCCTGTTGCAGCCATTGGGCCAGGTCCTGTGGCGGCACGTTCAGCGGGAACGGAGAGTATTCGCTGACCGTGGTGCCGACAAAGCAGGTGTCGATATGCAGCCATGACTGCCACAAACGGTAGCCCGGCCAGCCGCGCAGGCGGGCACGCAACTCATCGTCGGCAGTGGTCTGCAGGTCGAACCGGGTGAAAAAGTACGGCAGTCCCTGTACTGACAGCTGGGCGTCGAACCCAACCGGCGGGTATCGCAAAAAGCTGCTGATCAGCGATGGCGTTTCCATGCAGCAGGCATAAGGCACCTGTGCACGGCTGGGATCTGTCATAAATTGCATTCCGAAAGTGATAGCAAAGGCGCGCCCGGATGGCCTGATCGTGAAGGGCGCAGCGGGTTTCATGTAACAGAGCAAACATAATAACCCGCCCACTCGCCTCCCACTTCAGAACCCCGACTTCATGCAGGTGAGGTTCAGGGAACACGATGCCAACAGCTTCTTCCTCACCGCTCGCCAAACCCACTAAACTGCCCGGATCACTAATAAGGGACAACCCATGAAACGCATCCTGACCGCGCTGGCCATTCTGCTCGTCGCCCTGATGGTGGGCGCCGGCTGGTACGTGTACAGCAAGCAGCCCACCCGCCAGGGCACCGTGGAGCTAGCCCACTTGCAAGGCTCGGTCACCGTGCGTTACGACGACCGTGGCGTGCCCCATATCCGCGCCGAGAACGAGACCGACCTGTACCGGGCCCTGGGCTATGTGCACGCCCAGGACCGCTTGTTCCAGATGGAAATCATGCGGCGCCTGTCCCGTGGCGAACTGGCCGAAGTGCTGGGCCCCAAGCTGCTGGAGACCGACAAACTGTTCCGCAGCCTGCGCATTCGTGAGCGTGCCTTGAGCTACGTCGAGCACATGGACCATGAGTCGGCGTCCTGGAAGGCCCTGCAAGCCTACCTCGACGGCGTCAACCAGTATCAGGACAGCCACGCCAGCCCCATGGAGTTCGACGTACTGGGCATCCCCAAGCGCCCGTTTACCGCCGAAGACACCATCAGCGTCGCCGGCTACCTGGCCTACAGCTTTGCCGCGGCCTTTCGCACCGAGCCCTTGCTGACCTACGTGCGCGATCAGCTGGGCAACGATTACCTGAAAGTCTTCGACCTCGACTGGCAACCCAAGGGCGCGCTGAACCTGGCCGCCGGTGACTGGAAAGACCTTGGCGCCATCGCCCAGTTGAGCGAGCAGGCCCTCGCCGAAAACGGCCTGCCGCAGTTCGAAGGCAGCAACGCCTGGGCCATCAGCGGCAGCCGCACCAAGAGCGGCAAACCGTTGCTGGCGGGCGACCCGCATATCCGCTTCTCGGTGCCGTCGGTGTGGTACGAAGCCCAGCTGTCGGCGCCGGGCTTCGAACTGTACGGTTATCACAACGCACTGGTGCCAGTGGCGTTCCTGGGCCACAACAAGGATTTCGGCTGGAGCCTGACCATGTTCCAGAACGATGACCTCGACCTGATCGCCGAAAAGGTCAACCCGGACAACCCCAACCAGGTCTGGTACCACGACCAGTGGGTGGACATGACCAGCAGCGAGCAGCAGATCGCGGTCAAGGGCCAGGACCCGGTGACATTGACCCTGCGCAGGTCGCCCCACGGCCCGATCATCAATGACGTGCTCGGGGAGAACGCCGGCAAGACGCCGATTGCGATGTGGTGGGCGTTCCTGGACACCGAGAACCCGATCCTCGACGGCTTCTACCAGCTCAACCGTGCCGACACCCTCGCCAAGGCCCGCGCGGCGGCGGCCAAGGTCCAGGCGCCGGGCCTGAACATCGTGTGGGCCAATGCCAAGGGGGATATCGGCTGGTGGGCGGCGGCGCAATTGCCGATCCGCCCGGCCGGGGTCAACCCGGGCTTTATCCTCGACGGCAGCACGGCCCAGGCGGACAAACTCGGCTTCTACCCGTTCAGCGCCAACCCCCAGGAAGAAAACCCGGCGCGGGGTTATGTGGTGTCGGCCAACGCCCAGCCGGCGTCGCCCACCGGCATGCCGATCCCCGGGTATTACAACCTGGCCGACCGTGGCCAGCAGTTGAACGCCCAACTGAGCGACAACAGCGTGAAATGGGACGTGAACAACAGCCAGGCCTTGCAGCTCGGCACCACCACCGCCTACGGCCCACGGCTGCTGGCGCCGCTGCTGCCGGTGCTGCGTGACGTGGTCAAGGACCCGGCGCAGTTGAAACTGGTGGAGCAACTGGCCGCCTGGAAGGGTGATTACCCACTGGACTCCACCAGTGCCACGCTGTTCAACCAGTTCCTGTTCAACCTCACCGATGCGGCGTTCCGCCCGAAACTGGGCGACGCGATGTTCAAGACATTGCTCACCACCCGCGTGGTCGATGCCGCCTTACCGCGCCTGACCGCCTCACCGGATTCGCCGTGGTGGGACGGGCACCGTGCCGACACGGTCAAGCTGGCCTGGGACAACAGCCTGCAACACCTCAAGGCGACCTTCGGCGATGACCCGGCGCAATGGCAATGGGGCAAGGCCCACACCCTGACCCACGGCCATCCGCTGGGCTCGCAGAAGCCGTTGGACATGATCGTCAACGTCGGCCCGTTTGCCGCTCCCGGCAGCCATGAAGTGCCCAACAACCAATCTGCACAGATCGGCCCTGCGCCGTGGCCCGTGACCTACGGCCCCTCGACCCGGCGCCTGATCGACTTCGCCGACGCCGCCCATGCGCTGACCATCAACCCGGTTGGGCAGAGTGGTGTGCCCTTCGACAAGCACTATGCCGACCAGGCGGAAACGTACATCGAGGGCGGGTATGAGCAGGCGCATTTCAATGATGAGGAAGTGACGGCGAATACCCGCAGTACGCTCAAGCTGTTGCCGGCCAGGTAGGTGGTTGAAATACGGACTGTGTGGGAGCTGGCTTGCCTGCGATACAGACGCCTCGGTGTCTCAGTTAAACCGAGGTGATGCCATCGCGGGCAAGCCCGGCTCCCACATTTCGACCTGTGTTGTTGCGTCTAGCGGGCGCGCAGCCGCCCCGGCGCCTCACCATAGGTCTCCTTGAATTTCTTGCTGAACGCCGCCTGGGATTGGTACCCCGCCTGGGCGGCAATGTCCGTCAGGCTCAGCCGCGACTGATGCAGCAGGTTAAACGCCAACTCCATGCGCAACTGCGTCAACAACACCCACGGCGACACACCCGCCACTTTGACAAACGCCCGCATGAAGGTCGCACGGGACATCGAGGCGGCGCTGGCCAGGCTGTCGATGGTCCATTCATGGCCGGGCTCCGCCAGCATCGCCTGCCAGGCCTTGCCCAGGCGTTTGTCGGCCAGCAGGGCAAAGGTGCCCGCCGCCGGCGCTTGCTGTGTGAGCCAGGCCCGCAAAATCAGGGTGAACAACGCCGACGACAGCGCATCGATAAAAAACCGCGCGCCCAACTGCTGACCGTCCGCCTCGCTGCGCAGCAAGGCGATCAGTGCCGCCAACTGCCCATCGGCCTGCCACTGCCGGCTGGACACCACCAGGTAGTCCGGCAACGCACTGAACAACAACGACTGGCGGTTGTAGCGAAAGCTGCCGCAGAGCATGTCCACCTCCGGCTGATCGCTCCCCAGGCGATGGATCGGCAGCAGGCCGCCCTCGATCACGGTCTGCGCCATCGGCTGTACCCGGGCACCCTGGCTGCGTACCAGGTGCGTCGCGCCACCGGGCATCAACAGGATATCGCCCTGCTCCAGCGTCACCTGCTGCCCGCCGGACAATTCAGCACGGCAGGTCCCCGCCAGCACAATGTGATACGGCGCCACGCCCAGCGGCTCGGGTTCGTGGTCCATGGCCCAGTCGCCCTGGAACTGGCAACGCAAATCCAGGCTGCCCCGCAGGTTGGCCAACGCGATCAAGGTGTCGATGGAATTCATTTGCGAGCATCGGTCAAAAAGGTGAGTGGATCGAACAAAAGTGCCAAACCTGAACCGCGCACACTCGCTTCACACCCAACCTGTTCAGGAGTTAACGCAATGTTCAATAACTGGTCCGACTTGCTGCCTACCGTGAAAAAAGCCTTTGGCGCACTGGGCAAGAGCAACCCGAAGATGGTCAAAGCCTACATGGCGCTGGGGGAAGCTGCCGAGGAAAACAACGTCCTCGATGCCAAGACCCGTGAGCTGATTTCCATCGCCGTGGCCATCACCACCCGCTGCGACGGTTGCATCGGCGTGCATGCCGACGCGGCGATCAAGGCCGGCGCCACCCGCGAAGAAGTGGCCGCGACGCTCGCTACCGCGATTTCGCTGAACGCCGGCGCGGCGTACATCTACTCGCTGCGCGCCCTGGAAGCCTACGACACGCTCACACCGGCGCCGCAAAGTTAAGCCGGAACTGTTGCGGCGTCACGCCCAGCCGGCGATTGAACACACTGCGCATGTGCTGGGCATCGCGAAAGCCACACTGGTAAGCCACGGTCTTGAGCGGTGCGTGGGTGCTTTCCAGCATCACGCGCGCCGCGTCCACCCGCGCCCGCTCGACGAATTCCGCCGGGGTGATCCGGGCTTCCCGGGCGAATACCCGGGAGAAGTTGCGCGCGCTCATGTTCGCCGCCTTGGCCAGATCAGCGATGGTCAAGTCCCCCGTCAGGTTTGCCAATACATACAACTGCACCAGCGCCACCGCCGAGGTGGCTTCGGCGTGGGGGGTCAGAAACGGGCTGAACTGCGACTGCCCACCGGACCGCTGGGTAAACACCACCAGACGCTTGGCCACGCTGAGGGCGACTTCCGGGCCGTGATCCTGGGCCAGCAGGTACAACGACAGGTCGATGCCCGCCGTCACCCCGGCGGAGGTGTAGAGATCGCCGTCCTGTACGTAGAGGCGGTCGGCTTCCACTTGGGCCGACGGGCACAAACTGGCCAGGTCGGCGGCGTCGCCCCAATGGGTGGTGACGGTGCGCCCGTCCAGCAAACCGGCGCGGGCGAGCAGGAAGGCGCCATTGCAGATGGAGCCGAAACGCTGGGCCCGCGCACTGGCGTCCCGCAGCCACTGGTTGAACACCGGGCCGAAATCCTCAAAGGGCAACTGCGGCCCGCCGGCCATCAGCAGCAAATCGTAAGGCTCGACGGCTTCGCTGAAATGCCGGTGAGCCAGCAACGACAGGCCGTTGGAACACGCCATGTTGCCGTGGCCCAGGCCAATCACCTCCAGTTGGTAATGCGCCTCGGGCGGCAGAAAACGGTTAGCCTCGCAGAACACATCCAGGGGTCCGGTCACGTCCAGTGACTGGACGCCGGGGAAGATCAGGATGGCAACGGTTTTACCCATGGGCAGGAACACCTTTTTCTAACTGAATAAATGCAAAACCCCTGTGGGAGCTGGCTTGCCTGCGATACAGGCGACTCGGTCCATCAGGTATACCGAGGTGATGCTATCGCAGGCAAGCCAGCTCCTACAGTTGATCGCGTATGGCCTTGGCGCGATATCACGGCACATTGGCCGGGATCGCACCCTCGCCGCGGTGGCCGCCTCGCGGGCGCGGGACCAGACTGGACTCATCGGCGCCCACCCCGGCGCTTTCTTGAGGAGAACGACCATGAGCACCACCATCGCCGGCATCAAGATCCCGGACAGCGCCCTGGCCAAGGCCACCACCGAATACATCCGCGACATCGAATCCGACCTGCTGTACCACCACTCCCGCCGGGTGTTCCTGTTCGGCGCCCTGAGCGGTGAGCGCCAGCAGTTGGCCTATAACCCGGAGCTGCTGTACGTCGGTGCCATGTTCCACGACCTGGGCCTGGTGGAAGGCCACCGCAGTGACGACGAACGTTTTGAAGTGGACGGCGCCAACGCAGCGGCGGATTTCCTCAAGCCTTACGGGTTGAGCGATGACGACATCGAGCAGGTGTGGCTGTCGATTGCCCTGCACACCACGCCGGGCGTGCCCAAGCATCTGCGTCCGACCGTGGCGCTGGTGACTGCGGGCGTGGAAATGGACGTGCTGGGCATGGAATACGCGGCATTCAGCAGCGTACAGCGCGAGGCAGTGGTGCATGCGCATCCACGGGGTGAAGGGTTCAAGGAATGCATCATCTGCGCGTTTGCCGACGGCTTGCGCCATCGCCCGCAGACCACGTTTGGCAACGTGAAGACCGATGTGCTGGTGGATCAGGAACCGGGGTTCAAGCCGATGAACTTTGTCGAGGTGATTCGCAAGTCGCCTTGGGTGGCCTGAAACACACCCTTATAAACACCACAAAACTACTGTGGGAGCTGGCTTGCCTGCGATGGCGGTGTGACAGTCGACTAATTTGTTGACTGATACACCGCTATCGCAGGCAAGCCAGCTCCCACATTTTTTAAGCCAGCTCCGTCAGTTAGACCGGTGCCGGTGCGCGACGCGAATCCGCCGGCTTTTCCCAACCATCCGCAGCCGCTTCTTCAATCGCCTGCTGGATCGCTTTCTTGCGAATCTCTTCGGCACGACGGCTGAAGAACCACACCAGGAATGTCACGATCGACACCGCCAACAGGATCAGGCTGGCCACGGCGTTGATCTCGGGTTTAACCCCCAGACGCACCGCCGAGAACACTTCCATCGGCAACGTGGTCGAACCCGGCCCCGACACAAAGCTGGCCAACACCAGGTCATCCAGGGACAACGCGAACGACATCATGCCGCCCGCCGCCAGCGACGGCGCGATCATCGGGATGGTGATCAGGAAGAACACCTTCCACGGCCGCGCGCCCAGGTCCATTGCCGCCTCTTCGATCGACAGGTCCAGCTCTCGCAAGCGCGCCGAGACCACCACCGCCACATACGCCGAACAGAACGTGGTGTGGGCGATCCAGATGGTCACCAGCCCGCGTTCCTGGGGCCAACCGATCATCTGCGCCATGGCCACGAACAGCAGCAACAACGACAGACCGGTGATCACTTCCGGCATCACCAGCGGCGCGGTCACCAGGCCGCCGAACAACGTGCGGCCCTTGAACTGGCTGATACGCGTCAGCACAAACGCCGCCAACGTACCGAGTGCCACCGCCGCAATCGCCGTGTAGCAGGCAATTTCCAGGGAGCGGCCCACCGAGCCCATCAACTGGGTGTTGTCCAGCAGGCCCACGTACCACTTCACCGACCAACCGCCCCACACCGTCACCAATTTGGATTCGTTGAACGAGTAGATCACCAGGATCAGCATCGGCAGGTAGATAAACAACAACCCCGCCACCAGCATGAAGCTTGAGAAACTGACGCGCTTCATATCTTGCCCTCCATCTCTTTGGCTTGGCTGCGGTTGAACAGGATGATCGGCACGATCAGGATCGCCAGCATCACCACCGCCAGGGCAGACGCCACCGGCCAGTCACGGTTGTTGAAGAACTCTTGCCACAACACTTTACCGATCATCAGGGTTTCCGGGCCGCCCAGCAGTTCCGGGATCACAAACTCGCCCACCACCGGGATAAACACCAGCATGCAGCCGGCGATGATGCCGTTCTTGGACAGTGGCACGGTGATCTTCCAGAAGCTGTTGAAGGTGCTCGAACCCAGGTCCGATGCGGCTTCCAGCAGGCTCTGATCGTGCTTCACCAGGTTCGCGTACAGCGGCAGGATCATGAACGGCAGGTAGGAATAGACCACGCCGATGTACACCGCGATGTTGGTGTTGAGGATCTGCAGCGGTTCGTTGATCAACCCGATGGACATCAGGAAGCCATTGAGCAAACCGTTGTTGCTGAGGATGCCCATCCACGCATACACGCGGATCAGGATCGCGGTCCACGTCGGCATCATGATCAGCAGCACCAGCACGGTCTGGCTTTCCTTGCGTGCGCAGGCAATGGCATAGGCCATCGGGTAGCCAATCAGCAGGCACAACAGCGTGCTGAAAAACGCCATTTTCAGCGAGCCCAGGTACGCCGCGATGTATAAGTCGTCGCCTGCCAGCAGGCTGTAGTTGGCCAGGTTGAGCACCAACTGCAGTTTCTGTTCAACGAAGGTGTAGATCTCGGTATACGGCGGGATCGCCACGTCGGCTTCGGCAAAGCTGATCTTCAAGACGATGAAGAACGGCAGCATGAAGAACAGGAACAGCCAGAGGAAAGGGATCCCGATGACCACATGCCGGCCACCGGGGGTTATTCGTTGCAGCTGGCGTTTGAGCTTCTTCATGTTCATGAGCGAAGTACCACGCCGCTGTCGTCTTCCCACCACACGTACACCTGGTCACCCCAGGTTGGACGCTGGCCACGGCGTTCGGCGTTGGCCACGAAGGATTGCACCAGCTTGCCGCTCGGCAACTCGACGTAGAACACCGAGTGGCCGCCGAGGTAGGCGATGTCGTGAACCTTGCCGCTGGACCAGTTGTATTCGCAGGTCGGCATGTCCGCGGTCACCAGCAGCTTTTCCGGACGGATCGCGTAGGTGACCGACTTGTCCTGCACCGAAGTGCTGATGCCGTGGCCGACGTAGATGTTGCGGTCGAGGTCTTTGCAGGTGATGGTCGCGTGGCCTTCGGCGTCGTCGATCACTTCACCTTCGAAGATGTTGACGTTGCCGATGAACTCGCACACCAGGCGGCTGGTAGGCGTTTCATAGATATCGATCGGGCTGCCGATCTGGGCGATCCAGCCCAGGTGCATGATCGCGATGCGCTCGGCCATGGTCATGGCCTCTTCCTGGTCGTGGGTCACCATCACGCAGGTCACCCCTACGCGTTCGATGATCTCCACCAGTTCCAACTGCATCTGCGAACGCAGCTTCTTGTCCAGGGCGCCCATCGGCTCATCGAGCAACAGCAATTTCGGGCGCTTGGCCAGGGAACGCGCCAATGCCACCCGCTGGCGTTGACCGCCAGACAGCTGGTGCGGCTTGCGCTTGGCGTACTGGCTCATCTGTACCAGCTTGAGCATCTCGGCCACTCGGGCGTCGACTTCCGACTTGGGAATCTTGTCCTGTTGCAGGCCAAACGCGATGTTCTGGGCCACGGTCATGTGGGGGAACAAGGCGTAGGACTGAAACATCATGTTGATCGGCCGCTCGTACGGCGGCATGTCGGTGATGTCCACACCGTCGAGGTAAATGCGTCCTTCCGTTGGGCGCTCGAAGCCTGCGAGCATGCGCAGCAAGGTGGATTTACCCGAACCCGATCCGCCGAGCAAGGCGAAGATCTCGCCTTTCTTGATTTCCAGGGACACATCGTCCACGGCAATCGTCTCGTCGAATTTCTTCGTGACCCGGTCGATTTTGACCAGCACCTGTTTCGGTGTCTGGTCGCCCTCGAGGGCTTTCTTATAGGCGCCGGAGGCAACTGCCATTTACGAAACTCCCAGAATAAAAAGAGTGCAGCTCACCCAATGTGGGCAAGCCCAGGATAGTTTGAGCGTTAAGCCTTACTTGCCCGTCTTGACCTTGGTCCAGCTACGGGTCATCAAGCGTTGCACTTTCGGGGGTAGCTCGAAGTTGACAAAAGTCCGGTCGAGAACCGCCTGCGGTGGGTAAACCGCTTCGTCGGTGCGTATCGATTGCTCCATCAGTTTGTCCGCCCCTGGGTTAGGGTTGGCGTAACCGACGTAATCACTGACCTGAGCGATCACCTCAGGTTTCAGCAAATAGTTGATGAAGGCGAGGGCCTCTTTGACGTTGCTGGCATCCTTGGGAATGGCCAGCACGTCAAACCAGAGGTTGCCGCCTTCTTTGGGAATCACATAGGCGATGTTCACGCCTTTGCCCGCCTCGGCCGCACGGGCCTTGGCCTGGAACACATCACCGGAGAAGCCGGCCGCCACGCAGATATTGCCGTTGGCCAGGTCGGAGATGTATTTGGAAGAATGGAAGTAGGTCACGTAAGGACGCACTTTCAGGAGTTTCTCTTCAGCCTTCTTATAGTCTTCAGGGTTGGTGCTGTTGGGATTGAGGCCCATGTAGTTGAGGACCGCCGGCAGCATTTCATCCGCCGAGTCCATGAACGACACGCCGCAACTCGCCAGCTTTTTCATGTTTTCCGGCTCGAACAGCACGGCCCAGGAATCGATCTTGTCGATGCCCAGCACTTCTTTGACTTTATCGACGTTGTAACCAATGCCGTTGGTGCCCCACAGGTACGGCACGGCGTACTGATTACCCGGGTCGTTCTTTTCCAGACGCTTGAGCAGCGCCGGGTCGAGGTTGGCATAGTTGGTCAGTTGCGACTTGTCGAGCTTCTGGAACGCCCCGGCCTTGATCTGCTTGCCGAGGAAGTGGTTGGACGGCACGACCACGTCATACCCGGTACGCCCGGCCAGCAACTTGCCTTCCAGGGTTTCGTTGGAATCAAACACGTCGTAGACCGGCTTGATACCGGTGGCCTTTTCAAAGTTGGCCAGGGTGTCGGGGCCGATGTAGTCCGACCAGTTATAAATATGCACCGTCGGTGCGGCCTGCACGCTGACCGCCAGCGTGATACCTGCACCCACGAGCATGGCTTTGCGAAATAAAGAAATTGGCAAGTGGAGGTCCTCTTAAATAGTTGGGCCCAAAGTTGTTGCCCGGCAACAAAACCGGCGCGCAACTTACCCTCGATAAACCGATCCGGCAAAACTTTCTGTCATTTAATGGGTGGGAGCGGGTTATGTGGGAGCGGGCGTGCTCACGAAAGCGACGTGTCAGCCAGCCTATGTATCAACTGATACACCGTTTTCGCGAGCAAGCCCGCTCCCACACATGCCCTCTCCCACAGATCTTAAGGCTTACTTGCCCGATTTGATCTTGGTCCAGCTGCGGGTCATTTCCCGCTGAGTAGCCGCCGGCAAGTCAGCAATGGCATACAACTTGGCTTGTACGTCCGCTGGCGGATAAATGCCTGGGTCGCTGGTGATGTCCTTGTCGACCAATGCAGTGGCTTTCTCGTTACCGTTCGGGAAACGCACGCTGTTGGTAATGCTCGCCATGACTTCCGGCTTGAGCAGGTAGTTCATGAACTTGTAGGCGGCGTCGACGTTTTCGGCATCTTTAGGGATGGCGACCATGTCATAGAAGCTGCCGGCACCTTCTTTCGGAATGTCGTAAGCAACCTTGACCTTGCCACCGGCTTCAGCCGCACGGGACTTGGCCTGTTGCACGTCACCCGAGTAACCCACGGCGACGCAGATGTTGCCGTTGGCCAGGTCGGAAATGTACTTGGACGAGTGGAAGTAACCGATCGAAGGACGCAACTTGAGGAACAGGGCCTCGGCTTGCTTGAGGTCTTCTTTCTTCTGGGTGTCGGTCGGCAGGCCCAGGTAATGCAGTGCCACCGGCAGCATTTCGGTTGGCGAATCGAGGAAGCTCACACCGCAGCCCTTCAGCTTGGCAAGGTTTTCCGGCTTGAGGATGGTGTCCCACGAATCGATCTTGTCGATGCCCAGTGCGGCCTTGACCTTCTCCGGGTTGTAGCCGATGCCGATCGAGCCCCACATGTACGGGAAGGCGTGCTTGTTGTCCGGGTCGCTGACGGACACGGCTTTAAGCAGCGACTTGTTCAGGTTGCCGTAGTTCGACAACTTGGACTTGTCCAGTTCCTGGTAAACGCCGGCCTTGATCTGCTTGGCAAGGAAGTTGTTCGACGGCACCACGATGTCGTAACCGGACTTGCCGGCCAGCAACTTGGCTTCCAGGGTTTCGTTGGAGTCGAACACGTCGTACACCACTTTAATGCCCGACTCTTTTTCAAAGTTGGCGATGGTGTCCGGTGCGATGTAGTCGGACCAGTTGTAAACGTGCAGCACTTTATCGTCTGCGTGTGCCGCGCCCGCCATTGCGCCCATCAGGGACAAGGCGAGGAGGGTCTTGCCAGCGTTCTTCAAACCTAATGCCTTCATTTGGTGATGCTCCAATTTTTTCTTTTTTGGGCCACGTTCTTTACGTCGTCTCACGGCCCTTCCAAAGGGCAACAAAACAGGGCGACAGTCTGGCAAGTTCAGGGGCCGGCTTTCAACCAAAGCCCCGTTTTAATCACTGCCCGGACGCAGCGCCCGAAGCCGCTGCGCACTGAGCCTAGCACTTAGCCCTGCAAAGCCGCCAAAGTCAGGTCCAGGCAATGCCGCGCCTTGGTCACCAACTCGTCTACCTCGGCCTTGCTGATCACCAGCGGTGGCGAAATGATCATGGTGTCGCCCACGGCGCGCATGATCAGGCCATTCTCGAAGCAGAACGTACGGCAGATCATGCCGGCGCCCTTACCTTCATAACGCTTGCGCGTGGCCTTGTCCTGCACCAGCTCAATCGCACCGAGCATGCCCACACCGCGAACTTCACCCACCAACGGGTGATCAGCCAGCTCCCTCAGACGCTTTTGCAAATAGGGTGCCGTTTCGTCGTGAACACGCTTAACAATTTGTTCATCGCGCATGATGCGGATGTTTTCCAGGGCCACCGCCGCCGCCACCGGGTGACCGGAATAGGTGAAGCCGTGGTTGAAATCACCGCCTTCGTTGAGCACGGCGACCACCTCATCCCGCACGATCAGGCCACCCATCGGGATGTAGCCCGAGGTCAGGCCCTTGGCGATGGTCATCATGTCGGGCTTGAGGTCGTAGAAATCGCTGCCGAACCACTCACCGGTACGGCCAAAGCCGCAGATCACTTCGTCGGCGACGAACAGGATGTCGTACTTGGCGAGGATTTCCTTGATGCGCGGCCAGTAGCTGGCGGGCGGAACGATCACGCCACCGGCACCCTGGATCGGCTCGGCAATAAAGGCACCGACGTTGTCCACGCCCAGTTCCAGGATCTTCTCTTCCAACTGGTTGGCCGCCCACACGCCGAATTCTTCCGGGCTCATGTCGCCGCCTTCGCCAAACCAGTACGGCTGGGCGATGTGGACGATGCCCGGGATCGGCAAGTCGCCCTGTTCATGCATATAGGTCATGCCGCCCAGGCTGGCGCCGGCCACGGTGGAGCCGTGGTAGCCATTCTTGCGGCTGATGATGGTTTTCTTGTTCGGCTGGCCCTTGATCGCCCAGTAGTGGCGGACCATACGCAGCATGGTGTCGTTGCCTTCGGAGCCCGAACCGGTGAAAAACACGTGGTTCATGCCTTGTGGCGCGATATCGGAGATGGCTTTGGCCAGTTCCAGCACCGGCGGGTGGGCGGTCTGGAAGAACAGGTTGTAGTAAGGCAGTTCTTTCATCTGTTTGGCGGCGGCGTCAGCCAGTTCATCACGACCGTAACCGATCGCTACGCACCACAGGCCGGCCATGCCGTCGAGAATCTTGTTGCCTTCGCTGTCCCACAGGTAAACGCCGTGGGCTTTGGTGATGATCCGTGGGCCTTTCTCTTTCAATTGCTTGAAGTCGCTGAACGGCGCCAGGTGGTGATCGCTGCTCAAGGCTTGCCATTCACGGGTTTGCGGGTTGTTGCTGGACATACCAATCTCCTAGATGTTTCAGGTGAGGACGCGCCGTTTGAAGGGCGCGCCCGGCGCATCAGACGGCGAAGAGCAGGAATTCCCGCTCCCACGAACTGATCACGCGCTTGAAGTTTTCATGCTCGGCCCGCTTGACCGCGACGTAGCCTGTGATGAATTTTTGACCCAGGTATTTCTCGATGGTCTTGCTGTTTTCCATGCGTTCCAGGGCGTCTTCGATGGTCAGCGGCAGGCGCAGGTTGCGTCGCTCGTAACCACGGCCCACCACCGGCGCGCTCGGGCTGATGCCTTCAACCATGCCGATGTAGCCACACAGCAAGCTGGCGGCAATTGCCAGGTACGGGTTGGCATCGGCGCCCGGCAGGCGGTTTTCCACCCGGCGGTTTTGTGGGCCGGCGTCTGGAACCCGCAGGCCAACGGTGCGGTTTTCTTCGCCCCACTCCACGTTGACTGGCGCCGAGGTGTCGGGCAGGAAGCGGCGGAACGAGTTGACGTTGGGCGCGAACAGCGGCAACAGCTCGGGGATGAATTTCTGCAGGCCGCCAATGTGATGCAGGAACAGCTCGCTCTTGGTCCCGTCTTCATTGGAGAAGACGTTCTTGCCGGTGGCGATGTCGATGATGCTCTGGTGCAGGTGCATCGCGCTGCCGGGCTCGCCAGTCATGGGCTTGGCCATAAAGGTGGCCGCCACGTCGTGCTTGAGCGCCGCCTCGCGCATGGTGCGCTTGAACACCAAAATCTGGTCGGCCAGGGACAGTGCGTCGCCGTGACGGAAGTTGATTTCCATCTGCGCCGTGCCGTCTTCGTGGATCAGGGTGTCGAGGTCCAGTTCCTGCAGCTCGCACCAGTCGTAGACGTCTTCGAACAACGGGTCGAATTCGTTGGCCGCTTCTATAGAGAAGGACTGGCGACCGGTTTCCGGGCGGCCGGAACGGCCAATCGGCGGTTGCAGGGGGAAGTCCGGGTCTTCGCAGCGCTTGGTCAGGTAGAACTCCATCTCCGGCGCCACGATGGGCTGCCAGCCTTTATCGGCGTAGAGCTTGAGGACTTTCTTGAGCACGTTGCGCGGCGACAGCTCGATCGGGTTGCCTTGCTTGTCGTAGGTGTCGTGGATCACCTGGGCGGTAGGTTCTATGGCCCAGGGCACCAGGAACACCGCGTTCTCGTCCGGGCGGCAGATCATGTCGATGTCGGCCGGGTCGAGCAATTCGTAATAGATGTCGTCTTCGACATAGTCGCCGGTCACGGTCTGCAACAGAACGCTCTCGGGCAGGCGCATGCCTTTTTCGGCGATGAACTTGTTGGTCGGCGAGATCTTGCCCCGGGTGATGCCGGTGAGGTCGCCAATCATGCATTCGACTTCTGTGATCTTGTGGTCTTTCAACCAATCGGTGAGCTGGTCGAGGTTGTTACTCATAAATGCCTCTGGGCTGTGTTTCCTGACATCCATTAAAGGTCAGGCGTAAGTTGACGCAGCATCCGCGTCGCGTTGCATCACCCGCTTTCGACAGGCATTGCCAAATGCCTGGAAGATCGCGAGGTAGTGCGGGTTAGAGCTTACCTGCCATTCGGGGTGCCATTGCACTCCTAAAGCAAAAGCCTTGCCCGCGGGGATCGAAAAGCCTTCGATCAAGCCGTCCGGCGCGGTGGCCTCGACCTGCAAACCGGGCGCCAGGCGGTCGATGCCCTGGGAATGAATCGAGTTGACCTGGATCGTGTGTGGCAAACCCAGGCTTGCCAATACCCCATTCGGGGAGATGGCCACTGGGTGCGCCGGGCCATACTGGATGTCCAGCGGCTGGGTGTCGTCTTCGCGGTGATCCATCATGCCCGGCACTTCGTGAACCTTCTGGTGCAGGCTGCCGCCAAACGCTACGTTCATTTCCTGGAAGCCACGGCAAATCCCCAGCACCGGAACGCCCGCTGCGACGGCGGCGCGCAGCAGCGGCAAGGTGGTTTGGTCCCGTGCAGAATCATGAGCAGTCCCGGGCGCGCTGGCCGGACCGTCGTAGTGAAAGGGTTCGATGTTGGAAGGTGAGCCGGTAAAAAGAATGCCGTCCAGGCCGTCAAGAATATTGGCCGGGTCGAGCAGATCCGCCAGGGACGGAATAATCAATGGCAAGCCCTTGGCAGCGGTGGCCACTGCACGGACGTATTTGTCGCCACTGATGTGATAAGCATGCAGACCTACCTGTTTGGAGCAGGCGGTGACGCCGATTAACGGCAGGCGAGACATGAAGCACCCCGGTATTATTGCTGTTATGGGTTTGAATCGAGCTTAGCCTTGTTCATTTTTTTACACAACACCCCCGTAAAAAATACAACACGGCCCGCTCAAACGTGCTGGTTCCAAGAGCACCAAACCCAAAAAATCGCCCCAAAAAGCCCCAAAAAAGCCCTCAAGGCGCTTTTTTAGGGCAAAAAAGGCCTCGCTTGACTTCGGGATGCCGTTCGGGTTGACTGAAACCCGAAGAGATCAATGATTGATATTTTTAACAACAAAGGTGTTGCATCATGTCGGTACCCCCGCGTGCCGTTCAGCTTAACGAAGCGAACGCGTTCCTTAAGGATCATCCTGAGGTTCTGTACGTAGACCTTCTAATTGCGGATATGAATGGTGTGGTGCGCGGCAAGCGCATCGAACGCACCAGCCTCCACAAGGTTTACGAGAAGGGCATTAACCTGCCTGCCTCTCTATTTGCCCTGGATATCAACGGCTCAACGGTGGAAAGCACCGGCCTGGGTCTGGACATCGGTGATGCTGACCGAATCTGTTATCCAATCCCCGACACCCTGTGCAATGAACCGTGGCAAAAGCGCCCAACCGCGCAATTGCTGATGACCATGCACGAACTCGAAGGTGAACCTTTCTTCGCCGATCCTCGCGAAGTCCTCCGCCAAGTTGTAAGCAAATTTGACGACCTCGGTCTGACCATCTGCGCCGCATTCGAGCTGGAGTTCTACCTGATTGACCAGGAGAACGTGAATGGCCGGCCACAACCGCCCCGCTCGCCGATCTCCGGCAAACGCCCGCACTCGACACAGGTCTACCTGATCGACGACCTCGACGAATACGTCGACTGCCTCCAGGACATTCTGGAAGGTGCAAAAGAGCAAGGCATCCCTGCCGACGCCATCGTCAAGGAAAGTGCCCCGGCGCAGTTCGAAGTGAACCTGCACCACGTTGCCGACCCTATAAAGGCCTGCGACTACGCGGTACTGCTCAAGCGTCTGATCAAGAACATCGCCTACGACCATGAGATGGACACCACCTTCATGGCCAAGCCTTACCCGGGCCAGGCAGGCAACGGCTTACACGTACACATTTCGATCCTGGACAAGGACGGCAAGAACATCTTTGCCAGCGAGGATCCCGAGCAGAACGCCGCATTGCGTCACGCGATCGGCGGTGTGCTGGAGACCCTACCCGCCCAAATGGCGTTCCTGTGCCCTAACGTCAACTCCTACCGTCGTTTTGGCGCACAGTTCTATGTGCCGAACTCGCCGTGCTGGGGCCTGGATAACCGCACCGTGGCGATTCGCGTACCGACCGGCTCGTCCGACGCCGTACGTATCGAACACCGTGTCGCCGGCGCCGACGCCAACCCTTACCTGCTGATGGCTTCCGTGCTGGCAGGCGTGCACCACGGCCTGACCAACAAGATCGAGCCTGGCGCACCGGTGGAAGGCAACAGCTACGAGCAGAACGAACAGAGCCTGCCGAACAACCTGCGTGATGCCCTGCGCGAGTTGGACGACAGCGAGGTGATGGCCAAGTACATCGATCCTAAATACATCGATATCTTCGTCGCCTGTAAGGAAAGTGAGCTGGAAGAGTTCGAACACTCCATCTCCGACCTTGAGTACAACTGGTACCTGCATACCGTGTAAGCGGTTGTCGCATTGAAAAAACGCCACAGGCTTTTGGTCTGTGGCGTTTTTTTATGCCTGCCTGTAGGAGCGAGCTTGCTCGCGAAAAACCTGAGCGCACCGCGTTGATTCAGGATGCCAGCGTCATCGTTAACGACCCTCGCGAGCAAGCTCGCTCCTACAAGGTATGGATCATGTTCGCGCTCTGCGTACAATGCCCGCTGCCCTGTAGGAGACTTCAATGAATCGCCCCGCCGCCCCTCGCAAACCCCGCGCCCGCAGCCAGGCCCGGATCGACGCGATCCTCGACGCCGCCCGCACGTTGCTGGCCGCCGAAGGTGTGGCCAGCCTGTCGATCTACAGCGTGGCCGAACGGGCGCAGATTCCGCCGTCATCGGTGTACCACTTCTTCGCCAGCGTGCCGGCCTTGCTCGAAGCGCTGACCGCCGACGTCCACGCCGCCTTTCGCGCGGCCATTCAAGCACCCATCGACCACAACTCACTCAGCCACTGGCGTGACCTGTCCTGCGTGGTCGAGCAGCGCATGCTCACCATCTACAGCAACGACGCCGCCGCCCGACAATTGATCCTGGCCCAGCACGGCCTGACCGAAGTGACACAGGCTGACCGCCAGCACGACCTGGAGCTGGGAAACCTGATGCATGAAGTGTTCAACCGGCATTTCGAGGTGCCGAGCCTGCCCGCCGATGTCGACGTGTTTGCCCTGGCCCTGGAGCTGAGCGACCGCGTCTACGCGCGCTCGGTGCACCAGCACGGGCAGATCACCCCGCGTATGGCCGAGGAAGGCATGCGGGTGTTTGATGCGTATGTGGGGCTTTATCTGCCGGCGTTCTTGCCCAAGCGGGTGGTCACTGCCTGATTGATGTGTTGCCCACAAAGGCCTTATCGCAGGCAAGCCAGCTCCCACATTTGACTGCGTTCACAGATCAAAATGTGGGAGCTGGCTTGCCTGCGATGGCGGTTTCAAGAACGCCGATCACAACTTGGCGATCGACACCTCGGTGGATTTGACGAAGGCAATCACTTCACTGCCAATCACCAGCTCCAGCTCTTTCACCGAACGGGTGGTGATCACCGAAGTGACGATGCCGGACGCGGTCTGTACGTCGATTTCCGACAGCACGTCGCCTTCGACGATTTCCTTGATAGTGCCTTTGAACTGGTTACGCACGTTGATGGCTTTAATAGTCATGGTCGTTCTTCCTGTGTAAGACAAGTGAGTTATTGCGCCCAACGCAATTGCGTAGGCAGCGGTGAAACAGGTTCGGGTTCCGGCGGAGTGCCGGGCAGCGACAACACACGGTTAAGCACTTCGGTTTCCAGCGCCGCCAGGCGGTGGGAGCCGCGTACCCGCGGCCGTGGGAGTTCCACGTGCAGGTCCAGGCCGATTTCGCCGTCTTCGATCAGGATCACCCGGTCGGCAATGGCCACGGCTTCGCTGACGTCGTGGGTCACCAGCAGCACGGTAAAGCCGTGCTTCTGCCAGAGGTTCTCGATCAGTTGCTGCATCTCGATGCGGGTCAGGGCATCCAGCGCCCCCAGCGGTTCGTCCAGCAGCAACAGGCGTGGTTGGTGAATCAAGGCGCGGGCCAGGGCCACGCGCTGCTTCTGGCCACCGGACAACGCCGCCGGCCACTCATTGGCGCGCTCGGCCAGGCCGACCGCTTCCAGCGCTTCCAACGCCTGTGGGCGCCAGTTGCCCTTGAGGCCCAGGCCCACGTTGTCGATGATCTTTTTCCACGGCAGCAGGCGCGCTTCCTGGAACATCAACCGCGTGTCTTCAATCGCTTCGCTCAGCGGCGCGGAACCGGCGAGCAATTCGCCGCCACTGGCTTTATCCAGGCCGGCCAGCAGGCGCAGCAAGGTACTTTTGCCGCAACCGCTACGGCCTACTACCGCAACGAATTGCCCCGCAGGAATGTGCAGGTCGATTTCCTTGAGCACTTCCCGCGCGCCGAACGCCTTGCGCAACTTGCGCACGGCCAGGGGAATGCCCCGCAGCAGACGTGGAGGTTGTTGAGCTGTCATGCCGCACCTCCTTTATTCGATTGATAGGCCGGGTGCCAGCGCAGCCAGACACGTTCCAGGCTACGGGCGGCCAGGTCTGCCAGCTTGCCGAGCACGGCGTACAGCACGATCGCCAGTACCACCACGTCGGTTTGCAGGAATTCCCGGGCGTTCATCGCCAGGTAGCCAATGCCGGAGCTGGCGGAGATGGTTTCCGCAACGATCAGCGTCAGCCACATAAAGCCCAGCGCAAAACGCACGCCGACCAGGATCGAAGGCAAGGCCCCCGGCAAAATCACCTGGCGAAACAGGCTGAAACCAGACAAGCCATAACTGCGGGCCATTTCCACCAGCGCCGGGTCGACGTTGCGGATGCCGTGGTAAGTGTTGAGGTAGATCGGAAACAGCGTGCCGAGGGCGACCAGGAAGATCTTCGCCGTCTCATCAATGCCGAACCACAGGATCACCAGCGGGATCAGCGCCAGGTGCGGCACGTTGCGGATCATCTGCACCGAACTGTCCAGCAGGCGTTCACCCCAGGTGGACAGGCCGGTGATAAAGCCCAGGGCCAGGCCAATGCCGCCGCCAATGACAAAACCCAGGCCCGCACGCCAGCCGCTGATGGCCAGGTGTGTCCAGATTTCGCCGCTGCGCACCAGGCTGACGCCCGCTTCGACCACCGCGCTGGGCGCCGGCAGAATGCGGGTCGACAACCAACCGGCCGACACCGAAAGCTGCCATACCGCCAGCAACAGAATCGGCAGCGCCCACGGCGCCAATCGATGACTTAATTTTTCAAGGTTCATGGCGGCGCCTCAGCTCTGGGACGCAGCTTTGGGAAGGATGTCGTTGGCGACCATTTCGCCGAACGGGCTGACGTAACCGGCGCCTTTGGGCAACTCGGGACGCTCGATGTCCAGGTGCGGGAACAGCAACTCGGCGACGCGATACGACTCTTCCAGGTGTGGATAACCGGAGAAGATAAAGGTGTCGATGCCCAGGTCGGCGTATTCCTTGACGCGCGCAGCCACGGTCGGGCCATCGCCCACCAAGGCTGTGCCGGCACCACCGCGTACCAGGCCGACGCCGGCCCACAGGTTGGGGCTGACTTCCAGGTTGTCGCGGCTGCCGCCATGCAAGGCGGCCATGCGTTGCTGGCCCACGGAATCAAAGCGCGACAACGAGGCCTGGGCACGGGCGATGGTTTCATCGTCTACGTGGGAGATCAGTTTGTCGGCGGCCTGCCAGGCTTCGGCGTTGGTTTCACGCACGATCACATGCAGGCGAATACCGAAGCGCAGGGTACGCCCGAGCTTGGCGGCCTTGGCGCGAACCTGTGCGATCTTTTCCGCCACCGCGGCCGGTGGCTCGCCCCAGGTCAGGACCATTTCCACCTGTTCGGCTGCCAGGTCCTGGGCCGCGTCGGAGGAACCGCCGAAATACAGCGGCGGACGGGGTTGCTGGATCGGCGGGTAGAGCAATTTGGCGCCTTTGACGCTGATGTGCTGGCCGTCGTAATCAACGGTTTCGCCTTCCAGCACGCGGCGCCAGATGCGGGTGAATTCCACCGACGCCTGATAACGCTCTTCATGGCTCAGGAATAAACCGTCGCCGGCCAATTCTTCCGGGTCGCCACCGGTCACCAGGTTGAATAACGCCCGGCCACCGGACAAACGATCCAGGGTGGCCGCCTGACGTGCCGCCACCGTCGGGGAGATGATCCCGGGGCGCAGCGCGACAAGGAATTTCAAGCGCTGGGTCACCGGGATCAGCGACGCCGCCACCAGCCACGAGTCTTCGCAGGAGCGGCCAGTGGGGATCAGCACGCCGCCGAAGCCCAGGCGGTCTGCCGCCTGGGCCACTTGCTGCAGATAACCGTGATCAACGGCGCGAGCGCCTTCGGCGGTGCCAAGGTAATGGCCGTCACCGTGGGTAGGCAGGAACCAGAAAATATTGAGGCTCATGGAGTTGTCTCCTGAAGAAGTCGGATTACGGCGCTTTGGCAACGGCGGCGGGTGGCGTCCAGATCACGTCCTTGATGCTCAAGGGCTTGGGGATCAATTTGAGTTGGTAGAAGCTGTCGGCGATTTTCTGCTGTGCGGCGACCACATCCGGGGTCAGGAACAGCGCGCCATAGCCCTGGCGTTTCACCGAGGTCAGGGTGATGTCCGCCGGCAGGCCCAGCAGCGGTGCGACTTGTTCGGTGACCTGTTCCGGGTTGGCCTTGGACCATTCGCCCACGGCGCGTACTTCTTCCACCAGGGCCTTGATCACTTCAGGGTGTTTTTCGGCGTAAGGCCTGGTGGCCAGGTAGAACTGGTGGTTGTCGGCAATGCCGGTGCCGTCACGCAGGGTGCGGGCTTGCAGTTGTTTCTCGGCGGCCGCCTGGTACGGGTCCCAGATCACCCAGGCATCGACGCTGCCACGCTCGAACGCGGCGCGGGCATCGGCGGGCGGCAGGAACACGGTGTGCACATCGGTGTATTTCAGGCCGGCATCTTCCAGGGCACGCACCAGCAGGTAGTGCACATTGGAGCCTTTGTTGAGGACGATTTTCTTGCCCTTGAGGTCTTGCACCGAGGTGATCGGCGAATCTTTCGGCACCAGGATCGCTTCACTGGTGGGCGCCGGTGGCTCGTAGGCGACGTAGAGCAAATCGGCACCGGCCGCCTGGGCGAACACGGGCGGGGTTTCGCCCGTCACGCCGAAGTCGATGGAGCCGACGTTCAAACCTTCCAGCAACTGCGGGCCGCCGGGAAATTCCGTCCACTGCACCTGCACGCCCTGCTCGGCCAGGCGCTTTTCCAGCGAGCCCTTGGCCTTGAGCAGCACCAGGGTGCCGTATTTCTGATAGCCGATCCGCAGGGTCTCGGCGGCTTGAGCTTGAACAATGGCGCCGAAGGACACAGCCGCAGCAAACAGTGCGACCAGACCACGACGCAAGATGACAGTGCGCATGGCGCTCTCTCCACAATACGATTAGGGGGTTGGCTGCACCTGCTTGGCCGTTGGCGGCTGAGTAAGGTGAGTAGTACTTAAATTCCGGTAAGGCTTAAATGCTCCAGCGAGCACTCAACAAACGTTCATTCAACACATGGGGATCAAGGGGTTTCGGGCGGCGGGCCATGGCGCTGTAGAACGTCTCCAGGGCCTCGCTCAAGCGTTGTTCCAGCACCGGCACCAGTTGCGCCTGGGCGCTGCCTTCGCCGTAGGCGATCTGGCTGTCTTCGGCGAAAATCCCGTGGAGCAACTCCTGGGCTTTCAATGCCGACAGCACCGGCTTCAGTGCGTAATCCACCGCCAGCATGTGCGCGATGCTGCCGCCGGTGGCCATCGGCAATACCACTTTGTGGGCCAGGGCGCGTTCGGGCAGCAGGTCGAGGATGGTTTTCAGGGCACCGGAAAACGAGGCCTTGTACACCGGCGTAGCGATCACCAGGCCATCGGCATTCGCCACCTGCTCCAGCAGGTCGATGATCTTCGGGCTGTCGAACCGTGCGTGCAGCAAGTCTTCGGCCGGGAAGTCCCGTATCTGATAACTCACCACTTCCACGCCTTGTTGCTGCAGCCAGTTGCGGGTGTGATCCAGCAAGACCCCGGACCGGGAACGTTGGCTGGGGCTACCACCAAGTGTTACGACCAGCATGTAGGAAATTCCTTTGGAAAGTGTCGGCGGTTCGCTATGTGGCGATGGCGCCAAGATGGAACAGACCATATCAGCCAATTTATATATCTATAAATCTTATTTTTTCATTTGTTTATTCTTTAAATGCATATACCGCTCACTAAACTCCAGGCATAAAAAAAGGCCGTCGAAACGGCCTTAAAACCCCTGCTTTGTGAGACGGTTTGCAGCATGAACTCTTTGTTGCCTGCCAGGCCGCCATCGCGGGCAAGCCCGCTCCCACAGGGGAATGCGATCAACTGTGGGAGCCGGGCTTGCCCGCGATGGCGGTATCAGCCTTAACGGTTTGGTTGAGGTGTAAGCCGCAGATACGGCTTCACCGCCCGGTAGCCCTTCGGAAAGCGCTTCTTGATCTCTTCCTCGTCCTTGAGCGACGGCACGATCACCACCTCGTCACCGTCCTGCCAGTTGGCCGGGGTGGCGACTTTGTGGGTGTCGGTCAGTTGCAACGAGTCGATCACCCGCAGGATTTCATGGAAGTTGCGGCCGGTACTGGCCGGGTAGGTAATGGTCAGGCGAATCTTTTTGTTCGGATCAATCACGAACAGCGAACGTACGGTGAGGGTGTCACTGGCGTTCGGGTGGATCAGGTCGTACAGGTCGGAGACCTTGCGGTCTGCATCGGCCAGGATCGGGAAGTTGACGACGGTGTTCTGGGTTTCGTTGATGTCTTCAATCCACTTGTGGTGCGAGTCCACCGGGTCGACCGACAGGGCAATGGCCTTGACGCCGCGCTGGGCGAATTCATCTTTCAGCTTGGCGGTAAAGCCCAGCTCGGTGGTGCACACCGGGGTGAAGTCCGCGGGGTGGGAAAACAGCACGCCCCAGCTATCGCCCAGCCACTCGTGAAAGCGAATCTTGCCGGCGCTGGAATCCTGTTCAAAGTCGGGGGCGATGTCGCCCAGTCTGAGGCTCATGGTGTGGCTCCTGATGAGTGCTTATGGAAACCACTGTGCCTGCGTTGCGGATTATTTAAAAAGAATAAATATCGATTTATCTAGACGATAAAAGAATATTAAAAATCTATTCATTGGAAAGTCGAACGGGCGAAGCGCACCATTCTCTTCAAGGTTCGAGAAGGCCTTGAGACGCTGTACAAAGAGGGGTTCAGGAAGGGCTTGCGGGGGTTGAGCCCGACTTGAAAAGTAAAGCACCCTGCCCGGCATTGCGCCGGGCAAGGTTTTACGCTCTTACTTGAACGCGTAGGTGTAGCTGAGGATTACGCGGTTTTCGTCCTGGTCGCGAGTACTTGCCAGGTCGGTACGCCACATGGCGTTTTTCCAGGCAACGCCCAGGTTTTTCAGCGGACCTTCTGGAACAACGTAGGCCAGAGTCAAGTCACGCTCCCACTCGGTTTTTTCACCGGCGGCGGTATCGATGTTGTTGCCACGCAGGTAAACCACACCGGCGGTGAGGCCAGGTACGCCAACCTTGGCGAAGTCGTACGCGTAGCGAGCTTGCCAGGTACGCTCGCCGGCACGGGCGAACTTCTGGATCTGCATGTCAGTGGTGGTGCTGTTCGACGAGCCGTCACCTTGGTTCAACCAAGGGAAGTCGCTATCGCCCTTGGTGTACTGGTAACCAGCGCCAAAGGTGTGACCGGCAACCGAGTACAACGCCAGGTAGCTGTACAGGTCGTTGTCGACTTTACCCTTGGTGGTCGTGTTGCCGTAGAAACCGGTGGTGTAGTAACCGGCAGTATCACCGTTGGCACCGTTGTCGCGGCTGCGGTAGTAACGCAGGTCACTTTTCAGAGTGCCTGGACCGATTGCCCAGTTGTGGACCAAGCCCAGGAAGTTCTGCGCGTAGAAGTCCTTCAGTTCGCCGTAGTAGTACGAAGCAGTCAGGTCTTTGGTGATTTTGTAGTCAGCACCGGCGTAGTAGAACTTGTTGACGAAGTTACCCGCGTCATAGTTCGAGCTGCCGTTGGCACCTGCCAGCGACAAACCTTCGTTGTTGCTGGAGTTACGACCTTTGGAATGCTCGATCTGACCGGCAGTCAGGGTCAGGTCCTTGATCTCGTTCGAAGAGATCTCGCCACCCTGGAAGGTTTGTGGCAGCAGACGACCGTCGTTGGTCTTGATCACCGGGTTGTTCGGCTGCAAGGTACCGATTTTCAGCACGGTCTGGGAGATCTTGACCTTACCGGTCACGCCCAGGCTGGCGAAATCGTTAACGGCTTTGTTGCCATCACTTGGGAATACGGTGCCGCCGGAAGCAGTACCGGTGTAGTTACCGTGGTTTTCACGGCTGGAATCCAGACGTACGCCGTACAGGCCGATAGCATCAAGACCGAAGCCTACAGTGCCCTGGGTAAAACCAGAGATGAAGCGCAGGTCGAAACCCTGGCCCCATTCAGCGTTTTTGCTGCGGGTGTTGGACGTTTTAGAAGGAACGCCATCACGGTTGTCGGTGTTGATATAAAAGTTGCGCAGGCCAAGGGTGATCTTGCTGTCATCGATGAAACCTGCGGCGCCTGCTTGTTGAGCGATTGCCCCCAAAGCTACGGCCAACGCCAATGTTGACTTCTTCATGTACCGCTCCTCTCATTTCTAATTTTTGTATTTCTTAGGTCTCGGGTCTGACGCCCTCGATCCACAGATGCGCGATTAGCGCCGGATAGTGACTGACAAGTCAATCGTAACCTTGTGTGTCTACTACTTTCGTCTAACCGCAGTTAATTTGGTCCTTGCAGGGTAATGAGTTTTTCATACACCCAAAAAGAATTGTTTCATCCTTTTTCATACGATTCAGGAATAACGCTTTCCATGGAGCGGCCAAGCCGTTAAGGCGACACCGCTCCATAAGGGTGTTCCAGAAAAGTATGTCTCTACGTTTTTTTAGATCGTTTTGTGTTGACCAAAATGGGTCATACGTCACTCACGATCAAAAACGCGACGCCATCATGGCCAAACGCACATCATTCCGTCAATTTGTTACAGTTTTTGTGTCGACGATTTTTTTTGCCGTCCCAGCAATCCACCTCACCGTACGCGGCGATAATGTCACTTTGATGTCAATTGTGTGGATAAATAAACAAATCCGGCCTGTGACGTCACTGCACCCGCCCCGGATGCAGGACTCGCCAAATTGACAGGCGAGAGGATTGCCCCCTCGCCTCTTCAGGCTTACAACGCCTTTTCGAAAATCTTCGAATTGCGCTGATAGTTGTACAACGAAGCCCGCGCCGACGGCAGGCGGTCGACTGTACTCGGCACAAAACCACGCTCGCGAAACCAGTGGGCCGTACGGGTAGTGAGCACGAACAACGTCTTCAACCCTTGGGCCCGGGCACGGGTCTCGATGCGCTCCAGCAGTTCGTCGCCGCGACCGCCATGGCGGTATTCCGGGTTCACTGCCAGGCACGCCAGCTCGCCTGCGTCGGAGTCGGCGATCTGATACAGCGCCGCACAGGCGATGATCATGCCTTCACGTTCCACCACGCTGAACTGCTCGATTTCCCGCTCCAGCACTTCCCGGGAACGACGCACCAGAATCCCCTGCTCTTCCAGCGGACTGATCAGGTCCAGCAAGCCGCCGACGTCTTCAATCGCCGCTTCACGCACCAGTTCGAACTGTTCCTGGGCCACCAGCGTGCCGCCGCCGTCCCGGGTGAACAGCTCGGTCAGCAAGGCACCGTCCTCGGCATAACTGACAATATGGCTGCGCCCTACGCCGCCTCGGCAAGCCTCGGCGGCCGCGTCCAGCAGTTCGGCCTGGTAGTTGCTGCCCAAGCGTTGCAGATGTGCGGGCACCTGTTGCGGCCGCAGCTCACGCACCAAGCGACCGTGTTCGTCGATCAGGCCAAGGTCGGCGCCGAACAGCAGCAACTTGTCCGCGCCCAGGTCGATGGCGGCACGGGTGGCGACGTCTTCGCAGGCGAGGTTGAAAATTTCACCGGTGGGCGAGTACCCCAGCGGCGACAGCAGCACGATGGAGCGCTCGTCCAGCAGGCGGTTGATGCCCTTGCGGTCGACCCGGCGTACTTCGCCGGTGTGGTGATAGTCCACACCTTCCAGCACACCGATCGGGCGCGCCGTCACCAGGTTGCCGCTGGCCACCCGCAGGCGCGAGCCCTGCATGGGCGAGGACGCCATGTCCATCGACAACCGCGCTTCGATGGCGATGCGCAGATGGCCGACTGCATCGATCACACACTCCAGGGTCGCGGCATCGGTGATGCGCAAGCCTTCGTGGTACGCCGGGGTCAGGCCGCGGGCAGCGAGGCGGGTTTCGATTTGCGGGCGCGAACCGTGGACCAGCACCAGCCGCACACCCAGGCTGTGGAGCAGCACCAGGTCATGGACAATGTTGCCGAAGTTCGGATGTTCCACACCATCGCCCGGCAGCATGACCACAAAGGTGCAGTCGCGGTGGGCATTGATGTAAGGCGAAGCGTGACGAAGCCAATTGACGTATTCGGGCATAAAACCTGGGCCTGTAATAAAAAGCAGCCAAAAAAGGATGAATCATGGAAACGCACAGCGGGCTGTTGGTTATCGTCGGAACAGGCTTGGCGACACGCTCGCTCTCCTTCTATGTACGGATGGGCAGGGGTTAATTTATGCGGGTTTCAGGCAGTAATGTTGAATCAGTTCCCGCAATAGACGCACTGTAGGCGTCAAGCGTGACATTTCAAGGTACTCGCCGGGCTGGTGAGCGCAGGCGATATCCCCAGGGCCGAGCACCAGGGTTTCGCAACCAAGGCGCTGAAGATAAGGCGCTTCGGTGCCGAACGCTACTGCTTCAGCGCGATGACCGGTCAGTCGTTCAGCCACCCGCACCAACTCGGCATCCTCGGCCTGCTCGAATGGCGGCACTTCCGGAAACAGCGGCGCATAGTCGATCTTCACCTTATGGCGTTCGGCCAGGGGTTCGAGCTTCTGCCGGATGGCGGCCCGCAGCACCTGCGGGTCCATACCGGGCAAGGGCCGCAGGTCGAACTCCAGGGAACACTGGCCGCAGATGCGGTTGGGATTATCGCCACCGTGGATGCAGCCGAAGTTCATCGTGGGTTGCGGCACGCTGAACTGCGGGTTGCGGTATTCGCGCTGCCACGCCAGGCGCAGGCCGCGCAGTTCGCCAATGGTGTCGTGCATGGCTTCGAGGGCGCTGTGGCCCAGGCTTGGGTCCGACGAATGGCCGCTGCGCCCGAGAATGTCGATGCGCTCCATCATCACGCCTTTATGCAGGCGGATGGGCTTGAGGCCGGTGGGCTCGCCGATCACCGCCGCGCGGCCTAGAGGACGGCCCGCTTCCGCCAGCGCGCGGGCACCGGCCATTGAGCTTTCTTCATCGCAGGTGGCGAGGATCAGCAGCGGTTGCTTGAAGGGTTGGTCCAACAACGGTTGCACGGCCTCGATCACCAGCGCAAAAAAGCCCTTCATGTCGCAACTGCCCAGTCCTACCCAGCGGCCGTCGACTTCCGTCAACTTGAGCGGATCGGTCTGCCATAGCGCGCCGTCGTAAGGCACGGTGTCGCTGTGCCCCGCCAACACCAGGCCACCAGGGCCGGTGCCGAAACTGGCCAACAGGTTGAATTTGCCGGGGCTGACCTGCTGGATGTCGCAGGCAAAGCCCAAGTCCCCCAGCCAGGTGGCGAGCAAATCGATCACCGGACGGTTGGATTGGTCGAGAGAGGCCTGGGTGCAACTGACCGAAGGCGCGGCAATCAGCGCGGCGAACTGTTCTTTCATGGACGGTAAAGGCATGCGCTGTCTCTCAACTTCCCGGACGAAACCCATCATAGAGCTATCTGCGGTGCACAATAAACCGTTGCGGCACGTTGCCGGGCTCAGTCCTGTACACTGCACGACCTTGGCAGCCACACATTTCCCCGGCTGCGCTCCCGATCCTGGATTTTCCGGCCATGCAGAAAGAAACCGAAATCAAGCTCCGCGTCAGCCGCGAAACCCTCGCTGCGCTACGTGAGCACCCGTTACTGAAAAAACGCAACAAAAGTGGCTGGGAACGCCGTGAGTTGATGAACCAGTACTTCGACACGCCGGAGCGCGACCTGGCCCAGGCCAAGGTTGCCCTGCGCCTGCGCAAAGACGGCGACGAAGTGATCCAGACCCTCAAGACCCGTGGCCAGAGCGTCGCCGGCTTGTCGGAACGCAATGAGTACAACTGGGACCTGGCCAAAGCCAAGCTCGACGTGAAGAAACTCGACGGCGAATGCTGGCCCGAGCAATTGGCTGAACTGGACAAAAAGACCCTGAAGCCAATATTCACCACGGATTTCGTGCGCGAGCGCGCCGAAATCGCCTGGGGCCGCGGCAAGGCCAAGGTGGTGATCGAAGCCGCCCTGGACCTGGGCCACGTGGTCGCCGGCAAGCAGAAAGAAGAAATCTGCGAACTGGAACTGGAGTTGCGCGAAGGCGACCCGGCCGCCCTGCTGGAGCTGGCCGCTGAACTGGCGGCGACCCTGGCGTTGATGCCATGCGATATCAGCAAGGCCGAACGTGGCTATCGCCTGTTCGACGCCAACAGCTACTCCCTGAGCCTGCCGGCACCGGTGCTGCACGCCGAGATGCCGCTGGACGACGCGTTCGCCGCTGTCATGTGGCACCTGTTGGGCAGCAGCCAGCGCCTGGCCGAGCAATACCGTTTCAATGGCCACTGGCGTCTGCTGCAAGACTGGGTGGAAAACCTCGGCGAACTGCGCGCTCTGCTAGGCAGCCTCGGCCAGGCCGCGCCGCGCCAGTCCACCAGCGAACTGCGTGCCGCACTGGACGCCTTGCTGGAAGACTGGCGCCCGCTGGTGCAGGCCGGTGACGACGATGAAGACATCCGCAAGGCCGCGCCGGAGCAGTTCGCCGAAGAACTGGAAGACGTGCGCTGGGGCCTGTTCTCCCTGACCACCTCCCGCTGGCTGCTGGCCCGCACCTGGGCGGCGGAACGCAACGTGCGTGGCAATCGCCAGGGCGCCGCCCAACTCGCCAACTGGCTGCCGCGCCTGCTGGCCGACGACGCCGTTGCCCTGCAACTGCCGCGCTATCAGCAACAGCCGGAAGACCTGGCCGAGCAACTGCCGCGTATCGAACGCATCCTGGCCTGGCTGCACCATGCACGCCAGGTGCTGGATATCGCCGAGCTGGACCGTTTGTATGGCGAGCTGAACAAGCTGGCGCACCTGGCCAACCAGCCGATTACCGATGAGTCGCTGGATGCGCGGATGCATCAGGCGATCGCGGTTTATCAGAATCGCGCCTGGAAAACCCTGCTGCGTCTGTAAGATCGCTATCGCGGGCAAGCCCGGCTCCCACACTGGAATGCATTCCCCTGTGGGAGCCGGGCTTGCCCGCGATGGGCCTCCCCTATCCGCGCAAAACCGGCAGGCTGGTGGTGGACTTGATCTCCGACAAGGCCACTATCGAGTTGACCTCCTGGATCCCCGGCACCATCGACAGTTTTTCGAAGAAAAACCGCTCATACGCCTCAATGTCCGATGTGACGATCCGCAGTAAAAAATCCACCGCCCCCATCAGCACATAACATTCCAGCACTTCCGGGAAGCCGCGAATCGCCTCGGTGAATTCCGTGAAGTTGGAACGGCCGTGGGCGTTGAGTTTTACCTCGGCGAAAATCTGCGTGTTGAGGCCGATTTTCTTGCGATCCAGCAAGGTGACCTGGCCGCGAATCACGCCCTCCTCTTTGAGCCGCTGAATCCGACGCCAGCAGGGCGACTGTGACAAGCCCACCTGTTCGGCGATCTGCGCGCTGGAAAGCGAAGCGTCTTCCTGCAACAGCGCCAGGATGCGCCGGTCGTACACGTCCAACTCACTGTGCATAGAAATACCCAATAATCATGCTTTGTAGAATTGTATGATTCTCTTATAAGCCAATACGGGCTTTTTTAGATAAGAAATCTCCCGCGCCGAATGTAAAAATTTCTCCAGTCGAATCCGGAGAATCATCATGCACGTCGTCGAAGCCGCCAGCCCCGCCCCACGCGTCGATGCCTGGGCCGTCAGCAATGCCCACTGCCAGGCGCACTATCAAATCCTCGCCGAGGCGGAGCCCGACCTGTTATGCCGGGTGCTCAACTATTTTGCCCTGCAGTTCCTGATTCCTGTCCACGTGAACGTGCAGCGCGAAGAAGACGTGCTGGCGATCGATATCATCGTGGATGGCCTGAGCTGGCATCGGGCCCAGGTGATCGGTGAAAAACTTCGTAACCTGATCAGCGTGTGCTCGCTGGAGCTGCATCCGGCTGAGGCTGCGCGGCCTGCGGCGATGCAGGCGGCCGGTCAGTAAAAGCCTGCAATAAACCCCGGAGGCCGGAGCGCAAAGGGTGACTAGCCTGAGGACTACACCTCACCGTTGCCCAGGAACGTCGCCATGTCCGTTGCGCCCAACCTCCAGGATAGCTGGCTGGAAATCCATCAATTGCTGCCCGCCCTGATCGACCAGGGCCTGGTGCCCGCAGACCTGAGCGTACCGGCCAACAGCGCGCTACATCCCCTGGAATGCATCGCCAGCCAGGGGCCGCCTCTGGAAACCCTGACCGAATGGCTGGCCCGTCATTGCGGCCAGCCCTACCTGCGTATCGACCCGCTGAAAATCGATGTCGCGGCGGTGGTACCCCTGATGTCCTATGCCTTTGCCCAGCGGCACAGGATCCTGGCCGTTGCGATCGACGCCCACAGCGTCACGGTCGCCAGCGCCCAGCCATACGTGAGCAGCTGGGAAGCCGGCCTGGCCCAGGTGTTGAAGCGCTCCATCCGGCGGGTGGTCGCCAACCCCCAGGCGATTCAGCGCTGCACCGTGGAGTTTTACCGGCTGGCGAAATCGGTCAGCGGCGCGGTTGACCAGAAAACACTCGGCGCGCCCAACATCGAGCAGCTGCTCAACCTCGGTGCCAGCGACCAGGAGCCCGACGCCAATGACGCCCACATCGTCAATATCGTCGACTGGCTGCTGCAATTCGCCTTTGGCCAGCGGGCCAGTGATATCCATATCGAACCCGGACGCGACCAGGGCCGTGTGCGGTTTCGCATCGATGGGCTGCTGCACGACGTCTATCAATTCCCGTCCCAGGTGACGATGGCGGTGGTCAGCCGCCTGAAAAGCCTGGGCCGGATGAACGTGGCAGAAAAACGCAAACCCCAGGACGGCCGGGTAAAGACCCAAAGTCCCACGGGCGGCGAAGTGGAGCTGCGCCTGTCGACCCTGCCCACGGCCTTCGGCGAAAAGCTGGTGATGCGGATTTTCGACCCCCAGGTGCTGCACAAAGACTTCCAACAATTGGGGCTCTCCAGCGATGACCTGCAACGCTGGCAATCCATGACCGGCCAGGCCAACGGCATCATCCTGGTCACCGGCCCCACCGGCTCGGGCAAGACCAGCACCCTGTACACCACGCTCAAGCAGCTGGCGACCCGGGAGGTCAACCTGTGCACCGTCGAAGACCCGATCGAGATGGTGGAGCCGGCGTTCAACCAGATGCAGGTCCAGCACAACATCGACCTGACCTTCGCCAGCGGCATCCGTGCCCTGATGCGCCAGGACCCGGACATCATCATGATTGGCGAGATTCGCGACCTGGAAACCGCAGAAATGGCAATCCAGGCCGCCCTGACCGGGCATCTGGTGTTGTCGACACTGCACACCAACGACGCACCCGGCGCCATCAGTCGCCTGATGGAACTGGGCATTCCTCATTACTTGATCAACGCCACCCTGCTGGGGGTCATGGCCCAGCGTCTGGTGCGTGTGTTGTGCCCGCACTGCAAGCGGCCTGCCGGGCAGGTCTATCAGGCAGTCGGTTGCGGGGAATGCAGGGACAGTGGTTATCGAGGGCGGGCCGGGATCTACGAGATCATGCTGCTGAACGATCACCTCAAGGCCATGATCACCCCGGGCGCCGACATCCAGGCCCTGCGCCATGCGGCTCTGGGCCAAGGAATGTGCAGCTTGCGGTCTGCCGGAACACGCAAGGTCATGGCAGGGCTGACCACCCTGGAAGAAGTGTTGCGGGTGACGCCTGGGGATTCAGAAACAAATCCGTTGATTGAAGGGCCGGTAAACCGTCCTTATCCCTGACAACACCGTTACAATCGGTCAAACCTCGCGTTACCGCCAACACCAGACAAGGAATCGTTATGCAGATCGGAACCGTACTGCTGCTTTTTGTAGGCTTGGCCGTCGCCATCCTCTTCATGGGCTTCAAGGTCGTGCCACAGGGTTATCAGTGGACGGTCGAACGCTTCGGCCGCTACACCAACACCCTCAAGCCGGGCCTGAACATCATCATTCCGGTCATGGACCGCATCGGTCGCAAGATCAACGTGATGGAAAGCGTGCTGGATATTCCGCCCCAGGAAGTCATCACCGCCGACAACGCCACGGTACAGATCGACGCCGTGTGCTTCTTCCAGGTGGTGAACACCGCCCAGGCCGCCTACGAGGTGAACAACCTCGAACACGCCATCCGCAACCTGCTGCAAACCAACATCCGGACTGTACTCGGCTCCATGGAGCTCGACGCGATGCTCAGCCAACGCGACGGCATCAACGAAAAGCTGCTGCGCACCGTCGACGAAGCCACCGCTCCTTGGGGCATCAAGATCACCCGTATCGAGATCAAGGACATCAGCCCGCCTGCCGACCTGATGGCCGCGATGTCCGGCCAGATGAAAGCCGAGCGAATCAAGCGTGCGCAAATCCTCGAAGCCGAAGGCCTGCGTGCCTCCGCCATCCTGACCGCCGAAGGCAAGAAGCAGGCGCAGATTCTTGAAGCCGAAGGGGGCCGTCAGGCCGCGTTCCTGGAATCCGAAGCCCGCGAGCGCCAGGCCGAAGCAGAAGCCCGCGCCACTCAAGTGGTATCGGAAGCGATCGCCACCGGTAACGTGCAGGCCATCAACTACTTTGTTGCCCAGAAATACATCGATGCACTGGGCAAGCTGGCCTCGGCCAATAACAGCAAGGTGATCCTGATGCCGCTGGAAGCCAGCCAGGTCATTGGCGCCGTCGGCGGCATCGGCGAGATCGTCAAGGCAACCTTCGACAACAAGAAAGCCTGAGGCACGCACCATGTGGGAATTCCTGCAGCACCTGTCGTTTTGGGACTGGCTGGCACTGGGCACCGTGCTGCTGATCCTTGAAGTGTTCGGTGCCGGTGGTTATCTGCTGTGGATGGGCATCGCCGCAGCAGCCGTGGGCGTGATCAAGTTCCTGATCCCGAACCTGGGCCTTGAGTGGCAACTGCTGCTGTTCGCCGTATTGTCGATCCTCACGGCGGTTTACTGGTGGCGACGCCAGCGCAGCAGCGCCAAGGTCAGCGACCAGCCGGGGCTGAACATGCGCGGGTCGGAGCTGATCGGGCGCACCTTTGTGGTGCATCAAGCGATTATCGAAGGCCGGGGCAAGGTCAAGATCGGCGATGGCGTATGGATCGCAGCCGGCCCGGACGCGCCCGTGGGCGCCCACGTGCGTGTCATCGGTCAGGACGGCGTCATTTTGAAGGTTGAAACTGTTTAGTCACTAATGGAACTCGGCTGAGCTATCTACAATCAAACGTTGAGATAACCCAGTCGGAGTCACCCATCATGCGTCTAAAATATGCTGTCGCAACCCTCGCTGTGCTTTCCCTTCCTGTCGGTTCAGCCATGGCCGACAGCTTCTGGCGTAATGTCATCTCATCGGGTGCCACCACTGGCTCGACGTACCTGACTTTCAAAGACCATAAGATGGTGGTCGCCGCTCAAGACGACGCCGGTAGCTTCGTCGCCAGTGACGGCAACATCCGTGGCCCTTACCTGGAAGCTGCAATGCAGAAGGTCCGTGCCGATAACCCTGGCCTCAAAGCCACGGACATGGATTTGGCCAATGCGATCCTGGCGAAAAACGCCATTGCGTCCGAGTAATACCTCCGCGTAAAAAATGCCGCTCTTCGGGAGCGGCATTTTTTTGCCCCGCTTTCCTACAGCCGACGCTGGCGATTCAGTATTCGAACAGGAAAAGTCCTGTCGAACTGCCCGTGCGCCCGGCAACAAGCTATCGATTCTCTTCAGATCAAGCGAATCGATGACCATGCAAAAACTCTCTTGCGCCCTTTTGCTCGCCGCTGTTGCCGCCCCATATGCCCAGGCAGAAGGCTGGTACGGGTCAGCGAAGCTCAACAGTGCCCGCCAAAACCTCTCAAGCTCGTTGCTCACCAGCCCTCGTGTTACCGATCGTGTCTCGGCCCCGGATAGCAGCAAGACGTTTACCGGCTCATTCGCCATGGGCTATGCGTTTACAGACGGCTGGCGCCTGGAAGGTGAATACACCACGCCCAGCCACTCAAACTTCAAATCCCATTGGGCGCCGTTCAATGCCAACGTCAATAACCTGCAGGCCGACAGCCAGCGCTTGATGCTGAACGGTTACAAAGACATCCCCATCAACGACTGGCTCTCGTTTTACGGTTCGGCCGGTGTAGGGCTGGCTCAAATTGATGCCGAGGGTTATCAGACCAACACCACCCGCCGCTTCGCCAGCAATCGCCAACATAATGTTGCCTACAGCGTAGGCCTGGGTCTGGAAGCCAGACTCAGCGAAACCTTTACCCTGGGCACAGGCTGGCGTTACGTGGATATGGGCCGGGTCGAAACCGGCTACAACACCTTCGCCAACCGTATCAACGCTCGCGACGAGCAGCTCAAGGGCAAGCTCAAGGAACAGAACGTGTTTCTTGAGGCCCGTGTTTCCTTCTGACGCAGGCACCGGGAATGCCGCCGCGTCGGCGGCATTTTTATCCCGAGGGTGACGATTCATTCACAGGCGACAGGCTATATTCAGTCGAGCCGTGCAACCATGCCCGGCACTGATATGCTTATTTCTCATCGCCTTTCTGAAACGGATGCCTTCAACGTTATGAGCCAACTGCCCTTTCTGCCGTTTTCCAAGCCCACCATTGATGAAGCCACCATCTCGGCGGTCGGCGACGTACTGCGCTCCGGCTGGATCACCAGCGGGCCGAAAGTGCAGGCGTTCGAAGCGCAGCTGTCGGAATACTTTGGCGGGCGCCCGGTGCGCACCTTTAACTCGGGCACCTGCACCATGGAGATTGCCCTGCGCATCGCCGGCATCGGGCCTGGGGATGAAGTCATCACCACCCCGATTTCCTGGGTCGCCACGGCTAACGTGATTCTTGAGGTCGGCGCCACGCCGGTGTTCGCTGATATCGACCCGGTGACCCGCAATATCGACCTCGCCCAAGTTGAAGCGGCAATCACGCCGCGCACCAAGGCGATCATCCCGGTGTACCTGGCCGGCCTCCCCGTGGACATGCCGTTGCTCTACGCGCTGGCCAACAAGTACAACCTGCGTATCGTCGAAGACGCCGCTCAGGCCCTGGGTTCCAGCTGGGATGGCGAGCGGATTGGCGCCACCGGCGATTTCGTGTCGTTCAGCTTCCAGGCGAACAAGAACATCACGTCGTCCGAAGGCGGCTGCCTGGTGCTGAACAACGCAGAAGAAGCACGCCTGGCAGAGAAATATCGCCTGCAGGGCGTTACCCGCACAGGCTTCGACGGCCTGGACGTGGATGTGCTAGGCGGCAAGTTCAACATGACCGATATCGCAGCAGCCATCGGCCTGGGTCAGTTTGCCCATATCGAGACGATCACCGCCCACCGCCAGGAACTGGCGCGGCACTATTTTGAATGCTTCGGCAGTGATTTAGAGGCGCAGTACGGTGCGCAATTGCCACCTGCCGACTTCGAAAACAGCAACTGGCACCTCTTCCAGCTGGTACTGCCAGAGCGCCAGGACGGTTTGCCGGCACGCGCCACGTTCATGGAGCAGATGCAGGCCCATGGCGTCGGCATTGGCTACCACTACCCGCCGATCCACCTGCTGAGCTTGTATAAGGCGCAGGGATTCAAGGAAGGCATGTTCCCGGTAGCGGAAAAAGTGGGGCGTTTGATTGTGTCGTTGCCGATGTTCACAGCGATGACGAAGGCGGACGTAGAACGTTCGGTAGCGGCGGTAAAAGCGGTGTTGAAGCGCTGATCAAACCTTTGCGGGAGCCGATTGCCGGCTCCCGCAGCCGGATCACTCGCCGATGGCAGCCTTATAACCGGCAGCGTCCAGCAGCTTTTCCAGGTCAGCCGGGTTGCTTGGCTTGAGCTTGAAGATCCAGGCGCCGTACGGGTCGGTATTCAACAGCTCGGGTTCGCCGCTCAAGGCGTCGTTCACCGCGATCACTTCGCCAGCAATTGGCGAGTAGATATCCGAAGCGGCCTTTACCGATTCAACCACACCCGCCTGATCAGCCGCAGCAAACACGTTGCCGACTTCGGTCAACTCAACAAACACCACATCCCCCAATGCTTCCTGGGCATGGTCCGAGATCCCGACGGTCACGGTGCCGTCAGCTTCCAGGCGGGCCCATTCGTGACTTTCGGCAAAACGCAGGTCGGCAGGGATATCGCTCATAGTCTGTGTCCTCAAGAAAAATGTCAGCGGCCATTGGCCCGCCGGAAAAGTTAAATCAGTGTTTTGCCATGGCGCACGAAGGTCGGCTTGACCACTCGAACCGGGTACCACTTGCCGCGGATTTCCACCTCGGCCCGGTCAGCCGTCGCTGCCGGCACGCGCGCCAGGGCAATGGATTTGCTTAGCGTAGGAGAGAAACTACCACTGGTGATCTCTCCTTCGCCAACATTGGCGATGCGAACCACCTGATGAGCACGTAAAACCCCACGTTCTTCCAGGACCAGGCCCACCAGCTTGGACTTCACTCCCGCGGCCTTTTCGGCCTCCAGGGCAGTACGGCCGATGAAATTGCGCTCGGCCGGTTCCCAGGCGATGCTCCAGGCCATGTTGGCGGCCAAGGGCGACACGTCCTGGTGAATATCCTGACCGTAGAGGTTCATGCCGGCCTCAAGGCGCAGCGTGTCGCGGGCGCCGAGGCCGATGGGCGAAATGCCTGCGCCCACCAGATCGTTGAAAAACGCCGGCGCCTGATCGGCCGGCAGGACGATTTCCAGGCCGTCTTCACCGGTGTACCCGGTGCGCGCAATAAACCAGTCGCCATCCGCCTGGCCCTCAAAGGGCTTGAGCTGGTGGATCAAGGTGGCACGGGATTGGGTCACCAGTTCGGCAATTTTTTGCCGGGCATGGGGACCTTGAATAGCGAGCATGGCCAGCTCGGGCCGCTCGTGAAGCTGGGCCTGATAGCTGCCGAGCCGGGCCTGCATCCAGGCCAGGTCCTGGTCACGGGTGGCGGCATTGACCACCAGCCGGTAACCGCTCTCGGTGCGATAAACGATCATGTCGTCCACCACGCCGCCCTGCTCGTTAAGCATGGCGCTGTATAACGCACGGCCGCAGCCGTGCAAGCGGTCAACATCATTAGCCAGCAAATGCTGAAGCCATTCCTTGGCCTGGGGGCCTGTGATATCGATCACGGTCATGTGGGATACATCAAACACCCCGCAGTCACGTCGCACCTGATGGTGCTCCTCGACCTGCGAGCCGTAGTGCAAAGGCATATCCCAACCGCCAAAATCGACCATTTTCGCGCCGAGGGCGAGATGCAGGTCATACAGAGGCGTGCGCTGTCCCATGGGTTTCTCCTTCCGGGCGTGGCGAAGGTGCGGACGGTTGCCGTTCGGGCCACACGCCTTGAAATACAAGGCCTGTAGCCGCGCTCAGCGACCCGATCTGAAAGATCGACCGCACCGAATGCCGCGCATTGTAGCCTCAAGGCGTAGGACTGGCACCTAACCGATTCGTCGCGCCGAACGTCGGATCAACCCGATGACCGGTAACAGGCCCACCAACACCAGGGTCAAGGCCGGCAGTGAAGCCCGCGCCCACTCGCCTTCGCTGGTCATTTCAAAAATCCGAACCGCCAGCGTATCCCAGCCGAACGGGCGCATCAGCAAGGTGGCCGGCATTTCCTTGAGCACGTCGACAAACACCAGCAGCGCCGCGCTCAAGGTGCCCGGTAGCAAAAGTGGCAGATACACTTTGCAAAACAGTCGCGGGCCACTGACCCCCAGACTGCGAGCGGCTTCCGGCAAGGACGGGCGGATTCGCGCCAGGCTGTTTTCCAGCGGTCCGTACGCCACCGCGATAAAGCGCACCAGATAGGCCAGTAACAAGGCCGACACACTGCCCAATAGCAGCGGCTTGCCGGCGCCGCCCAGCCAGCCTGACACCGGGATCACCAGTTCCCGATCCAGATAACTGAACGCCAACATGATCGACACCGCCAGCACCGAGCCCGGCAGCGCGTAGCCCACATTGGCCAGGCTGATACCTGAACGGATGGCCCGGGTGGGCGCCAGACGATGGGCGAACGCCAGCACCAGGGCCACGCTGACGGTGATCAGGGCGGCCATACCGCCCAGGTACAGGGTATGAACGATCAACCCGGCGTAGCGCTCGTCCAGATCGAAGCGGCCGCGCTGCCAGAACCAGGCCACCAGTTGCAGCATCGGAATCACGAACGCGCAGGCAAACACCAAGCCGCACCAGCCACTGGCCGCCACCGCCTTGACCCCGCGCAGGTGATACAGCGCCTGGCCGCGAGGCCGTTCGTTGCTCGGCCGGCTGGCGCCCCGGGCACGGCGTTCGCCGTACAGCACCAGCATCACCACCAGCAGTAAGAGGCTGGCCAGCTGCGCCGCACTGGAAAGGCTGAAAAAGCCGTACCAGGTCTTGTAGATGGCGGTGGTAAAGGTGTCGAAGTTGAACACCGAGACAGCGCCGAAATCCGCCAGGGTCTCCATCAGCGCCAGGGCCACGCCCGCGCCGATGGCAGGGCGCGCCATGGGCAAGGCCACGCGCCAGAACGCTTGCCAGGGCGACTGCCCCAATACCCGCGCGGCTTCCATCAGGCCTTTACCCTGGGCGAGAAACGCAGTGCGCGCCAGGAGGTAGACATAGGGATAAAACACCAGCACCAGCACGATGATAACGCCGCTGGTGGACCGCACGCGCGGCAGGCGCAGGCCCGTGCCAAACCATTCGCGCAGCAGGGTCTGCACCGGGCCGGCGAAGTCCAGCAGCCCGACAAAGACAAAGGCAAGGACATAGGCGGGAATCGCGAAAGGCAGCATCAGCGCCCAGTCCAGCCAGCGCCGGCCGGGAAATTCGCAGAGGCTGGTCAGCCACGCCAGGCTGACGCCCAGCAGCGTAACGCCCACGCCGACGCCCAGCACCAGGGTCAAGGTGTTGCCCAGCAGGCGTGGCATCTGGGTGTCCCACAAATGGGACCAGATCTGTTGATCGACGGTCTGCCACGACAGCAACAGGACGCTCAGCGGCAGCAGCACCAGGGCTGCCACGGTGAAGACCGGCAGGTACCAGCGGCGTTGGGCGGGATGGGCCAAGGAAGAACTCTCGGTCGTGGTAGGAATGCGGAACACGCCGCAACGCTACTGTAGGAGCGAGCTTGCTCGCGAAAAACGTCAACAATAACTCGGGCAGCTTGGAAGAACGCGGTGCCCTCAGGTTTTTCGCGAGCAAGCTCGCTCCTACAGGGGACACCCATCAAGCAAAACGCCCCGCAAATGCGGGGCGCAGTATATCGGACGACTTAGTTCCAGCCAGCCCGATCCATCAAGCGAATGGCCTCAGCCTGGCGCTTGCCCGCCACTTCAACCGGCAACGTATCGGCCACAAACTTACCCCAGCTGGCGACTTCAGCCGACGGCGGCACCGCCGGGTTGGCCGGGAACTCCTGGTTCACATCGGCAAAGATTTTTTGTGCTTCCGGGGTGGTCATCCACTCAACCAATGCCTTCGCCGCTTCCGGGTGCGGTGCATGCTTGGTCAGGCCGATGCCCGACAGGTTGACGTGCACCCCACGGTCGCCCTGGTTCGGCCAGAACAGCTTCACCGCCAGGTCCGGCTTCTGCTTGTGCAGGCGGCCGTAGTAGTAGGTGTTGACGATACCCACATCGCACTGCCCGGCGTTGATCGCCTCCAGCACGGCGATGTCATCGGAGAACACGTCGGTGGACAAGTTGTTGACCCAGCCCTTGACGATCTCCTCGGTCTTGGCCGCGCCATGGGTTTCGATCAGGGTGGCGGTCAGCGACTGGTTGTAGACCTTCTTGGCAGTGCGCAGGCACAGGCGGCCTTCCCACTGCTTGTCGGCCAGGGCTTCGTAGGTGGTCAGGTCGCCCGGCTTCACGCGGTCGGTGGAGTAGGCGATGGTGCGCGCACGCAGGCTCAAGCCGGTCCAGGCATGGGCCGAAGAACGGTATTGAAGGGGGATATTCTTGTTGATCACGTCGGAGGTGAACGGTTGCAGGATGCCCATCTGCTCGGCCTGCCAGAGGTTGCCGGCATCGACAGTGAGCAGCAGGTCGGCGGTGGCGTTTTCACCTTCGGCCTTGATGCGCTGCATCAGCGGCGCTTCCTTATCGGTGATGAACTTGATCTGCACGCCGGTCTTCTTGGTGTAGGCGTCGAACACCGGCTTGATCAGTTCGTCGATGCGCGAGGAGTAGACCACGACTTCGTCGGCCGCCTGCACGGTGGTGCTGCCGATAAGGGTGAGTGCCAGGGCAGTCAGGAGGCGCTTGGGTGCCAACATGGGTGCGGTCTCTCATTTGCAAAAAGAGGGCAAATGATAAGGACTCACATTTGGTAGCGCTCGACGGAGCCGTTACCAGATGTTGCACAAGCCCCTCAGGCCTTGGCCAGCGCCGGCAAATCCCCGGTCAAGCCCAACGCCTGGCGCACAAACAACGCCTTGGCTTCCGGCAGTTGCTCGACCACCTTCAACCCGGCATTACGCAACCAGCGCAACGGCAGTTGATCGGCCTGGAACAACCGCTCAAAGCCTTCCATCGCGGCCATCAGCGCCAGGTTGTGGGGCATGCGCCGGCGCTCGTAACGGCTGAGCACCTTCACATCCGCCAGGCGCTCGCCGCGCTCGTTGGCGGCCAGCAGCACTTCGGCCAGCACCGCCGCGTCGAGGAAGCCCAGGTTCACGCCCTGCCCTGCCAGTGGGTGAATAACGTGCGCCGCATCGCCAATCAACGCCAGGCCCTCGGCCACGTAGCGCTTGGCATGGCGCTGACGCAATGGCACGCACAACCGTGGGTCGGCGTTTAACACCGTGCCCAGGCGGCCTTCGAAGGCGCTCTCCAGCTCACGGCAGAAGCGTTCGTCGTCCAGGGCCATCAAGCGCTCGGACTCACTCGGCGTGGTCGACCAGACGATCGAACACCACTCTTCCTGCCCGTCCCGCACCAGCGGCAAAAATGCCAATGGGCCGTTGTCGGTAAAACGCTGCCAGGCCGTCTTCTGGTGCGCCTGACTGCTGCGCACGCTGGTGACGATGGCGTTGTGCAAATAATCCCACTCGCGGGTCGCGGTGCCGGTCAGGCGGCGCACCGCCGAGTTGGCACCGTCTGCGGCGACCACCAGCGGCGCGCGCAAGGTGCGGCCGTCGGCCAGGGTCAGCAGCCAATCGTCGCCGGAGCGGCGCATTTGCTCCAGGCGCGCATTGGCCAACAGGCCGAGGTCGCAATCATGCAGTCGATCCAGCAAGGCATCCTGAACCACACGGTTTTCGACGATATGCCCCAGCACCTCGGCGTGCACACTGGCCGCCGAAAAGTGGATCTGCCCGGTGCCGCTGCCGTCCCACACCTGCATCTCGCCGTACGGGCTGGCACGTCGTTCAACGATGCCGTCCCACACGCCAAGGCGCTCGAGGATGCGCTGACTGGCAGCCGACAAGGCGCTCACCCGCGGCTCGAACGGCGCTTGCAGGTCGAACGGCTTGACGCTCAGCGGGCTGCCGTCAAGCAGCAGCACCTGCAAGCCACTGCCCTGCAACGCCAGCGCCAAGGCGCTTCCGACCATTCCGGCCCCGACAATCAGCACATCTGCGCGCATGTCCATGCTTTAAGCCTGTCTCGATTGCGGCTTGCGCCGCACGTAAAGGGTTTTGTCGACCCGCGCCACCAGGGTGCCGGAGCCGTCATGAATCTGCACCTTGAGCTGCGGCAAGTACTTCTCGCCACTGGCGGTGTGCTGGCGAATCTCGTCCAGCAACGGTTGGTCGATGGAAAATTCGGCAAACACCGGGCCTTTGCCCGGCGAGATAAAGTCGATGGTGGCAGCCTTGTCCCAGACGATGTAGTCGCGCCCCAGGTTCTCCATCAGCATCAACATGTAGAACGGGTCGACCATCGAATACAGGCTGCCGCCAAACTGCGTGCCGACGTAATTACGGTTGTACCAGCCCAGGCCCATGCGCACCTTGACCTCGCGAAAGTCGCTGCTGAGGTGCTGCACCCGAACCCCGGCGCCGAGGTACGGCGGGTACAGGGTCATGATCCAGCGTAACAGCCGAGCCTTGCCCAGGCGCTGGGTCAGCCACTTACGCATCGGGGCGAGTGCCCAGGCCCATGGCCTGGCGCGCGAACCAGCGCTTGGCCGGCGGCAACAGGTCCAGGCCCAGCAGGCCCATGTTACGCCCCAGCGCCACCAGCGGCTGGGCACTGCCAAACAGCCGGGTGACTTGATCGGAGAAGCCGACGGTGAGCTTCTGGTCCATGCGCTGACGCTCGCGGTACGCCTGCAAGGTCGCCAGGTCGCCCGGGATCGCCGGCCCGGCCAGCAACGCCTCGGCCAGGGCGCAGGCATCGCGCAGGGACAGGTTGAAGCCCTGGCCGGCAATCGGGTGCAGGCTGTGGGCGGCATTGCCGAGCACGGCCAGGTGGGAGCGCACTTGCTCTTCCGCTTCCACCAGGGTCAGCGGGTACAAGTGACGGGCACCGACCTGCTTCAGGGTGCCGAGGCGATAGCCGAACACGCCCTGCAATTCACTGAGGAAGCTGCGCTCGTCCAGCTCGGCCAGACGCTGGGCGTCCATGCCGATGCGGGTCCACACCAGCGCGCAGCGGTTGTCGGGCAACGGCAGCAAGGCCATCGGCCCTTCGTCGGTGAAACGCTCGAACGCCTCGCCGTTGTGGGCTTCGCTTGGGGTGATATTGGCGATCAGCGCACTCTGGTTGTATGGGCGTTTTTTAACGCCAATGCCCAGTTGCTCGCGCAAGCCGGAGCGGCCGCCATCGGCCAGCACCGCGAGGTCGCACTCCAGCACGGTTTCATCATTGAGGGTCAGGCGGTAGCCATCGGCAAGCGGCTCCATGCGGGTAACTTCCGCCGGGCAACGCCAACTGACCACATCGTTATCAAGGCCTTGCCACAGGCACTGGCCGAGCCAGGCGTTTTCCACCACGTAGCCGAGGGCGGGCACGCCTTCTTCCATGGCCGACAGGCGCGCGGTAGAGAAGCGGCCACGGTCCGACACATGAATCTGCTTGATCGGCTCGGCGCGACGGGAAATCTCCTGCCACACGCCCAACCGTTGATAAATCTGCCGAGCGCCGAAGGACAGCGCCGAAGAGCGCGCGTCATAACTCGGCTGGTAACTGTCGCCGGGGGCAAATGGCTCGATCAGCACGATCTTCCAGCCACGGGCCTTGGCCCCGGCCTGCAACGCCAATGCGAGGCTGGCGCCCACCAGGCCGCCGCCGATAATCGCCAGACTGACCCGGCTCATCGGGCGCTCGCCATCAGCGCTTCAATCTCGGCGACGGCCTTGGGCACGCCAGCGGTCAGAATTTCACAGCCTTGCTTGGTCACCACCACGTCGTCCTCAATGCGTACGCCAATGCCACGCCATTTCTTCGCCACGTGCTGGTTGTCGGGCGAGATGTAAATCCCCGGTTCCACGGTCAGCGCCATGCCGACTTCCAGCACGCGCCACTCGCCGCCCACCTTGTATTCGCCCACATCGTGCACGTCCATGCCCAGCCAATGGCCAGCGCGGTGCATGTAGAAGGCTTTATAGGCTTCGCTGCCGATCAACTCGTCGACGTCACCTTGCAACAGTCCCAGCTTGACCAGCCCGGCGGTGATCACGCGCACCGTCGCCTCGTGGGCCTGGTTCCAATGCTTGTTCGGGGCGATTTCGGCAAACGCGGCTTCCTGGGAAGCCAGCACGATTTCATAAATCGCCTTTTGCTCGGCGGAGAACTTGCCGCTCACCGGCCAGGTGCGGGTGATGTCGCTGGCATAGCAGTCGATCTCGCAACCGGCGTCGATCAGCACCAGGTCGCCGTCCTTGAGCACCGCGTCATTCTGCTGGTAATGCAGGATGCAGCTATTGCGCCCGGAGGCGACGATGGAGCCATAGGCCGGCATCTTCGCCCCGCCCTTGCGAAACTCGTAGTCGAGCTCCGCTTCAAGGCTGAACTCATACAACCCGGCGCGACTGGCCTGCATCGCCCGCACATGGGCTGCGCAGGAAATCCGCGCGGCCTCACGCATCACCTTCACTTCTGCCGCCGATTTATACAGGCGCATGTCGTGAAGCAGATGATCCAGGGCAACAAATTCGTTCGGTGGCTGGGCGCCGAGGTGTGCTTTAGAGCGGATCACATTGATCCACTCCATCAGGTGCCGGTCGAATTCGGCATTGCTGCCCATGGCCGAATACACCCGGTCGCGGCCTTCGATCAGGCCGGGCAGGATGTCGTCGATATCGGTAATCGGGAACGCATCGTCGGCGCCGAATTCGCGGATCGCGCCTTCGGTGCCCGCCCGCAGGCCGTCCCACAGTTCGCGCTCGGCGTTGCGTTCGCGGCAGAACAGCACGTACTCGCCGTGCTGGCGGCCGGGCATCAGCACGATCACCGCTTCCGGTTCAGGGAAGCCGCTCAGGTACTGAAAGTCGCTGTCCTGACGGTAGACGTGCTCGACGTCCCGGTTGCGGATGGCCACCGCGGCCGCCGGCAGGATGGCGATGCTGTTGGGTTCCATCTGCGCCATGAGCGCCTTGCGGCGCCGGGTGTATTCCGCTTTGGGGATATGGATCATGGGCAGATGGGCTTCCTTTCTTAGTGCAGCGACGGCTTGGGTGCTGCGGGCTCAGCCGACTTTCGGGTCTCGGTGAACAGCAGCAGCGGCGCGACGCGCAGGTATTCCATCACTTCCATGTAGTCGCTTTCGCCGTCTTCGGACTCTTCCAGGGCGTCTTGCACCTGGGAGATGGCGGCCAGGTCTTGCAGCACTTCCTGGGCATCGGTGCTCAGGTCGAGGCCGCCGGCGTTCACGCCAAAGCCGTGGAGGAAGCCTTGGCACCACTGGCCCAGTGCGGCGGCGCGCTCAGTGAGCGGCGCGTCATCGGTAGGCAGCAGCAAAACGACGGTGACGTCATCACCCGTCAGCTCGCCTTTGACCATCTCTTGCAGGCCGATGAGGGCGTTGCGCACGTTTTCGGTGGGCTCGGTTTCCAGCAGCTCGGCAACGTCGGCCAACCAGTTGTCGGCATCGAAGCCGACACCGGTGCAACTGCGGCCCAGCAGCACGCCGTGGAGCTCGGCAGGCGAGCAAGGATGACCGCTGGTGCTCAGCAGTTTGGAAAAAGCATCGTACGGGGAGTTCTGAATGGGCATGGTGAGCTAGGCGCCAGACGGCGCAATGTCTAGAATGAAGCGCTGTATCCTAGCATCGGCAGACGTACCAAGACTATCGAGGGCGTCAGATCGTTTATCCAGCAGTTGCCATTCATCAGACAAATCCAGTGGAACCCAATGGAAGACACCGACCTGCAAGCGCTGATGGCCAGACTCGAGCTGCTAATTAACCGGGTCGAGCAACTTAAGAGTCAAAACGGACTCCTATTAGCTCAGGAAAAGACCTGGCGCGAGGAACGCGCTCACCTCATTGAAAAAAACGAAATCGCCCGGCGTAAGGTCGAATCGATGATTTCGCGCCTGAAGGCCCTGGAGCAAGACTCATGAGTTCAAGCAATAGCGTCACCGTGCAGATTCTCGACAAAGAATATTCGATCATTTGCCCACAGGAAGAACGCAGCAATCTGGTGAGCGCTGCCCGCTACCTGGACGGCAAGATGCGTGAAATCCGCAGCAGCGGCAAAGTCATCGGCGCCGATCGCATTGCGGTGATGGCCGCGCTGAACATTACCCACGATTTGCTGCATAAGCAGGAACGGCCTGACGTGCAGGCCAGCGGCTCGACACGCGAGCAGGTGCGCGACCTGCTGGAGCGGGTTGATCTGGTACTTTCTACCGATCCAGAGCCACCCAAGGGCTGATTGCGGCGTCGGTTTCGGGTATACTCGCCCCACTCCCTGGCGTGCTTGCCAGTCGGCGATGTCCCTGAGCCGATTCGCACTACCCTGGAAGTTACACGTTGGGCTGGTGTGCATGTCCGCTAGACGGAAAGCCTTAAAGCCTACTGTTTCTTCCACCTTGAACTTTCGGGTTCAAGGGCTAAGTCGACAGCGGTTCTGTCGGGGAGCCTGATTCCCAAATCCAATGCCAGTCTCAGGACTGGCATTGTTTTATGAGCCGAACACCATGACCGAACCTGCGCCGCTTTCCCGCCCGCAACTTCGACGCATGCTGCGCAAAGCCCGCCGCGCCCTGACGCCCAGCGAGCAACGCCAGGCCGCCCTTGGCCTGTATCGGCAACTGGCACAGCACCCGCTGTTTCGCCGGGCCAAACACATCTCTTTATATCTACCGACGGACGGTGAAATCGATCCGCGCCTGCTGCTGCGCGCTGCACAGCGCCGGGGCAAGGCGACGTATCTGCCGGTGCTCAGCGCGTGGCCGCGAACCAAGATGGTGTTTCAGCAAGTGCGCCCGGGCGAGAAGCTGAGCCCCAACCGTTTCCGCATCCTGGAGCCACAGGTGAATGTCAGCCGCCAACGCAAGGTCTGGGCGCTGGACCTGGTGCTGCTGCCCTTGGTCGGGTTCGATGATGTGGGCGGACGGCTGGGCATGGGCGGCGGCTTTTATGACCGCAGCCTGGCCTACATGGCCCGCCGCAAATCCTGGCGCAAGCCGACGCTGTTGGGCCTGGCCCATGAATGCCAGAAGGTCGAACGATTGGCGCAGGCGAGCTGGGATGTCCCGCTTGAGGGCACAGTCACCGATAAGGATTGGTATGTAGCAGAGACGCCACTGGAATCAGCAGCGCCTTGAAGACGGGTCAGCGTTTGAACGGTTGCGGCTGTTGCTGTGCGAGTTCAATCGGTGCGTCAGTCTTGTTCGACCACAAGCTCTGCGCATAGCCGGTGGTCACAACGCCCAGGCCGAACAAAATAACCAATATCCATAGTAAATCCGGTTTGCGTTTCATCGATTGCCCCCCTTCAGGCATCTTGCACACGATGACAGCAACGTTCCATTAGTAGTCCGTGCCAGCTGCGTCAAGCTCAAAACCCCGGCATTCTGCGTTAACGTGAACCAACACGCAAACCTTGACGCCAACCGACTGTCGGTTTGTCATAAAATTGCAGGACAACTTTCCCAATCGACTTTTGAGGAGCGAAAACATGGCCTATTGGCTGATGAAATCCGAGCCCGATGAACTGTCCATCAAGGGCCTGGAAAAGCTCGGCGAAGCCCGTTGGGACGGAGTGCGCAACTATCAGGCACGCAACTTCCTGAGGGCGATGGCGGTGGGTGACACGTTCTTTTTCTACCACTCCAGTTGCCCGGAACCGGGGATTGCCGGCATCGGCAAAATCGTCGAGGCGGCCTACCCGGACCCGACCGCACTGGAGCCGGACAGCCATTACTTCGACGCCAAGGCCAGCCCTGAAAAAAACCCGTGGAGCGCAATCAATGTCGCCCACGTTGAGACCTTCCCCAAGGTGCTGGGGCTGGGCTATCTGAAACAGCAGACTGCCCTCGCCGAGTTGCCCCTGGTGCAAAAAGGCAGCCGCCTTTCAGTGATGCCGGTGACCGCCGAGCAGTGGGCTGCCGTGCTCGGCCTGCGTTAACCGGAGCGAGCCTGCTCGCGAAAGGCGCGAAGCGACCGGATTACTGGATGATCAGGTTGTTGAACAACAGATCCTCGACCATCGGCTTGCCGGTTTCGTCGTTCATCACTTGCTGGGTCTGTTTCAGGGCTTCCTGGCGCAGTTTTTCCTTGCCGTCGACGCTGCTCATGGTGTCGTTGGTTTGCTGGGTAAACAGCGCCACCAGTTGGTTACGAATCAGCGCGTCGTTGGCTTTGACGGCCGCCGCCGCCTCGGGGCCAGTCACCCGCAGGGCAATATCAGCCTTGAACACCCGCAATTTGGCAGTGCCATCCAGGCCATAGTTACCCACGAACGGCGGGCTCAGGCTGATGTAGCTGACCTTCGGCGCGTCGCCTTCTTTGGCTTCTTCAGCCAGGGCTGCCGTCGGCAGTGTCAGGGCCAGCATCAACAGGATCCACGCTTTCACAGTTCATTCCTCAATTCGGTTGCCCAGTAGCATAACGCTAGCAGCCCTGAGCACAAGCTTATGGCGACTTATCAGGCCGGGGCATGCTCGTTGACCCGCCGCCCTGCCCACCTACACTTATCGGCCAACACGCCAAAAGGAATAGTCCGATGAAAGCTGTGCTGTGCAAAGCCTTCGGCCCCGCCGAAACCCTGGTGCTGGAAGACGTCGAAAGCCCGGCGATCAAGAAGAACGAAATCCTGTTGGACGTGCATGCGGCCGGGGTCAACTTTCCGGACACCCTGATCATTGAAGGCAAATACCAGTTCAAGCCGCCCTTCCCGTTTTCGCCAGGCGGTGAGGCGGCCGGTGTGGTCAGCGAAGTCGGTGAGAAGGTCAGCCACCTGAAGGTCGGTGACCGGGTGATGGCGTTGACCGGCTGGGGCAGCTTTGCCGAACAGGTCGCCGTGCCGGGCTACAACGTGCTGCCGATCCCGCCGAGCATGGACTTCAATACCGCCGCCGCCTTCAGCATGACCTATGGCACCTCGATGCACGCGCTCAAGCAGCGGGCCAACCTGCAACCCGGGGAAACCCTGTTGGTGCTCGGCGCCTCCGGCGGCGTCGGCCTGGCGGCGGTGGAAATCGGCAAGGCCATGGGCGCCCGGGTGATCGCCGCGGCCAGCAGCGCCGACAAGCTGGCGGTGGCCAAGGCCGCCGGCGCCGATGAGTTGATCAACTACAGCGAAGCCAGCCTCAAGGATGAAATCAAACGCCTCACCGGCGGCAACGGGGTGGATGTGATCTACGACCCGGTAGGCGGCGACCTGTTTGATCAGGCCATCCGCGGCATCGCCTGGAACGGCCGGCTGCTGGTGGTGGGTTTTGCCAGCGGGCGCATTCCCGAGCTGCCGGTCAACCTGGCGCTGCTCAAGGGTGCGGCAGTGGTGGGGGTGTTCTGGGGCTCGTTCGCCCAGCGCCAGCCCCAGGACAACGCGGCCAACTTCCAGCAACTGTTCGGCTGGTTCGCCGAGGGCAAGCTGAAGCCGCTGGTGTCCCAGGTGTACCCGCTGGAGCAGGCCGCGCAGGCGATTAATGACCTCGGCCAGCGCAAGGCTGTCGGCAAGGTCGTGGTGCAGCTACGCTGACTATTGTTTCATTTTGTCCACGAGGTGCCTGGGCCCATGATCGGCCGAGGCACTCATTCATTGGCAGGAAGAATAATGGTCACACGGTTGCGCGCGCTGTTCCTGGGGGTGTTGATGGTGGTGTCGGCCCAAGCCTTTGCTCATAAAGAGGACAAGGACGTACGCGGGCTGAACAATGTGACGGTGCTGATCGTGCGCCATGCAGAAAAACCCGATGAGGGCCCGTTGCTGAGCCCCAGAGGCGAACAAAGGGCGGCAGCCTATGCCAGCTATTTCGACCCGCTGCTGTTGAACGGCATCTCTGTGGTGCCCCAGCGGCTGATCGCTACCAGCGACAGCAAGGAAAGCTCCCGCCCGCGCCTGACCCTGACACCCCTGGCCCAGCGCCTGCAGCTCCCGCTTGAAACACCCTACTCAGACGATCAAGTCGGCAAGCTGGTGAAGTCCCTGCGCAAGTCCAACCAGGCGCAAACCGTGCTGATCGCCTGGCACCACGGGCATATCGATAAGTTGATCGAAGCCTTTGGTGGCGACGGCCAGGCGCTGACCGGCATGAAAAAATGGCCGGAAAATGTGTATGACTGGCTGATCGTGTTGCGCTTCGACGAACAAGGCCAACTGGTGGAGTCCCGCAGCCAGAAGGTCCAGGAGCACCTGCTTCCAGGGGATATTGCAGCGAATGGATAGAGCGCTCACAGCTGTCGAATAACAACGGTGGCGAGGGGGCTTGTCCCCCGTTGGGCTGCGAAGCGGCCCTGAGTCAGCCCACGCCGTCTTGCTGAAAGAACTCAATACCTTTCTGGGGCCGCTTCGCAGCCCAACGGGGGACAAGCCCCCTCGCCACAGGGTGTTAGCCAGGCGATCATCCCTCTGAAAACGCCCCTCACTTGCCTCTAAGCGACATGTTCGTAAAAGAACATGCAATTGCACTCTATTCCTATGCCCGCAGATAAGAGGCGGTGCTATTTTCGGTAACGAAACTGTAACATTCGCATCCGCAGTCAAAACAAGAAATCTGGAGCTCTTGAATGTTTGCTTTCTTCCGTCCTGCCGCACATCAGGCGCCCCTGTCTGAAGAAAAAATAGACAACACCTATCGACGCCTGCGCTGGCAGATCTTCGCCGGTATTTTCTTCGGTTACGCCGGGTACTACCTGCTGCGCAAAAACTTCTCCCTGGCCATGCCGTACCTGATCGACGAGGGTTACACCCGTGGTCAGCTGGGCCTGGCGATGTCGGCGATTGCGATTGCCTACGGCCTGTCCAAGTTCCTTATGGGCCTGGTGTCCGACCGCTCCAACCCGCGCTATTTCCTGCCCTTCGGCTTGCTGGTATCCGCCGGAGTCATGTTCATTTTCGGTTTCGCACCTTGGGCTACTTCCAGCGTGACGATGATGTTCATTTTGCTGTTCATCAACGGCTGGGCCCAGGGCATGGGCTGGCCGCCAAGTGGGCGGACCATGGTGCACTGGTGGTCGCAGAAGGAACGCGGCGGTGTGGTTTCCGTATGGAACGTGGCACATAACGTCGGCGGTGGCTTGATCGGCCCGCTGTTCCTGCTGGGCATGGCCTGGTTCAACGACTGGCACGCGGCGTTCTACGTCCCGGCCACCGTGGCCCTGCTGGTGGCGGCGTTTGCCTTCATCACCATGCGCGATACCCCGCAATCGGTGGGCCTGCCGCCTATCGAGCAGTACAAGAACGATTACCCGGAAGGCTACGACGCCAGCCACGAAGACGAATTCAGCGCCAAGGAAATCTTCGTCAAATACGTGCTGCGCAACAAAATGCTCTGGTACATCGCCTTCGCCAACGTCTTCGTCTACCTGCTGCGCTACGGCGTACTGGACTGGGCACCGACGTACCTCAAGGAAGCCAAGCACTTCGACGTGGATAAAACCTCGTGGGCGTACTTCTTCTACGAGTGGGCGGGCATTCCGGGCACGCTGCTGTGCGGCTGGATGTCGGACAAGATCTTCCGTGGCAACCGTGGCCTGACCGGCATTGTGTTCATGGCATTGGTGACAGTGGCGACCCTGGTTTACTGGCTCAACCCGCCCGGCAACCCGATGGTCGACATGATCGCGCTGTTCTCCATCGGCTTCCTGATCTACGGCCCGGTGATGCTGATCGGCCTGCAGGCGCTGGAACTGGCACCGAAGAAAGCCGCCGGTACCGCAGCGGGCTTTACGGGTCTGTTCGGTTATCTGGGTGGTTCGGTGGCAGCGAGTGCGGCCATGGGCTACACCGTTGACCATTTCGGCTGGGACGGCGGGTTTGTACTGCTGATCGGCGCGTGCCTGCTGGCAATCGCGTTCCTGATCCCCACCTTGTGGCACACCAATAGCGTCAGTGCCGCACGTTAATCGTCGGAACAGCCTTTGGAACACCGCTTGAGCCGCGCCTCCAGATTCTTGTCTGGCATGGCGTGGCTACGCAGGGCGTTGACGGTCTGCTCGACATAATCGCGAGTGGTACCGTAACGCCCGCAAGCGCTTTGCAGCACGTGATTGAGCACGATGTCGGGCAAGTTTCCGGCATAACTGGGCAGGTGCCGCTCCAGGACAAATCCCAATGCCTGTACCTGACTGCCATCTTCAAGACGGCAGGTGAGCCAGTGTGGCCGGTAGGAAGGGTAAGGCATCTCGCGTTGCCACAGGGCATAAAGCGAGGCCTCCAGTTGATCTTCCGGCAAGCGATAGGCGAACCCGCTGCACGAGCCACCGCGATCCAGGCCAAACACCAACCCCGGTATTTCCGGCGTGCCCCGGTGCTCATGGGACCACAGGTACAAACCCCGGTGATAACCGTGAACCCGGGCCCGCATCCGCTGGGTCGACGAACATTCAGGCCGCCAGATCAGCGAGCCGTAAGCGAAGAGCCAGACCGGCCCACCCTTATGCCGGGCCATGGTGGCCTGCATCGAGCTCATCAACTGTTCGTGAGTGAGTTGCGGCCCCAGATCGAGCCGCGGAGGGTAAGCCAATTGCAAAAGATCGGATTCAATGGCGGTCATGGCAAATCGCTTAGGTCTCCTTTGTTGTGACGGGAAGCCGTTACCAGTTGTAAGCAACTTTACCGTAATAGAACGCGCCGCTGTAACCGTACGGCGAAAAAGTGCTATAGGCCAAATTGCCACCACTGCTGGCGTAGGCGTTGAGCTTCTCCGGGTACTTGTCGGTGACGTTGTCGCCGCCGACGGTGAAGGTCCAGTTTTTCAGCTTATAGTCGGCCGACAGGTCCAATAGCCAGGCTGCCTTGAAGCGCTGGTCGTTGGTGGGGTCTGCCTGATAGCTGGTAAATGAACCATAGCGCACCAAATTACTGTGCAGCGCCCAATTGCCGAAACTCAGGTCGTTGCCCAGGCTCAGCTTGTGCTGGGGCGTGGTGTCGCCCAACAGGCCGATGCGCTCGCGGCGGTCCACCCGCACCAAGCTCGCCCCCAGGCTATCCAATACCGCCGGGTTGGCTTTTACGTCGGTGACCTTGGTGTGGTTGTAGTTGTAGCCCACGGTGCTGTTCCAGCGCACACCGTTATCCAGCTGATAGCGATAGTTGGCCACCAGATCGACGCCATCGGTGGTGGTGTCGGTGGCGTTGGTGAAGTAGCGCACAGTGGTGTAATTGATGTTGCCGACACCGTTGGCCTGGAGATACGCGAGCGCGGCCGGGTTCTTGCTCAGGTCCAGGTTGGAGGACAGGCTGATGCGGTCGCTGATGTCGATGCGGTAGACGTCGGCCGTCACGGTCAGGCTGTCGGTCGGCTCCAGCACCAGGCCGAGGCTGTAGTTGCGGGACTTCTCGGCTTTCAGGTCTTCAGCGCCGAGCAGGCGTGCCACCTGGCTGTTGGCCGGGAAGGTGCCGGCCTCCTGAATGGTGTTGCCGATCAGTTGCGACGAGGTGTAGGCGAAGTTTTGCTGTGCCAGGGACGGCGCACGGAAACCGTTGGAAACGCTGCCGCGCAAGGCCACTTGCGGGGTGAAGTCGTAACGGGCCGAGAGCGAGCCGCTGACGTTGGAGCCAAAATCACTGTAGTCCTCGTGACGCACGGCAGCCGAGGCGCTGAGTTTTTCGGTGAAGTTGGTTTCCAGGTCCAGGTACTGGGCCCAGTTATGCCGTGTGCTGGTGCCGGCGTCGGAATCCCGGAAGCCGCCCAGGCCCGAACTGCCGGTCTGGTAGTAGGACGCCGGATCGCCCGCCTTGATCTGGTAACCCTGGTCCAGGTATTCGCCACCCAACGCGACCGACACCGGGTACGGCAACCAGCCCAGGCTGAATTCCCGCGACAGGTCCAGGCTGAGCTGCTTCTGGTCATTGACCAGGGTGCCGTTGTCGAACTTGCGCGGCGTGGCCAGGCCCAAGGAGGTGTTGATGGTTTCAGTGCCGATCTGATACTGGTTCTTGCCGTAGTTGACCGACACATCGTAGTGCCAGTCATAGGCCAACAACCCGCGCAGGCCCACCGCCAGGGACGTGTCTTCCACGTCACCGCGAATCAGCGGCAGGTAACCGTTGGGGTTGAGCGCAGGAATGTTGTTGCTCGCGTTGCTGGCCCGGTAGAACGCTGCGGTCTCGCCACGGGTCTTGCTGTAGCCGCCAAACGCGTAGAACTCAGCCGCTTCGCTGAAGGAATAGGCCGAGTTGAGAAACAGCTTGCCCTGATCGGTGGCCGGTTCGCCCTGGCGGAATACGCGCTGGCCATAGGTCGTCGAACCGACGCTGCCCGGACGGAAATCCTTGCCGGCGCGGTTGGTGTAATCGTTGTCGGCACCTTCGGCCGAGAGGTTGATAAAACCGTTGTCCCCCAGCGCCACACCGGTGTTGCCGCTGAGATTGCGCTGGATACCGTCGCCCTTTTTGTATTCACCGAACTTGCTGGTGATCGAGCCGCCGTGGTCGTCATGCTTGAGGATCACGTTGATCACCCCGGCAATCGCATCGGAGCCATAGCGGGCGGAGGCGCCGTCACGCAGCACTTCGATATGGTCCACCGCCGACAGCGGGATCGCATTCAGATCCGCCGGGGCCGAGCCGCGCCCAACTGCGCCACCAAGGTTGACGAAAGCGCTGGTATGGCGACGCTTGCCGTTGACCAGCACCAATACCTGGTCCGGTGACAAACCGCGCAATTGCGCCGGGCGCACCAGTTCGGCGCCATCCACCAGGCTTGGGCGTGGGAAGTTGATGGAAGGAATCAAACGGGCCAACACCGCGCCCAGCTCGTCAGAACCGGTGCTGCGCAGGGTGTCGCCGGAAATCACATCGATGGGTGACAGCGAAGCACTGGCGGTGCGCTCTTGGGCGCGGGTGCCGGTGACGATGACTGTATCGAGTTTGGGTACATCGGCAGTGGCCGTTTCGGCGGCTGTCACTGGATTGAACCCCACAGCGGTCAGCAAATTAGCCGACAAAATCGCCGTGTACAGCAGGTGCTGCTTGTTACTCCCCATACCGCTCCCCTTGGAATCAAAAGCCAGAGCTTCAATGCTCTGAGCTCATACGATCGATCCGTGTGGCGGACGGTGGCGGTCATTTATTGGTTATTGGCAGATAGTCGGTAGTCCGTTGTCATATAGCTTAATGATATTTATGTAACAAATTAAATACCTTTAAGGAATAAGCGAATGCATAAGCGCCGCCCGTCCGCTCATCAGGATTGAGCCGCACAAGGCCGCTACCTTCAGCGCCCGTTCAGCCTTTATGGGGTTTGAGCCTTCAAAATGGCCATCTGTCACGACCCACTTAGCCGCCCAATCACCGACTATCGAGGTCGCATCATGAAATATCGACTTTCCAGCCTGCTGCTCCTGGCCCAGGCCACCACCGCCCTGGCGGTTGAAGCACCAAGCCAGGACGAAAAGGGCTTCTGGTACGCCCAGACAAGCGTCTACACCCGGCACTTTGCACCGGACAAGGACCACAACAACAATCAGGACCTGATCGGCCTGGAGCGCAATGAAGCGTCAGGCCTGGTGTATGGCGGGGCAACGTTTCGCAACTCGTTCAGCCAGCGCTCGTACTACGTCTACGCCGGCAAGCGCTACGACATGACCGATTACCCGGTGTACCTGAAGCTGACGGGGGGCGTGATCCAGGGCTACCGCGGCAAGTACCGCGACAAGATTCCACTGAATGGGCTGGGGGTAGCGCCCGTGATCATCCCGTCGGTGGGTACTCACTACGGGCCGGTCGCCGCAGAACTGGTGTTGCTGGGGTTTAATGCGGCGATGGTGACGACAGGCGTTCGGTTCTGATTGAACCGCTGAAGGGCTTCTGTGGCGAGGGAGCTTGCTCCCGCTGGGTCGCGAAGCGGCCCCTAAAGTTCATGCGGTCTTTCAGATAGCACCCAGCGACTGTTTTGGGGCTGCTACGCAGCCCAGCGGGAGCAAGCTCCCTCGCCACATGTTACGGACGGGGCGCGTAGGCAAATACATCGGCGCGCATCTGGTGTGCATCCATGCCGGCCTCGACCAGCGCATCCAACGTGCCATAGATCATTGCCGGTGATCCGCTGGCGTAGACGTGCACGGCCTTGAGGTCGCTGATGTCTTCGCACACCGCTTCATGCAACAACCCGCAGCGCCCTTCCCAACCACATAGATCGCTGACCACTTTGTGCAGGAACAGGTTAGGCAGTTGCAGCCACTGGTCCCAGTGCTCGATCTCGTAGAAATCTTCGGGCCGACGCACACCCCAATACAGGTGCACCGGGTGCTTGAAGCCGTTGGCACGGCAATGTTCGATCAGGCTGTGCATCTGCGCCATGCCGGTACCGGCGGCAATCAGCACCAGCGGCCCGTCGGGCAATTCTGCCAGGTGGGTATCGCCGAATGGCATCTCGATGCGCGCCATCTGGTTGCGCTGCAGCTGTTCCAACAGGCTGCGAGCGCTGTCCTCCCGGGCCAGTACGTGCAGCTCCAGCTCGCGCCCGGCGTGGGGTGCCGAGGCCAGGGAGAATGCCGACTTCTCGCCGCTTTCCCGCTCGATCATCAGGTATTGACCGGCGTGGTAACGCACCGCCTTGCCGGCCGGAGCCCGCAGGCGCACTCGCCACACGTCACCGCCCACCTCGACGCACTCACTCAGTTGGCAAGACAATTTGCGCACCGGCAACTCTCCCGGCGCCAGCACGCCATCCCACAACACAATGCAATCTTCCAGCGGCTCGGCAATGCAGGTATAGAACTCGCCATGGTCACGCACCTCACCGGCTTGCTGCACCCGGCCTTCCACCAGCAGCGCCGCGCACACGTGGCACACGCCATTGCGGCAAGCCTGAGGACAATCGTAGCCCAGGCGGCGTGCGCCCTCGAGAATCCGCTCACCGGGCGTCAATTCAAGTACCGCACCGGAAGGCTGCAGGGTTACACGCATCAATCTATTCCTAATTCTTTCCAGAGCGCATCGACACGAGCAGTGACCGCTTCGTCCTTGACGATTACGCGGCCCCATTCACGGGTGGTTTCACCCGGCCATTTATGGGTGGCATCCAGGCCCATTTTCGAGCCAAGGCCCGATACCGGCGAGGCAAAGTCGAGGTAGTCGATCGGCGTGTTATCGATCATCACCGTGTCGCGCTTGGGGTCCATGCGCGTGGTGATAGCCCAGATCACGTCGTTCCAGTCCCGAGCGTTGATGTCGTCGTCGGTGACAATAACGAACTTGGTGTACATGAACTGTCGCAAAAACGACCACACACCCAGCATTACCCGCTTGGCGTGCCCCGGGTACGACTTCTTCATCGTCACGATGGCCATGCGGTATGAGCAGCCTTCGGGCGGCAGGTAGAAGTCGGTGATTTCCGGAAACTGCTTTTGCAGGATCGGCACAAACACTTCGTTCAAGGCCACGCCGAGGATGGCCGGCTCATCCGGCGGACGGCCGGTGTAGGTGCTGTGATAGATCGGCTTGATGCGGTGGGTGATGCGCTCGACGGTGAACACCGGGAAGCTGTCTACTTCGTTGTAGTAGCCAGTATGGTCGCCGTACGGGCCTTCATCGGCCATCTCGCCCGGGTGAATCACCCCTTCAAGGATGATTTCAGCGGTGGCCGGCACTTGCAGGTCGTTGCCACGGCATTTCACCAACTCGGTGCGGTTACCACGCAGCAGGCCCGCGAAGGCGTACTCGGACAGGCTGTCAGGCACCGGCGTGACGGCACCGAGGATGGTCGCCGGGTCTGCTCCCAGGGCCACGGACACCGGGAAGGGTTTACCGGGATGCTTTTCGCACCACTCACGGAAATCCAGCGCGCCGCCACGGTGGCTCAGCCAGCGCATGATGACCTTGTTGCGGCCGATCACTTGCTGACGGTAGATGCCGAGGTTCTGGCGGTCCTTGTTCGGGCCCTTGGTGACGGTCAGGCCCCAGGTGATCAGCGGGCCGACGTCGCCGGGCCAGCAGGTTTGCACGGGCAGCATGCCGAGGTCGACGTCGTCGCCTTCGATGACCACTTCCTGGCACACCGCGTCCTTGACCACCTTGGGGGCCATGGCAATGATCTTGCGGAAGATCGGCAGCTTGGACCAGGCATCCTTCAGGCCCTTGGGTGGCTCGGGCTCCTTGAGGAAGGCCAGCAGCTTGCCGATCTCGCGCAGTTCGCTGACGGACTCGGCGCCCATGCCAAAGGCCACGCGATCGGGGGTGCCGAACAGGTTGCCGAGTACCGGGATATCAAAACCCACCGGATTTTCAAACAGCAGCGCCGGGCCCTTGTTGCGCAAGGTACGGTCGCAAATCTCAGTCATTTCCAGCACCGGGGAAATCGGCACCTGGATACGTTTCAACTCTCCGCGCTGCTCAAGTTGCTGCACGAAATCCCGAAGATCCTTGAATTTCATTAACCATGCCACCCGTAAAATAGGCGTACATCCTACCTGCTCTTACGGTCGCTGGCAGCTTATTGAGCAGCATTGCCGACGACACCGACTCAACGAGCCGATGCCTGGGTTTGATCGCGCAAGGTCTGGAACAACGGCTCAAGGAACGCCTCGACGTACCGCGAACCCACCGCAGAGAGGTGATTGTCGTCGGTGTACAGCGAATGGCCCTTCAGCTCCACGCGGCACCAATCATTCACACTGCAGAGCTTCGGCGCCGGATCGAGCACCTTTACCTCGGGATCAGCAGCAGCAATTTGCGCGAATACGTGGTTGATGTAGGCCTGCCGCTTGAGGTGATCCGCCAGGGGCATTCCCTCTTTATCGGTGGGCCGGCCAAGCATCGCCAGGCGGCTGAGGCGGTAAGGGGCACTGAACTCCTGCAGGGGGACTTCCTTGACCAGCCACACTCGATGACCACTGGCGCGCAATTGCTGCACAAGGGCGCGCAAGCTTTCGGCGAAGCGGCGCTCGGCGAAGGCCCGGTCATAGGCTCCGGTTGCAGGGTCCAGCAGCGACACCTCCGTGTCACCATCACGCTGCCCATAGACGTAAAGGCTCCAGCGCGCCACCAACACCACGTCGCTAAAGGTTTCCTGGCCCAACATCCGGGTGACCCGCTGGTTGAAGCTCAAACAACCCGGAGTGCTTTCTTTGCGGTCAAACGGCAGGCAACCGGCATACCCGGCCTGAGTGACACTGACCCCATATTTGCTCGCACCGTCTTGCAATGCCGGAACCAGGGACGTGGCATGGCTATCGCCCCAAACCAATGCGCGTGTCGGCCCGGACTGAGGTCCGAAATGACAAAATCCATGGCGACGATTTTTCTTCCCGTCCGCCAGGCAGGCCATCAGGTCCGGACTCCAGGTACGCGCCTGGGCAAATTGCAAGGCTTCGGGTGACAGGCGCCAAGGCAAGCCTTGCGTCCAGACCAGGCTTTTGCCGAGCAGTCCAAACCCAAGCAGCGCAATACCTGCCACCACCAGGATTTGCCGGCGCCCTGCCAACAATCGACGCTCGCGAAACGGCGCCTCGACAAACCGCCAGGACCCATAACCGAGCAACAGGCTCAATACAAACAGCGCACCGAGCTCCCAAGGGGCCAAGCCTTCGACACTGGCGTACTTGCCGAACACGTACACCGGCCAATGCCACAGGTACCAGGAGTAGGAGATCAGGCCAATGCCCACCAGCACACGGCTGCCCAACAGCTTGCCCGCCAGGGTGGCTTGCTGACCATTGCCCCAAATCAGGCACACCACGCCCACCACCGGCAACAAAGCCGCGACGCCGGGAAACGGAGTGCTTGGATCAAAGCTGAAAACGGCCAGCAGGATCAGGCCCAGACCGGCAAGGCTGACAACCTGAGCCAAGGCCGGGCTGGCGCGGTAGTCGCGCATCGGGATTACCGCCAGCATTGCACCTGCCAGCAACTCCCAGGCACGCATCGGTAACAGGAAGAAGGCTTTTTCCGGATGGTGGGCCACCGCCCACACACTCATTGCGAAAGACACCAGCAACAACACGAACAACGCCGTGCGCCAGTGTTTGAGCCGGCTCGACAGCAGCGTCAGCAGCAGCGGGAAAACGATGTAGAACTGTTCTTCAACCGACAACGACCAGGTATGCAGCAATGGCTTGAGGTCGGAGGCCACATCAAAATAGCCGTCCTGGCGCATGAAAAACAGGTTGGAGATAAACACCACCTGGTTATGTACCGAGCGCCCCAACTCGCTGTAGTCCTTGGGCGCCAGCAGGAACCATCCCACCACTAGCGTGCCGAGCATCATCACGAAGAGTGCTGGAAGGATGCGCCGCGCTCGCCGGGCCCAGAAGCCGATGAAACTGAAGCGCTCGGCCTGACGCTCACGCCAGATGATCGAGGTGATCAAGTAGCCGGAGATCACGAAAAAAACGTCGACACCGACAAAGCCGCCAGTAAAGCCCGGTACACCAAAATGAAACAGCACAACCGCGATTACAGCTATGGCGCGCAGGCCATCAATGTCCCTGCGATAAGCGAGAATGGTCATAAATCTTGTAGTTAGCCTGATCAGATTGACGCAAGCGTAGTCGCACTTGCCTTTTTGTCTCTAAACAGACACACGCTTTAGCCAAACCTCCCTTTTTTGACACAAAAAAAATGACGCCCCGTGGGGCGCCATTCTTTTGGACCTGAAGCGTCGTGTTACTTACGCTTCATCGACAGGAAGAACTCGTCGTTGGTCTTGGTGGTTTTCAGCTTGTCGATCAGGAACTCGATGGCGGCCACTTCGTCCATCGGGTGCAGCAGCTTGCGCAGGATCCACATGCGCTGCAGTTCGTCGTCGGCGGTCAGCAACTCTTCGCGGCGTGTGCCGGAACGGTTGATGTTGATGGCCGGGAACACACGCTTTTCAGCGATGCGACGGTCCAACGGCAGTTCCATGTTACCGGTACCCTTGAACTCTTCGTAGATCACTTCATCCATCTTCGAGCCGGTTTCAACCAGCGCGGTGGCGATGATGGTCAGCGAACCGCCTTCTTCGATGTTCCGCGCAGCGCCGAAGAAACGTTTCGGTTTCTCCAGGGCGTGGGCATCGACACCACCGGTGAGCACTTTGCCGGAGCTCGGGATCACGGTGTTGTAGGCACGGGCCAGACGGGTGATGGAGTCGAGCAGGATCACCACGTCTTTCTTGTGTTCGACCAGGCGCTTGGCCTTCTCGATCACCATTTCCGCAACCTGCACGTGGCGGGTTGGCGGCTCATCGAACGTCGAGGCAACCACTTCGCCGCGCACGGTGCGCTGCATTTCGGTAACTTCTTCCGGACGCTCATCGATCAGCAATACGATCAGGTGAACTTCAGGATTGTTACGGGCGATGTTCGCTGCGATGTTCTGCAGCATGATGGTCTTGCCGGCTTTCGGCGGCGCAACGATCAGGCCGCGCTGGCCTTTGCCGATCGGGGCGCACAGGTCGATAACGCGACCGGTCAAGTCCTCGGTGGAACCGTTACCGGCTTCCATCTTCATGCGCACGGTCGGGAACAGCGGGGTCAGGTTCTCGAAGAGAATCTTGTTTTTCGCGTTCTCGGGACGATCGTAGTTGATCGTGTCGACCTTGAGCAGGGCGAAATAACGCTCGCCTTCCTTTGGAGGGCGGATCTTGCCAACGATGGTGTCACCGGTGCGCAAGTTGAAGCGACGGATCTGGCTCGGCGAGACGTAGATATCGTCTGGGCCGGCAAGATAGGAGGCGTCTGCAGAGCGGAGGAAGCCGAAGCCGTCCTGGAGAATCTCCAGCACGCCATCACCGGAGATTTCCTCGCCGCTTTTCGCGTGCTTTTTCAGCAGGGAGAAAATCACGTCCTGCTTGCGCGAACGGGCCATATTTTCTATGCCCATCTGTTCGGCCAATTCGAGCAGTTCGGTAATCGGCTTTTGCTTGAGTTCAGTCAGATTCATATAGGAATGACGTAATCATTTATGGAGGGGGGGAAATTAAGCTTTTGGCTTAATGAGGCCGCGCCGCAGAGAAGGCGACAGGATCGCGTACTAATCGAAAAGGAGAGCGTCGGCGACGGCTTGCAGGGGGCAGTGGAGAAACCAGTGCGGGGCCGAATGTACCACCTGAGTTTCAGAGCGTCTAGCCCTGTTTCACGAAAAAGCCCCGCTATTTGCGGGGCTTTTTGAGGACGCTTAGATATTGGCGTCCAGGAAAGCTTGGAGCTGGGACTTCGACAGCGCGCCGACCTTGGTGGCCTCGACGTTGCCGTTCTTGAACAGCATCAGGGTCGGGATGCCACGCACGCCGTGCTTGGCCGGGGTTTCCTGATTGTCGTCGATGTTCAGCTTGGCAATGGTCAACTTGCCTTCATAAGTAGAAGCAATGTCGTCCAGGACCGGAGCGATCATTTTGCAAGGACCGCACCACTCAGCCCAGTAGTCAACCAGCACCGGGCCCTGGGCCTTCAGTACTTCGGCCTCAAAGGTCGCGTCGGTGACGTGCTTGATAAGATCGTTGCTCATGGATGTCTCCGGGTTGTAAGCAAAAAAAACGTTGCCCATCATAGCCGCCCTTCCCGCGTTCAGGAAGCCGCAGCTGATTGACTCTTGCTATGGTGGTGCATGAGTTTGGGTATAGCCCGACTCAAGGGGTCACGGGAGTGATGAACGCAATGCCCGTACGCAGCGCCGCGTTACGTACGTGTTCCTGCATGCTTTTCTGCGCCGCCCCGCTCGCGCGCCGGGCCAGGGCACGGAGGATCTTGCGGTGTTCCTGCCAGGTCTCCATGGCCCGTTCCGGCCGGATGAACGGTAGTTTCTGACTCTCCAGAAACACCTCGGCACTGGCACTGAGGATGCTCACCATCGCCTGATTGCCGCTGGCCAGCAGGATGCGCTGGTGGAATTCGAAGTCCAGCCGGGCTGCCGCTTCAAAGTCGCCGGCCTTTAACTCCTTGCGCATCGCCTCGACATTGTCTTCCAGGATGTCCAGTTCATCGGTGGTCAACGTCACTGCCGCCAGCCCCGCCGCAAAACCTTCCAGGGCGTAGCGCAGTTGAAAGATATCCAGCGGCGTTGCCTGCGCGGTAAACGGCCAGGCCAACCCCGGGAGCTCCTCGGCCGCCTGCACGAATACGCCTTTGCCCGGCTGCACACTCACCACACCCAATGCACTGAGGGATGACAAGGCTTCACGCAATGAGGCCCGGCTCACGCCCAATTGCAGCGCCAGATCACGCTGGGAGGGCAATGCATCGCCCGGCCCGAAGCCCTCGTCAGCGATCAATTTACGGATGGCCTGTAGCGCCACTTCCGGTACGGCTTGGGCGATGGAATTCATAAAAACTCAAGTTTCCAGTCAACTGAGCGCCTAGTTGTAAAGCTATTCTCGGCGCCCGGCAAGCCACGCCCCAAAGGGGCTCGCGGGGTTTTGTCGACGCTCGAAAAGGGTGCAGAAAGCGCAGCAACTGTTCAGACCAGTAAGACCGCTGAAACTCAACGACTACCGGCCTCTGCGCGCATTAAGGCAGTGCTGGCATGGGCTGTGCACTGGCAAAACCCAGAAAATCCTTTCGTCCTTTTCGGAGAGTTGCCATGACCAAGCGTTGCAGCGCCCTGCTCACTGCCCTGTTTGCCAGCCTGATGCTGAGCCAGGCGCCCGCCCAGGCCAACGGTCTGGACGATATCGTCGCCCGTGGCACCCTGAAGGTGGCCGTGCCCCAGGATTTCCCGCCGTTCGGTTCGGTGGGCCCGGACATGAAGCCCCGCGGCCTGGACATCGACACCGCAAAATTGCTGGCCGACCAGCTCAAGGTCAAACTTGAACTGACCCCGGTCAACAGCACCAACCGCATCCCGTTCCTCACCACGGGCAAGGTCGACCTGGTGATTTCCAGCCTGGGCAAGAACGCCGAGCGAGAGAAGGTCATCGATTTCTCCAAGGCCTACGCGCCGTTTTACCTCGCCGTGTTCGGGCCGCCGGATGCGCCGATCAGCACCGTTGACGACCTCAAGGGTAAAACCATCAGCGTGACCCGTGGCGCCATTGAAGACATTGAGCTGACTGCCGTTGCGCCTAAAGAAGCCACGATCAAGCGCTTCGAAGACAACAACTCGACCATCGCCGCCTACCTGGCCGGCCAAGTGGACCTGATCGCCAGCGGCAACGTGGTGATGGTGGCTATCAGCGAGCGCAACCCCAAGCGTGTGCCCGCACTGAAAGTGAAGCTCAAGGACTCGCCGGTGTACGTGGGCGTGAACAAGAACGAGCCGGCGCTGCTGGACAAGGTCAACCAGATCCTGGTGGCGGCCAAGGCTGATGGCAGCCTCGAAAAGAATGCAATGCAGTGGCTTAAAGAACCGCTGCCGGCTGATCTCTGATCGCAGTAACGAGGGTTAGATATGGCCTATCAATTCGACTTTGTGCCGGTGCTGGCCAATACCGATCTGTTGCTGCGCGGTGCGCTGTTCACCCTTGAGCTGACCGCCATCGGCGCGGTGCTGGGTGTAGCGCTGGGAATCGTCGGCGCGGTGGTGAGGGCGTGGAAGATCCAGCCGTTCAGCTGGATCTTCGGGGTGTATGTCGAGTTGATCCGCAACACGCCGTTTCTGGTGCAGTTGTTTTTTATCTTCTTCGGCCTGCCGTCCCTCGGCCTGAAAATCACCGAATGGCAGGCGGCAGTGCTGGCGATGGTGATCAACCTGGGGGCCTATTCCACAGAAATCATCCGCGCCGGGATCCAGGCCATCCCCCGCGGGCAACTGGAGGCGGCGGCGGCGCTGGCGATGACGCGCTTCGAGGCGTTCCGCCATGTGGTGCTGCTGCCTGCGCTGGGCAAGGTCTGGCCGGCCCTGAGCAGCCAGATCATCATCGTGATGCTCGGTTCGGCAGTCTGCTCGCAGATCGCCACCGAAGAGCTGAGCTTTGCCGCCAACTTTATCCAGTCGCGCAACTTCCGCGCCTTTGAAACCTATGCACTGACCACCCTGGTCTACCTGTGCATGGCGCTGATGATCCGCCAATTGCTCAACTGGATTGGCCGTCGCTATGTGATGAGGAACGCCCGATGAGTGATTTTTCCTTCTGGGACATCGTGCGAAACCTGCTCACCGGCCTGCAGTGGACGCTACTGCTGTCTCTGGTAGCGTTTATCGGCGGCGGCGTGATCGGCTTGCTGGTGATGATCCTGCGCATCAGCAACAAGGCCTTCCCGCGCAATGTCGCCCGTACCTACATCGAACTGTTCCAGGGCACGCCGCTGTTGATGCAACTGTTCCTGGTGTTCTTCGGCGTGGCCTTGCTCGGCGTGGATATTTCGCCCTGGCTGGCGGCGGCGATTGCCTTGACCCTGTTTACCAGCGCCTATCTGGCCGAGATCTGGCGTGGTTGCGTCGACTCCATCGCCCACGGGCAATGGGAGGCGTCCGCGAGCCTGGCCCTCAACCCGCTTGAGCAATTGCGCTACGTGATCCTGCCCCAGGCCCTGCGCATTGCCGTGGCGCCGACCGTGGGTTTCTCGGTGCAAGTGGTCAAGGGCACCGCCGTGACCTCGATCATCGGCTTCACCGAACTGACCAAAACCGGCGGCATGCTCGCCAACGCTACCTTCGAACCCTTCATGGTCTATGGCCTGGTGGCGCTGGGTTACTTCCTGCTCTGCTACCCGTTGTCCCTCAGTGCGCGCTACCTGGAAAGGAGACTGCATGCCTCTGCTTAGAATTTCTGCCCTGCATAAATATTACGGCGACCACCATGTACTCAAGGGCATCGACCTGACGGTCGAAGAAGGCCAGGTGGTGGCGATCATCGGCCGCAGCGGCTCGGGTAAATCCACCTTGCTGCGCACCCTCAACGGCCTGGAATCGATCAACGACGGGGTAATTGAAGTCGACGGCGAATACCTCGACGCCGCCCGCGCCGACCTGCGCACCTTGCGCCAGAAAGTCGGCATGGTGTTCCAGCAGTTCAACCTGTTCCCGCACCTGACCGTGGGCGAGAACGTGATGCTCGCGCCGCAGGTGGTGCAGAAAGTACCCAAGGCCAAGGCGGCGCAACTGGCGCGACAAATGCTCGAGCGGGTCGGGCTCGGGGAGAAGTTCGACGCCTTCCCCGATCGCTTGTCAGGCGGCCAGCAGCAGCGGGTAGCCATCGCCCGCGCACTGGCCATGTCGCCCAAGGTATTGCTGTGCGATGAAATCACCTCGGCCCTGGACCCGGAATTGGTCAATGAAGTGCTCAGCGTAGTGCGCCAACTGGCCAAGGATGGGATGACGCTGATCATGGTCACCCATGAAATGCGTTTTGCACGGGAAGTGGGTGACAAGCTGGTGTTCATGCACCAGGGCAAGGTGCACGAAGTCGGCGATCCGAAAATCCTGTTTGCCAATCCGCAGACGGCTGAGCTGGCCAACTTTATCGGTTCAGTGGAGCGGACGGACTGATGCATCAGGCCCCGGGAGCCCACTCAAAACCACCCTGCCCCTCAACTATTGTTTCATCCCTTACGGCCAGCAAAGCAATGGGCAGGAAGGTCTCGACGTTGACCAAGGCGGTAAAGCGGCGCCCAAGCACCGGCACACCGGCCACCTGTGCAACGAGCCTATGGCCTGGCAACAATAGGCCGGGCGCCGGCTCGTCAGACGAGGGCGATGTCACCAGCTCAACGTTTTTTCCATCGATTTGAGCCGATTGCAGGCTCAGCGTGAAATGCCCCTGGCGCCCAAACCGAAACCCCTGCGCGCCAGCGGGTACACCGGTGAAACGCAACGCCATGGGTACCGGCACCTCACAGGCAACGCTCAGGCGAAGCGTGCGCGTGCCCAGCGCAATCTGTGGCGAACCCCGCTCGGCTTGGCGAACCACACCGTAGTCAACCCGAGGTTGGTTCAAGGACACACGACAGTTATGTGCCTGGGCCTCATTGGCCAACATCACCACAAAAAGCAGCAGATAGAGGAACAGCCCGTAACGCAAGCGCCCACATTCAAAATGCCCTGCGGGCTCAGAGGGTACGGCAGACCGCCGAAGCTGTTTCATAGAATTTGTCGTCATTGGATTCTGGCTCAAGGTGCAGTTGCAACAGGCAGGTGGTTGAGTCTGGCAAGGCGATACTCAACGCCCGCGACTCATCCAGGCTGTTCAGGAAAACCATGCCCTCACCCACTACGCTGGTCAGGAAAGCATTGTTGCTGTCGAATACCGAGGCCCCTTGCGGCAAAGGTTGTCCCTGCGCGTTCCGAACCTCCAGTAATAAACGGCGCACTTTCACCACCTCAAAATCGATCGTGTTGAAAGAACCGCGTCCGGCGGCCAGGACCTTGGTACCGTTCTTCAGGTCGACGCGCCTGGGCAGGGACTGGGTTTGCACTTCAACATTGCTGCTGTGGTAGGCAGGCAGGCTTGCGATCACCGCCTGCCCCCGATAATCAGTCCAGACGGGCCCTTGCGGGGTCGAGACCTTGGCTGCCCCCACATCGCCCACCGAGACGATTCCAAAGGTGTCCTGGATCGCATAGGGCGAGAACGTCATGCCCCTCTCGTGAGCCACGACACCACCTTGCAATTGGCCGGTATAACCTGTGCCCAGTGAATCACGCCGCACGCCCAATCCCAGCTGGGTGTAACGCGGCATGACATTCAAACGGGCCTGAGCCGACTGGGTACGGCTCGCCTGCTCACGAGCGACACCCACTTCATAGTTCACATAATCGTTGACCCGATCACTGAACGCGGTCCCAAGATCGACCCTCTCACCACGCCGACTGGCATACGACGTGACGCGACGATCCCCGCCAAACGGCACGGTGACCTGAAGCCGAAGCGAAAGCCCCTTGTCTGACGCCTCACGGCGCTCGTCTCGAAGGGTATGTTTGAGCTTGCGCGGTCGAGAGCCGCCCACCCGGGAGTCCGCAATCACTGCCACCTGGGTGCCATTGAACTGCTGATTCCATGAGGCAAATACGTGTTCGGCCGATTGACCATCAAATTGCGAACTGCGGGAGTAACTGACCGAGAAGCCTCCCAACGACTGATCTGCCCAGCTCAAACCCAACGTGTATTGATTCTTGAAACGGGCCTCCAGTTCGTCATGACGCGTCGACTGCCCCGCTTCCAGTACTTCACGATAGCCCCGCGTCTGGGTCGTGGCGCTCACATTCATTTCAACGCCGGCAAACAGCGGGCTCCCCAGGGAAACGGCGCTGCGAGCCCCGCTGACGTGATCCTGGCCATCGCGAGACAGGTTCTGACGCACGCCAACCGACAGGCGTTGGAAAAAAATACTGCTCAACGTTCCCCCCGCCGCGTGGTACTCGTCGGTACTCAACAGGCCAAACCCCAGCGAAGAGTCCCGCCCCAACCCCCAGGTTCCACTGCCCATCGCCACCACCGGAGGTTCCCCGGCATCAAGCCTTGCCCCACGCACCTTGCCCAGGGAGAAGTAATAACCCGGTACCACCGGTACCGCCCCCGCAAAGGACGCGGCGGGCACGGTAAAGCTATGCCTGCTGCCGCGAGTGCCCATGACACTGACCTCAAGATCGCTGGTGCCATTGAGCAATGACAGTCCGGTCAATGTAAACGGGCCTTCCGGTACCAGTGTCGTATGGATCAGTACCCCTGCCTGGCGCACCTCAACCCGGGAAGGGTTTTGGGCCAAGCCTTCGACCACCACACTGCTGCTGCCACCCGGACTGCGCGACCGGCCATCGGGCGAGAGCTGGAAACCTGACATCTGTAACCCGCCGAACACCGGGTTGTTGCTGGAAATTTGCCCGGCCTGGAAGGTCGACTTCAGGGGCGCAAGATCGCGTTGAGCGTATGCATTCACATGCTCACTGCTGCTCTTGCCATTGTCGGAGACATAGAACTGGCGACTGCGAACAATCCAGTTCCCGATATTGAATCCCGCCTCGGTATAGGCCGAAACGGAGCGGGAAGAGCCGCTGCTGAAGCGGTCCTCGGCCCCCTGCACGTCGTAATTGAACAAGGCTGCCGATCCGCCTTGGGAAAAGCTCCCGGCATCCCACTCGGGCTCCCGCATTGACTGGGTGGGAACGACCAGCGATACCTCATCGCTGCCAGGGCGCAGCCTGATAATCGTCGCAGGATACTCGCCGAGAAAGTCATGACACGCCTGATCGGGAGCAATGCCCTGTCGAAGAACGACGGTGGGCACCCTTAACCCGGCCTTTTCCAGCAGAGCCGGGGTAAAACACAACTGTCCCTGGTAATCGAAACGCGCCTCTACCAAGCCCAATGAGTTGCCATTGACCTGCAGCCCCACCACATGTGCGCCCTCGCGAAAGCGCGCCGCGCTGCGAAAATACTGGGCAACCTTCGGGTCGATTCCGTTCGCAGACAGAACGGCGAGATCAAAACCTTCCCCCAGCTCAAGCGCCTGTAATGGAAGGCTCCAGAGCGTTGCCAGGCCGATACAGGCCCGGGAAACCGAGGTTCGCATGGGCGGTGCAGAAAGGCCCAGACAGTTTGCATCAGCAGCATCTCTCATAAGCCGATCAACCCGCCTCGACAACAATGGAGGCTTCGTAGGCGGTCGCCGAATAACCGTAAACCGTCGCCGGTTGAATCTCGACTCCGCTGACCCGGGCCACCCCCTCTCCGGCGCTGGTCGATAACACCTCGCCAGGCAGGATATAGGTACGCGGCAATATCGCCGGGCGCCTCGACGGCAGCAGGTGCACCTCCAGTCCCATCCGCACAACGTAAGCACTGTCGTTATGAACCGTCAGCCGATTGCCCCGCAGCGTCCACTTCAGCAACTTCCAGGGCTCTTGATGGCGCGGCAAGCCTTGTGGATGCAAGATCAATGGCAAATCCTGTCGAATGGTAATGCCAATGGTCGCGCGCCCTTCGGCGCGCACCTGAGGAATGCCTTCAAAGGTGACGCGCTTCAAACGCTGAGTCTTGAGCGGCTCCTTCAAGGTACTGATAAACCGCACAAGCTGAGTGTCGCCAGGCTCGACACGGGCGATAGGGGGTGTAACGATCAATAGCGGTTCAGGATCTTCCGGAATATTTTGAATGACCGAATGAAGTAAAGCCGGACCCGCATCCGTATTTTTTACGTTGATCGTCGCCTCACCGTTCTCTTCATAAAGAATAACGACGGATGTTTCTGGCTCCATTCCATCCGCCATTGCACCGCCACTAATCCAAAGAAACAAATTCCCACACCAGAACAGGGTAATAACCGCGCTTGAAAGACGACTCATTGAGCGCTACCCGTAAACAAATAAAGTGCCATTAATCACCAGAAAATACATATGCGCATATAAACAGCCAGCACGAAGCCGCAGTGCATTACCGCCTGCCAAATGCTGGCCGTGTTTATAGAGTTAGATCCGAGTGACGACCAACGTGGCAAGTCCATTCAACGGAATGTCTTTGCTGAGATCCAGCGCACTGCCACGATTGATAACGGCCCTGACTACGAGAGTGCCAGTGACTGAAGTGACCGAGGCTGGAGTCGGGCTGGTATTACGGCTCCAGGAGTGTTGGTAAGGATGCTTGTCTACCCGGCCGTCACTGCTGTAGAGCCAGGCACCGCCGGAGCTTGTCCTTTTAAGCGGGTAAAGAGCAGTTCCGGCGCTGGTCAAGCTGGAGAGCCTGACCGAATAGCCGCCGGTGCGGTTGGTCCCGACCATGCCAAGACCAAAGTTCTGGCTCTCGGGAAAGCCGGTTCCCAGGATACCGGCCACGGTACTGGCTGCCTGCGTGTCAGTAACGGACAGTGCCATCTGAGCCGCTGCCGTACCGCAGTTGACGTTCAGGGGCAGCGTCTTTTCTTGCAGGGGGAGGAAAGAGGACGTCGGAATGTTCGACGCATTGATCGTGCCGTAATCAACAGTGCCGCCGGTGGCCCCGAGGCTTACCGTGCATGCCGCTGGTTTAATGGTGCCGATGACCCTCAGGTTCCCGGAGCCACTTGTATCTGCTTGAGCGCCAACACTTACCGCCAGGTACACGATACCTATTGCCAAACCAAATTGTTTTTTCATGTTCATCCTGTCACTGAAAGTTATCAGGTGCACTGGGTTCACCGGGCAACTCCGTGCCCAACAACTATCAACCTTGATAGGCGAACCACAAATAAATAACACCACGGCACAATCGCCGAGTGACAGTCTCTCTCGTTAACACCCAGAGAAAGAATGAGACGGCGCCCTATCTAATGTCAGAACGGTAAAAAAATAATGTCCCCTTAAGTCATCCCGCTAGTAGTCCTGACTTAATTATCGTCTAAAACAAAATAACCCACCTATGTAGGGATATTCGGAGACCCTATTAAAATTAGAAAAAACTATTATTCCTCCTGCCCTAAAGACCAATCGCCAGGAATATCGAGAATCGCCCTACACTTCCCGCAAATTTTGCTCCAAGACACCGGTGGGAAAATTCCCCGAGCACTTCGCGTTGGCGTCAGCGGTTGATCGTGGCACGATGGCGAGGTTATCGACCGAGACCCCTTAACCATGCCGCAATCCCAAGCCAAGAATCTGTCCCTGATCGCCGCCATCGACCTGGGCTCCAACAGCTTTCACATGGTCGTGGCCAAGGCCCAGAACGGCGAAATCCGCATCCTTGAGCGGCTCGGCGAGAAAGTGCAACTGGCTGCCGGGATCGACGACGAGCGCCAGCTCAATGAAGAATCCATGCAGCGCGGACTCGATTGCCTGAAGCGCTTCGCCCAACTAATCAACGGCATGCCCCCGGGCGCCGTGCGGATCGTGGGCACCAACGCCCTGCGGGAAGCCCGCAACCGTGGCGAGTTCATCCGTCGCGCCGAGGAGATCCTCGGGCACCCGGTAGAGGTGATCTCCGGCCGTGAGGAAGCACGCCTGATCTACCTCGGCGTGTCCCACACCCTGGCCGACACACCCGGCAAGCGCCTGGTGGCCGACATCGGCGGTGGCAGTACCGAGTTCATCATTGGCCAACGCTTTGAACCGCTGCTGCGCGAAAGCCTGCAGATGGGTTGCGTGAGCTACACCCAACGCTATTTCAAGGATGGCAAGATTACCCCGGCCCGCTACGCACAGGCTTACACGGCGGCGCGGCTGGAGATCATGAGCATCGAGCACGCCCTGCACCGCCTGACCTGGGATGAGGCCATCGGTTCGTCCGGCACCATCCGCGCCATCGGCCTGGCACTCAAGGCCGGCGGCCATGGCACTGGCGAGGTCAACGCCGAAGGCCTGGCCTGGCTCAAGCGCAAACTGTTCAAGCTGGGAGATGCCGAGAAGATCGACTTCGACGGCATCAAGCCCGACCGCCGCACGATTTTCCCGGCGGGCCTGGCGATCCTCGAAGCGATTTTCGACGCCCTCGAACTGCAACGCATGGACCACTGCGACGGCGCCCTGCGTGAAGGCGTGCTGTACGACCTGCTGGGCCGCCATCATCACGAGGACGTGCGCGAGCGCACCCTCAGCTCGTTGATGGAGCGTTACCACGTCGACCTGGAACAGGCGGCGCGGGTTGAACGCAAGGCACTGCATGCCTTCGACCAGGTTGCGGCGGACTGGGACCTGGAAGACGGCGTCTGGCGCGAACTGCTGGGCTGGGCGGCCAAGGTGCATGAAGTGGGGCTGGACATCGCCCACTACCATTACCACAAGCACGGCGCCTACCTGATCGAACACTCGGACCTGGCGGGCTTCTCCCGCGAGGACCAACAGATGCTCGCGCTGCTGGTACGCGGGCACCGCCGCAATATCCCCCGGGACAAGTTTGCCGAGTTCGGCGCCGAGGGCATCAAGCTGATTCGCCTGTGTGCGCTGCTGCGCTTTGCGATCCTGTTCCACCACATCCGTGGTACCCAGGAAATGCCGCAGGTGGTCCTGCGCGCCAATGCCGACAGCCTGGACGTAGTGTTCCCGAAGAACTGGCTGGATGAAAACCAACTGACCCAGGCGGATTTCGCCCAGGAAGCGGAATGGCTGACGCGGGTCGGGTTTACGCTGAACGTGCGCTGATACGATCTACTGTGGCGAGGGGGCTTGTCCCCCGTTGGGCTGCGAAGCAGCCCCAAAACCTGCAAAACCAATCTGACAGACAGGGCGATCAGGGGCTGCTGCGCAGCCCAACGGGGGACAAGCCCCCTCACCACAAAAGCATCCCCTGCTCTGTTGATGCCTATGCGCCCCAAAAAAAACGGCCCTCGAAAGGGCCGTTTTTTTATGCCGCCAAATCCAGCCTCAATTCACCGTCAGAATCGGGCTGCCCAGCTTCTCCAGCAACGTCGCCTGGGCGCTGCGCGGGTTCTGGTTGCCGGTCGGCGTGTTGCGCACGTAGCGCCCATCCGACTGCAGGCTCCAGCTGTGGGTGTTGTCGGTGAGGTAACTCTCCAGCTCCTTCTTGACCCGCATGATCAGCTTCTTGCCTTCCACCGGGAAGCACGTCTCCACACGCTTGTCGAGGTTGCGCTCCATCCAGTCGGCACTGGAAAGGAACATCTGCTCCTCGCCACCATTGAGGAAGTAGAACACCCGCGTGTGCTCCAGGAAGCGCCCGATGATCGAACGCACGTGGATGTTATGGGAAACCCCGGCGATACCCGGACGCAGGCAGCACATGCCTCGCACCACCAGGTCAATACGCACGCCCGACTGGCTGGCCTTGTACAGCGCGCGGATGATCTTCGGATCGGTCAGCGAGTTGAACTTGGCGATGATGTGCGCCGGTTTGCCTTCCAGGGCGAACTGGGTCTCGCGGGCAATCATGTCGAGCATGCCCTTCTTCAGGGTGAACGGCGCGTGCAGCAGCTTCTTCATGCGCAGCGTCTTGCCCATGCCAATCAACTGGCTGAACAGCTTGCCGACGTCTTCACACAAGGCGTCGTCGGAGGTCAGCAAGCTGTAGTCGGTGTAGAGCTTGGCGTTGCCGGCGTGGTAGTTGCCGGTGCCCAAGTGGGCGTAACGCACGATCTCACCGGCTTCACGGCGCAGGATCAGCATCATCTTGGCGTGGGTCTTGAAGCCCACCACACCGTAGATCACCACCGCACCCGCCGCTTGCAGGCGGCTGGCCAGTTGCAGGTTGGACTCTTCGTCGAACCGCGCCCGCAGTTCGATCACCGCCGTCACTTCCTTGCCGTTACGCGCGGCATCTACCAGCGCATCGACGATTTCCGAGTTGGCGCCGGAGCGGTACAGGGTCTGGCGTACAGCCAGCACGTGCGGGTCCTTGGCCGCCTGGCGCAGCAGGTCGACCACCGGGGTGAAGGACTCGAACGGGTGCAGCAGCAAGATGTCCTGCTTGCTCACGACGCTGAAGATGTTCTCGCTGTTTTGCAGCAGTTTCGGGATCTGCGGGGTGAACGGCGTGTATTGCAGCTCCGGGTGGCTGTCCAGGCCGGTGATGCTGAACAGGCGCGTGAGGTTCACCGGGCCATTGACCTGATACAGCTCGGTCTCGCTCAGGTTGAACTGCTTGAGCAGGTAGTCGGACAGGTGTTTCGGGCAGGTGTCTGCCACTTCCAGGCGTACCGCATCGCCGTAGCGACGGGAGAACAGCTCACCGCGCAGGGCACGGGCCAAGTCTTCGACGTCTTCGGAGTCCAGCGCCAGGTCGGCGTTACGGGTCAGGCGGAACTGGTAGCAGCCCTTGACTTTCATGCCCTGGAACAGGTCATCGGCGTGGGCGTGGATCATCGACGAAAGGAATACATAGTTATCGCCAGCGCCCCCCACCTCTTCCGGTACCTTGATGATCCGTGGCAGCAAGCGCGGCGCCGGGATGATCGCCAGGCCCGAGTCGCGACCGAAGGCATCAATACCTTCCAGCTCGACGATGAAGTTCAGGCTTTTGTTCACCAGCAGCGGGAACGGGTGCGTCGGGTCGAGACCGATCGGGGTGATGATCGGCGAGATTTCATCGCGGAAGAAACGGCGCACCCAAGTCTTGAGCTTGGTGGTCCAGTAGCGGCGACGGATGAAGCGGACCTGATGTTTTTCCAGTTCCGGCAGCAGAATGTCGTTGAGGATCGCGTATTGGCGGTCCACATGGCCGTGCACCAGTTCGCTGATGCGAGCCAGGGCCTGATGAGGTTGCAGGCCGTCGGCACCGGCTTGTTCACGGGCGAAGGTGATCTGCTTTTTAAGGCCGGCGACGCGAATCTCGAAGAACTCGTCCAGGTTGCTGGAGAAGATCAGCAGGAACTTCAACCGCTCCAGCAACGGGTAGGACTCATCCAGCGCCTGTTCCAGCACGCGGATGTTGAATTGCAGTTGTGACAGCTCGCGATGGATGTACAGGCTGCTGTCATCCAGGTTGGTAATCGCAACCACCGGCGCCGGTGCAGCGGCTGGGGTTTCGGCGACCACGGCCGGCGGCGCCGGCTCCAGCTCCGGCGGGGTCTCGGTGACCTGTTCAACCACCGGGTGAGCGTCTTTTACGGCAACTTCTGTGAGTCCTTCGGTATTCATCGAGTGTTCCTGTGAGGGCTAGTGTTGCTCTCTAAGCAATTGGGCGGCGCGGGCGGCGAAGTAAGTCAGGATGCCATCGGCACCCGCACGTTTAAAGGCAGTCAGGGATTCAAGAATCACCCCTTCACTCAACCAACCATTCTGGATCGCGGCCATGTGCATGGCGTATTCACCGCTGACCTGATAGACAAAGGTCGGCACCTTGAATTCATCTTTGACCCGATAAAGGATGTCGAGGTACGGCATCCCGGGCTTGACCATGACCATATCGGCGCCTTCGGCCAGGTCTGCCGCCACTTCGTGCAGGGCTTCGTGGCTGTTGGCCGGGTCCATCTGGTACGAGGCCTTGTTGGCCTTGCCCAGGTTCAGCGCCGAGCCCACCGCATCGCGGAACGGGCCGTAATAGGCGCTGGCGTACTTGGCCGAGTAGGCCATGATTCGTACGTTAACGTGGCCGGCCAGCTCCAGGGCCTCGCGAATCGCCTGGATGCGGCCGTCCATCATGTCTGACGGTGCCACCACCTGGGCGCCTGCGGCGGCGTGGGACAAGGCCTGCCTGACCAGCGCATCAACGGTGATGTCGTTCTGAACATAGCCTTCTTTGTCCAGAATGCCATCCTGACCGTGGGTGGTGAACGGGTCCAGGGCCACATCGGTAATCACCCCCAGCTCCGGAAAGCGTTCGCGCAAGGCACGGGTGGCGCGCTGGGCGATACCGTCCGGGTTCCAGGCTTCGGCGGCGTCCAGGGACTTGAGTCCGGACGGCGTGACCGGGAACAGCGCCAGCGCAGGAATCCCCAGCTCAACCCAGTTCGCGGCCTCTTCGAGCAGCAAATCAATGGTCAACCGCTCCACGCCCGGCATCGACGCCACCGCTTCCCGACGATTTTCACCGTCCAGCACAAACACTGGCAGGATCAGATCATTCACCGTCAGGACGTTTTCTCGCACCAGGCGACGTGAAAAATCATCACGACGGTTGCGACGCAAACGGGTGGCGGGAAACAGGCGGTTGGCGGGGGTAAAGCTCACGGCAGACTCCTGAGCCCGGCTTGACGGGCGAGCGTGACAGTTATAAGCGGCCATTATGACGAAGGAATTACAGTTGTGGTTAGCTCATCCCATGTAAGGCGACGGGCATGCGACCCGTAGTCGCATTCGTCGTTTATGTAGGAATTGTTCACTTCGTGACACATCTCGATACTTTCATGAATGTTCACGAAGGCGTAGGCTGCGCGTTCATTTCGCCAGCACCCAAACCATGCTTCAACAATTTCTGCATGACTTCGGCTACTTTGCGCTGTTCCTAGGCACCTTTTTCGAAGGCGAAACCATTCTGGTTCTCGCAGGCTTCCTGGCGTTCCGTGGATACATGGATATCAACCTGGTGGTGGTCGTTGCCTTCTGCGGCAGCTACGCCGGCGACCAGCTGTGGTATTTCCTGGGGCGCAAGCACGGCCGCAAACTGTTGGCACGCAAGCCACGCTGGCAACTGCTGGGCGACCGAGCGCTGGAACATATCCGCAAACACCCGGACATCTGGGTGCTGAGCTTCCGGTTTGTCTACGGTTTGCGCACGGTGATGCCCGTGGCCATTGGCCTGTCGGGCTACCCGCCGGGTCGATACCTGTTGCTGAACGGGATTGGCGCGGCCGTGTGGGCCGCTGCGCTGGGCGCTGCGGCTTACCATTTCGGCGCGGTACTGGAAGGCATGCTGGGCAGCGTCAAGAAGTATGAGCTGTGGGTGCTGGGCGCCCTGCTGGTGCTGGGCCTGGGCTTGTGGCTGCGCCGGCGCATCAAGAACGCCCGCCTGACCCGTGAAGCGTGCGCCGCTGAAAAGGTCCGCCTGGCGGCAGGCGAACCGGAAAAGACCGAGAAGCCTACGACGCCAGTCGAGTAAGCCGGTCTCTGCAACAGTAGAGGCCGATGCCGCTGAGCAAGCTGTAACTGACCAGGCCCAGCCAGCCCAACGAGCTGGCCGGCCACAGCCCCACCAGCGGTGCCAGCCACACCAGTGGCACATTCAGCGCCAGGCGCACCAGCTCAGCCTTCAACGCCCACGGGCGATTCTCCAAAGCCACCCCCAGGGTGAACAACCCCAACGCCATCGCACTCCAGCCCAACACGAGGGCCGCGGTCGGCAAACCCTCGCCGAAATTCATCAAATAGCTGCCAAACCCCACGTACGCGGCAAACTGCAGGGCGACGTAAATCTGTTGGCGCCCCTCCAGCGGCACCTCGAATTTACGGAACTGGCTCAAGTCCGGCTTGGCCATCGGGTACTTCGCCGCCACATCCGCCGGGCGCCAGCCGGTGCGCATGAACCAGATGCGCAGCTTGTCCCACCGGTTTTCGGTACGCCGCGCATCACTCCACAGCTGGGCATAAAACTGCAGGTTGGCCCACAGCGGGTTCCAACTGGCCAATGGCGTGGTCACGCCAAAGATCACCGGTTCGTTATCGTCTTCTTCCTGGAAGGAGCCAAACAGGCGGTCCCAAATAATGAACACCCCGCCGTAGTTGCGATCCATGTACAGGGCGTTCTGTGCATGGTGGGCCCGGTGATTGGACGGCGTGACGAAGAACCACTCGTACCAGCCGAGCTTGGGCACATGGCGCGTATGCACCCAGAATTGATACAGCAGGTTGAGGGACGCCACGCTGATAAACACCACCAGCGGCACGCCCAGCACGGCCAGCGGCAGGTAGAAGATCCAGCTCAGCAGGAAGCCGGTGCTGGTCTGGCGCAAGGCGGTGCTGAGGTTGTAGTCCTCGCTCTGGTGATGCACCGAGTGCGCAGCCCAGAGGATGTTGCGCTCATGGCCCATGCGGTGCAGCCAGTAGTAACAGAAGTCATAGAAGACAAAGGCAAACACCCAGGTCCAGACGCTCTGGGCCGACAGCTCAATGATCGCCAGGTGCTTGAGGGCGAAAGCGTAGGTAAGAATGCCCACACCCTTGGTCAAGAGCCCGGTGGTGGTGGACAGCACGCCGGCGCTGAGGCTGTTGATGGCGTCGGCCACCCGGTAATTGCGTTGGCCGCGCCGGTAGTCGGCCAGCAGCTCGACCACGATCAAGGCAATGAAAAACGGTACCGCGTAAGGGACGAAGTTCATGGGCAAGTCCGGTCAATTATTGTTACATCTAGAGTAGGTGTAGCGGCTGGATATCCCATTGGCAATGAGTGACAAATGAGTAGACATTTAACGCCATGAATCAGGAGAAATGCCCATGAGCAAAAAGATTGCAGTGATCCTTTCCGGCTGTGGCGTGTACGACGGCGCCGAGGTTCATGAAAGCGTGATCACCCTGCTGCGCCTGGACCAGCGCGGCGCTGAAGTGCAGTGTTTTGCGCCGGATATTGCCCAGTTGCATGTGATCAACCACCTGACGGGCGAGGAAATGCCCGAGTCGCGCAATGTGCTGGTGGAGTCGGCGCGCATTGCCCGGGGCGAGGTGAAGGACATCCAGGAGGCCAACGCCGAGGATTTCGACGCACTGATCGTGCCCGGTGGGTTTGGCTCGGCAAAAAACCTGTCGAATTTCGCGGTGGAAGGCGCCGGGTGCAGCGTCAACCCGCAAGTGCTGGAACTGGCCGAAGCCTTTGCCGAAGCAGGCAAGCCAGTCGGGCTGATCTGCATCTCGCCGGCCCTGGCGGCGAAGATCTATGGCCCGGGCGTGACCTGCACCATCGGCAACGATGCCGACACCGCGGCCGCCATGGACAAAATGGGCGCCACCCACCAGGAATGCGCGGTCGACGACATCGTCGAAGACAAGGCCCGCAAGCTGGTGAGCACCCCGGCCTACATGCTGGGCAAGCGCATCAGCGAGGTGGCTTCAGGCATCAACAAGCTGGTAGACCGGGTACTGGAACTGACCCACGAGAACGATTAGGCCTTCATCAGCCGGGTCAGAATCCGATCCAGTGAGTTGGCAAACGCCTGCTTCTCCTTGTCCCCATGGGGCGGCGGGCCGCCGCCCATCTGGCCTTGCTCACGCAGATCGGTGAACAGGTTACGCACCGCCAGCCGTTCGCTCATGTTCTGCGGGCTGAACTCCTTGCCTCGCGGGTCCAGCGCCGCCACGCCGTTCTTCACCAAACGGTCGGCCAGGGGCACATCGCTGCAGATCACCAATTCGCCAGGCACCGCGTGTTCCACCAGGTAGTCATCGGCCGCGTCCGGGCCGCTGGGCACCACGATCAGCTTCACACACGAGAAGCTCGGCTTGATCTGGCTCTGGCCGGCCACCAGCACCACTTCGAACTGGCGCTTGAGGGCGAACTTCACCACTTGGTCCTTGGCCGCCCGCGGGCAGGCGTCGGCATCGATCCACACGCGCATGGCTAGGCCACCACGCGGCGTTTTTCAGCCAGCCGGCTGCGGCCGTACAGCACCACAATCGCCAGGATAGCCACGGCTTGGGCGCTCAACGAATACGCGTCGGCGTGGATGCCCAGCCAATCGAAGTCAAAGAACGCCACGGGCCGGGTGCCGAAGATCCCGGCTTCCTGCAACGCCTTGACGCCATGCCCGGCGAACACCACCGACAGCGCGCACAGCAGCGCGGCGTTGATGCCGAAGAACAGCGCCAGCGGCAGTTTTGCCGAGCCCCGCAGAATTACCCAGGCCAGGCCTACCAACAGCACCAGCGCCGTGGCGCCGCCGGCCAATACCGCGTTGTGCCCGGCAGGGCCAGCCTGGAGCCACAGGGTTTCGTAGAACAGGATCACTTCGAACAGCTCGCGGTACACCGAGAAGAACGCCAGCATGGCAAAGCCGAAACGCCCGCCACCGCCCACCAGGCTGCTCTTGATGTAGTCCTGCCAGGCCGCCGCGTGGCGCCGGTCGTGCATCCACACCCCGAGCCACAGCACCATGACGCTGGCAAACAGCGCCGTGCAACCTTCCAGCAGCTCGCGCTGGGCGCCGCTGACGTCAATCACATACGCCGCCAGGGCCCAGGTCGCCAGCCCGGCCAGCAGCGCCAGGCCCCAACCGACGTTCACGCTGCGCACCGCCGATTGCTGGCCGGTGTTACGCAGGAAGGCGAGGATCGCCGCCAGCACCAGAATCGCTTCCAGGCCTTCGCGCAGCAGGATCAGCAAACCGGAGATATAGCTCAGGGACCAACTCAGGCCATCGCTGCCCAGCAGGCCGGCGGATTCGGTGAGTTTGCCCTTGGCCACGTCCAGGCGCTGCTGCACTTGCTCGATCGGCAAGCCGTCCTGCAACGACTGCCGGTAGGCCATCAGGGCCTTTTCGGTGTCCTTGCGTACGTTGGCGTCGACGTTGTCGAGGGAGCTTTCAACCAGCTCAAACCCTTCCAGATAAGCCGCTACCGAGAGGTCGTAGGCCTGCTCATGCTCGCCATTACGGAAAGCAGCAAGGCTTTTGTCCAGGGTGGCAGCGGTGTAATCGAGTAGCTGCGCCGGGCCACGCTTGACCTGCGGCGGTTGGGCGCGCTGGGCACGAAAGGTGGCAACGGCGTCCGGGCCTTCGGCGGCCAGCACTTCATTGGGGGTCTGGCGCGCGAGGTCGGCGAGGTTGAAGGACTTTTCGCTTTTCGCTGTAGCCGGGTCAGCGGTGAAGCCGGCGATGTAGGTAGCCAGGTCCCAGCGCTGACGGTCGTCCAGTTGATCGGCGAAAGACGGCATGTCGGTGCCTTCCACACCCAGCCCAAGGGTGTTGTAGATCGCATAGAGGCTTAAACGGTCGAGGCGCGCAGCATCCCGCAGGTTGGCGGGCGGCGGGGTCATACCGACGCCTGCGGGGCCATCGCCGGCGCCGGCGGCACCGTGGCACACCGAGCAGTTCTGGGCGTAAAGCGGTGCGCCACGCGTCGGGTCTGGAGTTATGGCCGGGGCCTGGCTGACTTCATACGCCACCGCCAGCTTGGCGCCCAATTGCCGGGCCTGGCGGGCAACCGCCGCGCCATCCTGATGGGTGGTGACGGCTGCCAGCAGCTCATCCACGCCCTTGATCAGCTCAGCGCGCTCGGGCTTTTCCGGCAATTGAGCCACCAAACCCTGCAAAACCCCGAGAAACTCCACCTGTTCGCGGTATTCAGAATCATCGATGACCTTGCCTGCCTCCACCGTCGGCGGGTAGTCCGCGCCGATGTAATCCAGTAAATGCAGGGCCTGGGGTGCGCCCTCGGCAGTGGCGGCCAGCAGGTTGAAGCTGCACGACATGATTGCCGGCAACACCAGCCAGGCCAGAAAACGGGAGGGGGAAATCATCAATGAATCTCAAAGGTAAACAAGAAGTAACATATTGTTTAACGTTAAGACGTTTGACTCAAGGCGTTAGTGACTGGGCGGGGGCAATACCGGGAGATTTTGGATAAGGGGCCAGGCAACACCAAACAAACTGTGGGAGTTGGCTTGCCTGCTCCCACAGTTTTGATCCGGTTTCGTCAGTTACGCCGTCGCGCGATGCAGGCTGGCCAGGAAGCCGGCGGCGCCGACGAACAACCCGGCAAACGTACGGTTCATGCGCTTCTGCTGCTTGGGTGTGCGCAACAGGCGCAACACTTTCGAGGCCAGCCCGGTGTAGCCGGCCATCACGATCATGTCCACGCAGATCATGGTCGCGCCCAGGATCAGGTATTGGTTCAGCAACGGCGCCTGCGGGTTCACGAACTGCGGCAGCACCGCCAGCATGAACACCAGGGCCTTGGGGTTACTGGCGTTGACCAGGAACCCACGGAACATCATCGCCATCGGCTTGCCGATCGGGCGAATCGCCGCGTCATCGCTAAGGTCGGTAGGCAGCGCGCGCCATTGCTTGATGGCCAGGTACACCAAGTACGCCACGCCAAACCATTTGATCGCGTAGAAAGCGGCCGAGGAAGCCGCGAGAATTGCGCCCAGGCCTCCGGCAACTACGGCGATTTGCATCGCCAGGCCCAGTTGCAGGCCCAGGGCATTCCAGTAGCCGCGCAGGAAACCGTATTGCAGGCCGCTGGACATCGACGCAATGGCGCCGGCGCCAGGAGAGAGACTGATGACCCAACTGGCCAGGAAAAAGGCCAGCCATGTGTCGAGTGCCATACACACCTCAGAGCTGAGTTTGTTGAACTTTCTAAACTAACGCTGCTGCCCGAGAAATGGCTACAAAAATTTTGGTCTGGGCCTTTGTGGCGAGGGAGCTTGCTCCCGTTGGGTTGCGTAGCGGCCCCAAAAAAACGGGAGCGCTACGCACTCCAACGGGAGCAAGCTCCCTCGCCACAGCAAGCTCCCTCGCCACAGGTCAAGGCAGCACATCGCTGCCGCGCCAACGGCGTACCGAGCGCTGGAAAAACAGACTGTTGGGCACTTGCACCATGACGCTGCCCGTCCCGGCCTCTTCCACTTCGATCAGTGTGGTGTAGAGCAGGTTGATCGCCACCACCCGACCTTTGACGCCAGGCTTGTCGACGGTATCAACCAACTCCACCACATCGCCCAGGCGGAACGGTCCGACGGTGAAAATCAGAATGGCGCACAGCAGGTTGGACAGCACCGACCACATGGCGAAAAACGCCACCGCCGCCACCGCCACAAAGCCCGACAACGCCGTCCACAGCACCGTGGCAGAAACGCCCAGGCGCTCCAGCACAAAGATCAGCGCACTGCCCATGATCAGCCAGCGCAGGCCACCGCGCAGGGGCATCAGCAACTGCGGCGGGAACGGGTAACGCTCCCCCAGACGGTTCAGGCATTTGGCGACAAAACGCTGGGCGAAGTAACCGGCCAGCAGGATCAGCAGAATCTGCAGGGCCACCCAGATCGGCGCGATCCATTGGGCCGGCAGCGGCAGTTGCAGCGCGTCCATCAGGACAGCGCCTCCAACTCCGCTTGCAAGGATTCCAGCAATTCGAGGGCTTCCATCCAGGTCTCCTCCAACTGCGCTTCACGCACCTTGAGCTTGGCCTGTTCGGCCAGCAGGTCGCGCAATTCATCCTTGCGGGCCGGCTCGTACACGGCGCTGTCGCCGAGGCTGGTTTCGATCTTGGCCAGCTTCTCGTGGATTTTGCCCAGCTCGGCTTCCAGCTTGTCGGCCTCACGCTTGTGCGGGGCCAGTTGCTGGCGCAACGCAGCCGCGGCCTGGCGCTGGGCTTTCTTGTCGGTCTTGTCCGGGTTGACCGGCGTATTGCTGACCGGCGCGTTGCGCAGGCGGTAGTCCGACAGCCAGCGTGCGTAGTCTTCCAGGTCGCCGTCGAATTCCTCGACCTTGCCGTCAGCTACCAGCAGGAAGTTATCCGTGGTGCTCTTGAGCAAGTGACGATCGTGAGACACCACCAACACCGCGCCGCTGAATTCCTGCAGGGCCATGGTCAGCGCCAGGCGCATTTCCAGGTCGAGGTGGTTGGTGGGTTCGTCGAGCAGCAATAGGTTTGGCCGGTCCCAGGCGATCAGCGCCAGGGCCAGGCGAGCCTTTTCACCCCCGGAGAAGTTCAGCACCGGCTCGTCGATGCGCGCGCCACGGAAGTCGAAACCACCGAGGAAGTCTCGCAGGGTTTGTTCGCGTTCGGTCGGCGCCAGGCGCTGCAGGTGCAGCAACGGGCTGGCCTTGGCGTCGAGGGAGTCCAGCTGATGCTGGGCGAAGTAGCCCACAACCAGGTTCTCACCGCGCACCAAGCGACCGGCCAAAGGCTGCAATTCGCCCGAGAGGTTTTTGATCAGGGTCGACTTGCCCGCGCCATTGGGGCCCAGCAGGCCGATTCGTGCGCCGGGGGTGAGCTGCAACTTGACCTTCTCAAGGATGGTCTTGTCGCCATAGCCCAGGCGGGCGTCGGACAGGTCGAGCAGCGGGCTGGAGATTTTCACCGACTCGCGGAACACAAAGTCGAACGGTGAATCGACGTGGGCCGCCGACAGTTCTTCCATGCGCTCCAGCGCCTTGATCCGGCTCTGGGCCTGACGGGCCTTGGTGGCCTGGGCCTTGAACCGGGCGATGTAGCTTTCCATGTGCGCCCGTTGCGCCTGTTGCTTCTCGTAGGCTTGCTGTTGCTGGGCCATACGCTCGGCGCGCGCACGCTCGAAGGCGCTGTAGCCACCGCGGTACAGGGTGATTTTCTTCTGGTCGACGTGGGCAATGTTGTCGACCACGGCGTCGAGGAAATCCCGGTCGTGGGAAATCAGCAGCAAGGTGCCCGGGTAGCTTTTCAGGAAGTCTTCCAGCCACAGGATCGCATCGAGGTCCAGGTGGTTGGTCGGCTCATCGAGCAGCAACAGGTCCGAGGGGCACATCAGTGCCTGGGCCAGGTTCAGGCGCATGCGCCAGCCGCCGGAGAAGTCGGCGACCGGGCGGTCCATCTGTTCGTTGGTAAAGCCCAGGCCGGCGAGCATCTTGCGGGCGCGGGCGTCGGCGGTGTAGCCGTCGGCACTGTCCAGCTCCGAGTGCAGGCGGGCCTGTGCGGCGCCGTCCTGGGCTTTCTCGGCCTCGGCGAGGTCGTGTTGCACCTGGCGCAGGCGCAGGTCGCCATCGAGCACGTAGTCGATCGCAATGCGGTCCAGGGTGTCGATCTCCTGGCGCATGTGGGCGATGCGCCAGTCGGCCGGCAGCAGACAATTCCCGGAGTCGGGCGTCAGCTCACCCAGCAGCAAGGCGAACAGCGTGGATTTGCCGGCGCCGTTGGCACCGATCAGGCCGGCTTTGTGACCGGCGTGCAGGGTCAGCTCGGCGTCTTCGAGAAGACGTTGCGGGCCACGCTGTAATGTTAGGCTTTGAAGTCGGATCATAATGGCGGCGGAGTCTACCAGCTTCGTTGGCCGCTGGCTTGGGTGTGAATATGTGCGCTGACCTGTGGAGCTTTGCCCTTTCGACTTACGCCCGCCCGGGTGCCGAGGACGCTTGCCTGCGCTTGCAAGCCCAAGGGGCTGATGTGTGCATGGTGTTGTGCGGGTTGTGGCTGGAGCGACGGGGAGTGGCGCCGGAACCGACGCGTTTGCAGGCACTGCGGCAGATCGCCGGGCCGTGGCAGGCCGATGTGGTCGCGCCGCTGCGGCACGTACGCACGCAATGGAGGGCCATGGCGCAGCACGATGCTGAGCTGGGCGCGTTACGGGAGCGGGTCAAGGCACTGGAGCTGGAAGCCGAACGGCTGCTGTTATCGCGATTGGAAGGCGTGGCGCAGCATTGGCCGATGGCCGAGGTGAACGATCAAGCATGGCTTGAAGGACTGACGGCCGGAGCCGCCAACCTTGACCACGACGCGCTGCATCAGCTGCGCGCCGCGGTCACCGGCACTTAGGAAGCGCTGGTTGGGGTGACGCTTGGCGCTGCCGGAGCAGGCGTGCTGCTGGCCGGTGCGGTTGGGGCGGCGGTGCTGGCAGCAGGTGCAGCCGGGGTCGCAGGCTTGGCAGCTGGAGTCGCTGGTTTGGCCGGTGCAGGCTTGGCGGCGGCTGGCTTGACTGCTGGTTTTGCAGCAGCGGGCTTGGCAGCAGCAGGTTTTGCGGCTGGCTTGGCGGCTGGTTTCGCAGCAGCA